>CAVOMK010000027.1:0-30736 GCA_963697005.1 uncultured Actinomycetes bacterium | reverse complement strand
CCAGGCTTCGCCGCCGGTGTCCCAGCCGACGAGGCAGAGGTCGGCGATCTCTGCCGCCACCTGCTCGAGGTGCGCGCGGTCGACTTCGCCGTCGGCCGCGAGTTCCGCGACTCGCTCGCCCTTCCACGTCACCGGAACGCTCACGCGCCGTGCGCCCCTCCTGCGTGCCCGCCTCCGGGCCGAGCACGAGCTCGCCCTCCTCGACGAAGTAGATCCCGGCCCATGTGCAGCCCTCGCCTGCGGCGAGCGCAGCGACCGTCTGCCGCAGCACGTCGTCCGCGTCAGCCGACACCGAGTCGCGCCTTGTAGTCGTCGGGGATGGGCAGCGCCACACGCTGGGCGAGGTCGATGTAGACCAACGTCTGATGGGCGGTGACCATCAGGGTTCCCTCCGGGAGCTTGTGCGCCGCGAACTCGTACGTGATGCTCGTCCGTCCGACGCGCGCGACGCGCACGTGGATCTCGAGCTCGTCGTCGAAGCGCGCCGGCGCGAAGTACTCGACGTCGTTCGCGCGCATCACGAACTCGCCGGCGCTCTCGTACCGCAGCAGGCCGACGGAGCGGAGGTACTCGACTCTTGCCAGGTCGAAGTACGGGTTGTAGCGCCCGTAGTAGACGATCCCCTGCGCATCCGTATCGGAGAAGCCGACACGCGTCCGCGCCGTGAACGCGTACTCGTCCGTCACGACCGGATCAACGCGAGCACCTCGTCGCGCTTCCGCTCCATCAGCTCCTGCGAGCGCGCCTCGAGGTTCAGGCGCAGCAGCGGCTCCGTGTTCGACGGGCGCACGTTGAAGTGCCAGTCCGGGCCGTCGACGGAGACGCCGTCCAGGTGCGAGATCTTCGCTTCGCCCGCGTACCGCTCCTTGATCTCCTGCAGCTTCAGTGCGACGTCCCGACCGGCGTGTTCAGCTCGCCGGTGATGAAGTACGTCTTCCGGAACGGCGCGAGGATCTCCGACAGCTTCTGCCCCCTGCGCGAGATCAGCTCGAGCATGAGCAGGAACGGGACGACTCCCGTGTCCGCCTGCGAGAAGTCGCGGAAGTAGTAGTGGCCCGACACCTCGCCGCCGAACGCGGCGTGGTCCTTGCGCATGCGCGCGCTTGATGAACGCGTGACCGACGCGGTTGATGAGCGGAACGCCGCCGAGCGCGCTCGATCGTCTCCGGCACCGCCCAGCTCGCGCGCACGTCGTAGATGATCTTCGCGCCCGGCTCCTTCGCGAGCACCGAGCTCGGCGAAGAGCGCGGTGACGAAGTCGCCGGGGACGAACTCGCCCGTGTCGTCGACGAAGAAGCACCGGTCGGCGTCGCCGTCGAACGCGACGCCCAGGTCGGCGCCCTCCTCGAGCGTCTTGCGGACGATGAACTCGCGGTTCTCCGGGAGCAGCGGGTTCGGCTCGTGGTTCGGGAACGATCCGTCCGGCTCGAAGAAGCAGCGCACCGCCTCGACGGTCGGCAGCCGGTCGAGCACGGGCGGCAGCATCGCGCCGGCCATCCCGTTCGCGGCGTCGATCACGACCTTCAGCGGCCGCAGCGCGGACGAGTCGATAAAGGACATCACCCGATCGACGTACGCCGGCCAGATGTCGTATTCCGTCACCGCCCCGGCGGCCGCCCGAGGGGGCCGGCGCCGGCCACGGCCCGGTCGCGCACGTCCAGAAGGCCGGACTCGCCTCCGACGGGCAGCGCGCCGCGGCGGACGATCTTCATGCCCGTGTACTCCTTCGGGTTGTGCGACGCGGTGACGGTGAGGCCGCCGTCGAGCCCCAGCTCGCCGACCGCGAAATAGAGCATCTCCGTCCCGATCATCCCGAGGTCGAGCACCTCGGCGCCGCCGTCGGCGACGCCGCGGATCGCCGCTGCCGCCATCGCGGGGCTCGACAGGCGCATGTCGCGGCCGACGGCGAAGCGCTTCGGCTCGAACTGCTGCACCACTGCGCGCCCGATCGCGTACGCGCCCTCCTCGTCCAGCTCGGAGGGGTAGATACCGCGCACGTCGTACGCCTTGAAGACCTTCGGATCGAGCATCCGCGGCGATCCTAGCCACGTGGCGCCCAACTACCATGAAGGGCATGGAGCGCAAGCTCGTCACCGTCCTCTTCGTCGACCTCGTCGACTCGACCGAGCACCTCGCCGGCCGCGATCCGGAGGTCGTCCGGCGCCAGGTCACGCGCTTCTTCGACGAGGTGGCGCACTGCATCGTCACGCACGGCGGCACGGTGGAGAAGTTCGCCGGCGACGCGGTCATGGCCGCCTTCGGAATCCCGCTCGCGCACGAGGACGACGCCGAGCGCGCCGTCCGCGCCGGCCTCGCGACGCTCGCCAAGGTCCAGGAGCTCGACCTCGAGGCCCGCATCGGCATCGAGTCCGGCGAGGTCGTCTCCGAGGACGGGCACGACTCGACCTTCGCCACCGGCGAGCCCGTCAACCTCGCGGCGCGCCTGCAGCAGGAGGCGAAGCCGGGCGAGATCCTCATCGGCCCGGGCACCGCCAGCCTCGTGCAGGGGCGCGTGGAGCTCGAGCCGCTGTCGCCCGATCGAGATCCGGGGGTTCGTCCGGCCGGTGGCGGCGCACCGCGTCGTCTGCGCGACTGAGCTCGGCCGCCCGCTCCGCTCGCTCGCGGCGCCGCTCGTCGGGCGGGACTCGGAGCTCGAGCTCCTCGAGAACACTTTTGCGCGCACCGTTCGCGACAAGCGCGCGACGCTTCTCACCATCTACGGCGACCCGGGCGTGGGGAAGAGCCGGCTCGCGCGTGAGTTCGTCGCCGGGCTCGAGCGCGCGCCCGTGCTCTCCGGCCGGTGCCTGCCGTACGGCGAGGGCGTCACGTACTGGCCGCTCGCGGAGATGGTGAAGTCTTCGGCCGGCATCACCGACGACGACCCGCTCGACGAAGCGCAGCGGAAGATCCGCGAGTACTGCGAGGACGAAGCCGTCGCCGACCTCCTCGGGCTCGCCGTCGGCGTCCTCGAAGCGGTCGAGGGCGAGCGCAGCCAGCAGGAGATCTCGTGGGCGGCGCGCGCATGGGCGGAGCAGCTCGCTGCGGGGCAGCCGCTCGTGCTCGTGTTCGAGGACGTGCACTGGGGCGAGGAACCGCTGCTCGAGCTGATCGAGCACCTCGCTGCGTGGGTACGCGAGCAGCCGCTGCTCCTGCTGTGCATCGCGCGGCCGGAGCTGCTCGACATCCGTCCGGCCTGGGGCGGTGGACGCGTTCGTTCGACGTCGCTCGAGCTCGAGCCGCTCCAGCCCGACGAGAGCGCCGAGCTGGTCGCTGCGCTCACCGCCGAGCTCGAGCTGCCGGTCGACATCGCGGCGGTGCTCGCGAAGAGCGAGGGCAACCCGCTCTTCGTCGAGGAGACGATCCGCATGCTCGCGGAGCGTCCGCGCGACGGCGCCGAGCGCATTCCCGACACGCTGCAGGCGCTGATTGCCGCCCGGATCGACCGTCTGCCCGGCGCCGAGCGCGTGCTGCTGCAGCGGGCGGCCGCGATGGGGCGCATCTTCATGGCCGGCGCCCTTGCACAGCTCTCGCCCGAGCTCGACGACGTGAGCGACCCGCTCGACGGCCTGATCCTGCGCGACCTGATCGTGCGCGAGCCGCGCGCGACCATCAGCGGCGAGCAGGCGTTCAAGTTCCGCCACGTGCTCATCCGCGAGGTGGCGTACGCCGGTCTCTCGAAGATGTCGCGCGCCGAGCTCCATCGCGCGTTCGCCGGCTGGCTCAAGGAGCGCGCCGGCGACGAGCTCGTCGAGATCCGCGCGTTCCATCTCGACCAGGCCGCCCGGCTCCTGGCGGAGCTCGACGGCTCCGCGCCGCACGATCTGAGCGAGGAGGCGGCGGAAGCCCTGACGCACGCCGGCCGGCGCGCTCTCTCGCGTGAAGCCTTCCGGAGCGCTCGCAAGCTGCTCCTGCGCGCGTCGAGCTCGCCCCGACGCTCGAGCGGCGCTACTTCGCCGGCCGGGCCGCGTGGCGGCTGGGCGACATGACGGCAGTGATCGTCGAGATGGAGGACGTCGCCTCCGTGGCGGCCTCGCACGGAGAGCGCCGGCTCCAGGGCCGCGCACTGACCGCGCTCGCCGAAGCGGTGCTCAATCAGCGCGCCGACGCGGTCGCCGCGCGGGAGCTCGCCGAGCAGGCGATCGCGGTGCTCGTGGACGAGCCCCCTGACATCCGCTTCGAGGCATTCCGCGCAGCGACGACTGTGGCGGCATGGCTCAGCGACGGCGAGTCGTTCGAGCGCTGGGCGAAGCTCGCGCTCGAGGCGGCGCGAGCCGCACACAGGAAGGACCAGGAGGTGGCGATTACGATCGGCCTCGCCCAACCTACATCCTGCGGCTCGAGCTGGATGAAGCAGAGCCGCTCGTCGAGCGCGTCGCCGAGCTGGCGGAGGAGAGCGGCAGCGTCGTCGGTCGTGCCGACGCGCTGCTCGCACGCGGCACGTTGGAGAACTGGCGCGGTAACGAGGTCGTGGCCGAGGCCGCCTTCACGGGCGCCCGCGAGCTCTACCGCGAGGTGGGGAACACGGCCGCCGAGTCGGCGATGTCGATGCAGATCGCCCGCTGCGCCATGGTGCTCGGCGACTACGAGCGCGCGGAGAAACTGCTCGCGGACGCGGTGCGCACGATGAAGGGATTGAATGACCGCGCGCGGCTCTGCGAGGCGCAGCGTTCGCTCGCCGAGGTCTACGTCCACGGCGGCAGGCTCGAGGAAGCGGAGCGGGTCGCGCTCGAAGCGCGCGAGTCGGTCGGTCCCGAGGACCGTGTCTCCCTCTCCACCACCAAGATCTCGCTTGGCGGCGTGCGCGCTGCGCAGGGCCGCGACGAGGAGGCGGAGCATCTGCTGCGCGAAGGCGTCGACGAGCTCGAGCGGCTGCAGATGCGCGCGATCGAGCGCTGGGCGCTGCGCCGTCTCGTCGAGTTCTATGCCGGGCGTGGCCGCGAGGACGAAGCTGTCGCCTACGAGGCGCGACTCGCGGAGCTCTCGCCGAGCAGCACCGCGCCGATCTCCTGAGTCGAGTCGGCGTCGGGCGACTCGCTGATCACGGTCGCAGGCCGCTCGAAGCGGGCGAGCGCGTCGCGCAACGGCTCCGCTCTCAACGTCCCCTCGCCGTACGGCAAATGCTTCGTCTCGTTTCGGTTCGCGTACGCGATGTCGCTGAAGTGGATGTGGAACGGCGCACCGGTTTCGAGCACGCCGTCGACCGCTTCGAGCGCAGCGGCAAACGGGTCGACGCCGACGAAGCCACCGTCGGTCGTCGCGTGCATGTGCGCGAAGTCGAGCACGGGGCGGACCCAGCCGAGCTGCGACGCGATGAAGACGACGTCCTCGAGCGACCCGATCTCGCGCACGCGGCCCATCACCTCGACGCCGAACGGCACCGCACGCCCCTTCTCCTCCAGCCGCGCGCGCAGCTCGCCCAGCTGCTCGACGATCGAGGCGAGCGCCTCTTCGCGCGTGCGGCCGAGCAGGAAGCCGGGATGGAACACGACGACCTCAGCGCCACAGGCGGCGGCGATGCCGGCCGAGTGGTCGAGCATGCCGATCGCCATGTTCAGCTTCTTGCCGCGCTCCGTGTGCCCCATGAAGCCTGCGAGCGGTGCGTGGACGGAGAGCGCGACACCGGCGTCCTGTGCGAGCGCGCCGAGCCGCTCGGCGAACGCGTAGTCCATCCAGAACTTCCCCTCGAAGTCGATCTCACAGGCGGTCAATCCGCGGGCCAGGAGCGCGTCGATCGCGGCCTCGGGGCTCTCGCGGGAGGGCATTCGTGCCGGTCCGAACTTGATCGCGCCCATTCCGTCCGACGCAGTTTCTACCTTTTCGGCATGGCCAAGCACCCGTCGCGGATCGACCTCCTGGAACTGGACATCGACCTCCGGCTGGCCGACCTGTGGCGTGAGGCGTCCGACATCTCGGAGTGGAACCTCGACGTCGTGGCCGCGTTCCTGCGCGCTGCGTACGGCAAGGGCTACTGCGACGCGCTCACCGAGGACGCTCCCGGCTCTCTTTGTCACGATCATGGCTATCGGGTGCCGGCCCGGCGGGTCACCGCAGGCGAACAGCACTAGCGCCCCGATACGATCCCGGGCGTGAAGCGGAGCCCTGCTCGCCTGGTGATCGCGCTCTCGGTCGCAGCCGTGCTCGCCGTCTTCATCCTCTACACGTCGATCGCAGGCGCGGGCACGCCGGAGATCGGCCCGAGCACCGTCGGGCAGCACGTCGGGGAGGACGTTCTCCTCGTCGGGACCGTCGTCGGACACGTCGGCGGCAACGCGCACGCCGGAGGCATGCGCTTCCTGCTCAAGGACGACCACGGCGCCGCCGTTGCGCGCACGCGCGTCCTCTATTCGGGCAGCGTCCCCGATCTGTTCCGGACTGGCCGGCAGGTCGTCGTCGAAGGCACGCTCAAGAACGGCACGTTCGTCGCGAAGCCGGGATCGCTCGTGACGAAGTGCCCGTCGAAGTACACGCCTGCCAAGTCGAACGCATAGCGCATGGCGCTGCTAGGTCGCGCCGCGCTCCTCCTCAGCTTCGGGCTCGTCGTGTACGCGCTCGTCGGCGGATCGTTCGCGGCGTGGAAACGGCGCCGCCGGCTCGCGCTGTCCGCGCAGAATGCGCTCGTCGCGTCGTTCGTGACGACGCTCGTCGCCGCGATCGTGCTGTTGATCGCGCTCGGCCGGCGCGACCTCTCGTTCGTTTACGTCGCGCAGCACACGAGTCACTCGCTTCCGCTCGGCTACGCGCTCTCGGCGTTCTGGGGCGGCCAGGAGGGCTCGCTGCTGCTCTGGCTGCTCGTCCTCACCGGCTATGCATCGCTCGCCGTCTTGCTGAATCGCCGCTCGCGCGAGCTCATCGCGTGGACGGTTCCCGTGCTCGGCGGCATCGCCGTCTTCTTCGCCCTGATGCTCTGCTTCGTCTCGAGCCCGTTCGCGACGGCGGCCGCTCCTGCGGACGGCGCAGGCATGGATCCGAGCCTGCAGAACCCGTACATGCTCGCGCACCCGCCGATGTTGTACCTCGGCTATGTCGGGCTGACGATCCCGTTCGCGTTCGCGATGGGCGCGCTGCTCGCGCGGCGCACCGACGAACGCTGGATCGTCGCGACGCGGCGCTGGACGCTCGCGGCCTGGACGTTCCTCGGCGTCGGCCAGTTGCTCGGCGCGCACTGGGCGTACGTCGAGATCGGCTGGGGCGGCTACTACGCCTGGGACCCGGTCGAGAACGCGGCACTGATGCCGTGGCTCGCGGCCACCGCGTTCCTGCACTCGGTGATGATCCAGGAGAAGCGCGGCATGCTGAAGATCTGGAACGTGACCCTCGTCTCGCTCGCGTTCTGTCTCTCGATCTTCGGGACGTTCCTCACGCGCTCCGGTGTCATCAACTCGATCCACTCGTTCTCGCAGAGCTCGCTCGGCGGTTGGTTCCTCGGCTTCCTGGCGCTCGTCATCGTGTTCTCCGTCGCGCTCATCTATCTGCGCCTGCCGCTGCTGCGTTCGAAGACGAAGCTCGAGTCGCTCGTTTCGCGTGAGGCGACGTTCCTCTACAACAACCTGTTGCTCGTCGCGCTTGCGCTCACGATCCTGTGGGGCGTCGTCTACCCGCTCTTGACGCAGGCGGTGAACGGCGAGACGCGCTCGGTCTCGAAGCCGTACTACGACTTCTTCCTGCACAGCTTCGGCCTACCGCTCCTCCTGCTGATGGGGATCGGGCCTCTCGTCGCCTGGCGCCGCGCGTCGCTTCGCGCGCTCGGGAAGACGTTCGCGATCCCGGCCGCCGTGTCGGTCGTCACCGGGGCCGTGCTCCTCGCGCTCGGCTTCGGGAGCTCGACGCCAGGCTTACTCGCGTACACCTTCTCCGCGTTCGTGGCCGCGTCGATCGCGCTCGAGTTCGTCCGTGGGCGCCGGGCCACGGGCTCGCTGCCACGGCTCGTGGCGCGCAACCGACGGCGCTACGGCGGCTACATCGTCCACGCCGCGATCGTGCTGCTCGCAATCGGCATCGCGGGCTCGAGCGCGTACCAGACGATTCGCGAGCGCAGCCTGCAGCCCGGCCAGTCGATGCGGGCGGCCGGCTACACGCTCACGTATGTCTCGCTGGGAACGAGGCAGCTGCAGAACTCCCAGGAGACGAGCGCGGTCATCGACGTCTCACGCGGAGGTTCGCACGTGACGACGCTACACCCGGGCAAGAGCTGGTTCCCCGTCGAGCAGTCGTCGTCGAACGACGTCTCGATCTATCACGACCCGCGTAGCCTCGGCGACGTGTACACCATCGCCGATGGCATCTCACAAGAACGGCACGCTCGACCTGAAGGTGCTCGTGAAGCCGCTCGTCAATCTCGTCTGGGCGGCCGGCTTCGTCTTCGTGTTCGGCTCTCTCGTCGCCATGTGGCCGGACGCGGTCGAGCAGCGGAAGCTCGCCGACCGATACGCCGCCGTCCCGGTATGACCCTTGCGCTCGTGCTCGGCGGCCTCCTCGCGGTGCTCGTCGTGGTCGCGGTCGCGCGGCCGTTCCTGCGCGAGCCGGCGCCGGTGAGCGATGCGCTCGACGAGCCGGCGAGCTCGAGCGCCGTCGGCTGACGCTCGCCGAGGAGCGCGACCAGGCGCTCGCAGCGCTGAAAGAGCTCGAGTTCGACCATCGCACGGGCAAAATCTCCGACGACGACTACCGCGTTCTCGTCGGGCCGCTGCGGCGGCGTGCGGCCGAGGCGTTACGTGCGCTGGAACCGCGGGCAGAAGCACGTCATGCCCGCGCCGCCCGACCACGCTGACCAGACCAGGCGCCTCCCGCTGCCTCCCGACGAGACGGGCCCCGTTCCCGTCTCGCTCTCCCGTGCGGAGCCGCGGTGGTTCGGCGTGCCTCCGCCGTTCCTTCTGTTCGGGCTCGCGGTCCTCTCGTTCGCGC
Organism: uncultured Actinomycetes bacterium; assembly: GCA_963697005.1. GTDB lineage: Bacteria > Actinomycetota > Thermoleophilia > Gaiellales > Gaiellaceae > Palsa-739. The sequence continues at coordinate 21,835 of CAVOMK010000027.1, read as the reverse complement.
TCGCCGTCGCGCTCTTCGCCGGCGGGAGCTGGCCCTTCGGCCTCATCCTTCTTGGGCTCGCGGCGCTCTTCGCGGCTGTGTTCCTCGAGGTCGCGCGCCGCCGGCCTTCGGATGCCGTCGTCGGGGCGCGTTCCTGGGCGAGCTCGAGGCTGGAGCTCCTCGTGGCGCGGTCGAGCGCGGTGGCGGACGAACAGCGCCTGCGCGGCGACCAGGCGGTGATCGAGGCCGAGCGCCGGGCGGCGCTCCTGCGCCTCGGCGAGGCCGTCCAGAGCGGAGACGCCACCGCCGCCGCGGCGGCGCGGGAACGGCTGGCCGAGCTCGACCGTGCCGAAGAAGCGCTGCGCGGCGGGCTGGCTGCCGGGCTCGCCCAGGCGGATCAGCGCGTGCGGCGCGTCCGGATGTCCATCCAGCAGACCGCGATCGTCCGGCCTTCGGACGACGATTCGCGCCGACCAGCGGCGTAGAGTCCGGTGACGGGGCAGGGACGCGGGGCGTCCCGACGAAACCCCTCTTTTGATGGCCCGACGCCTCGTTGTCCTTCTCATCCTCGGATTCGCCCTCGTAGCCGCGCCGGCCTTCGGCGGAGACATCCTTGGCCAGCAGAAGGCGAGCCTCGACTCGAAGCTCGCATCGGTGCAGGCGAAGATCGCCGCCGCACGCACGCGGGAGTCGGCCCTGAACACGCAGATCGGCAGCTTGACGTCGCAGATCCAGACGCTCGAGACGCGTGTCGGCGGCGTCTCCTCGAAGCTGTCCTCGCTGCGCGCCGACCTCGCGCTGCACCAGCGGCGTCTGAGCACGCTCAACCGCCTGTACGCGGTGCAGACGTCGCGCTTCACCGACCTGCGGCACGAGTACTCGCTCGCGGTCATCCGGCTCGACAACCGTCTCGTCTCCATCTACAAGCAGCCGGATCCCGGAACGATCGACCTCATCCTCCAGGCGAAGAGCTTCCAGGACGTTCTCGACGAGCTGAACTACCTCGGTCTGCTCGCGAAGGCGGACAACACGATCGCGACGCAGGTGCAGACAGCGAAGATCCAGGTCGCCGCGGCGCGCAAGAAGACGGCTGCCGTCCGGCAGACGGTCGAGAACGAGGCGAACAAGATCAACGCCTACGTGCAGCAGGAAGCGTTCCTGCGCAGCTCGCTGCTCGCGAACCAGGGCAAGCTCATCGGCGCGAAGGCGGGCAAGTCGCACGCGCTCCTGGAGACGAAGGCGCAGGAGCAGGCGGCGGTGCAGGAGTCGGACGCGATCCAGGCGGCGAGCGCGGCGATCGAGGCGAAGCTCCGCGCCGCGACAGCAGCGCCCGGCGACAATCCGAGCGGCACGGTCGCTACGCCGAGCGCGGCGGGCCTCATCTGGCCTGTGCAAGGCCCGATCACGAGCCCGTTCGGCCCGCGCTGGGGCGGCTTTCACCCGGGTATCGACATCGGCGTCCCGGAAGGCACGCCGATCCATGCCGCCGCGGCGGGCACCGTCATCTACTGCGGATGGGAGAGCGGCTACGGCAACCTCGTCGTCATCGACCATCACAACGGCCTCGCCACTGCATACGCGCATCAGTCAAGATCGAGGTGAGCTGCAACGAGAACGTCGCGCAGGGCCAGGTGATCGGCTTCTCCGGCTGCACCGGCTTCTGCACCGGCCCGCACGTCCACTTCGAGGTGCGCGTCAACGGCACGCCCGTGGATCCGCTTGGCTACTTGCCGTAACCCGCGCCGGGCCGGGAACGTTTATTCTTTGCAACTGAGATAAACGCTCGCTTCCGCCTCCCCCGGGGCGGCCGGTTTGTTCTCAGATGACGTACGAGGCAAGCAGGTAGACGTTCAGCCCGGCGATGAGGGCCGAGATGGCGATCGCCGCCGCGCTCAGCAGGCGGCCGTTGACCTGGACTCCCATCACGTCCCGCCGGCGCGTGGCAGGTTGCGGTCGGTGGCGATCCCGAGCTTCGCCGACAGGTACTGGATCAGCATCGCCATGAGGTTCGCGGCGAGGACGACCCGAGCAGCAGGTAGCCGTATTTGGCGCCGCCCTGGACGTTGTGGCGAAGTTGCCGGGGTCGACGTACGCGATCGCCGCGACGAAGGCCGGGCCGAGCATCGCGAGCGTCCGCGCAGCCGGCCCTTGGCGAGGACGGCTTCGAGCGGACTGAGACCGCCGGGACGGTCGAGGACGACGGTTCGGTGTCGGCAGAGGCGGCGTCATGCGGCGACCCGCATCGCGCGGGCGAGCACCGCTCCGAGCACGTGCTCGTCATCCGCGACACGGACGTACAGGGGGCCGTCGAACGGTTGCCGGTCGACCACCGCGATGGCCGCCCCCGGGGCGATCCCGCGCTCGCTGAGAAAGCGGAGCATCGCCGGATCGGAGTCCGAGACGCGCACGAACGTGCCCTTTTCGCCCGGCTCGAGCGCATAGGCTGCGGCTCTCGTCCGTCGGCACGGTCAGCTCCCGGCTCGGAATCGGGTCGCCGTGCGGGTCGAACGCAGGGTCGCCAAGCTTGGCCGCGATCAGCTCCTCGAGCTCCTCCGAGAGGACGTGCTCGAGCACCTCGCCTCCGCGTGGACCTCGTCCCAGCTCATCCCGAGGTTCTCCACGAGGAAGAGCTCGAGCAGGCGGTGGTGGCGGACGACCTCGAGCGCGACGCGCGTGCCGTGCTCCGTGAGGCGCACGCCGCGGTACGGCTCGTGCTCCACGAGGCCGAGGGCGGTCAGCTTCGACAGCATCCCGGAGACCGAGGCGGGGCGGACGTCGAGGCGCTCTGCGAGCGCCGTGGTCGTCACGGAGCCCTCGCCGCCCTCGAGGGTGTAGATCGCCTTGACGTAGTCCTCCACGGCAGCGGTGACACTTCCAGGCATGCCTAAACCATAGCTGAGGAGGAGCTAGTCCAGGCGGAGCGGAGGAGCCTCAGGTCGGGCAGCTGGCGCCACCGCTCCTCGAGGTCGAAGCCGTCGCCGACGAAGAGCTGCGGGCACCACGAAGCCGACGTAGCGCACCGGGATGTCCTCCACGAGGCGCCGGTACGGCCGGTCGAGCAGCGTACCGCGTTGATCGAGCGCGGCCGGCGCAGCTCGAATGTGCGGACGAGGTAGTTGAGCGTCAGACCGGTGTCGACCACGTCCTCGACCACGAGGACGTCACGGTCGAGAACGTCCAGGTCGAGATCCTTGAGGACGCGGATCTGCTCGTGGCCGCCCATCTGCGCGCTCCCGTAGCCCGCGACTCCACGAAGTCGAGCCCGTGCAGGATCGGGACGGCGCGCGAGAGATCGGCGAGGAAGACGAGGCTCGCCTTGAGCGAGCCGACGAGGATCGGCTCGAGGCCGGCGTATCGCGGGCGATCTCGGCCCGAGCTCGCGCACGCGCGCGGCCAGCTCCTCGGCGGAGAGGTAGACGTCTCCGATCCGAGGGTCGAGCTTTATGACGCCAGGTCGAGATGGAAGTGCTGTGCGAGCCGCTCCAGATCCCGTTTGTAGAAGAGCTTCACCCTGACCTCAGGGTAACGGGCGCGGAGCTTGCGCAGCTTCCGGTTCTTGCGGGTCACGAGCGACTGCTTCATGAGCGTCAGCTCCATGAGATCCTGGTTGGGGAGGTAGAAGTCGGGCGCGAACGCCTCGAGCACGCGGCCGTTCTCGTGCTCCTCGAGGACGAAGGTCCGCGGCTCGTACTCCCACGGCACGCCGTAGTAGTCGAGGACTTTCGCGCACTCGAGATCCGCCTGGCTGGCGAAGCGCGGCGGCTCGGAGCCGCGAAAGGCCGCGGAAATCCGGGGAACGAGCCCCATCTGAAGGTCAAGGTACCGATCGGGTCGGACGGTGAAACGGCCGTAGACTTTCGCCGATGACGGGGAAGAACGGGAACGTGTTCACGCTCGTCCAGCTGTCCGATCTGCATTGCGGGACGCAGTTCTTCCTCCCGAACCTGCTCGAGCGCGCGATCGCCGAGGTGGACGAGTTCGTCCCGGACGTCGTGATCGCCTCCGGCGACCTGACCACGCACGGGTTCAAGGACGAGTACGGCTCGCCGAGCGGTACCTCGACACGATCGAGTGCGAGTCGATTGTCGTCATCCCCGGCAACCACGATTCGCGCAACGTCGGCTACGTGCACTTCGAGGAGCTCTTGGCGACCGCAACTCTGTGCTCCGTCTCAACGGCGTCGCGATCGTGGCGGTGGATTCCACCGAGCCCGACCTCGACAACGGGAAGATCGGGCGCGGCCGAGACCGCTGGATCGAGGAGCAGTTCGCCGAGCCTGCCGACCTGCGCGTGTTCGTACTCCACCATCACCTGCTGCCGGTGCCGGGCACCGGCCGCGAGCGCAACATTGTCATCGACGCCGGCGACGCCATCGAGACGCTGCAGCATGCAGGCGTCGATCTCGTGCTGTGTGGGCACAAGCACTTCCCTATGCCTGGCAGCTCGAGGGCCGCTTCATCGTCAATGCCGGCACCGTGTCGTCGTCGCGCCTGCGCGGGCACGGACGGCCCTGTTACAACGTCGTCGAGGTCGACGGCACGCACGTGGACGTTTGGCGGCGGTACCCCTTCCACGGGCAGGAGAAGATCATCCAGTTTTCGACCGACACGAAGACCTACGAGAAGTACACCGCGCGCATCGAGGGCAGGTGACGACGACACGATGAGCCGCCTCCGCGTTCCTGGGGCGGCGCTGGCAGAGGACCAAGCGCGCGGCGCGCAGGGCAGTACATGACATACAACCAAGCGCCGCGCGCGCAGGATCCTGCGGCCAGCGTCGTCAGCCTTTCGCGGAGCCCAGCTCCGCCGGGCGGGAGCGAAAGGCGGCCAGGGAGTGAGAGCGATCGCGATCGTCGACGGCGAGCACTATCCCGACGTGATTCGCGCGGCACTGGACGAGCTGCCGAGCGAGTTCGTCGCGGTGCGCTTCGTCGGCGGGACGGAGAAGCTGCGTGGGACACCGGATTACGGCGTTCCGATCGTCGGCGGCGTTCCTGAGGTCGACATCGCGATCGACTTGACCGACGAGCGGCACTCGGGACGTGATCGCCGACTCTCTCGCCGTGGAATCTCCGTCGTCGGCGCCGATTCCGCTTCGATCCGCCACCGCTGACGACTTCGAGTTCCCGTCGATTTCGGTCATCGGCACGGGTAAGCGTGTCGGTAAGCGGCGGTGACCGCGCACATCGACGACTACTTGCGCGCGACCGCGACGTCGTCTGTCTCGCGATGGGCCGGGCGGTCCGTCTGAGCCGGGAGCTCGTGACGACGCCGCCGACGATCGACGACTCGTCGCGCGCTCGCGCGCAGGACAGCACGCTGCTTCGGACTACCTCGAGCTCGCCATGCTGACCGGCGTGCCGACGGTCGGATGCCGCCGCGCAGGCGGCGGCATCGCCGGCGCACCGTTCGTCTCGAACGTGGTCGAGGGCGCTCGGCTGGCGGCGTCGCTCGAGCCCGACGTGGTCGTCTTCGACGGCAGCGGCTCGGCCATTCCGCCGATCGCATCGACCGTTCGCATCCTCATCGGCCGCGAGCCGCTTCGCGAGCGAATCGCGACATTCTCCTCGACCCTCGAACTGCGCCTGGAGCCGACGGAGCCGCTCGGCGGCCGCGTCGCAGTCTTCACCGCCGGGCCTGCTGCCACGGACCATCTCGACGCGGAGGTTGTCCATGTCTCGCACAACCTCGCGCGCCGCGACCTGCTGCACGAGGAACTCGCAGCACATCGACGCCGACACGTATCTCGTCGAGTTGAAGGCGGCCGTCATCGACGTCGTCGTCGAGCACGCGCTTGCGAACGGCCGTCGCGTCGTCCTCGCGGGGAACGAAGTCGTGTCCGACGGCCTCGACGACGCAGTCCTTGGCGCTCCTCCCGCAGGGGGTACGCGCATGAACGACGTCCGCTCGTCATCCTCATGGCGGCGCGACGGGCACCGGCAAGTCCACGGTCGCCACGGAATCGCGTACAAGCTCGGGATCAGGCGCCTACCTCGACGGACTCGATCCGGCAGACGCTGCGGGCGTTCTTCTCGACGAGTTCATGCCGACGATCCACTCCTCGAGCTTCTCGGCAGGCGAGGCGGTCGCCGACGCGACGATCCGCTCGTGGCCGGCTTCCTCGAGCAGTCGCGCAACGTCCTCGTCGGCGTGAACGCGTCGATCGAGCGCGCGCTCCAGGAGGGATGGTCGATCATCTTCGAGGGTGTACCTCCGTCCGGGGCTGCTGCCCACGCGGATGGAGGGCGCGCTCGTCTGCCCGTTCGTCCTGCGATCGAGGACGAGGACGAGCATGCGCGGCACTTCTTCTCGCGCAGCGCCGGCAGCGAGCGCCCGCTCGACGAAGCGCGACCTCGACCACCTGAGCGATATCCGGCGCCTCCAGACGTTCATCGTCGGGCGCGCTGAGCGCGAGGGAGATGTGTTCGAGCTGATCGAGAACGTCAGCGCCGAGCAGCAGGCGTCGGCGGACGCGATCGAGTGCGTACTGTCCGCGGCGGAGCAAGTGAAGGCGCAGCTTTCGACAGACACGATCGAGAGTGGTGGGATGGAGGGGCAGGTCGACGAGGCCGCGCCCTGCCTGTGCCAGTCGTACCTCCGTGCGACCGAGCACGCGGCGATCAGGGCGGCGCGGTGGCTCGGCCGCGCCGACCAGGAGGCCGCGGAGGAATCGGCGGCACCGGGATGCGGAAGTCCCTCGACCTGCTGCCGATCCGCGGCCGGATCGTTTTCGGCTCGACGGAGGAGGCTCTCGCGCTCCGGGCGACTCGGCGCGGGCGGCATCGACGTCGATCTCGCGCTCGACCCGCTCGAGGGTCGCGGCGTCGTCGCGCGCGGAGGCACGGCGCGATGTCGATGATCGCGGTGGGCGACCCGGGTCAGCTGATGTCGCTCCCCGACATGTACATGCGCAAGATGGCCGTCGGGCCGCGGCGCGAAGCGCGATCGATCTGCTGCGGCCGGTCCTCGCGAACTCGAGGCGATCGCGGAGGCGTTCGGCCGGCGCGCGGACGCGTGACGCGGATCATCCTCGACCGGCCGCGGCACCACGATCTGATCGAGGAGATCCGCGACGCAGGCGCGCGGATCAAGCTCATCCAGGACGGCGATGTCACCGCCTCGATCTCGGCCGCGATCCGCGGTACCAACGACCACCTCGCGATCGGCATCGGCGGTACGCGGCAGGCGGTGCTGTCGCGCCGGCGCTCCGCTGTCTCGGCGGCGAGCTCCAGGGCGGTTCTGGCCACGTCGAGCCGCGAGATCGACGCCTCCGCGAGAGCGGCATCGCGACTACGGCGCATCTTCCAGACGAAGATCCGGCCCCGGGGGAGATGATCGTCGACGGACGGGTCTCCAACGGCGCCTTCTCACAGCGTTCGCTTCCTGGCGGACACGCGCGGACGCACTCGTTGCTCATGTGCAACCGCTGCAACTGGGTTCGATCGTGGACGGGATCCACTTCTTCGCGCGCGAGCGAAGCGAAGACGTGCGGGTGATGGGATTCTGGTGGGGGTCAGCTAGACTGGCCCGATGCCGACGAAAAAAGATCGCGAGCCCATGCGCCACCGTCGAGGACCCCGAGCTCGGCAGACCTTCTGGACATCGACCGGCTCTACGACGTAACGGTCGACGGCCCGAACGTGAAGATCCTCTACAGCCTCACCTCGATGGGCTGCCCGGCCGGGCCGCTCATCGCCGGGGACATCGAGCGCGTGGCGCGCGAGGTTGAGGGGTGGAGGAGGTCGACCTCGAGCTGATGTTCGACCCCCCGTGGACGCCGGACAAGATGTCCGACGACGCGAAGTTCATCCTCGGCTTCGGCTAGGCATGCCGCATGCACCTGGGCCGTACAGATCCCCGGCGAGGACATCCCTGCCGACCTATCTTTACGACTGACTACCTCATCAGCGAGGGCGAAGAGATCGAGGTCGACGGCACGGAATGGCTCGTCGAAAACGTCGCGATGGACGTGACAGTGGAGGTAGAGCTCATGGGATCGTCTGGGCTGTTTTCTCCGATCCCCTTGCGCCCAGGGACGCTGGCCAGGGCGGGCTGGCTGTTGCAGCGGGCGGGCAGCGACATCGAGCGTCGTCCGTGGCGTGATCGACGTCGCGCGCCGTGGCCGCGCTCGCCGATCCGAGTAGCCGCCCGGCGTCCAGCGCAGGAGCTCGTCGCCGAGCACGACCCAGGACTCGCCGTCCACGAGGACAAAGGAGCCGTCGGGCAGGGTCGCTCTGTTGCGCCGTGGACCGAAGTCGCTCGAACGCGGCAGCTCGCCCGCCGAGATCGTCCGTGCGCCGTTCGCCGACGATCTCCATGAACCTGTTGTAGTCCTCGCGACGACACTCTGCGCACGGGCGATGGCCCGCGGCGAACGCGGTCGCCTCGTCGAGGAAGAAGAGCCCCGTGTAGCGCCCCGGCGGCATCGGGTCGGTGCGATATCGGCCGCGGAAGTCTCCAGCCGGCAGACGGCGACCCCGAGGAGCAGCTCCACCCTGGACCAACTGGCGAATGCGGCCGCTCCGCGTCGTGCAGGCAGCCGCGGTTGCCGTACACGAGCCCGCGCTCCGGCACGGCGATCAAGTCTCCGAGCGGCGTCACCCGGTTCTGGAGCGTCACGGGATCGAGAGGACGATCTTGCCGAGCTGCTCGCCCGCTTCGAGCAGCACCTGCTCGGCGCGGATCTCCGACAGCGGCACGACCTCGTCCACGACGGGAAGCGCGCGGCCGCTCGCGACAAGGTCGTAGGCGCCCTCGAAGTCGGCCTTCGTTCCCATTGTCGAGCCGAGGATGGTGAGCTGCTTCCACCAGACGCGGTGGAGCGCGGCCGGCGGGTTCGGCCCGGACGTCGCACCGCACACGGCGATTCGGCCGTCTCGCGCGGCGACGTCGAGCGACGTACGCCACGTCGCCTCGCCGACGCTGTCGACGACGACGTCGGCGCCGCGGCCGCCCGTCGCCTCGCGCACGGCCGCCTTCACGTCCCCCGTCGTGTGATTCACGACCGCGTCCGCTCCGAGCTCGCGCGCCCGCTCGAGCTTCGCATCGCTCGACGACGTGACGATCGTCTTCGCCCCGAGCGCGCGTCGCGATCGCGAGCCCGGCGGTCGAGACGCCTCCGCCGATGCCCCACAGCAACACCCACTCGCCCTCGCGCAGCGCCGCCCGCGTGACGAGCATCCGGTACGCGGTCTCGAACACGAGCGGAAAGGCGGCCGCGTCCTCGAACGAGAGCCCGTCCGGGAATCGGATACACGTTGGTCGCCGGCACGGCGATCAGCTCGGCGTTCGTCCCGTCACCGTGCTCGCCGATGACGTGGATGGCGCCGTCGGCCGCCTCTACGCCGGGGTTGATCACCACGCGCTGTCCCGGCTCGAAGCCGTCCACGCCGCCGCCGAGCGCTTCGACGACGCCGGCGCCGTCGGCGCCGAGGATGCGCGGCTTCGGCACCGAAGGGAGGCCCTTGCGGATCCAGACGTCCAGATGGTTCAAGGCTGACGCGTGCAACCGGATCAGGACCTCGCCGGGGCCGGGCGACGGGTCGGGTGCCTCCTCCAGGACGAGCACCTCGGGGCCGCCGTCCTCGTGGATACGAACCGCAAGCACGCGCGGCAGACTATCGGGGTGACCGCCGAGCGCCTCGGGCAGCTGGCAGCGGAGCTCGGGATCGACGCCGTCGGCGCCGCGCCCGCCGAGCCGTACGTGGAGACCGAACGCCACATCCGCGAACGCCGCGCCCGCGGGCTCTTCGCCGACATGCGCTTCACGATGGCGCGGCCGGAGGAGTCGTGCCACCCGGAGCTGCTGCTCCCAGGCGCGCGCACCGTCGTCTCGGCGGCGCTCTGCTACTACGCGCCGGAGCCGGAACGGCCGCCCGGTCACGGGCGCCTGCCGCGCTACACGTGGTGGGACGCGTACGCGGAGCTGCGGGAGAAGCTCGACGCGCTCGGTCGCGGGATCGGCGGCGCGTATCGCGTGCTCGTCGACGCGAACCAGCACGTCGACCGCGAAGGCGCGGCACGAAGCGGCGTCGGCTTCTACGGCAAGAACACGCTGCTCATCACCCAGCGCCATGGATCGTGGGTCGTGCTCGGCACGCTCGTCACCGACGTCGAGCTCGATCCGACGCCGCCGCTCGACGCCGACTGCGGCGCGTGCCGCCTGTGCATCGACGCCTGTCCGACCGGCGCGCTCGACGAGCCCGGCACGCTCGACGCGACGAAGTGCCTGTCGTACTGGACGCAGGCGGCGTCGCCGATGCCGGAGGCGTACCGCGCCGAGCTCGGGCCGCAGGTCTACGGCTGCGACATCTGCCAGGACGTCTGTCCGTGGAACCGCGGCGTCGAGAAGCGCCGCGCAGGCTCGTCGCTCCCCGCAGGGGCGGAGCCGCACGTGTCGCTCGCCGACTGGCTCGCCGCCGACCCCGGTGCGCTTCGTCGCCGTTATGCGCGCCTGTACGTGCCACGCAACGACGGTCGGTTGCTTCAACGGAACGCGCGGATCGCCGCGGAGAACATCGGTGCCTAGGCGTCCCGGCCACTGGTTCGTCGTGCTTCGGACTTCTCTCGTTTTCGTCGCGATCGTCGACGTGTCGCTCACGGACTTTCCGTCGTCGTACCGGCCGTGGGCGTGGGCGGTGGTCGCGTTCTTCGCGGCGTCCACCCTGCTGTCGGGCGCGATCGCCTGGGTCGAGCTCAGCCGCGCCGGCCGCGCGCGCGCCCGCATCCTCGCGATCTGCCTCGACGGCATCAGCGCGATCGGCTTCGTCGCCGTCTTCTCCTACCAATCAGGTGAGCCGTACCGCGCGCTCTACCTCGTGCCGATCGCGGAGGCCGCTTTGCGTTTCGGCCTGTTCGGCGGTCTCGTCGGTGGCGCGGTCATGGTCGGTGCAACGCTCGTCATCGACGCGCTCGGCCCTGGAGTCGCTTGGCGCACGGTCGCCTCCCGCATCCTCGTCGGCGCGCTCGCAGGCATCGTCATCGGCCGGTTGCGCGACGGCCTCGCGGCGCGCGCGGGCGAGGCGGAGCGGCTCCGCGACGAGCTCGGCCGGCGGAGCGAGATCCTCGAAGGCGCGAACCGCTGCGCACGCGCTCTCGGATCGTCGCTCGAGATCGAGACCGCGTTCGCCGCGTTCATCCGCGAGCTGCGCACGGTCGTGCCCTTCGACCGGACGGCGATCGTCCTGATCGAGGACGAGACGGCGAAGACGATCGCCACGGCCGGTCGCGGCGCCACGGAGATCTTCCCGCCCGGAAGCGCCGGCCCCGTGCAGGGTTCGGTGCTCGATCGAGTTCGTGGTGGCGACGTCATCGTCCGGGGTGACCTCGCGCAGTCCGAGTATCCGGAAGACAAGCTGTTCGCCGAGCTCGGACTGCACAGCGAGATCGTCGCGCCGCTGCTCGCCGGCACGCTGCCGATCGGGATGATCGCGCTCTCCCGCGTAGAGCCGGACGCGTTCACGGCGGACGACGTCGAGCTCGTGTCACTGCTCGGACGTCTCGCAGCCACCGCGGTGCAGAACATCCGCGCGTACGAGGCGGAACATCACACGGTAGAAGAGCTGCGCCGTCTGTCGGCGCTGCGCGCGGATTTCGTCTCGCTCGTGTCGCACGAGCTGCGCAGCCCGATGGCGGCCGTCATCGGCGCCGCGCGGACGCTCCAGGAGCGCTGGCGCGTGCTCGCGCCCGGTCAGCGCGAGGCGTTCCTGGCCCTCATCGCGGACGAGACGAACCGGCTGGCCGATCTCATCGGCGACGTGTTGAACACGTCACAGATCGAGGCGGGGACGTTCAGCTACAGCTTCAGCGACGTCGATCTCGGCCGGCTCGTGGAGGACGCGGTCGCGTTGGCTGCGATCGGGCAGGACGAGGTGCGGGTGACGGCGAGCGTGTCGCCTGTCGCTCCCGGCGATCCGCGGCGACCGGGAGCGTCTGCGCCAGGTGCTCGCGAACCTCATCGAGAACGCGATCAAGTATTCGGTCGCGGGCGATGAGGTCGACGTGCGCGCACAGCCGGTCGACGGCAAGGTGCAGAATCTCCGTCGCCGACCACGGGCCGGGCATTCCGTACGACCAGCAGCGGCTCATCTTCGAGAAGTTCGGACGCGCCGAAATCACAGGCGGCTCGAAGCCCGGCACAGGCCTCGGACTCTTCATCGCGCGCTCCATCGCCGAGGCGCACGGCGGCACGATCGACGTCCGCTCGAGTCCCGACGCGGGCTCGACATTTACGCTCGACGTTGCCGGTCGGCTAGACGCGGGCCGCGCGAAGTCGCTCGACGCCGAGCTCCTTCGCCAGCGATCGTGCGCGCTCGGCAATGCGCGTGCGCAGATCTGCGGGCTCGAGGACGATCGCCTCGCCGCGTTTCGAGAGGATCTCGCTCTCGAGCCACTCGTCGCTGCCGACGGGGATCTCGCGCAGTGCTGACTTGTCCGTGAGCCGACGCGCCCCGCGCTCGACCTCGTAGCGCGCGATCGCCGGCGTGTACAGCACCAACGCGCGCCGAGCGTTGCGCAGACGCACAGGCTCGAAGTCCTCGCGCGCGTCGAACTTCTCCTTCGTGAGCTTCGCGCTGCGCATCCGGTCGAGCCGGAAGGAGCGCTCGCCGTCGCTCGTGCGATCCCACGTGTGCACGTACCACCACGGCAGCGCGCGCTCGAACTTGTACGCCTCGATGACGCGCGTCGAGGGCTGCACGTCCGACTCCTTCTGGTACTCGATCTCGACGAGGCGGTGCTCACGCATGCCGCGCGCGAGCGTCGAGACGAGATCCTCCTCGCTCGGCCCGACGTGCGGCTCGGGCGTCTGCTGCAGCTCGAACTGGCCGAACGTCTCCTCGAGCTTCTTGCGGACGCGCTCGAGCGGCGTGTGCGCGTCGACGGCGATCATCGGGCCGACGTACTCGAGCGCGAGGCGGATGGCCCGCGCCTCGAGCGGCGTCAGGCGCGGCGCGAGGCGGAACGTGTCGCCCCACAGCTCCTTGTCCACATGGACGGCGTCCTCGCGCAGTTCGGCGTAAACCGTGTAGCACCCGCCCCCGAAGTTGACGAGGTTCAGGAGCGAGAGGTGCTCCTCCAGCTCGTCGGCCGGGATGGACGGGAAGCGCTCCAGGAGGTCGTGCGACAGGGATGGCGGCTTCCTTGTTCTCGCCGCAGGCGGCGAGCAGGAACGCAAGCAATGCCTGGAGGACGGCGAAGCGCTCCGGTGCGACCGGGCCGGCGGGGCGCTCGGGAATCCCGTCCACGCCGCGCAGCGGCGCGTCGCGGGCGGGGACGGGGGCCTTGCCTTCGTGCCCGTCGCGGACGCGGCGCAGGGAGGAGGCCACCTCGCGGCGGAGCTCCTCGGGCTCGAGCGGCACAGCGCGGCCGTCCTGGCGCAGCACCCAGCTACGCGAGCTGCCCGACGGACGAGTACTCGGTGATCCAGACGCCGTCCTCGAGCCGTCCGGTCGTGCCGTATGCGCGCTGCACCCACCAGGCGGTGTCGCCCGGCACCTCGATGCGCGCCTCGCCGACGATGTCGCCGATCTGCCATGGCGGACGCCCGCGGAACTGCTCGATGTCGAAATCGGTCGGGATGCGGAAGTCACGCTCGCGCCGGGTCGCGAACCGGATCTCGCCGCGGATGCGCGACACCCGGAAGGTGCGCAGGTCGTCGCGGTCGAGGTCTTGGCCGACGACGTACCAGACGCCGTTGTCGGGGAGCAGCGCGAACGGGTTCACGCGTGCGCTCGGACTCGACGTCGCGCGAGATCGACCAGTAGTCGAACTTGACGGTGCGCTGCTTCGAGATCGCGCCCTCGAGCTTCGCGAGCCGGCCCGGCATCTCCGGCGAGTAGTCGGGGTCGAGCACCTCGACTCGCCCTGCCGTCGCGGACGGCGACTCGACGAACCCGGGACGGCCGAGGGCGAGGTTCTGCAGCGCGAGCCGGAGCGGCTCGGCGTACGCGAACTTTCCCTCCAGGAGATAGAGCGCTGTGTTGAGCGCGGCGAGCTCGTCGTTCTCGAGCTCGAGCTTCGGCAGGAAGTACTGCTCGGAGCGGAGGGTGTATAGCTCCTCGCCGGTGAACTCGTCGCGCTGCGACTGCAGCGGGACGCCGAGCGCGAGCAGCTCTGCCCGGTCGGAGTAGAACCGGCGAGCGAACGCCTCGTCCGACATCTCCGAATAGCCCTCGACGTTCGACTTGACGTCGCGCGCGGTGATAGGCCGCCGCTCCGCCATCAGGAACGCGACCAGCGAGAGCTGGCGGATCAGCTTGTCGGTGTCATGCGACACAGTGCACCGCAGCTTACTCGGCAATCACTGTGGAACGCGCTGTGGAAAAGCCTGGGAGACTTACGGCTGCGGCGCGCGCTTCGAGATGTTGGTGCGACGGGCAATAGTCGCGATCGGGAAGCGGCGTGCGCTGGCACGGCTTGCCCTTACGAGTCGTCGCGCGGCAGCGTGCGACGCCGCCGTCGAGCGCGCCGGACTCGATCTGCTCCTGGATGAACGTCGACGCTGCGGTCACGCCGGCCTGCACGGCCCACGCGACCTCCGCCTGCGCGGTGATGGGGAAGTAGCGGCGAATGTCCTGGAAGAGCGCGCGGTCCGGCTTCGCGAAATACAGCGGATCCTTCGCCAAGCCGCTCCATCGTCTGCTCGCACGCCTCGAGGACCGCACGCCGCGACTCGATCTGCGACTCCCGGTCGGCGTAGGGGTCGATCAGATCCTTGATCGACCGGTAAATCGCTCGCGAGTACTGATACATGCAGTGTTGCAACTGGAGGGTCCGCTCTTCGATCACCAGTCTCGCCTTCTCCTGTGAAGTCCCCGCCAACGCTGTGTTAACACCGGGTTAATCGTCCTGCCTGCAATCCCCTGCGGTCGATCCTACACGCTCCGGCCCCTGTTACAAAGTGGCGGCTTTCGTTGCCGACTGAGCAAACAAGTGCCGTTGCCGTACGCCCGACACGTGCCCGCTCTGGCGCGCTTTACACCTGAGCTATGGGTGCGTGACCCGGGCCACGTAGGCGTCCGGGAAGCCCCGCGCATGGGCCGCGGTGAGGGCCGCGACCGCCGCCGCCGGGGTGGAGTAGACCCCGGAGAAGACGACGTAATAGCCCGGGTGGAGGCTCGCGTACTCGGCGGAGACGAGGACGCCGGCCGTCGGCAGGCCCGCGGCCTTTGCCTGACGCGCCCGGGCGACGGCGATCGTGCGGCCCGCCGAGAGGGGCACCGACTCGAGCACGTCGGTGTACGCCGTCCCCTTGCGCGTCCAGGCGGCGAGGCCGGCGGCGACCGGCGGCGTGGGCGTCGTCGCGGAGGGGGTCGAGGGCGCGCCCGGCGCCTTCGGGAGCGGGCCGGTCGTCATCGTGGGCTTCGGCGGTGGTGGCCGAGCCCTCGGGTGCCGTTCCCGAGCGGCACGTTCGGCTGCGTTGCCACGATGGTCGTGGCGGAGCCGGACGTCGTGGCCGCGGAGACCGCCGTGGCCACGATGGCGATGACGAGGAAGAGCAGCGCGGGCCAGACCCAGTCGCCGGGGTACCAGCGGAAGCGCCGCTGCCAGGCAGCCGCGAGCACGCCGACCGTCCCCCGGTTCGTCGGAAGCCGCTCGCCGCACTCGAGGCAGTACTCCTGCAGGTGCTCATAGGCGACGCCGCAGCGCGGGCAGTACTGAGAGGGCGCCGCCTCCTCGCTTGCGCGACGAAACATCGGCGCGATTGTATTTTGCGCGGGTGTCAGACACCGAACCCGGTGTCTGACACCGGAGTTCCTTAGTAGCGGCGGTGCGCATGCTGCTCGCGCCGTCCGAATCCCGCGATCCACAGGATCGACAGGACGAGCCCGACGATCACGACCGGGCCCCCGACCCACGGGACGAAGAAGAGGAAGACGATTCCCACGACGATCAGGGCGATGCCGACGCCGATCACGGCGTCGTTGTCCCCCGCTCCGTCAGCGTTGAACCACGACGAGATGCTCTTCGGTCATCTCGCGCACCGCGTACGCCGGTCCCTCGCGCGTGTTGCCCGAGTCCTTGACGCCGCCGTACGGCATCTGGTCGCTGCGGAACGTCGGTGCCTCGTTCACGACCACGCCGCCGAAGTCGAGCCGCTCTGGCCGCCTTGAGCGCCGACCTCGAGCGCGGCGGTGAAGATTCCCGCCTGCAGGCCGTAGCGCGTTCCGTTCGCGCGCTCGATCCCCCTCGTCGACCGAGTCGATCGGGTTGACGATGCAGACGGGGCCGAAGACCTCCTGGCAGCTCACCTTCGCGTCGCTCGGAGACGTTCGCGATCACCGTCGGCCTGATCAGCCCGTCCTGCTCGCCGCCGGTCAGCACGTCCGCCGTCGGCCTCGGCGATCCAGGAGAGGATGCGCTCGCGGGATCCCGCGTCGATCACGGCCTCGACGTCGGTGTCGTCGTCGGCCGGGTCGCCGACCTTCAGCGCCTCGACCTTCGGCACGAACGCCGGCGAGGAACGCCGTCGAGCACGGGGCGCTCCACGTAGATGCGCTGCACGGAGATGCAGCTCTGGCCCGCGAACGCGAACGCATTCGCGGCGAGCTTCGTCGCTGCGGTCTCGACGTCTGCTGTCTGCCGCGACGATGACCGGAGTCGAGTTCCCGAGCTCGAGCTTCACGCGCTTGCGCGGCGCGCGCTCCTGCAGCTTCCAGCCGACCTCGCTCGATCCGGTGAACGTGATCAGGCGGACGCGTTCGTCCTCGACGAGGACGTCGCCGATCTCGGCCGCGGGGCCGACGAGCACGGTGAGCCAGCCCTCCGGCAGTCCGGCCTCATGCTCGAGCTCGGCGAGCAGCAGCGCCGACAGGGGCGTCGCGCTCGCGGGCTTGAGTACGACGGGACAGCCTGCGGCCAGTGCCGGCGCGATCTTGTGCGCGACGAGGTTGCACGGGAAGTTGAACGGCGAGATGGCGCCGACGACGCCGACCGGGCCGGCGCAACGTGAACGCGAGCTTGCCCTCGCCGGCCTGCGCCCGCGTCCATCGGAATCATCTCCCCGACGAGCTTGCGCGCCTCGACGGCCGCGAACGTGTATGTCGACACGGCGCGCGACGCCTCGACCCGCGCGGTCTTGATCGGCTTGCCGGCCTCTTCGCAGATCGTGCGCGCGACCTCCTCGTGCCGGCGGCCGATGAGGCCTGCGGTCTTGACGAGGATCTCCGCCCGCTTGTGCGCGGGCAACGGGCTCTCGAGCGCGCGTGCGGCCGCGTCGATGGCTCGGCGGCGTCGTCGGCACCGCTCTTCGGCGCCTGCCCGACGACCTTTCCCGAATAGGGGGAGCGAACCTCGATCACCGCGTGTGAGTCTACGCAGGTGATCCGGCCTTACCTCGCCGCGACCGTCAAGGGCTTCCCGGTCTACGTGCACGCGATCGAGCACCTGGACGGCCTCGTGCTCGTCGACACGGGGATGATCCACTCGACGCCGGAGCTGGACGCGGAGTGGGAGCCCGTGCCCTTTCCGGAGAACATCCCGCGCGACGTCGCGGGTGTGATCAACACCCCACCCGACTTCGACCACTGCGGCGGCAACCGACTCTTCCCCGGTGTACCGATCCATGTCCAGGCGCGGAGCTCGACGAGGCGCGCGCGCAGCGTTGCGACTGGGTGCACTTCGACGGAGCGACCTACGTCGAGCACGACGGCGAGGCCGAGGTGTTACCGGGAATCCGGTTCCTGCCGACGCCGGGTCACACGCGCGGGCATCAGTCGGTCCTCGTCGACACGCCGGACGGCCTCGTCGTCCTCGGCGGCGACGTCGCGTATTCGTTCCGCGAGCTCGGCTCCGGCGCGACTGAAGGACAGCGTCGCGTGTTGGCGCTTGCCGCTCCGACGTGGCTGGCGCACGCGGAGCGGCCGGGGATTCTGGGACGGCGCTAGCGCGCGAGCCGCAGTGCGGCGGCGGCGATCACGCGCCGCCGGATCCTCGGGCCCCGGCAGCAGCGAGCGGAACGCCTGGGAATCGAGGACGAACAGCCCGAGGGGCTCCGCGTCGTCACGGTCGCGGTGCGGGGCTTCCGTGACGAGCGCGATCTCGCCGAAGTAGTCCCCGGGGCCGAGCGTGTTGACGACCTCGCCCTCGCGCTCGACGTCGGCGATGCCCTCTGCGAGAACCACGAACTCCTTGCCGTTGAGGCCTTTCTGGGTCAGCGTCCGGCCCTCGGGTAGGTCGACTTCGTTGACCGTCTTCGCGATCTGGCGAGCTCCCGGGTCGAACAGTGCTCGAACAGCGGCACGCGCCGAAGCGCCTCGATCTTCGGGTTCTTGGTCATACGTTAAAGACCGCCCGAAGGCGCCGGTTTTATTCCTTCGGAAGGCGCGCAGCGAGCGCGTCGAGCACCTTCAGCTGGAGCCCGGAAGGTCGCGCAGCAGCGTCCGGAACGCCGGCGCCGGCACCACGAGCAGCCGGGACGGCTTGGTCGTCGTGACCGTGGCTGTCCGCTTGCTGACCGGTGACGAGCGCGATCTCCCCGAGGAAGTCCCCGCGCCCGAGCCGGTTGACGACGCGGCCGCCGTGCTTCACCTCGGCGGCGCCCTTGCGATCATGATGAACTCCTTCCCACGCCTCCCTCGGCCGCGAGCTTCCGCCCGGCCGGGAGCGACAGCTCGTCGGCGAGCGAAGCGATCTCCCCGAGCTCGCGCTTCGAGCAGCCGCCGAAGAGCGGGACGCGCGCTATCAGCTCCATCTTCGCGTTCTTCCGGCAGCATCGCGCGCAGATACAGTAATGGGCGTGGCCGCGAGAAAGACAGATGCGCTGATCGTCGACGCCGTTCGGAGCCCGATCGGGAAGAAGAACGGGACGCTCTCGCATATTCGCGGCGACGACGTTTCCGCCCAGGTGCTGAACGGCCTCGTCGAGCGGAACGGCGTCGACCCGGGCGAGGTCGAGGACCTCCAGTGGGGCTGCGTCACCCAGATCGGGGAGCAGGCCTGGAACATCGGCCGGAACGTCGCGCTGGCCGCCGGCTGGCCGGTCTCCGTCTGCGGGACGACGGTCGACCGGCAGTGCGGCTCGTCGATGCAGACCGAACTTCAACGCCGCCGCCGCCGTCTGGTCGGGCCAGCTCGACCTCGTGTCGCGGGCGGCGTCGAGATGATGTCGCGCGTCCCGATGGGCTCGAACCGCGGGTCGATGTCCGACGCGGTGCTCGAGCGCTTCGACATCGTCACGCAAGGCATCTCGGCCGAGGAGATCGCCGCGAAGTGGAACCTCTCGCGCGAGGAGATCGACGAGTACTCGTACGAGTCGCACATGCGCGCCGCGCGCGCGATCGACGAGGGCCGCTTCGAGAACGAGATCATCCCGATCGAGCTCGACCTTCCTTCGCCGGACTCCGGCACGACGCTCGTCGCGGACGCGCTTCGCCGTCGACGAGGCGGTGCGCCGCGAGACGACACTCGAGACGATCGCCGCGCTCCAGCCGGCCTTCGTGCCGGACGGGAAGATCACTGCCGGCAACTCGAGCCAGATCGTCGACGGCTCCGCCGCCGTGCTCGTCGCCTCCGAGGAGAAGGCCTCCGCGCTCGGGCTCGAGCCGCGCGCCCGCTTCCTCGGCTTCGGCCTCGCCGGCGTCGACCCGCACCTGATGCTGCACGGCAACCCGCAGGCCTGCGACCGCGCGCTCGCGAAGGCCGGGCTGACCTGGGACGACATGGAGGTCATCGAGGTGAACGAGGCGTTCGCCTCGGTCGTGCTCCAGTTCCTCGCCGACACAAATCTCGGCGAGCGCTTGGAGCCGGTGACGTCAACCCGAACGGCGGCGGCATCTCGCTCGGGCATCCGCTCGGCGCCACCGGCGCACGCATCACGGCGACGCTCGTGTCCGAGCTCGAGCGCCGCAACGCCCGCTACGGCATCGCGGCGATGTGCATCGGCTTCGGCCAGGCGATCGCCGCCGTCGTCGAGCGGCTGTAGAGACTAGGCCATCGAGCGCTCGTCGCCGGCTTCGTCCTGCTCGGCGCGATCGACGGCGTCTGGGTCGCGCGCCTGCCGGCACTGAAGCACCGCCTTGCGCTCGACAGCGGCCGCCTCGGCATCGTCATCTTCGCGGTGTCGCTGGTGGCGACGCTGTCGCTTCCGTTGGCCGGATGGCTCGCTTCGCGACGCGGGAGCCGCGCGCCTGCCGCCTTCGGGCTCATCCTCGGGGCGGGGCGCTGGCGGGTGCCGCGTTCGCGCCTTCGTTGGCTCCGATCATTGTCGTCGCATGCGGGATGGGGTCCGGCATCGGCATCGCTGACGTCTCGCGAACGCGCACGGCCTCGAGCTCGAACGACGGAGCGGCCGGCACCTGCTCTCGCCGTTGCACGCAGCCTGGAGCTTCGGTCTCCTCGGGGGCTCCGCCGTCACCGCCGTTTCGGCGGCAGCCCGCGTGGGGCTCCAGGCCGAGCTTCCCGCGGTCGCGGCGGCGATGGTGCTGATCACGCTTCTCGCGTCGCCTCGCCTCCTCTCCGGTACCGCCTCCGGCGTCGAGACCGCTCGCTTTGTTCTCCCGCGTGGCCCGCTCGCGTTGCCGGCGGTCTTGATGTTCTGCGCCTTCTTCATCGAGTCCTCGGCGATGAACTGGAGCGCGGTCTTCCTCAGCGGACCGGTGGGCGCGGGTTCGGCGGTCGCGGCCGGCGCGGTCGTCGCGTATGCGGCCGCGATGGGCGCGGCGCGCCTCTTCGGGGACCGGCTCCTGCTGCGGTGGGGCTTCGGCGGGTTCGCGCGGCGCAGTGGGATGCGTCACATGCGTCGGGACGCTGCTCGCCATCCTGACGCGCTCGCCCGTTCCGGCCTTCATCGGGTTCGCGCTCGTCGGAGTCGGCTGTGCGGCGATCGTCCCGGCCCTGTTCCGGTTCGGCGGGTCGATGCCGGGGATCTCGCAGAGCGCCGCGTCGCTGCGATTGCGACGGCCGGTTACAGCGGTGGCTTGCTGGACGGCCTGGTGATCGGTTTCGTCGCACGGGGGGTCGGGCTCAGCGCCGCGCTCGGGTTGCTCGTGGTCGCAGGTGCGGTCATCGTCCGCTTCGGTCCCCGATTAGGGTCTCGACGCATGAAGGTCGGTGTCGTCGGGCTCGGCGCGATGGGTTCCGGCATCGCGCAGCTCTGCGTCGAGGCGGGTCTCGACACGGTCGGCCGCGAGGTGACGGCCGATCTCGGCGAGCAGGCACGGACCGCATCGGGGATTCCTGACGCGCAAGGTGGAGAAGGGCCAGCTCGAGCCGTCGACCCGCGATGCTCACGCTGACGACCGAGATGTTGGGCCTGGCTGATTGCGACCTCGTTATCGAAGCGATCTTCGAGGAGCTGGCCGAAGCAGCAGCTCTTCCCTGAGCTCGAGCGGCGACCGCCCCGACGCGATTCTGGCCACCAACACGTCCGCGCTCTCGGTGACCGAGGTTGCGGCCGCGACGCCGTGCTCCCGGACGGATCGTCGGCATGCACTTCTTCAACCCGGCTCCGTTGATGCCGCTGGTCGAGATCGTGCGAGCCGAACGAACCTCGGAGGCGTCGGTCGATGCGGCATTCGTCTTCGCCGAGCGCTCGGCAAGAAGCCGTCCGCTGCCTCGACACGCCCGGCTTCATCGTCAACCGCATCCTCATCCCGCTGCTCAACGACTGTATCCGCGTCATCGACGAGGCGGGGATCCCCGAGGACCTCGACACCGCGATGCGCTACGGCGCCGGCTGGCCCATGGGCCCGGCCGCGCTGCCGACCTGATCGGGCTCGACATCCACGTGCACGCGTCCGAGGCGCTCTACGAGCAGACCGCCGAGCCGCGCATGGCGCCGCCGCCGCGGCTCGTCGCGATGGCGAACGCCGGTCTCTACGGCCGCAAGAGCGGGCGCGGCTTCTACACGTACTAAGCCG
>CAVOMK010000026.1:0-12830 GCA_963697005.1 uncultured Actinomycetes bacterium | reverse complement strand
CTATCGGCGGCGACGGGTGCGTAGGAAGATGATGAGAAGCCGACGCGCGGATTCGAACCGCGGACCCCTTCATTACGAGTGAAGTGCTCTACCAGCTGAGCTACGTCGGCCCGGCGGCGACAGTTTAGGCGGCGCGCCCGAAGATCGGGATTCTCATCCCTGGTTCATCCGGGTGCTGTTGACTCTGTCCAGCCGGAGGATTCCGGGTTTCAAGCAGGAAGGTGGGTTCCGAACGTTGCCCCGCTGTTAGGAAATCGCAAAAATGCGCTGTTTGGGAATGGACAGGGGCGCCATCCCGTTCTATAAGTAGAGAACAGGGGCCGACCGGCAGATCGCGGGCCACGCCCGCGCCGGGGCCTCGGGGCCCGCGAACGGCGCGGTCCCTTCGACCGAAAGAGGAAGATTCCACTGACTGATACGCACCTGCACGATTTGACGCCTACCGAGCGCCTCGTCGAGGAGGCCGCCGACCGCGGTTTCATCGAGGAACGGGAGCTCGAGGCGTTCGCCGACGAGCACGATCTGGCCGACGACGAGATCGCGGCCCTTCAGACCGCCCTCGACGAGCGCGACGTGACCGTCCGCGCCCCGATCACGGCGGCCGAGGCTGCGCCTGCTGCTTCGGGCACCCTCGACCCACTCCAGCTCTTCATGGACGCGGCCGGCCGGCACAAGCTGCTCACCGCGGCCGACGAAGTCATGCTCGCCAAGCGCATCGAGACCGGTGACCTGGCGGCCAAGGAGCGGATGATCAATTCGAACCTCCGCCTCGTCGTCTCCATCGCGAAGCGCTACCAGGGCCACGACGTTCCGCTCCTCGACCTGATCCAGGAGGGCGTCATCGGCCTGAACCGCGCCGCGGAGAAGTTCGACTGGCGCAAGGGCTACAAGTTCTCGACGTACGCGACCTGGTGGATCCGTCAGGCCTGCCAGCGCGCGGTCGCGAACCAGTCGAAGACGATCCGCATCCCGGTCCACGTCCAGGAGCGCCGGATCAAGCTCAACCGCGCGTCCGCGGAGCTCCAGGCCAAGCTGGGCCGCGAGGCGACCATCGACGAGCTCGCCGACGCCACGCGCCTCAAGAAGGAGCACGTCGAGGAGGCGCTCGACGCCGTCGACTCGGTCTCGCTCAACCAGGGCCTCGGCTCCGACAGCGACTCCGAGCTCGGCGACCTGTTCGCCGACGAGAGCTCGGCCGATCCGGTCGAGGAGGCCGCGGATGCCCTCCGGCGCCAGCGCGTCCAGCGCGCGGTGGCCGAGCTTCCGGAGCGGCAGCGGCGGATCATCGAGCTGCGCTTCGGCTTCGGAGGCGAGTCCGCTTCACTGGAGACGATCGGCAAGGAGCTCGGACTGACCCGCGAGCGCGTGCGTCAGCTCGAGACCGAGGCGCTCATGCGGCTCCAGCTCGAGCTCGGCGACGAGCTCGCAAGCGCTGCGTAGCTGCCGAGAGATACCGACAACTCGAGAGGCCATGCCGGCTTACCGGCATGGCCTCTTCTCTTTAGGCGACGGTTCGTGCCGGGTACGCGGCCCCTGAGAAGGCGCGCCGCAACCGGACGAGCAGCGACTCCACCGCGAGCGGCATCGAAAGCTGCAGCTCCTCGGCCTCGCGCCACGCCGCCCGCACGGCTTCGCAGGCCTCCTCGGCGGCGGGGAGCCGCTCCTTCGAGGCGTCCTCGCGCAGCTGCGGCAGGCGGTCGACGTGCACGACCGCATCCTCGGCGCCGACGGCGGCGACGATGAGGTCGCGGTACCACCACTCGAGCTCCTCCAGGACGGCCAGCAGCTCGTCGCGCTCCGCGCCGCGCTGGGCGCGCCGCAGGCGCTGGTCCGCCTCACGGCCCGTGAGCTCGAGGACGGCGACCGTCTCTTCGGCTCGAAGGCGTGCCTCGTCGCCGCGCTCGGCGATGCCGGCGAGGATCGTCTCCGCGCCGTCGGCCGTGTCGAACTCGGGATCGAGGTAGACCGCCCGCGCCACGCCGAGCAACTGCTCGCGGCGCTGCTGCGCGGCCGGGTCGAGCAGGCGCTCGGCGCGGTCGAGCCGCCCGCCGGCGACCCGCGCGACGGTGGTCACCTCCTCGTCCGACAGGTCGGGCGCACGCCCGCGCACGGCGTCGCGCACGGCCGCCTCCGAGAGCCGGCGGAAGGTCACGAGCTGGCAGCGCGACCGGATCGTCTCCGGCAAGGGCCCGAGGTCGTCGGCCACGAGGACGATGACTGCGTACGGCGGCGGCTCCTCGAGGTCCTTGAGCAGCGCGTCGGCGGCGTCCTCGTTCATCGTGTCCGCGCCGAACACGAGGTAGACGCGCCGCGACGCCTCGAACGGCCGCATGTGCAGGTCGTGCCGCAGCCCGCGGATGTCGTCGATGCGGATCTGGTCGCCGAGCGGCTCGAGCACGTACAGGTCGGGATGCGTCCGGCGCTCGACGCGGGCGTGGTCGCCCAGCAGCTCGGCGGCGAAGAGCAGCGCGAGGTCGCGCTTGCCGACCCCGGACGGGCCGTGCAGCAGGTACGCGTGCGCGGGGCCTTCGGCGAGCGCCGCGCTGAGGAGCCGCTTCGCCTCGTGCTGCTCAGATACGGCTTCGAAGTCGTTCACGGATCACCTCCGAGAGCTCGTCGGGCGGAAGCCCGCCGTCGAGGACGACGATGCGGTCGGGGAAGCGCTCGGCCAGCTCGCGGTAGGCGGCGTCGACGCGGGCCCGGAAGTCGGCGCCGGCTCGCTCGAGCCGGTCGGTCTCGCCCGCGCGCCGGCCCGCTTCGACCGGATCGAGGAGCAGGAGAACGGTCGTGTCGGGCATGAGCCCCTGGACGACGTGCAGGTTGAGCTCGAGCACGTGCTCGACGCCGACGCCGCGCGCGATGCCCTGGTACGCGAGCGACGAGTCGACGTACCGGTCGGACACGACGTCCGCGCCGCGCTCGAGCGCGGGCCGCACCACGGTTGCGACGAGCTCGGCACGTGCGGCGGCAAAGAGCGCGGCCTCCGCCCACGGCGTCATCTCGGGCCCGTCGAGGACGAGCTCGCGCACGCGCTCGCCCAGCTCGGTGCCGCCCGGCTCGCGGGTGAGCACGACCTCGCGGCCCTCGGCGGCGAGAGCATCGCGGAGAAGCTCCGCCTGCGTCGACTTCCCCGATCCGTCGACTCCCTCGAAGGTCACGAACACGTCGCTTCTACCATAGGGAAGTGCGCGCGATCGTGACCGGGGGGGCAGGGTTCATCGGATCGAACCTCGTCGACGCGCTGCTCGAGCGCGGGGACGAGGTACACGCCCTCGACGATCTCTCGAAAGGCTCGCGCGAGAACGTCACCGCCCCGGCGGAGCTGCACGTCGCCGACATCCGGGAACCGGACGCGGTGTTCGACGCCGTGCGGCCGGAGGTCGTGTTCCATCTCGCCGCCCAGGCCGACGTCCGGGTGTCCGTCGACCTCCCTGCGCACGACGCCGACGTCAACGTGCTCGGAACGATCAGGATCCTCGAGGCGGCGCGCCGGCACGGAGCGAAGATCGTGTTCGCATCTTCCGGCGGCGCGGCGTACGGCGAGTGCGACCGGGCCCGCGACCGAGTCGGCGCCGCTGCTGCCGCTCGCCCCATACGGCACGTCGAAGGTCTGCGGCGAGGAATACCTCGCAACCTGGAACCGCCTGTACGGAACTGCGCACGTCGCGCTGCGACTCGGGAACGTCTATGGCCCTCGGCAGATGCCCCACGGCGAGGCGGGCGTCGTCGCCATCTTCATGGGCCTCCTCAGCGACGGCGGCATACCGACGATCTTCGGCGACGGCAGCCAGAGCCGCGACTATGTCTATGTCGGCGACGTCGCAGACGCGATGGTGCGCGCGCTCGAACCGAACGGCGGCGTCTACAACGTCGGCACCGGCGTCGAGACCTCGGTCGTCGACCTGTACGACGCCATCCGCACCGCGATCCGGCATCGACCGCGAGCCGAGGTTCGCGCCCGCACGCCTCGGCGAGCTGCAACGGAGTGTCCTCGACGCGTCGCTCGCCGAGCGCGAGCTGGGCTGGCGTCCTACCCGGTCGCTCGGCGACGGGCTCACCGCCACCTGGGACTGGATCGCGTCGTAGGAGGATCGGAAGCGGGACCGGCGAAACCGACCGGGCCGTGGACAGCGTCGAGCACTACACCGAGCCCTTCCCCTGGCGGACGGCGACGCTCATCGCCTCGGCCGTGGCAACAGCTCGAGCTCCTCGGGCTGATCGTCGTCGGCGCATTCGTCCTCGCGCACCCGTTCCGGCACACCGCGAAGCACACGGCGACCACGGCCGCGACCGTGACCGTCGTCCACCATGCAGCGCCGGTGCGCCACGTCGTTCCCGTCCCGGCGAAGGACCGCGTCGCGCCGATCGCGCCGCACCCGCTGCGCGCGCGCTCGCTCGTGCGCGTGCTCGTCCTCAACGCGAACGGCGTGCAGGGCGCCGCACACGCCGAGGCTGCGCGCCTGCAGGCGCTCGGGTATCCCATCGGCGGAGCCGCGAACGCGCCGAGCCACCACTACGCGCAGTCGATGGTGATGTTCGTCCCCGGGTATCTGAAGGAAGCGCGTCGGCTCGCGCACGACGCCGGCATCCGGCTCGTGGCGCCGGTCGACGGGCTGACCCCGTCGACGCTCAGTGGCTCGCGGCTGGTCGTCCTGCTGGACAGCTAGGCGGCCACACCTTCAGCACCTTGTGCCGGGCCTGGTCGAGCCGGCCGCACGGCGTGCCCGCCGGGCCGTAGCGGTCGTACTTCCAGGCGTTGCTGTAGGCGAGGTATGCCTCCGGCCAGAGCTTCCGGTCCCAGAAGAAGTCGCCGAACTCGAACCAGACGGTGGAGTTCTCCGGCTCGAGCGAAACCGCGTCGCGGTAGAGCTGCAGGGCTCGCGTCGGGCTCAGCACCTCCTCGAAGGCCGCCTCTTCAGTGAGGACGTCGGTCGAGAGCGGGTCGTACGCGTGCGCGTGCTTGACCTGCGCGAGCGACGCAGCGGACGCGAGCTGCCGTTGTGCCAGCCACGGCGCCGCGAGCGAGTAGATCGCGCCGAGCGAGAAGAGCACCGCGGCGGCAGCGAGCAGCGGCCGCCGCGCGGGCGCCGGTTGTGCGGGCCCGCGCACGACGAGCGCGCCGACGACGAAGAGCAGCGGGCCGCACGTCGCGACGTAGTCCCAGTCGGTGTCGGCGACGAGGTGCGCAAGGAACACGGCGGCGGCGATCGCGAGCGCCGTCACCGCAGTGCGCTCCGCTCCTCGCGCGCGCATGCGTGCGCGTGTGACTCCGAAGACGGCTGCGACAGCTCCCGCGACGAAGAGCAGGAAGCCGACGATCCCGGTCTCGCTCAGGAACTGGAGCGGAACGTTGTGCGGCTCGGTCGTCGTCACGAGGCTCGTGCGCCGGAGCAGGAGATCGGTGAACTGGAACGTCCCTGCGCCGGTGCCGCCGCCGGGATGGCGCACGAACGCGTGCCAGGCCTCCTGCCACCACGTCCAGCGGTTGCTGGAGTTGAGGCTGCCGAAACGGCCTCGCCCCGACCCGATCTGGCTCGAGACCGGGTTGGCGAACGCATGCCAGATGCGCGTCGCGAACACGGCCGCACCCACGACGAGCGCGACGCCGGCGATTGCACCCGCGAGCACGGCCGCGCGCTCGATCCGGCGGCGGCTCGCGGCGGAGACGGGCATCCGCCGGCGCGCGAGCGCGGCCGCACCGCCAACGGCAGCTCCGCCCGCGACGATGGCGAGCGCGAAGATCCAGCCGTCGTGCGCGCGCACGGCATGCGACTGCGCGTCCTTCGTGATCCCGGGCAGCGTGAGCGCGATCCCAAAGACGGCCCCTGCACCGCCGCCGGCGAGCGCCACCGCGGCCAGACTCCCGACGCGGTCTTCCGCGAGGACGATCCAGGCAAGGGCTGCGAGGCACGCGAGCGCGACCCCGAAGCGCGAGTACGTCAGCAGCACCGTCAGGCCCGCGCCGTACAGGAGAACCGCCCCGGCCGCATACCGCCGGGACGCGAGCCACAGCGCGACCGGCACCGCGACTGCGGCGAGCAGCGCGAGCTCGTTCCAGTAGTCGAGCGGCGCGCGCAGGCGCGCGAGGCGCCCGTAGTCGGAGTAGAGCGACGGCACGCACTTCGCGAGCAGCGCATAGCCGAGCAAGAGGGCGAGCAGCAGCGCCGCGGCCCGCGCGACGGACTCGGCCGGCCGCTGCAGAAGCGCCGCTGAGAACGCACCGAGGAGCGCGAACGCTGCGTACACGAGCGTCCGGTTCGTGTACTGCCACGAGTCCTCGGGCGAGACCGACCAGAGCGTCGTGACGCCGACCCAGACGGCGAGCCCGAAGAGCGCGACGAGGAACCCTGCGCCGGCCGCGTCGAGCCTCGGCGCCGGGCAACAAGCCCACGAGAACACCCGCGGTGGCGGCCGCGGCAGCCACGAGCGCGAGCGCTCCGATCCACACGAACGACGAGAGCGTCGTCCCCTGGGCGAAGAAGAATGCCGCGAATGCGAGCGCGCCCCCTGTTGCTGCGACGACGGCTCCCGCGGTCGACCGCCGTTCGACCAGAGCGCGCACCGGCGAGGACGCTAGCATTGCGAAAACGCCGCCGACGGCCCGTTCACAAACGGTTTACATCGTCGTTACGCCGAGAACACCGCCGTTGGAGAGACTGACCAGTGAGGGTCCGCAACGGACGTTTGACCCGTCCGCGATTGGAGCACGGGAGACGAGGATGCTGACGAGACGTTCCATACGGAAGACGGGGCTGGCCGCCGCCGTCGTCGTCTCGGCGCTCGCACTCGTCGCCGCCGGCGCGCCCGCTGCCTCGGCAGCGCCCGCAGCGACGGCAACGGCGACGAACAACTGCTGGCTCCAGGTCGTGAACGACTGGCTCGCCCACGGCCAGGTCACCGGCCTCTACCCGATCCCCTGCTACACGCAGGCGATTCAGCACCTCAGCGCCTACCCCGACATCAAGCAGTACTCGAGCGCGATCGACGACATCCACCGCGCGCTGCTCGCCGCCATCCACGAGGAGCGCGGCAACGGCCCCGGCGGCAGCCTCGGCCTGGGCGGCGGGGGTGGCAGCGGAGCATCTCGGCGGCGGCGGCGGCGGCGGCGGCGGCGGGACGGGCGGCCCCGGCAAGAGCCTCTTCAGCCGGCTTGCGGCCGACATCGGCCCGGGGAACGCGCAGTCCATTCCGCTCCCGCTGCTCGTGCTCGGCGGCCTCGCACTTCTCCTGTTTTTGACAGCTGCGGCGACGTGGTTCGCCCGGCGCCTCCAGGGCCGGCGGATCACCCCCGCGCCTGCTCACGCGCCCGCGGCTAGCTCCGTCCGACGCAAGCCCTAACCTCCGGTCCCCCTCGGGCTTCTAGCCAGGCTCGGCGGGGACGTCGAGGACATCAACAGGGCTACAGTGGAAGGGGCCGGCCATGGCGAGCGTAGAGCAACACAACACGACGGATCCGACGACCGACGAGGTGGTCAACACCGTCACAGACGAGGGAGCTCGCCTCGGCGTGCGCCGTTTCTTCACCATCCCCGGTCGCGACCCGTTCGACGAGATCGAGTGGGAGAACCGCGACGCCGTCATCCCCGGCCGCAACGGCCCCGCCTTCGAGCAGCGCGCCGTCGAATTTCCCAAGTTCTGGTCGCAGACGGCGACCAACATCGTCGCCCAGAAGTACTTCCGCGGCCGGCTGAGCTCGCCGGAGCGCGAGTCGAGCGTCAAGCAGATGGTCGGCCGCGTGGTCGACACGGCGGTCGCCTGGGGCACCCAGGGCGGCTATTTCGCCGACGACGACGAGCGCGACACGTTCGCGGCCGAGCTGAAGGCGATCCTCGTCAACCAGTACGCCTCGTTCAACAGCCCGGTGTGGTTCAACGTCGGCTTCGAGGAGAAGCCGCAGTGCTCGGCATGCTTCATCCTCTCCATCGACGACTCGATGGAGTCGATTCTCGACTGGATCCGCCGCGAGGGCGTCATCTTCCGGGGCGGCTCCGGCTCGGGCGTCAACCTCTCCAAGCTTCGCTCCTCGAAGGAGCAGCTGTCCAAGGGTGGTTATGCCTCCGGCCCGGTCTCGTTCATGAGGGGCGCGGATGCAAGTGCAGGCACGATCAAGTCGGGCGGCAAGACGCGGCGCGCGGCGAAGATGGTCGTCCTCGACGTCGACCATCCCGATGTCGAAGAGTTCATCTGGTGCAAGGCGAAGGAGGAGCGCAAGGCGCGCGTCCTCGAGCACGCGGGCTATGACATGTCGCTCGACTCGCCCGACTGGGCGTCGATCCAGTATCAGAACGCGAACAACTCGGTGCGTGTCACCGACGCGTTCATGGACTCGGCGGCCGAGGGCCGCGAGTTCACCCTCACCGCCCGCACCGACGGCGCGGTCGTATCGACCGTCGACGCGCGCAACCTGCTCCGGCAGATCGCCGCGGCGGCATGGGAGTGCGCTGATCCCGGTGTCCAGTACGACACCACGATCAACAGTTGGCACACGCTGCCGAACACCGGCCGCATCAACGCGTCCAATCCGTGCTCGGAGTACATGTCGATCGACGATTCGGCGTGCAACCTCGCGTCGCTCAACCTGATGAAGTTCCGTCGCGAGGACGGCGAGCTCGACGTCGAGGCGTTCGAGCACGCGTGCGACGTCGTGTTCCTCGCGCAGGAGATCCTCGTCGGCTACTCGTCGTATCCGACGCCCGAGATCGAGCGCAACGCGAAGCGCTTCCGGCAGCTCGGCCTCGGCTACGCCAACCTGGGCGCGCTGCTCATGGCCCGTGGCCTCCCATACGACTCCGACGAGGGCCGGGCGTACGCGGCGGCGATCACGGCGCTGATGACCGGCCGCGCGTATCGCAAGTCGGCCGAGATCGCCTCCCGCATGGGGCCGTTCGACGGCTACCAGGTGAACCGCGCGCCGATGATCGGCGTGATCGCGAAGCATCGCGCTGCGGTCGGCAACATCGAGAACTCCGACGTCGTGCCGACCGATCTGTTGACCGCCTGCCGGAAGGCGTGGGACGACGCGCTCAACCTGGGCGAGGTGAGCGGCTTCCGCAACGCGCAGGCGACGGTGCTCGCACCGACCGGGACGATCAGCTTCATGATGGACTGCGACACGACGGGCGTGGAGCCCGACTTCTCGCTCGTCAAGTCGAAGCGGCTCGTCGGCGGCGGCGAGATCACGATCGTGAACAAGACGGTCCAGGCCGGCCTCGAGAAGCTCGGCTACGCGCCGCGCGAGGTGGACGAGATCGTCGCGTTCGTCGACGAGCGGAACACCGTCGTCGGCGCCCCGTACGTCAAGACCGAGCACTATCCCGTGTTCGACTGCGCCGTCGGCGACCGGTCGATCCACTACCTCGGCCACGTAAAGATGATGGGCGCGGTTCAGCCGTTCATCTCGGGCGCGATCTCGAAGACGGTGAACCTGCCCGAGACGGCGACGGTCGAGGACGTGATGAGTCTCTACATCGACGCGTGGAAGCTCGGCGTGAAGGCAATCGCGATCTACCGCGACAACTGCAAGGTGGCGCAGCCGCTGTCCAGCTCGAGCTCCGAGACCGCGTCGGCGACGCCGCCGGTGCTCGTGCGCGAGCGCAAGCGGCTCCCGCTCGACCGCACCGAGGTCGGACGGAAGTTCCAGGTCGGCGACCACGAGGGCTACATCCACGTCGGGCTCTACGACGACGGCAGCCCGGGCGACATCTTCGTCGACATCGCCAAGGACGGCACCACGATGGCCGGCCTGATGAACTCGCTCTGTCTCGCCGTCTCGATGGGCCTGCAGTACGGCGTGCCGCCCGAGGTGTACGTCTCGAAGCTGTCGCACATGCGCTTCGAGCCGAGCGGCATGACGAACGACGCGGACATCCGCGCGGCGAAGTCGATCGTCGACTACATCTTCCGCTGGTTCGGGAAGAAGTTCCTCACCCCCGAGCAGCAGGAAGAGGCCGGCATCCTCTCGCCGGAGGTCAAGGCGATGCTCGCCGACCGCTATGCGAACGGCGGCGAAGCGCCGGCTCCCACAGAGGCGCTCACGCCCGGCCAGACGGCGCTCTTCAACTCGTGGGAGGACGCCGTCGAATGCGCCCGCTGCGGCGGCCGCATGATCCGCACCGGATCGTGCTACACGTGCCGCGACTGCGGGACCAACACGGGCTGCAGCTAGCCGTCGAGCGAGCGAGATCACTTCACGGAGAGGCCCCGGCAACGGGGCCTCTCTCTTTTAGGGCGCGAACCGAGGTCGCCGCGTGAGCAAGGCGAGAGCGCCCACGAAGGCCGAGCCGACCAGGCTCGACGTCGAAGGCGCTGAGCGGCTCGCTCTGAGCGGCGCCGCCGGACCGCTTCGGGATGCGGCTTCTGTGACGGCGATCGTCGAGCTCCATCCCGCCGCCCTGCGCGAAGCCGGCACGACACCGCGCGAGCTCGTCGCCGACCTGGAAACGCTCGGCCTCGCCCCGCAGTACCTCGACGAGGCGTCGCACTGCGTGATTCCGCTGGATGGCGAGCTCCGGAAAGGGAACCTCCTCGGTCAGCGTCTTACCGGGCGCTGACGTTCAGAGGTTTTGGCCGTTCGCGGACGCGGGAAGCGCTCTTTGATACACCGGCTGCAGCTGAGCCGAACCTGACGTGATTCGCACCGAGGGAAGGCCCCGAAAGGGCCTCCCCTCTTTACGTCGTGGCCGCGAGATCGGCGAAGTAGCCTCCGACGGCGAACTCGAGCTTCGAGTTGATCGTCGTTGCGGGCCGCGCGACGTACTTTGACGCGGGAATGACCCGGAAGTCGACGCTGACCCGCGTCTTGTCGGTCTCGTTCCGAACGTTGCCGTGGAGCAGGTTGACGCCGTCGAACATGAGGATCTGACCAACGTCGCATGCGTACGGACGCAGGTCGCCGGTTCCCTCGGCCGACTCGATCCAGACCGTGTTCGAGTCCCACGCGCGCGTGAACGGAAGCCACAGGTTCACCTCGCCCTGACCGTGGGCGTAATCGCGGTCGCGATGGATCTCTCCGACTGCGACGTTGTTCGGAAGATGGACGCGGAACGTCGGTACCCGCTGGTAGATGAGGTTCTCCCCGAACAGCGGCTGGACGACGTCGACGAGCAGACGGTGATAGACACGGAAGAACTCGTCTCCGATCGAATAGAAGCGCTCGTGGAAGACCGTCTTCTGGTCGTTCTCGCGTGTGAGCAGCGGGTAGTCGGCGGTCAGGTGGATCTCGTCCAGCCGCGGGACACCGAGCTGCTCGCGGACGAGATCGGGAAGCGGGTACCGCTCGAGGTCGTAATCGACGAGAGCGGTCTGGACGGAATCGAGTTTCACGCTAGGAGCTCCTTGCAGAGGGAAACGAGCTTGTTCGCAAACACGCGGTACGTGAGGTCATCCGCACGCGCAAGCGCATGTCTCTCGCACGCGTGCCGCAGTTCGTCGTCTTGCAAGAGCCGCAGGATAGCGTCCCGGTAGCCGCCGACCTCGCCCGCGTCGACGAGGAGGCCCTCTTGACCGTCCACCACGTAGTCGGCTATGCCAGGGCTACGGGTCGCGACGACCGGCCTGCCGAGCGACAGAGCCTGCGCGACCATCATCTGCCCGAAGTCCGAGTCCGGATCGCGCAGCGGGACCACGACCACCCTCGCGCGCGCCATCCGCTCGAGGAACGACCGCATCGGCATCAGCCAGTGCACGTTGCAGTTCGGCGGCAGCTCGCCGCGCCAGCCGAGCGTCTCCGGTGAGAACGTCACGATCTCGAGCGGCACGTCGGTTCCGCCAAGCGCCTCGATGACCGATGGGATGTCCCTACCCGTTCCGCCTCCGGTGAAGACGTAGTCGCCGACCTCGGTGACGGCTTCCCGCACTTCGACGAAGTCGCCGTCGGCCGGGTCGTACGTGAAGACCGCCTTGGCGCGCGTGGCGGGCGGCTGCCGCTCGATCCAGGCGCGCTGGTAGACGATGTCGCGATCGACGAAGCGCAGCTGCTCGTCGCTCAGGTGGAGCTGATTGACGACGATCAGCCGCGCCCGGCCCAGAAGCCCGAGTCGACGAGCCTGGATGAACCACGGGACGGTGCGCTCGACGGAACCGAGGACGACAACGCGCGGCCGTCGAAGTACGATCGTGATCAAGCCGCGGACAGCGACCACGAGCGAATTGATGAAGTTCGTGCTGTGCCCGTAGAAGACCCGTGCGTACACCCGGTGAGGAAATACCTCAGCCTCAGTCGACGCCCAGAAGCTCTTCCTCACGGTGACGACGGCGACATCTTCCAGGTCGAACGATTCGACGCTGGTCCGATCCGGGAGCGTTGCGGGATCGCGCTCCGGACCGGGCGGCGCATGATTCATTTGAATGACGGCCGGATGCATGTCCCTGCGTTTATATCCGAGTCCAGGACCCCGTCATCCGGGTGAGAGCGGCGTCGGGGGTTTGCCACTCGGGGGACCATGGAAGACCTGACTCGTGCTCGCCCCCGACAGATCGTTCTCAAACGGCAGCCCCGTCTGCGATTACTGGCTGAGCCGGTGCGAGGGCTTCACCGTGCGCGCCGGGCATCGGACGCTCGGCGTCGTCGAGACGGTCGCGCACGAGAGGACCGCCGGCCGCGCCGACACGATCGTGTTGCGCAGGCCACACCGACGCCGTCGCGTGCTCGACGCGGGTGAAGTGCTTGCCGTCGTGCCGGCGCGGAAGATGCTCCTCGCCCGCCGCCGGCGGCATGCGCTGCCGCTCATGCAGCACGTTAAGCACGGTGTCGGGGTGGCGACGCCGGTCGTCGCCGTGGTCGGGAAGTGGACCGCCGCGGCAATCCGCGCCTTCGTCCTCTGGGCCGCTAC
>CAVOMK010000025.1:0-272726 GCA_963697005.1 uncultured Actinomycetes bacterium | reverse complement strand
GCTCGGACGCCTGAGCATCTCGCCTACGACGGTCGACCGTCTGATCACGCTGAAGCTGATCCCCGCGAACGGCTTCTGCCGCGTCGACTTCGCGATCTCGCCCACGCGCGAGCCGGCGAGGGTCGAACCGGGCACACCGACACGCGCCCGCTCGGCGCCCACTTCCACAGCTTCGACTACACCCCGTGAGGATCGCCTTCGACGTCTCGCCGCTCTCGCACGAGCGGACGGGCGTGAACAACTACATCCGCGGCTCGCTGCGCGGGCTCGCCGAGGCGGCGGCGCAGCCGGCGACGAGGTCGTCGCCTTCGCCCCGACCTCGCCCGCGCGGGCGGCGGGCGATCCCCGAGGCGCTCGACGGGATCCCGGTCGAGCTGCGGCTGAAGACGCTTCCTCGGCGCGCACGCCTGGCGCACCGCCTGGTCGCGCGCTCGGCTGGCCGCCGGCCGAGCGCTGGCTCGGCGCCTTCGACGTGCTCCACTTCACCGACTGGATGTACCCGCCGCAGCGGGCCGGGCTGCGCGCGACGACGATCCACGACCTCGTGCCGCTCCACTTCCCCGAGTGGGTGACCGGCCGCACGCGCTCGATGCACACGCACAAGTACGCGAACGCGGCGCGCACCTGCGGCGTCATCTTCGCCAACTCGGCGTTCACGGCCGACGACGTCGCCGCGACGCTCGGCTTCCCGCGCGAGCGCGTTCGTCGTCGCCCACCCCGGGATCGGCGCCGAGTTCACGCCCGACGGGCCAGCGGCCGAGCGGCGGCGCCGTACCTGCTCACCGTGGCGACGCTCGAGCCGCGGAAGAACCTCGGCACGCTCGTCGAGGCGTTCGCGCTCGGCGGACTACGGCCTCGAGCTGGCGCGTCGTCGGCGGCGCGGGCTGGGGCGAGCAGCCGCAGCTCGACCGGCCGGGCGTCGTCCGCCTCGGCCGCGTCGCCGACGACGAGCTCGCGCGCGCTCTACCGCGGCGCCGCGGCCGTCGTCTACCCGTCGCGGTTCGAGGGCTTCGGGATGCCGATCACCGAGGCGATGGCCTGCGGCGCCCCGGTCGTCGCCTCGTCGCACCCGTCGCTGGACGAGGCCTGCGGGCGACGCGGCCGTGCGCTGCGACCCGGAGAGCCCGGAGGCGATCGCGGCCGCGATCCGCGAGGCGCTCGCGCGCCGCGACGAGCTGCGCGCGCTCGGGCTCGCCCACGCCGCCGGCTTCTCGTGGCAGCGCGACCGGCGAGCTCTTCCTCGAGGGGTACCGGCGATTCGCGTAGGCCATCGACACGACGCCGCTCCGAGCAGACGCGCGCCGGCACGGCGCGCTACCTGCGCGGGCTGCTCGCCAACTCGACGTGCCGGTGACGTCGAGACGCTCGTTCCCGGCCGGCTCGCGGCCGCGCACGCCGTCGCCGCCGACGCGCTCTGGTACCCGCGGCTCCGGGTCGCGCGGCGCCGACGTGCTCCACTGCCCGACCTTCCGCGGGCCGTTCTCGTCGCAGCGTGCCGCTCGTCGTCACCGTTCACGACCTCGCCGTGCTGCGCCACCCGGAGTGGTTCAACCGCTGGACGCGCACGCTACTCGCGGCTCGCGGTGCCGCGCGTCGTGCGCGCCGCGCGAGCCGGTGATCGCCGTCTCCGAGTTCACCGCGCGGCGAGCTCGTCGAGCTGCTCGGCGTCCCGGCGGCGAAGATCCGCGTCGTGCCGAACGCGGTCGAGGACGTGTTCACGCCCGACGGGCCGCGCGCCGAGGGCGACTACGTGCTCGCCGTCGGCACGCTCGAGCCGCGCAAGAACCTCGCGCCGGATCGCGGCGCGCGGTCGACGGCGAGCTGCGCGTCGTCGGCGCGCGCGGCTGGGGCGGCGTCGAGCCGCCGCGCGAACGTCACCTGGCTCGGCGAGGTCGCGACGACGAGCTCGCGCGCTCTACCGCGGCGCGCGCTGCCTCGTCTACGCCTCGCTCTACGAGGGCTTCGGGATCCCGGTCGCCGAGGCGCTCGCCTGCGGCTGCCCGGTCGTCACGAGCGCGGCAGCGCGATGGCGGAGCTCGCCGGCGGCGACGCCGTCTACGTCGACCCGCACGACGTCGCCTCGATCCGCGACGGGATCGCGCGCGCGATCGGCCGCGCGCGCGCGCGCCGCGGCGTCCGCTGGGCCGAGGTCGCGCGCGCGACGCGCGACGGTCTACGAGGAGCTCGCGTGATCCTGATCGACGCCGACGTGCTCGGCCGCGAGCGCACCGGCGACGAGACCTACGTCGCGAACCTGCTGCGCCAGCTGCCGCGGCTCGCGCCCGACCTGCGCTTCGCCGCCGTCACGCGCCGCCCCGACCTCGTCCCGGCCGGCGTCGAGCCGATCGAGCTGCCGGCGCGCCTCCAGGAGCCGCGGATGGCCTGGCTCGCTCCCGCGGCTCCTGCGCCGGCTGCGCCCCGAGCTCGCCCACTTCCAGCACGCGCTCCCGCTCGGCTGGCGCGGCCGCTCGGTCGTCACCGTGCACGACCTCTCGTTCGAGCGCGACGCAGACGACGATGGGCGCTCCTCGACCGCGCGATCTTCCGCGCCGTCGTGCCCGCGCGCGGCGCGGCGCGCCGACCACGTGCTCACCGTCTCCGAGCGGACGAAGCGCGACCTCGTCGCGCGCTACGGCGTTCCGCGAGGCGAAGGTCGACCGTGACGCCGAACGGCGTCGACCCGCGCTTCGCGCCGGGCGGCGACGCACGACGGCTACCTCCTCTTCGTCGGCGCGATCCAGGCCGCGCAAGAACCCGCTCGCCGCGCTCGACGCCGCGCGCGCGGTCGGCCTGCCGCTCGTCGTCGCCGGGCCCGAGAAGGACGCCGGGCTCGCCCGCGCGCTTGCGCGACGGCGGCGCCGACGCTGCGCGGCTACGTGCCGAAGGACGAGCTCGCCGAGCTCTACCGCGGCGCGGCCGCGCTCGTGCTGCCGTCGCGGTTCGAGGGCTTCGGGCTGCCGGTGCTCGAGGCGATGGCGTGCGGCACGCCGGTCGTCGCCGCCGACGAGCCGGCGCTGCGCGAGGTCGCCGGCGACGCGGCCGTCTACGCCGAGGACGGCGACTTCGCCGCCGCCGCGCGCGCGCGCTCGCCGAGCGCGACCGCCTCGCGCGCCGCCGGGCTCGAGCGGGCGCAGCTCTTCTCCTGGGACGAGACGGCGCGCCGCACGGCCGAGGTCTACCGCGAGGTGCTCGCGTGAAGGTCTCGGCGATCGTCGTCTCGCACGGGAACGCCGCCGAGCTCGCCGCAGTCGCTGCCGGCGCTCGCGCCGCAGGTCGACGAGCTGCTCGTGATCGCGAACATCCCGGGCTCCGGTGCCGCCCGGCGTCGAGGCGCTCGAGAACGAGCGCCCGCTCGGCGTTCGCCGCGAACGTCAACGTCGGCGCCGCGCGCACGAGCGGCGAGGCGTCCTGATCGCGAACCCCGACGCGGTCGCCGAGCCGGGCGCGGTCGCCGCGCTGCGCGACTTCATGGAGGCGCATCCGCGCTGCGGCGTCGCCGGGCCCGCAGATGATCTACCCCGACGGGAGCCGGCAGCCTCGCGCCGCCGCTTCCCGACGGTCGGCGGCACGATCGTCCGGCGCACGCCGCTGCGGCGGTCGTTCCCGCCGCTCAGCGGCAGCGCCACCACTACCTCCTCGACGAGCGGCCCCGACGAGCCGGTCCAGGCCGACTGGATGCTCGGCGGCTTCCTGCTCCTGCGCCGGGCGATGCTCGACGAGCTCGGCGGCTTCGACCCGGGCTTCCGGCTCTACGGCGAGGACATCGACCTCAGTACCGCGCGATGCTGCGCCGGCTGGGAGCGCTGGTACGTCCCGGCGGCGGTCGTCCGCCACGAGCACGAGGCCGTGACCGACCGGCGCTTCCTGACCCGGCGCACGCTCTGGCACTGGCGCGGGATCCTCCGCTTCGTGCGCAAGCATCCTGAGCGACTGCGGGCGCTGGATGACCTGGGAGAAGTACGACAGCCAGGCGGAGGGCTTCACGGAGCGGAGTACGCCGACCCGGGCGTGTACCTCGCGCGATCGCGCGAGCTCGTCGGAGCTCGGGCCCGAGCTCGGCCGGGCGACGCGGTGCTCGACCTCGGCTGCGGCGACGGCGGTCTCGCCGATTTCCTGCCCGGCCAGCGGTACGTCGGCGTCGACGCGAACGCGGAGATGGTCGCGGCCGGCCTCGCTCTGGGACGCGAGATCGTGGAGGCCGACCTCAACGCGTACGTTCCGGCTGGTCCGGTCGAGGCGACGACGATCTTCCGCGCGATCTACTACGCGACCGACCGTCGCGCAGCTGCTCGCGCACGTCGCCGGCTACACCGACCCGCAAGCTCGTCTTCGACCTCAACCCGCGGCAATACCGCCTTGCCGACGTACGGGCCGACCTCGAGGCGGCGGGATTCGATCGCGCTCGCCACCCATCCGTTCTTCGTCCCACAGACACGGGCGCCTTCTCCCCCGGCCTTCAGCGGCTCGAGCGGAGCGGGCCGGTTGCGCGGGCGATCCTCCGCTTCCGGTTCACGCTCATCTGTGCGGCCCTGGCGCGGAGAACCGATACGTGACGTCGGCGCCGAGTTGCCGCTTGTCGCCCCGGTGGTCGTTCGTCCGGCACGAACTTCTTGTCGACGACGACGTGCACGGCGAATCCTCCGGCAGGCACGCGCAGCCACGCGACCTTTCGACTGAAGGTTGCCGATGGTCGAGTCGACCCTCTTGATCGCTTCCTGCGAGTGCCGGCTGCTTCTCTTTCGATCTTCAGCGAACCGAGGACGATGTGGATCGGGGTCGGCGGAAATCGGATAGTTCTCCGGCCCTCGAGTACGCGACGCGGAGCCAGCCGCCGGGCCCGGAGAAGCGGTAGTAGAAGGTGTCCTTCGGGCCGCTCCACCCGTCCGGCATAGATGCCGGTGCACGTAGCTCTGGAGCCGGTTCGGGGTCGTGAGCTGGACGAGCCGCCAGGTCTGCAGGCAGGCCGCCGGCGCGGAACTCGTGGGTCGCCACCGACGGGCCGCGGCGAGGTCGATGCAAGGCAGATCTTCAACCGCGTACGGGGTACTGGATCGAGAAAGGCGTGCCGGCGAGTTCACTCCAGTAGAGCGCCCCGTTGCGAAGGATGTTCGGGCTCCCCGGGAGAGCCGGGGCCGAGGACGCCTGCCGTCGAGGCTCGAGATTCCGCGCGAGTGACCGGTTCCAGAACTCGAGCAGCCACTCCGGGTTCTGGTCGACCTCGGGCCTCGCCCATGTACAGCGTCGGCTTGCCCCGTGTGTGATGTCGTCCACCCACGAGAACGGGTGGCCGAGCGTTTCGCTGCCTGGCGCGCTATCGAGCTCGTTCCGGCCGAGGCCGCGAGCTCGCCGGTCAGGTTCCAGCCGAGGACGCCGACCGCGAGCCGCTGCCGTGACGACGGCCGCGACCGCGCGTGCGGCCTCCCGAGAAAGCGCGGGAGCGAGGAGCACGAGCACCGACACGACCGACATCACGATCAACACCTCGCGGACGAGGTGCGGCGTCCAGGACAGATCGCGGTTCCCCTGCTGGACGATGGCGAAGCCGAGCGCATCCGAGTACAGCTGCACGCCCATCTGGTACGGGTACTGCGTCACGTGGTACAGCGCGTAGCCGACGAGGTAGAGCGTGTACGCGCCTGTGACGGCAAGACCGACGGTGCTGACACGGCGCCGTGAGAAGACGAGCGCCGTCCCGATGAACAGAAGCGGCGCGATGTAGATCAGGTTCCGCTCCTCGACCCGCGTCGCGAACACCGTCGACAAGTAGGCGGCCTTGATTGCCGGTGTACAGAGCAGAAGGCGACGATCCCCGCGAGCGAGACGCAGCGGAACAGGCGCACCTCGCGGCTCCGCGGCTCGCCGCGTACACGGAAGAGCGCCGCGAGCCCGGCCATGAACGGGAGCACCCCCATGCCGAGCGCCAGGGTCGCCGCCGCCCAGTCGCCCTCGTTGATGAAGCCGGTGCTTGTACCCGCGCGTCACACGAGAAGATCTCCGCGGAGTGATGGCTGCCGATGGCGGTGAGGGCGAAGATCGCCCCGAGAAGCAGGACGACGCACCCGACCCAGTCACCCGTCGACCATCGTGGAACGCCACTGTCTCGCGCGGTCGCTCGACCAGGCCGCGAACAACGCCGCAAGCACGAGTGCTGCGGGGATCATCACCAGCTCCGTGCGGACGATCGGCGCGAACGCCGACGCGAGATCGCTCCTCCGATCCATCGCCGGCTGCGCGTGACGAACGCCTTGGCGATGACGAAGAAGCACAGCGCGGCGTACGGGTACGCGATCGGCTCTTCGACGACGATAGGACGAGTACGCGAGCGCCGGGATCGCGCCTGCACCGGCGGCCGCGAAGAGCGCCGCCGTCTTTCCGACCATCATCCGCGCGAGGAGGTACGTCGGGAAGACGACCGCTGCCATGATCAGGACGTCGACATACTTGATCGCCGAATAGGCGGTCGCCACGTTGTGGATGCGCCAGAGCGGCGCGATCAGGTACGTGATCCACCGAGTCGGCGGAGTGGGGCACGCCGCGCTCCGCCGGATGCCCGGTGGCGGCGACCGAGCGCGAGAGCTGTGTGAACTCGAGCTCATCCCCGAAGAGCCATGGCGTCGACCGCCGCCAGGCTTCGACCATGTAGATCCCGGACAACCACAGGTAGATGCTCGCCAGCGGCGCAGCGGCGAGAGAGCCGGCCGCGTGGTGGAGCGCAGCTCGCTGCGCGGCCTTGGCGACAGCGCTCACTCGGCGACGATGCCGAGCGGAACGGCGTGCGTGATCTCGATCTCGCGGCGCACGAAGCTGCACGGTATCTCAGCGCGCCTGCACGCTTCCAGCACACCGTCGAGCTGCGTCGCGCGGAGCGTCCGGGATCGTGACGAGGACGGCGTCGGGCGCCAGGCGCCCGACTGCCCAGCCGATGTCGTCCAGGCCGCCGACGATGGCGACGCCCTGGATCCGTCTCCGCCGGATGGCGGGATCGTCGTCGACGAAGCCGACGACCCGCTCGCCCGGACGTCTCGCGCAGCTCGCGGAGCAGGCTCCGCCCGCTGCGGCCCGCGCCGACGATGAGGATCCGCCGCTGGTCCCCGCGGCCGACGAGCGCCGCGAGACCGCGCGCGAGTCCTCGCTCCCAGAAGCGCGAGAGGCCGATGAGGAACGTGCAGAGGAGCACGTCGATGAGATACACGCTGCGTGGGAAGCCGTTGAAGGGGACGGTCGCCCACGTGAAGAGGAATGCCACAGCCTCGGAGAGGACGCAGGCGGCGAGGACGGCCGCGGCGTCGCGGGCGCCCGCGTAGCGCCACACCCCACGGTAGAGGCCGAAGATGATGAAGAAGATATACCGGGCAACGAGGAGCGCCGGCAGCGAGAGATCGAACACGTGCCGCTGCCACACGACGCCGGTTCCCTCCAGCCGGATGATGAAGGCCGCCGTGAACGATGCCGAGATGAGGAGGAAGTCGACGACGACCTCGACGAGGCGCCGGCGGTGCACGAGCAACGAGCCGATGAAGCTCGGGGCACGGTCGGCGTCAGGTGTACGGTTGACATCCGCGAGATAGCTGCCGAACTGGAGCAGGAACGCGAAGGTGATGAGCACGCCGAAGAGCGTGATCCGCGTGTCGTTGAGCACCTTGTACGCGAGACTGGTCAGGCCGAGCGCAGCGGACACGCCGGTGAGGAGGACGACGGCGCGCTTGTCGGAGAGGCCCTCGTAGACGAGACGGTGCGAGGTGTGATCGCGCCCGCCCTGCGTCACGGGGCGCCCTTCCAGGAGACGTACCACTGTCACGAGCGTCGTGTCGAGGATCGGTACCGCCAACACGAGAAGCGGCAGGAATAGCGTTGCGACGGTCGAGCCGGCGACGTTCCAGCTCGATGCGAGCCCCAGCGCGCCGAGCGAGAAGCCGAGGACCTGGCTGCCGCTGTCTCCCATGAAGACGGACGCCGCCCGCCGGAGCCGCAGGTTGTACGGAAGGAAGCCCAGGCAGGCGAAGGAGACGCTGAGCGCGAGCAGCGCGATCATGTGGTTCGGGTGGATCGTGAACGCGTCGATGGCGAAGAACGCGCACGCGACCGTGGCGAGCGACGCCGCGAGCCCGTCCATGTTGTCGAGCAGGTTGAACGCATTCGTCATCCCGAGCAGCCACACGACGGCGAGCGTTGTGGCGGCGACGTTGTTCGAGATGATCTGGACGCGGACGCCGGACTCGATCACGAGCGCCGCGGCTCCGCCCTGTGCGGCGAGCTTCGCGAGCGGAGGAAGCCGGTAGACATCGTCGACGAGGCCGGCGACGAACAGGATGGCGCAGCCGCCGAGGATGCCGCCGAGCTCACGGCTGGCCGGCACGACGCCTGTCGCGACCGCGATTCCGGCGGCGACGAGCATTCCCGCGAAGATCCCGCTCCCGCCCAGAAGCGGCGTCGACTGCGTGTGCCACCGGTCCGCGCGCGGCGCCGCGACGACATGGCGCGCCGCCGGCGTGTGCCGGAGCGCCCAGATCGCGAGCATGCTCGCGGGCAGCGCAGCCAGGGCGGCGGCGGCGACCGTCACGGGAGAAGGCTATTCAAGGGCTGTTAAGCGGGTGTTTGGGCACAACTGTCCGCTAGTTTGGCCGCCGGATAGGACATGGAAACGCCCCTCCTCGAGCTGCTGTGCTGCCCGCTCTGCCACGCCTCGCTCGCGGGTGGGGAGGATGCGCTCACGTGCACGGGCTGCGGCCGCAGCTTCGGCGTCGAGAACGGGATCCCGCTCATGCTCCACGAGGATCTGCCCGGCGCCCGGGAGAAGCTCGGGGAGACGGCCGGCTGGGTGGAAAAGGCGAAGGCCGAGGGCTGGTACGAGCCTGACGACGAGGTCGACGCCGTGCTCCCGTTCGTCAATCGCGAGCTCGGCTGGGACGATCTCGTCTGGCTTGCGAACGGCCACTCGTTCCAGGTGCTCCTCGATCGCTACATCGGAGACCTGCGCGGGCTGCGCGTGCTCGAGGTCGGCGCGGCGAAGGCGTGGGCGTCTCGCTTCTGGCTCGAGCGCGACTGCGAGTACGTCGCCACCGACATCCTCGTCGACCCCAAGATCGGCCTCGGTCGCGGCGCGTTCTACGGCGAGTTCGGCCGCGTG
The DNA here is from genome assembly GCA_963697005.1 of uncultured Actinomycetes bacterium. Classification (GTDB taxonomy): domain Bacteria; phylum Actinomycetota; class Thermoleophilia; order Gaiellales; family Gaiellaceae; genus Palsa-739. Next base: position 263,599 of record CAVOMK010000025.1, on the reverse strand, counting down.
CAGGCGGACGGCGAGCATTTGCCGTTCGCGGACGAGAGCGTTCGACGTCGTCTACTGCCTGGCGACACTGCATCACGCGCTCGACCTCCGGCAGATGGTGCGGGAGATGGCGCGCGTCGCGCGGCCGGGCGCCGTCGTCGCCGGGCTGAACGAGGGAACACGCGGCCTCGGGCGAAGTCCGGAGAACCCCGATCAGGCGTCCGAGAAGGAGGTCGGGATCAACGAGCACGTGCACACGGTGTGGGCATACGTCGCCGCGTTCCTCGGCGCGGGCTTGCGCGTGCGCAGGCTCGAGCGGCCGGACGGCTGGGCGCCGTCTCCGTACGGTCGCCTGCTGTCGAAGATCCCGAAGATCGGGCTCTCGCTCGGGACGCTCACGCACCTGAGCGCCGTGCACTACTGCGGCGTCTCCGTCTACGCACGCAAGCCGGCATGAACGTGTACGCGGACGTCGTTCGCTACCGCGAGCTGTTCGGCAACCTGTTCCGCCGCGACCTGCAGGCGAAGTACCGCGGATCCGCGCTCGGCGTGCTCTGGACGATCGTGAACCCGATCATGCTGATGGGCGTCTACCTGCTCGTCTTCGGCGTGGTCTGGAAGACGCGCTTCACCACGGGTGGCCACTATCCGCTCTTCCTGCTGTCCGGGCTTGCAATCTGGACGTTCGTCGCAGCGGCGCTCCAGTCCGCGACGCGCTCGATGCTCGACAACGCGAACTTGATAAGAAAGATCCGGTTTCCGCGGCAGCTCGTGCCGCTGTCGGTCGTCGGCGCGCATCTCGTCAGCTTCGCGGCGATGCTCGCCATCTTGCTCGTGATCAATGCAATCGTCCTCCCGCGAGCGCGCGCGACCGAGCTGCTCGCGATCCCGCTCGCCGTGCTCGTAGTCGGGCTCGTATCGGGACTCGCGCTCGCCGCCGCATCGCTCGACGTGCTCTTCCGCGACATCGAGTTCATCGTCTCCGCGCTTCTCGTTCCGTGGTTCTTCCTCACGCCGATCATCTATCCGTTGTCCTCCATTGCCGCGCACCGCCATGTCGTGGAAGTGATCCACTGGGCGAATCCGCTCTCACCCGCGGTCCAGGCGGTTCGCGCGCCGCTCTTTCTCGGGCAGATGCCGTTCTGGGGCGACGCCCTCTACCTCGTCGTCGCGTGCGTCGTTGCGCTGGCGCTTGGCGCGTTCGTCTTCACCCGCGTGGACGATCAGATCGCTATCGAAGTCTGAGCACCATCCGGCCGTCGAACATCCACGGCTCGTCGTCGTCCGGCCGGTAGGCGGGCAGACCGGCCACCTCGGTGTTCGGCTCGAGCGGCGGAAGGAGCGACGGACAGACGAGCGGATGCGGGAAGCGCGGATGCCGGCCGCCGCCGGGCGCATACGGCGCGAGCGCGGGCGGCTGGCGGCGCAACAGTCCGCCCACGGTGTCGATCGCACCGCCGACCGCGGCGTAGCCCTCCTCGTGCAGGACGCGCGCCTGCTCGAGCCACTCCGCCGGCGGCTCCGACCCGTCCGCCAGGAACGCGCGCGCGCCGGCTGCGTCGCGCGGGCCGACCTCGACGTCTCGCTCGAGGGCGTCGTTGCCGAGCTCCGTCAGCCAGAACCGGTTCTCCTCGACGAGGTCGACGGCGAGCCGGTAGCGCCCGGGTGGGATCGGCCCCCGCACCGCGACCGTCTGGCGCAGCGTCGCGCCCGGGAGCACCGTCGTCTCGAGCGCCGTGCGCTCGCCGTCCCACACGATCGCGTTGCCCCGTTCGTCGAGCCAGTGGTACGCCAGGAAGAGGCCGTCCTGCGGGCCGCGTGAGCGCCACGGTGCGCTGCCGGCGTTCTCGGCCTCGATCGTTGCGAGCTGGCGCACGCCCGCCTCGACCGGCGCGAGCTCGAGCGCATGCCACCGCACGACCAGCGGGCCTGACCCAGGCACCGGGCTACTGTAGATGCATGGCCGAGCCTCTCCTCGTGCGGGTCGCGCGTCGCGAGCCGGTCGAACGCACACCGGTGTGGTTCATGCGTCAAGCGGGTCGCTCGCTGCCCGAGTACCGGGAGCTGCGCGAGCGCCACGCCTTCTTCGAGCTCGCGGGGACGCCCGAGCTGTGCGCAGAGGTGACGCTGCAGCCGGTGCGCCGGCACCACGTCGACGCGGCAGTCCTGTTCGCCGACATCATGACCCCGGTCCTCGGCATGGGGATCGACGTGGAGCTGGTCGAAGGCGTCGGCCCCGTCGTCGACCGGCCGATCCAGCGCATGGCCGACGTCGAGCGCCTGTCCGTCACGGAGCCGGACGAGAACGTCCTCGAGGCGATCCGAATCGTGCGCCGCGAGCTCGAGCCGGACTGCGCGGTCGTCGGCTTCTGCGGCGGTCCGTTCACCGTCGCCGGCTACCTCGTCGAGGGGAAGCCGAGCCGCGACTTCGCGCGCACGAAAGCGTTGATGTATCGCGAGCCGGGTGTCTGGCACGCGCTCATGGAGCGGCTCGCGGATCAGTTCGCGCGCTACGTCGCCGCGCAGGTCGACGCAGGCGCAGACGTGATCCAGCTCTTCGACTCCTGGGTCGGCGCGCTGTCCGCCGCTGACTACGCCGAGTACGTCGAGCCGTACTCCGCGCGCGTCCTCGCCGCGGTGGACGCGCCGACCATCCATTTCGGGACCGGCGCGACGGAGCCGCTGCTCGAGGTGCTCGTCCGCGCGGGCGGCGACGTCATCGGCGTCGACTGGCGCCTGCCTCTCAGCGTCGTACCGGACGACCGGGCGGTCCAGGGCAACTTGGATCCCGCAGTCCTCCTCGGCCCCTGGGACCTCGTCGAGCGCGCAGCGCTCGACGTGCTCGCGCAGGGCGAGGGCCGGTCGCACGTCTTCAACCTCGGTCACGGCGTGCTGCCGCAGACGGATCCCGACGTGCTCACGCGCCTGACGGCGCTCGTGCAGGAGCTCGTGCGTGCCTGACGCTGTCGTCCTCATGGCGTACGGGTCGCCCGAGCGCCTTGCCGACGTGCCCGCGTACTACGCCGACATCCGCGGCGGGCGGCCGGTCGCGCCGGAGCATCTCGAGGACCTCGTCGCGCGGTACCGGCGGCTCGGGATCGAGGAGTCGTCGCCGCTGAACGCGATCACCGAGCAGACGCGTGTGGCGCTCGAGGGCGAGCTCGGTCTTCCGGTGCTCACCGGCATGAAGCACTGGACGCCGCACATCGCCGACGCCGCGGACGCGGCGGTCGCAGCCGGAGCCGACCGCGTCGCCGGCCTCGTCCTCGCACCGCACTACTCGGCGCTCTCGATCAAGGGATATCGCGACCAGCTCGAGCAGGCACTGAACGGTCGCGCAGAGCTCGCGTTCGTCGACAGCTGGCATCTCGAGCCCGGCTTCATCGACGTGCTCGCCGAGCGCATCCGCGGCACTGACGCACATGTCGTCTTCACGGCGCATTCACTCCCCGCGCGCATCCTCGAGACGGGCGACCCGTACAAGGACCAGCTGCTCGAGACCTCGCGCGCGGTCGCTGACGCCGCCGGCGTGCTCGAGTGGTCGTTCTCGTTCCAGAGCGAGTCGCCCACGGGCGAGCCGTGGCTGGGGCCTGACATCCTCGACCACCTCGATGCGTTGCACGCCGATGGCGTCGACCACGTGCTCGTCTGCCCGGTCGGCTTCGTCTCCGACCATCTGGAGATCCGCTGGGATCTCGACGTGGAGGCGCAGGAAAAGGCCGCGTCGCTCGGAATGCGGCTCGAGCGGATCGAGATGCCGAACGCCGACCCGGCGTTCGTGCGCACACTTGCCACGATCGTGAAGAGAGCCCTATGAAACCGGGTGAGATCGCCGTCGAGCATGCGGCGCGCCGGTTCCGCGTCTACCCACGCGAGAGCCGCGCGCTGAAGGATCTCATCGTCGCACGCGGACGGACGCGCGGCACGGACGTGTGGGCGCTGCGCGACATCTCGTTCGCGGTCGAGCCGGGCAGCGCGATCGGCCTCGTCGGCCGGAACGGATCCGGCAAGACGACGCTCCTGCGCCTGCTCTCGGGGATCGTCAAGCCCACGTCGGGGAGCGTCGCCGTCGGCGGCCGCATCGGCTCCCTACTCGAGCTCGGCGCGGGCTTCCATCCCGACATGACGGGCCGCGAGAACGTCTACCTCAACGGGTCGATCCACGGCCTGCGGCGGGCCGTGATCCGCGAGAAGCTCGACGAGATCGTGGCCTTCGCGGGTCTGGAGGACTTCATCGACCTGCCGGTGCGCACGTACTCCTCCGGTATGTACATGCGCCTCGGCTTCGCGATCGCGTCGCACATCGAAGCGGACGTCCTGCTGCTCGACGAGGTCTTCGCCGTCGGGGACGAGGCATTCCAGCGCAAGTGCTTCGGGAAGATCTTCGAGTTCAAGCAGCGCGGCGGGACGATCGTCTTCGTCTCGCACGACGCCGGCGCCGTCGAGCGCCTCTGCGACCGGGCGGTGCTGCTCAGCGACGGGCGCGTCGCGTTCGACGGCCCGACGCACGAGGCCGTGGTCGCATACCGGCGCATGCTCGCCGGCGAGCGCAATCCCGAGGAGCGCGCAGCCGGCCTGAAGGAGTGGGGCGGCGAGGTCGCGCGCGTCGAGCACGTGCGGCTGTTCGGGGCCGGCGACGACGAGCGCAGTCAGCTCCTCGCCGGCGAACCGCTTGCGATCGCGCTCGACGTGGCCGCAGACGCGGCGATCGCCCCGCCGCGACTCGGATGGGAGCTGCGCGACGACGCCGGCGTGCTCGTTGCCGCGGGCGCAGTGTCGACCGGCGAGCATGGCTGGAACGACGAAACGCGGCGCCTGCCGCTCCGCTTCGAGTCGGAGCGGCCGCCCTTTGCCGACGGTCGGCTGCACCTGCGTGTCGACCTCGTCGACGAGCGAGGCGAGCAGCAGTACCACTCGCTCGACGACGCGCTCGTCTTCGTCGTGTACCCCGCAGATGAAGGACGTGGGCTCGTGCGCCTCGAAGGACGGTGGACGTGAGCAGCCGCACCTGCCCGGACTGGCCCGACCTGATGGAGATCGCGCCCGAGCTCCAGTTCAAGCACTACACCGTCGCCGAGGCGCAGCTTCCAGCCGACGCGCTCATGCAGATCACGGACATCTCGCTCGCCGACGTCGCCGTCTGCTGCGACCTCGAACACAACGTCTTCTACGCGGCGCACACCGACGAGCGCGTGGCCGACGCGCTGCGCTCGAGCCACTGGTTCGAGGTGCGCGAGTGGATCAGCGCCGGCCGGCCTGGCCAGGGCTATTAGACGACGGGATTCGGGAGCGGATCGCCGCGCAAAAACGCGAGGACGTTGTCGACGACGACACGCGACATCGCCGCGCGCGTCTCGATGGTGTCGCTCGCAATGTGCGGCGTGAGGACGACGTTCGGAAGGCCGAAGAGCTCGTGGGGCACGTGCGGCTCGTGCGCGAAAACGTCGAGGCCGGCGGTGATCCGCCCGGACACGAGCTCGGCGACGAGCGCCTCTTCGTCGACCACGCCGCCACGAGCGGTGTTCACGAGCGTGGCGCCGTCCTTGAGCAATGCGAGCCGCTCGCGCGAGATCAGTCCTCGCGTCTCGGCGGCAAGCGGCACGTGCAGCGTGACAATGTCGGCCGCGCGGAGCACGTGCTCGAGGTCGCCTTCGCTGCGGCGAACAGGGAGGATGCGCATGTCGAATCCCGCAGCGCGGCGGGCGACGGCCGATCCGATGCGGCCGAGGCCGACGATCCCGAGCGTCGATCCGCTCACCTCGCGCCCGTCTCCGATCCCGGTCCAGCCGCCCTCGCGGATGAGCCGGTCGCCCGTCGCCACGCCGCGCCGAGCGGCCAGCATGAGCGCCATGGCCAGGTCGGCGGTGGCGGCGTCGAGCACGCCGGGCGTGTTCGTCACTGCGACTCCGCGGGCGCTCGCCGCCGCAATATCGATGCGGTCGTAGCCGACGCTGTAGTTCGCGATCAGCCGCAGCGACGGATACAGCGTCAGGTCGACGGGCTCGTTGACGACGACGAGGACGTCGACGTCCGGCCCGGGAACGTCGGCCGCCGCGATCTCCACCTGGTCGAGCTCGTCCCACGCCGGACCGGGCAGCTTGCGGGTCGCCCTGACCTTCACCGGCGCCACGCTATACGTGGGAGGTCCGGGGTCGGTGGCGGCCGCTCCCCGTCCTTGGGCTGCTTGTTTTCGTCGGCATACGGGAGCTCTCGCGGCTGCGACCACTACGCTCTCTCCATGACGACAGTGGTTGTGCCGTTCGCGGGCTCGGAGGGAAAGACACGCCTGGACGCGCCTCGGAGTACGCGCCGTGAGCTGTCCCTGGCGATGCTCGCCGACGTTCTCGCGGCTGCGGTCGTCGTCGGCCGCACACTCGTCGTCACCGCGGATGCGGCCGGCGCCGCCGTCGCGGGCGAGGCGGGAGCGGAACCCGTCGTCGATCCCGGCGATGGGCAGGGAGCCGCGGTGGCGGCGGCGCTGGAGCTCGCCGCTGATGGGCAGGTGCTCGTCGTCAACGCCGACCTTCCGTGCGTGGTACCCGTCGACCTGCGCGCGCTTCTGGCCGCGATCCCGTCGCACGGGCTCGCTCTCGTCGAGGCGCTCGACGGCACGACGAACGCGCTCGGCCTGTCCGCGCCGGAGGTCTTCGCGCCGCTCTACGGGCCGGACAGCGCGAGCCGTTTTCGCGCGCTGCCCGTCGAGACGGTCGCTGTCGCGGTGCCGAACCTCGCCGAGGACGTCGACACGCTCGCGGATCTGGAGCGGTTGCAGCTCCGGTGCGGCCCGCGGACACAGGCTGCTCTCGCCGCGCTCTCCGCCGGGACGGCGCAGTGACAGTCGTCGTCCTCTCCGGCGGCGTCGGCGGCGCGCGCTTCGTCCAGGGCGTCGTCGGCGCCGTTCCGGCCGACGGCGTCACGGTTGTCGGCAACGTCGGTGACGACGTCGAGGTGCTCGGCCTGCACGTGTCGCCCGACCTCGACTCGATCCTGTACGCGCTCGCCGGCCTCAACGACGAGGAGCGTGGCTGGGGACGCGCGGGCGAGACGTGGCGCGTGCTCGAGACCGTTGACGCGTTGCGCGGCGAGACCTGGTTCCGGCTCGGCGATCTCGACCTCGGAGTCCATCTCGTGCGCACGCAGGCGTTGCGGGCCGGCGAGCCGCTCTCGCGTGTCACTGCACGGCTCGCGAATGAGCTCGGCGTCGGCGCGAGGCTGCTGCCCGCGACCGACGACCGCCTGCGCACCTGGATCAGGACGGCGGCTGGAGAGTTCCAGTTCCAGGAATGGTTCGTGTCGCGCGGCCACCGCGACGAGGTGGACGCGCTGCGCTTCGAGGGCGCGGAGACTGCGGCGCCGGCTCCGGGCGTTCTGGAAGCGCTGGCGCATGCAGACCTGCTGCTTCTCGCTCCGAGCAATCCGTACGTCTCGATCGCTCCGATCCTCGCTGTCGCCGAGATCCGCGACGCGCTCGCCGCCCGCACCGTCCCGTGCGTTGCGGTGAGCCCGCTCATCGCGGGGCGCGCGGTGAAGGGCCCGGCCGACCGCATGCTCGCGCGTCTCGCGGGCGGAACGTCACCCGCGCACGTTGCAAGGTGTTACGAGGGACTGATCGACGCACTCGTCGTCGACGAGGCCGATGCCGGCGACCTCGACGGGCTCGGCGACGTTCGGCCGATCGTTGCGCGCACGCTCATGGTGGACGGCGACGCACGGCGGCGCCTCGCCGAGGCCGCGCTCGGTGCGGTGCCGGCATGAGAGTCGCCGTTGTCGGGGGAACGGGCGACTTCGGCCTCGCGCTGGCGCAACGCCTGGCAGAAGCGGGAGATCACGTCGTCATTGGCTCGCGCGACGTCGAACGCGCGCGGTCGAAGGCATCGCAGGCCGGCGCCGCCGGCGGCGCGACGAACGTCGACGCGGTTCGCGGCGTCGACATCGTCGTGCTCGCTGTGAAGGCGGAGGCCGCGATTCCGACCGCTGCCGAGCTCGCGGACGCGATCGGGGAGACGCCCGTCCTCAGCGTCGCGAGCGAGCTGCGCTTCACGAAGTCCGGTGTTCATCCGACGCAGGACGATCGCTCGATCGCGGAGCGCACGCAGGATGTGCTGCGCGCGCCGGTCGCCGCCGGCCTGCACTCGCTCGCGGCCGTGTCGCTCGCCGGCGGCAAGGCCGACGGCGACGCGCTCGTCTGTGGCGACGATTCACTGGCGAAGGATCTGGCCCTCGAGCTCGCGTCGAAGGTCGTCTCGGGTCGCGCCCTCGATGCGGGGCCGCTCACGAGCGCCCGCGCGCTCGAAGGAATGACCGCGGTGATCGTCAACCTCAATCGCCGCTACAAGGGTCACGCCGGCGTCCGCATCGTCGGCCTGTGACCGGCGTCTCGATCCTCCCCGTCACAGGCATCCCCGAGCTCGAGGAGTGCGACGACCTCGTGGCGCTCATCCTCGAGCGCGTGGAGCTCGAGGACGGCGACGTCGTCGTCATCGCGCAAAAGGCGATCTCGAAGATCGAGGGACGGATCGTGCGCCTGGACGGCATCGAGCCCTCGCCGCGTGCCGTCGAGATCGCGGGCGAGGAGGGCGACGCCGCGCGGCGGATCGAGGTCATCCTGCGCGAGGCGAAGAGCATCATCCGTGTCCGCCCGCCGCTCGTCATCTGCGAGACGAGTCACGGATTCATCTGCGCGTCGGCCGGCGTCGACGCATCCAATGCTCCGGAGCCGGGATCGCTCGTCCTGCTTCCATTGGATCCGGACCGAACTGCGGCGCGCATCCGCGAGGAGCTGCGCGAACGGACGGGCCGCGAAGTCGGCGTGATCGTCACCGACTCGTTCGGTCGTCCGTGGCGGCAGGGCACGGTCGACGTCGCCATCGGCGCAGCCGGCGTCATCGCGCTCCAAGACCTCGCGGGCGAGCGCGATCCGATCGGCTACGAGCTGCAGAACACCGTCATTGCGGTCGCGGACGAGATCGCGTCGGCGGCGCATCTCGTCTCCGGCAAGCTCGCCCGCGTCCCGGTGACGATCGTCCGGGGACTCGACGTCCGTGGCGACGGCCTGGCCACCGACATCCCGGTCCCGCCGGAGCGCGATCTCTTCCGTTAGCGTGGCCTTGTGGCAGCGGACGCAACCGACGCGATCGAGGCTGCGAACGCACTCCTGCGCGAGCGGGGCTACGCCGAGCGCGACCTGGCCGTGCACGCCGCACCGCGCGGGCGCGCCCTGCTCAAGGGCAACAAGCTCCTCAGCCCGCTGAGCGACGAGCCGGAGCTCGTGCTCCGCGTCGTCCGCGAGCTCGTCCCGGCGAGCGCGGAGCTCGGCACCGGAACCTTGAGACCGGCTGATCTTCGTGCCAACCTCTGACGCGATGGTGGCCACGGCCGCCCAGGAAAGAATGCGGGCCCTCATTGAGGCCGGCATCGCGCTCAGCTCGGAGCTGTCGCTCGACGCCGTCCTCCAGAAGCTCGTCGAGACGGCGTCGTCGCTGACCCAGGCGAAGTACGCCGCGCTCGGCGTCCTCGACCCCACCGGCTCGCGGCTGGAACGCTTCCTCACCACCGGCATCGACTCGGAGACACACGCAGCCATCGGCGACCTGCCCACGGGACGCGGGATTCTCGGCGTCCTCATCCGCGACGCCTCCCCGCTGCGCCTGCACGACCTCTCCGAGGATCCCCGCTCCGTCGGCTTTCCGCCCGGGCATCCCCCCATGCGGTCCTTCCTCGGCGTCCCGGTCGCGCTACGCGGCATCGCCTACGGCAACCTCTACTGACCGAGAAGGAGAGCGGCGACTTCACGGAGGAGGACGAGGAGACCGCCACGCTGCTCGCGTCGCAGGCTGCGGTGGCGATCGAGAACGCGCGGCTGTACGAGTCCGCAACGCGCTGGTCGACGCAGCTCGAGTCGCTGAACGACGTCGCCGCCGCGCTCGTCTCCGAGCTCGAGCTCGGTCCGCTGCTCGAGATCGTCGCCAGCCGGCTGCGGGCGCTGATCGCCGCCGACAGCGTCACCATCGCGCTTCCGTACGGCGACGGGCTTCGCATCGAGGCTGCGGCAGGACCGGAAGCAGAGAGCGTGCACGGAGTGTCGATCCCGGCACGCTCGAAGACGATGCGGGTGCTCGAGCGCAAGCGCAGCGAGCGGATCGACTCTGTCCTCGACGACCCGGAGATCGACCAGGAGACGGCGCGCCGCCTGAAGATGAGCACGGCGTTGTACGTGCCGCTCGTTCTGCGCGGCGAAGCGATCGGCGTCATCACCGCACAGGACAAGCAGGGAGCCGACCCCCGCTTCACCGCCGAGGACGTCCGGCTCGCAGAGGTGTTCGCGCAGCGCGCCTCCGTTGCGGTGGATCTGTCGCGCCGCGTGGCGAGCGACGCGCTGCGGCGGGTCGTCGCCGCGCAGGAGCAGGAGCGCCGCCGCCTCGCGCGCGAGCTGCACGACGAGACCGGTCAGGCGCTCACGTCCATCCTGCTCGGGCTGCGGACGGTCGAGGAGGCCGGAGGGGAGACCGAGATGCGCGCCGCCGTCGCCGAGGTGCGCGATCTCGTCCGCTCGACGCTGCAGGACGTGCGCCAGCTCGCGGTCGAGCTTCGTCCGAAGGCACTCGACGACTTCGGGCTCGCAGCCGCGGTCGAGCGGCTGACCGAGAGCTTCGCCGAACAGACCGGCATCGCCGTCGGCTTCGAGTCGGCGTTGCCTGCAGAACGGCTCGCGCCCGAGATCGAGACGGCGCTCTACCGGATCGTGCAGGAGTGCCTCACGAACATCGTCAAGCACGCCCGCGCCGGCAGCGTCAGCATCGTCCTCGGTCGCAAGCCCGACGCTGTGACGGCCATCGTCGAGGACGACGGCGTCGGTTTCGACCCTGCCAAGACGCGCGACGATGGTCTAGGCCTGATAGGTATGCGTGAGAGGGTTGCTCTCGTCGGCGGCCGGCTCACCATCGAGTCGCGTCCGGGCGCCGGCACGACGTTCGTGGCGGAGGTGCCGGTTCCGTGATTCGCGTGGTGATCATCGACGACCATGCGCTCGTTCGCTCGGGCTTGCGCCTGCTGCTCGAGGCTGAGGAGGACATCACCGTCGAGGACGAGGGCGGCAATGCGGAGGAGGCGATCCGCCTGGCGCGGCTGCACAAGCCCGACGTGGTGCTCCTCGATGTCGTCATGCCCGGCCGCAGCGGCCTGGAGGCCATTCGCGAGATCCTCGAGGCGGCTCCGAAGGCCGCGGTCCTCGTGCTCTCCATGCAGGACGACCCGAGCTACGTGCGCGAGGCGTTCTCGGTCGGGTCGACCGGCTACCTCCTGAAGGAGGCGGCCGACAGCGAGCTCGTCGCCGCCGTGCGGGAGGTCGCGGCGGGCGGCCGGTACGTCCACCCGACGCTCGGCGCCCGGCTCGCGGCAGCCGAGTCGGAGGCCGATGCCCGCGCCGCCGCCGACCCGCTGTCCGATCGCGAGCGCGAGGTGCTCCGGCTGCTCGCTCTCGGCCATACGAACCAGGAGATCGCGAAGATGCTGTACATCTCGGTGCGAACCGCCGAGACGCACCGCGCGCACATCATGCAGAAGCTCCGGCTGACCACCCGGGCCGAGCTCGTGCGCTACGCCCTCGGGCAGGGCCTGCTGGAACAGGGCGAAGACCCTGCCTGACCGCCGCTCTGCGGCTTTCCCGAGTAGCCGCTCAGAGGGGTTACGGATGCTGCCCCTCGCTCCAAGGACGACCATTGCTCTATGGAGAGCTTTGCGGTCATCTGGAGCGACTCGAGCCGTTCCCCGCGTGTCGGCAAGCTCGAGCTCGAGCCCGCCGGGCTCCGGTTCGAGGGCAGGCGGACCCACCGCGTCTTCTACGAGGACATCGAGTCCGTCCACGTCGCCCGCGACAGCACCGAGCGGATCGGCGGCCGGCCGGCACTCGTGCTCGACCTGGCGGTCGGCGGCCCGCTGCGCATCGGAAGCGTGGACGGCGTCGGCGTCCTCAGCGAGCTCGCGGAGCGGCTCGGCCGCCTGACTGCGACACACCTGGCCGTATGAGCAGGGTCGCTGTGGTGGTACCGCTCCGCCCGGGCGCGTACGAGACCGCCGCACGCCTGGTCGAGGCCGGGCCGCCGTTCCGTCTCGCGGACAGCCCGCTCGACGGGCATTGCGTCTTCCTCACTGAGCATGAGGCCCTGTTCGTCTTCGAAGGGCCCGAAGCGGACCACATCGTGGAGCAGATCGCGGGCGAGGCCTCCGTCTGGCAGGCGGCGACGGAGTGGCGAGACCTCCTCGACGGAAAGCCGCGGGTCGCCGACAGCGTCTTCGCCTGGCACAGGGCCGACTAGGCTGACGGCGACCGTGGCATCGACGGACGTGCAGCCGCTCTCGGCCGAAGAGCTCCGGCTCGTCGACGCGTACTGGCGCGCGGCCAACTACGTGTCCGTCGGCCAGATCTACCTGCTCGACAACCCGCTCCTGCGCGAGCCGCTGCTGGCGGAGCACGTGAAGGCGCGCCTGCTCGGCCACTGGGGGACGACGCCGGGGCTCAACTTCGTCTACGCGCACATGAACCGCGCGATCCGCAACTGGGACCTCGACGCGATCTACGTCATGGGGCCGGGCCACGGCGGCCCCGCCGCCGTCGCGAACGCCTATCTCGAGGGCACCTACACCGAGGTGTACCCGGACATCACGCGCGACGAGGAGGGGCTGCGCAAGCTCTTCCGGCAGTTCTCGTTCCCGGGCGGCATTCCGTCGCACGTCGCGCCGGAGACGCCAGGGTCGATCCACGAGGGCGGCGAGCTCGGCTACGCGCTCTCGCACGCGTACGGCGCGGCCTTCGACAACCCCGACCTGCTCGTCTGCTGCATCGTCGGCGACGGCGAGGCCGAGACGGGGCCGCTCGCGACCGCGTGGCACTCGAACAAGTTCCTCAATCCGGTGACGGACGGAGCCGTGCTGCCGATCCTGCACCTGAACGGCTACAAGATCGCGAACCCGACCGTGCTCGCGCGCATCGGCGACGACGAGCTGACGTCGCTGCTCGAAGGCTGCGGCCACACGGTGCACTGGGTCGACTCCGCCGACCCGGAGGAAGCCCACCAGCGCATGGCGGCGGTGCTCGAGAGGGCGGTGGAGGAGATCGCGGCCGCGCAGCGCGCCGCACGCGTGGATGGCGTGACCGAGCGGCCGCGGTGGCCGGTGATCGTGCTCCGGACGCCCAAGGGCTGGACGGGGCCGAAGACCGTCGACGGCCTCGCCACCGAGGGGACGTGGCGGTCGCACCAGGTGCCGCTCGCGGAGCTGCGGACGAATCCGGAGCATCTGCACCAGCTCGAGTCGTGGCTGCGCAGCTACCGCCCGGAGGAGCTGTTCGACGACCACGGAGCGCTGGTCGCCGAGCTGGCGGGCCTGCCGCCGAAGGGCGACCGCCGTATGAGCGCGAACCCGCACGCGAACGGCGGGTTGCTGCTCCAGGATCTCGTCCTTCCGGACTTCCGCGACTACGCGGTCGAGGTTCCGGCGCCGGCGACGACGTTCAGCGAGGCGACGCGCGTCCTCGGCACGTATCTGCGCGACGTCATCCGGCTGAACCCGGCGCACTTCCGGCTCTTCGGCCCGGACGAGACCGAGTCGAACCGGCTCGGCGCCGTCTTCGAGGTGACCGACCGCCAGTGGGAGGCGGAGTCGCTGCCGGGCGACGACCATCTCGCGCGGGCCGGGCGCGTGATGGAGGTGCTGTCCGAGCACCAGTGCCAGGGCTGGCTCGAGGGCTACCTGCTCACCGGCAGGCACGGGCTCTTCAACTGCTACGAGGCGTTCATCCACATCATCGACTCGATGTTCAACCAGCACGCCAAGTGGCTGAAGACGACGCGCGAGATTCAATGGCGGCCGCCGATCGCCTCGCTCAACTACCTCCTCTCGTCGCACGTGTGGCGGCAGGATCACAACGGCTTCTCGCATCAGGACCCGGGCTTCATCGACCACGTCGTGAACAAGAAGGCGGAGATCATCCGCGTCTACCTGCCGCCGGATGCGAACACGCTTCTCTCGATCGCCGACCACTGCCTGCGCAGCAGGCACTACGTGAACGTCATCGTCGCGGGCAAGCAGCCGGCGCTGAACTATCTGTCGATGGAGGACGCGGTCCTCCACTGCGCGCGCGGCATCGGCATCTGGGAGTGGGCGTCCAACGACGATGGCGATCCGGACGTCGTCGTGGCGTGCTGCGGCGACGTCCCGACACTGGAGGCGCTCGCCGCCGTCGACATCCTGCGCACGGAGCTCCCCGACCTGCGCGTGCGCTTCGTCAACGTCGTCGACCTGATGCGCCTGCAGCCCGACACGGAGCATCCGCACGGGCTCTCCGACAGCGAGTTCGACACGCTCTTCACCGCCGACAAGCCGGTCGTCTTCGCATTCCACGGCTACCCGTGGCTCATCCACCGACTGACATACCGCCGGACGAACCACGCGAACATCCACGTCCGCGGCTACAAGGAAGAGGGCACGACGACGACGCCGTTCGACATGGTCATGCTCAACGACCTCGACCGGTTCCATCTCGTCATGGACGTGATCGATCGCGTCCCCTCGCTCGGCTCGCATGCGGCTGCGCTACGCCAGCGGATGGAGGACGAGCGCGTGCAGTGCCGCGCGTACACGCGCAGCGAGGGCGAGGATCAGCCCGCTGTGCGCGACTGGGTCTGGTCGCACTGAGAATTCTCGTCGTCAACGCGGGATCGAGCAGCCTCAAGCTCTCGGTGCTCGACGGGGACGAGCTCGTGGCGAACGACGTCGACCTCGACGCGCTCGAGGGGATCGACGCGGTCGGGCACCGCATCGTGCACGGCGGGACCGAGTTCGTCGAGCCCGTCGTCATCGACGACGACGTCGTGCGGCGGCTGGAGGCGCTCACCGACCTCGCTCCGCTGCACCAGCCGAAGTCGCTCCGCGGCCTCGAGCTCGTCCGCAAGGCGCTGCCTGGGCGTGCCCGCGGTCGCGTGCTTCGACACGGCGTTTCACGCGCGCATCCCGGCGGCCGCGTCGACGTACGCGCTGCCGCACGAGTGGCGGCGGCGCTGGAACCTGCGCCGCTTCGGCTTCCACGGCCTCTCGCATGCGTATGCCTCGCGCCGCGCGGCCGAGCTCGCCGGCGTCCCGGTCGACGGCCTGCGCGTCGTCACCTGCCACCTCGGCGCGGGCGCGTCGCTCGCGGCGGTGCTCAGCGGCGTCTCGGTCGACACGACGATGGGCTTCACGCCGCTCGACGGCCTCGTGATGGCCACGCGGTCCGGCAGCGTCGACCCCGGGCTCATCCTCTGGCTCGAGGAGCACATGGGCATGGGGCCGTCCGAGCTCGGTTCGGCGCTCGAGTACCGGTCCGGGCTCGTCGGGCTCGCCGGCACCGCCGACATGAAGGCCGTGCTCGAGGCGGAGGCGGCCGGCGACGAGGACGCGAGTCTCGCGGTCGAGGTCTATCTCCACCGCCTGCGCGGAGAGATCGCCGCGATGGCGGCCGCACTCGGCGGTCTCGACGTGCTCGTGTTCACCGGCGGGGTCGGCGAGCGGTCTGCGCCGATTCGTGCCCGCGCGGCCGACGGCCTTGGCTTCCTCGGCGTCGGCGTGGATCGCGCCCGCAACGCAGGCGCCCGAGCTCGACGCGGAGATCTCGTCCAACAGCGCCGTGGTCAGGACGTTCGTCGTCGCGGCGCGCGAAGACCTCGAGATCGCGCGGGGCGTTCGCTCAGCGCTTGCGCTCGAATAGCACGAGCACGGCCAGCTGCTCGTACGCGCTGAAGCGGTGGTCCGCACCCGCTTCGACGAAGACGGCGTCGCCGACCTTCACAGGCACGCTCTTGCCTTCGACGTCGAGCGTGCCTGAGCCGTCGAGCACGACGTAGATCTCGTCGTCCTCGTGCGGTTGCTGCCGGTCCGGCTCGGGCGCGACGAGCACGTAGACGCCGAGCTCGATGCCGACGGACTCGTGGACGATCTCGTAGCCGCCGCCTGCGGCACGCAGTTTCTCGACGACGGATCCGACTCCGAATGCGTGCATGCCGTGACCGTATCCGAAGGAGTCCCCTGAGCTCATACGTGGAATCCCGGATGGACGGCGTCGCCGGCGGAGCGAGGCTGGAGGCACATAGCCCGGGCTTCACGAAGCTCCGGCGCATCCACCAGTCAAAGGCCGGCGAGAGTCGGCCTTCGGCTTACCAGGACTTTGCGCGCCGCTGCGGCGCCTGCCGTGCCACGCGGACGCGGGCGTCGACGGCGATGCAGCGGTCGGAGAGGGCGAGCACCGGGTTGAGATCGAGCTCGGCCATCTCGGGAATGTCCTCGGCGAGCCGCGAGAGGCGGACGAGAAGGTCGACGAGCGCATCCTCGTCGGCGGGCGGTGCGCCGCGGAAGCCGGCGACGAGCCGTCCTGCCTTGCCTGCGCGCACGAGCTCGCGGGCGTCGAGGTCGGTGAGCGGCGCGAGGCGGAACTGCGCCTGGCCGATGAGCTCTGCGAAGACGCCTCCGGGCCCGAACGCCACGAGCGGCCCGAAGACCGGATCCTGGACGGCGCCGGCGAGCAGCTCGGCGCCGCCGCGCACCATCGGCTGCACGAGCACCGGCACGCCGATCCGTTCGACTGCGGTGCGCACCTCCGTCTCGTCTACGAGGTTCAGTGCGATGCCGCCCGACTCCGTCTTGTGCGCGCCTGCGGCGGCGCTCTTCACGACCACGGGGAAGCCGAGCTCCGCAGCGGCGGCAACCGCGGCGTCCGCCGAGTCGACCACACGTTCGGGGACGACCGGAAGTCCATATGCCTCGAGGAGGCGGCGGGCCTGTGCCGGCTCGAGCCACGCGTCGTCGGCGAGCGCGAGCGCTTCGGCGACGACGGCCTCGGCCGTCTCGCGGTCGACGGTGAGGTCGGGAACGGTGCCCGCCGGCCGTCGCAGCCAGTCGCTGCGCTCGGCAGCACGGCTGAGCGCGCGGGCTGCGGCTTCGGGATACGAGAAGGCGGGCACGGGAGCCGCGCTGCGCAACGTCGCGGGCGCCCCCTTGGCGGACAGGAATGCGCACAGCACGGGCTTGTCGTCCGCGCCGGCCGCGGCGCGGCTGATCGCAGCGCCGACGTCGTCTTCGGAGACGCCGACGGTCGGGACGAAGAGGACGATGAGCGCGTCGATCCCGGGGTCGCCGAGCACGACGGGCAACACGTCGGCGAACGTCTTCGCATTCGCCGAGCCGAGGATGTCGACCGGGTTCGCCGCGCTGCCCTCGAGAGGCATCACGTCGTGCAGGGTGCGCAACGTCTCCTCGGCGAGCGACGGAAGCTCGAGCCCGGAGGCCTCGCACGCGTCGGCGCAGAGGATTCCGAGGCCGCCCGCGTTCGTGACGAGCGCGACTCGCCGCCCGCGCGGGACGGGCTGGTCGGAAAGGAGCGCGGCGACGTCGACGAGCTCGTCGAGCGTCTGCGTGCGGATGACGCCCGCCTGCCGGAAGAGCGCGTCGACGGCCGCCTCCGAGCCGGCGAGCGCTGCCGTGTGCGAGCTTGCGGCCTTGATGCCGGCCCGCGTCGTGCCGCTCTTCATCGCGAGCACCGGCTTCTTGCGCGCAACGCGGCGCGCGATGCGCGCGAACGCCCGAGGATTGCCGAACGACTCGAGATAGAGCATCACGAGCTCGGTGCTCGCATCCTCCGCCCACCACTCGAGAAGGTCGTTCGAAGAGACGTCCGCCTTGTTGCCGATCGAGACGAATGAGGACAGGCCGAGGCCGCGCTTCTCGCCGTGCTCGAGCACCGCGAGACCGAGCGCGCCGCTCTGCGACGAGAAGCCGATCTTCCCGGGCGGGAACGCGCGTGGCGCGAAGGTGGCGTTGAGCCTCGTCGAAGCGGACGAGATGCCGAGGCAGTTCGGGCCGATCATCCGCGCGCCGTGCGCACGGACGAGCTCGAGCAGCTGCTCCTGGCGCACGCGGCCCTCCGCCCCGATCTCGGCAAAGCCGGCCGAGATGACGACGAGCGCGCGCACCCCGGCCTCGAGCGCTTCCTGCGCCGCGTCGAGCACGTGCTCTCCCGGCAGGCAGATGACGACCAGATCGACGGTGTCGGGGATGTCTGCGACTCGCGCGTAGCCGCGCACGCCCGCGACCGCGTCGCCGCCGCGATTGACCGGATACGCGGCGCCGGTGAAGTCCGCCGCGAGGACGTTGCGGAAGAGCTCGCCGCCGATGGAGCCGCGGCGCGCCGACGCGCCGATGACGGCGACGCACGACGGATCGAAGAAGGGCTGGAGCGACGCGCGGACGGCGACGTGGTCTCGCTCGGCCACCTGCTCGCGATAGCGCGCGGTCGGCGCGATCGGGAAGTGCACCTCGACCGATCCCCCTTCGAGCTCGCGCGTTACGTCGAAGCCTGCATCGCGGAAGACGACGAGCATGTTGCGGTTGTCGGGCATCACTTCCGCGACGAAGCGCTCGATGCCCGCGCTCGAGGCGAGGGAAGCGAGCTGCTCGAGGAGGCGCGTGCCGATCCCGCGGCCCTGGAAGTCGTCTGCGACGGTGAACGCGGCCTCCGCCCGTCGCGGGTCGCGGAGGCGGACGAAGTTCCCGAGCGCGACCACACGGCCGTCGATCCAGCCGGCGAGCGCGCCGCGCTCCTCCCAGTCCGGATCGAGGAACGGCGCGATGAGCTTCGGGCCGAGCGCCGGGAAGCCGTGGAAGCGGAGGTAGCGGCTGCGGTCGGAGAGGCTCTCGAAGAACGCCAGGATCGCGTCGGCGTCCTCTGCGAGCGGCGGGCGGAGCCGCAGGGTGGAGCCGTCGCGCAGGATGACGTCGGTGGCGATCTCGTCGATCGTGGCCATGAACCAGGTGTACCTGCTCGGGCGAGGCCGCCGCGACGGGAGTTTCCCGTAGCCTCACGTGAATGACCACGGAGCCAGTCGGCCTTCTTCACATCGCATGTGACCAGGAGCCGTAGGCTTTGAGTGCGCGGGAAACGCCGCTGAGCCGCGCCGATCTCGCGCCCGATCCGCTGGCGCAGTTCGAGCGCTGGTTCGAGGAGGCGCGGCCGGTCGTGCGCGCACCCGAGGCGATGGCGCTTGCGACCGCGGACGCGGCGGGAAGGCCGTCGGTGCGCATGGTGCTCATGAAGCGCGCAGACGAGGACGGGATCGTCTTCTACTCGCACTACCCGAGCCGCAAGGGGCGCGAGCTGGAGGAGAACCCTCGCGCCGCGCTGCTCTTCTTCTGGGATCCGCTCGGGCGGCAGGTGCGCGTCGAGGGCGCGGTGGCCCCCGTGTCAGCCGCGGAATCCGATGCGTACTTCGCCGCGCGGCCGCTCGACGCGCGCCTGTCGGCGGTCGCCTCCCCGCAGAGCCGGCCGGTCGAGTCGCGCGACTGGCTCGAACGGCGAGTGGCCGAGCTGGAGGGGGAGCCGGCGCGGCCGGAATGGTGGGGCGGCTTCCGGCTCGTGCCGGACGCGTGGGAGTTCTGGCAGCACCGGGAGAGCCGGCTGCACGACCGCTTCCGGTACCGCCGCGACGGCGGCGCCTGGATTATCGAGCGGCTCGGGCCCTAGCCAGGGACCGACCGAGCGCGGCGAGGCGCTCGTCCCAGCGCCCGCCCATCTCGACGAGCCAGGCGGCAGCGTCGCCGAGCGGCTGCGGCGTGACCGCGTAGCGCGTCTCGCGGCCGACCCGCGTCGCGCGCAGAAGGCCGGCGTCGGCGAGCGCGCCGAGCTGCTTCGCCACCGCCTGCCGCGTCACCGGCAGCTCCGCCGCCAGCTCGGTGGCCGTGGCGGTGCCGCGGTCCGCCACGGAGGCGACGAGCGCGCGCCGCCCCGGATCCCCGAGCGCGTCGAAGACGCGATCTACGGAACGGGTGCCCACGCGAGGGCGTGCAGCTCGAGGGCCGCGGCGAAGTCCGGCGAGGTCTCGGTGACCTGGACGCGCGTGCCGCCCTCGACCTCCTCCAGCTCGAGCACGACCTCGCCGCCGTCGTCCCAGTCGAGCACGAGCCGCTCCTCCGGCTCGGCCTCGCGCACGACCGCACGGCGCTCCTCGCCGTCGCCCCAGCGGAAGACGCCTTCGCCGCCCGGGCACCGGCGTCGAGCTCGGCCTCGGTCGCGAACCACTCCTCGAGCCGCTCCGGGTCGGTCAGCGCCTCCCAGACCTCGTCCGGCTCGGCGGGGAAGACGACCTCTCGTCTCAACACGCAACTCCATGGTTGCGTATTATAGACGACGTGGCGGCACTCGTGCCAATGGTGGTGGAGTCGGACGGGCGCTTCGAGCGCTCGTTCGACATCTTCTCGCGGCTCCTGCGGGAGCGGATCGTCTTCCTCGGCACCGAGGTCTCGGAGCAGTCGGCGAACCTCATCGTCGCGCAGCTCCTCTTCCTCGAGGCGGAGGACCCGGATGCGGACATCCACCTGTACGTCAACTCGCCCGGCGGCGACGCCTACGCGGGGTTCGCCATCTACGACGCGATGCAGTTCGTCAAGCCGGACGTCTGTACGTACGGCATCGGCATGGCGATGTCCGCCGGCGCGCTCGTGCTCGCGTCAGGTGCGGCCGGCAAGCGCCACGTGCTTCCGAACGCGAAGGTGATGATCCATCAGGGGTCGGGTGGCTTCCGCGGCACGCCGGCCGACATCCAGATCGCCGCGCGCGAGATCCTTGCGCTCACGCACAAGTACGCGGAGATCATTGCGCGTCACTCCGGCAAGGACGTCGAGCAGGTCATGGTCGACATCGACCGCGACCGGTTCCTCTCTCCGGAGGAGGCGGTCGAGTACGGGCTCGCAGACTCCGTGCTGCCTGCTCGGACGCCTTCAACGGGCGGCGAGTAGCCGAGGCGGGCGGCGAGCTCGCCGCAGCGCCGGTCGATGATCGCGACGTCGGACGGAGTGAGCCCGTCCGCCCGCGAGTCCCGGTAGATCGGGTACCACTTGCGGTCGCTCGGGAGCGTCGCGAAGGGAAGGCGCTGGCCGCTGTGCGGGACCATCGCCTCGTCGAAGTCGAGGCCGAGCGCCGCGCACAGGCTCCGCGTGCCGGCCTCGGGGTCGGCGAGCCAATCCTCGAAGCGCACAACGGTGACGTTCGCCACGCGCGTCGCGTCCTCGAGTGCGGTTCCGTACGTGTTCGCCCAGTGCTCGGCGGCGAGCTCCAGCCGGCGCTCCCAGGTGAGCGGCACGCGGAACGACGGCGGCTTCTTGCGGACCAGCCACGGGCAGCATGCGTACGGGCTGCGGACGACGAGGACGAAGCGCGGGTCGTGCGCCGCGAGCAGCTCGGCGAGCAGGGGAAGCTTCACGGTGTTCGTGTGCGTCTTGTCCAGGAAGCGGGCGCGAACGGGATCGTGTGCGTAGACGGCGACGTGCTCGCGGAGAAGGCGGGTGAGCCGGCGAGCGTCCTCGGCGGTCGCGTCCAGCTCGGTCTTGCGGTAGGTCGGGAGCAGGTCGTCCGAGGCGAAGAAGTGCGTCGTCCCCTGGAGGGGGTCGTCGATGTCGGCGCGGTACTTGTTGCCCCAGAGGGACTGGGGCAGCGACGGCATGCGGTTCCGCACGACGCCTAGCTCGTCGATGCCCGTCCACGCGTCGGAGGCGCCTGACATCGATACGACGCGGGGGTTGCGGCGCAGTGAGCGGCCGATCAGCGTCCCACCGCAGCCGGCGACGCCGAGCAGGAAGATCGGCCGGTCGAGAGGCACCGCGTCGACGAGCCGGTCGAGACGGCGCGGAGAGAACCGCCACCGGTCGCGCTGGTAGAGGCGCGCGAGCTTGATCGCGAGATCGCGAGGATGGCCGACGCTCGAGAGGAGGTAGGGGAGCCCGCCGTCCCGCATGGATAGACACCATCAGGCGCGATTAAGAACGGACTCAGAAGTTTCTAAGAATCGAGGCCCGGTCGGGGTTCTCATCTGGTTCATACGCACTTCGTGCACCGTCCGCAGTGGAACTCGCCCCCGCGAAGGAGCACGCAATGAACGTCATCACCAGCCGATTGCCAGCCGTCCGCGGCCGTAGGGCCATCCCGCGTGCGTTCCGCAGCCTCGGCCTCCTGAACGGGGTCCTGGGCGCAGCGCTCATCGGTGCGGGCATCGGCTCCTACTTCGTCGTCGCCGGGACGAGCACCCCCGCAGCCGCCGTTCGCACGGCGACGGTGACGCGCGGCGTCGTCCTCTCGACCACCTCGGCGACCGGCACGCTGCAGGCTGCGAAGGAGCTGAACGTCGGATTCACCGGCGCGGGGACGATCACCTCGATCGACGTCAAGCCCGGGCAGCGCGTGACCCAGGGTCAGCTCCTCGGCCGCATCGACTCCACCACCGCCGCAGCAGGCGTTGCAGCAGGCGCAGGCGTCGCTCGCGACCGCGCAGGCGCAGTACGAGGAGACGCTCACGGGCGAGACCGCGCAGCAGCGAAAGCAGGACGCCCTCTCGGTCACGCAGGCGAAGGACGCGCTCGCGAACGCGAAGGCGACGCAGAGACAGGATGCGCAGGCAGTCCGCTGCGTCCGTCGCGCAGTCGACGAGCTCGCTCCGCACCGATCAGGGCCAGGAGAAGGTCGACCTCTACCAGCAGTCGAAGGATCGCGCGACGTACGCGACGGAGGACGCGGCGAACGCCGCGATCGCGAACGACAAGACGCAGCTCGCAGCCGACCAGACGAAGCAGCAGTCCGACTCGCAGCACCAGTTCGACCTCCAGGCCCAGGAGAACTCCGACAACAACCAGCTTTCCGCCGACCAGACGAGCCTGACCGCGGCGCAGACCGCGCACAACAACCCGGCGATCGCGCAGTACACCGCCGCGGTCGCGAACGACAAGTCCGCGGTCGAGAGCGACCAGGCCTCGCTCACCTCGCTGCAGAAGACGCAGAACGCCGACAGCTACGCGATCAGTCAGGACAACACCACGCTCACGAACGACCAGGCCGCGCTGACGGGTCTGCAGAACGACGCCAAGGCCATCCAGGCCGACGAGGCGAAGATCGCCTCCGACCGCTCCGCGCTGAGCAACGCGAAGCTGAATGCCGCATCGAGCACCGCGCGCGACGCGCAGACGCTGTCGTCCGACGAGCTCTCGGTGAAGTCGGCGCGCGTGGGCGTCGCCGTCAAGCAGGCGCCTCCGACCGCCGCCGCGCTCGCTGCCGCGAACGCGAGCGTCGTCAACGCGCGGGTCAACGTCACGACCGCGGAGAAGGCGGTCTCGGACACGGAGTTGCGCGCGCCGATCGCCGGGACGGTTGCCTCCGTCAACGGCACCGTCGGCACGGCGGAGTCGGGCGGCGGCAGCTCCGCCGTCTCGAGCTCGTCGTCGGCCAGCGGCTCCTCGGGCAGCGGCTCGTCGACGGGTCTCGTCACGCTCACCGGCATCAACGGCATGCAGCTCGTCGCCGGCTTCGCCGAGACCGACACGGCGAAGCTCCGCGTCGGCCAGCCGGCGACCGTCACCGTCGACGCGCTGCCGACGGTCGAGCTCGCGGCGCACATCATCGCCATCGCAGGCACGGCGACGTCCACCTCCGGCGTCGTCACCTACAACGTCACGTTCGCGCTCGATCGCAGCGAGCCGGGCCTCAAGTCCGGAATGACGGGGAACGTCGACGTCGTCGTCGGCGAGGCCGACAACGTCCTGCACGTCCCCACCGCAGCCGTGCGCGGGAGCGGGGCCGACGCGACCGTCACCGTCCTCCAGGCCGGCAAGCAGGTGAGCGTGCCCGTCGTCGCCGGCCTCCAGGGCGACTCGTCCACGGCCATCCTCAGCGGCCTGAAGGCGAACGAGAGCGTCGTGCTCCCGTCCGTCTCTCTCGCCACGACCGGCAGCACAGGGTTCGGCACCACGGGGACCAGCACGACAGCCGGAACCGGCCGTCGCGGCGGCGGCGCAGCCTTCTTCGGTGGTGGATTCGGCGGATGAGCCGCCCTCGGCGCCGCGCCACGCTCGTCCTCGAGCGCGTCACCAAGACGTACGGCACCGGCGACATCGCCGTGCAGGCGTTGCGCGGCATCGATCTGCGCGTCGAGCGCGGCGACTTCATCGCCGTCATGGGCGCGTCCGGCAGCGGCAAGTCGACGCTCATGAACCTCATCGGCTGCCTCGACGTCCCGACCGAAGGGCGGTATCTCCTCGAAGGGCTCGACGTCAGCCGTCTCGACGAGTTCGAGCTTGCGTTCGTCCGCAACCGGAAGATCGGCTTCGTCTTCCAGGCCTACAACCTCATCCCGCGCACGAGCGCGTTGCGCAACGTCGAGCTGCCGCTCATCTACGCGCGCGCACCGAAGGCGGAGCGCAAGCGGCGCGCCGAGGAAGCTCTGGCGGCCGTCGGCGTCGCCGATCGCATGCACCACGTGCCCTCGGAGCTCTCCGGCGGGCAGCAACAGCGCGTCGCGATCGCGCGCGCGATCGTCACCGAGCCGGCGATCGTGCTCGCGGACGAGCCGACGGGCAACCTCGACAGCGCGGCGAGCGCGGAGGTCATGCAGATCTTCGCCCGGCTCAACGCGAGCGGCAGGACGATCGTGATGATCACGCACGAGCCCGACGTCGCCGCGTACGCGAAGCGCGTCGTCCACATCGCCGACGGCCTCATCGAGTCCGACGAGGCGAAGACGGTGGTGATGAGCGCGTGACCGCTGCGGAAGCACTCCGGATGGCGGTGCAGGGCGTCCTCGCGAACCGGCTGCGCTCGCTGCTGACGATGCTCGGCATCACGATCGGCGTCGCCGCCGTCATCATCCTCGTCGCCGTCGGCAACGGGTCCTCCGCCGCGGTGCAGCAGCGCATCGAGGCGCTCGGGACGAACGTCGTCTCGATCATGCCCGGCTTCAGCTTCGGCCGCGGCTCGGGCGGTGCGCAGAGCTCCTTCACGCAGTTCACGACGAAGGACGTCAAGGCGCTCGAGGATCAGAACGCGGCGCCGGACATCAAGTCGGTGACACCGGTCGTGAACGGGAGCGTCACCGCGACCTTCGGCTCCGCGAGCTACTCGCCGAGCCAGTTCGTCGGCACGACGCCGTCGTACGAGGAGGCTCGCAAGTCCCCGGTCGAAGCGGGGACGTTCATCACGCGCGCAGGAGGAGGCGGAGCACGCGCGTGTCGTCGTGCTCGGGCAGACCGTGGTCGAGAACGTCTTCGGCAGCCAGAACCCGCTCGGCCAGACGATCAAGCTGAACGGCATCGGCTTCCAGGTCGTCGGCGTCCTCACGCCCAAGGGCTCGAACGGCATCCAGGACCAGGACGACATCGCCATCGCGCCGCTGACGACGACGCAGGATCTCATCACCGGCGTCACGGGCGGGCTCAGCCAGATCATCGTGGAGGCGAAGTCCTCCGGCCAGGTGAACGCAGCCGAAGCGGAGGCGACCGACATCCTCACGCCGAACCACTCGTCCAACGGCACGGCGAACTTCCGCGTGCAGAACCAGGCCTCGCTGTTGCAGACCACCGCGTCGACGAACCACGTGTTCACGGTGCTGCTCGCTGCGGTGGCCGCCATCTCGCTGCTCGTCGGCGGGATCGGCGTGATGAACATCATGCTCGTCACCGTCACGGAACGGACCCGCGAGATCGGGATCCGCAAGGCGCTCGGCGCGCGCCGCGGTGACATCCTCGGCCAGTTCCTCACCGAGGCCGTGCTGCTCTCCATCTTCGGCGGCGTCGTCGGCGTGGCTGCCGGCCTCGTCGGAAGCTTCTTCAAGATCGTCGGCGTCCAGCCCGTCGTGCAGCTGTACTCGGTGCTGCTTGCGCTCGGCGTGGGCGTCGCCGTCGGGCTTTTCTTCGGCATCTATCCCGCCAACCGCGCAGCGGCCCTCAGACCCATCGAAGCACTGCGTTACGAATAGGAGCATGGAATGAGCACAATCGACACCAGCCTGCCGGTGCCCGACGACGAGCCGGACGACGACGTCGCGGCCGAGCTCGAGGCGCTGGCGATCTCCCGTCGGCGCAAGATGCCTCGCGTCACGCTCACGCTCGCCGTCGCCATCGTCGGAGCCGGCGCGTTCATCGGCGGCGCCGAGGCGCAGAAGCATCTCGGCTCGAGCTCGACCGCTTCCGCGCGAGCGGCGCGAGGAACGGAGCCGCCTCGGCATTCACGTCCCGCTTCCGTACCGGCGCGACTGGCGCGAAGCGGTGGAGGCTCGGCGTTCTCCGCGGCGGCGGCGCGACCATCGGCACCGTCACGGTGATCAAGGGCTCGACCCTCTACATCACCGACACGAGCGGCAACACGATCAAGGTGACGACGTCGGCCGCGTCGCAGGTGACGAGGACCGTCTCGGGGACCGTGAAGAACGTCCGACCCGGCGACTCGGTCGTCGTGCGCGGCACGACGCAGAAGAACGGCACGGTGGCCGCGAGCTCGATCTCGCTCGGCGGGGCCGGCGGTTTCGGCGGCGGAAGCGGCGGTGCGACCGGGTTCGGCGGCACCGGTAGCGGCAACAGCAACAGCAACGGCGGCGCCACCGGCTTCGGCGGGGGTAGCAGCTCGAATGGAGGTGGATGATGATTCGTAGCGGCATTGCGGCGGTGGCGGCCGCGCTCGTTCTGGTTCCCGCGGCCTCGGCGGCAGCGCCCGTGCAGGGCTCCCTGTTCGGCCCGGTCGTCTCGGTCAAGGGCACGACGTTCACGATCACGACGACGCTCAGCCCGTCCGGCAAGTCGCTCGTCTCGGCCGGCTCGGCGAAGATCACCGAGCAGGCAGCCGCGCCGAAGTCGAGCCTGAAGGTCGGCGCGTGCGTGATGGCGACCGGTGCGCGGAACGCGAAGGGCGTCGTCGCGGCCACGCGGATCACGATCTCGCAACCGGTCAAGGGCTCGTGCACGAGCGGCTTCGCGCCGCGGCGGACGCACGGGCGGCACCCGGCCGCCTGGCACGACGCCGCCGACGGGCGGCCAGCGCCCGCCGGGCGGGTTCGGCGGCAACGCCAACTTCGGCTTCGCATTCGGGTCGGTGACGAAGGTGAGCGGCTCGACCCTGACCGTCAAGGGGACGTCGTTCGGATCGTCGGCGCCGCGCACCACGACCGTCACCGTGTCGTCGAAGACGTCGCTCACGCGAACGATCACGGTGGCGGCTTCCACGATCAAGGTGAAGACGTGCGCGTTCGTGCGTGGAACGAGCACCGACAAGGGCCTCACCGTCAAGGCGACGAACGTCGCGATCACCCCCGAGACGAAGGGAACCTGCACGAACGGCTTCAGGCGTCCCGGTAGCTGACATACGCTTGCCGGCGTGGCGGTCGCAGCCGACCTCCGTGCCGAGCTCCTGAGGCTCGTTCCGGACGAGAGCCGTGTGAGCGTGGTCGAGTCGGTGCTCGACCAGCACGCCGGCGACCTCAGCTACCACGAGCCGCACCGTCCCGACGTCGTCGTCTTCGCCGAGTCGACGGCGGAGGTGTCGGCCGTGCTCGCACACGCGAACGCGGCCGGCGTGCCCGTCGTCGCGTTCGGCGCCGGCACGAGCCTCGAGGGGCACGTGATCCCGCTGCACGGCGGGATCAGCCTCGACCTGACGCGGATGAACCGGATCGTCGCCGTGCGGCCCGACGACCTGACCGCGACCGTGCAGGCGGGAGCGACGCGGTCGCAGCTGGAGGCGGCGGCAGGCCCGCAGGGCCTCTGGTTCCCGGTCGACCCGGGCGCGGACGCGACGCTCGGCGGCATGGCGGCGACGAACGCGAGCGGGACGACGACCGTCCGCTACGGCGGCATGCGCGCGCACGTGCTCGCGCTCGAGGTCGTGCTCGCCGACGGCCGCGTCGTGCGCACCGGGACGCGAGCGGTGAAGACTTCAGCGGGCTACAACCTCACCGAGCTCTTCGTCGGATCGGAGGGAACGCTCGGCGTGATCACGGAGCTGACGCTGCGCCTGCACCCGATCCCCGAGCGCATCATCGTCGCGCGCGCCGCATTCCCCTCGGTGGAGGCCGCTTGCCGTGCCGCAGCCGCCATCATCGGTGCTGGTGTCCTCGTCACGCGCTGCGAGCTCCTCGACGCGACGACGATCGCCGCGCTGAACGCGTTCAAGGGGACGTCGTTCCCGGAGTCGCCGTATCTCTTCATCGAGCTCGGCGGTGAGCTCGAGACGGTGCGCGAGCTCGCCGAGGACGAGGGTGCAACCGCGTTCGAGTCGGAGACCGACCCGACTGCGCGTGCACGCATGTGGGATGCGCGACACAGCGCGCTGATGGCGTCCCTCGCACTGGCTCCCGGATCGAAGGCGATGACGACCGATGTCGCCGTTCCGCTCTCCGAGCTGGCGCCGGCGATCGAGCACGCCCGCGCGGCGCTCGACGCGTCTGGCCTCCGCGGCGGCATCGTCGGCCACGTCGGCGACGGCAACTTCCACCTCGCGTTCCTGCTCGATCCCGCCGACGCCGAGTCGGTTGGACGGGCGGAGGCGCTGAACACCGCGCTCGTCGAGGACGCGCTCGCGCGCGGCGGCACCTGCACGGGCGAGCACGGCATCGGCTACGGCAAGCTCGGCTACCTCGCCCGCGAGCATCCCGATCTGCTCGATCTCTACCGCGGCATCAAGGAGCTCTTCGATCCCAACGGGATCTTGAACCCCGGCAAAGTCGTTCCTTCGTGATGTAACCGGCAACGTTCGCAGGGTCCCCGGCCCGCGATCACGCTGCGCGCTGCGGCGTCCTCAGTCGCGCCGATAGCCGCTGCTATCGGCGCTCCCTGCGTCCTTGCATCGCTTGGTGCTCGCGACCCGGGAACCGTGCAACGTCACCGGCCACATCACTAGCTCGCCGGCGCCTTCGTACGCGATCGAGCCCTCGAGGATCTCGTCGATGCGCGCGAGCGTCGCGCCGTCGAGGTCGACGCCGCTCGCGGCTGCGTTGTCCTCCACCTGCTGCGGGCGCGAGGCGCCGATGATCGCGGAGGCGACGTTCGGCTCGCGCAGCACCCAGGCGAGCGCGAGCTGCGCCGTCGAGATGCCGAGATCCTTCGCCACCTTCCCGAGCTCCTGCACCTGCTCCAGCAGCTTGTCTGCGCGCAGGCGGTCGTCGAAGAAGTAGTTCATGCTCTCCGCCGCCGCGCGGCTGTCCTTCGGCGGCGGCTCGCCCGGCTTGTACTTGCCGGTGAGGACGCCCTGCGCGAGCGGCGACCAGACGATCTGCGAGATGCCGTGCTCGGAGCAGAACGGGATGACGTCGCGCTCGGGCCCGCGCCAGAGCATCGAGTACTGCGGCTGGCTGGAGACGAACTTCTCGACGTTCGGAAGCGCGAGAGCCTCGGCGATCTTGTCCACCGGCCACTCACTGAAGCCGATGTAGCGGGCCTTGCCCTGCCGCACGACCTCGGTGAGCGCATCCATCGTCTCCTCGAGCGGCGTGTCCCAGTCGTAGCGATGGCACTGGTACAGGTCGACGTAGTCGGTGCGCAGCCGTGCGAGCGACGCGTCCATCTGCTTGACGATCTGCGCGCGCGAGAGCCCGCGGCCGCCGTCCGGCATCGGGAAGAAGACCTTCGTCGCGAGCACGTACGAGTCGCGTTGCCGGCCGGCGAGCACCTGGCCGAGGAACTCCTCGGCAGCGCCACCGGCGTAGACGTTCGCGGTGTCGATGAAATTGATGCCGACCTCGAACGCCTTCGCGACGCACGCCTCGGCCTGGTCGCTCCCGACGCCGCCGCCGTACGTCAGCCACGAGCCGAGGCTGATCTCGGAGACCTGGAGGTCGCTGGAGCCGAGCTGGCGGTAGCGCATGCCCGCGACGCTATCGGTTAGCGTCCGGGCTGTGCCGCAGTTGGACGCGATCGGGATCGTCTCGGCCGACCTGGCGCGGACGCGCGCCTTCTATCGACTGCTCGGCGTCGAGATCGCCGAGGGCGACGACCACGTCGAGGCGACGTTCCCGAACGGGCTCCGTCTGATGTTCGACACGGAACAGGTCATCCGGAGCTTCCGCCCCGACTGGTCGCGCGCGACCGGGAACCAGACGTCGCTCGCCTTCGCGTGCTCGAGCCCGGCGGAGGTGGACGAGACGTACGCGCGTGTCGTCGATGCAGGCTTCCACGGCGAGAAGGAGCCCTGGGACGCGTTCTGGGGCCACCGCTACGCGCAGCTCGCGGACCCCGACGGCGTGCCCGTCGACCTCTTCGCCGCTCTCTGATCGAGGAGCGCCTCGATCTCGCGGGCCGGGAGCTGACGCTGCTCCGGCCGCCGAGCGCCGACGACCTGATCGACGAGCAGGCCTTCGATGAAGACGAGTTCATGCCCTACTGGGCGGAGCTGTGGCCGAGCGGCGTCGCGCTCGCGCGCGTCGTGGCCGAGCTCGATCTCGGAGGCAAGCGCGTGCTCGAGCTCGGCGCGGGCCTCGGCCTGCCGTCACTCGCCGCCGCCCTGCGCCGCGCCGACGTGCTGGCCACCGACTGGGCCGACGACGCCGTGACGTTGCTGCGGGAGAACGCCGCGCGGAACGGGATCGCGCTGCGGGCGGAGCGCGTGCGTTGGGACGAGCCCGGCCCACTCCTCGAGGGGGCGCCGTGGGATCTCGTGGTCGGCGCCGACCTCCTGTACGAGGAACGCAACGCGAACCTGCTCCTCGAGCTGCTGCCGCGCCTCGGCGCGCGCGACGTCCTCCTCGCCGATCCCGGCCGGCCGGCCGCGGCGGGATTCCTCGCGCACTGGGACGTCGAGGAGGTCGCGGACCGGGTATACCGGCTGCGGTGATCGCTCTCGCTCTCGCCGCGCTCGCGCTCGCGGCGCCGCCGAAGCCGCACATCGTGTGGAAGCCGATCCCGTACGGGGCGACGCGCCGCGCGGAGATGGCCGCGTACTCCGAGAAGCACTACGGCATCCACTCGTGGGTGCTGCACCCGCACGCGATCGTCGAGCACGTGACCGCGACCAACTCGTTCTCGTCCGTCTACAACACGTTCGCGGCCGACGTTCCCGACTTCGAGCTGCACGAGCTGCCGGGCACGTGTGCGCACTTCGTCATCGACCGCGACGGCACCATCTACCAGCTCGTGCCGCTGAACGTCATGTGCCGGCACACGGTCGGGCTCAACTGGGTGGCGATCGGGATCGAGCACGTGGGCCTCTCCGACGCCGAGGTGATGCACGACGCGGCGCAGATGCGCTCGTCGCTCGCGCTCACTGCGTGGCTCATGTGGCGGTACAAGATCCCGCTCGCGAATGTGATCGGGCACAACGAGAGCCTGACGAGCCCGCTGCACAAGGAGCTGTACGCGCCGTGGCGCTGCCAGACGCACGCCGACTGGCAGCACGCGGACATGGTCGTCTATCGCGCGAAGCTCGCGGCGCTCGCGCGCAGCGACGGGCTCGCGCGTCGGGCCGACGTTCCGGCCTCGACCGAGCGGCTGCTAGCGCCAGCGGTTTGTCGGCGCGATACTCGTTTGCGACGCGGTGCGCTCGGCCCGTTTCGGGCGCGGCACGCTGCAGGTTGCGCTCGTGGATCTCGGCCGCGACGACGCGTGCGAGCCGCAGGCACCTCGCGGCGCAGCTCGGTGGCTGCCCAGCGGGCGAACGCGCCAGATCGCCGACGGCGGCCCGCATCACGATCTCTGCGACGATCGGCGTCGCGACCTCGACCCCGTGCTCGACCTGTGGGCCGCATGCAGCACGAGCAGCTTCGCGTGCTGGTGGCGGCGGGCGAGAAGCATCTTCCGCGCAGGCACGACGGCGAGCACCTCACCCGCGTCCAGCGCGCGACGGCGTCGATGTGGCCTGCGCAGCACGATCGTGTCGGCGCGCCCGGCGCTCCTCTCGTGCTCGACTGCCTCGACGACGCCGAGCGTGCGATGGCCGGCGCGGACCGTGAAGCCCTCGCAGCGGCTCAGCCAGTAGTCGCAGACGGGGCTGCCGTTCGGGAACGATCTGTCGGGAGCGAGCATCCAAGAGCGGTTCCCGCGTCCACGACCGGCCAAAACCTCTGAACGTCAGCGCCCGGTAAAACGCCGACCGAGGAGGTTCCCTTTCCGTAGCTCGTGATCGAGCGGAATCACGCTGTGCGACGCCTCGTCGAGATACTGCGGGGCGAGACCGAGCGTTTCGAGGTCGGCTACGAGCTCGCGCGGTGTCGTGCCGGCTTCGCGCAGGGCGGCGGGATGGAGCTCGACGATCGCCGTGACAGCCGCCGCATCCCGAAGCGATCCGGCGGCGCCGCTCAGAGCGAGCCGCTCAGCGCCTTCGACGTCGAGCTTCAGTAGCAGACGCCGGCCGGACAAGTCGCCGAGCTCCGCGTCAAGGGTCGTCGTATCGACCTCGATGTCGCGGGCAGGGCCGACGCCGACGACGCGAGGGATGAGCGAGCTGCCGGTCGTTGCGTTGTTCTGCCGAAAGCTCGCTCGGCATGCGCGATCGGCAACGGCGCGTTCGACGACGCGGACGTTGCGCACGCCTGAGCGTCGGACGTTCGCGCGGAGCGCGGCTGCGTTGTAGGGGTCAGGCTCGAATGCGACCACGGTCGCGTGCGGAGCCTCGCGAGCTGCGAGCAGCGAGTAGAAGCCGATGTGCGCTCCGACATCGGCGACGACGTCCGCGTAGTCGAGCTCTTGTCGGAACGTCTCGCAGGCGAGCGGTTCGTGCTCGCCGCGGCCGAGCTCGGCGAGAAAGCTGCGGTGACGGAGGAAGCCCCGAAGCTCGAGCCCGTCGACGGTTGCTCGGAGCGGGGGAGTGCCGATCGCGATCAGGATCCGATCCACGCAGTCGCGAGCGGCGCCGAACAGGGGACCGGCGCCCACGCGCCGTGCGACCCGGGAGACATGGCCGAGCGATCGCAGCATTGCCGAAGCCTTGCAGCGATGAAGTCTTGCGGTGCAAGGCAATGCCTGGTATCTTGCACCGCATGGCAACGACCGAGCGACGCAGCAGCCAATTGCTTCGCGGGGTGCTCGACCTCTGCTTGCTGGCCGTCGTGGCCGACGAGCCTGCATACGGGTACGAGATGACGAAGCGCCTCCGCTCCCGCGGCCTGTCCATCGTGGGCGAGGGCTCGATCTATCCGCTGCTCGGCCGCCTGGAGCGCGACGGCCTCGTCGACACGTATCGAGCAGCGAGCGACGGCGGCCCGCCGCGCAAGTACTACCGCCTGTCCGAATCGGGACGTCGCGCGCTTGCGAGCGGCGTCTCCGAGTGGGCTTCCGCGCGCGACGCGATCGACGCCGTGCTCGGTCTGCACGCAACGGAGGTTGCCGCATGACGTTCGTCGACGATTGCCGCCGCGAGTGGAAGCGGCTCCGGGTTCCCGACGCGGTCGCCAACGAGATGGCCGCGGAGCTCACCGCCGATCTCGAGGAAGCGGCATTGGAGGGCGCGTCGCCGGAAGACGTCCTCGGCTACGCGGTGTTCGATGCGCGCGCTTTCGCGGCCCAGTGGGCCGAGGAGCGCGGGGTGGTCGGTCCTGAGCCCGCGCCGCGGCGCCGGCTCGTGCCCCTCGCGTTCGTGATTGCGCTCGGGCTCTTCCTCGTCATCACCGTCGCCGGCGTCGCGCTTCTCGTCGATGGCGGGCATTTCGCCTCCGCCCGCGTCGCTGTCGGGACGAACTTCCCTGCACCGCGCATACGGAAGTTGCTTGTGCCCCCTCCGAGTCGTCCGTTCGCGCGCGGCGAGCGGCCACGAGTGTTCATCCTGCCCGGGGCGCGCCGCGTCCAGCTGACCGCGCTCCCGCCTCCCCCGGCGACGGCAGGCTTGGTGTTCCTCGGCGTCGGTCTTGGCGGCATCGTCGTGACGCTCGCGACGTGGTTGGTGCTCGGTGAGGGCCGTCGCGTGATCGTCTAGACGAAGAGGCCCCGTCGCCGGGGCCTCTTCGCGATCACACTGGATGTCGCCGACTCAGCTGCAGCCGGTGTTCGTGCCGCAGTCGCGGCATGTGTAGCACGAGCCGGTGCGGATCATGCGGCCGCCGCAGCGGGCGCACTCGACGGCGTCCTCCCATGAGTTGAAGAGCGCCGTCTGGCCGGGCGTGAGCGCCTCCGGTGGGGCCGGCGCTTCGCCGCCGTTCGCGTAGCGATCGGCGAGCATCGCCTTGACCTCCGGCGAGAGGATGCCAGCCTCCTCCTGCTGCTCGGGCGTGAGGAACTTCTTGCCGAACCAGCGGAAGATGTAGTCGACGATCGACTTCGCCGCGCGGATGTCCGCGTCGTTCGTCATGCCGCTCGGCTCGAAGCGCATGTGCGACAGCTTCGAGACGTACACCTCGGGCGGCACGCCGTACTGCAGGCCCATCGAGACGGCGAGGCAGAGCGAGTTCATCAGGCCGGCCATCGTGGTGCCGTCCTTGGCGATGTCGACGAAGATGTCGCCCGGGCTGCCGTCGTCGTAGAGCCCGACGTGGATGTAGCCCTCGTGGTCGCCGACCTGGAACTTCCGTCCCACCTCGGTGCGGTCGAGCGGAAGCCGCTTGCGCTCGCGCACGAGCACCGGCGGCGTCGCCGACGCGGTTTCGGAGCTCGAGCTGGACAGCGGCTGCGCCACCTTGCAGTTGTCGCGGTAGATCGCGATCGCCTTCACGCCGAGCTTCCACGCGTCGACGTAGAGGCTCATTACGTCCTCGATCGTCGCCGACTCGGGCAGGTTGACCGTCTTCGAGATCGCGCCCGAGATGAACGGCTGCACCGCGCCCATCATCTTCACGTGGCCGAGGTAGTGGATCGACCGGTCGCCGACGGCGCAGTCGAACACGGGATAGTGCTCGGTCTTCACGTACGGCGCGCCGACGACGGTGTTCCGCTCGTCGACGAACGCGACGATCTCGTCCACCTCGCGCGGCGCGTAGCCGAGCTTCTCAAGGCCGGCCTGGACCGTCTTGTTCACGATCGTGATCTCGCCGCCGCCGACGAGCCGCTTCGACTTGACGAGCGAGAAGTCGGGCTCCACGCCCGTCGTGTCGCAGTCCATCATGAAGCTGATCGTTCCGGTCGGTGCGAGCACCGTCGCCTGCGCGTTGCGGAAGCCACTCACCTCGCCGAGGTTGAGCGCGTCGTCCCACGCCTTCCGGCACGCGGTCAGCAGATCGCCCGGCACGACGTCGGAGTTCTCGATGTTGCCGACCGCAGCGCGATGCTTCGCGATCACGCCGATCATCGGAGCGCGGTTCGCCTGGTAGCCGTCGAACGGCCCCATGCGGGAGGCGATCTCGGCCGACTTGCGATACGCGCGGCCGGTCATCAGCGCCGTGATCGCCGCCGCGTACGCCCGGCCTTCGTCGGAGTCGTACGGGAGGCCGCGGGCCATGAGCAGCGCGCCCAGATTGGCGTAGCCGAGGCCGAGCTGGCGGAAGCGCTTCGCGTTGCGCTCGATCTCGGGCGTCGGATACGACGAGTAGCCGACGAGGATCTCCTGCGCGAGGAACACGACGTCGCACGCGTGCTCGAACGCCTCGACGTCGAGCTCGCCGTCCTCGCGACGGAACTTCATCAGGTTGAGCGACGCGAGGTTGCACGCCGAGTCGTCGATCGACATGTACTCCGAGCACGGATTGGACGCGTTGATGCGGCCGGTGTTCGGCAGCGTGTGCCAGCTGTTGATGGTCGTGTCGTACTGGACGCCCGGGTCGGCGCACTCCCAGGCGGCTGCAGCGATCTGCCGGAGCAGGTCGCGCGCGTCAACGGTGGACACGACCGCGCCGTCGGTCCGCGCAGTGAGGGTGAACTCGCCGCCCTCGGCCGCCGAGTCCATGAACGCGTCGGTGACACGCACGGAGTTGTTCGCGTTCTGGTACTGGATCGACGCCCAGTCGGGCGAGTCGAGCGACATGTCGTAGCCCGCATGCTCGAGGACGCGCGCCTTGCGCTCCTCTTTCGCCTTGCACCAGATGAACTCTTCGACGTCGGGATGGTCGACGTCGAGCACGACCATCTTCGCCGCGCGCCGCGTCTTGCCGCCCGACTTGATCGTGCCTGCACTTGCATCCGCGCCTCGCATGAACGAGACCGGGCCGGACGCGTAGCCGCCCTTGGACAGCTGCTCCTTCGAGGAGCGAAGCTTGGAGAGGTTGATGCCCGAGCCGGAGCCGCCCCGGAAGATGACGCCCTCGCGGCGGATCCAGTCGAGGATCGACTCCATCGAGTCGTCGATGGAGAGGATGAAGCACGCCGAGCACTGCGGCTTCTCCTCGAAGCCGACGTTGAACCACACCGGGCTGTTGAACGACGCGTACTGGTTGACGAGGATCGCCTTCAGCTCGGCCGCGAACGTGTCGCGCTCGTCGTCGTCGGCGAAATAGCCGCCCTGGGTGCCCCAGGCGACCGCCGTGTCGACCACGCGGCCGACCATCTGCTTGACGCTCGACTCGCGCTCCGGCGAGCTCAACCGGCCGCGGAAATACTTCTGGGCGACGATGTTGGTCGCCGTCTGCGACCAGAACTTGGGAAATTCGACGGCCGCGCTGCTCGAAGGCCGGGCCGTTGCGGCCGGGGATGACGGCGTCGCGGTTCTCCCACTCGATCTCGTCGAACGGATCGCGCCCGGGGATGGTGAAGAAACGGCGCACGCCGAGGCGAGCTCCCTCGTCTGTGACGGTGTTGACCACCTCTTCGGTCGTCGGATCCGTCGTGTTGTGTTGCTCTACGCTCGCCATGGCCGGCCCCTTCCACTGTAGCCCTGATGATGTGCTCGACGTCCCCGCCGAACCTGGCTAGAAGCCCGAGGGGGACCGGAGGTTAGGGCTTGGGTCGGACGGAGCTGGCCGCGGGCGCGTGGGCGGGCGCGGGGGTGATTCGCCGGCCCTGGAGACGCCGCGCAAACCAGGTCGCAGCTGCTGTCAAAAACAGGAGAAGGGCGAGGCCGCCGAGCACGAGCAGCGGGAGCGGAATGGACTGCGCGTTCCCCGGGCCGATGTCGGCCGCAAGCCGGCTGAAGAGACTCTTGCCCTGGCCGCCGGTCCCGCCGCCGGATCCGCCGCCGCCGCCCCCGATGGCCTCCGCCGCCCCCGCCGCCGAGACCGAGGCTGCCGCCGGGGCCGTTGCCGCGCTCCTCGTGGATGGCGGCGAGCAGCGCGCGGTGGATGTCGTCGATCGCGCTCGAGTACTGCTTGATGTCGGGGTAGGCGCTGAGGTGCTGAATCGCCTGCGTGTAGCAGGGGATCGGGTACAGGCCGGTGACCTGGCCGTGGGCGAGCCAGTCGTTCACGACCTGGAGCCAGCAGTTGCTCGTCGCCGTTTGGGTCGCTGCGGGCGCTGCAGAGGCAGCGGGCGCGCCGGCGGCGACGAGAGCGAGCACCGAGACGACGACGGCGGCGGCGAGCCCCGTCTTCTGTATGGAACGTGTCGTCTGCATCATCGTCTCCCGTGCTCCAATCGCGGACGGGTCAAACGTCCGTTGCGCAACCCTCTCCGGGCAGTCTCTCCAACGGCGGTGTTCTCGGCGTAACGACGATGTAAACCGTTTGTGAACGGGCCGTCCGAGGCGTTTTCGCAATGCTAGCGTCCTCGCCGGTGCGCGCTCTGGTCGAACGGCGGTCGACCGCGGGAGCCGTCGTCGCAGCAACGGGGGGCGCCCTCGTTTTCGCGGCATTCTTCTTTGCTCGGGGGACGACACTCTCGTCGTTCGTCTGGATCGGAGCCATCGCGCTCGTGGCTGCCGCGGCCGCTACCGCCGCGGTCCTCGTCGGCGCGTTGCCCGGGCCGAGGCTCGACGTAGCCGGCGCCGGGTTCCTCGCAGCGCTCTTCGGGCTCGCGATCTGGGTCGGCGTCACCACGCTCTGGTCGGTCTCGCCCGAGGACTCGTGGCAGTACACGAACCGGACGCTCGTCTACGCGGCGTTCGCACTCCTCGGCGCATTCGCTGCGGCGCTCCTGCAGCGGCCGGCCGAGTCGATAGCGCGCGGCGCGGCGCTGCTGCTTGCGCTCTTGCTCGGCTATGCGCTGCTCGCGAAGTGCGTGCCGTCGCTCTACTCCGACTACGGGCGTCTCGCGCGCCTGCGCGCGCCGCTCGACTACTGGAACGAGCTCGCGCTGCTCGCCGCCGTCGCAGTGCCGGTCGCGCTTTGGCTCGCGTCGCGGCGATACGCGGCCGGGGCGGTGCTCCTGTACGGCGCCGGTCTGACGGTGCTGCTGACGTACTCGCGCTTCGGGGTCGCGCTCGCGTGCCTCGC
This sequence comes from uncultured Actinomycetes bacterium, assembly GCA_963697005.1. Taxonomy (GTDB): domain Bacteria; phylum Actinomycetota; class Thermoleophilia; order Gaiellales; family Gaiellaceae; genus Palsa-739. The sequence goes on along the minus strand of CAVOMK010000025.1, from coordinate 225,581 downwards.
CGCCCTCGCCTGGATCGTCCTCGCGGAAGACCGCGTCGGGAGCCTGGCCGCGGTGGCGCTCGCCGGCGGCGGTGCGGCGGCCGTCTTCGGATCGCGCTCACGCTGCCCGGGATCACGAAGGACGCGCAGCCGCATGCCGTGCGTGCGCACGACGGCTGGATCTTTGCGCTCGCGGTCGTGGCGGGCGGAGCGGCCGTTGCCGGCACGGCGGCGCTCGCACGCCGGCGGATGCCCGTCTCCGACGCAAGCCGCCGCCGGATCGAGCGCGCGCCGCGCTCGCCGGCGCAGTCGCCGGCGTCGCGCTCGTCGTCGTTGCGGCCGTGTTCGCGACGCGCATCTGGCATGCGTTTGCCAATCCGGTCTCGAGCCAGATCGGGTCGGGGCAAGGCCGGTTCGGCAGCCTCAACTCCAGCAACCGCTGGACGTGGTGGCAGGAGGCGTGGCACGCATTCGTGCGCCATCCCGGCGGCGGCACCGGCGCCGGGACGTTCCAGTTCACCGACCTCCTGCTCCGGCGCACGAGTCTGGTGACGACGACCGAGCCGCACAACGTCCCGCTCCAGTTCCTGAGTGAGACCGGGATCGTCGGCTTCCTGCTCTTCGTCGCGGCAGCTGTCGCAGCCGTCTTCGGAGTCACACGCGCACGCCTGCGCGCGCGAGGGGCCGAGCGCGCGGCGGTGACGGCGCTAGCGATCGGCGCGGCCGCCTTCCTCGCACACCTCGTCGCCGACACCGACTGGGACTACGTCGCGACGTGCGGCCCGCTGCTCTTCGTCGTCGGTGCGCTCGTCGTGCGGGGCCCCACACAGCCTGCGCCCGCGCGGCGGCCGCTGCTCGCCGCCGCTGCCGTGCTCTTCTCGCTCGGCGGGATCTACTCGCTCGCGGCGCCGTGGCTCGCGCAGCGGCAGCTTGCATCCGCGGCGTCGGTCGCACAGGTCAAGCACGCGCACGCGTACGACCCGCTCTCGACCGACGTCCTCACCGAGTGGGCTGCCTTCGAGGAGGTGCTGAGCCCCGAGCGCGCCCTGCAGCTCTACCGCGACGCGGTCTCGCTCGAGCCGGAGAACTCCACGTCTGGTTCGAGTTTGGCGACTTCTTCTGGGACCAGAAGCTCTGGCCGGAGGCATACCTCGCATACAGCAACGCGTGGAAGTACGACCGTTACGGCCCGGCCGGCACGCCGTGCGGCCGGCTCGACCAGGCCCGGCACAAGGTGCTGAACGTGTGGCCGCCTAGCTGCCCAGGAGGACGACCAGCCGCGACGCACTGAGCGTCGACGGCGTCAATCCATCGACCGGCGCGACAAGGCGGATGCCGACGTCGTGCGCGAGTCGGCGCGCTTCCTTCAGATACCCGGGGACGAACATCACCATCGACTGCGCGTAGTGGTGGCTCGGCGCGTTCGCCGCTCCGCCGATCGGGTAGCCGAGCGTCTGCAGGCGCGCAGCCTCGGCGTGGGCCGCGCCCTGGACGCCGTTCGCGTTCAGGACGAGGACGCGCACGAGCGAGCGCGCGCGCAGCGGGTGCGGCGGGATCGGCCCGAAGCGGTCTTTCGCCGGGACGGGAACGATGTGGCGCACCGGCGCTACATGGTGGACGACGGTCGCTGCTCCGGCCGTGGTCGTCGTGTGCTTCGCGGCGTGCCGGAACGGGTGTGCGAGGACGAATGCGCCGACGACGATCAGCCCGAGGAGCTCGAGCGTCGCGACGGCCGACGCGACGAGCGTCGCCGTCCGCCACGGGAAGGGTCGGTGTAGTGCTCGACGCTGTCCACGGCCCGGTCGGTTTCGCCGGTCCCGCGTCCGATCCTTCTAGCTCGAGGAGAAGATCCAGGCCCACGTCTCGGCCAACCCCTCGCCAAGGGATCGACGAGGACGCCAGCCCAGGTCGCGCTCGGCGAGCGAGGCGTCGAGGACGCTCCGTTGCAGCTCGCCGAGACGTGCGGGTGCGAACGTCGCCTCGCGGTCGATGCCGGTCGCGGCCTGGATCGCGTCGTACAGGTCGACGACGGAGGTCTCGACGCCGGTGCCGATGTTGTAGACGCCGCCGTTCGGCTCGAGCGCGCGCACCATCGCGTCCGCGACGTCGCCGACGTAGACATAGTCGCGGCTCTGGCCGCCGTCGCCGAAGATCGTCGGCGTCGCCGCCGTCGCGCAGCAGGCCCATGAAGATGGCGACGACGCCCGCCTCGCCGTGCGGCATCTGCCGCGGGCCGTAGACGTTCCCGAGGCGCAGCGCGACGTGCGCCGTGCCGTACAGGCGGTTCCACGTCGCGAGGTATTCCTCACCGCAGACCTTCGACGTGCCGTACGGGGCGAGCGGCCGCAGCGGCGCCGACTCGGTCGCCGGCCCGTCGCACTCGCCGTACGCCGCGCCGCCGGAGGACGCGAACACGATCTTCGCGCCGTGCCGGCGCGCGGCCTCGAGGATCCTGATCGTTCCGAGCACGTTGACGTCGGCATCGTGCGCAGGGCGGTCGACCGAAACGCGGACGTCGGCCTGGGCGGCGAGGTGGAACACGACCTCCGGCCGCACGGCGTCGAAAACCGCGTCCGGTTCCCGGATGTCGGCCACGTGCAGCTCCGCCGGGGCCGTGACGTTCTCGCGCGAGCCTTTCGAGAGGTCGTCGAGCGCGTGCACCTCGTCCCCGCGCTCGATAAGCGCGTCGACGAGGTTCGATCCGATGAACCCAGCCCCCCCGGTCACGATCGCGCGCACTTCCCTATGGTAGAAGCGACGTGTTCGTGACCTTCGAGGGAGTCGACGGATCGGGGAAGTCGACGCAGGCGGAGCTTCTCCGCGACGCTCTCGCCGCCGAGGGCCGCGAGGTCGTGCTCACCCGCGAGCCGGGCGGCACCGAGCTGGGCGAGCGCGTGCGCAAGCTCGTCCTCGACGGGCCTGAGATGACGCCCTGGGCGGAGGCCGCGCTCTTTGCCGCCGCGCGCGCCGAGCTCGTCGCAACGGTGGTGCGGCCCGCGCTCGAGCGCGGCGCGGACGTCGTGTCCGACCGGTACGTCGACTCGTCGCTCGCCTACCAGGGCATCGCGCGCGGCGTCGGCGTCGAGCACGTGCTCGAGCTCAACCTGCACGTCGTCCAGGGGCTCATGCCCGACGCGACCGTCCTCCTGCTCCTCGATCCGGCCGAGGCAGGCCGGCGCGCGGGCGAGACCGACCGGCTCGAGCGAGCCGGCGCCGACTTCCGAGCCCGCGTCGACGCCGCATACCGCGAGCTCGCCGACGCTTTCCCGACCGCATCGTCGCCGCTCGACGGCGGGCTCCCGGCCGACGAGCTCTCGGAGGTGATCCGTGAACGACTTCGAGGCCGTATCTGAGCAGCACGAGGCGAAGCGCCTCCTGAGCGCGGCGCTCGCCGAAGGCCCGGCGCACGCGTACCTGCTGCACGGCCCGTCCGGCGTCGGCAAGCGCGACCTCGCGCTGCTCTTCGCCGCCGAGCTGCTGGGCGACCATGCACGCGTCGAGCGCCGCACGCATCCCGACCTGTACGTGCTCGAGCCGCTCGGCGACCAGATCCGCATCGACGACATCCGCGGGCTCCGGCACGACCTGCACATGCGGCCCTTCGAGGCGTCGCGGCGCGTCTACCTCGTGTTCGGCGCCGACACGATGAACGAGGACGCCGCCGACGCGCTGCTCAAGGATCTCGAGGAGCCGCCGCCGTACGCGGTCATCGTCCTCGTGGCCGACGACCTCGGCCCGTTGCCGGAGACGATCCGGTCGCGCTGCCAGCTCGTGACCTTCCGCCGGCTCTCGGAGGCGGCCGTGCGCGACGCCGTCCGTGCGCGTGCGCCCGACCTGCCGGACGAGGAGGTGACCACCGTCGCACGGGTCGCCGGCGGGCGGCTCGACCGCGTCGAGCGCCTGCTCGACCCGGCCGCGCAGCACGCGCCGCGAGCAGTTGCTCGGCGTGGCGCGTGCGGTGTATCTCGATCCCGAGTTCGACTCGGCCGACGGCGCGGAGACGATCCTCGCCGGCATCGGCGAGCGCGGCGACGAGGCACGGCGCGAGCCGAGGAGACGGTCGCCGTCCTCGAGCTCACCGGCCGTGAGGCGGACCAGCGCCTGCGGCGCGCCCAACGCGGCGCGGAGCGCGACGAGCTGCTGGCCGTGCTGGAGGAGCTCGAGTGGTGGTACCGCGACCTCATCGTCGCCGCCGTCGGCGCCGAGGACGCGGTCGTGCACGTCGACCGCCTGCCGGAGCTGCGCGAGGATGCCGCGAAAGAGCGGCTCCCCGCCGCCGAGGAGGCGTGCGAGGCCGTGCGGGCGGCGTGGCGCGAGGCGGAGGAGCTGCAGCTTTCGATGCCGCTCGCGGTGGAGGCGCTCCTCGTCCGGCTGCGCCGCGCCTTCTCGGGGGCCACTTTCCCGGCACGAACGGCTTCCTGAGAGATCCCCCTTTCGAGGTTGCCGTCATGCTCGGTCGCGCGGAAGATACGGCGACGGTTCGAGGCTCCGGGGGCAGGCGAATGGCTGTAGTTCCGTCCACAGGTCGTGCAGATCGCGCCGCTCCGCCCGAGGCGGACCTGACTCGCGCGTTGTACGAGCGGTACTCGACCCAGATCTTCCGGTACTGCCTGCACCAGCTCGGCTCGCGCGAAGAGGCCGAGGACGCGGTACAGAGCACGTTCCTGAACGCGTTCCGCGGGATCAAGCGCGGCATCGTCCCCGAGCTCGAGTCGGCGTGGCTGTTCAAGATCGCCGAGAACGTCTGTCTCTCGAGGCGCCGGTCGACGTGGCGCCGGAACCGGGTCGAGTCGCCCGACGGACTTCGAGGTGGTCGAAGAGCTGACTCCCGCGCCGAGCCGCCTCGCCGACGAGCTCGTCGGGCTCCAGGACGTGCTGGAGCAGATGCCCGAGAGCCAGCGGCGCGCGATCCTCCTGCGCGAGTGGCAGGGCCTCTCCTACCGCGAGATCGCCGCGGAGCTCGAGCTCTCGCAGACGGCGGTGGAGACGCTCATCTTCCGCGCCCGCCGCTCGCTCGCGAAAGGCCTCGAGGAGCCACCGGCGCCGCGCAGAAGCGGCGCATGGTGTACGGCGCGGACTTCGGCAACCTGCTCACCGGGCTCAAGTCGCTCCTCTTCGGCGGCGGCGCGGCGGCGGCGAAGGTGGCGGCGGTCGTCGCAGTCGTCAGCGCCGGCACGGTCGTCGCCGCGTCGCCGGCTCAGCATCACGCCCGAACCCACGCTCCGGCTGCGCCCGCGCCTTCCGCTCCGGCCGCGTCCCTACCGGTTGCCGGGCTCGCGCTCCGTCCGCCCCGCGCCGGCGCCCGTGCGGGCAACGCCGCGGCCGGCCGCCCGCGTCCCGGAACCTGCGTCCTCCGCTGCTGGGACGCCCGCACCCACGATCTCGGACACGCTCATGCAAACGGCCTCTCCGGCTTCGGCGCCCGTCGACGCTCCCGCAGATGCGCCGGTGACCGTCGTGAGCCGGCCTGCTGCGCAGAATCCGCCCGCGCCTACCGGCCACGGCGGCGGCCCGGGGTCGGCCGGGATGCAAGCCCCTCCTGACGGCGGCGACTCTGGTGCTCCGGCGACGCCCCCAGACTCCGGCTCGGGCAACAGCAGCTCGTCGTCGACGGGCCAGGGGACGGCGGCGGCCAGGGCCAGGGCCAGGGTCAAGGCGCCGGCCAGGGTTCCGGCCAGGGCCAGGGGAACGGCGGCGCACAAGGAAACGGCGGCCAAGGCCAGGGCCAGGGGCCCGGCGACAACGTCGGCCAGGGCAACGGCGACTCAGGCCAGGGTCATGGCCAGAGCGCCGGCCAGGACCAGGGCACGACCGGCGCGTCAGGCGCCGGGTCCGCGCCACCGCCCGCCGGCGGATCGAGCACCGGCGGGAACGGCGGCAATGGTCAGGGCGGCGGTGGCCATGGCCACTAGGCCTACGCCTTAGGCAGCGCTTGCGAGCTCGTCGCCGAGCTCGAGCTGGAGCCGCATGAGCGCCTCGGTCTCGAGCTGACGCACGCGCTCGCGGGTCAGTCCGAGCTCCTTGCCGATCGTCTCCAGTGAAGCGGACTCGCCTCCGAAGCCGAAGCGCAGCTCGATGATCCGGCGCTGCCGCTCGGGCAGCTCGGCCACCGCGCGCTGGACGCGCTGGCGCCGGAGGGCATCCGCGGCCTCTTCGACCGGGTCGGCCGAGCTCTCGTCGGCGAACAGGTCGCCGAGCTCGGAGTCGCTGTCGGAGCCGAGGCCCTGGTTGAGCGAGACCGAGTCGACCGCGTCGAGCGCCTCCTCGACGTGCTCCTTCTTGAGGCGCGTGGCGTCGGCGAGCTCGTCGATGGTCGCCTCGCGGCCCAGCTTGGCCTGGAGCTCCGCGGACGCGCGGTTGAGCTTGATGCGGCGCTCCTGGACGTGGACCGGGATGCGGATCGTCTTCGACTGGTTCGCGACCGCGCGCTGGCAGGCCTGACGGATCCACCAGGTCGCGTACGTCGAGAACTTGTAGCCCTTGCGCCAGTCGAACTTCTCCGCGGCGCGGTTCAGGCCGATGACGCCCTCCTGGATCAGGTCGAGGAGCGGGACATCGTGGCCCTGGTAGCGCTTCGCGATGGAGACGACGAGGCGGAGGTTGGAGTTGATCATCCGCTCCTTGGCCGCCAGGTCGCCGGTCTCGATGCGCTTGGCGAGCATGACTTCGTCGGCCGCGGTGAGCAGCTTGTGCCGGCCGGCCGCGTCCATGAAGAGCTGGAGCGGGTCGAGTGTGCCCGTAGCGGCAGGCGCAGCCTCGGCCGCCGTGATCGGGGCGCGGACGGTCACGTCGCGCTCGTCGAGGGCGGTCTGAAGGGCCGCGATCTCGTCGTCGGCCAGATCGTGCTCGTCGGCGAACGCCTCGAGCTCCCGTTCCTCGATGAAACCGCGGTCGGCGGCCTCCTCGACGAGGCGCTCGGTGGGCGTCAAATCGTGCAGATGCGTATCAGTCAGTGGAATCTTCCTCTTTCGGTCGTAGGGACCGCGCCGTTCGCGGGCCCCGAGGCCCCGGCGCGGGGCGTGGCCCGCGATCTACCGGTCGGCCCCTGTTCTCTATATATAGAACGGGATGCCGCCCCTGTCCATTCCCAGACATCGCATTTTTGCGATTTCCTAACAGCGGGACAACGTTCGGGGCCAACCTTCCTGGTTCAAACCCGGAATCCTCCCGCCGGACAGAGTGAACCACATGCCCATGAGCGGGAGATGAGACGTGCCATGGGGTCCCGCGTAAACTGCAATCCCGCCAGGCCGACGTAGCTCAGCTGGTAGAGCACTTCACTCGTAATGAAGGGGTCCGCGGTTCGAATCCGCGCGTCGGCTTTGAACCGATCCCGCGTGCGCGGCGAATCGGCGGCATGAGCCGTCCGCTCGCGCACCTGTCGGACGAGGCCGTCGTCGCTGCTCGCTGCACGCTCGGAGGAGTCGGCCCTGGCCGAGCTCTACGACCGCTACGGGAGGACGGCCTACGGCCTCGCGCTGCGCGTCCTCCGGGACGAGCGCCTGGCCGAGGACGCCGTCCAGGAGGGATTCCTCGCCGTCTGGCGGACCGCCGCCCGCTTCGTCCCGGAGCGGGGCAAGGCGAGCACCTGGATCCTCACGCTCGTCCACCGTCGCGCGGTCGACGCGGTCCGCCGCGAGCAGCGCAGGCGCGCCGACACGCTCGAGCGCGCGCCCGAGCCCGCCGTCGGCGGCGTCGACGAGGACGCGTGGCTCCGTCTTCAGCGCGAACGCGTGCAGGAGGCCCTGCGGCTGCTGCCCGACACGCAGCGTGAAGCGCTCGAGCTCGCGTACTACGGCGGCTTCAGCCAGTCGGAGCTCGCCGAGAGGCTTGGACAGCCCCTCGGTACGATCAAGAGCAGGATGTTCGCCGGCCTCGCGCGCATGCGCGAGCTGCTCGGAGAGCCCGGAATGGAGATGTCATGGACACTGAACCTCCACGACCTGACAGCGGCGTACGCGCTCGACGCGCTCGATGCCGACGACGTGGAGGCGTACGAGGCGCACCTCGCCCAGTGCGATCGCTGTCGCACGGAGCTCGCCGAGTTGGGGGAGACGGCCACCGCGCTCGCGTTCGGGACTGAGGCGCCCGAGCCGCCCACACGGCTGCGCGGCGCGATCCTCGACGCGGCCGCGTCCGAGCGCTCGAACGTCGTCCCCTTCCCGCGGCGGCCGTGGGTCTTCCGCGTCACCGCCGCTGCCGCCGCGGTCGCCGCCTGCGCGGCCGTCGGTCTCGGCGTGTGGGGAGCGAGCAGGAGCACGAAGACCGAAGCGGTGAGCGCGGTCGTCGTCGTCGGCGCCGACCGCCACGCAACGCTGACGGTCTCCGGCCTCGCGCGTGCGCCGCACGGCAAGACGTACGAGGCGTGGATCATTCCGCACGGCGGGAACGCGCGGCCGGCCGGCCTCTTCGCCGGCGGCGGCACCGCCGTCGTGCACCTGCGCGGAACGCTCCCGAGCGGCGCCGTCGTCGCCGCGACGGTCGAGCGCGCCGGCGGCGTGAAGGCCCCGACGACGCCGCCGGTCCTCAGCGCAGAAACGTAAGAACTCCTTCCGAACCGGTCCGTGCGGTCGGGCGAATGAGCGCCGACCCTCCACGGAAGGAGCAGCAGTGAGGAAGATCGCTCTCGCACTCGTCGTGGCCGCCGCAGTCACGGCGCTCGGGTTCGCCGTCGCCCAGCGCGGCAGCACCGGCGCCGCGAACGCGTCGAGCCACCGCGAGGCGCCGCTGATCTCGCAGGACCCGACGGCGGACAACACGGACCTGTACGCGTTCGTGTCGCCCGACAAGCCGTCGACGGCGACGATCATCGCCAATTGGATCCCCGGTGAGGATCCCGCGGCGGGCCCGAACTACTACACGTTCAGCCCGACCGCCCGGTACGACATCTACGCCGACAAGAACGGCGACGGCAAGCCGGACATCACCTGGCACGTTCCGGTTCAAGGACCTGCCGAGCCAGTACTTCCTCGGCAACACGCAGCAGAGCTACACGGTGACGAAGATCGTCGGCGGGAAGTCGTCCGTCGTCGGCTCCGGCCTGCTGACCCCGCCTGACAACATCGGGCCGCGCTCGACGCCGAACTACGACGCGCTCGCGGCGAAGGGGATCCACTCCCTCAGCGACGGCAGCACGATCTTCGCCGGCCAGCGTGACGATCCGTTCTTCGCGGACGTCGGCGCGATCTTCGACCTCGTCGCGATCCGCGAGGGCACCGGCGCCACCGGCGGCGGCAAGGACTTCCTCGCCGGCTACGGCGTGCACTCGATCGCGCTGCAGTTGCCGAAGTCGATGCTCGACAACAACGGCAACCACGTCGTCGGCATCTGGGCCGCGACCGACCGGCAGAAGGTGCAGGTCGTGAACGGCAAGGCGAAGACGAAGTGGGTGCAGGTGTCGCGTCTCGGCAACCCGCTGATCAACGAGGTGCTCATCCCGACGAACAAGAAGGACTACTGGAACAGCCAGTCGCCCGCACAGGACAAGCAGTTCGCGACGTACTACACGAACCCGATCCTCGCGGCCGTGCTGGAGAAGCTGTATCCGCAGTTCGGTCCCTTCAAGACGTCGGGCCGCAGCGACCTCACCGCAGGTCCTGCTCACCGGCATCCCGAAGCTCAACGAGACGGGCACGACGCTCGCGGACGAGCTTCGGCTCAACCTGTCGATCCCGCCGACGGCCCGCGGCACAGGTCAACAGACTCGGCGTCATCGCAGGCGACAACGCCGGCTACCCGAACGGCCGCCGTCTCGGTGACGACGTCATCGACATCGACGAGCGCGTCGGTCGGAGGCGAGCTGATCGGCCACAAGCTGCCGCTCGGCGACGGCGTCGACGCCAACGACGTCCCGTTCCTCTCGTCCTTCCCGTACGTCGCCCCCCCGTTCAGCGGCTACGACGACACGCACGGGACGACGTACCCGAAGCATCCGCGTAACAGTGGCGAATCGTCTCATCCTCGCAGAGCGGCGGCGGCGATTCTTCGCCGCCGCCGCCCTGCTCTTCGGCGGCGTCTTCCGCTCCAGCACGCCTGGGGCCGCGAGCGCGAGACTTCCTGCCCGAGGCGGTCGCGGCCGAGCTGGCGAAGGGCTTCGCCGCCGGCGACACGCAGGCAGAGATCCTCGGCCTGCAGGGCGAGCTCAAACTCAACTCGCACAACGTGAAGGCGCTCGACACTCTCGGCCTCGCGTACCTGCAGCGCGTCCGCGAGACCGGCGACCCGACGTACTACCCGAAGGCGCAGGGCATTCTCGACGAGGCGCTGCAGCAGGCGCCGCACGATCTGATCGCGACCGCGGGTCTCGGCCAGCTCGCGCTCTCGCGCCACCAGTTCCGCAAGGCGCTCGACATCGGCTACGAGGCGAAGCGCATCTCGCCGACGACCGCCGGCGTGTACGGCGTCATCGGCGACGCCGAGATCGAGCTCGGCCGCTACCCGCAGGCAATCCAAGAGCTTCAACCACATGGCTGCGCTCAAGCCAGACGTCGCCTCCTACTCGCGCGTGTCGTATGCGCGCGAGCTGCATCGGCCGACATCGGTGCCGCCGAGCGCGCGATGCGGCTCGCGGCGTCGGCCGCGGTCGGCGAGCAGGAGGCGTCGTCGTGGACGCACGTGCAGCTCGGGCTTCTCTATCTCGGGCACTCGGCAGCCGAAGCGCGCGCTCGTGCAGATGGACGACGCACTCGCATTCGATCCCCGACGTACTACGTTCGCGCTCGACGGCATGGCGCAGGTGCAGGCGTCGCTCGGCCACCTTCGCATCGCGATCGACTTCGAGCACACCGCGGTCGACCGCGTGCCGCTGCCGGCACTAGGTCGCGCTCCTCGGCGATCTGTACGGCGTCGTCGGCAACCACACCGCGGCCAAGCGCGAATACGCGCTCATCGCCGTGATCGAGAAGCTGCTCGCCGCAAACGGCGTTCGCAACGACCTCGACATCGCGCTGTTCGACGCCGACCACGACATCGCGCCCGCGCATCTGCTCACGCTCGCGCGCAACGGTTACACCGAGCGGCCGAGCATCTACGGCGACGACGTGCTCGGCTGGGCGCTCGCGCGCAGCGGGCGCTGTAACGAGGCGCTGCAGTGGTCGAAGCCGCTCGCTGCGGCTCGGCACGAAGGACGCGTTGAAGGACTTCCACCACGGCTGGATCGAGGCATGCATTGGCAACCGCGCGGAGGCGGCGGTCTGGTATCGGCGCGCGCTCGCGCTCAACCCGACTTCTCGATCCTCTGGGCGCCCGTCGCGCGGAAGGGGGCGCACGCGTGAAGAAGCTCGCCGTCGCGCTCGTCGCCGCGGCCGCGCTCGCTTGCGCCCATCGCGGCGCAGGCGCACCCGCTCGGCAACTTCACCATCAACCGCTTCGCGCGCGTCGAGGTCGCGGGCCACCGCCTGTACGTCCGCTACGTCCTCGACATGGCGGAGATCCCGACGTATCAGGCACGCCAGCAGGGCGTCGACCCGAACGTGTACGCGCGCAATCTCGCGGCTGGGCTGCACGTGACGCTCGACGGTCGCCAAGTGCGGCTTGTGCCGGTCGAGCATGCGCTCGGGTTCCCGATGGGTGTCGGCGGCCTGCACACCATGCGGCTCGAGCTCATCCTCCGCGGCCCCCTGGTGTCCGGCACTGAGCAGTTGACGGTGTCGGACAGCAACTACTCCGGATCACATCGGGTGGCGGGAGATCCTCGTGGGCGCGTCGGCGCACAGCATCTCCTACGGGACGAGCTGCGCGCGTATCCGAAGAGCCTGCTGCAGAGCCCACTCGACATCACGCATGCGGCGGCCACGGTCGCGCCGACCGGCGATCCGGTGCCGGGCCTCACGAGGGGGAAAGCGCTCGTAGGCGCCCGATCGCGTCGCCGACTCCGGCTTCACGCGTCTCATCGCGCAGGGACGGCTGAGCTGGCTCGTGATCCTCGCGTCGCTCGCGGCCGCGCTCTTCTGGGGCGCAGCGCACGCGCTGTCGCCCGGACACGGCAAGACGATCGTCACCGCGTATCTCGATCGGCAAGCGCGGCACGCCGCGCGACGCGGCCGCGCTCGGCGCGATCGTGACCGTCACGCACACGGTCGGCGTGTTCGCGCTGGGCTCGTGACGCTCGCGCTCTCGCAATGGATCGTGCCCGACACCCTCTACCCGTGGATCAACCTCACCGCCGGCGTCCTCGTCGTCGCCATCGGTCTGAGCGTCCTGCGGGTGCGCGTCCGGCGCGTGCACGCGCACCATCACGACGACGACCACGACCACGACCATCACCACGAGCATCCGCACGATCACGCAGATCTCGCGACGGAGCCTGCTCGCGGTCGGCGTCTCGGGCGGGATCCTTCCGTGCCCATCGGCGCTCGTCGTCCTGCTGGCCGCGATCTCGCTGCACCGGCTCGCGTTCGGTCTCGTTCTCATCGTCGCGTTCTCGCTCGGCCTTGCGCTCTCCATCACCGGCCTCGGCCTCGTCGCCGTCTTCGCGAAGCGGAGGTTTGCCGGCCGCACCTTCGACGGGCTGCTCGTGCGCGCGCTCCCCGCCGTCTCGGCCGCCGTCATCCTCACCGCGGGCGTCGCGATGACCGTGCGCGCCTTCCCGAAGGTGCACGGATGAACTGGCGTCGCCTCTCGCTCTTCGGCGGCGCGGTCGCCGCCCTCCACCTCGCCGGCTGGGGCCTGCTCGTCTACTACGCGCGCACGAGCCCCACCCTCGTCGGGCTCGGCACGCTCGCTTACACGTTCGGCCTGCGGCACGCGTTCGACGCCGACCACATCGCCGCGATCGACAACACGACGCGCAAGTTCCGCCAGGACGGCCAGAAGCCGCTCGGGGTCGGGTTCTTCTTCTCGCTCGGGCACTCGAGCGTCGTGTTCGCCCTCGCCGCCGGCATCGGTGTCGCCGCGTCGACCCTGCGGTCCCGCATTCCCTCGTTCAAGCACTGGGGTGGACCGATCGGCACCGGCGTGTCGGGGGCGTTCCTGCTCGCGATCGGCGTCCTCAACCTGGTCGTGCTCGTGGACGTGATCGGGATCTTCCGCGACATGCGCCGCGGCGATCTCGACGAGGAGCGGCTCGAAGCGCGGCTGCTCGACCGCGGCCTGATGAGCCGCGGCGTCCTCAAGCGGCTCGGCGACCGCATCCACTCGAGCTGGCAGATGCTCCCGCTCGGCATGCTGTTCGGGTTGGGTTTCGATACCGCCAGCGAGGTCGGCCTGCTCGCCCTCTCCGCCGGCGCCGCCGGCCAGCACCTGCCGTTCGCCGCCGTCCTCGCCGCTCCCGTTGCTCTTCGCGGCCGGGATGTCGCTGCTCGACACCGCCGACGGCGCGTTCATGAGCCACGCCTACGGCTGGGCGTTCTCGAACCCGGTGCGGAAGGTCTACTACAACATCACCGTCACGGCCCTGTCGGTGACGGTCGCCCTCGGCATCGGCGGTGCGGAGCTGCTCCAGCTCATCGTCCGGGCCGCCTGGCTCGACGTCAACCGGCTCGGCTACGTCATCGTCGGGCTCTTCTTCCTCACCTGGGGCGTCTCCGCCCTCGTCTGGAGGACGCGCCGGATCGAGGAGCGCTGGGGATACCTCGACAATCACGGTCGCGCATGAGAGAGAATCGGGGCGGACAATGCTCCGCCGGCGCCGCCTACTCCTTTTCAGCCTCGTGGCGCTCGCCGGGATCGTCCCCGCGGCGCCTGCGCTGGCGAAGACCGTCCCCGGATCTCCGCCCTTCCGCGTCGTCATCCTCGACCACATGGCCGGCTGGCAGCTGCGCCAGTTCGCGCGCCACGGCGCCGTCGGCCTGCTCGTGCCGGGCACGGGGCCGACGACGAATCGCCGACAGGCTCTCGCGCAGCTCGTGCGCGGAGTCCGGGAGAACGCGTACCTCGGCGGCGTCCCGAGCGGGCCGCCGCTCGTGTCGGCGACCGCAGCGACCGGCACGCCGAGTCGCGCGCGCACGATCATCGTCACGCTGCCGCCCAAGAGCGACACGCCCGTTCAGAACGACAAGCGCTACTACGTCGTCGTCCTCGGCGGAGGATTCCACGGCCTGCTCGTCTCGCAGACGACGCGCATCCCCGGTCTCGTCTCGATCGTCGACATCGCGCCGACCGCGCTCGGCCATCAACGTGGATCGCTGACGTCGACGCCCGCGCCGCACGCGATCGCGACGCTGAAGACCCTCAACGCGCAGATCCACGCGAACAACCGGCTGAAGCTCGCCGCGCTCATCATCCTCGCGTGTCTCGCGCTGCTCCTCGCCGCCGTCCGGCCGCGTGCCGCGCTCACGCTGGTGCCGGCCGCGCTCCTCGCGAGCATCGGCCTCGGAGCGGCGGAGGTGACGAACGAGGTCACGATCCTCGCCGTGCTCATCGTCGCGAGCGTCGGAGGAGGACTGTGGCTCGCGCGCGTCTGCCGGACGGACGGACGGCTGCTGCTGCTCTTCCTCGGCGTGATCCTGCTCCACCTCTACCTGTTCGCGGCACGCCCGGAGTGGGTGGCGCTGACGCCGCTCGGGCCGACGCAGAACTCGCGCTTCTGGGGGATCGGCAACCAGCTCGAGACGTTGCTGCTTGCACCGCTGCTCGCCGGCGCGGCCATCGCCGCGCGCAAGTTCGGCGCGCTCGGCTTCGCCGCGTTCGGCGTCCTCGGTCTGTTCCTGATGACGGACAACCGCTTCGGATCGGACGGCGGCGGCGCGATCGTGCTCGGCGTCGCGCTCGCGTTCCTCGGCGCGCGCATGCTGCGGCTCGGGACGCGCGGCTTCCTCATGCTGCTCGGCATTGCAGCGGCGATCGTGCTGAAGGTGGTGTCGTCGAACCTCAATGCGGCGGGGCCTGACCACTTCCGCAGCGCATTCGGTCGCGGCCTCTCCGGCCTGTGGGCCGTGGTCGAGAACCGCGTGCCGCTGTCGTACCTGCCGGCGCTGCACAACTGGCCGTTGGTGATGCCGCTCGGGCTCTGGTTCCTCATCACGTTCGCGGTCGGGCTCTATGTCGCGCGCCACCGGCCGACCCGAGACTTCGTCCTCACGCTCGGCCTCGCGATCGTCGTGTCGCTGCTCGTCAACGACTCGGCCATGTACGAGCTCACCGGCGGCGTCGCCGTGCTCGCCTCGCTCGTCCGGTTCGTCCCCGCACCGGCGGTGCCGGTCACCGTGCTCTCGCTCGTGCGCGCCGCGCTGGCGCGCGCACCTGTGCTTCCGCCCGGCCGGCCCGGTCGAAGTCGCGGACGACTAGGAGTTCGAGAGGCGCTGTGCGCGCCGCTGCGCGAAGTCGCCGTTGACGGCGATCTCGGCGGTCAGGGCCGCATCGAGATCGGCGACATGTGCGGTGAGCCGGCGTCGCGCAGTACGGGCACGCTTGCCAGAGCGGGTCGAGCGCCGAGTCGCAGGACGGGCACTGCTCACGGAGCCGCGTCGTGCAGACGGGGCAGACGAGGTAGTCCGTCTCGACCTCGGTCAGGCACACCGGACAGTGCGGCGCGCCCTGGAGCAGACGGCCGCGGAGCGCGCGGAGCTCCACCTCCCGGGCATGCGTGTCCGCAAGCGTCTCGGGCGGGCGGAACAGGAGGTAGACGACGGGGCCGATGTAGGGGAGCCCGAAACCGAGCGCGGTGGCGAAGCCCACGAGCCACCCGTCGTCGATGCGCCGACGCGCGTCGCGGTTGACGCGGAAGCCGAGGCCGAGCCAGAGCACGACTGCAAAGAGGATGAGCACGGTCCCGACGACCGAGATCGCGCTCGAGTGCAGTGCGCTGTGAATCGACCCGAACGCAGACCCCGTCATGCGTCTGGTTCGTTGCCCGCAACGCCCGCGCGGAAACCAGCGTCAGCCGATTGCGGCCTGCAGGCGGTCCGCGAGCTCTCGGAGCGCACCCGGACGCTCGAAGCCGGCGACGCGGATCGTGCCGCCGTCGCGGAGCTCGAGCACGAGCGTCAGCCGCCCGCCGATGCGCTCGTCCGCGCTCCGCCCGAGCCGGGTCGATGCGATGTCCGCCACCTCCAGCTCGCGGCTGCGGTTCTCGTCCCGGGAGCCCCCGACGAGCTGGAGACGCGTGCTCGCCAGCTCGAGCCGGCCCGGCAGCGGGGCGTTCCCGTTGTCGGTCCAGATCACCGGCAGTGACAGCTCTGGGCGCATCCCGGCAGTGTTCGGGCGCCGCCGTCCGGTGCTATCCGTGGAAACTACGGCCATGGAGGCAACCCTGCGCGCAATCCACGTCCTCGCCGCCGCCGTCTGGGTGGGCGGGACGGTCGCGCTCGTGTTCGTCGCGGTGCCGCCGGTGCAACGGCTGGAAGGAGACGCCCGCGCGCGGCTGCTGCGCGAGTTCGGACGTCGGTGGCGCCCGATCGGCTGGAGCGCGCTCGGCGTCGCCGTCCTCACCGGTCTCGGCCTCGCGGCCTACGATCACGCCTTCGACACCGCGCCGTCCTCGTTCGACTGGGTGCTCGCGGTGAAGGGCGTGCTCGTCGGGCTCCTCGTCGCCGGCGCGTACCTGCACGACTACGTCCTCGGGCCCGGGCTCGCGCGGCAGATCCGGGAAGGACGGCCGCAGTCGCTCCGGCCGCTGCTGACGGCGATCGGACGCGGCAACCTGCTCGTCACGCTGGCGCTGCCGGTGCTCGGCGTCGTCCTCTCCGAGCTCGCGTAGACCCGTTTCCGTTTCACGCGCGCGTAAGCGCGAAAGAACGCATGGGCAGTGCGGGACCGCAATCGTGCCGACCTCGAGCTCGCCGCGCTCCTGCTTGCGCGCAGGTCGCGGCTGCGCCGAGTTCATGCCAGGCGCAAGGCCGGCGTCGCCGCGCTCGCCGCCGTCGTATTGCTCGCGGTCGTGCTCGCCGGCGCCGCTGCGAGCGGACGCGCGGTCCTGCTCGATACCTGCAGCCTGAATGCACTCCAGCCCGTTGGGCTCGGCCAGAACTCGTTCCTGTACGCGGACAACGGAACGCTGCTCGGCGTCGTCCCGTCGAGCGTGTACCGGCAGCCGCTCCGCCTCGACCAGATCTCGCCGCTACCTGCGCACCGCGACGGTCGCGATCGAGGATCGCCGCTTCTGGGAGCACGGCGCGCTCGACTACCAGGGCATCGTGCGCGCGCTCTATTCGGACGTGACCGCGGGCAGGATCGTCCAGGGCGGGTCGACGATCACGCAGGAGCTCGTTCGCAACCTGTACATCGGGAGCGCGAGCCGCACGTTCTCGCGCAAGATCAAGGAGGCCTGCCTTGCCATCAAGCTCGCGCAGGTGTGGACGAAGCCGCGGATCCTGAACGCGTACCTCAACGAGGTGTTCTACGGCCGGGCGGCGCACGGCGCGCAGGCGGCGGCCGAGACGTTCTTCTCGACGCGGGCGCAGGACCTCTCGCTCGCGCAGTCGGCGCTGCTCGCCGGTCTGCCGCAGGCGCCCACGGTCTACGACCCGCTCCTGCACCCGGCGATCGCGATGCGGCGCCGCGACGAGGTGCTGAGCGCGATGCTCGCCAATCGGGCGATCACGACAGATGAGTACACGCGCGCCGCTCGCTGCGCCGCTCGGACTGAAGCCGGGCAACCTGTACAAGCGCCAGCAGCACGAGAACTTCCTCGGATGGGCGGAGCAGCAGCTCGTGGCGAAGTACGGCGCGCGCCGCGTCGCCGCCGGCGGGCTTCGCGTGCGGACGACGCTCGACCCGAGCATGCAGGAGACCGCCCTCGCGGCGGTGCGCGGCGTGCTGCGCCAGCCGTCCGATCCAGCCGCGGCGCTCGTCGCCATCGACCCGCGGACCGGCGCCGTGCGCGCGATGGTCGGGTACTTGCCCGACGGCACGAAGCTGAAGTTCAATCTCGCAACGCAGAGCACGCGCACGGCGGGCAGCTCGTTCAAGCCGTTCGTGCTCGCGACCGCGATCCAGCAGGGCATCTCCTTGTACTCGAGCTTCTCTGGCCCGCCCTCGCTTGTCATTCCCGAGCACAGCTGCGACGGACCGCAGGGACCGTGGGACGTGCACAACTACGCCGACGAGAGCGGCGGCTACATGAACCTCCTCAGCGCGACGGCGAACTCGGTGAACACGATCTTCGCGCAGCTCGTCGCCAAGGTCGGGCCGTCGAACGTCGTTCCGGTCGCGCACCGCATGGGCATCACGACGAACCTGCAGCCGGTCTGCTCGATCACGCTCGGCACGCAGCCGGTGAATCCCCTCGAGATGACGGACGGATACGCGACGCTCGCGGCGCACGGGGTCCACCACGCGCCGCAGGCGTTCGAGCTCGTGCGCGCGCCGAACAGCAGCGTCCTCGGCCGGCTGACCACTCGCGGCGACCAGGCGATCTCGAGCAGCGTCGCCGACCAGGTCACGTACGCGCTCGAGGGCGTCATCCAGCACGGCACCGGCACCGCGGCCTCCATCGGCCGTCCTGCCGCCGGCAAGACCGGCACCGCGGAGAACTTCCAGGACGCGTGGTTCTGCGGCTACGTGCCGCAGCTCGCGGCGTGCGTGTGGGTCGGATACCCGAAGGCCGAGATCCCGCTCATCGAACGTCGAGGGTGTCGGCGCCGTCGCCGGCGGCACGCTCCCCGCGGAGATCTGGCACGACTTCATGTCAGCAGCGACGGCAGGCATGCCGGCACTCGGGTTCCCGACGCCGCAGATCACCGGGACGACGACGTACGGCACGAGCTACTCCATCCCGACGGCCCCGACGCAGACGATCATCAACATCCCGCGGTGGACCGGTGCCGCCGCCGCCGCCGAAGGGCGGCCACTAGCCACCTGTTCCCGCTCGACCGCATCGACGGTGCGATCGGCGACGGCGATCGAGCGCGCCGTGCGCGCCGCATCACCGGCGCCGCCTCTCCCGCATCGGCCACGAGCTTCGTCTTCGACGCCGCCCGACTGGTCGGGTGGGCCGACGCCGAGCGACGTTTCTCGGCGCGCCCCGGCAACCGGCGTCGAGCTGCTCGTAGATGGCGACGGAGGCGCTTCCGCGCATTGCCGCCGACATCGAGGTCGGCGCACTCGCACGTCCATCTCGCCGGCTGGTTCTTCACGTCCGAGGCTTCCGCTCGGACGACGACGGCCCGACGCTCGCCGCGTTCCTCGGCGAGACAGCGGAGCGCATGCCCGTCCGCGTCCTCGCCTGGGCCGGCGCGCCGCTTCCCCTGTTCCATCCCGACCGCCGCGAAGTGCGCGAGATGCGCGACGCGCTCGTTCGAGCGGAACGCGCATCGAGGTCGAGCTCGACGCGAAAGAGCGGCCGATGCACTGCCACCACGAGAAGCTCGTGCATCGTCGACGACCGCATCGCGTACGTCGGCGGCATCGATCTGACGTCGTTCTCCGGCGACCGGCTCGACGCCAGCGACCACCCGCCGCGCGGCCGCATCGGCTGGCACGACGCGTGCTCTGCGTCTCGAGGGGCCGGTGGTCGCCGACGTCGCCGAGCATTTCCGTCTGCGCTGGCAGGCTGTGACCGCTCGACGTCGGCGCTCAGCCGCCGGCGTCGCGGTTGGCAGCATCGACGTGCAGCTCGTTCGCACCGTCCCCGAGCGGATCTATCCCGCGCCTGCGTGCGCGGCGAGTTCAGCGATCCTGGAGAGCTATCTTCGCGCTCTCCGCAGCGCCGAGCGGCTCGTCTATCTCGAGAGCCAGTTCCTCTGGTCGAGCGAGGTCGGTCTCCGTGCTCTCTGCGAAGCTCCGCGAACCCTCCGTGCGACGACTTCCGCGTCGTCGTGCTCCTCCCCGCGCGTCCGAACAACGGCGGGGACGACACGCGCGGCCAGATCGGCGTGCTCGCTCGACGCAGACGCGGGCGGGGCGTCGCGCTTCCTCGCGTGCACGCTCCACCAGCCCGGCCGCGGCGGCAGCATCGTCTACGTCCACGCGAAGATCGCGATCGTCGACGACCGCTGGCTCACGATCGGCTCCGCGAACCTGAACGAGCATTCGTTCTTCAACGACACCGAGGTGAACGTCGTCCTCCATGACGAAGCGACCGTGCGTGCAGCGCGGCTACAGCTTTGGGCCGAACATCTCGAACGTTCGGTCGACGATGTGTCCGGCGATCCGACGGCGCTCATCGACGAGGTTTGGCGCCCGCGTGCCGAAGAAGAGTTGGAGCGGCGGCGCCGCGACGGGTACGTCCAGCACCGGCTGACGCTGCTCCCGCACGTCTCCCGCCGCGCACAAGCGCTCTGGGGGCCGATCAGCGGTTTGCTCGTCGACGGCTAAATCTGCCAGAGGCCGTCTGTGATGACGGCGACTTTCTTGCCCTTGGCGGTGTAGCCGGTGACCTCGAAGTCGGGGCTGCCGATCATGACGTCGAGATGGACGGGCGACTCGTTCAGGGCGCGCGCAGGCTTCACGGAGCGCGTGCCGCCGAAGCCGGAGCCGAACGCGATGTGCGCCGTCGCGTTCTCGTCCAGCAGCGTGTCGAAGTACGTACGGCCGCTCTGCCCGATCCGCGACGTCGCGTCGACCAGTGCGACCTCGCCGAGCCGGCGGCCGTTCTTCTTCGGATCGCTGTCGATGTAGCCGGCGACGAAGTCGCGGTCGCCCTTGTTCGCGGCATCGAGCCGGACGAGCCTGCCTCCGCGGAACTCCCCGCGCAAGCCTTCGATCAGCCGGCCTTGAAACGAGAGCGGGAACGTGCACGTGAACGTCCCTTCCGTCGCCCGCGCGTCCGGGCTCGTGAACGTCTCCTCGGTCGGCATGTTCGCCGCGATGGCCGAGCCGGTAGTGCGTCTTCTCGAGCCCGCCGAGCCATTGCGTGCCGGGGACGAGGCGCAGGTCGAGCTTGGTGCCCGGGCCGCGCAGCTCCACACGCGTGAGTGCGAGTCGCGTCAGCTTCTCCGAGCGGCGCATGATGCCGCGGCAATGGTTGATCCATCCGGTCGAGCCGGGCCCGTCCTCGTCGGTGAGCCGGCAGAAGTGCAACAGGTCCTGCGCGAGCTTCCGCTTCGCCTTCAGGACCGGCAGCCGGGGGTACACCTGGCCCGCCCAGTGATCGGTCGGCCAGCCGGCGATCGTCCAGCGCACGCGCATGGCGAGGCTCGCGCGCCGGAAGGCGCTCGTCTGCGCACCGGCCCGCGCGTACTCGGTCATGATGCGCTTCTGCGGGATGCCGTCGAGGAAGCCGGGCTCGCTCTCGCCGCTGATGTAGATCTCCGCCGCGTCGGGCTTCATCAGCTCGCGCAGCCTCTGCTTGTGCCAGGGCGTGAGGACGCCGAGTGCGTCGGTGCGGCCGTGCACGAGCCGCGCGCGCATGACGAGCGGATCCGAGGTGATGGCCTCGACCGCGTGCGCGCCGCCCCGATAGGCGGACGCCGCGACGGCCACCATCAGCTCACGATGCGCGGGTGCGCCACGGACGACGATCGTGTCGCCGCGCTTGAGCGCGATGGACTTCGTGATCGCGTCCGCGTACCGCTCGAGCAGTGCGGGCTCGAGAATTTCCCCGTCGTCCACGGGTCAGGACGCTAACGCTTCTTCGACCGTGGTGCTGACGTTGAAGTGCCGGTCGAGCCCGGAGACCTCGAGCGCGCGCCGCGTCTCCGCTCCCGGCGCGGCGAGCACGAACGCCTGCTTGTCCATCATCCGGCTGCGGGCCTCGACGAGCACGCCGAGCGCGGTCGAGTCGACGAACTGCACCTCGCCGAGATCGACGACGAGCCGGTGTGGATTCTCGGCGGAGCATGCGACCAAGGCGTCGCGCACCTGATGCGCGTTGTAGAGGTCGAGCTCCCCGGCCAGGCGCACGACGACGTCGCCGTCGCGCCGGTCGACGCCGGCGACGGGATCGACCCGGCCCCCCGGACTGCCCTCCACGAGAGCGGATTCAACCACCAACAGTGCTCGTATGCTTGTTCCATGGAAGTCGCCGAGGTCGCGGCCCGCGCCGCGGGCGAGAACTTCCCCGTCGGCTCGATCCTCTTTCCACGCCGGCTGCGTCCGCACGTTCGCGCGCTCTATTGCTACGCGCGGCTCGTCGACGAGCTCGGCGACGCGTACGACGGAGACCGGCTGGCCGCCCTCGACGAGCTCGCGGGAGAGGTCGAGCTCCTCTTCACCGGGCGTCCCACATGGCCGGTGCTGCGCAACGTGCAGCCGACCGTGCGCGAGTTCGACCTCCCGCGGGAGCCGTTCGACCGCCTGATCGAGGCGAACCGGATGGACCAGCGCGTGTCCGAGTACGAGACGCTGGGACGACCTGAAGTGGTACTGCGTGCACTCCGCCGACCCGTGCGGCCGCCTCGTCCTCGGCGTGCTGCGGCGGCTCGACGACCCCGAGCTGGTGGCCGCGAGCGACTCGGTCTGCACCGGGCTGCAGCTCGTCAACTTCCTTCAGGACGTGCCGCGCGACCTCGAGCTCGGCCGCATCTACCTGCCGGCCGAGGACCGGCGCAGCTTCGGCGATCCGCCGCTCGACCACGCGAACGGCGCGTTGACGGCGCTTCTTCGCTTCGAAGCGGAGCGCGCGGCGGGACTGCTGGCGGCGGCCGACGTCCTCCGCGAGGGCATCGGCGGCCGCCTCGGCCGCGCGGTCGCGCTCTTCGGGCGCGGCGGCCTCGCGGCGCTCGACTCGCTCGAAGCCGCCGGCTGGGATCTCTTCACGCAGCGGCCTCGGCCGTCGCGGGCTCGGCTGGCGCGGGAGGCGGCGCTCACCCTCGTCCGATGAGCAGCGTCGAGCAGGCCTACGCAGAGGTTCAGCGCCTCGCGCGCGCGCGCGCGAAGAACTTCGCGTACGGGATCATGGTGCTGCCGCGTCCCAAGCGCCGCGCCGTCGCCGCGATCTACGCCTTTGCGCGCGAGGTGGACGACGTTGCCGACGGCGACGCTCCGATCGACGAGAAGCGGGCGCAGCTCGAAGCGTTGCGCGACGCGCTCGACCATCCTCCCGCGACCGCGATGCACGTCGCGCTGACGGACGCGCGCGCGCGCTTCGGCATTCCGCGCGCTGCGCTCGCCGCGCTCGTCGACGGCGGCTTGCAGGATCTCGTCAAGACGCGGTACGCGAGCTTCGACGAGCTGCGCGCGTATTGCGAGAAGGTCGCAGGCGCAGTCGGCATCGCGTGCGTCGCGGTGTACGGCAGCGACGACGTCGAGCGGGCGCAGACGCTCGGCATCGCGCTGCAGCTGATCAACATCATGCGCGATGTCGACGAGGACAGGACGCTCGGCCGCGTCTATCTTCCGCAGGACGAGCTGGATCGCTTCGGCGTGCACGAGCTCGCCGCCGGCCCGGAGTGGCGGGAGCTGATGGCGTTCCAGGCGGCGCGGGCGCGCGCGCATCTGGACGAAGGCCTGCACCTGCTCGACTCGCTCGACCGGCGCAGCGCGCTGTGCGTGTCGACGTTCGCGGGGCTCTACCGCGGCCAGCTCGACCGCATGGAGGCAAACGGCTTCGACGTGTTCTCCGCGTCGTGCCGGCTGTCGACGCCCGCGAAGCTCGCCGTGGTCGTGCGCGGGATCTTGCGATGAAGGTCGCGGTTGTGGGCGGCGGGCTCGCGGGCCTCGCCGCCGCGCTCGACCTCGTCGACGCCGGTGTCGACGTGACCGTGCTACGAGTCGCGGCCGACGCTCGGCGGCGCGGTGCAGACGCTGCCCGAGCGCGACGGCGATCCGCAGCCGCCGCCGGACAACGGCCAGCACATCGCGCTCGGCTGCTTCACGGAGTACCTCCGCTTCCTCGACCGGATCGGCGAAGGCGGCTCCGTGCTGCGCAAGCGGCTCGCGCTCCCGGTCCTGGATGAACAGGCGCGACGCGCGGACATCTCGCCGACTCTTTCGGCGCTTCTTCGCTACGGGCATCTCCCGGTCCGAGACCGCTTGCGATTGCCCTTGATACTCAGGCGATTGCGCTCCGCGCAGGCGCGACCGAGACGAAACGTTCGGAGACGTGCTCCGTCGGCTGGGAGAAGCGACGCTCTCGATCACACGTTTCTGGGACGTCTTCATCCGCCCCGCGCTCAATCTGCGCGCGGACGAGGTCGATCGCCGAGGCGGGCCTCTTCACCGTGCGCACGGCGCTGCTCGGCCCGCCGCGCGAACTCCGATCTCGTCCTGCCCCTGAAGCCGCTCGGCTGGATGCACGGCGACGCCGCCGGCCGCGTGCTCGGCGACCGCGTGCGACTCGACGAACGGGTCGAAGTCGCTCGGACGACCTCGATGCCGATGCGATCGTCGTCGCTGTCCCGCCGGCCGAATCGGCGCGCCTGCTCGGGGAGCCGGACCCTGGGCTCGAGAGCTCGCCCATCGTCTCGGTGCATCTGCTCTTCGACCGCCCGATCCTGAACGTGCCGCTCGCCGCGCTGCTCGGCTCGGACGCGCACTGGGTGTTCGACCGCGGCGCGCTCACCGGCCACGCGGCGCCGGACGGCGGCCAGTACCTGACGGTGGTTGCGAGCGGCGTCCCGGAGTTGATGGACGTCCGCGGCCGCGAGCTCGTCGACCGCATGGCCGAGCAGCTGACAGAACGACTCGGTGCGCGCGGAGCTCGTGTGGTCGCGAGTCAGCCGCGAGCCATATGCGACCATCGCGCTGCGGCCCGGCGTCGTCCGTCCGGGCGTCGAGACCCGGCGGCCCAACGTCGTGCTCGCCGGCGCGTGGACGGACACGGGCTGGCCGGCGACGATGGAGAGCGCGGTGCGGAGCGGCCGCGCGGCGGCTCAGCACCTCTTGAGCAAGGTTCCTGCAAAAGTCTCGGTGTGAGTGCAACACAAGAGCTGACCGCCCTCGACGAAGCGATCGACCGCGGGACGCGGCGACTGCTCGAGCTCCAGCGGCCAGACGGGATCTGGGTCGGCGAGCTCGAGTCGAACGTGACCATGACCGCGCAGCACCTGTTCTGGAACCACGCGCTCGGGCTTCGGACGTCGGACATGGACCGGCGCATCGCGAACGAGCTGATGGCACGCATGCGCGACGACGGCACGTGGTCGATCTGGTTCGAAGGGCCTCCCGATCTCTCCACCTCGCTCGAGGCGTACGTCGCGCTGCGCATGTGCGGCGTCGACCCCGGACCGCACGCGCTTGCGTACATCCAGCGCGAGGGCGGGATCCCGAAAGCGCGGCTGTTCACCAAGTACTTCCTCGCGCTCTTGGGGCAGTGGCCGTGGCAGCGGATCGTGCCGATCCCGCCCGAGTTCGTGCTGCTGCCGCCGGGCGGCCGGTTCTCGATCTACGACTTCGCCTGCTGGGCACGACAGACGTTCGTCGCGCTCTCGCTCGCTCAGTCGCTCCGTCCGGTGCGGCCGATCGACGTCGACCTGCGCTCGATCGGCGCAATTCCTGGAGGCACGCGGCGGCCACTGCGTCGCGACCCGTTGCGGCGCCGTGCGCAGGCGCAGGCGGAACAGTGGATCCGGGCACGGCAGGAAGCGGACGGATCGTGGGGCGGGATCCAGCCGCCGTGGGTCTGGGGGATCATCGCGCTGAACGCGCTCGGCTATGGCCTCGAGGACCCGACGTTGCGCAGGGCGGTCGAAGGCTGGCAGGGATTCATGGTCGAGGACGGCGACCGTCTTCGCCCGGAGGCGTGCCAGTCGCCGGTGTGGGACACTGCGCTGGCCGTGCTTGCGCTGCGCGCGTGCGGCGTGCCGGCCGACCATCCGCAACTCGTACAGGCGGGTGCGTACCTCCTGCGCGAAGAGGTGACCGTGAAGGGCGACTGGGGGATCCGCGTCCCCGACCTCGCGCCGGGCGGCTGGGCGTTCGAGTACGAGAACGACACGTATCCCGACATCGACGACGCGGCAGTCGTCCCGCTCGCGTTGCGCACGCTCGGCATCGGCGACGACGCGGTTCGTCGCAGCCTCGACTGGGTCGTCGGCATGCAATCGCGCGACGGCGGGTGGGGCGCGTTCGACGTCGACAACAGCGCGATGTGGCTGTACAAGATCCCGTTCTGCGACTTCGGCAAGGTCACCGACGAGCCGAGCTCCGACGTCACTGCGCATGCGCTCGAGGTGCTCGCGCCGGAGGGCTACGCGCCCGCTGTCGACCGCGGCCTCGCCTGGCTTCTCTCCGAGCAGGAGCCCGACGGTTCCTGGTTCGGCCGCTGGGGTGTCAACCACCTGTACGGCACCGGCGCCGCGCTGCCTGCACTCGAGGCGTGCGGCATCCCCTCCGACCATCCGGCGATGCGCCGCGCGGTCGCATGGCTCGACTCGGTCCAGCAGGAGAGCGGCGGCTTCGGCGAGGACATCCGTTCCTATGCCGATCCGGCGTGGCGCGGGCGCGCGCCGTTCGCCACGCCCTCCCAGACTGCATGGGCGCTCCTCGGGTACGTGGCCGCAGGAAACGCTGAGGATACAAGCGCGAAGAGGGCGGCAGATTATCTTTGCGCTGTCCAGCGTCCCGACGGAGATTGGGACGAGGAGCACTTCACCGGCACCGGCTTTCCACTCGACTTCATGATCCGCTACCACCTGTACCGCATCAACTTCCCATTGCTCGCGCTGGGTCGACTGAGAGAGAGGCTTTCCGCATGAAGTTCCCGCTGCAGTCCACCGTTTCGATCGGCAAGTACGTCGCGACCCAGCAGCGCAAGGGCGAGCGCTATCCGCTCGTCCTCATGCTCGAGCCCACGCTCGCGTGCAACATCGCATGCATCGGCTGCGGGAAGATTCGCGAGTACGAGTCGAATCGCGCGCGGCTGACGGTGGAGGAGTGCCTCGACTCCGGCCTCCAGTGCCCCGCGCCCGTCGTCTCGATCTGCGGCGGCGAGCCCCTCGTGTACAAGGGGATCGAAGAGGTCGCCGCGGGAATGATCTCGGTGGGCAAGACGGTCGAGCTGTGCACGAACGCGCTCCGGCTCGAGCAGTGCCTCGACTGGTTCGAGCCGTCACCCCGCATGACCTTCGTCGTCCATCTCGACGGCATGCGCGAGATCCACGACTACGTGTGCGACTACCCGGGCCTCTGGGACGTCGCTGTCGACGCGATCAAGACGGCGCGCGGCCGCGGCTTCCGCGTCACGACGAACACCACGATCTTCAAGGAGACCGAGGTGAACGACGTGATCGAGATGATGCGCTACCTCACCGACGAGGTCGGCATCGACGGGATGCTCGTCGCGCCCGGCTACCAGTACTCGCAGATCGACCCGAACCTGACGATGACGCGGTCGGAGCACGAAGTGAAGTTCCGCGCCATCCGTACGGCGGTGCGCAAGCACGGCTATCGCTGGATCGCGACGCCGATCTACCAGGACTTCCTCACCGGCGAGCGGAAGCTCTCGTGTGCGCCGTGGGGCTCGATCACGCGCAACCCGTACGGCTGGAAAGGCCCGTGCTACCTCCTCACCGACGGCATCTTCCCGACGTACGAGGCGCTGCTCGAGGGGATGGACTGGGACGCGTATGGCCCCGGCAACGACCCGCGCTGCGAGCACTGCGGCATCCATTCCGGCTTCGAGCCGTCGGCCGCGTTCGAGTCGTCGAAGAGCCTCAAGGAGACCGTCCGGAGCATGGCGTGGACGCTGACCGGCTGACCTTCGCGTGTGCGCTTCCGGCTGAGCGGCGCGCGGCGAAGAAGCTGGGGCGGACGATGCTCGTCGGAATGGCGTGCGCGCACGGCGTGCCGGAGCAGGACGTTGTCTCGTTCGGCATCGCCGGCTCGCTGCGCGACGACCTGCCCGTCGGCACGGTGATCGACGCGACGCGCGTCGTCGACGAGTCCGGCTCGGTCCTCTGGGAGGGGCGGCCGCTCGGCGTACGAGGCGCGCGAGAGGGAACGATCCTCGGCGCCGCGGCGATCATCGACGACCCGGCGGAGCGCGCGAGGCTACGCGCGAGCACCGGGGCCGACGCGGTGGACATGGAATCCGGCGTCTACGCGCGGGCGGGACATCTCGCCGGCTGCGTCCGCGCCGTGAGCGACACGCCGGGTCGGCAGCTCGGCCCGCTCGTGCACGCGTTCCGCGCGGACGGGAGCGTCGCGCCCCTCGGCCTCGCGCGTGCGTTCATCACCTCTCCCCGCGACTCGTTCCGCGCCGTGCGCGACGTGCGCACCGCGTTGAGCGCACTCGGGAGCGTCGCGTGAGCGGCAAGCGTGTCCTGCTCGCCGCGCCGCGCTCGTTCTGCGCCGGCGTCGACCGCGCCATCGAGATCGTCGAGCGGCTGCTCGAGCAGAACGGCCCGCCGGTGTACGTCCGCCATCAGATCGTGCACAACGAGCACGTCGTCCGCCGCCTCGAGCGGCTCGGCGCCGTCTTCGTCGAGGACGAGTCGGAGATTCCCGAGGGCGAGGTCTGCGTGTTGTCCGCGCACGGCGTCGCTCCGTCGGTGAAGGAGAACGCTGAGGCGCGCGGCCTCAAGGTCGTCGACGCGACGTGTCCGCTCGTGAACAAGGTGCACGCCGAGGCGCGCACGTATGCCGACAGCGGCCATCTCGTCGCGCTCGTCGGCCACGCGAACCACGTCGAGGTGATCGGCACGCTCGGCGAGCGTCCGGACTCCACGGTCGTCGTCGAGACGCCGGAGCAGGCGCGCGCGCTGCCGACCGACCGGCCCATCGCGGTGATCACGCAGACGACGCTCTCGCTCGACGACGTCGCGCCGATCGTCGACGCGCTCGCCGACCACGTGGGCGGCTCGCTGCGGCGCCCGCACGCCGACGACATCTGTTACGCGACGCAGAACCGGCAGGACGCGGTCAAGGAGATGGTCGAGCTCGGCGCGACGCTCATCTTCGTCATCGGCTCCGAGAACAGCTCGAACGCGCAGCGGCTCGTCGAGGTGGCGAAGTCCGCGGGCGCGGAGGCGACGCTCGTCGACGGCGAGAGCCCGCTCGACGCCGATCTCCTCGACGGGCACACGACGGTCGGCCTCACCGCCGGCGCGTCCACGCCCGAGGAGCTCGTGCGCGCCACCGCCGACCGTCTCGCCGCATGCGGCTACGACACGCTCGAGGAGATCACCGTCGCGCGCGAGGACGTGCACTTCCGCCTGCCGAGGGAGGTGGCGCGACGCATGACTTCCATTGAGGTGCCGTACTCGATCGCCGCCGCGCTCCCGACGCTTTCGGTGATGGACATCACGAACGACGTCTCCCAGTCGGTGGCGCGCGCCGATTGCCGCGCCGGCATCGCGTACGTCCACCCGCTGCACTCGCTCACGATCGTGCGCGTGCAGGAGCGGGAGACCGGCTTCTTCGAGGACCTCGAGGTGCTGCTGGAGCGGATCGTCCCCAGCGGCAACCCGAACCGCGAGCGGATGGTCGCGTCGCTGCTCTCGCCGAGGAGCGAGCAGGTCCCCTTCGCCGACGGCACCCTCTGCCTTGGGCCGGTTCCAGCGGATCATGCTCTTCTCGCTCGATGCCGAGC
This sequence comes from uncultured Actinomycetes bacterium, assembly GCA_963697005.1. Classification (GTDB taxonomy): domain Bacteria; phylum Actinomycetota; class Thermoleophilia; order Gaiellales; family Gaiellaceae; genus Palsa-739. The sequence goes on along the minus strand of CAVOMK010000025.1, from coordinate 196,315 downwards.
ATCGCAGCGAGTGGTCATTGACCTTGCTCGGCTAGTGCCGTAGAAGTAGCCCGTGCCTTCGGGCCACGAGCAGGCGTGGGCGGATGCGCTCGCGGAGGAGCACCTCCATCAGCGCGAGTTGCTGGCGACGCTGCGCGGCGAGCTCGGAACGTTCGCGCGCGAGTGCGCCGCCGCTCTGACGGCGCTCGACGCGTACGTCGGCCTCGCCGGCGTCGCCGAGATCCTGAGCACCGCGCAGACGACGGCCACGCACGCGCGCCTCGCGCTCGACGTGAGTCGCAGGCTTCAGGGCGGCGAGGATCCGGAGCTCGTCGACCTGTACACGGCCGTCGCGGGCGGCGAGGACGTGCCGCCCCGCCTCGTCCGCCACGCGAGCGACCTGATCGCATCCGGCCCGAAGCGCACCGACCGGCAGCTGCTCGAGGCGGTCGTCACCGCGTCCGGTGCGCGCGCGCAGCTCGAACAGCTCGTCGGGCCTGCGCCGGCGGCGGCGCTCGCCGCGATGAAGCCGCTCGTCCGCTGGATCCGGGCAGACGACCGCCGCGCGCTGCTCAAGTCGGCAGGCGGCGACCTCGCTCAGGTGCTGAGCGCGACTGCCGAGCTCGGCGCCGGGGCGGAGTCTGCCGCCGCCGGCGATGCCGCTGCGCTCGGCCAGTCGCTGCGCGATGCCGTCGAGCACGTCGAGGGCGCGGCGAAGTCGGTCCGGGAGGGGAAGCTCGAAAGCGTCCTCGCCGAGGCGCGCGCGAAGCTCCAGGCCGACCTCGACGCGCTGCAGGCCGTCCACGAGAACGCGCACGAGGCGCCCGCGGAGTGGCGGGCGGCCCGCAAGGTCGAGCACACGGAGCTGACCCAGGAGGTGCACGAGAAGCTCGACAAGATCGAGCGGATCCGCGGGATCCTGTTCCGGCTGCTGCCGAACCTCCAGGCGGTCAGCCGCGCGCTCGGCGTCGTGCAGAAGCTGCACGCACTCGAGGGCCGGCTCGACCCGGCGCCGGCCGCCGGCGTCGCCGCCGCCCAGGCGTCGCTCGTGCTCGACGCAGGCGCTCTCTGGGATGGCGTCCTTCCGGGGCCGCCGCCCGCGCCGCGCGTCCGCCGCGTGTCGAGGCGCACGCGCTGGGTCGCTGTGACCGCCGCCGTCGTCATCGGGGTGATCGTCGGGATCGCGCTCGCCGGCGGCGGCTCGAACAAGCCGAAGCCCGTCGTCATCGAGACGACGCACAGCCGCCGCGCCGCCGACGACGACGGCCGCCGCGCCGACCGTCGGGCCAAAGCCCAGCCTCCTGCCGGTCAAGGCGGTCTTCGATCCCAACCAGCGCGCGACCTTCTACACCGTCGGAGTCGAGCAGGGCGGCGAGCCCGTCGTCTCGTACCACTGGTCGCTGACGACGCCCCCGGGCAACCCGACCTGCAACAAGTTCGCGCCCATGCCGGGCAAGCCGAACGAGGCCGTCTGGCATCACGCCCCCACGGACGGCTGCACCCACAACGGCATCCAGCACGACGGAACCGTGCACGTCGCCGTTCTGACCGCCCACTGGTCGTGCACGGAGTCGTTTTTCGGGACACTCACCCGCACCGGAACACCCAACGCACAATGTCTGCGCCGTTAGGCAGACTTCCGATATGAACCGGCAGCGGTGGCTCTCCCGGGTCGCGCTCGTCTTGCTCGCGCTCGTCGCGGAGCTCCTGGGCCGTAGCCTCGCGCACCGACTCGACGTCGGCCGGCACGTCGGGCCGATGAGCTACAGGCACACCGACTATTACCCGTTCCTCCTTGCCGGGGTGAAGATCGGCGTTGCGCTCATGCTCGCTCGCGTGGCGTGGAGGTTCGCGAAGGCGCGCCGTCTCGCGTCGGTGCTCGGCCGGCCGCGTATGCGCGTCGAGCTCTCCGCGCGCCTGTGGCTCGCATCGTTCCTCGCCACCTCGGCGATCTACCTCGCGCAGATGGATGCTGAGGGCCGGACGCATTGGTTCGCACCGTGGCTGCATACGTCGGCGCTGCCCGTCTTCGCTGTGCTCTCGGTTCTCGTCGGCGATGCTCCACCGCAGCGTCGAGCTGTGGCTGCACGACTACGAAGAGCTCGCCGCCCACGCCGTCGCGTGCATGCGCAAGCTCCTCGTCGACGACGCGCCCGCACCGGTCGACTCGCACCTCGCCGTCGCCCCGCGGCGGCTGTTCGGCCTCGCGTTCGAGTCGCGGCCGCCTCCTCTGTTCGCCTAACCGCGAACTTTCGACAGAGGAGGAAGTGCCATGAGCGCGGATATCGCGCACGAACTGCACGGCGACAGGGAGAAGAAACGGGCCGCGACCGCGACCACGTCGGCGCGCGTACGCATCGTGCTCGCGCTAGGCCCTGCGACCGCGGCGGCTGGAGTGGTGTGGGCGTTCGTACAGCCGTGGCGCCTGACGCTGCTGAACCCGCACGGGCAAGGCTTCTGGTGGCTCGTCGCCGAACCGCCGCTCTACCTCGTGCTCGTCGGCGTCCTCTTCCGGGTGCTCATCGCACGAGCGCTCGTCCAGGACATGGAGGACGCGGGGCGATGATCGTCGCCGGCATCGAGCCCAAGGCGGAGATGGTGCACTGGTGGTTTGCCACCGGCATCCTCGTCCTCGGCCTGCTGTTCCTCGCCGAGACGGTCGTCGGGCCGGAGGTGTGGGCGCGCCGGCCGTGGCGCCGCTACCTGTGGCCGGGGACGATGTTCCTCCTCGGCCTGCTCCTGTGGCCGGTGATGGCGCTGTACACGAACTCGATGATCCACATGGTCGCGCACGGGTCGTGGGCGCAGGTACTCATGCTCAGCGGCGGCGCCGAGCTCGGTGTCGTGCGCGGGAAGCTGCACTCGCAGTACTGGCGGCTCACGTCGGCGGCGGCGCTGCTCGTCTCCGGGACCGCGTTCCTCGTCCATGAGCAGAACGGCTGGTTCTTCGCCCGGGCGGCGTTCCTCCACCACGCACTCGGCTGGACGCTGATCGTGGCCGCCGTCTTCCCGCTCGTGCAGGCGATCCGGCCGCGCTCGATCGTTGCCGCGTCCGGGTTCGCGATGACGTTCTTCGTCGTCGCGGTGCTGCTGTACTGCGATCGCGACTCCGCCGCCATCCTCGGCCACTTCTCGCAGTTCGCGGGAGTGCCTCACCGATGAAGCGCGCGCTGCTCGTCGTGGCGTTCGTCGCGCTCGTGGCGCCTGCGTCGGCGTTCGCGCACGCGTCGCTCCAGAAGGAATCGCCCAGCTTCAAGCAACGGCTTGCAAGTGTCGCCGCGGCAGGTCGTGCTCCAGTTCGACCAGAGCGTCGACGCGCTGCCGAAGGCGATCCAGGTGTTCACGCTGAAAGGCAAGAACATCGCCGGAACGCCGCGCGCGATCCCCGGGCAGCGCGAGATCGTCGCGTCGCTCCCACGCCTGCCGAAGGGCCCGTACACGGTGCGCTGGCAGGCGCTCTCGAACGACGGCCACATCGTCACGGGCGTGTACACGTTCGGCGTCCGCGTGGCGGCGCCGCCGGTGACGGACGCGGTCGGCGCGCAAGGCCCGACGCGGACCGAGGACATCGTGCGCTGGCTCTACTTCGTCGGGCTCGCACTCGCAATCGGCGGCATCGGCTTCCGGCTGCTGATCGTTCGCGGCCCGCTGTCGGCGCGCGCACAGCGGCGGTTCTTCTGGGTGACGGGCATCGGGATCGTCACTGTCCTCGAGACCGGCATCACGTCCTTCCTTCTGCGGGGCGAGGACTTCCTGCAGCTGCCGTTCTCGCGCTTCCTGTACGGCGATCTCTCGCCGCTCGCGAGCGGCACGCGCTTCGGGCAGACGTTCGTGATCATGGAGCTTGGGTTCGCGCTCGTCGCCGCGCTCATCTACCTCGCGTGGCTGACCGACCGGAACGCGCTCCTGTGGGTCGCATTCGGGCTCGGGCTCGTCTTCATCTCGGGGCTCTCGCTCTCAGGCCACTCCGCTGCCGACGCCGGGCACTCGTGGCTCTCGGAGCTCGCCGACTGGGTGCACCTCTCCTCCGCGACGCTGTGGGTCGGCGGCCTCGTGCAGCTCGCCGTCGTCGTCTGGCCGACGTCGCCGGAGCTCCGCGCGACCGCGTTCCGTCGCTTCTCCCGGCTCGCCACGGTGCTCGTCGCGCTGCTGCTCGCTGCAGGGACGTATCTCAGCATCCTGCGGCTCCCGCACGTGCACGACCTGTGGACGACGGGATACGGCCACGTGCTCCTCGTGAAGCTCGGGCTCGTCTCGCTCGCGCTCACGTGGGGCGCAGCGCATCACTTCATCGCCGTGCCGCGCATCGAGCGCCCCGGCGTGACGGGCACGCTGGCGCGGACGCTCGTCGGCGAGAGCATGGTCGCGATGGCCGTGCTCCTCGCGGCTGCGATCCTCACCGACTCGAAGCCTCCGCCTCAGCCGCTGCCGAAGGCGCCGGTCGCGGCCGTGTCGCAGCGTTGACGGGGCTCACGCGGGCGGAGTTCCTCGCCCGCAGCGCCGCCTTCGCGCTCGCCCCTTCTGTTCGCGTGCCGCCGCGCTTCATCTCGCGGCCGGACCTCGATCCGCCGCCGGTGACGATCCTGCAGGCCGCGTCGGGGACGGCTCCGGGTCTTCTGTTCCTCGCGCCGTCGTCGGGGCCGGGCCAGCGCGGCCCTCTCATCCTCGACGACGCCGGCCGGCCGGTGTGGTTCAAGCCCACGGGACTTCCCGCGATGAACTTCCGCGCGCAGACGCTGCACGGCGAGCCCGTGCTCACGTGGTGGCAGGCGCTGCCGGGCGGCGGCCTCGGTCACGGCGTGCACGTCGTCGCCGACGCGTCCTATCGCGAGATCGCGCGCTTCCCGGCCGGGCACGGCCGGCCGTCCGACCTGCACGAGTTGCTGCTCACCGATCGAGGCACAGCGCTCGTGACGAGCTTCGAGATTCGGCATCGCGGCACGCGCGGGCTGACCATGGGCGGCATCGTGCAAGAGCTCGAGGTGCCGAGTGCGCGGGTGCTCTTCGAGTGGCGCAGCCTCGACCACGTTCCCGTCGGCGAGTCGCACGCGCCGGTCGGCTATCCGTGGGACTATTTCCATGTCAACTCGGTCGACGTCGACGCGGACGGGCACCTGATCGTCTCCGCGCGCAACACGTGGGCGGTGTACAAGGTGCACCGGCAGACGGGAGCGGTGCTGTGGCGGCTCGGCGGTAAGCGGAGCGACTTCGCGCTCGGCCCCGGCGCGCACTTCGCGTTGCAGCACGACGCGCGCAGCCACGAGGGCGGGCGCGTCCTCTCGATCTTCGACAACGGCGTATCGCGCTCGCGCGGGATCGTCCTCGGGCTGGACACGAAGCGCATGCGCGCGTCGCTCCAGCACGAGTACGTCCACCGACCCGCGCTGCACGCACACAAGCTCGGCAGCGTGCAGCTGCTCGGGAACGGCGACGTCCTCGTCGGCTGGGGCACCGATCCGCACTTCACGGAGTTCGCGGAAGGCGGCCCCGTGAAGCTCGACGCGACGCTGCCGCACGGCGGCGAGAACTACCGCACGCTCCGCTTCCCCTGGCGAGGGCGGCCGCGCGACTCGCCGGTCGCCGTCCGGCGCGGGTCGACGGTGTACGCGAGCTGGAACGGCGCCACGGACGTCGCCGCCTGGAAGATCGAGCCGGGCGGCTCCGCTGTCGCTCGCACCGGCTTCGAGACCGCGCTGCCTCTGACGGGCGGGGACGGTCGTCGCGCTCGACGCTCGCGGGCGGGCTCTCGGGAGATACCGTCTCCCGTGATGCTCGTGCTCAGCCGTGCGGAAGTGGAAGAGCTGCTCGATCTGGACGAGCTTCCCGACGCGCTCGCGCGCGCCCATGCGGAGCTCTCCGCCGGTGCGGTGTCGATGCCGGCGCGTATCGCCGCGCATCGCCGAGTCCGGGTTGCTCGGCGCGATGCCCGCCTATCTTCCGTCTGCGGGCCTCGGCTGCAAGCTCGTGACGCTCTTCCCCGGCAACGACGACCGGCCAACGCATCAGGCGGAGATCGTCCTCTTCGACCCGGAGAACGGAACACCGGTCGCGGTCATGGACGGTACGTACATCACGGCGATGCGCACCGCTGCCGCTGCCGCGCTCGCCGCCCGCCTGCTCGCGCGCGACGGACGCGCGCGTGCTCGCGATCCTCGGCACCGGCGTGCAGTCGCGTGCGGCGCAGGAGATGTTCCCGCGCGTGCATGACTTCACCGAGATACGCATCGCCGGCCGCGGCGAATACGAGAGTGCCGTCCGCGGTGCGGACGTGGTCCACGCGACCACGCACTCGCCCGACCCGGTCGTCCGCGCCGACTGGCTCGCGCCCGGTGTGCACGTGAGCTCGGTCGGCTACAACGCACCCGGCTCCGAGCTCGATCCCGCCATCGTCGAGCGCGCCGACGTGATCTGCGTCGAGTCGCGCGACTCCGCCTTTGCCCCTCACCCCGCGGGTGCGCCGGAGCTGGCGAATGTCGATCCCGCGAGCACCGTCGAGCTGGGGGAGATCGTCGCCGGCACGCGGCCGGGTCGCACGAGTGACGCTGAGATCACGCTGTACAAGTCGGTCGGCGTCGCGGTGCAGGACCTCGCCGCCGCCGCGCTCGTCCTCGCCGCCGCGCAGGCGCGCACATGAGCGACTTCTCTCCGGGCCTCGCCGGCGTCGTCGCGTTCGAGACGGAGATCGCCGAGCCCGACCGCGAGGGCGGGTCGCTCCGCTATCGCGGCGTCGACATCGAGGAGCTCGTCGGCACGGTGCCGTTCGAGAACGTCTGGGGCCTGCTCGTGGACGAGGCGCTCGAGCCGGGGCTGCCGGCAGCGTATTGCGAGCTCGAGGTGCGCACCGGCGGCCACATGTCCGACCTGCAGTCGATGCTCGCGATCCTCAGCGGCAAGTGGAAGCTCGGGCAGCTGATCGACATCGGCGACGAGCAGGCGAAGGAGGACCTGCGCCGCCTCTCCGCCGCCGCGCTCTCGATTGTCGCGCAGTCGGCGCGCGGCGCCGACCTACCGCCGGTGCCGGAGGAGACGGTGCTCGCCGGCCGGACCGCCGCGGAGCGCTTCCTGCTCGCCTGGCGTGGCGAGGTGGACGAGAAAGCCGCGAAGGCGATCGACACGTACTGGATCTGCACCGCGGAGCATGGCTTGAACGCGTCCACGTTCACCGCACGCACAGTCGCATCGACGGGCGCGGATTGCGGTGCCGCGCTCTCCGCAGCTGTCGGCGCGCTCTCCGGCCCGCTGCACGGCGGCGCGCCCGCGCGCGTGCTGCCGATGCTCGACGCAGTCGCCGCGAGCGGCGACGCGGAGAAATGGGTGAACGACGCGCTCGCCCGCCATGAGCGGATCATGGGGTTCGGGCACCGTGTCTATCGCGCCGAGGATCCGCGCTCACGCCTGCTGAAGCACACGGCGAAGGAGCTCGGTTCGCCGCGCGTCGCGGTCGCCGAGGAGCTCGAGCAGGTCGCGCACGAGGCGATCGCGAAGAAGCACCCCGACCATTCGTGGACGAACGTCGAGTACTGGTCGGCAATCGTGCTCGACGTCGCGGAGGTGCCGCCCAATCTCGCGCCGGCGATGTTCGCGTGCTCGCGCACCGCGGGCTGGTCGGCGCACGTGCTCGAGCAGAAGCGCCTCGGCGTGCTCATCCGGCCGAGCGCCCGCTACGTCGGGCCCGCCCCGCGACCCCTGCAGCAGGTGTGATCGACCCGCGCGAATACCGGGATCGCTTCCCGATCCTGAGCGACTGCATCTACCTCATCAACCACTCGCTCGCCGCAATGCCCGCGGCCGCCGAGGATCGCCTGCTCGAGTACGCGCGCATGTGGCGCGAGCGCGGCATCCGCTCGTGGGGCGAGGGCTGGTGGGACATGCCGATGACGGTCGGCGACCAGATCGGCCGCATCGTCGGCGGGCCGCCGGGCTCGGTGGTCATGCACCAGAACGTCACCGTCGCCGAGATGGTCGTCATCTCGTGCTTCCGCAACCCGGGAGCGCGGAACCGCGTCGTCTACGAGGAGGCGAACTTCCCGTCGGTGCGCTACCTGTACCAGGCGCAACCGGAGCTCGAGGTCGTCGCCGTGGAGGACGACCGCGCCATCGTCGAGGCGATCGACGAGCGGACGCTGCTCGTGCCCATCAGCCACGTGCTGTTCAAGAACGGGGAGATCCAGGACGTCGAGCCGATCATCCGGCGTGCGCACGAGGTCGGCGCGTACGTCGTGCTCGACGCGTATCAGTCCGCGGGAGTCGTTCCCTTCGACGTGACCGAGCTCGGCGTCGACTTCGCAACGGGCGGGAGCGTGAAGTGGCTGTGCGGCGGCCCCGGCGCCGGCTGGCTGTACGTCCGGCCCGACCTCGCCGAGCGGCTCGAGCCGACGTTCGTCGGCTGGCAAGGCCACGCGCGGCCGTTCGCCTTCGAGCCGGAGCTCGAGTACGCGGACGGCTCGGCGCGGTTCCTCACCGGCACGCCGAACGTGCCGGCGCTGTACGCCGCCACCGCCGGCTACGACGTGATCGAGGAGGTCGGCGTCGACCGGATCCGCGAACGCTCGCTCTCGCTCACGTCCCTGCTCATCGAGCTGCTCGACGAGGCCGGCCTCGAGGTTGCGAGCCCGCGAGCGCCCGAGCGGCGCGGCGGCACCGTGACCGTGCGGACACCCGACCACGCGGCCGTCCATCGCGAGCTCGGAGAGCGGGGGATCATCTGCGACTTCCGGCCGGACGCGGGCGTGCGCCTTGGCCCGCACTTCTACAACACCGAGGACGAGCTCAGGCAGACGGTGGCGGAGCTGGCCGACATCGTCGAGAGCGGCGCCTACGCGCGCCACGCCGGAGCGGCCGCGCGCTTCTAAAGAAAGTTTCTCGCCCGCCGATGCTCTATCCACAGGATGGGTCGGTTTCTGGGGGTCTTCTTCGCGATGGCGGTGGCTACGCTCGCGCTTTCGAGCGTCGCGTCCGCGGCGCAGCTGATCGATCGCGACGCGGTCGGGCTGCGGCTGTCGGTGAACGCCAAGGGCGAGGCGCTGCTGACGTACCGGAAGAACGGCGCGATCAAGCACGTGCTCGTCTGGGGCGCGATCAACGCGCTGCCGCCGACGGCGGGCGCGCAGCAGGTGAAGTTCCACGTCGACTATGCGGGCGGCTGGGGCAAGTACCGCACGCTGTACTGGCAGCACTTCAAGAACGTCTGCGGGCCGTACGACGGGCCGGTGCTCCCGAATCTCGTCGCCGCGTGCACGGCGCCCGATGGGACGTATTGGGCGGCGCAGCAGTGGCCACAGCCGCTTCCGGACCTCGGCTTCACGCCGTGGCTCTCGACGCAGAACCAGCAATGGCTGGAGGTCTCCCATTGGAGTGGGCCGGTGGCGCAGCTCGAGATCGGGATGCACTGGGTGTACGACGGGCGGTTCCAGAGCATCTTCGGCCGCTTCACGTACAACGGCCAGCCGGTGTACGGCTTCGGGACGACGCGAGTCGGGGCGCCGACCGACGGGTTCGGCCGCCTGATCTACCTCGACACGTTCAACTCCGTCTACGGCGAAGGCTGGCGCCGCGAGAACTCGTTCGTCGCGCACAACCCGAGCGGCGTGTTCTGTTACGGCTTCTATCCCTTCGACCCGACGAAGGGTGGCTACCACTATCCGCCCGGGCAGACGGGAAAGCGCGGTCCGGGCATCGGTGAGGAGTACCGGATCTTCGCCGAAGGCCCCGGTGTGACGCCCGACGTCGCTGCCATCGTCCAGCCGCTTCATCCGTTCGACGGGCGGAGTCTGGCGGACGTGCAGCAGGAGCAGCAGGCCGCCTCGCTCATCACGTCCTGGGGCGACAAGAGCTGCCGGACTAGCTGAGTAGTTCGACGAGTTGCTGCGCGTACGCGGGCGCGGTCGGCTCGTCCTCGTGCCGGAAGTAGACGTACACGGGCTCGGACGCGGCGCGAATGCGCGCGGCGAACGCTTCGTCCGGCGCCTCGCGCCGGCGCAGGTAGCGGAACGGCGCGGGATGGTCGAGGTCGTTCACGCGCACGGCACCCTGTTCCGCGAGTCGCTTCTCGATGCCGTCCCACGACGGATGCTCGAGGTCGAACGCGACGCGGAGACCGGGCCGAGCGAGCCGAGGATGAGCTCGATCGCGCCCTCGTCGCGCACGCTCTTCAGCGAGACGCGAACCGGCCCGAGCCGCTCGCCGAGCGCGCGGGCGCCGGCGTCGAAGGCCTCCAGCACGCCGGTCCGGTGGCCGGGCAGCTTCGGCGCGAACTCGAACCCGTCCGGCGCTTGCTCCGCCCACCGCCGGAACTGCTCGACGCCCGGCATGCGATAGCCGGTCGTGTTCAGCTCGACCGTCCGGAAGCGCTCCGCGTAGAAGCCGAGGAACGCTTTCGGGTCGAGCCCGGCCGGATAGAAGCCGGGCCGCCAGGTCGGATACGACCAGCCGGACGTTCCGACCGAGACCCGCGCTAGCGTTCGCGCTCCCGTGGCCACCGTGGAAAGCCTGCCACTCCCGGTCGAAACCTTCACGGACGAGGAGCGCGAGCGCCTCGGCCCGCACTTCACCAACCTCGACCGCCCGGTCTTTGGGCTCGTGAACTTGCCCGAGACGGTGAAGGGCGCACTCTTCGCGCGCTACTCGCGGTATCCCGGGACGCTGCGTCGCCTCTTCCTGGAGGAGTTCGCCGACTCGGTGCCGGAAGTTCCGGCGATCGAGGGCGTCGAGGGCAAGCGCGCCGCGGAGCTGTACGACCGCATCTTCCTCGGCTACGGCGACGACTCCGTCGCCCAGCTTGGCGGCGCCCACATTGCATGCGAGTGGACGTCGAACCTACTGACGAAGATCCTCCAGCGACCGCGGCTCGCCGCATACCTGGAGCAGTCGACGCGGTACATCGCGTACGACGCGCGCCTCGAGGGCTACGGATTCCGCTACCACCGCGACCCGCGCTTCGGGCCGGCGTACGAGCATGCGCTCGACGACCTGTTCGAGACGTACGCACGCCTTCTCGAGTCGACGACGGAATGGGCGTCGGAGCGCTATCCGCGCGCGGACGACGAGTCACCCGCTGCGCACCGGCGCGCCGTGCGCGCGAAGGCACTCGATCTCGTCCGCGGGCTGCTGCCGGCCGCTTCGCTCTCGCACGTGGGCATGTACGCGAGCGGCCAGACGTACGAGCAGCTCGTCCTCCATCTCCTCGCGCATCCGCTCGCGGAGGCGCGCGCGTACGGCGCGATGCTGCTCGAGGAGCTCCAGCTGATCATCCCGAGCTTCGTCGTCCGTATCCCGCGTGAGGACCGGGGCGGACGCTGGATCGAGTACCTGCGCGACCGCCGCGAGTCGGCGGATTCGCTCGCCGCCCGGCTGGGGCTCGTCGGCGGCGACACCGAGGTTGGCCCGTCCGTGCGCCTCCTCCGCGTGCAAGGGACAGAGGTGGAGCTGCTCGCCGCGCTCCTCGCCGAGTCGGCGACAGTCTCGGAGGACGAGGTGCTTCGCACCGTCGCGGGACTCGCTTCCACCGAGCGTGCGGCGCTCGTCCGCGAGCTCGTGGGCGAGCGGGAGAATCGCCGCCACCGCCCCGGCCGCGGCTTCGAGACGCTCCGCTACAGGTTCGAGATCGTCTCCGACTACGGCGCGTTCCGCGACCTCCAGCGCCATCGCCTCCTGACGTGCCAGTGGCAACGCTTGTCGCCCGCACTCGGCGCCGACGTCCCGCACGAGCTCGTCGCGGCAGGCCTCGGCGGCGAGTTCGAGCGTGCGCTCGACGTGTCGCGCCGCGAATACGAGCGTCTGCGCGACGCGGGCCTTCCCGAAGAGGCGCCGTACGCGCTCTGCCTCGCATTCCGCATCCGTTACGTGCTCGAGCTCGACGCGCGCGAGGCGCTGCACCTGATCGAGTTGCGCTCCGGTCGCGAGGGCCACCCGTCGTATCGCGCGGTCGCCCACGAGATGCGTCGCGCCATCGCAGAGGTGCACCCGAACGTCGCCGCCGCGATGACGTTCGTCGACGACTCCACCGAGGAGCGCCTCGAGCGCATCCTCTCCGAGATCAGAAACGAAGCAGCTAAATAGGTCGCAGCACGACGACGCCGGGCTCGCTGCTCGTCGGCGTCTGCCGCGTCACGATCCAGGTGTCGCCATGGTGCAGGCGGTAGGGCGCGTTGAGCTGCACCGTCGTGGCTTGATTCACGGCCACCTGGAAGGTGCCGCACGGTGCGAACGCCTTCCCGTCGCGCACGAGGAAGACCTCGTAGTACGAGCTCTTGGACAGCTTCGGCAGGCCGGTGACGCTGAGGCGCATCGGCCAGTTGCCGCCCGCGTCTACGGGCTCGACCTGCAGTGAGGCGAGCGCGTGCGGCGCCGCCGGCGTGCCGGTGAGCTTCAGGACCTCCGCGTTCGCGCTGCTGCCGCCGTTGCCGGCGATGTAGCCGCCGAGGAAGACGAGCGCGATGACCGCGACCGCCGCCGCCAGCAGCAGGACGCGCCGGCGCACGCGTGGCGGCCGCCGGCCGAGCGTCATCGCGAGCGTCGGGCCCGCCTCGAGCTCGGGAGAGATTTCCGGCGGAGGCCCCGCCTGGACGAGCAGCGAGTGCACGCGGGCCAGGCGCGCACGCTCCGCACCCTGCACGTCGGAATCGACGATCTGTTCGAACTCGGGCGGCTGGGTCATGCCAGCTCTCCCTCCAGGACGTCCGCGAGGTGCGCGAGTGCGCTCCGTGTGCGGGTCTTCACCGTTCCGAGCGGGATGTCGAGAAAGCTCGCCACCTCGCTCTGCGACAGGCCGCTCCAGTAGGCGAGCTCGACGACTTCCCGCTCTCGGTCCGGCAGCGTCTCGAGCGCGCGATGCACGCGCCAGGAGACGAACGACGACTCGGCGCGCTCGGCCGGGCCCGGCTCGTCCGAGGTCATGTCGGGAACCTCGACCGGCATCTCGGCGCGCGAGCGCAGCCGGTCGACGATCGCATTGCGCGCGATCGCGTACAGCCACGGCGCGGCAGGCCCGCGATCCGGCCGGTAGCTCCCGGCCGAGCGCCAGACTGCGGCGAACATCTCCTGCACCGCGTCCTCCGCCTGCCCGCGGTCGCGCAGCCGCTGGAGCGCGAGACCGAAGATCGACCGGATGTACCGGTGGTAGATGACCTCGAAAGCTTCCCGGTCGCGGGCGGCGATCCTGACGAGCAGCTCCGAATCGGATGCCTGCTCCGCGGGAGCCGGCTCGTCCTCGGCACGACTGGGAACGGCCCGAAGGTGGGCGGGGGTCTCGAGTGCGAGTTCCATTCGTCTACGAGTTCTACGCATGGCGTCCCGGTTCGGATTCTCGCATGAGGGTCAACGGTGTCTGACACCGTTTTTGGTGTCAGACACCGCAAGCGACGCTACCGGCCGCGCGCCTCGCCGAACCGCTTGTCCACCTCGGCCCAGTTGACGACGTTCCACCAGGCCTCGAGGTAGGCAGGGCGCTTGTTCTGATACTTGAGGTAGTAGGCGTGCTCCCACACGTCGATGCCGAGCAGTGGCACGTGGCTCTGCATGATCGGCGAGTCCTGGTTCGGCGTCGAGTAGACCGCGAGCCCGGTGCCGTCCCAGACGAGCCACGTCCAGCCGCTGCCGAAGCGCTTCACGCCGCCGTCGTTGATCGCCGACTTGAGCGCGTCGAACGACTCGAACGTGTCGCCGATCGCGGCGCCGATGTCGCCGCTCGGGGCGCCGCCACCGTCGGGCGACATGATCGTCCAGAACAGGGAGTGGTTCGCGTGCCCGCCGGCGTTGTTGCGAACCGCGGCCCGCTTCTCCTCCGGGATGATCTCGATGTCGGTCAGCACCTGGACGACGTTCTTGTCCGCCCACTCGGTGCCGGCGAGGGCTGCGTTCGCGTTGTCGACGTAGGCCTTGTGATGCAGGTCGTGATGGATCCGCATCGTCTCGGCGTCGATGTGCGGCTCGAGCGCGTCGTATGCGTAGGGCAGGTCAGGAAGTTCGAATGCCATTTCAGGGGCTCCTTTCAACCGTCTTGTCTTCTCTTCGCGGAGGATATGCTCCACCGCCATGGCCACGCTCGCGTTCAAGTTCGAGGAGATCGCTCCGCGCCCGCTGCGCCCCGAGGTCTACGAGCTGGAGGGAATCTCGCGGGCCGCGGTCGAGGCGCACTACAAGCTCTACGTCGGGTACGTGAACAAGCGGAACGAGATCCTCGGCAAGCTCGCGGAGGCTGACCCGGCGGCCGCGAACCAGGTGTACTCCGACCTGCGGTCGCTCAAGGTCGACCTGACCTTCGCCATCGGCGGCATCAAGAACCACGAGGTCTACTTCGCGCACCTCGGCGGCGGCGGCGGCGATCCCGACGGGCGCCTTCGCCGCGCTCGTCAAGCGCGACTTCGGCTCGGTCGAGGCCTGGCGCACCGATCTCAGCGCCACCGGCATGGCGGCGCGCGGCTGGGCCTGGACGGCATACGACTGGGACGAGGGCCGGCTCTTCAACTACATCGGCGACGCGCAGAACACGTTCCCGGTGTGGAACGCGACACCGCTCGTCGCGCTCGACGTGTACGAGCACGCGTACTTCCTGGACTACCAGACCGATCGCGCGTCCTACATCGGTGCGTTCTTCGACAACCTGGACTGGGACGTCGTGAACGGCTGGGTCGCGCAGTACGCGATACCGTCCTAGCGCCATGCTGACCGTCGGCCTCGCCGTGGCCGGGTACGTCGTCGGGTCGATGCCGTGGGGCTACTGGCTCGTGCGCATCTTTCGCGGCGAGGACATCCGCACGCAGGGAAGCGGGAACATCGGCGCGAGCAACGTCTGGCGCGTGTACGGCCGCCGGCTCGGCATCCCGGCCGTGCTGCTCGATGCCGCAAAGGGCTTCGCGCCGGCATTCGTCGCAGTCGAGCTCGCCGGGCACGGGGCCGGCGTCCTCGCCGGCGCCGCGGCGATGCTCGGCCACTGGCGCCCGCTCTTCCTCGGCTTCCGCCGCGGCGGGAAGATGGTCGCGACCGCAGGCGGCGCGTTCCTCGGCGTCGCGCCGCTCGTCGGCGGAGCCAGCGCGGGCGTGTGGCTACTCGTGTTCGCGCTGACGCGCTACGCCTCGGTCGCGTCGATGGTCTCGGCCACGTCGCTCATCTTCTGGGCGTGGCTGTTCGGCTACCCGTGGCCGGTGATCGCGTTCGCGTGCTTTGCCGCGGCCGGCGTCGTCTTCCTCCACAAGGCGAACATCGGCCGCCTCGTGCGCGGCGAGGAGAGCCGGTTCAGGCGGCCCGCAGCCAGTCCCTGAGCTCGGTGTGGCGGAGCGGGCCGTGCCCGCCGCCGTCGAGCTCGGCGCGCAGCTCGCCGATCGTGCCGTAACGCTCTGCGACCACCTCGTGCGCGTGGATCGTCTCGAAGTTGAGCTGGCGCGAGAGCACGAAGTCGTCGTCGTCGAGACCGGGCAGCTCGTCGAGGACGCTCTTCAGCGCGACGCGGACGGAGTCCTCGACGAAGCGCGGCTGCAGATGCGCGTGCTCGACGACGAAGAGCTCGTCGGGCCGCTTGAGCAGCTCGTAGATCGGCGAGCTCATCGACGCCTCGACGAGCTCGACGAGCCGCTCGGCGTTCACGCGCGACGACGAGCCGATGTAGAGGGTGCCGAGCCCACGCTGGTTGTGCGTCGCGAGTGGAACGAGCTCGAGGATGCGCTCGACGTCGCCGGCGTCGAAGCCGGCATCGAGCAGCCGCTCCGAGGCGTGGCCGCGCACGAGTCCCTGCGCGCACGGGCACGCGTTGATTCCGACCGCCTCGACGCCGACGATGCGGCGTACGCCGTCGCGCGACGCGGCAGCGATGCCGATCAGCGAGACCATCTCCTGCGTCGAGAGCGCGGTGACCGGCGTGCGGCGCTCGTACGGGTAGCGGGCCTGGATCCGCACCTCGGCGAGCGAGCGCGCCCTGCCGCTGGACGATGCGGCGCGCGACGTGCTCGGCGAGATCCTCGACGAGGAACGCCTCGTCCTCGACGACGCCTTCGATCGCCTCCTCGAACAGCTCGGGGAAGCGCGACATGTGCACGCCCTTCTGCGACGGGTCGAGGTCGACGGTGCAGTCGATCGTGGCCGCGATCAGCTTCTCGCGGCGTGCCGCGTCCGATGCGCACGGCCTTCTGCACGCCGGTGACGCCGGCCCGCGACAGACCGATGGCGACCTCCGGGACGGAGGCCTGCAGGTCCTCGAGCTTCGCCATACCGCTAGGTTAGTGCCCGCGTGCAGAACGACACGTCTTTCGCCCGGCTCGTCTCGCTCGCGTGCCACGACGTCCGGACGCCGCTCGCCACCGTGCACGGCTTCACGACGACGCTGGCGCGCACGACCGAGCTCGCCCCGCCGGCCGACCGCTACGTCGAGATGATCGAGGCGGCGTCCCGCCAGATCGCCGAGCTGCTGGACGAGCTCTCGCTCGCCGCCCGCATCGAGAGTGGCCGCTACGACCCGCCGCTGCGCGAGACGGACACGCTCGTGCTCGCCCAGGCGGCCGCCGAGCGGCTCGGCGCCGACCGCGTCCACGTCTCCGGCGAAGGGGCGACGGTGGAGACCGATATCGACGCCATCGACCGCGGCGTGTCCGCTCTCGTCCAGGCGACGCTTCGGCACGGCGGGCTCGACGAGGTCGCCGTCGCCGTGCGCGGGAAGGAGATCGACGTCGCCGGGGTCACCGACTCTTCTGCGCCGGTCGTGCTCGGCCAGGATCTGCGCGACCTCGGCGCGGCGGTGGCGGTGCGCGTGGTCGAGAGGCTCGGCGGTGCGGTCTCGGTCAGCGACTCGACGCTGACGATACGGCTGCCGTAGCCGGCGCAGCCAGCTCGTGGCACGAGCGGCAGCGCGCCTCGTACGAGTCGAGCGCGCCGACGACGATCGTCTCGCCGTCGGCCGGCGCGGGAAGCCCGTCGACGAGTCGCTGCGTCATCGTCGCCGGCCCGCCGCAGCGATGGCAGACGGCCTGCAGCTTGTCGACGAGCTCGGCCCGGCAGAGGAGCTCGGGCAGCGCGCCGAACGGCAGGCCGCGGAAGTCCTGGTCGAGGCCGGCGACGACGACGCGCGTGCCGCGCTCGATCAGCCGCTCGATCACGTCGACGACCTCGGGCGCGAAGAACTGCACCTCGTCGATCCCGACGGCGTCGTAGCCGTCGGCGAGGCCGACGATCTCCTCGGGGCGCGACACCGCGACGGCGCGCATCTTCGCGCCGGCATGGCTGACGACGTGCCCGATGTCGTAGCGGTCGTCGATGCGGGGCTTCGCGATCAGCGCGCGCTGGCCCGCGATCTCCGCGCGGCGAAGGCGCCGGATGAGCTCTTCGCTCTTGCCGCTGAACATCGGGCCGCAGACGACCTCGAGCCAGCCTCCGCGCTCGGGAAGCAACCGGATCATGCGTGGGGACCCTAGTGAGCGGACTGGACGGACGACGTCGAACGCCCAGCGGGCGAGCAGCCGGAGGCTGACGATGCCGAGGGCGCGGCCGTCCTTCACCACCGGCAGGTGCCGGAAGTTGTTCGTCGAACATGATCTTGGCCGCCTCTTCGATCGTCAGCTCGGGGCCGATCGTCACCGGGTTCGGGGTCATCCACTGGCGGACGCGAGCCTCGGCGGCGCGGGCCCGCGAGGCGACCGCACGCAGCAGGTCGCGCTCGGTGACGATGCCGACGATCCGCACCATGTCCTCGACCACGACGACGGCGCCGACGTTCGCCGCGTTCATCTTCTCCGCCGCCTCGCCGATCGTGTCCGACGGCTCCACGGTCAGCACGTCCTTCACCATGAGATCGGCGACCGTGGCCATGGGGCATTATCGCAGGAGCCGCGAAAGCCGCCTGTCTTTGAGGACTCGGCCGCCGGTCTGGCAGCGTCGGGCAGTAGTAGATCGTGTGCTCCTCGAAGTCGACGCGCGCGATCGGCGTCTCGCACACGTGGCACGGTTCGCCGAGCCGGTTGTGGACGCGGTACGTCCGCTCGTCGCTCGCCCCTTGCTCGCGCAGCGCGAGGCCGCGGGCGAGCTCCTCGTCGATCGCGGCTGCGAGGCGTCCGATCTCCTCGTCGTCGAGGTCGGTGGACAACGCGTAGGGCGAGAGCTTCGCCGCGTGCAGGATCTCGTTCGACCACGCGCGGCCGATCCCGGCGAGCGCGCGCTGGTCGCGCAGCAGCGGGTGCAGCCGGTGCGACTCGCGGCGGAGGATCTCGGTGAGCGCCGGCGCGCCGATGCCGAGCGCATCGGGGCCGAGGTGCGCGACCTCGGCCTCCGCGGCTTCCGGCGTGAGTAGCCAGACGCCTGCGCGCTTGCGACGCGCGTTCTCCGTGAGCACGAGCTTCGAGCCGCCGGCGAGCTCGAGCGCGAACGCGGGCGTCTTCGGCCCTTTCTCGCCGGCCTTGAGGAACTTGAGCCGGCCGGAGGTCATGAGATGGATGACGAGCACGAGCTCGCCGTCGTCGGTGGGGAAGAAGAGGCGCTTGCCGCGCCGTTCCGCGCCGCTCGAGGCGACGTCCCTCGAGGGCGGAGAGCGGCGGGTCGAACGTCTTCAGCGTGGCGATGTGCGCAGGCCCGGCCTTCGCGATCGGAACGGCGGAAACCGGGTCATCGAGCTGGCGCCGCCACGCCTCCATCTCCGGAAGCTCAGGCATCGGCGGCAGCCGGTCGCGGGCAGCACGGTGTGCCCTCGACCAGGCCGCCTGCGAGCTCTGCTTCGGCAGGAGTGGGTTCTACGACCGGCTCGGGCATCGTCCGGATCGAGCGTACCGGCGAGAGCAGCACCCAGAGGAACGTCGGCGAGGCCGCCGATCGCGCCGACCCAGAGCGCGGCGCGGAGACCGACGGTCTGGCCGATCGCGCCGCCGAGCGAGCGTCCCGAGCGGGATCGTTCCCCAGATGATCCAGCGCATGGCCGCGTTCATCCGTCCCTGCAGCCGCTCGGGCGTGATCGCCTGGCGGAGGCTGACCTGCGTGATGTTGTACGCGACGCCGCCGAAGCCGAACGACGAGCGCGGCCGGCCATCAGCACCGGCAGCGGGAACGAGCGCGGCGCGAGCGGGAACGACGATGCCCGCGCGATGGAGAAGAGCACCGCGTAGGCGACGATCGCGGGGCCGACGCCGATCCGCCTCTGCAGCGCGGTTGGCGACGAGCGCGCCGACGATCGAGCCGAGCGGAGCCCGACGGCGAAGACTGCGCCGATCTCGACCGCCGAGAGGTGCAGGTCGCGCACGGCGTACAGCACGAAGATCGCGAACGAGCATCTGCCGAAGAAGTTCGACGTCCCCGTGCAGCCTGCGATCGCGCGGAGGTAGCGGTTGCCGACGCACCCATTGCGAGCCCTTCCTTCACCTGCGGCCACATCTTCGGGCGCGGCTCGTCCGCGTCGTGGCGTCGGGCAGGTTCTCGCGGTGCCGCATCCGCAGCATGAACACCGTCGAGACGACGAAGCTCGCCGCGTCGACGACGATCGCGTACGGCGCCGTGATCGCGGCGATGAGGCCGCCGGACATGCTCGGGCCGGCGACCTGCGCGACCGAGACGGTGAGCTGCAGCTTCGAGTTGCCGTCGACCAGATGCTCCCGCTCGATCAGCGCGGGGAGGTACGACTGGTAGGCGACGTCGAAGAAGACGGTGAAGATCCCGATGACGAACTGCAGGATCAGCAAGTGCCAGATCTGCAGCACGCCGAGCGCCCACAGGATCGGGATCGAGCGTGAGCAGCACCGCGCGGGCGGCGTCGCCGACGATGAGGATCTGACGGCGGCGAAGCCGGTCGACCCACGACGCCGGCGGGCAGCGCGAAGAGGATGAAGGGCAGGAAGCCGAGCACGCCGAGGAGCGAGAACTCGATCGGGCTCGCGTGCAGGCCCGACCGCGGCGAGCCACGGGATGGCGAGCTGCGAGACCTGCGAGCCGAGCTCGCTGATCGACTGCCCCGTCCAGAGCTTCAGGAAGTCCGGGTGCGACCACAGGCCGCCACGCGGTCTACGCATCGGGTCTTCTGTACATGGCAGTGACGAGCGCGTACGGCTCGCCGTCCGGGCTCTCCGCGGCGCGGAAGTCCTCCATCAACTTCTTCAGGCGGCGCTCGAGGCGTTCGACGTCCTTCTGGGTGAGCGATGCCTTCGTGTGTCCGAGGCCGGTGCCTTCCGGCGCGCGCTCGAGCTCGCCCGCGGCCTGCCGGAGCATGACGACGCCGATCGCGCGCGCGTCCGCCGGGTCCTCGGTCTTGTAGAGGAAGAGCCGCGCAGTTCGGCCGTAGAACTTCTCCGTGACGGCGCGCACCTGCCGCGTGCGCACGACGTGGATGAGCCCCGCGCGCTCGAGCACCTTCAGGTGGTGGCCGACGGTGCCCTTCGGGATGCCGAGCTCCTTCGCCAGCTCCTGCGTCGAGTACGCCCGCTCGCGGAGGAGGGCGATGATCGCCGCGCGCACCTGGTCGGCCAGCGCCTTGAGCTGCTCGGGCGCGGCGACGACGAGCGTCTCGGGGGCGTCGTAGTCGGAACGGACGGCACATCCCGAACATACGGCATTTGCCGCCCGTTCGCAAGCGCAAGGACACCTCCACACCGGCCACGACCGGTACCAGGTACCTGGACTTAGGCGTCACGACTTCTCAACTCGACGTGTCGGCGGAGCGCAGCGCGTGGGTCGACCGCGGGCCAGTCGAAGCACGCCAGGACCTTCGAGGGGTCGACGAACGAGTGAGTCGGAGCGAGTCCGATCGTGCCGGCGAAGCTGCTCCAGGGCCAATCGGCCGGGTTCTGGCACAAACCCGCTCTGACCGGGTTGTTCGCCACGTATGCGTATCGCGTCAGGAGGTCATCTTCGTCCGCGATTCGCCTCGCTCCATATCGATCGAATTGGCACGTGCCCTCGCAGCGCGTGGCGCTGATTGAACGCGCGGGCGTAGGCGAGGTTCAGCGCATGCATCGCGGCAGGAAGAACGTTGTCGCCCACGTCGACGATGAGGTGGTAGTGGCTGCCCATGAGGCAGAAGGCTGAGCAGCTCCACTCGGGGCGAGCCGATGCCAGTGCGAGATGCCGGAGGAACTCGAGCCTGTCGAGGTCGTCCCGATAGAGCATCGGGACTCCCCAAACGCAGTGCGTAGACGTGGAAGTCCCGGCGCCGTGTCTCGCGAGGGCGGCCATCGTTCTCGACGATGCCGCTCAATCGCGACGCTGTGTCCGAGATCTGTGACGACTTCGTATCGGTACCTGGCTACCGGCCGTGTCCGGGTTAGCCTTGCCGCGTGGAGCCCATCGTCGTCGAGGTGCGCCGGAACGGGATGGTCGAGGCGCGGCACCTGGTGCACGCTGTCGCCGTCCGCGACGGCGAGATCGTCGCCGCCGCCGGCGACCCGCACCTCGTCTGTTTCATGCGCTCGTCCTCGAAGCCGATCCAGGCGCTCCCGCTCGCGCGCGCGCGCGGCGACCTCGACGACGCCGACCTCGCCATCGCCTCCGCCTCGCACCGCGCGACCGACGACCAGATCGCCGCCGTCCGCGCGCTCCTCGCCAAGGCTCCCGCCACCGAGGACGACCTCGAGGTCGGCCTGCAGGAAGGCCGCCCGCCGCAGCGCGTCTTCCACAACTGCTCCGGCAAGCACGCCGGCATGCTCGCTCTCTGCCGCGCGCACGGCTGGCCGACCACGGGCTACCGCCTCGCCGACCACCCCGTCCAGCAGGCCGCGCTCGCCGCGCACGTCGAAGCCGCCGAAACGGAACCGCACGCGACCGCGACAGACGGATGCGGCGTCGTCACCTTCGCGTTCCCGCTCGACCGAATGGCGCACGCGTTCGCTCGTCTCCCGCATCTCCCGGCCGGCGACCGTGTCGCCGCAGCCGTTCGCGCGCGCCCCGACCTCGTCGGCGGTCCCGACGGCGCCGACTTCCATCTCATGCAGCGCGCGCCCGGCTGGTTCGCCAAGGGCGGAGCCGAAGGGCTCCTGTGCGCCGCGGACGACGACCACCTCGGCATCGCGCTCAAGTGCGAGGACGGATCCTCGCGCCCGCTCGAGCCGGCGCTCGCCGCCTTCCTCGCTCCGCTCGGGATCGACCTCGCCGACCTGGCGGTCACCCCGATCCGCAATAGCAGAAATGAGCTCGTAGGGGAGTGCAAAGTTGCTTCCTGAAGTTCTTTACGAACCTGTAACTCCGAACTACTATCCGGTCCACTTCGAGGTGAGGCCGGAGGGACGAGGGGGAACCGGCCCGGACGCTGTTCCAAACCACAAGCAGCCGGAGGTCGCCAACGTGCTCACCGTTGATATCTCGCTTCCTGAGGTCGAAGAGCTCCAGAAGCTCGTCGCCGAAGGACAGGAGAAGGGCTTTCTCACCTATGACGAGATCGTCAACGCGCTCGAGGACGTCGAGCTCACCAAAGAGCAGGTCGAGGACTTCTATACGTATCTGATCGAGCACAGCATCGAGCTGATGGAGGGCGAGCAGCACAAGACGCCGCCCCACGAGCAGCCGCAGCCGGAGGACGAGAAGGCGGCCGCGGCGCCGAAGCTCGATCTCACCGTCGAGCCCTCGCTCGACTCGCTCCGTCTCTACCTGCGCGAGATCGGCAAGGTGCAGCTGCTCACCGCCGACCAGGAGGTGTCGCTCGCGAAGCGCATCGAGCGCGGCGACATGGGCGCGAAGACGCAGATGACGGAGGCGAACCTGCGCCTCGTCGTCTCGATCGCGAAGGGCTACCTCGGCCGCGGCCTCTCGTTCCTCGATCTCATCCAGGAAGGCTCGCTCGGCCTCATCCGCGCGGTGGAGAAGTTCGACTACCGCAAGGGCTACAAGTTCTCGACCTACGCGACGTGGTGGATCCGCCAGGCGGTCACGCGCGCGATCGCGGACAAGGCGCGGACGATCCGCATCCCCGTGCACATGGTCGAGAAGCTGAACAAGGTCGTGCACATCGAGCGCCAGCTCGTGCAGCGCCTCGGGCGGGAGCCGAACGCCGAGGAGATCGCGGAGGAGCTGGAGATGACGCCGGAGGAGGTGCGGGAGATCCTGCGCATGGCGCAGCTCCCCGTCAGCCTCGAGAAGCCGATCGGCGAGGAGGAGGACTCCGCGCTCGGCGACTTCGTCCAGGACGAGGCGGCGGAGTCGCCGTTCGACACCGCACAGCTCTCGCTGCGGCGCGAGGACATCGAGAGCGCGCTCGGCGCGCTCCCGCTGCGCGAGCGTCAGGTGATCGAGCTTCGCTTCGGCCTGCGCGGCGGCCCGCCGCGGACGCTCGAGGAAGTCGGCCGCGCCTTCGGCGTCACGCGCGAGCGCATCCGCCAGATCGAGAACAACACGCTGAAGAAGCTCGAGCATCTTCCGGAGGCGCAGGCGCTCCGGGACGCCGTCAGCTAGTCGTTCTCTTTCTTCGACTCGGCGCGCTCAGCCGGCACGAAGAGCTTGCAGTGCGGGCACTTGAAGCCGCGATAGCGCGCTGCGGCGCCCTCCAGCAGCTCCGCCGCGAACGACTTGTGGCAGTGCGGGCACTCGACGTCGAACGACTCGGCCACGCTTTCCACGGTACCTACTCCGTCCGACCCGGTGCCTACGACTCCGCCGACGATGGAGGAGAGCGTTCTCCGGCGCGGTGTTGCCGAGTTCATCGGGACGTTCACGCTTATCTTCATCGGCGGAGGCGCCGGCGCGATCTCCGGCAACGACATCGTCGCCGTCGCCCTCGCCAACGGTCTCGCCATCGGGATCATGGTCTCGAACTTCGGCCACATCTCCGGCGGACTGTTCAACCCGGCGATCACGCTCGGGTTCCTCAGCACGCGGCGCATCACGCCGCGGCTCGCGGTCATCTACTGGATCGCGCAGTTCGGCGGCGCGGTTGTTGCCGCGGGCATCCTGCGCTGGCTCGTGCACAGAGCGGCGTTCGGCGGCGCCATCCCGAGCGCGTCTCACTTCGGCGCGGGCCGCGGCTTCGTCCTCGAGGCGATCATGACGTTCTTCCTCGTCATCGCGGTCTTCGCGACCGCGGTCGACCCGCGCGGCGCCTTCAAGTCCATCGCCGGCTTCGCGATCGGCCTCACGATCACGATGGACGTCTTCCTCGGCGGCCCGCTCACCGGCGCGGCGATGAACCCGGCGCGTGCATTCGGCCCTGAGCTGATCGGCAACTTCTGGGCGCAGGGCTGGATCTACTACCTCGGCCCGGCGCTCGGCGCGGTCGTCGCCGCCGTCGGCTACGACCGGCTCTACCTGCGGCCGCTACAGCTCAGCGGCGCCGCTCAGAGCTAGCACCGCGATCGCCGTCTCGATCTCGACGTCGAGCGACACGGCCACGAGGCACGTCGACTCGGCCCGCTCGACGAGCTGACGCGCGCGCTCTTCGTCACCGGCGGCTACGGCGACGACAACCTTCTGCTTGATTCGCACGAAGCCGAAGCGGCCGTCGTCGCGGAGGCCGACGACGCCGGTCGCGTTCACGGACAGATCCTCGAGGACGAGCCCTTCGCGCTCCGCCGCCCCGGCGATCGTCACCGTCAGGCAGGTCGCGGCCGCCGCGGTGAGAAGGTCTTCCGGGCTCCAGACGCTCGGGTCGGCTTCGCGGTGGAACTCGGGCGGAGTCGCGACCGCGAGCGCGGCCTTGCCGGCGATGCCGGCCCGCACGCGCCGCGCGCCCTCCCACTCGACCGTCACCGGGAAGCCGTACTCCTTGCTCTTCGCGGCCATGGGAACAGCGTCGCCGGAGGCAGTGCCCCCGGCATCAGCGAATCCGCTGCCCCTAGCTGAGGAATTCGACGTACGTCTCGACCGGCTCGCGCTCGCGCGGCGCCGGCTCGCGCGCCGGGCGCGCCGAAGTGCAGGAGGCCGAGCACGCGCTCGCCGCGGGCGACGCCGAGCGCATCGCGACCGCGTGCCGTCCGCAGGACGCCGGGCGTGCGCCAGTACGACGCGAGGCCGCGCTCGGTCGCGCCGAGCAGGACGAGCATCGTCGCGGCTGCGGTCGCGCAGACGTCCTCCTCGTCCTGCACGAGGTCGCCGGTGAGCGCCGCGGAGACGACGACGAGCGTCGGCGCGCGATCGAGCTTCAGCGCCTCCGCCGGCCCGGCCGCCTCCTTCAGGCGCGCGAGCGCCTCGGGCCCGAGCACGCGAAAGCGCCACGGCTGCGTCAGGTGATGATTCGGCGCGAGCCGCGCGAGGCCGAGCAGCTCGACCAGGGTCTCGCGCGGCACGGGCTCGGGGCCGAACGCCTTGTGCGTCCGCCGCGCGGCTGCCAGCTCGCCGAGGCTCACGCCCTGCGGGCGCTGAGGTGGAGCTCGACGCCGGCCGCGCGCAACAGCTGCGAGAAGGGACAGCCTTCGTCGGCCTTCGCGAACGCCTCGCGCAGGCCGTCGTCGTCGAGGCCGTCCGCGTCGACGACTGCGTCGACGTGCGAGGCCACGATCTGATGGCCGCGGCCCTCGACCTCGTCCATGACGATGCGGCACGAGACGTCCAGTCGTCCGGGTGGCGTTCCCGCCTGCGTCAGCTCGCTCGCGAGCGACATCGTGATGCACCCGCCGTGCGCGGCCGCGAGCAGCTCCTCCGGGCTCGTCTTCCCTTCCGGCTGCCCGATGCGCGTCGGCAGCGAGAAGCCGAGATCGGCGAACGCGCCCGTGCCGGCGCTGATCGTCCCGAGACCGCGGGCGACGTTCCCTTCCCAGACGAGCTGGGCGCTGCGTTCGATGCGCGGCATCAGTACTGGAGGGCGGGAGTGCCGTCGGGGTAGTAGGCCTCGGCCGGCGAGCCCGCCGGCCTGAACACGCCGAGCACCTGCATCTCGCCCGGCCCATGGTTCTCGAGCGAGTGCACGAGCTTCGCGGGCAGATGGATGCACGAGCCCGCCCGCAGCTCCGTCGAGTCGCCGTCGATGTGCAGCGCGCCGTTTCCCTTGGAGGACGTAGACCACCTCGTCGTAGCGGTGGTAGTGATCCGGCGCGCGCCCGGGCGGGATGTACCCGACGAACTGCGTCGCCGACGCGCACGGCACGAGCAGCCGGAACATGCGGCCTGCGGTCGCCTCGCCCACCTCGACCTCGTCGACCCCGACGACCGCGTAGCGGACGCCGTTCGCGGGAAGCGGATCGCGGACGAGGACGGACAGCAGCTCGAGTGCGTCCGCGTTGTCAACACTCCAGCTCGACCCGGCGGCGACGTACACCGCCGTGCCCGGAACGAGCTCCGCGGAGCTGACCGGCAACGGTTGCGCTCCCGCGTCCGCTCAGCACGTAGAGCACCTCGTCGTCGGCTGCGGCCGTCTCGCCGGCGCCGGCTCCGTCGAATCGGAGCACGCGCTGCTCGAACTCGGCGCAGCCGCGCTCGGCACCGAACAGAACGCTCTGCTCGTCGGATTGGACGCACCAGCGCATCGATCCACTCTAGATACATTTGCTCGGTGGACAACCTGGAGCTGGTCAAGCGGTCGTACGTAGCGTTCGAACGCGACGATCTGGACGCCGTCCTCGCCGACATGCACCCCGAGATCGAGTGGCATCAGGCACAAGGCCTGCCGCACGGCGGGCTGTACCACGGGGTGGACGAGGTCCGCCGGAACATCTTCGAGCCGCTGGACGCATCGTGGTGGTCGGAGTTCTCGGCCGCGCCCGACCAGTTCCTCGACGCCGGCTCCGAGATCGTCGTCCTCGGACGGTACCGCGGCGTGGCCAAGGAGACGGGCAAGCGGCTCGACGTCCCGTTCGTCCACGTCTGGACGGTCGAGAACGGCAAGGCGGTGCGCTTCCGGCAGTTCCTCGACACCGTAGGCTGGGTGGAGGCGCTGAGCCCCTGACTTGATCAGATCAGGACAACGCGCAACATTTGATCAGATTGACAGTCTGATGTGGAGAATGGACACTCCGGGGCTCCGGCAGGACCCGGGCAAATAGGAGGGCATACATGAAGAAGGGCATCAGCCTTCTTGTGGTGCTCGTCGCGACGGCAGTCGTCGCTGCGAGCGCACAAGCGAATCACCAGTCTGCAGCTTCGGCCGCCAAGGGCTTTAGCTGCAAGAGCACGTTCACGCTTCCGTTCGTGACGCCTCTGACCGGCGGTGCGGCATTCCTCGGGCAGGAGCAGATGAGCTGGGCGAAATACGCTGTCCAGACCCTTGCTCCGAAGCTCGGGTTGAAGGTCAAGCTCGTCGGCGGCGACACCCCGGTCGAGCAGGGCGCGACGCCGGCGCAGGATCTGGCGCAGAAGTATGTCGGTGACCCGAGCGTCTATGCGATCCTCGGCCCGTCGACGTCGGGTGCGGTTGCCGCTTCGTCGGCAGACGTATCTTCGCGGCAGGGATCGCACATCTCTCCCCGTCCGCTACGCGCACCGATCTGACGAAGACGGTCGCCGGCGTGAAGGAGGGAACGCCTACGTTCTTCCGCGACGTCCCGGGTGACTACATCCAGGGCCCGAGCGACGCGAACTACATGATCAAGACCCTGCACGTGAAGAAGGTCGTGATCATGGACTTCCAGGAGCCGTACTCGCTCGGCCTCGCGGATGCGGTCCAGACCGTGCTGAACGCCGCGGGCGTCACCACGATCCGGCTCTCGGCGCCGAACACGACGACCGACTACTCGGCCTACGTGACCAAGGTGCCGAGCGACGCCAACATCGTCTTCTTCCCGACGCAGAAGCCGGCTGATGCGCAGACGTTCGCGCAGCAGCTGCTCGAGCAGGGCAAGCAGGCGAAGGTGTTCGGTGGAGACGGCTCGAACGACTCGACGCAGTTCAAGGTGCCGGGCTCGTACGTCTCGAACTTTGCTCCGGACATCACCGGCATCGCGGCCGACAAAGCGCTCGTTGCCGGCTGGAAGAAAGCAGACCCCGGCCAGCCCGTCGGCTCGTTCGGCCCCCCGTCCTACGGCGCCGCGCAGATCCTCTTGAACGCGATCCATCTCGCGTGCGTGGCGGATCACGGCGTCCTCAAGTCGCGGCGCGACGTCCTGCGCAAGGTCAAGCAGGTGTCGATCAAGAACTGATCCTCGGCGGGACCTTCAAGTGGTCCACGAAGTCGAATGACCCGCTGAACGCGAAGTTCCACATCTTCCAGATCCAGACGACGGCTCGTACAAGCTCGTCGGATAAGGCAGTATCGAGCAACGCGGATGGTCGGCCTTCGGGCCGGCCATCCGTTTAGCTCGCCGGTGGGCACCCGCTAATGGACACCTTCATCCAGCTCACTATCGAGCTCTCACGCACGGGAGCGTCTACGCGCTGATCGCGCTCGGCTACTCGATGGTGTACGGGATCCTGAAGCTCCTGAACTTCGCCCACGGCGACATCTACATGGTGGGCTCGTTCATCGGCTTCGGGATCATCACCGTCTCCGGGGGCGCGACGAACCTCGGCATGCCGGTCTGGCTGCTCCTCTTCCTCATGCTCTTCTGCGCGATGCTCGGCGGCGGTCGCTCGGCGTCATGATCGAGCGCTTCGCCTACCGGCGGCTCCGCAACGCGCCGCGGATCGCGCCGCTCATCACCGCGCTCGGGGTCTCGTTCTTTCTCGAGAACTCGAGCCCAGCTCGTGCTCGGCGCGCAGTACCGGAGCTACAACAGCTTCAACCTGGAAGAACCCGATCGCGCTGCACGGCTTCACGCTCCCGGCGCAGGCGCGCATCAGCTACGCCGGCGTCATCGTGATCGCTCGGCACCGTGGTGCTCGTCGTCGGCCTGACGCTCTTCGTCCAGCGCACCCAGCTCGGAAAGGCGATGCGGGCGACGTCCTTCGATCGCGAGGCGGCATCGATGATGGGCATCGACGTCGACCATGTCATCGTCGCGACGTTCTTCATCGGCTCGGCGCTCGCGGGAGCCGCGGGTGTCTTCAACGGCATCGCGTACCGAGCAGGTCTGGCCGTACATGGGCTTCACCGCGGGCCTGTACGCTTCATCGCCGCCGTCGTCGGCGGCATCGGCAGCCTGCCGGGCGCCGTGCTCGGCGGTCTCACGATCGGCCTCGCGCAGTCGTTCTCGATGGATACATCTCGTCGACGTTCTCGGACGCGGTCGTCTTCGCGATCCTCATCGCGGTCATGATCTTCCGCCCGAGCGGCCTCCTCGGACGCGCGGCGGTGTCGAAGGTATGAGCACGGACCCGACCGATCTCCGACGCCGCTTCGCCCCGCGTCGGCGTCGACGAGTGGGTCGCGTCGCACGCGCAGCGGCGGGTCGAGAGGCCCGGCCCGCTCGCGCCGTTGGCGAGCGGACGCTCGCGCAGGTGCCGAGCCCGGCGTTCTACCTCGGTTCGCAGCGGCCGCTGCGCTCCTCCCTGCGGTGACGAGCAACGGCTACGTGCGCCGACGTCGGGCTCAACACGCTCCTGTACATGTGCTCGCGCTCGGCCTGAACATCACGGTCGGGTATGCGGGGCTGCTGGACCTCGGGTACGTCGCGTTCTACGGCTTCGCCGCCTACGGTACGCGATGCTCGCGTCTCCGCAGTTCCGCCTGCACTGGGACACGCTCGCGGTCATCCCGCTCGTCGTGATCGGACCGCGCTCCTCGGCTTCCTCGTCGCGCTGCCGTCACGCCGTCTCGCCGGCGACTACCTCGCCATCGTCACGCTCTTCTTCGGTGAGCTCTTCGCGACCGTCTACCACGAACGGCGAGAGCATGACGGTGTTCGGCTTCTCGCGGAAGTACGACGTCACCGGCGGTCCGAACGGCATCCCGAACATCGACCAGTTCCACGTCTTCGGCGCGCGCATCGGCGCACTCAACTACACGGCGTACTACTACGTCGCCCTCGTGTTCTTCATGGCGCTGCTCTTCGCGCATGTACCTCGTCGACCTGCTCGCGCACGGGGCGCGCCTGGCGATCGCTGCGCGAGGACCCGCTCGCCGCCGAGCGATGGGCATGCCGGTCAACCGGCTGAAGCTCATCGCTTCGCATGCGGCGCCGGCATCGCCGGCCTTGCCGGAACGATCTTCGCCGCCGCGAACACCGCCGTCCTCGCATCCGAGTTCGACTTCACGAGCGGCCTGCTCATCATCGTGTACGCGATGCTGATCCTCGGCGGCGCCGGCAGTCTCGGGGGCGTCATTGCTCGGCGCGCTCGTCGTCAAGTCTCTGCTCGAGCTGCTGCGCGACCCGGGCCACGCCACGTGGGTCTTCTACATCGCCTCATCTGTGCCACGCTCGTCGCGCGCATGCGGCCGTGGCGCTGGCTCGGCGCCATCATCGCCGGCACCGCGGCCTTCGGCTTCGTCGTGCACGCGATCGTGTCGGCGGCTTGGCCCCGTGGCGTCGACGGACAGGCGGCGGTGGGCGGCGTGCTCGGGAGCGGCCTCTCGACACTGGGTCGTTCTGCCGTCCAATCCGACGACTGATCGGGAACATCGCCTTCATCTGCCTCGTGCTCGCCGTGCTCGTGCTGACGCTGCTGCACGGCTCGATGCAGAAGCTGGCGATGATCCCGACGCTCTACCTCGCCGCATTCGTCTGGGAGAACCGGCTCGTCGTCGAGCCGAGCATCACGCGCCTCATCCTCCTCGGCGCTCATCCTCATCGTGCTCATGAACGCGCGGCCGCAAGGGCTGCTCGGTACGTCCCGCGTGGAGATCGTCTGATGGCGGCGAAGTTGCTCGAGCTGCGAGGCATCTCGAAGAGCTTCGGCGGCCTGCAGGTGATCAGCGACCTCGACCTGCACGTGGACGAGGGCGAGATCGTCAGCGTCATCGGCCCGAACGGCGCCGGGAAGACGACCCTCTTCAACCTCGTCACTGGCCTCTACGCCCCGGATGCGGGCGACATGCTGTTCGCCGGCGAGACGCTGCTCGGGCTCGAGCCGCACGAGATCACGGCGCGTGGGATCGCGCGCACGTTCCAGACGCTCCGCCTGTTCCTGAACATGACGGTCAAAGAGAACGTCATGGCGGCCGCGTACTCGCACACGCATGCGGGCATCCTCCGCTCCATTCTGCGCACGCCCGGCATGCGCCGCGAGGCGCGCGAGATCGAGCAACTCGCGGAGGAGAAGCTCTCGTTCTTCGGTCAGCGTCTCATGGGCTACCGCTGGGATCAGCCGGCGTTCAGCCTGTCGTACGCGAACCGGCGGCGCCTCGAGATCGCGCGCGCGACGGCGACCAAGCGCGCGCTGCTGCTGCTCGACGAGCCCGCCGCCGGCATGAACCCGGTCGAGACGCACGAGATCGCCGAGCTGATCGGGCGGCTCCGCGACGAAGGCGGCTACACCATCCTCGTCATCGAGCACGACATGCACGTCGTCGAAGGCATCTCCGACCGGGTCGTCGCGCTCGACCACGGCGTGAAGATCGCGGAGGGAACGTTCGACGAGGTCGCGACCAATCCGCGCGTCGTCGAGGCGTATCTCGGGACGAAGGCGGCGGCGACGAAGTGACCGCGCTTCTCGAGGTCCAGAACGTCGACACCTATTACGGGCCGATCCACATCCTGCAGGGGCTGACGCTCCGGATCGAGCCCGGCGAGCTCGTCTGCCTCCTGGGTGGAAACGCGTCGGGGAAGTCGACGACGCTGAAGACCGTGCTCGGCATCGTCACGCCGCGCACCGGCTCGGTGGTCTTCGACGGCGAGGACGTGACGCGCCGCTCGACGAGCTACCGCATCGGCAAGGGGATGGCGATCGTGCCCGAGAACCGTCGCCTCTTCGCCCCGATGACCGTCCTCGAGAACCTCGAGATGGGCGCCTACCTGCACGGCGGCGGGAAGAAGGAGGACTTCGACCGCGTGTACGAGCTGTTCCCGCTGCTGCACGAGCGTCGGAGCCAGCTCGCGGGCACCCTGTCGGGCGGCGAGCAGCAGATGGTCGCGATGGGCCGCGCGCTCATGTCGAAGCCGAAGCTGCTGCTGATGGACGAGCCGTCGATGGGCCTCGCGCCGATCCTCGTCGAGCGCAGCTTCGAGATCATCAAGCAGGTACACGAGTCCGGAGTGGCGATGCTCATCGTCGAGCAGAACGCGAACGTGTCGCTCTCGATCGCCGACCGCGGCTACGTCCTCTCGACCGGCCGGCTCGTGCTCGAGGGTGCGGCCGCGTCGCTGCGCGAGGACGAGGACCTGCGTAAGGCATATTTGGGTCGATGACCGATGTCGTGGCAACGGTGGTGGCGACGAGGAGCTCGGCGCCGCGGCCGGTCGGCTCGAAGCTGATCGTCCGCGGGGACGGCAGCCTCGAGGGCTCCGTTTCGGGCGGATGCGTCGAGAGCGACGTCGTCGTCGCGGCGCAGGAGGTGCGCGAGACCGGCGTTCCGCGCCTCGTCACGTACGGCATCACCGACGACATGGCGTTCGACGTCGGGCTTCCGTGCGGCGGCGAGATCGACGTCTTCGTCGAGCCGCTCGGCGACGTCGTCGACTCCGGCGTGGTGCTCACCGTCGTCGCCGGCGAGGGCGTGGGCGAGAAGCTGCACGACCCCGAGCTCGAGCAGGCGGCGCTGCGGCGCGGTCGCAGCCACGTGATCCAGCTCGAGGATCGCACCGTGTTCGCCGACGTCTTCGCGGAGCCGCCGCGGCTCTTCGTGTACGGCGCGGTCGACACGGCCGAGGCGCTGTGCGCGGCGGCGAAGCTCCTCGGCTGGCGAACGATCGTCGCCGACGCACGGCCGCGCTTCGCCACCGCCCAGCGGATCCCGAGCGCCGACGAGCTGCTCGTCCTGTGGCCGGACGAAGCGCTCGCCAAGGTCGCTCCCGATGCGGCGACTGCGATCGTCGTGCTCACCCACGACGACAAGTTCGACCTGCCGCTCATCGAGGGCGCGCTGGCGACGGATGCGTTCTACGTCGGCTGGCTCGGCTCGCGGCGCAACCAGGAGCGCCGCCGCGGGCTCCTCGTCGAGGCGGGCGTCGCGGAGGACGAGCTCGACCGCATCTCCGGTCCGAGTGGGCTCGACGTCGGCGCCGACTCTCCCGCGGAGACGGCCGTCTCGATCCTCGCCGAGATCCTCGCCGTGCGAGCCGGCCGGAGCGGCGGGCGCCTTCGCGATGCGAAGGCCCGCATCCACGGCGAGCCTGCGCTTTCGAACAAAAAATAAAATCCCGCTTGCAAAGCGCTTCGGGCGGCCCATAGGGTAGGCGCGTGCTACTGCGGGAGGTCGAATACACGAAGCCGTCGTCGATCGCAGAGGCGCTGACGAACCTCGCGGCGAACGACGGCGCGCGGGCACTCGCCGGCGGCCAGACGCTGATCAACGTCATGAAGGCGCGGGCCGCCTCCCCGGACGTCCTCGTCGACCTGAGCGGGCTCGAGGAGCTGAAGGGCATCGAGTTCGGCTCCGACGGCACCCTCTCGATCGGGCCGATGACCACCTACACGGAGCTGATGGACTCCGCCGAGGCGCGGGCGCGCCCGATCCTCGGCGAGGTCTGCTCCAAGATCGCGGACGTGCAGGTGCGCAACCGCGGCACGATCGGCGGCAACGTCTGCTCGAACGACCCGACGAACCATCTGCCGCCGCTCATGGCCGCGATCGGCGCGGAGCTGACCATCACCGGAGCGAACGGCGAGCGCACCGTCCCCGCCTCCGACTTCTTCCTCGGCGTCTACATGACCGCCGTCGGCCAGACCGAGCTCTTGACGCGGATCACGATCCCCGCAGGCAAGCACGACGGCTTCGCGGCCGTGACGCTCGGCGTCGACGGCACGTGCATCGTCAACGCGGCCGCGAGCATGAACGGCTCCCTCCGCATCGCCATCGGCTGCGTCGACGCCGTGCCGGTGCTCATCGAGGCGGAGTCGCCCGACACCGTGCGCGCAGCGGTGCGCGCCGCAGCGCTGCATCCGCCGGACGACGTGCACGCGTCGAGCGAGTACCGCGCGCACCTCGCCGAGG
This sequence comes from uncultured Actinomycetes bacterium, assembly GCA_963697005.1. Taxonomy (GTDB): domain Bacteria; phylum Actinomycetota; class Thermoleophilia; order Gaiellales; family Gaiellaceae; genus Palsa-739. The sequence goes on along the minus strand of CAVOMK010000025.1, from coordinate 162,561 downwards.
TGCTCGCCGAGCGCGCCGCGCGGCAGGCGGTGGGCTCGTGAACGTCGCGGTCACCGTCAACGGAACGGTCTACGAGCGCGACGTCGAGGCCCGCAAGCTGCTCATCCATTTCCTGCGCGACGACATCGACCTGACCGGCAGCCACATCGGCTGCGACACCGGCAACTGCGGCGCCTGCTCGGTGATCCTCGACGGAACGCTCGTGAAGAGCTGCATGGTGCTCGCAGTCCAGGCGAACGGCAGCGAGATCGAGACGGTCGAAGGGCTCGCCGACGGCGAGCAGCTGACCGCGCTCCAGCAGGCGTTCACCGACCATCACGCGCTCCAGTGCGGCTACTGCACGCCGGGCATGCTCATGAGCGCGACGTCGCTGCTGCGCTCGAACCCGAGCCCGAGCGACGAGGAGATTCGCAAGGCGCTGCAGGGGAACATCTGCCGCTGCACCGGCTACTGGAACATCTTCGAAGCGGTCAAGTCGGTGGCGCGATGACGACGATCGCGCCCGAGAAGGTCGAGGTCGGCAAGAGCCTGCTCGGCGAGAGCGTCCCCCGCAAGGAGGACAAGCGGCTGACGCAAGGGCAGGGCGTCTTCGTCGACGACATCAAGCGGCACGGCATGGGTTACCTCCACTTCGTCCGCTCGCCGTATGCGCACGCGCACATCACCTCCATCGACGTCTCGAAGGCGGAGGAGATCAAGGGCGTCTACGGCACGCTCACCGGCGAAGAGGTGGCCGCGCTCACCGATCCGTTCTTCCAGATCGCGAGCGAGCCGGGCGGCCGGATCAAGGACTTCTCGCTCGCGGTCGGCAAAGTGCGCTTCGTCGGCGAGCCCGTCGTCGCGGTCGTCGCCGAGACGCGCGAGCTCGCGCGCGACGCCTCCGAGCTCGTCGAGGTCGAGTACGAGCCGTTGGACGCGCTCGTCGACGCACGCGCTGGCGCTCGAGTCCGACGCACCGGTCCTGCACGACGACGCCGGCGGCAACCTCATGTGGGAGGGCGTGTACGAGTGGGGCGACCTCGACGCAGGCGTTCGCCGAGGCGGACCAGCGTCGTCAAGATCGACGAGCTTCACTTCCACCGCTTCAACTCGACGCCGCTCGAATGCGACGGCGCGCTCGTCGAGTACAACCGCGGGACCGGGCAGTGGACGATCCACACGAACAACCAGTTCCCGGGCTTCGCCGCGATCATGATGGGGCCTGCGATGCGCTGCGGCCTCGACAAGCTGCGCTTCGTCACGCAGGACATCGGTGGCGGCTTCGGCAACAAGATCACGTCACATCCGCAGCTCGTCACGTGCTGCCTGCTCTCGCGCAAGCTGAACCGTCCCATCCAGTGGACGGAATGGCGGACCGACTTCCACATGTCGATGTCGCACGGGAACGAGCGCTGGTTCCGGGACACCGAGGTGGCGGTGAAGGACGACGGCACGCTGCTCGGATTCCGGACGAAGGCGCTCGACGACGCCGGCGCCTGGCTCCGCTACGAGCCGCTCGGCGGCGTCATCTGGGCGCAGGTCACACCCGGCATGTATCGCTGGCGGCACATCCGCGTCGACTTCACCCAGGTCGCCACGAACAAGGCGCCGGTCTCGCCGAACCGCGGCTATTCGCGCATGCAGCACCTCTGGTTCACCGAGCGCGTGATCGACATCGTCGCCCGCGAGCTCGGCCTCGACCCGGTCGACGTGCGCAAGCGCAACTACATCCGCGCCGAGGACATGCCGTACGAGACGCCGAACGGCTGCATCTACGACTCCGGCGACTATGCGCAGATGCTCGACATCGCGCTCGACCTGATCGGCTGGGACTCGATGGGGGAGAAACGCCGCGACGCCGAGTCGCGCGGCAAGCGCCTTGGCGTCGGCATCGGGTCGACGCTCGACTCCGGCACGAACAACTTCGGCCAGTCGCGGATGATCAACCCCGAGCTGCAGTTCTCCGGGAACAACGAGGTCGCGACGGTGAAGCTCGACATCTTCGGCGAGATCGTCGTCACGCTCGGAACGACGCCGCAAGGCCAGGGCCACGAGACGACCGCGTCCCAGGTCGTGGCCGAGATCCTCAACTGCTCCCTGGATGACGTGCATGTGAGGGCTGGTCACGACAGCTACTGGAACTCGCACGCCGGCTTCTCCGGCACGTACGCGAGCCAGTTCGCCGTCACCGGCCTGTCCGCGGTCAAGGGCGCGACCGAGATGCTGCGCGAGGAGATCAAGAAGCTCGCGTCGGTGATCTTCGGCGGCGTCCCGGTCGAGGCGCTCGAGCTCGCCGAGGGCGGCGTCCGCATCAAGGACAACCCGGAGGCGTTCCTGCCGTTCATGGCGTGCGGCGCGATCATCAACGCGAACAACGCCGGACTCCCGGAGGACCTCGGCGTGACGCTCAACTGCCGCTACGTCTACCGGCCGCCGTTCCAGGTGCCCGACATCGAGCGCAAGTTCGGCAACCTCACGCTCACGTACGCAGCGCAGATCCACGTCGCCGTGATCGAGGTCGACCCGGAGACCGGCTACTACGACATCGTCGACTACGCCGCCGTCGACGACTGCGGCAAGCGGATCAACCCGCAGATCGTCGAGGGGCAGGTGATGGGCGCGACCGCGCAGGCGATCGGCGCCGTCATGCACGAGACCTTCGAGTACGACGAGGACGGGAACCTGCTCACGCCCAACTTCTACGACTACCACGTGCCGCACGCGCTCGACATGCCGCCGCTGCACACCGGCGCGATCGAGAGCCCGTCGCCGTTCACGCCGCTCGGCACGAAGGGCATGGGCGAGGGCGGCGGCGCGGGCATCCACGCCGTCTGCGCGGCTGTGCAGGACGCGACCGGGAAGATCGTGACCGACAGCCACAACCCGTACCACCGCGTGTGGGAGCTGATGCGGTGAACGTCTCCGGCGAGCGCACCTTCTCCGCGCCGCGCGCGACCGTGTGGCGCGTGCTGAACGACCCCGCCTCGATGGCGAAGGTCATGCCGGGCGTCGAAGGATTCGACGTCCACGACAGCGGGCGCTGGACCGCGAACGTGAAGATCCCGCTCGGCCTCGGCGGCCTGCGCATGAAGGTCGACATGGAGAAGACCGAGGAGCGCGAGCCCGAGTTCGCCAAGATGGCGATCAAGGGCACGGGCGTCGGCGCGATGCTGAACATGGTGACGTCGTTCGACCTGCGCGAGGCGGACGGCGCGTGCGCGATGGCGTGGTCTGCAGAGGTCAAGATCGCCGGCCCGGTCGGCTCGATGGGCCAGCGCGTGCTGCAGCCGATCGTGAACCAGCAGGTCGAGAACGTGCTGTCGGCGCTCGAAGTTCAGGTGCAGGAAGCGCTTCGCGCCGAGTGACTCCGCCCTTCTGCATCGGCGTCATGCAGCTGACGATGGAGCCGCTCGACGAGATGCTCGCGTCCGCGCGCGCGATGGACGAGGCGGGCATGGACACGATCTGGCTCGCCGAGGCGTACCCCTGGTGGCGCAAGCACGGGATGGAGGCGCGCTCGTCCACGGTGGTGTCGGCGCTCATCGCGCGCGAGACGACGAAGCTCACCGTCGGCTGGGGGATCATCTCGCCGTTCACGCGCCATCCGGTGCAGGTGGCGATGGACGCCCGGGTCGTGCAGGAGGCGGCCGGCCCGAACCGGTTCATCCTCGGCTTCGGGACCTCGAAGATCTTCCTCAACAACGCGCGGATGCAGACGACGAAGACGCTCGGGCCGATGCGCGACGCGGTCACCATCGTGCGCGGCGTGCTCGGCGGGAAGGCGTTCGAGTACGCGGGCGACACGTGGAGCGCCTCCGTGCCTGCGCTCCAGGACGAGGCGGAGACGCCCCGCGACGTCCCGCCCGTCTACGTCGCCGCGACGGCGCCGAAGATGCAGGCGCTCGCCGGCGAGATCGCCGACGGTTGCCTCACTCCGTCGATCACGACCCCTCCGTTCGTGCGCTACACGCGCGAGAACGTCGCCGCCGACATCGACATCGGGTGCACCGTCGTCGCCTCCATCCACGAGCACGACCGCGACGCCGGCCGCGACGGCGCGCGGGAGATCGCCGGCATGTACCTCGCCAACAAGGTGCAGAACATCCAGGGCTCCGCCGACACGCTCCTCGACCTCGCCGGCATCGAGCAGGACGAGATCCGCCCCGTCGCCGAGGCGATGGAGCAGGGCGGCCGCCTCGCGGCGAAGGCGAAGGTCTCCGACGCGCTGCTGGACAAGTGCCGGCCGATCGCCGGGACGCCTGCCGACTGCATCGCGGCGATCGAGGAGTACCGTGACGCCGGATGCAGCCACGTGATGCTGGAGCTGTGGGGCGCGAACCGGCACGAGCAGATCCGTCTGTTCGGGTCGAAGGTGCTGCCGCACGTCCGTCCGCGATAGACCAGATGCTCGCCGAGGCCCGTTCCCGCATCGTCCGCTACACGCCTGCCGAGGCGCTGGAGGCCGACGTGCTCCTCGTCGATCTGCGCTCGGTCGACGAGCGCGAGCGGGCCGGGACGATTCCGGGAGCGGCGCACGTGCCGCGGTCGGTGCTGGAGTGGCGCGCCGATCCGACGAGCGAGTGGCACGATCCCGCGCTCGCGGGACGCCGGCTCGTGCTCGTGTGCGCGGCAGGGCTACTCGTCCAGCCTCGCCGCCGCCTCGCTCGTGCAGCTCGGCGTCGACGCGGGCGATCTCGACGGCGGCTTCGAGGCGTGGGCGGCCGCGGGACTGCCGGTCGAATGAAGGTCGACCGCGACAGGCTCGTCGAGTGGGCGAGCACGGCGATCGGCACGCCGAGCTTCACCGGCGACGAGCAGGCGATGGCGGAGCTGATGGCGCAGACGCTCGACGCGATGGGCCTGCACGTGCAGTGGCAGCAGGTCGAGGAGGGCCGCGCGAACGTGCTCGCGACGCGCGCCGGCGCGGGCGGCGGGAAGAGCCTGATGTTCAACGGCCACATGGACACGTCGTACTCCGGCCGCGAGCCGTGGCTGCGGTCGGTCCCGGGCTTCCAGCCGCAGCCGTTCGAGCGCGACGGCCGGCTGTACGGGCTCGGCATCTCGAACATGAAGGGCGCGCTCGCGTGTTACGTCGAGGCGCTGCGCGCGCTCGCGGACGAGGGAGTGCGGCTGCGCGGCGACGTGCTCGTCGCCGCGGTGTGCGGCGAGATCGAGAAGGCGCAGCAGGGCGACGCGCAAGGTGCGCGAGTACCGCGGCTACGCCGCCGGCTCGCGCTACCTCGTGACGCACGGCGGCGTCGCGGACATGTGCCTGCTCGGCGAGCCGACCGAGGGCAAGGTCGTGCTCGGCCACTTCGGCTCCCTGTGGGTGCGCATCCGCGTTCACGGCGGCTTCATCCACACGGCGTTCAGCGAGGGCCGGCGCGGCGAGAACTCGATCCTGCGCATGCACGAGGTCGCTCGCCGCCGTGCAGGAGTGGCTGCCGACGTGGGAGGACGACCCGTCGAATGCGTACCGGGGCGCCAAGGCGATCGTGAACGTCGGCGCGATCCAGGGCGGCTTCGGCTGGCGCGTGTCGCGCACGCCGCACCACACCGATCTCTTCCTCGACGTGCGCGTGCCGCCGACGAAGCCGATGGCGGTGGCGCGGGCCGAGGTGCTGGAGATGGTGCGCGGCCTTCCGCACGAGGCCGAGGCGGAGATCTACGTCACCGCGCCCGGCGCCGAGATCGACGAGGGGCACGAGCTCGTCCGCGCGGTCGACGCGGCGCACGAGCAGGTCTTCGGCGGGAAGCCGGAGCGCGACGTGACCCGCTGGTTCAGCGACGCGTCCGCGCTCAGCCGCTACGGCGTGCCGACGCTGAATTACGGCACGTCCACCGGGCTGATGGACGTCGAGCTGGGCGAGAACCTCGAGATCGACGGGCTCGTCAAGACGGCCGAGGTGTACGCGCGCGTGGCGATGGAGGTCTGCGGTGTCGCATGACGTGTACACGCTCCCGCCGCGGCTTCCCGGTGCCGGAGGACGACGGCGCCGCCGACCACCTCGTCGGGCTCGAGCTGCCGGACCTGACGCTCGCGTCGTCGCAGGGCGACGTGAACGTCCGCGACTTCGCCGTCATCTACGTCTATCCGCGCAGCGGACGACCGGACGTCCCGCTCCTGCCGGGCTGGGACGAGACGCCGGGCGCGCGCGGATGCACGCCGCAGTCGTGCGCGTTCCGCGATCTCTATCCGGAGCTCGGCGTTCCCGTCGCCGGCCTGTCCGCGCAGACGCTCGACGACCAGCTCGAGTTCGCGGAGCGCAACCGCATGCCGTTCCCGGTGATCGCCGACCCGGAGCGGAAGCTCGGCGCCGCGCTCGGCTTGCCGACCTTCGAAATCTCCGGACTCACCCTTTACAAGCGGATCACGCTCGTCGCCGAGGATGCGCGGATCGTGAAGGTCTTCTACCCCGTCTTCCCGCCCGACGCGAACGCCGGCGACGTGCTCGCCTGGCTGACGGCCCGATGAAGCTCGTCACCTACGACGACGGCGAAGGTCGGGCGGATCGAGGGCGACGAGATCGTCCGCCTCGACGTGCCCGACATGCGCACGTACTTCGAGCGCGGCGGCGCCGACGATGCCGGCGAGCGCACGCCGTTTGCCGACGCGCGCCTGCGCGCGCCGATCGTCCCGAAGAAGTTCTTCCACACCGCCGGCAACTTCCGCGAGCACGAGGAGGAGTCGAAGCGCGTCAACTGGTCGCACGAGATCGCGCCGTGGATCATGTTCTTCCAGAACGTCGACGCGATCGTCGGTCCCGACGAGCCCGTCATCTATCCGGAGCATCTGACGAACGAGCTCGACTACGAGCTCGAGCTCGCGGTGATCATCGGCAAATCGGGCAAGTGGTTCGGGCCGGAGGAGGCGATGGACTACGTCGCCGGCTACGTCATCTTCAACGACATCACGGCGCGCGACATCCAGCGCCAGGAGATGAAGAGCGGCGTGTTCTCGTTCTGCAAGGCGATCGACACGTTCTGCCCGCTCGGCCCCTGGATCGTCACCCCTGACGAGATCCCCGACCCGCACGATCTCTCCATGACGCTGCGCGTGAACGGCGAGACGCGGCAGACGTCGCACTCCGGGCGCATGTCGACGACGATCCCCGAGATTCTCAGCCACTACTCGCCGCTCGGATACTCGGCAGGCGACGTTCTCTCGACGGGTACGGTGAGCGGCGTGGCCGGGTTCAGCGAGGACGCGGCGTCGCTCTACCTGCGGCCGGGCGACGTGATGGAGGCCGAGATCGAACGGATCGGGGTGCTGCGGAACCCGGTCATCTCGTGGGCGGAAGGACATCCGGAGTGAGCCGGAAGGCGTTCATCACCGGCATCACCGGCCAGGACGGCTCTTACCTCGCGGAGATCCTGCTCGAGAAGGGCTACGAGGTCTTCGGGATGATCCGGCGCTCGAGCTCGTTCAACACCGCGCGCGTCGACCACATCTTCGGCGACATCGAGCTCGTGTTCGGCGATCTGACGGACGGCTCGTCGCTCAATCAGCTGATGCGGACGATCCGCCCGGACGAGGTGTACAACCTCGGCGCGCAGAGCCACGTGCGCGTGAGCTTCGACGTTCCGGAGTACACCGCCGACACCGACGCGATGGGGACGCTCCGCCTGCTCGACGCGATCCGCGAGGAGGACGTCAAGTGCCGCTTCTATCAGGCGTCCTCGAGCGAGATGTACGGGCAGGTGCGCGAAGAGCACGTGCCGCAGACCGAGGATACGCCGTTCCATCCGCGCAGCCCGTACGGCGTGAGCAAGGTCTTCAGCTACTGGATCACGCGCAACTACCGCGAGGCGTACGGCATGTACGCCGTGAACGGGATCCTCTTCAACCACGAGTCTCCGCGGCGCGGGCCGACGTTCGTGACGCGCAAGATCACGCGCGCGGTGGGCGCGATCCTGCGCGGCGAGCAGGACGTGCTGCGCCTCGGCAACCTCGACGCGCAGCGCGACTGGGGCTTCGCGCGCGACTACATGGACGGGGCGTGGCGGATGCTGCAGGCGGACGAGGCCGAGGACTACGTGCTCGCCACGGGCGAGACGCACTCGGTGCGCGAGTTCCTCGACGAGGCCTTCGGCTATGCCGGCCTGGCGTGGAACGAGTACGTGCAGATCGATCCGCGCTACTTCCGCCCGGCCGAGGTCGACCTCCTCATCGGCGACTATTCGAAGGCGAAGGAGAAGCTCGGCTGGGAGCCGACGGTGCGCTTCCCGGAGCTCGTGCGGATGATGGTCGACCACGACCGCGAGCTCGAGCGGACCGAAGAGCACTACGTCTGACGTGAGCCGTCCGCTCGACTCCGCCAAGCTCGAGCGCGTGCGCGCGCTCATGGAGGAGGACGGTCTCGACGCGCTCGTCGTCCGCGCGCCGGACAACGTCCTCTACCTGACGAACTTCTGGGGCATGAAGGGCTACGACGCGTGCGTGTTCCCGCGCGACGGCGAGCCGGTGCTCATCTGCCTCGAGGCGTCGGCGGAAGATGCGGAGCGCACGGCGTGGACGTCGGACGTGCGATTCGTGCGCGGCTACGACGCGGCCGACCCTCGGCCGCCGCTCGTCGCGGACGCTCGACGCGGTGATCGACGCCGCGCGCGGGTTACGGCCGCGTCGGCCTCGAGCTGTCGCTCGGCACGCAGGCGTCCGACCGGATGGTCGGCGAGCCGACGACGTTCACGCGCGGATGGTTCGACGCATTCCCGGACGCAGCCGACGCGACGCCGCTGCTGGCGCGTGCGCGCTCGATCAAGACCGAGCAGGAAGTCGCGCGCATGCGGATCGCGAACGAGATCGCGGCCGACGCGATGGAGCATGTGCGCGGCCGGCTCGAGCCGGGCATGAAGGAGTCCGAGGCGGCGGCGATCTGGCAGGGCTACGTGCACGGGCAGGGCACGGCGCGCGCCGACGTCGAGCTCGCGCTTCCGTTCTCGCTCGTCTGGGCCGGGAAGGGCATCAAGACGTTCACGGCGACCGCCGACCTGCCGGTCGTCGAGGGCGAGCCGGTGCTGTTCGAGATCTGGGTGTGCGCGGACGGGTACTGGGCGGATCACACGAAGAACCTCGTCGTCGGCGAGCTCACGCCCGCGTACGCCGAGCTGGAAGAGCGGCTCATGGGCGTGTACGAGAACGCGCTCGCCTTCATCCGGCCCGGCGCGTCGATGCCGGAGCTCGACGTGCTCGTGCGCGAGCAGCTCGCCTTTGAGCCGTCGCATCCCATCTGCCACGGAGTCGGCGCACGTGCGCACGAGCCGCCGTACCCGCACCAGGCAGCGGGCGGCGTCTTCGAGGAGGGCATGGTGCTCGCCGTCGAGCCCGGCATCTACTGGGACGGCGGCGGCGGCCTGCGCGTCGAGGACAACTTCCTCGTCACGGCCGACGGCGTGGAAAAGCTGTCAGCCTTTCCCGACGGAGTGGTGCGCTGTTGAGCGATCTCATATGGACCGGGGGCCTCAACGACGGCCATGTCATCGGCGGCCACGTCGGCCTGTACGACACGACGCTGCGCGACGGCGAGCAGACCGTCGGCGTCGTGCTCGACCCCGAGCAGAAGCTCGAGATCGCGCGCCTGCTCGACGACCTCGGCGTCGATCGCATCGAGGCGGGATTCCCGCGCGTCTCGCAGGACGACTGGGACGCGGTGAAGCTCGTCGCCGGCGCCGGCCTGCGCGCCGAGGTGTGGGGCTTCTCCCGCGCCGTCCCGGCCGACCTCGAGGCACTCGTCGAGCTCGGCGTCGGCGCATCGGTGATCGAGTCTCCGATCTCCGACCTGAAGCTCGACGCCATCGGCGTCGACCGCGAGAAGATGCTCGGCCGCATCACGAGCGCGATGCGCTTCGCCGCCGACCATGGGATCACTGCCGCGTTCTTCGGTGTCGACTCGACGCGGGCGGCGCCGGACTTCTACGACCGCGTGTACTCCGCGGCCGTCGAGGCCGGCGCGGCGGAGGTCGTCGTCGTCGACACGCTCGGCATCGCGTCGCCGGAAGCGGTCGCCGATCTCGTGGGCCGCACGGTCGAGCTCGTCGGCGACGTTCCCGTCCATTTCCACGGCCACAACGACTTCGGTCTCGCGACCGCATCGGCCGTCGCGGCCGTGCGCGCGGGCGCGACGTGGGTGCACGGGACGATCAACGGCATGGGCGAGCGGGCCGGGAACGCGAACCTCGGCGAGGTCGCGCTCACGCTGCGCGCGCTGTACGGCGTGGAATCCAACCTCGACCTCGCGCGCATCCGTGACGTCTCGGCCCGCGTGCAGGAGCTGTCCGGCTACGCGCTCGAGCCGTGGAAGCCGGTCACCGGCGAGACGCTCTTCCGGCGCGAGTCGGGCGCGGTCGCGTCGCAGTTCCACGATCCGCCGTCGATCGAGCCGTACTCCTCGGCGCTCGTCGGTGCGGAGCGCGGGCTCGTGCTCGGCAAGAAGAGCGGTCTCGACTCGATCCGGATCAAGGCGGAGGAGCTCGGGCTCGACGTGCCGGAGGAGCGCCGCGCGGAGCTGCTCGCCCGCGTGAAGGAGCTCGGGATGCGCAAGCACGGGCTCGTCACCGACGAGGAGTTCCGAGCGCTCGTCGATGGCTGAGTACGACGCCGTCATCGTCGGCAGCGGCGTCAACTCGCTCGCGTGCGGCGCGCTGCTCGCGAAAGGCGGATGGAGGGTGTGCGTGCTCGAGCGCAACGACTGGCTCGGCGGCGCCATCCATACGGCGGAGCTGACGAAGCCGGGGTACCACCACGACGTGTTCAGCGCCTGGCATCCGCTCTGGGTCGGCGGTGCGGCACACGCGCAGCTGGGCGACGACCTCGCCGCGCGCGGGCTCGAGTACCTCAACACGGAGCTGCCGACGGCGACGGCGTTCCCGGACGGCTCTGCGGCCTTCCTGCTGCGGAACGCGGAGGGGAACGCGGGCGAGCTCGGTCCCGAATGGCCGGGCGTGCTCGAGCGGTTCTTCCCGAACGCCGACATCGCGTTCGGTCTGCTCGGCACGGAGCTGTGGAGCGCGTCGGGCTCTGCGCTCGCGGCGAAGGCGTACCGGCGGCTCGGGCGCAGCGGCGTCGCCGCGTTCACCGGTGAGCTCCTGCAGTCGAGCCGCGACTGGCTGCGGCAGACGTTCGCGTCGGAGAAGGCGCACGGCGTGCTCGCACCGTGGGTGCTGCACACCGGCCTCGGCCCGGACGCGGCGTCGTCGGGGTTCATGACGCAGGTGATCGCCGTCGCGGTGCAGGAGGGCGGCATGCCCATCCCGCGCGGCGGCGGCGCCAAGCTCGCGGACGCGCTCGTGCGCTGATCCGCGACCACGGCGGCACGTGTGAGACGGGCAAGGACGTCGAGCGCGTCGTCGTGCGCGAGCGGTCGCGCGATCGGCGTGCGGCTCGCCGGCGGCGAGACGATCGAGGCGGAGCGCGCCGTGATCGCGAACGTCACGCCGACGCAGCTGTACGAGCGGCTGCTCGACGGTCCCGCACCGGAGGCTGCCCGGCGCTTCCGGTATGGCCGGGCCGAGATGCAGATCCACTTCGCGCTGTCCGAGCCGGCGCGCTGGGACGGCGACGAGCGGCTGAACGGCACGGCGATCGTCCACGTCACGCCCGGCCTCGACGGCGTCTCGCGTGCGGTGAACGAAGCCGAGCGCGGCCTGATCCCCGAGGAGGCGACCATCGTGGTCGGGCAGCCGCTGACGATGGACCCATCGCGCGCGCCGGACGGGAAAGGGCTTCTGTGGATCCAGCTGCAGGAGCTTCCGTCGCGGTACGGCTGGAACGACGACGAGCGCGAGCGCTACGCCGACCGCATCCAGGCGCGGCTTGCGCGGCACATGCCGAACCTCGAGTCGTCCATCGTCGAGCGCGTCGCGCTCGGCCCGCACGACCTCGAGCGCATGAACGTCAACCTCCTGCACGGCGACCCGTACGGCGGCGCGCTCACGCTCGACCAGAACTTCCTGTGGCGGCCGTTCCCGGGAAGCTCCGGCCACACGACGCCGGTCGAGCGGCTGTGGCACATCGGCGCGAGCACGTGGCCCGGCCCGGGCTCGGCGCCGGCTCGGGCACGCTCGTGGCGAAGAAGCTGCTCGCGCCACCACTTGCGCGGCGATTGCGTAGATTCCTCCCGTGAGATTCAGCATCTACAGCGAGCTGCAGAGCTGGCCCGGCAAGTCGTATTCGCAGCTGTACGGCGAGGTGCTTGAGCAGATCGAGAACGCCGACCGCCTCGGCTACGACGCGTACGCCGCGATCGAGCATCTGTTCTTCCCGAAGTTCTCTGCGTCGGCGAACGTCTTCGGCCTCTTCGGGATGGCCGCGGCGCGCACGCGGAACATCAAGTTCCGCACGATGCTGCACATCCTCCCGTACCACAACCCGCTCGTCCTCGCCGCGATGATCCACGAGTTCTCGCTGCTGACGGACGGCCGCTACGAGTTCGGCGTCGGCCGTGGGCACGGATGGATCCCGCTCGCCGCCGGCACGCCGCTCGACGAGACGTCGCGGCCGCGCTACGAGGAGGCGCTCGACCTGTTCATCGAGGCGTTGCACAACGACACGGTCTCGTTCCATGGCGAGTACTGGAACGTCGATGACAGCCACGTCATCCCGTTCAGCGGCCATCGCTTCCGTGTCGTGCTCGGCGGGACGTCCGATCGCACGTACGACCTCGCCGCGAAGCACGGCTGGGCGGTCGCCGTCCCGCCGCTGCTGCCGTACGCGGCGTTGAAGGAGCAGCTCGACCTCTATCGCGCGAAGTGCGCGGAGTACGGCACGACGCCCGACATCATCTGGATCCACGCGTGCTACATCGACGACGACCGCGAGCTCGCGCGGCGGGAGGCCGAGACGCACATGCGCGGCTTCCTCGCAGGCAACGCGTCGCCGCTGACCGAGTACACGCCGCCGCCGGCCGACAAGCTGAACGCCGCCGGGTACGGGTTCTACGCGGCAGGGATCATGGAGAAGCTCGCCGCGACGCCGTACGACGACATGATCGCGGGCGACATCGTGTGGGTCGGCACGCCCGACGACGTCGTCGAGCGGATCCGCGAGACAATCGACGTCTGCGAGGGGTTGACGGAGATCGCGATCACGACCAATCCCGGCGGCGTCGACCACTGGAAGGCGATCAAGGCGCAGGAGCTGTTCGCGCAGCACGTCATCCCGCGTGTGCGGGAGATGACCGGCGATACGTCGGTGCAGTCCGTCAGCGCTCCGGCGTAAGGGCGCTCGCGCAGGTCAACGTTCACGACCAGATGCGCAGCCGGGACGGTGAGGGCTGCCGTCGATGACGACACCACAGTCGGGACATACGAGGTGCGCAAGACACGCTGCCTCTCCACCCGCGTCAGGCGTCGAAAGCGGTTGCTGCTCGCAGAGGCCGCACTTGAGCAGCGTGCCGAGTCGTTCGCGTCGACCTTCGGCGTCGGCAGCCCATGGTCGCGTCTCAAACGGCGGCTGGTGACGTACGTGCCGCTGGTGCCCACAAGCGAGCTCGGCAACCAAGTCGCCATGCTCGTCTTGGTGGTACCCGACGATCTCGCGCTGCACCGTGTCAGAGTACGTCGAGCAGACGGCCCCGCCCCAGCACCACGCCTCACTCAGGGTGCATTCCCGCACACTGGCGCAACCAAGTCCTCTCTGTCATGTCGAGGTGCGAGGGCTGGTCCGGGCTGTTTGACACGGAAAGAGCCGCGACGCGTTCTCGCGCAGCGTCTGTCTGTGAGGGGCGCTGGCCGGTTGGAATAGGGCGCTGGACGGTGGCAGGCGAAATCGGTTGACTTGCAGCATGGGCCGCCTGCCGTCGGGCACTGTGACGTTTCTTTTCACCGATATTGAGGGTTCTACGGAGCTGTTGCATGAGCTTGGCCCCGAGGCGTATTCGGAGGCGCTTGCTGTGCATCGTCGAGCGCTGCGTGAGGCGTTTGCATCTTGCGGCGGTGTCGAGGTCGATACACAGGGCGACGCGTTCTTTGTCGCTTTCCCGACCGCGCCGGGCGCACTCGCGGCTGCCGTTGTGGCTCAGACAACGTTGGCTGTGGGGCCGATCAGGGTGCGAATGGGTTTGCACACGGGGACGCCGTACCTGACCGAGGAGGGTTACGTCGGTGTCGATGTTCACCGGGCAGCGCGGATCGCAGCCATCGCGCACGGCAGCCAGGTGCTCGTCTCCGCCTCCACAGCTGCGCTACTCGACGGGGAAGGGCTGCGCGACCTCGGCCAGCACCGATTGAAGGACCTGTCCGGGCCGGAGCGGATCTACCAGCTCGGCGACCGCGAGTTCCCGCCGCTGCGGAGCCTCTATCGGACTAATCTGCCAATCGCGGCGACGTCGTTCCTCGGCCGCGAACGGGAGCTTGCAGAGGTGCTCGCGCTCTTGTCGCAGCCCACCGTTCGTCTGCTGACATTGACCGGGCCAGGTGGAACGGGCAAGACGAGGCTCGGTCTTCAAGCAGCCGCAGAGACGGCTGACCGGTTCCCGGACGGAGTGTTCTGGGTCCCGCTCGCGCCACTGCGCGACACCGAGCTCGTGTTGGAGACGGCTGCGCAGGCGCTGGGTGCCAGACACGGCCTCGCCGAACACGTGGCGGACAAGTCACTGCTCATGCTGTTCGACAACTTCGAGCACGTCGTCGAGGCTGCCGCCTCACTTCCCGAGTTGCTCGCCGCGTGTCCCAAACTTCACATTCTGGTTACCAGCCGCGAACTGCTACGCGTCCCGGGCGAGCACGCATATCCGGTGCCGCCACTCCAGCCGCAAGACGGAACGGACCTTTTCCTCGCGCAGGCGCGCGCCGCCATACCGGACTTCGTCTCGACCAACGCGGTGCCTGAGCTCTGCGCTCGCCTGGACAACCTGCCGCTCGCGCTCGAGCTAGCGGCGGCGCGCGTCCGCGTCCTCTCCCCCGAGCAGCTGCTTGAGCGCCTGTCAGGCCGGCTCGACCTGCTCAAAGCAGGCCGCGGCGCCGACCCACGCCAGCAGACGCTGCGCGCGACAATCGAATGGAGCCACGAGCTCCTCGACCGCGACGAGCAACGACTGTTTGCCCAACTCGCCGTCTTCCGCGGAGGCTGCACACTCGTAACCGCCGAAGCAGTATGCGACGCCGACCTCGACACGCTCCAATCGCTCGTGGACAAGAGCCTAATCCGCGTCCGCGAGGGTGACCGCTTCTGGATGCTCGAGACAATCCGCGAGTACGCAGCCGAGAGACTGGAGGAAACCAATGAGGCGGCGGCGCTCCGCCGGCGTCACGCTGAGCATTTCGCAGCCGTTGCCGAGGCTGCGGAGCGGGGCCTCGCCGGCGAGCTCCAGGTCGACCTGCTTGAGCAACTCGAGCGGGAACACGCGAACCTCCAGGCGGCTCTCGAGCACGGGCTGGACGCCGCTCCCGCGCTCGCGCTCCGAATTGGCGCCGCGCTATACCCCTTCTGGTCGACGCGTGGATACCTCGGCGAAGGTCGCCGGTGGCTCGACCAAGTGTTGGCGCAAAGGGAGGAAGACGGCCCTGCTCGCGCGCGGTGCCTGTTTGGAGCCGCGCTGCTCGCGGCGCTCCAGGCTGACTGGTCGGCGGCAAAGCGGTGGTCGATTGAATGCCGGGATTTCAGTCTCGCCATCGGTGACTCGAGGCTCGCCGCTCAATCGCTTCTCACGCTGGGGCGTGCGACGCTCGCCGAGGGCGACGCCGACCACGCTGCCGCCTTCTTCCGAGAAGCCGGTGAAACCGGCCGCGAGATCCAGGACAACCGCATCCTCGGGATGTCGAGGTTCAACCTCGGCTACCTCGAGCTCGCCATCGGCAACTACCAGGCAGCACAGACCGAACTTGAAGCTGCACGAGACGGCTTTGCCGCGGCCTGCGACCGCTACGGCGAAACGCGCTCACTCGCAGCCTTGGGTTCCCTGGCACTACACCAAGAACGCTCCGACAGGGCCGTCCCACTCCTACAACAGAGTCTCCGCCTCTCTCGCACACTGGCCGACCTCGACGACATTGCCTGGGCGCTCGAACTCCTCGGGGTCGCGCTAGCCGAACTACAGGACCAGCGCGCCCCTCAGCTCCTCGGCGCCGCCGAAGCGCTCCGCGAACGCCTCGGCGGAACGCTCGAGGGAGCGGAACTCGCCCTCCACAAGCGCGGCCTAGCCGCACTCGCTCTGCCCTCGGACAATGCGGCGGCGACGACAACCTGGGCAACGGGAAAGACACTCGCAACCGACCAGGCCGTCGAACTCGCGCTCGACCCGGTCAGGCAACTCCCGCCAGTCAACCGCTGAAGCTGTCGCTTGCGACCGTCTGCACCTTGGCGGGCGTCAGACCAACGTGCGCTCAAGGGACATTTACGGATACTGGCGCAGGCGGGCGAACTCTCTGTGGAGCTGTCGCGTCGACACCCGCGATTGGTGGTGGGTCTATCCCACGGCTCAGCGGCTGGCAGTGCAGCGAAGGTCGGCGTCGAGCGGGCCGATCCGGTACTGCGCGAGCGTCGGCATGACGCCGGTGAAGCCACCGCTGGTGCAGTTCTGCCGCGCCTGCGTGAGCGTGGCCTCGGTTCCGGCCACCCAGTCGGGCAGCTGGCCGTTGAAGGCCGTCGGTGTCGTCTGCGCCGTCAGCCCAGTGATGTCCTTCCACTGAGCGCCGGTGGAGTAGATCCCGATCGGACCGGTCGCGCCGGCGTTGCGCAGGCCGGCGATGAAGCCCTGCAGCGCGGAGAGGTTGAGCTGGTAGGTCCCGGCCCAGCTCGCGATCAGCTCGACGTCAAGCCACCACGGCGCGGTCTTGGCCGCGACCAAGTCGAGCGCGGCGACCAGGCGGTAGGAGTGGGCAGCGCGCTGCTCGCCGTAGAGGTACGAGCAGGCGTTAGTCAACTGGCCGTTACAGGAACCGTAGACCAGCGTGGTGCCGCCGCTAGGCCAGTCCGCGACGTGATGCCCGCCCGGATTACCGGTGTCGATGTACAGCGACAGGGGCGGCTGCGTCGGGCGCTTCTGCCCCGGCGTGTCGCGCGCCCAGTGCAGCTCGCCGCTGATACAACGGTTCGCGTTGTTCGCCAGCCCGCCGTTGACACCGACGATCCCGAACAGCGGATTCGACGGGTACGAACCCGAGCACTGCGGAAAGGAGGCGTCGTAGCCGTTGGTCGGCGACGCGCTGCCGCTGATCAAGATGATCAGCACCACCACAACGACGATGAAGGCGAGCGCGACCACCAGCACCCACCGCGCTCCGGGCCGGGAACGGCTGGCAGGCCGCACAGGCGTCAAGCTACCAAGGGGCTGGGCATGCGCGGGGCCGCCTCACCGGCCAAGCTGGCGAATGGGTCGCGCCTTGCTCGTTGAGGTCATCGCCCCACGGGCCGCCCGCGCGACCGCCAAAATGCTTCTACCGTTCATCTTCTAACCAGCCGCTCGCGGTGGGCCAACCTCGGGGGACATTCCCGCACGCTGGCGCAGGCAGGAGCTAGTTCCCTTGGCCCCAGGTGATCCAGCCTCGGTACGTCTTTCCGAGCAGGAAGACAACCTTCGCGCACGACTCGCATGGTCCCATGGCCGGAAGATCGAAGTCCACCATGACCGAACGCGCCCACACGCTCCGACCGCACTCGCTCTTGACCCACGCGCCCATGACCCACGTGCGTACCGGCAGCACCTTCCGGAAGACCGGGCCTGCCAGCTTCCCGTGCCACTGCCGTTCGCGGTTCCAACGGGCGTAGGTTGTTGTCAGAAACACTGTCGCGGCTCTACGAGCCTGCGGTTGCCACGCTCCTGCAACGGTCGGCAGAGGTTGGACGCCCCGCGGACAGCCGTTGAATGTTCCCGGAGGATCGTTCCATGCGGAACGCGCGGCGAACGACGCTGCCGCACCAGCGGCCAGCGTGACAGCTGCCACCGCAACGCAGGCCACCCCAAGCGGCGCACGACGTGATCGTAACTCCAGCTCGGGTGACATTCCCGCACGCTGGTGCAGGCCGCGCGTTACTCACTGGCCGAGGCGGGCGCGGTCGAGCTTTAGCGGTGAGTTAGCCGCTTAGCCTGGCTTTTACGGTCGGCACGAGTGGGGACGTCTGGGTCGTTCGCGCCGTCGCAGGTCTTGATCTCTGTGCTGCCCTGTGTGAGATTCAAGGTGTCGTTGGCTGCGGTAGACAGAGAGGTGGGTCAGTGATGCGGATGCGGCTGCTCGTCCTTTCGGCTTCCGTGGTGCTTGCCTTCACATGCGCTGGGTTGGCGGGCGCGTCGAGTCGCTCTAGCGGCCGTGTCTTCTACCTGTCCACCCACCCGCGTGAGTGTCTTGTGAGCGTCAAGTCGAGCCCGAAATGGGTCCAGGTCGTGCCCTGCTCGAACTCCGCACACAGCATGGAGGTGTACGCGATCGTCCACGGCGGTTGGGGCCACAGGACGCCGCCGCCAAGCACAAAAGCGCTTTCAATCGCGCGCTCGCTCTGCCTTGCCGCCTTCCAACGCGTGACCGGGCACCCGCTCGCGACCACACAAGGATGGAACGCGTTCTGGCCCGACCCAGGCTCGGAGACTGCCCGCTACGGCGACAAAGTCATCTGCAGCCTCCGCAGCTACCCCCGACTCGGACCGCTCGGTAGCGGCTGGCACGTCCACTAGATGTCAACCGTGGACGCCGCGGCGAACTGACTAGCAACGAAGGCCACATCATGCGCGGTTCGCGACCAAGTGTTGCCTCAAGTGACATTGCCAAGACGCTGGCGTAGGGAACAGTCGTGTGCCAATGCGGCTGGTGTTAGGTCGGTCCCGCCGTGGGTCGAACGAGCGGTGGCGATGATGATCGTTTGAGATAGTCAGGTGCCGTTGACATTCGCGAACGCCGGCGCAGGTCACTGTGAGAGGATTCCTGCATGAGTCTCGTCCTGGCTATCACGAAGCATGCAGGCGTACGCCTCGCGGAAGTCGGATTCCTTCTCCTCTTAATCGCTGGAGTCTGGCTCGCCGCATCAGAGTTCCTCGACCCGAAAAGGTGGGGCGCCTTCCGGAGAGTCATCGCGGGCATCGCGCTGGCGGTCAGCGGTGTGCTTCTAATCATTGCCGCGCACTGGGGCCACTTCGGCTAAGAGTCTCGCCGGGCTCTGAGGTCAGCGAGACGCTCGCGCCGGGCTCAGGGGACATTCCCGAACTCTCGCGCAGACGAGGAACCTGAACGCTGACGCGACGTCGGCTTATGCTCGTCGAGTGTGGCGCTCCGATACAGGGCGGTTGAGGGTTGGCGTGCTCGGCGGGCTTGTCCCGGCGGTCTGGGTGCGGTCTTGGCAGGCACTGCCCGGAGCCAGAGCGGTGTTCTCGACGGGAACGGCTATTTACGACCTAGGCGAGGTTGTATCCGCCTTTGCTCGGGCCAGGCTTCCAGTCTTCGTGAACAAGTACGCCGCATCCGTCTACCTCGGGACTTGGCAGCTTCAGCAAGCGGGATTACCGAAACCGACGGAGCCGTGGATCCCTAACGGCATTCCGGACTTCGAGAACGATTTCTACGTGTACGTCTTCCGCTCGCCCGCGCTCGCAAGTGCGTTCGTGGCGTTCGAGTGACATTCCCGCACACTGGCGTAACGCGGTGTCTTGCGCCTCGACGGACTGTCGGAGGCATGCAGCTACGCGCGTCGCTTGCGCCAGCCGGATTCCAGAAGACCCCGGCGCACATACGGCAGCACATCAAGTTCTCATGGCAGTCGCCAAGTGCATGCGCGCCAACGGCGTGCCGTACTTCCCCGACCCAAAATGCCAAGGATCGATCGTCAGCTCGTCGAGCCAATGGGACCCAAGCTCGCCGCAATTCCAGGCCGCCGCGAAGGTCTGCAACCACCTCAACCCAGGTACCGGGTGAGATCGTGCGCCGACTGCGCGAGGAGCGCGAAGAGCTGCTGCTTGTCCCAGACTTGTCATTTCTGTTGTCGGGCTGGGGTAGCGGGCGCGACGGCTGCGGCCGCGAGTTAGTACGCTCGAGCGGCCCTGGTTGGACCGCTCGACCACGTCTCGGGCGGTTTTGCCCACCCTGACGAAAGGAGCCTTCATGCGCATTCGAGTGTTGAGCGCGATTGTGCTGGCGAGCGCGTGCACCGCGCTCGTCGTCGCGACCGTGCCCGCCGTCGCATCCCGTTCGGATACGGGGTCGAGCGGCGCCGCGGTGCGCGCGGCGACGTTTCCGCAAATGGATCACGTCTTCGTGATCATGATGGAGAACACGTCGTACTCGGACCTCCTCAGCCCGTCGAATCCGAATACGACGTTCATCCAGGGCCTCGCGAGCAACGACGGCCTTGAGACGAACTATTCCGGGGTGACGCATACGAGTCTCCCCAACTACGTCGCGGTGACGAGTGGGAGTACCTGGGGCTCGAACGCCGACGACGAGGCGCAGGCGGACAACGGGTACTTCAATCACCTCAATCTCGTCGACCAGCTCGAGCAGGCCAAGGTGAGCTGGAAGGGATACATGGACTCGATGCCCTCGGCCGGATACAAGGGGAACTACGGTGACTGCTCGAGCCCGGCCGCGGATCCGGACTGTACGAGCGGCGGTGATACGGGCACGGCTTTGTACGTCCGTAAGCACAATCCGTTCATGCAGTACACGGACGTGCTCGACAACGCGCAACGCCTCGACAAGGTGGTGCCTCTCACCGCGCTGACCGGCGATCTCAAATCCGGGAAGGTGGCGCAGTTCGTGTGGATCTCGCCGAACATCTGCAACGACATGCACGGCGGCGCGCCGGCGTGCCCGTACCCGAACTCGCCGAGCGACCCTGCGCAGGCGACGCTGTACACGGACGGGAACACGTTCCTGCAGACGTGGGTGACCGCAATCATGAAGTCCCGCGCGTGGACGGGCCACTCGGCGATCTTCATCACCTGGGACGAGGGCGGCTACGAGGACAATGCGCCGTACGGCCCCGAGGACAACAGCGGCTGTTGCGACTCGCCCGTGCTCCCGAGCACGCCGGCGAATCCGGCGACGGGCGGTGGCGGCGACCTCACCGGCGGCACGCTGTACGCCGGCGGCCACGTCCCGATGATCGTCGTCCAGCGAAACGGCGCCAAGGGCGTGACCGACGCAGCCCCGACCAACCACTACTCGCTGCTCCAGACGATCGAGCAGAACTGGAACATGCCGTTCCTCGGCAACGCGAGCGACACCGTGCAGGTCCAGTCGCTCGCGCCGCTCCTCGCGAACGGCCACTGAAAACTCAAGGGATCCGGCGCGCCGTCTGCGTCGCGGCGCGCCGGGCCCGCGAAAACCTGGGTCGTCTTCTTCCCTAGACGTCGCAGTCCGAGACGACGAGTCACGACTCCGTCTCCCGTTCGGACCTGCCCAGGGGACATTCCCGGACGCTGGCGCATACCAGAGTGAAGCCGTAGCTACTCTCGGCCCGATGGACAGGCAGCCGCGTAGGTCACCATCAATGACCGTGCGCTGGCTAGATGCCTCCGCAGGAGTGACGGGTCGCTGGAGCCCGGAACGTCGGTCGGATACTTGCGTCTGTATCGCTGGATCGATGCACTCGATCGCCGGACTACACGTAATGCGTTCCGCTAGAGGCCGGCGGCTAGGACGTGCTGACCCTAAGCGATTGCCGAACGCAGGTGCGTGCGAGCATGATCTCCTCGTCCACGCGCGCCAAGGAGGAACAGATGCGCCGCCTGAACTTCATGCAAGACGAGCCTTGGGATGAGGTCGACGAGAAGGACCGTCGGCGTGTCCGCTGGTTCGGACATCCGTTTGGAGCCGACGTCCTCGGCGCTTCGCTCATCGAGCTTCTTCCCGGCTCACCTGGGGGCTCGCTCCACATGCACTACGGGGTCGAAGAGATGTTCTTCGTGCTCAGCGGCATGCCCACGGTGCGCACGACCGAGGGCGAGGAGCCGCTCTCCCCGGGAGACGTTGTGTACTTCCCCGAAGGCCCTGACGGCTTGCACACATTCTCGAACCCGACGGACGAGCCGGCCCGGATGATCGGTATCTCCAGCAAACGCTTCCCGGATGTCGTCGCCTACCCCGAGCGCGGAGTCGCCTGGGTGGCAACGCGGCATCCCGAGCGACCGGTACCGGCCGGCGGCGACGAAGGCGTCATCGCTCGCTTCGAATTCTAGAACGCGAAGATGCCGCGGCCCTTGAGCTCGACCGCGTAGATGTCGCTCGCGAGCTCGAGGTGCGCACGCAGCGCCGCCGCCGCGCGATCGGGATCGTGCGCGGCGCACGCCTCGAGCAGCTCGCCGTCGAGCTCCTCGTGCCGGTCCTGGAGCGCGCCCTTCTCCGCGAGGAGCACCGGCCGATAGCGCTCGCAGCTGTCCCAGCAGGGCCGGATGATCCGCAGCAGCCACCCCGACCGCGCCGCCTCGTACAGCGTGAAATGGAAGGCCGTGTGCTCCCGCACCGCACCGCGCGTGTCGGCGGCATGCCGCGCCTCGTCGTACGCGGCGAGATGGGCTCGCGCGGTCGCCTCGTCCGACGGGTCGAACCGCTCCGCCGCGCGGCGCACCGCCATCGTCTCGATCGCGAGCCGGATGGAGAACAGCTCCCGGAGCTCCTCGACGTCGAGCCCCATGACCTTCGCTCCATGATGTGGGACGTGCTCGGCCAGGCCGAGCGCCTCGAGTTGCCGCACTGCCTCGCGGATCGGCGAGATGCTCATCCCGAGCGAGCGGGCCAGGTCCTCGAGCCGGAGCGGCGCTCCGGGGGTCAACTCCCCGAGGATGATCGACTCGCGCAACCGCTCGAGGGCTGCCTCCGCCATCGTCCGGTGCTGGACCGCGGCCATCGGAGGCGGAGCGTGAACCACACTTGATCAGATGTCAAACCCTGTGACACGATCCCCCGGCGTGTCGAGGGAACCTGACGCTCTGCCACGAATCTCCGTTTCGCAGGTGAGCACGCTCGCCGCGGGCTTCGCGGACGACGTCCGCACCTACGCGGCCGCCGGCCTGGACGGGATCGGCGTCTGGGAGCTTAAGCTCGGCGACGGCCCAGACGACGACGCGCTCGCGCTCCTCCGCGAGAGCGGCCTCGGCTCGGCCACTGCCGTCCCGGCTGTCCCCTCGATCCTGCCGCTGCCACTCCTCGCCGGCCCGGCCGATCCCCATGACCGAATCGACGCGATCCTCCGCTCGCTCCACCGGCTCGCGGCCTTCCAGCCTGCCGCCGTCCTCTGCTTCACCGGCCCGGGCGACCGCGCGACCGCGCTCCGCGGACTGCGCCAGGTTGCCGCCGAAGCGGAGAAGCTCGACCTGCGCATCGCGCTCGAGCCGTTCCAGGCGGAAGGCACCGAGAGCTGGTCGACCCTCAACACGCTCGGGGACGCCGCCGCAGTCGTCGAGGAGATCGGCTCGCCCGCGCTCGGCATCCAGTTCGACGTGTGGCATCTGTGGAACACCCCCGAGCTCTTCGAGGAGATCGAGCAGCACGCGCCTCTGATAGCCGGCGTCCACGTGAACGACTGGCGCGAGCCGACGCGCGGCTGGGCCGACCGCGTCCTCCCCGGCGACGGCGTGGCCGGCGTCCCCGCCATCCTCGGCGCGCTCGACCGCGCCGGCTGGGACGGCTTCTACGACATCGAGGTCTTTTCCGACAACGGAACCTTCGGCGTCGCGTACCCGGACTCGCTGTGGGACGTCGATGCCGCGACGCTGGTCGATCGAGGTAGGAGACAACTGTTGGAGTGCTGGGAGGAACGGAGGGTTGCGGCATGAGCCGCTCCCGGAGAGGAGACGGAGTGAGACGGATTGGGATTCTCGCCGTCGCGGCTGCGGCGCTCGTACTCGCAGCAACCGCGGCGGCACGCACGCACGCCGGGACGCCGATCGTGATCGGCTGGGCCCACGACTCGACCGGCCCGATGGCGCCGTTCGACGGGCCTGCACTTGCCGCTGCACAGATCCGCGTCGCGCAGATCAACGCCAAGGGCGGCGTCGACGGGCATCCGCTCGTCATCAAGACGTGCGACACCCAGGGCGACAACCCGGCCGTGTCGAAGACCTGCGCCGACAAGCTGATCGCCGAAGGCTCGAACGTCATCTTCACGACGTGCGACGTCGACCTCGCGGCGCCTGCCGTGCAGGAGTCGATCAACAAGGGCCTGCTGACGATCGCGCCGTGCATCGGCACCGATCAGATGGGGCCGTCGCGCTTCGGCGCGAAGGGCGCGCTCGCCTTCAGCTTCGGCAACGTCGCGCAGGACGAGGGGTCGGCGATGGCGCAATTCGCGTGGGCCAAGGGGTGGCGGACTGCCGACCTTGCGACCGACACGGTCATCGTCTACTTCAAGAACGTCGTCCAGGCGTTCGCGGCCCGCTGGAAGCAGCTCGGCGGCAAGGTCGTGGACCAGGAGAGCTACCAGGATCCGGCGTTCCACGGCAACAACGTCCAGAACGCCGTCAGCCGCATCAACTCGCACAAGGCCGACGTGATCGTGACCGCGACCGCCGGCGCGTACGGCGCGCTCGCGCCGCTCATCACGGGGCTCCGCACGCTCGGCAACAACACGCCGGTGCTCAACTCGTGGGCCGGCGACGGCGTCTACTGGCTCCCGAAGAGCCCGAAGGTGACCAACTACTACTTCGTGACGTACGCGGATGCGTTCGGCGGCGACCCGAACAAGGCCATCAACGCGCTCGCGAAGAAGATCCACGCGGCGACCGGCGGCTTCGTCACCGGCCCCGCGGCGATCGACGGCCTCGCAACGGCGATCCGCGAGGCCGGCGGGTCGACGAACGGAGCCGCGCTCGCGGCGAAGATGGTGAAGTTCCACAACGTCCCGACGCTGTCGGGGCTCGTGAGCTTCTCCCCGCAGCTGCACGTCGTGTTCCACCGTCAGTACCGCGTCATCGAGATCAACAACAACGTGCCGCGGCTTGTCGCCGAGGTCGTCGCGAAGGTCGTTCCGAAGATCTAGTGACGGCAGAGGCTGCGTCGGACAGGAGGCCCGGGGAATCGCTCCGGGCCTCCTCCGTCTCTCGATCCTTCGAAGGCATCCAGGCTCTGCGGGAGGTCACGCTCGAGCTGCGCCGCGGCGAGGTCCTGGGGCTGATCGGCCCGAACGGGGCGGGAAAGTCGACGCTCGTGAACGTCCTCAGCGGCTTCGACCACCCGACGCAGGGGCACGTGTGGTTCGAGGGCCGCGACGTGACGCGCTGGCGCGCGAGCAGGCGGGGCCGGAACGGGCTCGCGCGCACGTTCCAGCACAGCCACGCATTCCGCGGCCTGACCGTGCGCGAGAACGTCGAGGTGTCGGCCCTCGGCGCGGGCGCGTCGCCCGGAAAGGCCGCTCTCCGCGCGGCCGAGGTGCTCGAGCTGCTCGGCCTCGACGCCCACGCCGACGTTCCGGCGTCCGCGCTCGCCCACGGCGACGAACGGCGACTCGGCGTTGCGCGCGCGCTCGTGACCGAGCCTCGCTACGTCCTGCTCGACGAGCCCGCCGCGGGGCTGCCGGAAGCGGAGGTCCCCGATTTCGCCGCCGTCGTGCGCTCCCTCCGGGACGACCACGGCGCCGGCGTGCTGCTCATCGACCACAACATGGCGCTGATCATGGACGTCTGCGACCGCATTCAGGTCCTCGATCAGGGCGAGACGCTCGCGGAAGGGACGCCCGCAGAGATTCGCGCGAACCTCGACGTCACCGCTGCGTATCTCGGCGAGAGCGCCGTCGCGGAGGAATCGTGACGCTCGTCGTCGACGGCCTCCGCGTGCGCTACGGCGCCGTCGAGGCGGTGCGGGGCCTCTCGCTCGAGGTGAACCCGGGCGAGATCGTCGGGCTCATCGGCCCGAACGGCGCGGGGAAGTCGTCGACGCTGAACGCGATCATGGGCGCCGCCCCTGTCGCCGGCGGGGAGATCCGGCTCGACGGAGCGTCGCTGCGCGGCCGCAGGACGGAGGACGTCGCGCGCGCGGGCATCGCGCTCGTGCCCGAGGGGCGGCGCATCTTCGCCGAGCTGAGTGTGGAGGAGAACCTTCGCCTCGGTCTCGCCGCGCGCCGCAGCCCGGGCGGCATCGACAACGTGTTCGAGCTCTTCCCCGTGATCGCAGAGTTTCGGCGCCGGCAGGCCGGCGCGCTCTCCGGTGGACAGCAGCAGCAGCTCGCGATCGCGCGCGCGCTCGTCGCCGACCCGAGCGTGCTTCTCCTCGACGAGCCGTCGCTCGGCCTCGCGCCGCGGATCGTCAGCGTCGTCTTCGACGCGCTGGCCGCGATCCGAGAGCGCGGGATCGCCGTGTTGCTCGTCGAGCAGCGCGCGCAGCGAACGGTCGCGCTCGCCGACCGCACGTACGTGCTGTCGAACGGCGAGCTGCGCCTCACGCTCGGTCCGAAGGACGCGAGCGACACCGAAAAGCTCGTGGCGGCGTACTTCGCATGAGTGTTTCGTGGCAGACGCTCGCGGACGCGCTGTCGCTCGGCGGCATCTATGCCCTCATGGCCGTGGGGATCGGTCTGGTCTTCGGTGTGCTGCGCCTCGTCAACTTCGCTTACGGCCAGCTCATCATGGCCGGCGCGTACGCGATCGCCTACGCGTCCGTGTGGGGCTGGCCATCGTGGGCGGGCATCCTGCTCTGCTTCGCGGTCGTGCTCGCGCTGTCGGTGCTCATGGATCGAATCGTGTTCCGTCCGCTGCGCACGCACTCTCCGGCGGTGATGCTCGTGGCGACGTTTGCCATCGCGTTCCTCATGCAGAGCATCGCGGTGCTCGCGTTCGGGCAGCTAGGCACCGTCGCATCGTCCATGGGGCCGCTCAACCAGCCGTGGGACGTCGGCGGCGTCGAGATCCGGAAGATCGCGATCGTCTCCGTCGTCGTTGCGGCCATCTGTCTCGCGCTCCTGCAGTTGCTGCTCACGCGCACGTCGGTCGGGTTGCACATGCGCGCCGCCTCCATGGACTTCCGCACCGCGCGCATGCTCGGCGTCCGCGCGAACCGCGTCATCGGCGGAGCGGTGCTCATCTCCGGGCTGCTCGCGGCCGTCTCCGCCGTGATGCTCACGGCCCGCAATCCGCAGGTAACGCCGATTTTCGGGCTCGACGACACGATCATCGTGCTCGCCGGCGTCGTCCTCGGCGGGCTCACGCGGCCCATCCCGGCGACGCTGGGCGGGTTCACGATCGGCTTCGCGAGCGGGATCCTCGGCGGCGCGCTCCCGACCAACCAGAGCCAGTACCTGCCGACGTTCCTGTTCGCCGCAGTGATCCTCGTCCTCCTCGTTCGCCCAAACGGGTTGTTCGCGCGCGCCGGCGCGGGAGCCGAGCGCCTATGAAGAAGCTGCACGAGCTGATCGCTCCCGTGGCGCTGGTGCTCGGCACCGCGCTGCTCGGTCTCGTCGTCTCGAGCGCACTCCAGACGTACTTCCTCGACACGCTCATCAAGGTCGCGATCGTCGTCGCGCTCTACGTCTTCATCGGCAACTCTGGCGTGCTCTCGTTCGGGCACATCTCGTTCGTCGCGCTCGGCGTGTGGACGGCCGGCGTGCTCACCGTGCCGACGGCGGAGCGCGCTGCGATCATGCCGGGCCTCGCCGGCTTCCTGCGTCACGCGACCGCCGGCAACGTGCAGTCGCTCTTTCTAGCTGCGTTCGCGGGGCTCGTGTTCGCGTTCGTCGCCGGGCTACCACTCATGCGCCTCTCCGGTCTCGCCGCCGGCATCGCCACCTTCGGTGTGCTCGAGATCGTGAACAACGTCCTGCGCTACTACGACAAGATCGGGCCGGGGCTCAACGCCTTCTCGTCGGTGCCCGAGACGACCGGCATCTGGCAGGCGGCGATCGGTGCCTTGGTCTGTGTCGTCGTCGCGTTCGCGTACCAGCGCAGCCGCTTCGGCCGTCAGCTGCGCGCGACGCGTGAGGATCCGGCAGCGGCGTCTGCGGCCGGCATCTCCATCTACCGCCAGCGGCTGCTCGCGTTCGCCGTCTCGGGAGCGCTCGCAGGCCTCGCCGGAGGCCTGTACGTCCACCTGCTGCCGGTCGAGATCGACTCGCTCTATCTCGACGTGACGTTCATCACTCTCGCGATGCTCGTCGTCGGCGGCTCCGGCAGCCTGCTCGGCGCGGTCGTCGGCGCGCTCGCGATCGGAGGGCTCGACTCGTTCCTCTCTGCGTCGGAGAACGGCGTCGACCTCTTCGGCTGGCATCTCAACCTGCCGACGGGCACCGCCGAGCTCACCGTCGGCGTGGTGATGGCGGTCATTCTCATCGTGCGACCGAGCGGGATCACCGGAGGGCGTGAGCTCTCGCTCGCGTGGATGCGCCGATGAGAGTCGTTGTTGCAGGTGCGGGCACGATCGGGAGCCTCTTCGCCGCGCACCTCGCGCGCGTCGCGGACGTCGCGGTGCTGACGCGGCGCGAGGAGCATGCGCGCACGCTGAACGAGCAAGGCCTGCGCGTGTCCGGGCGTTCCGACTTCACCGCGCGCGTTGCCGCCTCCACCGATCCGGCCGAGTCGGCGACGCCGATCTCGTCGTCCTCGCGTGCAAGGGCGGCGACCTCGAGCCACTCGCCACGTCGCTCGCCGGCCATTTCGCGAACGCGACCGTGATGACGGTCCAGAACGGGCTCGGCGCCGAGGACGTCGTCGCGGTGCACGGCGCGTGGCCGCTCCTCTCCGCGGTCACCTTCATGAGCGGAACGCGGCACGAGGACTCGCACGTCGAGTACGTACTCGACACTGCGACGTGGATCGGACCCTACCGCGACACGACGCAGGCGGACGCGCGAGTCGGTCGCGGAGTCTGATCCGCGCGGCCGGGTTGAAGGCGGAGGCGTTCGACGACCTGCGCCCGGCGCAGTGGTCGAAGCTCATCTTCAACGCGACCGTCAACGCGGTCGCGGCGCTGACGGGTCTTCCGCACGACTTCCACTTCGCCGCAGGCATGCTGGGCGGGCTCGTCCACGACCTCATGGACGAGGGTAAGGCGGTCGCAGCGGCGGCAGGCGTCGAGCTCAGCGAGGATCCGTGGGAGATGAACGTGCACGCGACGCAACACGGCCACGCGCACTACCCCTCGATGCTCGAGGACGTGAACGCGCACCGGCCGACCGAGATCGAGCTCATCACCGGCTCGCTCGTGCGCGCGGCGAAGCAACACGGCGTTGCGGTCCCGCTCCACACGGCGCTCTACCGGCTCGTCAAGGCAAAGGAGGCTTCGTACTCGTGAGGGTGGCGATCATCGGATGCGGTGCGGTCGGCTCGCTCTTCGCCGCGAACCTCGCGCAGCTGGACGACGTCGACGTGTGGGCATACGACCTGGCGCGCGAGCACGTCGACGCGATCAACGCGAACGGCCTCCATCTCTCCGGGGCGGGCGAGGTCGTCGGCCGCCTGCGCGCGACGACGGACGCGGCGGAGCTCCCGCCCTGCGATTTCGGCATCGTCGCGACGAAGGCGATGCATACGAGCGCGGCCGTCGCCGCGACCGCGCACGCCTTCGCGAACGGCTGCGTCGCGACGGTGCAGAACGGGCTCGGCAACGAGGAGGCCATCGCCGAGCACGTCGAACGCGTGATCCGCGGAACGACGTTCCCGGCCGGCAAGATCCTCGCGCCCGGCCACGTGCAGTGGGACGTGAAAGGCGACACGACGCTGGGGCCATTTGAGCCGCAGCCGGCGCCGTTCGCCCAGGTCGAGCGTCTCGCAGACGCCTGCACGCGCGGCGGGATGCCGACGACGGCCGTCGCCGATGCGCGCGGCCCGCAATGGCGCAAGGTGATCTTCAACGCAGCCACGAACCCGATCGGCGCGCTGACCGGTTTGACGCACGGCCGCGTCGTCGAGCGTCCCGACCTGCGGAAGCTCGTCTCCGGCCTCGTCGACGAAGGGAAGGCGGTCGCGGCGGCGCAGGGGATCGAGCTCGACGCCGACCCGGAGGATCTCATCGACCACGCGGCGAAGCCCGAGGTCGCCTACGACCACAAGGCCTCGATGCTGCAGGACGTCGAGGCGCGCCGCACGACCGAGATCGACTATCTCAACGGCGGTATCGTCCGCTTCGGGCGCGAGCACGGGGTGCCGACGCCGCTGAACCAGGCGATCTGGGCGCTCGTGAAAGGGGTGGAGGACTCGTGGTACGAAGTGAGCCGGCGGCACGCGAACGTGCGGGACGCCCTCACGCGCGACGGCCTCGACGCGGCACTCGTGTGCGGATCCGAGTACAGCGGCTTCGAGGGCGCGGTGACCTACGTGAGCGGCTTCACGATCGTGCACCGCTACGCGTACGTCCTCATCCCGGTCGAGGGCGAGCCGACGATCGTCTTCCCGAGCGAGGCGCGTTACGTCGGGGAGCACGGGGACTCCCAGATCGCCGACCAGCAGTTCGTCGACCGGCCAGGCGAATGGCTCGCCGGCCGGCTGCGCGGCAAACGCGTCGGCGTGTACGGGCTCGACTACGTGATGACGGTGCGCGACTTCGCAGCGCTCGACGGCGCCGCCGAGCTCGTGCCGTGGGACCTCGAATTCGACCACGCGCGGGCCGTGAAGTCCGACGCCGAGCTCGAGTCAGTCCGCGACAGCGTTCGCATCAACACAGACGGCTTCCACGCCTTTCGCGAGGCGTATGCGCCGGGACGCAGTGCGGCCGAGGTCATGGCGCCTGCGGAGCGACTCTTCGTCGAGCGCGGCTGCGGCCGGCTGACGATGAACATGGTTCTCGTCGGCGCCGAGTTCACGCTCGCGCGCACGACACCGTTCTCGGCGACTACTGCGTGCCCTCGCTCGAGATCGCCGGCCCGGGTGGCCACTGGGTCGAGGTCTCTCGCGCGCTCGGCACGCCGAGCACGGAAGTGTCGCGCATGCTCGAGGCGTACGAGGAGTACTACGAAACGGCGAATACCGCGCTTCGGCCGGGCGCGACCGCGCACGACGTCCATCGCGCCGTCTCCGCCGGCTTCACCGAGCGCGGTTACCACCTCGGCCACGTGACCGGCCACTCGATCGGGATGACGATGATCGAGTTCCCCAAGATCGGCGAAGGCGTCGACACCGAGCTGGCCGCGAACATGGTCTTCTCCATGCATCCGCACGCAATCGCCGCCGACGGTCGAGAATGCCTCTACATGCAGGACACGTGGCTCGTCACCGACGACGGCGGCGTCCCGCTCGCCGGGCTCGATCTGAGGATCTGGTGAGCGACGAGTTCGCACCCATCCTGCCCGGCCCGGGCGGCAGCGACTACGAGCGCTACCTCCGCACGGACGAGCTGCTCTCGCTGCAGAAGACGGCCGACGAGTGGGTGCACCGCGACGAGCTGCTGTTCCAGACCGTGCACCAGTCCTCCGAGCTGTGGCTGAAGCACGCATGGAACGACGTCGAGGACGCGACGCAGCTCATTGAGACGCGCGACCTCGCCGCCGCGCAGCGTCTCCTGCGCCGCGCGAACGCGTGCATCCGGTACGTGATCGGCTTCCTTGAGCACCTGGAGCAGATGTCGCCGTGGGAGTATCAGGACATCCGCCGCGTGCTCGGGCACGGCTCCGGCTTCGACTCGCCTGGGTTCCGTGAGATCCGTCGCGTCTCGCCGCCTCTGTACGCCGCGTTCGACGGGGTCCGCAAGGACCGCGGCCTCTCGCTGGTCGAGGTGTATACCCAAGGCCGCGAGCACGAGGACGTCTATCAGCTCGCGGAGCTGCTCACCGACTGGGACGAGCAGATCGGCATCTGGCGCTTCCGGCACGTGAAGATGGTCGGCCGCGTGATCGGCGAGGACGTCGTCGGCACGCAGGGCACGCCGGTCGAGCTGCTCGCCGGGCTGATCAAGAACAAGATGTTCCCCGAGCTCTGGCGCGTGCGCACCGATCTCACGATGTTGGCCAAAGAGAGCGATTGATCTCACTCGACGAGATCCGCCGCGCGCGGGAGCGGCTCGGCGACGACGTGCTGCGCACTCCGCTCGTGCGCCTCGACGAGCGCATCTGGTTAAAGCTCGAGTGCCTGCAGCCGATCGGCTCGTTCAAGCTGCGCGGCGCGCTCTCTGCCGTGCGCGCCGCCTCGCCGGCGGAGCTCGCGGGCGGCGTCGTCACCGCCAGCGCCGGGAACATGGCGCAGGGCGTCGCGTGGGCCGCGCGCGAGGCAGGCGTTCGTGCCTGGGTCGTCGCTCCCGAAGATGCGCCGCGCGCGAAGCTCGACGCGGTCGAGCGTCTCGGCGGCGAGATCATCTCCGTCTCGCACGAGGCCTGGTGGCAGGCGATGGTCGACCGGCGCTACGAGGGCGTCGACGGCCTCTTCGTGCACCCCGTCGAGGACGAGCTCGTGATGGCCGGCAACGGCACGGTCGGCTTGGAAATCGTCGAGGACCTCGACGCGTTCGACACGGTGATCACGCCGTGGGGCGGCGGCGGGCTCACGACCGGCATCGCGAGCGCGGTGAAGGCGCTGCGGCCCGGCGTGCACATCGTCACCGCCGAGCCCGAGACGGCGGCGCCGCTCGCCGCCGCGATGCGCGCCGGCGAACCGACCGAGATCGAGTTCCGCCCGTCGTTCGTCGACGGCGCCGGCGGCCGCGCCCTCCTGCCGACCATGTGGGAGCGTGCGCGAGAGCTCGTGGACGAAGCCGTTGCGGTGCCGCTCGACGAGGTCGCCGACGCGATGCGTCTGCTCGCCGCGCGTGCACACGTCGTTGCGGAGGGGGCCGGTGCGCTCGCGCTCGCCGCGGCACGACACCGCGAGGACCGCTGCGTCTGTGTCGTGTCCGGCGCCAATGTCGACGCCGCCGTCCTCGCGAAAGTCCTACTGGGCGAAACTCCCTAGCTCGCTCAAGAAGCCGTCGACCTCGTCGGCGGTGTTGTAATGGATGAGACCCACGCGCAACGCCTCCTCCGGATAGGGCAGCTTCTCGCGCAGGCC
This sequence comes from uncultured Actinomycetes bacterium, assembly GCA_963697005.1. Taxonomy (GTDB): domain Bacteria; phylum Actinomycetota; class Thermoleophilia; order Gaiellales; family Gaiellaceae; genus Palsa-739. Next base: position 129,766 of record CAVOMK010000025.1, on the reverse strand, counting down.
GAGCGAGTACCAGCTGTCGTGCGCCCACACGCCGTAGCCGCGCGCTCCCATCGTCTCCGCGATCTTCGTCGCGGGCACACCCTCGAGGTTGAGGAGGAACGTCGGCAGCCGCCCTTCCATCGTCTGCTCGCCGTACACCGTCGCCGATTCCGGCAGTCCGTCGAGGAAGCGCTGTCCGAGCTCGTGCTCGTACCCGCGCAGGACCTCCATGCCGCCGATCGACTCGAGATACGCGATGGTCGCGCTGAAGCCGGCGAAGAGCTCGTAGGGCGCGGTGCCCGGCTCGAAGCGACGGCCGACCGGCGAGCTGGACGCCGGCTTCGCTTTGTACGGCCGCCACGACTCGAGCAGCTCGTGGCGCCCGTAGGCGACGCCGAGGTGCGGGCCGCAGAACTTGTACGCGGACGCGATGAAGACATCGCAGTCGAGTGCAAGCACGTCGACGGGCTCGTGCGCGGCGTACTGCACCGCGTCGAACCACGAAAGTGCGCCGACCGAGTGCGCGAGCTCGCTCACGCGCTTCATGTCGACGATCGTCCCGAGCGCGTTGGACGAGGCAACGGTCGCGACGACGCGCACGCGCTCGTCGAGCTTCCGCTCGAGGTCGTCGAGATCGAGCCGCAGATCGTCGGTGACGTCGATCCAGTCGAGCTCGAGGCCCTTGTCGGCCGCGAGCTCGCGCCACGGCGAGACGCCGCCGTCGTGGTCGAGCCGCGAGACGAGGATGCGGTCGCCCTCCTTCCAGTCGCGCGACGCCGTCCGGGAGAGGGTGAAGTCGAGCACGGTCATGTTCGTGCCGAAGACGACGTCGTCGGCCGAGCAGCCGAGGAAGCGGGCTGCGTCGGCGCGCGCGGTGTCGACGATCGCCTCGACGCGGCGCCCGGTCTCGTACGGCGCGCCGAGGTTCCCGCTCGCATCGCGTAGCGCGTCCGCGATCGCACGGCCGACCTCGTCCGGCACCTGCGAGCCGCCGGGCGCGTCGAGGAAGGTGAAGCCGCCGCGCAGCGACGAGAAGCGGCTGCGAACGGCATCCACGTCGAGTACGGTCGCACTCATGGAGCGAGCCTACCTAGGTGGCACAGCGGTCTCGCGGGTGATCCTCGGCTGCGGCAATTTCGGCGGGATCGGCTCGTCACCCGCGTTCTTCGGACAGGGCGAGTCGAAGGAGGAGGCGTTCGCGATCATGGACGCCGCCTGGGACGCCGGCATCACGACTTTCGATACGGCCGACGCGTATGGCGGCGGAAGCAGCGAGACCTTCATCGGCGAGTGGTTGCGCTCCCGGCGGCCGGACGGGATCGTCCTCTCCACGAAGACGTTCAACCCGATGGACGAGGGCGCCGACCACGGACTCGCTCCCGCGCGCGTCGGCGGCAGGTCGAGAGCAGCCTCGGGCGGCTGGGCGTCGACCGCGTCGACCTCTTCCTCACCCACGCCTGGGACCCGGACGTCCCGATCGCCGAGACGGCCGGCGCGCTCGAAGAGCTTGTGGCCGAAGGAAAGATCGGCGCGTACGGGCTCTCGAACGTCGACGGCGCGCAGCCTGCGCGAGGCGGTCGCCGCCGGCTCCTTCGGCTGGGTGCAGAACTCGTACTCGCTCCTCGACCGCGGGGTCGAGGAGGACGTCCTGCCGCTGTGCGAGGAGCTCGGCCTCGGCTTCACGCCGTTCAGCCCGCTCGCCGGCGGCTGGCTCACCGGCAAGTACCGCCGCGGCGCGGCCGTCCCCGCAGGCTCGCGCATGACGATGCGCCCCGAGCCGTACGAGCATCTTCGGGACGACGCCATCTACGACCGGCTCGAGCGCCTCGAGGAGCTGGGCGACCCGGCAACGCTCGCGCTCGCGTGGCTCCTCGGCGACCCGCGCGTGACCGCCGTCGATCGTCGGCCCGCGCCGCCCGGCGCATCTCTCGCCGGCCCTTGCCGCACTCGCACGCCGCTCCGGCACGACGAGCTTTCGGCGCTCTTCAGCTAGCGGAACGGATTCTCGACCCGCATGCCGTCGTAGCTCTCTCCGTCGGAGAGATCCTCGGAGAGAACGACGTCGCAGCCGAGAGTCCGCGCCGCCTCGAGGATGGCGGCATCCCAGTACGAGATGCCGAATCGCTCACACGTTCCCAGTGCAGCCGTCATCACTGCCGGCGTGATCTCTTGTGCTGGAAAGCGGAGGAACGACTCGATCAGTGCGACGGCTTGCTCGTGCGGGAGCGCATCGGGTCGCGTCGATCTCGTGGCCTGGACGAAGAACTCCTGAAGGACCTGAACGGAGAGGCTGAGATCGCCGTCCTCGAGGACCTCATTCGCACGTTCGGCCTTCGCGGACTCGCTGGGGTCACGAGAGATCGCATACAGCAGGACGTTCGTATCAACGAACCGCACGGCTGTGGACCTCGTCGCGGCCGAGACGATCGCCGGCCCGGAAGCGAGCGATGTCCTTCTGCACGCGCTGCTGTTGCGCCTCGAGGCGTGCGAACTCATCGCCCTGGTCCGACAACGACCGGAGGTAGTCGGCGACGAGCGCGCTCACGGAGCGGCCGCGTTCCGCGGCTCGGACCCGCGCGGCCCGGTAGACGTCCTCGGGGACTGAGACCGTGATGTTCTTCACGGTTGTCACGATATCACAGTTTCACAGTTACTGTGATGCTGTGGGCAGCGTGAACGACACGCGGGCGCCGCCGCTCTCGCGCACTTCGGCCCAGATACGTCCGCCCTGCGCCTCCACAAGCCCCCGCGCGATCGCGAGCCCGAGGCCGGCGCCGCTGCCGTCCGCGCTCCGCGCCGAGTCGCTTCGCCAGAAGCGATCGAACATGCGCCGCGCCGTCTCGGCGCTGATGCCCTCGCCGGTGTCCTCGACCGAGACGCGCACCTCGCCCTCCGCGTGGCCGAGCGCGACCGCGACGGTCCCGTCCGACGGCGTATGCCGAAGCGCGTTCGTGAGCAGGTTGAGCAGCACGCGCTCGACCTGCTCGGGCGCGCACCGTGCCGGCGGCGCGGGCTCGAGCCGCCGCTCGAGCCGCACGTTGCGCGCCTTCGCCTCGGCTTCGAATCCGCGCAGGCACGACTCGACGAGCGGCGCGAGCGAGATCGTGTGCAGCTCGTGCGCGAGCGAGCCGGCATCGATCCGCGCAAGCTCGAAGAGATCCTCGACGAGCGAAGCGAGCCGCCGCGCCTGTTCCTGGAGGGGAACGAGATATTCCGATCCCTCGGCGAGCCCGTCCTCGATCGCCTCCAGCATCGCCGTGATCGACGCGATCGGCGTGCGCAGATCGTGGCTCGCCGCCGCGACGAGCTCGCGTCGCGCGTCGAAGAGACTCTCGATCGAGGACGCCATCTCGTTGAACGCGCGGCCGAGCTCCGCGAGCTCACGCGGTCCGGTCTCGGGCGCACGCGCGCTGAGGTCGCCGGCGGCGAGACGTGCCGACGCTGCACGCAGGCGCTCGATGCGCCGTGCGAGCGACGTCCCGATCACAAGCGCCGCTGCGACCGCAGCGGATGCCGCGCCGCTCGCGACCGCGAGGATCTTGACGTCGTCGCCCATGTGGAACATCGCCCATCCCGAGAAGAAGACGATCCAGATCGGGAGCAGTACGGCGAGAAGCGCGAACGCGATCAGCTGCAGTCGCGCTGTCGGGAGACGTGTCAGGCCGAACGTCGCGACGAGGCCGACGCAGAGCGTAAATGCGGCAACCCCGAATGCGAACCCGATCACGGCACGAACCGGTAGCCGACGCCCCACACGGTCTCGAGGTGCTCCGGCGCCGACGGGTCGCGCTCGATCTTCGCGCGCAGGCGGCGCACGTGCACCGTCACCGTTCCCGTGTCGACCGCGGACTCGTATCCCCACACGCGGCCCATGAGCTGGTCGCGCGAGAACACCTGGCGGGGATTGGACGCGAGGAAGAAGAGCAGGTCGAACTCCTTCGCGGTCAGCCGCAGCCGGTCACCGTTGCGCATGACCTCGCGCGTGCCGGGGTCGATCGAGAGCCCGTCGAAGCTGAGACGGCTCCGCCGTGCTCGCGGGCGGCTGCGCGCGGCGCAGCACGGTCTGCACGCGCACGGCGAGCTCTCGCGGCGAGAACGGCTTCGTCACGTAGTCGTCCGCGCCGAGCTCGAGGCCGACGATCCGGTCGGCCTCCTCGCCGCGGGCCGTGAGCATGATCACCGGCAAGTCGCCGCGCGCCCGGATCCACCGGCAGAGCGCGAGCCCGTCGATCCCGGGCAGCATTACGTCGAGCACGACGAGCTGCGGCGGCGTCTCCTCGATGAGCGCGCGCGCCGTGTCGCCGTCGCCCGCGACGAGCGTCTCGAACCCGTCCCGTTGCAGATAGCGGACGACGACGTCGCGGACGATGGGCTCGTCGTCGACGACGAGGACGGTGGGCACCGCCACATTGTCGCCCACGGCTCGGGGGCCGCCGGCGATTTCACGGACCGTTCAGAACTCGACTAGTAGCCGCCGCCCTTGCCGCCGCACGCGCTCACGAGCATGAGCACGGCGAGAGCGAGGACGAGCACCGGCAGAAGGCGATTGAGCTTCATGTCCATGGATACGCCTCGATCCCATCTCCGGTTTCGATGGAAGGTCCAGGCCCCTTCGCCCGTCTTTGACATCGACGATCAGAGGATTAGGCTCGCAACAACCGCTACGAGGAGGTAGGCAGATGGCAAGCACGACTTCTGCGCCCGCGCTGGAGGCGGACGCGCTCGAGCAGCTGCGGGGTGACTTCCGCGGCGACATCGTCGAGCCCGCGGATCCAGCCTACGACGAGCTGCGGGGCGTCTTCAACGGCATGTTCGACCGGCGGCCCCGGGTCATCCTGCGGCCGGCCGGGGCTGCGGACGTCATCCGCGGGATCGGCCTGGCGCGAACGAGCGGCCTCCCGCTCGCCATCCGCGGCGGCGGCCACTCGGTGGCGGGCTTTTCCTCGGTCGACGACGGCATCGTGCTCGACCTGCGCGCGATGAAGGGCATCCGGGTCGACCCGCAGCGGAAGACCGTGCGCGCCCAGGCCGGGCTCAATTGGGGCGAGCTCGACCGGGAAACCCAGGCCTTCGGTCTCGGGGTGACGGGCGGGCGGGTGACGACGACCGGCATCGTCGGCTTCACGACGGGCACCGGCAGCGGCTGGCTCGAGCGGAAGTTCGGCTTCGCCGCCGACAACGTCCTCCGCGCCGACGTCGTCACGGCCGACGGCGAGATCGTCACCGCGTCCGAGGACGAGAACCAGGAGCTGCTCTGGGGCCTCAAGGGCGGCGGCGGCAACTTCGGCGTCGTCACCGAGATGGAGTTCAAGCTCAACCCGCTCACGCCGATCGTGTACGGCGGCCTGGCGGCCTTCCCACCCGACAAGGGGCCCGAGGTCGTGCGCGCATGGCGCGACCTGAGCAACGAGAGCGACGACGTCGGCTGGGCGGTCGCGTCGGTCACGGCGCCGCCGTTCGACTTCGTTCCCGCGGAATGGCACGGCAAGCACGTCGTCGCAGTGCTCGGCATGATCGCCGGCGCGCACGACCAGGCGGAGAAGGTCATGAAGCCGCTGCGCGCGCTCGGCCCGGTGTTCGACCTCTGGCAGCCGATGCCGTACACGATGGTGCAGACACTGATCGATCCGGCCAACCCGTACGGCCGGCAGAACTACTGGCGGGCGCACAACATCGACGACCTCGACGACAGCGTCATCGACACGTTCCTCGAGGCCGGCGCGTCGCGCCCGTCGCCGTTCACCGCGGTGATCATGCTCAACGGCGGAGGCGCCATCGGCCGCATTGGTGAGAACGACACAGCGATCAGCGGCCGCAACGCGCCGTTCAACTTCCACCTGAACGGCATGTGGGAGGACCCGGCGGCGACCGACGAGAACATCGCGTGGGTCAAGGGCATCTCGAAGGCGCTCGCGCCGCACATCTCGGAGGGCATCTCACTGAACTTCGCCACCGAGATCGGCGACGACGCGCTGAAGGAGAGCTTCGGCACGAAGAAGGTCGAGCGGCTCCGGGCTCTGAAGGACCGCTATGACCCGGCGAACCTGTTCCGGATGAACCAGAACATTGCGCCGTCGGCGTTACGGTCAAGAAGGAGACGGGGAGGCGGCCAACCACGCGAAGAGCTCGAGGTTGGACGCCTCCTCGCCGAGCCCGTCGGCGAGCGGCTTGCCCTCCCAGTTGTTCAGGTAGTAGCCGCTCTCGTTCAGCGCCTGCGACTGCGCGCGCGCTGCGTTGTGCACGGCGAGGTTGTAGAAGCGCGCGTCGCCGCTCTCCTTGTAGTACTCGAGCATCCACTGGAGATAGACGACGTCGTACATCGGCGCCCAGTTGAGGTTCTGGCCGAACACCGACAGCGAGGCGTTCGCGACCTGCTGCGCCTTCGTGCACATCGCCGGCTGCTTCAGCGCCTTGCACAGCTCCCAGTTCGCCGTGACCATCAGCCCCTGGACGTAGTCCATGACCGTGTTGTCGGTCGCGCTCCGCTGATAAAGCCCCTGCTGCTGGTTGAAGGAGTGCGCGTTCGCCCACGTGAGCATCTTCTGCGCCCAGCCGAGCGCCCACTTGTCGTTGTCGAGCGAGTACAGCCGCGTGCCGATCATGATCGCGGCGGCCAGCGGCTCGATCGTTTTGTGGTGATGGAACGTGTCCCACCACGTCCCGCCGCCGAGCTTCGAGTCCCAGCCCGATCCGACGATGAAGCGCATCGCGCGCCGCGCATCGGCGAGGTACGCCGGATCGTGCGTCGCTTGGTACGCGTCGATGAACGAGAGGCCCCACCAGCCGGAGTCGTCGTAGTAGACGTTCGCCTGGGAGCCGACCATGCCGGGGTAATACCCGTAGCCGCCGTACGGCTTGATGTTCGGGTTCCAGTACAGCTTCGCCGCGGAGTTGGCGAACGAGACCAACGCCGCCTTGTTCGCCGCAGTCGGCTGCGCGATCTCGATCCCGACGAGCGTTTCGAACAACGGATACGCGCTCCAGAGCCGCGCAAGCGGCATCGACGGCGGCGCCCCGTTGTATGTGTCGTTGTACCAACCGGCGGAGGCGTTCCACCAATGAGCGCGGATGTCGGCGACGCCCTGCTGCGCCGACGAGAGGTATGTCTTCGACGCCGACCGTGCGCCTGCCGCCGGCAGGGCCAGGACGAGCGTGAGAACCAGCACCGAGCCTGCAATCGTGAGCCTGCGCACGCCGGAAGGAATACCTTCTGCGGCGTCCGCCGACACATCGAGAACGTAAAAGGTCGGTAAGAAAACGTTTTATCGAAGCCAAGTACGACTAGGACTATGCCTGGGTGGCAACGCTCGAGCACGCCGGGTCTGCTCCCGCTAGGGCTCCAGACGCGCCGAGGATTCGGCGCGTCGCCTGCCCGTGCTCGCGTGGATCGCCGGCTGGTGGCTCGCCGGCCGAGCCGTGATCGTCTCACCGCGATCGTCGTCCATCGCTTCGGCCCGTCCGGGTGGATCCGCCACGTCGCGCATGCGCATGCGCTCGGGCCCCTCGAGGCGTGGGACGGCCGCTGGTACCGCATGTCGCGGACAGCGGCTACCTGCTCGTGCCTGGACGGCAGAGCGACCCGGCCTTCTTCCCGCTTTTCCCGGCCCTGCTTCGCGCAGGACATGCGTTGGGCCTCGGGTACGCGACTGCCGGACTCGTCATCGCGAACGTCGGCTTCCTCGTCGCGCTCGTCGCGTTCTACGCATTGACGCACGCATTGTTCGGCGAGTCGATGGCGCGCCGCGCCACCGCGTACCTCGCGGTGTTCCCGTTCGGCTACGCGTTCTCGATGATGTACCCGGAGAGCATCGTGCTGGCGCTCATCGCGCTCGCCACGCTCGCCGCGCTCCGCATGCGCTGGGGATGGGCGGCCGGCTTGTGCCGCCGCGGCCGCGCTCGCGCGTCCGGAGGGCCTGTTCGTCGCACTGCCGCTCGCCGTCCTCGCCTGGCAGCAGCGGCACGCGCTCTCACCTCGGGCCCGCGGCCTCGCCCTCGGGGCCGTGCTCGCCCCCGTCGCGGCGATCGGGTCGTTCTCGCTCTACCTCGGCACGGTCCTCGGCGACCCCATGGCGTGGTCGCAGGCGCAGCGTGCCTGGGGTCGCGCGTTCTCGCCGTTCGGCGTCGTCCACGCGTTCGAGGGGCTCGGCCGTGCGTTCGCGCACGACGCCTGGGTGGCTCGCGACGTCGTCGCCGTCGTCGTCTACCTCGTGCTTCTCGCCGCCGCTGCGCGCGCGGGCGTCACGTGGCCGTGGCTGCTGTCCGGCCTCGTGATCGTCGTCCTGCCGCTCTTCAGTGGCTCGTTCGACTCCGTCGGGCGCTTCGGCCTGCTTGCGCCGGCGGCGTTCTGGGGGCTGGCTGCGCTCGGTCGCGATCCGCGTGCACACCGGTTGATTCTCGGGCTGTCGCTGCCGCTCCTGGCTCTGGCGATCGTGACGCTGCCGCTCCACTTCCCGTGAGGGCGAGCGGGGTAACTCTCGGCGTGGCCGGCGTCGTCGTGGCCGCGGTCCTCGGAGCAGGCTGGCTCGTGCAGCGAACGGCGCTTCCGGCTCCCGCGCCCGCGACGCTCGCAGCTGTGCGCGCGGCGACCTGGCTCCAGCGTTACCGCCTCGTCGACAGCACGTTCTCGATCGGCGGCGGCCCGGCCGTGCACGGCCAGTGCCTGCAGGACTGGTTCCAGACCGGCGGCCGGCGCAACCGAGGTGCGGCGCTCCAGCTCGACGACGGATTCGTCCTCCTCGCCGTGCAGCCGCACACGCTCGTGTCGAGGGGCGGGTCGGCGGCGGAACGCTCGCTGTCGCCGCTCGTCCTGATGGAGCTCGGCGGCTGCCCGCGCGTGCTTGCCCGCCGGCTCGACACCGTCGCCCAGCAGCACCGCGGTGTGACGCTCGCGAACGGCGCGCTCACGTTCGCGCTGAAGGCGACGAGGGTGACGCTCACGCTCGAGCCCGGGACGGGGAAGCCGCTCGCGCTGCGTGTGGTTACCCGCGACACGGAAGGGACGAGCCATATACGGTTCGCCACCGTGACAACACGGGTTCGGCAACTGCTCTCCCGCGGACTGCCTGTTTACGGTTCGTAAAGATTGTTTCCGGCCCACAACCAGACGGAAATGGTCATCTGTAGATGAGCACCGTTCGCGACGAAGAAGAACTCCACCGCGAAGGCGCCGCCGACTTCGTCGCGATCGAAATCGTCGGCCGCACGCCGTGGCAGCTGTTCTGGGTTCGCTTCAAGCGGGACCGCGTCGCGTTCGTCGCGCTCGGCTTCATCGTGCTGCTCGTCCTCGTGGCGATCTTCGCGGGGCCGATCAGCTCGGCGTTCGGCCATCCGCCGAACGCGCAGTATCCGAACAGGCTCGACAGCTTCGGGACGCCGACCGGCCCGTCGTCGAGCTTCCTCTTCGGCGTCGACCAGATCGGCAGGGACGTCTTCTCGCGCGTGCTCTACGGCGCGCAGGTGTCGCTCGAGGTCGCGCTGCTCGCGACGGCGATCTCCGTCGGCATCGGCGTGGTGCTCGGGATGGTCGCGGGCTACTTCCGCGGCTGGGTCGACACCATCATCTCCAGGCTCATCGACGTCACGCTCGCGTTCCCGATCCTGCTGCTCGCGCTCGGCATCGCATCGGCCTGCTCGCTCGGCAACGGCTGCGCCGCCGGGCTCATCCATCCCGGGCTCGGCACGGTGATCGTCGCCATCGTCGTCATCAACTGGACGTACATCGGCCGCATCATCCGCGGCCAGGTCCTCTCGCTGCGCGAGAAGGAGTTCATCGAGGCGGCGCGCGCAGGCGGCGCCCGCAGCAGGACGATCATCTTCCGCGAGATCCTTCCTAACCTCGTGGCGCCGATCGTCGTCTACTCGACATTGATCATTCCCCAGAACATCCTGCTCGAGGCGGCGCTCTCGTATCTCGGTGTCGGCATACAACCGCCGCGTGCGAGCTGGGGGCAAATGCTGGCCGACGCAACATCCATCTACAGCACGGCGTGGTGGTACTTCGCATTCCCGGGTGGCGCGCTGCTCCTCACGGTGCTCGCGTTCAACCTGCTCGGGGACGGAGTCCGCGACGCGCTCGATCCACGGACAACGACATGAAGGAGGATGTATGAGACGGCGAAATGCTGTCTTCGTCGGCCTGGCGGCCGGCGCGCTCGTCCTCGTCGCAGCAGGCTTCGGCAACGGCGGGAGCACGAGCGGCGCGCAGGGCAAGAAGGGCGGGACGATCACCATGCTCTCGAACGGTGACGTCGACCACATCGATCCTGGCCAGGCGTACTACCAGTTCACGTACGCGATCACCTACATCACGCAGCGTCCGCTGCTCGCGTACAAGCCGAACAGCGTGACGCCGATCCCCGACCTGGCGGCGAGCATGCCGACGGTGTCGGCGAACGGTCTGACGGTCACCGTGCACATCAAGCACGGGATCAAGTTCAGCCCGCCCGTCAACCGCGAGGTCACCTCCGCCGACGTGAAGTACGCCATCGAGCGCGGCTTCGACTCGGCGGTCGCCAACGGCTACGCCAGTGCGTACTTCGGCGATCTCGTCGGTGCGCCGACGACGCCGCAGAACAAGGTGCCGAACATCTCCGGCATCCAGACGCCTGACAAGTACACGATCGTGTTCAAGCTGGTGAAGCCGAGCGGCGTGTTCGTCGGTGCGCTCCAGGAGCCGCTGACGGCGCCCGTCCCGGCCTCGTATGCACGGAAGTACGACAAGGGAACGGCCTCGTCGTACGGCAACTGGCAGGTCGCGACGGGCCCGTACATGATCCAGAACAACGCCGCGGGCAAGATCACCGGCTACACGCCGGGACGCCAGATCGTGCTCGTGCGGAACCCGAACTGGAACCCGAAGACGAGCTGGCGGCCGGCGTACGCCGACAAGATCGTCATCAAGGAGGGCTTCGACCCGACCGTCGGGACGAAGCAGATCCTCAGCGGCTCGGCCGACGTCAACGGCGACTTCCCGCCGCCCGCCGCCGAGCTGAAGTCGATCACGTCCAACTCGAGCCAGAAGAGCGAGCTCGAGTTCACGGCCACGAGCGGTAGCCGGTACATCGCGCTGAACACGCGCAAGCCGCCGTTCAACAAGCTGCTCGTCCGCCAGGCGGTCGCCTACGTCCTCGACCGGAACGCCATGCGGCTCACGCGCGGCGGCCCGATCGACGGCAAGATCGCCACGCACTTCATCTCGCCCGACTTCGGGAGCGTCGGCTTCAACCAGGCCGGCGGCTTCAACTTCAACCCGTTCCCGAGCGCTGGTGGCTCCGGCGACGTGGCGAAGGCGATGGCGCTGATGAAGAAGGCGGGCTACAAGTCCGGCAAGTACTCCGGCCCGCAGGTGACGCAGGTCGCGGACAACTCGCCTCCGGGGTCGAACACGGCCGCCGTGGTGGCGAACAGCCTGGCGAAGATCGGCTTCAACGTGAAGACGATCTCCGTCCAGCACGCCGCGATGTACACGCGGTTCTGCAACGTGCCGAAGAACGAGCCGAACATCTGCCCGAACGTCGGGTGGCTCGCCGACTTCCACGAGCCGCAGACGCTGCTCGACCCGACGTTCAACGGGAAGAACATCATCCCGACGAACAACAGCAACTGGCCTCTCCTGAACGACCCGGCCATCAACAAGCTGATGGACAAGGCCGAGCTCGAGCTCAACCCCGAGACGCGCTACAAGGAGTGGGGCCAGATCGACGACATGATCACGAAGACGGCCGCGGCGATCCCGTGGATCTGGGAGACCTCGCCCACGCTGTACTCGACGAAGGTGACGCACGCGTCCGAGCTCTGGAACGGCGGAGAGCCGGACATGTCGTTCATGTCGGTGAAGTAACGAGTTGACGAACTCGAGTGGGAGCAGGAGAACCTAGGTGGGCGCGTACATCGTGCAGGCGCACGCTCTGGGCGATCCTGCTCCTGCTCGTCGTCAGCTTCCTGACGTTCGTCATCTTCAACGTCTTCCCGTCCGCCGACCCGGCCGCGCTCCGGGCCGGCCGCAACGCGACGCCGGCGCTCATCGAGCAGATCCGGCGCAACCTCGGGCTGAACAAGCCCTTCTACACGCAGTACTGGATCTACCTCAAGGGCCTGATTGAGCACTTCAACCTCGGCTACTCGTACTACAACAGCGAGTCGGTCAAGTCGGAGGTCTTCTCCCGCCTGCCGGCAACCATCTCGGTGACCGTCGGTGGGTTCGTCGTCTGGATGCTCATCGGCATCCCGGTGGGAATCATCTCGGCGATCAGGCCGCGCAGCATCCTCGACCGGATCATGATGGGCGGCTCGCTCGTCGCCATCTCGGCGCCGGTCTACTTCCTCGGGCTCGTCTCGCTCTTCCTGTTCGCGCAGGGAACCGGCGTGCTCCAGTGGGCGGGGGCGGCCGGGAGCTACGTGCCGATCACGCAGAACCCGGGGACGTGGTTCAACTCGTTGATCCTGCCTTGGTTGACGCTCGCCGCGGCATTCGCCGCCTTCTACGCGCGCATGACGCGCGGGAATCTCATCGAGGTGATGCACGAGGACTACATCCGGACCGCGCGCGCGAAGGGGCTGCGCGAGTCGGTCGTGATCACGAAGCACGGCCTGCGCGCGGCCCTGACGCCGATCGTGACGATGGCGGGCATGGACATCGGGCTCCTGCTCGGCGGCGCCATCCTCACCGAGATCGTCTTCAACATCCCCGGCATCGGCCGCTACGCGTACGACGCGATCGTGAACTCCGACCTGCCGGCCATCCAGGGCACCGTTCTGTTCGGCGCGTTCTTCATCGTCTTCGCGAACCTCTTCGTCGACATCCTGTACGCGTTCCTCGACCCGAGAGTGACGTACGGGTAAGCCGATGGCGCTGCTCGAGATCGAGGATCTGCACGTCTCGTTCAAGACGATCGACGGCGTCGTCCACGCCGTCGAAGGCGTCTCGCTCTCGCTCGACGCGCGAAAGACGCTCGGCGTCGTGGGCGAGTCCGGCTCCGGCAAGAGCGTGACGGCGCAGACGATCCTCGGTCTGACCCGGTTCCCGAACGCGACGATCAGCGGCCGCATCATGTTCGACGGTCACGATCTCGTGACCATGTCGACCGAGCACCTGCGGGACGTCCGCGGCGCGCGCATCGCGATGATCTTCCAGGACCCGCTCTCGTCCCTGCATCCGTTCTTCAAGGTCGGGCATCAGATCGTGGAAGCGATCCGCGCGCACGAGGACGTTCCGCGCGACCTGGCGCGGAAACGGACGATCGAGGCGCTGCGGTCGGTCGGCATCCCGAGCCCGGAGGAGCGGTTCAACAGCTTCCCGCACGAGATGTCGGGCGGTATGCGCCAGCGCGTCATGATCGCCATGGCGCTCGCGCTGCGCCCGGACATCCTCATCGCCGACGAGCCGACGACGGCGCTCGACGTGACGGTGCAGGCGCAGGTGCTGGAGCTCATCCAGGCGCTGCGCGACGACTTCGGCACCGCGGTCATCCTCATCACGCACGATCTCGGCGTCGTCGCGCAGATGGCCGACGACGTCGCGGTGATGTACGCGGGCCGTGTGCTCGAGCAGTCGTCGCGCGAGACGCTCTTCGCCGAGCCCGAGCACCCGTATACGTGGGGGCTGCTGCAGTCGATCCCCCGGCTCGACGCGCCGCGCACGGAACGGCTGAGCCCGATCGCGGGATCGCCTCCGAGCCTCATCAACGTGCCGCGCGGCTGCACCTTCCATCCGCGCTGCCCGTACGCGCCGCCGCCCGCGTTCGAGACCGAGCCCGCGCTGGCTCCGTCGCAGCCGGGGCATCTCGTCCGCTGCCATCTCCCGGTCGAAGAAAGGAAACGTCTGTGGCAGTCGCTGCAGAAAGAGCACCCGGCGCTGCGGTAGACGAGAACCTCCTCGTCGTCCGCGACCTCGTCAAGTACTTCCCGATCCGCAAGGGGCTCCTCCAGCGCGAGGTCGCGCGCGTGCACGCCGTCGACGGCATCTCGTTCGACGTCCGGCGTGGCGAGACGTTCGGCCTCGTCGGCGAGAGCGGCTGCGGCAAGTCGACGACGGCGCGGCTCGTGACGCGGCTGCTCACGCCGACGAGCGGCTCGATCGTGTACGACGGCCAGGACATCAGCACGTGGCCCGAGCGGAAGATCAGGCCGTTGCGCCGCGACGTGCAGATGATCTTCCAGGATCCGTACGCGTCGCTCAATCCGCGCCGGTCGATCGGCACGATCATCGGCGAGCCGTTGCGGCTGCTCGGCATCGGCGACCGCAACGAGCGGCGCACGCGCGTGCGCGAAGTGATGGAGCGCGTCGGTCTCAATCCGGAGCACTTCAACCGGTATCCGCACGAGTTCTCCGGCGGGCAGCGCCAGCGGATCGGGATCGCGCGCGCGATCGTGCTGAGGCCGAAGCTGATCGTCGCCGACGAGCCGGTGTCGGCGCTCGACGTCTCCATCCAGGCGCAGGTGCTGAACCTGCTCCAGGAGCTGCGCGACGAGATGGGCCTGACGCTCGTGTTCATCGCGCACGATCTCTCGGTCGTCCGTCACATGTGCGACCGGATCGCGGTCATGTATCTCGGCAAGATCGTCGAGCTCGCGAGCGGCGACCGGCTCTATGACCACCCGCGGCACCCGTACACGGGGGCGCTGCTGTCGGCAGTGCCGGCGCCGAAGGCGAGCGCGGGCCGAGGCCGGCGGCGGGTTGTACTCCAGGGCGACGTGCCGAGCCCGGTCGCGCCGCCGCCGGCGTGCCGCTTCCACACCCGCTGCTGGAAAGCGCAGCCGATCTGCTCGGAGGTGGAGCCGCCGCTCGAGTCGAAAGGCCCAGGCGACCTGGCGGCGTGCCATTTCCCGCTCTCCGACGGCGAAGTGGACGCGCTCACAGAGCGCGCGGAGGTAGGGCAGAGCTGAAGCTCGTCCTCGCCGGCTCGTAAGATCGCCCAACGGTGGACCGGTGGCTGCTGAACAACCTGTCGACGTGGGAGCTCGCGCTTCTCGTCGTCGGCGGCGCCATCTGCATCGGGCTCGGCGGCTTCACGCTCATGCGCCGGTTCGTCCCGAGCCTCGCCGACCACGCTGACAGCCGGAGCCTCTCGAGCGCGTTCTCGATCTCGTCCGGGCTCTTCAGCTTCGTCCTCGCCTTCACGATCGGCCAGCTGTACACGAACTTCACGCGCGCGAACGCCGACGCGAAGCAGGAGGCGACTGTCGTCGCCCAGGTGCTGCGCACGAGCGCGGGGCTCCCGAAGCCGCTGGCGCAGAAAGTCCGCCTGGAGACGCTCTCCTACGCCCGCGAGGTGCGGACGCACGAGTGGCGCCTGATGAAAACCGGCGGGTCGAGCGTCGCGGCGTGGCACGACGTCGACCACCTGTACAAGACCCTTCAGGCGTCGAGCTCTGCGTCCTCGAATCCCTTCTACGGGCAGACGCTCGCGCGGCTGAACGACCTCGTCACGTCGCGCCGCGTTCGCCTCGACGACGCGAACCTCTCGCTCCCGACCGTCTTCCAGGTGCTGCTGCTGCTCGGCGCGGTGCTCGCGATCTCGACGACGTTCTACTTCAAGCCGTTCGGCGAGCGCATCCAGGTGGCGATGATCGGCGCGGCCTCGGCGCTCATCGGAACGGCGATGCTCGTGGCGCTCATCCTCGACTTCCCGTACTCCGGGGCGATCGCGGTCTCCAGCGCGCCGTTCAAGGCGGCCTCGCTCTTGCTTCTCGCCGGGGGCTAGCCGGTAGTGACCGCGATCTACCTCGTCCGTCACGCGATCGCGGAGGAGCGCGACGCCGAACGCTGGCCCGACGACGCCGAGCGGCCGCTGAGCGCCGACGGCGAGAAGCGCTTCCGCCGCGCCGCGCGCGGGCTGCGCGTGCTCGTGCCGGAGGTCGACCTCGTCCTCAGCAGCCCGTACGTGCGCGCGTGGCGCACCGCGGAGATCCTGCACGAGGAGGCGGGCTGGCCTTCGCCCGAGCCGAGCGACCTGCTCGGCGCGTCGCGCGCGCCCGCGGACGGGCTCGACGCGATCGGCGCACGGCCGGAGGCGTCGTCCATCGCCGTCGTCGGGCACGAGCCGTACCTGTCGCACTTCATCTCGATCCTGCTCACCGGCGATCCCGACGCCGTCCGGATCGAGCTGAAGAAGGGCGGCGTCGTCCGCATCGACGACAACGTCCTGCGCTGGTACGCGACGCCGAAGACGCTCGTGTCCATCCGGTAAGACCTCTGTAAGGCTTTTGGCGAACGAGATTTTTCGCACGAGCGGGCGGGAACACGCCGTGCATGAAACGACTTCTCGCACTTTCACTCCTCCTCGCCGGTGGCATCGTCGGCTCTGCCTCCGCCGCGGGGTCGCCGCCCTCGAACACCGGCCTGCCGGGGATCTCGGGAACCGCGCGCGACGGCTCGATGCTCACCGCGAGCAAAGGCAGCTGGACGGGCTCGCCGACCTCCTACGCCTACCAGTGGGAGCGCTGCGACACCCTCGGCGGCAGCTGCGGGTCGATCGCCGGCGCAAACAGCTTCCGGTACACCGTCGGCTCGGCGGACGTCGGCCACACGCTGCGCGTGGTCGTGACGGCGACCAACGCGGACGGCAACGGATCCGCGACGTCGAGGCCGACCGGGACCGTGTCGGCGAGCGGGCACGCGCCCGGTGGCCACGCGGCTGCCCAGCCTCTTGGGGACGACGCAGCAGAACTCGACGCTGACGGTCGACCGCGGCGACTGGACGGGTGCGCAGCCGATCAATTTCGACTTCTCGTGGCAGCGCTGCGACGGGACGGGGAACAGCTGCTCGACGTTCATCGTGCACTCGCACGTGAAGGCGTACACGCTGACGGCGGGGGACGTCGGTCACGAGCTGCGCCTCGAGGTGACGGCGATGAACTCGCACGGGTCGACGTCGGTGTTCAGCAATCCGACCGCGGTCGTCACCGGGGCCGACGCCGCCCGCGACGACGATCTCGATCACGCGCGTGTCTCTGCCGGATCAGCTCGTGATCGACCGGGTCAGCTTCTCGCCGAACGTGATCGTCTCCCGCACCGCTCCCGTCACGGCGCGCTTCCACGTCGAGGACGCGAAGGGGCTGTCGGTGCAGGGCGCGCTCGTGTACGCGCTCGGGCTGCCGTACGGGTGGACGTACAACGCGCCCGAGCAGCCGACGGACGCGACCGGCTGGGCGACGATCACGCTCCAGCCGACGCGGGCCATGCCGCTCAGCCGCGGCGACCTCGTCCTCTTCGTGCGCGCACGCAAGCCGGGCGAGAACCTCCTCGCCGGCGTGTCGACGCGGCGACTCGTTCAGGTGGGTATCGGCTAGCCGCCGCTGATCGCGGCGATCACGTCGACTCGGGAGCGCGCCTCGAGCGGAGTCGCAAGACTTGCGCGCTCCCGGTCGACGTACACGTGGATGTGCGTGCGCAGGCTCGGGCCGGGCACGCACAAGCGATCGCGCAAGCCCGGCCACTGCCGTTCGAGCTCGTCGATCGCGCCGCCCACCGTCGCCGCCTCGAGCTCGAGGCGGCGCGGCAGGCCGGGGAAGAGCGGCGTCAGCGTTCCTGGGAGATGCAGGTCCGCCATCGAGTCGAGGATCGCGACCTCGACCGACGAGATCGGCGGCAGGTAGCTCGCGATCTCGTTCCAGCTTCCGCCTTCGTCGTTCGATGCGAACAGCTGGCCCGTGCTCGTGCCGAAGTAGAGGCCGGGGACGTCGTACGTGTCGATCGCCATCGCCTCGCGCAGCACGCCGAGGTTCGCGTTCTCCTGCGGCAGGCCCTTGCGGAGGGGCTTCCAGCTCGAGCCGGCGTCCTTCGTCTGCCAGACCGTCGCCTTCCCGTCGGGCATCGTCCGGCCGTGCAGCGGCGCGAGCGGGACGACGTAGAACGTGTCGCGGTCGTGCGGGTGCGCGGCGGCGGCGAAGCCGAACTCGGTCGGCAGGCCTTCGGTGATCTCCGTCCACGTGTGCGCGTCGTCGTCGCTGCGGTGCATGCCGACGTGGTTCTGCTGGTACAGGCGCTTGTCGTCGGAGCGCACCACCTTGTGCACGCAGAACCCGACCTCCTCGTGCGGCCGCGGCCAGTCGGCGCGGAGCCCGCGGTTGCGCGGCGTCCATGAGGCGCCGTCGTCGGTCGTCTCGAACAGGCCGACGCCCTGCACGATCGCCCAGAAGCGCGCGTCGTCGTCCTTGTCGAGTGCGATCGCGGAGATGCCGAGATGCCCGGGCGGTTGGTTCGCCGGGTCGTCCCACGCCTCGCTGCCGGGCTGCCCTGCGAGCGTCGTCAGGAGCGAGAACGTCTCGCCGCCGTCCTTGCTCTCGAAGATGCCCGGGCGCCTCGACGCCGACGAGCACGCGGCCGTTCCGTGCGGCGAGCGTCGAGGCCTTCGACACCTTCCGGCCGCTGTCCTCGGCGTAGGCGATGCCTTCGCTCGAGTGCGTCCACGTCTCGCCCAGGTCGTTGCTCCGCCAGATGGCGGAGCCGTGCCACTCGCTCGCGGCGGCGGCGTAGATCGTGCCCGTCACTGCGTCGTGGACGGCGTGGTACACCGGCCAGGCCTCGCAGTACGGGCCGCGCACGTTCCAGTCGCGGCGGTCGGCGTCGCTCTCCAGGAGGAAGGCGCCCTTGCGGGTCCCGACCAGCAGCAAAGTCTTCGGCATGTCGTCTCCTTCGGGTCTCGTCGGCCTGAGGCTCAACCTACTAGACGACGGAGCGGCGACAAACTCATCGCCGTCACGTAGATCCCGACCGCGGTCGAAATGATCATCGTGCTCGGCGGCAGGGTCGGGAACACGTAGCTGAGGCTGAGCCCGAGCCAGACGGAGCCGAGGGCGAAGAGCGCGGACAGCCCCAGCCCGAGGGACGGCCGCCCCGTCAGCCGGTGCGCCGCCCCGGCAGGCGCGGCGAGCAGGCCGAGGAGGAGGAGCGCGCCAACCGCCTGCGTCGCCTGGGCCGCGACGAGCCCGACGAGCCCGAGGAACACGAGCCCGATCATCCGCACCGGGACGCCCTGCGCGGCGGCGACGGCGCCGTCGAGCGAGGCGAAGAGCAGCGGTCGGCCCAGCACGGCGAGGACGGCTACGGCCGCCACCGCGAGCACGACCGAGATGCGCACGTCGGTGGTGCTCAATCCGAAGATCGACCCGAAGAGCACGCGCACGCCGGCCGTCCCGTTCGAGCCGCTGCCGTTCGTCGTGAAGATGGTCAGGAAGAGGACGCCCAGCCCGAGCGTCCAGGCGAAGAGCGTCCCGATGACGACGTCGTCGGCCCGTGCGCGGTCGCCGAGCGCGCCCATGACGACGCCGCCGAGGATGGTCGCGAGGAAGAGGCCGGCTCTGATGTCGATGCCGAGCGCTGCGGCGGCGAGCGCGCCGGTGAACGCGACGTGGCTCAGCGCGTCGCCGGCGAACACCTGCGCGCGCAGCACGACGAACCAGCCCACGAGGCCGCACGCGATGCCGACGAAGCTGCCGGCGACGAGCGCGTTGCGCATGAACTCCTGCGTGAGCATCAGGCCAGCACCCGTGCGAGGACGTACAGCGCGAACGAGAGAGACGTGATGTAGAAGCCCACCGGATAGACGGAGAAGTACGCGAGCGCGAGCCCGAGCCACGTGACGAGGAGCGCGAGCGCGACCGACAGCACGACGCCGGCGAGCGGCCGCGTCGTCAGACGTTGCGCCGTGGCGGCCGGTGTCACGAGCAGCGCGAAGACGAGCAGCGCACCGGTGATCTGGCTCGTCTCCGCAACGGAGAGGCCGAGGACGAGCAGGAAGCCGAGGCCGAGCAGTTGCACGCGCACTCCGGCGGCGCGGGCGACGTCGGGGTCGACCGACGCGAAGAGCAGCGGGCGCGCGGCGATGGCGACGAGAGCGATCGCGACCGCGGCGACGACGAGCAGGACGAGTACCTGCGAGCTCGTGATGCCGAGAAACGTTCCGAAGAGCAGCGAGTCGAGCCCGTTGAGCACCCCGTGGTAGAGGCTGACGAAGAGAAATCCGAGCCCGAGTGCGAAGGCCTGAATCGATCCCGTCGCCGCCGACTCGGTTCCGTGGCTGCGGCGGGGGCCGGACGCGCCGGCGAGCGCGAGCGCGCCGAGGCCGCACACGGTGAAGTACCCGAGGACGATGGGGACGCCCGCGAGCACCGCCGCGGACGCGCCGGTGAACGCCGTGAGCGAGAGCGTGTGCCCTGCGAAGGTCTGCCGGCGCAGCACCATGAACCAGCCGATGACGCCGGCCATGACGGCGACGATCGTTCCCGCCGCGAGCGCGTGCTGCATGAACGGGTAGGTGAAAAGCGAGTGGACGTCCGTGACCGGGTTCCACGAGAGCCCGGTGAAGACCGAGTTAGTGAGCATGGTGGCCGTGCAGGTCGGGCGCGCCGACCACCACGAGCCGCCCATCGGACGCGCGAAGAACGTCGATCGGCACGCCGTACAGCGCACTCAGGGTCTCGGCGGAGATGACGTCCTCCGGCGCACCCTCGATCGCGGTTCCGCCCGCGACGTAGATGACGCCGTCGAGGTAGCCGAGGATCGGATTGACGTCGTGCGCGACGAGCAGGACGGCGACGTCCTCCTCGCGGCAGATGTCGCGCACGAGCGCCGCGACGCCGGCCTGGTTGGGGAGGTCGAGACTGTCGAGCGGCTCGTCGAGGAGCAGCAGCTGCGGGCGGCGCGCGAGCGCCTGCGCGATCAGCAGACGCTGCTGCTCGCCGCCGGAGAGCTCGCCGATCGGCTTGTCCGCATACGCGGTCGCGGAGACGAGCTCGATCACCTCGGCGACGCGGCGTGTGGCCGCGCGGCTGCGCGCGCCCGGGAGCGGCAGGCCCCAGCGGGCGCCGTCGAGCCCGAGCCGGACGACGTCGGCGCCGCGGATGCGCGTGCTCTCGTCGAAGCTCCGCCGTTGCGGCAGATAGCCGATGCGGTCGTTCGCCTCGCCCGGCGGCCGCCCGAGCACGGACGCGCTACCGGCGGAGAGCGGCTGCAATCCGAGCACGGCGCGGATGAGCGTCGACTTCCCGGATCCGTTCGGCCCCAGGACGGCGACGAACTGGCCGCGCTCCACGGTGAGCGAGACGTCGCGCCAGATCGTCGTCCCGCCGATGCGCGCCTCGGCGCCCTCGAACGTGACGGCTGTCAGGGCTGCACGCCTTTCGCCAGCGCGAGCACGAGCGCCTTCAGCTGGCGCACCTGCCACTGCTGGAACGTCGCTGAGGCGGGTGTGAGCGTCTCGGTGATCGTCGTGATGGGGATGCCCTGCTTGCGCGCCGCGTCGGTCAGGCGGGCGACGTCTGGCGTGCTGTTCTGGCTGTTGAAGACCCAGACCTTGATCTGCTTCTTCGCGATCTGGCGGTCGATGGTCGTCTTGTCGGCCGCCGTCGGCTCCGTGCCCTCGCTGATCGCCTTCAGGAACGAGTAGGGCGTGATCAGCTTCAGCCCGAGCGCCTGCGCGAGCGGCGCGAAGATGCTCTCGGACGCGCCGACCGGCGTACCGCCGAACCGGCGCTTGATCGTCGCGATGAGATTCTTGTACTCCGCGAGGCCTTTCGTCTCGAGCTGCGCCTTCTGGCGCGCGAAGTAGGCCGCGTCCTTCGGATCGAGCTTCGAGTAGTCGCGGACGATGGCCGAGATCACCTGCTGCACGTTCGTCGGTGAGTACCAGCGGTGCGGGTTGCCGCCCGGCTTGATGCCGACGAGGTCGCCGACGGTGAGGACGACGCGGCCGTGGACCGGGTTGGCGGCGATGAGCTTCGGCGCCCACGGGTCGTAGCCGATGCCGTTGACGATCGCCATCTGCGCGCCGGCAAAGGTGCGGGCGTCGACGGCGCTGGGCTCGTAGTCGTGCGGGTCGGTGGCGGGATTCGTGATGACGCTCGTGACGTGGACGTGGTCGCCGCCGAGCTGGGCGGCGATGCTGCCCCAGAAGTTCTCGGCAGCGACCACCTGGATCGGGCCAGAGGCCTGCGCGCGCCCGGCGGCGACGGCGGCGAGGAGCACGGGGAGGACGAACAGGAGCTTTCTCATGGTCGGCGAGTCTACCGATAATCATTCTCGCTATGTATTCTTTGTCCGGTATGCCCGACTGGACCGAGACGACGACGGAGTCGCTCCGCCGCATGGGGCGGCGGAACAGCGCCGCCCGCCGCGCCGTGATCGAGCTGCTTGGCCGGCAGCGGTGCTGCGTCACCGCCCAGGAGATCTTCGACGGGCTGCGTGCCGAAGGCCATCCCGTGGGCATCGCGAGCATCTATCGCAGCCTCGAGCAGCTCACGCGCGACGGCTTCGTCCAGCGCGTCGACGTCGGAGCCCCGACGGCACGCTACGAGCCCGTCCAGCCGGACGGCGAGCACCACCACCATCTCGTGTGCGCCGACTGCGGCAAGGTGGAGGCGTTTGCGGACCCGGAGCTCGAGCAAGC
Source organism: uncultured Actinomycetes bacterium (assembly GCA_963697005.1). Classification (GTDB taxonomy): domain Bacteria; phylum Actinomycetota; class Thermoleophilia; order Gaiellales; family Gaiellaceae; genus Palsa-739. The sequence goes on along the minus strand of CAVOMK010000025.1, from coordinate 107,402 downwards.
GCTGCACAAGGTCGAGGGGCAGACCGGCTACGCCGTCGCGCACGACGTCGTCCTGCGCGGCGTCTGCGACGACTGCGCCGCCTAACTTAGAGGCTCTCACACAATGAAGGTTGTGTCGCCCGGCCACACTCGGCGGCGCGCTGCCGCGTCCTCAGTCGGCCCGATAGTGCAACTATCGGGCCTCCCTGCGTCCTTGCATCGCACTCGCCGATTGCGCCCGGATCGACGAACGTCATTATGTGAGAGCCTCTAAGCGAACGCAGGTGTATCCGTCGTGAGCGTGACGGCACGCAGTTCCTCCGCGCTCGTCAGGGCCGCCTCGGCCGCCTCGAGGACGTGGAGGCCCAGCGCCGCGCTCGCGCGATGCGGCCGGCCCGCGCGCAGAGCCGTCACCATCTCCTCGATTCCGTAGCCGCGCGTCTCCTGCGCGCCGCGATCCTCGTAGTCGATCCGCGCGGCCGGCTCGTTCCCCCGTCGGAGCACGATCTCGCCGCCGAAATGGTTCGCGTCCGGAAGCTCGAGCACGCCCTCGCTGCCGTACACGACGAGCCTGCTCTCGTACTGGTCGCGTGCCTCGAAGCTGACGGTTAGCGTGGCGAGCGCCCCGCTTCGCAGCTGCAGCACTGTGGCGGAGTGCGTCGGCACCTCCACCACGATGCTCTCGCCCGCGCGGGGACCGGCGCCGAGCAGCCGCTCGGCCGTCGGGGTCTCGGCGAAGCCGGCGACCGACGCGATCGGCCCGAGCAGCGACACGATCGCAGTCAAGTAGTACGGAGCGAGATCGAGCAGCGGGCCGCCGCCGGCGCGATAGAACGCCTCGGCGTTCGGGTGCCAGCCCTCCGGACCGCCGACGAGCATCGTCGCGTTCGCGCCGATGGGAAAGCCGATGGCGCCCTCGGCGAGGAGGCGGCGGCCCGTCTCGTACGCGCTGGAGAGGAACGTGTCCGGCGCGCAGCCGAGGCGCAGGCCCAGCTCGTCGGCGAGCGCGAGGACATCGCGCGCCTCGCTGACCGTGGCAGCGAGCGGCTTCTCCGTGTAGGCGTGCTTGCCGGCGTCGAGCGTCGCCTGCAGGACGGCAGCATGCGCTCGCGGCGGCGTCAGGTTGAGGACGAGGTCGACGTCGTCGCCCGCGATCAGCTCGTCGACCGGCAGCACGCGCAGGTCGTGCTCGGCGCCGAACGCGTCGGCGGCCTCCGCGTCGAGATCGGCGCAGGCGACGGGTCTCCAACTCGAGAAGGCCGGCGCGTACTCGACGTACTGCTTCGCGATGATCCCGCAGCCGACGACGCCGACACGCATCGCTTCGGTCATTCGACCATCCTCCTGACTGCTTCGAGTGAGCGCTGGACGGCGCCGAAGGGATCCGGGCCGACGTCGTCCTCTTCGACGATGAGCCACTCCGCCCCTGCGTCGAGTGCGGCCGGGATGACGCGGTCATAGCCGACGACGCCGTCGCCGACGGGGACGTCGTCGCGCCCCTCGCGGCTCGCGTAGTCCTTCACGTGCACGAGCGGGCAGCGTCCATGCGTCGCCGCGAGCTCTGCGATCGGGTCGCCGCCTCCGTGCCACACCCAGCCGAGGTCGAGCTCGAGCCAGAGGTCGTCTGCCGGCAGCTCGCGCAGGCGGTCGAGGAACGTCCGCCCATCGGCGAGCGGCGCGACCTCGCTCCAATGGTTGTGAAAGCCGACACGCATCCCCGCGCCGGCGGCTCGGCGCGCCGCGTCGGCGATACGCTCGACCAGCGGATCGGGATCGGCAAGCAACTCAGGGTCGATCCATGCGATGACGAGACGGTCGGTGTCGAGGGCGTGCAGCTCGTCGGCGAGCGCCTCGAGGTCGGCCTCGACCGCTTCGAGCGACGTGTGCCGCCCCGCCGCGACGAGCCCGCATTCGTCGAGCCACTCGCGCACCTGCGCGGGCCTATGGCCAACCTCGGTCATCTCGACGCCGTCGTAGCCCATTGCACCGACCTTGCGCAGCGAGCCTTCGAGGTCGCGCTCGACGTCGTCGCGGATCGTCCACAGCTGTAGGGCGACGCGGCTCATGAATGCGTATGTTTGGCGGTATGCCACGTCGCGTGACGCTCTTCACCGGACAGTGGGCCGACCTGCCGCTCGCGGAGCTTGCGCCGCGTGCGGCCGCATGGGGATACGACGGGCTCGAGCTCGCGTGCTGGGGCGGCCACTTCGACGTCGCCGCCGCCCTCACCGACCGCGACTACGTGCGCGGGCGAAAGGAGTTGCTGCGCGAGCACGGCCTCGACTGCTGGGCGTTCGGCGCCCACCTCGTCGGCCAGGCCGTGTGCGACCCGATCGACGAGCGCCACCGCGCGATCGTCCCGCCGGAGATCTGGGGAGACGGTGAGGCGGAAGGCGTGCATGCCCGCGCGGCCGAGCGCCTGATGGATACCGCGCGAGCTGCCGCGGCCTTCGACGTGACGCAGGTGAACGGGTTCACCGGCTCGCCGATCTGGCAGCGTCTCTACTCGTTCCCGCCGAACGACTTCGCCGAGGTCGACCGCGCGTTCGACGAGGTGGCGGAGCGCTTCGGCCCGATCCTCGACGTGTTCGAGCAGGAGGGCATCCGCTTCGGGCTCGAGGTACACCCGACCGAGATCGCTTACGACTTCGTGACTGCGCGGCGCACGCTCGACGCCTTCGGCGGTCGTGCGAGCTTCGGCTTCAACCTCGACCCGAGCCACTTCGCGCCGCAGTTCCTCGACGCGGCGGAGTTCGCGAGGACGTTTCCCGACCGCATCTACCACGTGCACGTCAAGGACTCGAAGCGCCGGCTCGACGGCCGCCGCTCGATCCTCGGCTCGCATCTCCCGTTCGGGGACTCGCGCCGCGGCTGGGACTTCGTGTCGCCGGGTCACGGCGACGTCGACTTCGACGATCTCTTCCGCGCGTTGAACGAGATCGGCTACGACGGGCCGCTGTCGGTCGAGTGGGAGGACACCGGCATGGACCGCGAATGGGGTGCTGCCGAAGCGCTGCGCTTCGTGCGCGCGGCTGACTTCGCGCCGTCGGACGTCGCGTTCGACGCGGCCATGCAGCGGGACTGACGCCGCGGCGTTCATGCCGGCGAGATCGCTTCGATCAGCCCGTGCACCTCGAGCTCGCTCGTGCCGTGCCAGAGGTGCGGCCCCGCCGCGGCGAAGAGCGTGTTCGCCGGTCCCGCCATTCCGCCGTTCCCGAATGCGATCCCCCACACGCCGTTGACGACGAGCGGCTTGTGGTTGCTTCCGTCGAGCACGCCGTCCAGCGTCCAGCGGCCGCCGCGCTCGCGGTAGCCGCTGATCTCGCCGGTGCCGAAGTTCGCGACGAGAAGGTCGCCGCCGAAACGGCCGAACGACGCGGGCGCGAGCGCGAGCCCCCACGGCTCGTACAGGCCCGAGTGAGCGACGCGCGCGACGAGCCTGCCCTGCAGGTCGAACTCGTCGACGTATCCGCCGGTGGGAGCGTCGTTGCCGCCGACGGGCGCGCGGTAGATGTACGTGACGAAGATGTGGTTCGCTACCGCGTCGATGCCGTCGGGCGCATACCACGACGGGATCTGCGGATCGCGGAACGAGCCCTGCAGTCGCACCTGCCGCCACGCGCCGTCGAAGACCTCGACGCGGTCGTTGTGAAAGTCGGTCGCGTACAGCAGTCCATCCGCGAACGCGACGCCGCGGAAGATCGCGCCTTGGCCCGTCTGGTCGACCGTGACCTCCGCCTTCGCCGACCAGTCGGTCGGCACCGTCGGCGTCCACGCGCGGATGTTCCCGTCCTCGCAGGCGTAGACGAACCGAGCGGGATCGGCGCGTCCGCCGCCGTGGACGAGGAACGACGAGCCGCCGTAGTACGCGACGCCGGTGGGGCCGCCCGGGACGGAGACGGTGAGCTGCTGCTTGCGACCGGTCGACGAGTAGAGCGTGCTCGTGCCGCGAGCCTCGTTGCCGGTCCACCACGGTCCGGTCGGGCTCGCCGCGAGGCCCCAGGCGTTGACGAGCGTCGGGTCGTGGTTGGGCGCGGGCACTCCACCGTCGGACACGAGCGGCGTCAGGCTGTATCCGCTGCTCGACGCACCGGCGCCCTGGGCGACGACGACGACGGCGAGCGCAACCGCGGCGACCGCGGCGAGGCTACGAGCTCGATACGGGAGCCGTCGATTCACGGACGACGAGTTCGGTCTCGAGCTCGATGCGCAGCGCATCGAGGCGCTGCCCCTCGATGAGGCGCGAGAGCAGGCTGACGCCCATCCGGCCGAGCTCGGCGAGCGGCTGCCGGACGGTCGTCAGATACGGGGTGACGATCGTCGCCTGGAACGTGTCGTCGAAGCCGACGATCGAGAGGTCTTCCGGGACGCGGATGCCGCGGCGGCGCGCGACGTTGAGCGCGCCGATCGCCGAGTTGTCGTTGAACGCGAAGATCGCAGTCGGCCGGTCGGGCCGGGCGAGGAGGATCTCGGCGGCCTTCTCGCCGGATGGGATGCTCCAGTCCCCGTGCAAAATCATGTCCGGCTCGGGAAGCAGGCGCGCGGCCGCCATCGCAGCGCGGAATCCGATCTCGCGCTCGTCGTTCGCGTACCAGCCGGACGGCCCGCCGACCACGCCGATGTGGCGGTGGCCGAGCTCGAGCAGATGCTCGGTCGCGAGCTTCGCGCCCGTCGCGTGCATCGCGGAGACGCAAGGAATGCCCGGCGGCGTCGCCACGCGCGGATCGACGACGACGAACGGGAACCCGATGTCCTGAAGATGGAGCAGCTCGTCGGTCGACTCCTCCGGGAGCATGAGGATGGCGCCGTCGGTCGTGCCGCGCATCAGGCGGTCGACGAGCGAGACCTCGCGGTCGTGCTCGTGCATGGTCGGACAGAGCATGATCCGCAGGTCGAGCTCGTAGAGCGCTTCTGAGGCGCCGCTCAGGATCGGCCCGAAGTACGCGTCGTTCACGAGCGGCAGGGTCAGCCCGACGGCGCCGCTGCGGCCGCTCGATGCGGTGCGCGCCCCGCGGTTCGTGGTGAAGCCGTGCTTGCGCACGACCTGAAGGACGTTCTCGCGGGTTTCCGGGGCGACGTCGGGTCGGTCGTTGAGGACGCGGGAAACGGTCGCGATCGAGACGCCGGCGAGATCTGCGATGTCGCGGATCGTGGCCCGGCCGCGGAACTTTTGATCGGGTCTGCGGTCGAGTTGGGCCATTTCTCCCGAAAACGTACCGGAACTAGTCCCGGAAGGGAAGCTCCAACCCCGCAGGATTCCGATGCGTATCACCGGTCATCGGACCTTGACAGGAGCGTAACAACCTGTTTACGGTTTCCGGGAATTTCCGGTACCTCCACCGTGATCCACATCTTCTTCGCCCCACGCCGGGCGAGAAAGGAACGGCAGATGCCAGGTCACACCCGCTCAAACCGCCGCCTCGGTCTCGTCGCCGGAGTCGGCGGGGCGACGCTCATCGCTCTCATCCTCGCGACGGTCGCGTTCGCGTCGACTTCGAGCAGCAACATCGCGGCGCAAGAAGCCGCAGCCCACAAGTGTGTCGTCATGACGGGATCGGGCGACCCCGCGTTCACCCGCAACTTCAACCCGTACGTCTCCACCAGCACGCCGGCCGGAGCGGTCGTCAAGGGGGCAATCTACGAGCCGCTGATCGTCACGACGGTTGCGGGCGGCGGTCACCAGTATCCGTGGCTCGCGCAGAGCTGGAAGTGGTCGAACGGCAACACGGTCCTGACGCTCAACATCCGCAAGGGCGTCAACTGGAGCGACGGGAAGCCGCTCACAGCTCTCGACGTCGTCTACTCACTCGTCGCCGGCAAGCAGTCGAGCGTGATGGACCAGATCAGCCTGCTGAAGACCGGCAGCAACGTCGCGTCGATCAGGGCGAACGGCAAGTACAAGGTCGTCATCAAGCTGCACGCCGCCGACTCGGCGTTCATCCCGGTGACCCTGGGCGGCGTCTTCATCGTGCCCCAGCACATCTGGTCGAAGGTCGCGGACCCGTCGACATTCACGGATTCCAATCCAGTCGGCTCCGGGCCGTTCGACGTCGTGCAGGCGTTCTCGAGCCAGGCGTACACCCTGGGCAAGAACCCGCACTACTGGATGGCCGGCTCTCCGAAGGTGGCGTGCATCCAGTACGTCCAGGCCGCCTCGAACGACGCCGCCCTGGCGCTGATCCAGAGCGGACAGGTCGACTGGACGCACAACTTCGTGCCGAACGCCGCACAGGCGTACGACTCGAAGAACCCGAAGTACTTCCATTACTTCTACCCGGTGAACACGTTCGCGCAGTCGCTCGTGTTCGACGACTCGGTGTACCCGTTCAGCCTCCCGGCCTTCCGCAAGGCGGTAAGCCTCGCGATCGACCGTCAGTCCGTGTCCAAGCTCGGCGAGTACGGCTACGGCCCGCCCGCCGACGGCCTCGGCTTGAACGGGCTCTTCCCCACCTGGTACACGCCGGCTCTCAAGCAGGCGGCGCAGGCGGCGGCGGCGTACAACCCGACGGCGGCGAAGTCGATGCTGACGTCGGCAGGCTTCACCTACAAGGGGAGCACGCTGCTCGATCCGAAGGGCAACCCGGTCACGCTCGACATCCACGTGATCTCGGGCTGGTCGGACTGGGTCGCGTCGGACCAGATCATCGCGAAGAACCTGCAGGCCATCGGGATCAACTCGTCGGAGGTTCTCGAGCCCGACTGGAACTCGTGGTATCCGAACGCGTCGACGACGAAGACGCCGACGCTGCTCTGGCAGAACGATTCAGGGGCTACGCCGTTCGGCTACTTCAACGCCAACCTGTCGCAGTCGCAGTACACGCCCCCGGGGCAGGACGCGACAGTGACGAGCAACTGGGCGCACTTCTACGACACCGCCGCCCAGCCGCTCCTTGATCAGTTCAGGTCCACGCTCAGCTCGGAGGCGCAGAAGTCGGCCTTCGTCAAGCTCGGCAACCTGTTCCTCAAGGACATGCCGATTGTCCCGATCTACCTGGCTCCGCAGTGGTCGACATACAGCACGGAGTTCTTCCACGGCTTCTCGTCGCCGAAGAACGACTACGCGCAGCCGATCTTCACGAACTACCCCGACAACATCCTGCAGTTCACCCGGATTCTCCCGGGTGGCAAGGCAGGCGCTTAACCCTCCTGGTCACGTGGGGGGTGGAGTCCAATCCCGCCCCCCACGTAGATTCCTGATCTCGTCATGCGCTGGCTGCTGCGCCGAATCGTCTTCTACCTCTTCGCCATCTGGCTGGCGCTCACGCTCACGTTCCTGCTCCCTCGGCTCATGCCGGGCAACCCGGTCGGCGGTCCTCCTCCAGCACCTGTCGCCGTCGCAGATCCAGGCGAACCCGGGGATCATCGCCACCTACGAGAAGCTCCTCGGCGGCAACCACCAGTCGATCCCTGCCGCGTACTGGCAGTACCTCGGCCGCGTCGCGCATCTCGACTTCGGCATCTCGACCTCGAACTATCCGGCCAAGGTGTCGAGCGTCGTCGGCCGCACGCTTCCGTACTCGATCGCGCTCGTGGGTATCGCCTTCGTCCTCGCGTTCATCCTCGGCACCGCGGTCGGCACGGTCGCCGCGTGGCGGCGCGGCGGCGGCTTCGACACGTTCTTCGTCCCGCTGTTCCTGGCGCTCGGCGCCTTCCCCGCGTACTTCACCGCGCTCCTGATCGTGTACTTCGTCGGTCTCAAGCTCGGGTGGTTCCCGTTCCAGCACGCCTACTCGACGAGCGTCACGCCCGGCCTGCACTGGAACTTCATCTGGAGCGCGATTCAGCACGGCATCCTGCCGGGGCTCGTGATCGTTCTCGCCTACGCCGGCGGCTGGGTCCTGAACATGCGCACGGTCATGATCAACACGATCGGCGAGGACTACGTATCGATGGCGCAGGCGAAAGGCCTGAAAGACCGACGCGTGATGATGCGCTACGCCGCGCGCAACGCGATCCTGCCGCCGCTCAACGGGTTCGCGCCTCAGTTCGCGACGGCCGTCGGCGGCGTCATCTTCGTCGAACTCGTCTTCAGCTACCCGGGGGCCGGCTTCACGTTGCAGCAGGCTGCGCTCGGCAACGACTATCCATTGACGCAGGCGCTGCTCCTCGTCTTCGCCATCTGTCCGATTGTGGCGATGTTCCTGACGGACCTCGCGAATCTCGCCCTCGACCCGCGCATTCGCGCCTCCTGACATGAGCCAAGTCCCAGTCGAGCTCGAGCAGCAGCCGTTCTCACCATTGTCGGCGCCTGCGATCACGCGCGGCATCAAGGTGCCGGCATGGCTCGTGTTGCTGGTGAAGAACCCAAAGGGCCGCGTCGGCCTCGGGATCGTGCTCGGCATGACCCTCTTGGCGGTGATCTCGCCGCTGATAGCCGATCCGGCGTCCGCGACGACCTTCAGCTTCGCCACGCGAATCCCGCCGACATGGCACCACCTCTTCGGGACCACCGACCAGGGCGAGGACGTCTGGGCAGGCGTGGTCGTCGGCGCGCGCCGCTCGCTCGCGACCGGTTTCCTCGTCGCCACGCTCGCAACTGCCCTCGCCGCCACGCTCGGCATCACCGCCGCCTACCTCGGCGGCATCGTCGACGACGCCATCAGCCTCGTCACGAGCGTCGTCTTCGTGATCCCGACCATCCCGCTCCTCATTGACATCACCGCGTTCCTGCACCAGCGCGGCATGACGACGATGGTGCTCGTCGTCGGCTTCACCATCTGGGCCTTCGAGGCACGCATCCTCCGGGGCCAGGCGCTCACGCTCAAGAACCGCGACTTCATCCACGCGGCGAAGGTCTCCGGCGAGTCGACCTGGCGAATCGTCTTCGGCGAGCTGATGCCGAACATGATCAGCCGAATCGCCGCCGCGTTCGTGCTCGTGTTCTACATCGCCATCATCATCGAGGCGGGCCTGGAGTTCCTCGGCCTCGGCGACTCGGCGAAGTCGAGCTGGGGCGTCTCGCTCTACTGGGCGACCGTCAACTCGAGCGTGCTCCAGGGCGAGTGGTGGTCCTTCCTCTTCCCCGGGCTGGCGATCGGACTGACAGTGCTCGGGCTCACGCTCGTGCTAGCAGGTATCGACGAGGTATCGAACCCGCGCCTGCGCGGCCTACCGAGACGGCGGTCCCTCCTGCGCCGCCGGAGCGCGGCGTGATCGCAGCCACGCACGTGGAAGCCGAGCGCGGTGGCCGCCGCGGCGAGCCGCTGCTCGAGCTACGCGGCCTCGCCGTCGAGTACGGCGCCGGCTTGGAGGCGGTGCGCGCGGTCGACGGCGTCGATCTCTCGATCGCACCCGGCGAAATCCTCGGGCTGGCGGGGGAATCGGGAAGCGGCAAGAGCACGATCGCGAATGCGATGCTGCAGATCCTGCGCCCCCCGGCGCGCATCGCCGCCGGCCAGATCCTCTTCGAGAACCAGGATCTGACCGCGAAGAACCGCGAGGAGCTGCGCAAGTTCCGCTGGCGCAACGTCTCGATGGTCTTCCAGAGCGCGATGAACTCGCTCAATCCGGTCATGCGCGTCGGCGACCAGTTCGTCGACATGATGCGTGCACACGAACGCATCTCCAAGCGCCACGCGCTCGAGCGCGCGGAGGAGTTGCTCGACCTCGTTGGCATCGACCCGAGACGGGTCCGCGCATATCCGCACGAGCTCTCCGGTGGCATGCGCCAGCGCGTCATCATCGCGATGGCACTCGCGTTGGAGCCGGACCTCGTGATCATGGACGAGCCGACGACCGCGCTCGACGTCGTCGTCCAACGCGAGATCGTCCAGCAGATTCGCATGTTGCAGACCCGGCTCGGCTTCGCCGTCCTCTTCATCACTCACGACCTGTCGCTGCTGTTCGAGATCGCGAATCGCATCGCGATCATGTATGCGGGCGAGATCGTCGAGGAAGCGTCCGCCGAGGAGATCCACCGGGCTCCTAGGCATCCGTACACCGTGGGTCTGATGCAGTCCTTCCCTCCGCTGCATGGGCCCTTCGTTCGGATGAGCGGGATCGCGGGGTCGCCGCCCGACCTGGCGGCGACCCCCTCCGGCTGTCGTTTCCATCCGCGCTGTCCTCACTGCCGGCCCGAAGACGGCTTCCTCTACGCGCGCCAGACCACCGAACGGCCGCGGCTGCGCGAAGCGAGCCCCGGGCACTTCGTCGCATGCCACCTGGTGGAGCGCGAGGCATGAGCACGAACGGCGCGACCCAGCTCGAGGTCGAAGGGCTGACGAAGTACTTCCGCGTCGGGAGCGCGCTGTTCGGTCGCAGCCGGGTCCACGCGGTCGACGACGTCACGTTCTCGCTCGAGCCCGGAACGATCACCGCGCTCGTCGGCGAGAGTGGCAGCGGCAAGAGCACGGTCGCGCGGCTGCTCGCCCGCCTCTATACACCGACGAGCGGCCGCGTGCTCTTCGACGGCAAGGACCTGACCCGTGTGCGGGGACGTCGCCGCACGTCTCGCGTACCGCTCGAAGGTGCAGATGACCTTCCAGGACCCGTTCGGCTCTTTGAACCCGGCGAAGACCGTCCGTCACCATCTCGCACGGCCCCTGCGCATCCACCACGTGGTGCCGTCGCACGAGGTCGGCGATCGCGTGCACGAGCTGCTCGACGCCGTCGGGCTCGTGCCTCCGGAGAAGGTCGCGAAGAAGTACCCGCATGAGCTCTCGGGCGGCCAGCGGCAGCGCGTCGCGATCGCGCGGGCGCTCGCCGTCGAGCCGACCGTGGTCGTCGCCGACGAGCCGATCTCGATGCTCGACGTCTCCATCCGCATCGGGATTCTCAACCTGATGATCGATCTCAAGGAGCAGCGAAACCTCGCGTTCCTCTACGTCACCCACGATCTCGCGAGTGCGCACTACATCGCAGACCGGGTCCTCGTCATGTACGCCGGCCAGATCGTCGAGGACGGGCCGGCGGAGGAGGTGCTGTCGGCGCCGCTCCACCCGTACACGGAGCTGTTGATCGCCGCCGTCCCGGATCCCGCTTCCACCGAGCTCAAGGAGATCGCCGTGCGCAAGGGCGTCGCGGCGGCGGCGGTCGACCCGCCGGAGGGCTGCCGCTTCGTCAGCCGTTGTCCGATCGCGGTCGACGTGTGTTCGCGTCTCACTCCCCCGCTCGTCGAGGAACGCCACGGCCACAGCGCCCGCTGCCACGTCACCGCTCCAGCCCCCGCGATCCGAGAGGAAACCCATGTCTGATCAGGCTCTCCCGTTCCCACGTGACTTCGTCTGGGGCGCGGCGACCGCGTCGTACCAGGTCGAGGGCGCGAGCAACGAGGACGGCCGGGGCGAGAGCGTCTGGGACCGCTTCTGCGCGACGCCCGGAAAGGTGCGAAACGGCGACACGGGCGCGATCGCGTGCGACTTCTACCACCGCTATCGCGACGACATCGGCCTCATGCGCGAGCTCGGCATCGACGCGTTCCGCTTCTCGGTCGCGTGGCCGCGCATCCTCCCAGAAGGTCGCGGCGCCGTGAACGGCAAGGGCCTCGACTTCTACGACCGCCTCGTCGACGAGCTGCTCGGGAGCGGTATCGAGCCGTTCGTGACCCTATTCCACTGGGACACCCCCCAGGTGCTCGAGGACGAGGGCGGCTGGCCGGCGCGGGCGACCGTCGACGCGTTCGCGGAATACGTCGAGGCGGTGGCCGGACGGCTCGGCGACCGGGTGAAGCACTGGATCACGCACAACGAGCCGTGGGTCGTCGCCTGGATCGGCTACGGCTGGGGCCATCACGCGCCGGGCCGTACGTCCGACGACGACGCGCTCGCGACTGCGCACCACCTGTTGCTCTCGCACGGCCGGGCGGTCGAGATCCTGCGCAACCTGTCGCCCGGCTCGCAGGTCGGGATCACGCTCAACCTCGATCACCCGTATGCGGTGAGCGATGCCCCCGACGATGTCGCCGCCGCACGGTGGGTCGATGGGATGCACAACCGCTGGTTCCTCGACCCGATCTTCCGTGGCGCCTATCCGAGCGACATCATGGAGGCCTTCGCCTCGAGCATGCCGGCGATCGAGGACGGAGACATGAGCACGATCGCAGCTCCGATCGATTTCCTCGGCGTCAACAACTACACCTCGCCCGTTGTCGGCGCGGACGCGAATGGCGGCCGGTCGCGGATCCTCCACCGTGAGGACGTCGACCGGACCGATATGGGCTGGGAGGTCGTCCCCGACGGCCTGTACGACATGCTCGTGCGAGTGCATCGCGACTATGAGCCGTCGGCGATCTACGTCACCGAGAACGGCGCAGCTTTCGCCGATGTCCGCGGACACGACGGGAGCGTCCTCGACCCGGAGCGCCAGGCATACCTGACCGACTACGTCGCCGCTGCCGGCCGCGCGATCGCCGACGGCGTTCCGCTCCGCGGCTACTTCGCGTGGTCGCTGCTCGACAACTTCGAATGGGCGTGGGGCTACTGGAAGCGGTTCGGTCTCGTCTACATCGACTACGCGACGCTCGAGCGCGTGCCGAAGGGCAGCTTCTACTGGTACCGCGACTTCATCGAGGAGACGCGCGGGCAGGCGAACGAAGCTGCCGCCTGACTAGGAATCCGTGATGAGCCGATCTCCGCGGCCGTGCGTGAGGAAGCTCACCGACCAGCGGATGAACACGAGGATCCTGTTCTGGAAGCCGACGAGGTACCAGAGGTGGACGACGAGCCACGCGATCCACGCGAAGAACCCGCTGAGTCGCAGGCCCTTGATGTCCGCGACCGCAGCCGCGCGGCCGATCGTCGCGAGATTGCCCTTGTCGTGGTACTCGAACGGCGGCGTTGTCTTTCCCGCCAGTCGGTCGCGCACGACGCGCGCCGCATAACGGCCCTCCTGCATCGCCACCGGGGCGACGCCGGGGAGCACCGTTTCGCCGATTCGCACCATGTCGCCGAGCGCGAACACCTCCGGGTGGCCGGGAAGCGTCAGATCCCGCCGGACGCTGACGCGGCCGGCGCGGTCGCGCTCGGCGCCGGTCAGCTCCGCGAGTTGCGACGCGAGACCTGACGCCGTCACGCCCGCGGCCCACACGACCGTGCGCGCCGCGATCCGTTCGTCGCCGACGGTCACGCCGTCGGCGTCGATCCCGTTGACCGTGCGGCCGGTCATCACCGTGACGCCGAGCTTCTCGAGCTGCTGCGCAGCCTTCGCCGACAGCGACGGCGGGAAGGTCGTGAGCACGCGGTCGGCCGCCTCGACGAGCAGGATGCGCGCGGTGCGCGGGTCGATGCGTCGGAAGTCGTGCTTGAGTGTGTCGCGCGCGAGCTCGCCGATCTGGCCTGCCATCTCGACGCCGGTCGGCCCCGCGCCGACGACGACGAACGTCATCCACGCCGCCCGGCGATCGTCGTCCGGCTCCTCCTCCGCCGCCTCGAATGCGGACAGCAGCCGGCTGCGGACGACGAGCGCGCTCTCCAACGACTTCACTTCGGCGGCGTACTCCCGCCATTCGTCGTGTCCGAAGTACGAGTACGCCGATCCGCCGGCGACGATGAGCGTGTCGTACGCGAGCGTCTCCGGCGCCTCCACCTCGCCGACGCGGCGCAGCTTCAGCTCGCGCGCGTCGAGGTCGAAGTCGGCGACCTCGGCCATCAGCACGCGCACGTTGCGGTCGTGCGTGAAGATCGCACGCAGCGGATACGCGATCTCGCCCGGCGAGAGCGCGCCCGTCGCGACCTGATACGTCAGCGGCTGGAAGAGATGGAAGTTCCGCCGGTCGACGAGCGTCAGCTCGACCGGCGCATGCCGAAGCGCAAGCGCCGCCTGGAGGCCGCCGAAGCCTCCTCCGACGACGACGACACGGTGCACTACTGCTGGTAACCCTCGACCACGTCCGCCGGGCGCTCCTCGGCCGTGTCCGGATTGAGCCCCGCGTCGCGCCGGGCGCGCCGCTGGCGGAGCAGGTCCCAGCACTGGTCGAGCGACACCTGCACCGTCTTGAGCCGGTGCCGGTCGTCCTCGGTCGCGTTCCCCGACGACTCGCGCTCCCAGAGCTCGTGCTCCTCGGCGACGAGCTGTTCGATCGAACTATGGATCTGTGGGTCGTTCATTGCGCGAACCTCCCCCGTACGATGCCTGTGTGAGATCTCCCCAGAGCGGCATCTTCGCACTCGGGACCGCGTCGCACGCGTACCTGGAGTTCGACGCCCGCGACCGTGACGGCCTGGTGGCGGCGGTCGCGTCGCTGCGCGAGCCGCGTACGACGATGGGCGGCGTCAACCTCGTCGCCGGCTTCCGTCCCGAGCTCTGGCGTGCGGCCGCATCGGACGACGCGCCCGACGACGTCGCCGGCTTCGACGCCGATCTCGTGGGCATCGACGACTTCGTCATGCCGGCGACGCAGCACGACGCCGTGCTGTGGCTGTCGGGTGCGAGTTACGACGTCGTCTTCGACGTCGCGCGCGCGGCCATCGCCGAGCTCGCGCCGTTGGCCTCAGTTGCGGACGAGACGTCGAGCTGGCCGTACCAGCACGACCGCGACCTCACCGGCTTCATCGACGGCACCGAGAACCCGACGCTGATCGAGGCGCCCGAGATCGTGCTCGTGCCGGACGGGCAGCCGGGCGCCGGCGGGACGATCCTCCTGTTGCAGAAGTGGCCGCACGACGCAGTTGCATGGGAGTCGCTCCCGGTGGATGAGCAGGAGCTCGTCATCGGCCGCCGCAAGCTCGACAGCCTCGAGCTCGACGACAAGCCCGCTGACTCGCACGTAGCCAGTACCGACCAGGACGACTTCGGGAAGATCTTCCGCCGCAACATGCCGTACGGGACGGTCACCGACCACGGCACGATGTTCGTCGGCTTCAGCGCCGAGCAGCGCCCGCTCGCGGCGATGCTCGAGAGCATGGCGGGGCTGAAGACCGGTGCGCGCGACGCGCTTACGCGTTATTCCCGTCCCGTGACGGGCGCGTACTACTTCGTGCCGTCCGCCGACGCGCTGCGCGGCTAATCGACCTCGGCGACGCGGCGGAACCCCGCCACCGCGAAGCCGAAGAAGCACACGACGCCGATCGCGTGCGCCCACGGCGCGTCGGCCACCGTGAGGAAGCCGACACCGGCGACGAGGAGGGCTGCCGCGAGCCGGGCGCCGCCGACGCCGGGGCGCAACGCCTGCAGCGGGGCGGCCGAAGCTTCGACGCCGTGATCCAGCTCTCCGCGCAGCGTGAGCCGGAAGAGCAGCGCGAGCGACGGGAAGAGGAGGACGGCGCCTGCCAGGACGGCGACGACGACGGCGACCAATGTGTCGTGGGATGCGGCCGCCTCGCGGATCGTCAGACCGCGCAGGAGGATCGGGTTCTGCGCGAGCGCCCAGCCGGCGATGATCGCGGCCACCGCGAGAGCGCTCGTGTAGCGGGCCGGCTCGTAGCGCCGGCGCCACAGGAGCGCGAGCGTTGCGGCGCCGGCCGCGACGGAAACGATGAGCGCCGGCAGGCCGTCGCCCTGCGTGAGGCGCGTGAAGAGGCGTTCGGCGTCGACGTGGAGGACGACGATCCCGGCGAGCGCGGCGGCTCCGGCGACGACTCCGGCCGCGAGCGCACGCGTGCGGAACCGCTCGGCCAACGCCGGGTTGCCGTGCCGCACGGCGTCCCCGCTCAGGAACACCGCAGCCATGTACGCGGACACCGCGACTGCGAGCACGCCGATGGTGATCGACAGCGGGATTGAGCCAGCTCGTCACGAGGCTGCCGCCCGGGTTGCCGACGTGCACGCGCTCGGACGCGAGGCCGCCGACCGCGGTGCCGAGCGCGAACGGCGTCAGGATCGACGACACGGCGAAGAGCGTGTCGACGCGGCGTTGCTCGGCGGCGGTCCTCGTCCCGGCGCGCAGCGCGTAGGCGCCGCCACGGAGGACGATGCCGATGCCGGCGACGAAGAGCGGCACCGACAACGTCGACGCGATCGAGCCGAACGCCGCCGGGTAGGCCGTCCACACGACGGTGAGGACGAAGATCAGCCACACGTGATTCGCCTCCCAGACGGGGGCCATCGCGTTGTGCGCCTCGTCGCGGATGTCCTTGTCGGTCGCGACGAGCTGCCAGAAGCCGGCGCCGAAGTCGGCGCCGCCGAGGACGGTGTACAGCGCAAGGCCGACGAGCGCGAAGGCGAGCGGGAGGATGGTAGAGGTGCATCAGTCTGCGGCCCGGTAGAGGCGGAGGAGCACCCACGCGACGCCGGCGGCGAGCGCGAGATAGACGGCGGCGAGCGTCGCGTAGCCGACGGGGATGCCGGATGCTCCGGTCACGGCCGCGGACGTGCGCATGACGCGGTACACGACCCAGGGCTGGCGGCCGACCTCCGTCGTCACCCAGCCGGCGATGAGCGCGACGACGGAAAGAGGCGCGGCGGCCGCGAGCGCGCCGTAGAACCATGCCGACTCCGGCAGGCGCCTCAAGCGCAGGCGCACGGCGAGGTAGACGACGGAGAGCAGCGCGAGCATCGTCCCGATCCCGACCATGGTCTGGAAGGCGTAGCGGACGACGTTCACCGGCGGCCGATCGGCCGGAGCGACGGCGTCGAGCCCCTGCACGGTCGCGCTCGAGCTGTGGAACGCGAGCAGCGAGAGCAGGCGCGGGATCGGGATGCCGTACTCGACGCGCCCGTTCGAGTACCACCCGAGGATGTGCACCGGTGCGCCCTTGGTCGTGTGGCCGAGCCCCTCGAAGGCGGCGAGCTTCGTCGGCTGCGAGGCCGCGACGTCACGGCCGTTCCAGTCGCCGACGAAGACCTGCGCGACTGACGCGAGCGTCGCCGCGGCGAGCGGCACCGCGAGCGCGATCCGCTCGTACCGTCCCCACCGGCCGCGCAGCTTGCCGACCGCATACGCGCCCGCGACGACGAAGCCGGTGACCATGTATCCCGCGATGTACATGTGCACGACCTCGTGCCACACGTAGCCGTTCGCGAAGAGCGCGGTGAGCGGATGGACGTCGACCACGCGTCCGTGGTCGAGCCGGAAGCCCGTCGGGTGGTTCATCCACCCGTTCACCGAGATCACCATCCACGATCCGGTGAAGCCGGAGACGACGATCGGGATGCCGCTGAGGAAGTGCGCGCGCGGCGACAACCGGTTCCAGCCGTAGACGTAGATCCCGATGAAGATCGCCTCTGTGAAGAACGAGAAGCCCTCGATCGCGAATCCGAGCCCGAAGACGCTCCCGAACGTGCCCGTGAAGTTCGGCCACAGCAGGCCCATCTCGAAGCTGAGGATCGTGCCGGTGACGACGCCCGCGGCGAAGAGCGCGGTCATCACCTTCGTCCAGCGCCGGGCGAGCCTGCGGTAGACCTCGTCACCCGATCGCTGGTACCGCCACTCGAGATAGAGGACGAACGCGGGGAACGCGATACCGAAGCAGACGAGCGGGATGTGCACCGCGAACGACAGCGCCTGCATTTGCCGGGCCTGCAGGAGGTAGTGCTGCGCGGCGGGACCGATCATGCCGCACCCGCGCTGAGCCGCTCGATCGCCCGCGCGACGAGCGTCGGGCGCGCGAGCATCGAGAGATGCCCGGCGCCGGGGATCTCGACGAACGGCGCGTGCATGAGCGCGGCCGTTTCTCGCCCGGCGGAGACCGAGTCGACCGTGTCGTGGCTTCCCCACACGACGAGCCTTGGCACGGAGACGTGTGCGATCGTCGCCGTCGACACGCCCTGGATGCCGTGGCCGAGCATCGAGACGAACGCTGCGGCCGTGCCGCTGACGCGGAACGGCCGCTCCCACTCGTCGATGAACGCCTTGGTGAACGGCGGTGTGCTCGAGCCCCAGGCGCTGTCGAGCCCCTTGCGGAAGATCCAGTCCCAGCCGGTTGCGATGCGATAGACGCTCGTGTACCAGGGCGGCACGAGCAGGTGCGAGAGCCACGCGGCTCCGCCTCCTCCAGGGAGCGCGTCGCCGTCGAGGAGCACGATGCCGGCGACGCTGCGCGGAGACTGCGTCGCGACTGAGACGGCGACGGCTGCGCCGAGCGAATGGCCGACGAGCACCGGCCGGCGGATGTCGAGTCGCGAGTCGAAGCCCTGGACGAGCTCCGTCCAGCGCGCGAGGGTGAACGGCCCGCGCCGCTGCGAGTAGCCGAACGGCGGGAGGTCGATGGCATACACGCGGTGCGAGCGGCCGAGCAGCGGGCCGACCTCGTGCCACACCCACGAGGGCTCGATGAAGCCGCCGAGCAGGACGATCGGCGTGCCATGCGTGCCCCAGCGGCGGTACGCGAGCTGCGTCCCGTCCACCTCCGCGTACGGGCCGGCGTACAGCTTCGACGCGGCGACGTCGCGCCCGGAGGTGGCGACGTTGTACGCGAGCGAGGCCAGCGTCAGGAGGACGACGAGCGCGACGAGTGCGATCCCGAGGCGGCGCAGCCAGCGCTTCACGACTGTCACGTGGTCAGGCTAGTGTCGGCGCGTGATCCTCGCCGTCGACCAGGGAACGACCGGGACGACGTGCCTCGTCGTCGACGACGATATGGCCATCGTCGGCCGCGGCTACGCCGAGCTGCCGCAGCACTTCCCGCGCCCGGGCTGGGTCGAGCACGATCCGGAGGAGATCTGGCAGAGCGTCCTCGCAGCCGCGGAGCAGGCGATCGCCGCAGCAGGCGCGAAGCCGACCCAGCTCGCGATCACGAACCAGCGCGAGACGACGCTGCTGTGGGAGCGCGCGAGTGGCCGGCCGTGCACAACGCGATCGTGTGGCAGGACCGGCGGACGGCCGGCCGCTGCGCCGAGCTGCCTGCGGAGCTCCTCCGCGCGCGCACCGGGCTCGTCCCCGATCCGTACTTCTCGGCGACGAAGCTCGAATGGCTGCTCGACGGCCGTGACGCGCGCGGTCTCGCATTCGGCACGGTCGACACGTGGCTCGTGTGGAAGCTCACCGGCGGGCGCGTGCACGCCACCGACGAGACGAACGCGTCGCGCACGCTGCTCTGCTCGCTCGACACGCTCGACTGGGACGACGAGCTGCTCGAGCTGTTCCACGTGCCGCGCGAGCTGCTGCCGGAGATCAGGCCGTCGGGCGCCGACTTCGGCGAGGGCGAGCTGCTCGGGACGACGCTGCCGATCCGCGGCATCGCCGGCGACCAGCAGGCCGCGCTTTTCGCCGCCGGCGGCGCGAAGGCGACCTTCGGGACCGGATCGTTCGTCCTCGTCGAGACCGAGGCGCCTGCGCCGCACGGCCTGCTGCGGACGGCCGCGGCGCGGCTCGACGGAGAGCCGCAGCGGCGCGCGCTCGAGGGCGCCGTCTTCGTCACCGGCGCCGCGCTGCAATGGCTGCGCGACGGTCTCGGGCTGATCGGGGACGCAGCCGAGAGTGAAGCGCTCGCCTCGTCGATCGAGGACACAGGCGGCGTGTACTTCGTGCCTGCGCTCACCGGCCTCGGCTCGCCCTACTGGCGCGCCGACGTCCGCGGCCTGGTGACGGGCATCACGCGTGGCACGACGCGCGCGCACCTCGTGCGCGCCGCGCTCGAGGCCGCGGCCTACCAGACAGCCGACGTGCTCGCCGCCATGCCGCCGCTCGAGTTGCTGCGCGTGGACGGCGGCATGACGCGGAACCGCTGGCTCATGCAGTTCCTCGCCGACCTGCTCGGCATTCCGGTCGAGACGGCGCGGGAGGCCGAGCAGACGGCGCTCGGAGCAGCGCTGCTCGCGCTCGGCGAACGGCGGCCGTCGCCGGCGGGCGAGCGGTTCGAGCCCTCGAACGACGTGAGCGGGCTCTACGCGGGCTGGCGCGAGGCCGTCGGCATACTCGTGGCATGAGCATGAGCGACTACAACACCCCGATCATCGAGGAGTTCCGCGCCAACGCCGGCCGCGTCGGAGGAACCTGGGAGGGCCGCGACCTTCTCCTCCTGACGACGACGGGCAGGAAGAGCGGCCGCCCGCACACGACGCCGATGGTGTTCACGCGCGATGGCGACCGGCTACTCGTCTACGCGTCGAAGGCGGGCGCCCCGACGCATCCGGACTGGTACCTCAATCTCGTCGCCGACCCGCACGTCGTCGTCGAGATCGGCCCGGATCGACTGGACTCGATCGCCGCGCCTCTCGAGGGCGAGGAGCGCGACCGCGAGTTCGCGGCGCAGGTGGCGCGCAACCCCGTGTTCGCCGACTACGCGCAGAAGACGAGCCGCGTCATCCCGGTGGTCGCCCTCACCTCGCACCGCAGTAGCGCTTGCCGACGGCCAGCAGACGTTGAAGGCGCTGTCGATGAACTCGATCAGCCGTGCCTTCGGGTCGCTGCTCTCGCGCACGTCGTCGTATGGGAGCACGAACTCACCCAGCACGTCGTTCCACCATGGCGCCTGCTCGATGCCGTCCGGCTTCGGATACATGTACGCGAAGAATGCGGCCTCCGGAAGGCGATGGTCGCCGGGCCAGAACCCGGCGCAGAAGTACTCTGCGTCGCCTCCGAGGCGCATGATCACGTCGGCATCGGGCGGCGTCTCGACGGGTCGCCCCGAGTACAGCGACGCGGTGAGGTCGAGCGATCCCCACCAGAGCTCCACGGGCGGCGTCTTTCCGCGGAAGCGCGCGCGGAACTCGCGCAACACGGCTTCGATGCCGAGGAGCGCACGCCAGAACCGCGTCACAGCCTCACCGTCGTACGTCGCGTGGACGGTGTCGTCCGGGAATCGGATCGGGTCTGGCACCTCGGACGGCAATGTCGAGATCTCGACCGGGACGTCCGCGCGCGCGAGCGCGTCCATCATCTCGGTATAGAAGGCGGCGACCGGCGCCTGCAGCATCACGTGCTCGACGCGGCCCGAGCCGGTCCGGACGGCGACGCGCTGGTCGACCAAATCGACGTCGATGTCGAACACGTCGCCGCTCGGGTGTGGGATCGTCGACGTCGTGACGCCGCGCCCGGTCAGATAGAGCGGCACGTTCGCCCATTGCGGTTCGAACGGCGAGAGCGCGAGGCGCACCTTGCCGATCACCTGCAGCTGCATGTGCAGCGTGTCGCGCGTGTCCTTCCACTCCGCGTAGGGGAGTGCCGGCCAGAGGGTCAACCGAGCTCGAATCCGATCTCGTCGACGTAGCACCACGACCAGTCCTCGCCCGGCTCGGCGGAGCGGATGATCGGATGGGACGTCTCGTGAAAGTGCGCGGTCGCGTGTTTGTTCGGCGAGTTGTCGCAGCAGCCGATCTTTCCGCAGATCTGGCACATGCGCAGGTGCACCCACCAGCCGCCGGTCTTGAGGCACTCCTCGCAGCCGGCGATCTCGGCCGGGAGCGCCGTCACCTGGATCTCGTCGAGGTGCGTGCAGCTCATGTCGGCAGTATGGCGAGCGGGCAATGGGTTGCGTCGCGCTGACGTACGCTGGCCGTATGCAGGCGATCGTGCAGCGGAAGTACGGCCCTCCCGACCTGCTCCGACTCGAGGAGATCGACCGGCCGGAGGTGGGGGAGGACGACGTCCTCGTCCGCGTCCGCGCCGCCGGCATCAATCCCGCCGACTGGCACATGACCGGCGGCACGCCGTTCGTCGCGCGGCTCATGTTCGGGCTCCGGCGGCCGAAGCAGCCCGTTCCGGGAACCGACGTCGCCGGCGTCGTCGAGGCTGTCGGCACGAACGTGACCGCGTTCAAGCCCGGCGACGAGATCTTCGGCGCCCGCAGCGGCTCGCTCGCCGAATACGTCGGTCGGCGGCAAGAACTTCCTCCCGAAGCCGGCGAACCTCTCGTTCGAGCAGGCCGGCGCCGTCGCGATCGCCGGATGCACTGCGCTGCAAGGGCTGCGCGACAAGGCGCATGTCCAATCGGGCCAGCGGGTGTTGATCAACGGCGCATCAGGCGGCGTGGGCACGTTCGCCGTGCAGATCGCGAAGTCGTACGGCGCGCATGTGACCGGCGTGTGCAGCACGCGGAACGTCGAGCTTGTCCGGTCGATCGGCGCGGACGAAGTCGTCGACTACACCGCGGAGGATTTCGTCGGTCAAGGGCAGCAGTACGACGTCGTGGTCGACCTCGTCGGCAACCGTCAGCTGTCGGACCTCCGGCGGATCCTGACGGCGAAAGGGACGGCCGTCCTCATCGGCGGCGAAGGAGGCGTCGGCGGCCTCGTCAAGACGCTGGTGCTCAATCTGTTCGTCGGTCAGCGGCTGGTGACGTTCATCGCGAAGATCGACCGCGGCGACCTCCTCGTGCTGAGCGAGCTCATGGAGTCGGGCAAGGTAACCCCGGTCGTCGACCGGACGTATCCGCTCAGCGAGGCTCCCGAGGCGATGGCCTACCTCGAAGCCGGGCACGCGCAAGGCAAAGTCGTCATCACCGTTTAGTGCGCGGGTACGGTGCGCCGGTGAGCGAGCCGCACGAGGATCGGGTGCATCCGAACGTCACGCTGGCCGTTCTCTCGGTCTCCGGCCTCGCGTATTCGATCCTCAGCTCTGCGGTCATCCCGGCGCTGCCGACCATTCAGCACGCGCTGCACACGAGCGAGACGGGCGTGACCTGGCTGCTCACCGGCTATCTGCTCTCCGCGTCGGTCGGCACTGCGATCCTCGGGCGTTTGGGCGACATGTTCGGCAAGGAGCGCGTGCTCGTATGGACGCTCGTCGTGCTGGCGGCCGGCACGGTCCTCGCCGGGCTCGCCGACTCGCTTCCGCTTCTGATCGTCGCGCGCGTGTTGCAGGGCGTCGCCGGCGGCATCTTCCCGCTCTCCTTCGGGATCATCCGCGACGAGTTCCCGCGCGAGAAGGTGGCGGGGAGCATCGGCTTGATCTCGGCGATCCTCGGCGTCGGGGGAGGCGTCGGCATCGTCGCCGGCGGGCTCGTCGCCGAGCATCTGAGCTGGCACTGGCTCTTCTGGATGCCGCTCGTGCTGATCGTGCCGGCGACGTTCTGCACGTGGCGGTACGTGCCGGAGTCGCCCGTGCGCGTGCCCGGGCGGATCAACTGGCCGGCCGCCGTGCTCATGAGCGCCGGCGTCTCGCTCTCGCTCGTCGCAGTCAGCGAGACGACGACGTGGGGCTGGGGCTCGGCGCGCACGCTCGGCCTGCTGTTCGCAGGCCTCGCGTTGTGCGCAGCGTGGATTGTGGTGGAGACACGGAGCGCGGAGCCCCTGATCGACATGACGATGATGCGCATCCGCGGCATCTGGACGACGAACCTGACCGCGTTCCTCCTCGGCGCCGGCATGTACTCGTCCTTCATCGTGTTCCCGCAGTTCGCGCAGTTGGCGCGCAGCACGGGCGGCTTCGGGGCGTCCGTCGTCCAGTCGGGCCTCTACCTGCTTGCCGTCGACGATCACCATGGTGCTCGTCGGGTCGTTGGCCGGCGTGATCGCGTTCCGGTTCGGGTCGAAGCGCGCCGTCGTCGCCGGATCCATCGTCACCGCCGCAGCGTTCGGCTTCCTGGCCGCAGTCCATGCGCATCCGTACGACATGCTCATCAGCGCGGCGCTCCTCGGCATCGGCATCGGCCTCGCGTTCGCCGCGCTCGGGAATCTCATCGTGGAGGCGGTGCGCCCCGAGCAGACCGGTGTCGCCGGAGGGATGAACACGGTCATGCGCACCATCGGCGGCGCGCTCGGCGGGCAACTCGCCGCGACGTTCATCGCCGGCCACACGCATCACGGCCTTCCTGCGAGCACCGGCTTCACCGACACGTTCGTCATGGCGACTGCGTTCCTCGTCGTCTGCGCGCTGGCTGCCCTGCTCGTTCCGGGGCGGCGCGAAGCGGCGCTTCGAGTGCGGCCCGGCGTTACCTGAGAAGGATCGAGGACTACGCCGGGTCGACGGCGGCGTCGACGACGTTCGGCTGCTCTTCGATCGGACGCGTGATCGTCCAGGCGAGCTCGAGCGAGCAGCCGGCCTCGAGCAGTCGCTCGATGTCGTGCACGTCCGCGTCGCTCTCTGCGATGCTCGCGGCCAGCTCGGCATCGGCGCCGAGGCTCACCATCCGCTGCGTCCGCCAGAGGATCTCCGGGCTCCCGGGCACGCGGATGATCACCGTGTCGTTGATCGCGTTCATCCCCCTCACCCTACGGCACAGCGTAGGACGGTGGGCGGCCGCGCTAGTTTGGCCCCGTGGCCCGACGAACTCAGGGTCGGGATGCTGGCTCCGATCTCCTGGCGGGTCCCGCCCCGCCATTACGGGCCCTGGGAGCAGTTCGTCTCGCTCCTGACCGAGGGGCTGGTGGCGCGAGGGGTCGACGTCACGCTCTTCGCCACCGCCGACTCGATCACGAGCGCGCGCCTGGTCGGGACGCGCGCCGACCGGCTATTCGGAGGATCCGTCCCTGGACGCGAAGGTGTGGGAGGCCCTGCACATCGCGGCGGTGTTCGAGCGGGCCGCGGAGTTCGACGTCATCCACAACAGCTTCGACTTCCTGCCGCTGACCTACAGCCGACTCGTGCGCACGCCGGTCGTGACGACGATCCACGGCTTCTCGTCCGAACGGATCGTCGCGGTGTACGAGAAGTACAACAGCGGCAGCTACTACGTGGCGATCAGCGACGCCGACCGGCACGAGCGTCTCGACTACGCGGCGACGATCCACCACGGCATCGACATGCGCCAGTTCGAGGTGGGCGCCGGCCCGCGGGACTACGCGCTGTTCTTCGGCAGGATCCACCCGGACAAGGGAACCGCCGAGGCGATCGACGTTGCCGAGCGCGCGGGCGTGCCGCTCGTCATCGCGGGGATCGTCCAGGACGAGGAGTACTTCCAGCGCTTCGTGCAGCCGCGCGTCGACGGCGAGCGCGTCTCCTACATCGGGCCGGTCGGCCCCGATCGGCGCGGTGACGTGCTCGGCGGCGCGCGGGCGCTCCTGCACCTCGTCGACTTCGACGAGCCGTTCGGCTTCAGCGTCGTCGAGGCGATGGCCTGCGGGACGCCGGTGATCGCGCATCCGCGCGGATCCATGACCGAGATCGTCCGTCACGGCGAGAACGGCTTTCTCGTCACGTCGGCGGACGACGCGGTGGCTGCGGTCGGCGCGGCCGCGGGTCTCGACGCGAACGCCGTACGCGCGTCGGTCGAGCGGCGCTTCGACGCCGAGCGGATGGTGGACGACTACCTCCGCCTCTATCGAACGATCGTCGGCTAGACGTCGTCCGGCGCGGCGAGCACAGCGTCGAGCAGGTCGGAGAGCCGCGCGGTCGCGAGGCAGATGGAGCTGTCGGCCGCGCCGTAGTACAACCGGACCAGGTCGGTCGCTTCGTCGTGCACGACGCCGCACGGGAAGACGACGTTGGGGACATCGCCCGTGCGCTCGTACGGCGCGACCGGTGCGAGCACCCACGTCGGCAGCCGGCGCAGGACGCGCGTCGGCTCGTCGAGGTCGAGCAGCGCGAGGCCGACGCGGTAGATCCCGCCCGCGACCGTGTCCTTGACGCCGTGGTACATGAGCAGCCAGCCGTGCTCGGTCAAGAGCGGCGGCGGCCCGATGCCGATGCGGAGCGAGTCCCACCAGGCGCCGGCCCGCGGCTTGAGCACTTCCTCGGGCGAGCTCCAGCTGACGAGGTCGGCCGAACGCGAGAGCAGGATCTCCCCGCGCGCGCCGCCGAACTCGGTCTTCGGCCGGTGGAGGAGCACCCAGCGCCCGTCGATCCGGTGCGGCAGCAGGGCTGCGTTCTTGTCCTCGGGATGACGGACGATGCCGTACCGTTCGACGGTCGTGAAGTCCTCGGTCGTCGCGAGGAAGACCGCGGGCCCGGCGGGGCCGTATGCGGTGCATGTGATCACCCAGCGCGCGAGCTCGTCCACCCAGACGACGCGGGGATCCTCGAACCCCCATTGCTCGCTCGACCGTTTCGTCGTCGGGTGCGAGCAGCGGCGTCGGGTCGATCGTCCAGTTGTCGACGCCGTTCGCGGAGCGGGCGACGGTGAGGTGCGAGATCCCCCGGCGGTCCTCGACCCGCGCGAGCAGGACGGTCTGCCCGTCGACCTGCGCGGCGGCGGGGTTGAAGACGGCGTTGACGGGATACGGCCAGTCCTCGGCGCTGAGGATCGGGTTGGAGGCGTGACGTTCGAGGAGCTCGCGCTGACTCATGCGGCGGCCGGCTCGAGCCTGCGCTCGCGGACGGCTGCCCGCACGCCGGCTGCGTCGAGGACGACCGCGGCGCGATGGAACGCGAGCGTCGACTCGGCGCCCTCGTTGTCGTTGAGCGTCTCGGTGCCGAGCCCGTCGCTGCAACCGCCGGTCGCGAAGTCGTACAGCGGTCGCTGCAGGCGATTCGATCCGAGGAACCACTCGAACGCGCGCGTCGCCCTGATGCCGTGGTCGGCCTTGTGCGTGACCGCGAAGGCAGCCAGCTCGGCCTCGACGAGCGCAGCCGCATCGAGCGGCTGCTCGTCGCCGTCGCCCAGGAGCAAGCTCGCCCCTGCGTCGGCCGAGGTGGCCCGGCAGCCGCAGCGGCCCGGAATTGAGGCCGCACTCGTCGCCGAGCCAGGCGAGGGACTTCAGTCCGAGCTCGACGAGATCGTCGCGGTCGAGCGCGATGCCGCCGCTGATCAACGCCTGCGACAGGCGCGCGTTGTCGTAGGTGAGCTTGTCCTCGAACCAGCACCAGTCGTCCGAGGCCGTGTCGCGGTACGCGTCGGCGAGCTGCTCGGTCAGGCGCTCGAGCAGGCGAAGCGTCTCGGGCGTGAGCCGGTCGGCGTCGACGCGCGACAGGCCGAGGACCGTGTAGGCGGCCGTCCGCAGCGACACGTCGCCGGCAAGCGGGCGCACGAGGCGCTCGAGCAGGTCGCGCACCGGCACGACGACAGCGGGGATCCATGCCGTAGCGAGGATCTCCCCGAGCGCCCAGACGGCGCGGCCCACGTGGTCGCCGACGTGCGGCTCGTCGAGCCAGCGCCGGTCGTAGCCCATGAAGTTGCGCATGCCGTCGTCACCGGCGGCTGCGTGCAGGAACGCGAGCGCGCGGTTGAGGATCGATGTCCAGACCTGCTGGTCGCCGCGGTCCGCAAGTGCGAGCGACACGACGGCCAGACGGGCGACGTCGTCGACGCAGTAGCCGCTGTCGCGGTTCGGAATGATCCCGTGCGCGTGCTGCACGATGCCGACGTCGTCGACGAGGGTCAGCAGGTGGTCGGTGCGCAGGCTCGTCAGGTGCAGATCGGCAGCGCCGAACGGGCGGCGGCGCGGCGCGAGCGCGTATGCCTCCTTCAGCACGGACGCCGTCTCCTTCGCGACCGACGGCCAGGCGAGCGAGGAACCGATGCGGCGGGCTTCGGCTCGAGCCGACGCAAGCAGCTCCGGCTGGTCCGCGTACGCGCAGACCGCGGCGGCGAGCGCTGCCGGGTCGTCGAACGGGACGAGCGTGCCGGCGCCCGAAGCGAGCATGTCCTGCGCATACCAGTACGGCGTCGAGACGATCCCGCAGCCGGCCGCGATCGCGAACGTGAGCGCGCCCGAGGCGATCTGCTCCCGGTTGCGGTAAGGCGTCACGAACACGTCGGTCGCCGCGAGCAGGTCGGAAAGGTCGTCGATGGAGAGGAAGCGGTCGTCGAACTCGACGTGCTCCGTCAAGTCGAGCTCGAGCACGCGCCGCTCGAGCATCAGGCGGTACCGCTCTCCTTCACGGCGTGCGACGTCCGGATGGGTGCGACCCGCGATGACGTAGACGATCTCGGGGTGCCGCT
Source organism: uncultured Actinomycetes bacterium (assembly GCA_963697005.1). GTDB lineage: Bacteria > Actinomycetota > Thermoleophilia > Gaiellales > Gaiellaceae > Palsa-739. Next base: position 79,851 of record CAVOMK010000025.1, on the reverse strand, counting down.
CGATCATCGCCGGCAGCGCTTCGATCGCGGTCTCGAGGCCCTTGCCAGGAGAGATCAGGCCGAAGGTCGAGAGCTGGAAGCGCTCGTCCGTGCGAGCGTCCCCTCCTGACCGGGCGGTGAGACGGACCGGCGCGCCGTGCGGAACGACCCGCACCTTCTCCTCGGGACAGACGCCGGAGTCGACGACGAGCCGCAGCGCGGTCTCGGTCATCACGATCACGAGCTCGGCTTGCGCGCACAGCTCGCTCAGCACTTCCGCCTGGTGCGGCGACGGCTCCGAGAGCACCGTGTGCAGCGTGACGACGAGCGGCTGCGCGAGCTCCTCGGCGAACGATACGACGTACTCGCCGTCCCGCCCGCCGAAGATGCCGTATTCGTGCTGGAGCAGCACGACGTCGACGTCGAGCCGCCCGAGCATCCGGGCGGTGCGGATGTAGTCGCCGCGCACGGACTGATGGATCGTCGCCAGCAGACCTCGCCGCTGCGGGCTCGAGGGCTCGTTCACGACCGCGACGAGATCGGCGCGCGCGATGCCGTCCGCGCCGAGCAGCGTTGCCCGCAAGTCGGCCGAGAAGGTGCCGATCCCGCACGCTCGCGGCGGGTAGGTGGAGACGATTGCGGTCCGCACGCGCTAGTTCTGCGAGCGGACGCGCACAGGCACGAGGCGCCCAGTCATCCGCTGCGGCTCCTGCAGGCCTCCGCGAATCGACTCTCGCTTGCCCAGCAATCCGTTGGTGCCCGCGCGCAGACGCTCGAGCACACGCTTCAGGCTCTTCCTCATGTGTCGCTCCCTTTGGCGACTCCCCAGAACAGCAAGCGGCGGGCTCGTGTGGGAGTCAGAACACGGGGACGCTACGCACACGGTAGCGCAAGAGCCCCTCAGGGCTCCTCAGGCGGGCTTGCCGTCAGCGATCCAGCGCTCGAAGAGCTCGACGTCTGCCTCGGGCCACGCGCCGTCGCAGGGCATCGTGCCCGCTCGGAGTACGGCCAGGATGGCGTCGGCGTGCGTGTTGACGTCGTCGTACGACCAGAGATCGAATTGGGACTGCATCGACCCGCGGTCGCGCTCGCGGAAGAGCGGCTTGATGTCCGTCTCGAAGCTCATCGGCGGACATTCTGACAAAGAGAGCGCGGTCTTTGCGTCACCCGTACGTCTGCGCCACGTAGTTCCAGAACTGTGGCGTCCTCGCGACCGTGAACGAGAGCATGGGGAGGCGGTCGAACGCGAACTTCGCTCCCCACGACACGCGCATGAGGGGAGCGAGGCGGGCAGCGAGCTCGCGTGTGTAGCCGGTGAAGCAGTCGAGCTCGCCGGCGAGGATCCGCAACGCGTGCTCCGCAGCGAGCCTCGCCGACAGAGCAGCCTCGTACATCCCGTCGCCGGAGAGCGGGTCGGCGAGCCCGGCAGCGTCGCCCACGAGTGCGATTCGCCCCGCGGCCATGGCGGCACCGCGCTTGCGGAACGGCAAGAGGTGACCGCGGACGTCTGTCAGGGCGTCGCGGTCGAAGCCGTGCGCCTCGCAAAGGCGCGCGAGGTGATCGCGCAGATGCGGACCCTCCGACGTCCATCCGCCGACGCCGACGTTGAGGTGGTCGGCTTTCGGGAAGATCCACCCGTAGCCGCCCGGGACGGTCCCGAACTCGAGGACGAGGCGCTCGGAATAGCGCCTGTCCGGGGCCTCGCTGTGCGGGAGGTTCCCCTCGAGTGCGACGGCGTTCCGGCGCTTCGTGTCGAACAGACGGCGGGAGACGCCGTTTGCGCCGTCCGCGCCGATGACGACGCGGGCGCCGTCGTCGTCGACTCCGTCCTGCCGGATCTCGGACGCAGCCGTTCCTTCTCGAAGCTCGACGCCTGCCTCGACGGCGCGGCCGAGGAGATACGCGTCGAGGCGGTGGCGCTGGGTCATGTACGCGAGCGGGCTCGCGGCGACGCGGGAGAATCCGTGCCGATGGTGCGCCCGAAGCTCGAACCGGCTCACGGTCGTCTCGACGACCGGCTCGATTCCGACCGGCATTTCCCGGAGCGCGCGGGCGGTGACCGCACCGCCGCAGGCCTTGTCGCGGGGGAACCGTGCCCGGTCGAGCAGCAGGACCGACTTGCCGGCGGTTGCGAGCCGGTATGCACATGTCGACCCGGCAGGCCCGCCGCCGACGACGATTGCGTCGTAGGCCGGCACGCTACGTCGGGCCGTTAGAACGATTCGATGCCATGGCGTCCGCCTTTCAGCTCGAGCAGTCGAGAAGAGGCGAGCCTTGGCCTCACCCGGCGCGGTCGAAAGCGCCGTCGTTCGACGGTAGCACGCGAATCAGACCACGTTGCGTTCGAGCGCCAGGCGCTCGCCGTCGAATCTGTCCGGCGAGAACTCGGGGATGGGCGCGCCACGACCCTCGAGCATCGCCTCGGCCAGCCGCCGCGAGATCGCCGGAGCGAGCATGAACCCGTGGCCGCTGTAGCCGGCTGCGACCCACAACCCGTCTTCCTCGCCCACGGGGCCGACGATCGGCTGGTGATCGGGGGTCACGTCGTACTCGCCGCTCGCCAGCAACGGGAACGAGACATATGAGAGTGCGGGGAGGAGCTCGTCGATACCGCGAGCGACGGTCGCGCGCCAGCGGTCGCGATGTTGAGCGGCGTCGCCCGAAGCGGCGAGATCGCTCGCCAGGATCCGGCCGTTGGCGAGATGCTTGGCGGCGAAGCTTCGTTCGCCGACGACGACGAGCGGCTCCAGCAGCCGTTCGGCCACCGGTTCGCTCAGGAAGAGGTGCCGTGCCTCTGGCTCGATCGGCACGTCGACGCCCAGAGGGCGGAGGAGTGCACGCGTGTCGACTCCCGAAGCGAGCACCAGGGTCTTCGCACGGAGAGGGCCGGTGCTCGTGCGGATCTCCCACTCGTCAGCGCCTCGGTTGAGCGAGGCGACATCGGCGATCGGCACGTCCGCCGTTGCCGCCTGCGCGAACGCTTCGACCACCGTCTGAGGGCGGTCGAAGTAGCCGTCCTCGGCGCACCACGCGCCGCCGGCGATCGGTGCCGTCGACAGTCCGGGAACGAGCTCGCCTGCTTCGGTCGCGGTGACGATCCGGCTCGGCACGCCGCAGCTGTTCTGGAGCTCAACGGTCTCGCGCATGCCGGCAAGCGCGGCGTCCGTGAGAGCGACGAAGAGATAGCCGCAGCGATCGAGCCGCGCGTCGACGTGTTGTCCGAGCTCGTCGTCGAGGCGCCCGTAGAAGTCGACGGACTCACGCGCGAGCCGGCAGTTGATCTCCGTGCTCCATTGCTGGCGCACTCCGCCGGGTTGCACGCCGGACGCTCCCGCGCCGATCCCCACGCGGTCGATCACGGCGACGTCCGCGCCCGCGCGCGAGAGGAAGAACGCGAGCGAGAGGCCGGTGATGCCTGCGCCGACGACGATGACTTCGGCGCTCTCCACTAGGCGAGGGCGTCGAGCTCGACCTCGACGAGCGCGCCTTCGGGAATGAGCGCGCCGACGAAGTACGTTGTGTTCGCGGGAGGGTTCGCGGCGAAGATGTCGGCGTGTGCCCGCGCGGCTGCGCGCCAGTCGCAGCCGGGTGCGAGCAGGAGTCTCGTCCTCAGCACGCCGTCCGGCTTCGCGCCCAACTCGGCTGCGGCCGAGAGCGCGAGCTCGAGTGCCCGCTTCGTCTGTCCGTACGCATCGCCGGGGTGGAGCACGGTCCCGCCCTCGAGCGCAGCGGTTCCACTCACCGCAATCAGATGCCCCTGGCGTACGGCGCGCGAGTAGCCGGCCTGCTCGCCAAACCCACCTTCATCGGGGACGCGTTTCGCCACGCGCCGATCGTAGTTTCCCGCCGGATACGCCGGTACCATCCGTCGCCCGGTGACGACTGCCCCGACCGCGATCGTCGAACCGCCGGCGAGGCGCCGCTTCTGGCGGCCGCCCGGCTTTGTTCGCTTCGTGCTTCGCCGCCTCGCTGCGCTCGTGCTGCTGACGCTCGGCATCACGGCGGTGGCGTTCGTCCTGACTCAGCTCGTCCCGAGCAACGCGGTCGCCACGAACCTCGGCGAGCAAGCGGCCGGCGACCCTGCGGCTGTGCAGGCGTTCAAGCACCACTATGGGCTCGACCGGCCGCTGCCCGTTCGCTACGTCATCTATCTCGACCACCTCGTCCACGGCGACCTCGGGCAGTCGTCGCTCACGCACGACGCAGTGACGCACGATCTCGGACAGTTCATCCCGGCAACCGCAGAGCTCGCGCTCTACTCGGTCCTCTTCGCCGCGATCGTCGGCATCGGGTTCGGCACCGTTGCGGCGCTGCGGCGCAACCGGCCGGCCGACCATCTTCTCCGCGTCGCATCGCTCGCCGGCATCTCGATGCCGACCTTCTGGATTGCGCTCGTCGCGCTCTATGTCGGCTTCTTCAAGCTCGGATGGTTTCCGGGCGCCGAACGTCTCGATCCTGGCGTAAGCCCGCCTCCCAGCGTCACCGGCCTGTACACGATCGACGCGCTCGTCGCGGGCAACTTCTCGCTGTTCGTGCAGGCGCTCCACCACCTCATTCTTCCGGCACTCGTGCTCGCCGCGTTCAACGTCAGCTTGCTGACGCGGTTCACGCGCTCGGCGGTGCTCGAAGTAATCGGGAACGACTACGTGCGCGCGGCGCGCGCGAAAGGACTGCCGGAGCGCGTTGTCGTTGTGCGCTACATCCTGCGCGCCGCACTTCCGTCCGTCATCACAGTCCTCGGCCTCGTCTTCGCGAACGTGCTCACCGGCGCCGTGCTCGTCGAGAAGATCTTCTCCTGGCCCGGGATCGGCCAGTATGCGTACGAGGCGGCCGTGAACCTCGATGTGCCCGCAATCGCCGGCGTGAGCATCTTCGTCGCCGTGGTCTACGTGACGATCAACTTCGTCGTCGACGTCCTCTACGGCGTCATCGATCCGAGGATCAGGATCACGTGAGCTCACTCGCCTACGGGCTGCGGGCGCGCGCCCGCTCCTCGCGGATCCCCGCCGCGTGGCGGCAGCCGCTCGCGATCGCGGGGACGGTGATCGCGTTCGCCTGGATCGTGATCGCGGTCTTCGCGCCGCTCATCGCACCTTCGAACCCGCTCGCGCAGAGCTTTCCGGCATCCGAGAGCCCGTCGCTCCACCATCTCTTCGGAACGGACGAGCTCGGCCGTGACGTCCTCTCCCGTGTCATCTACGGCTCGCGCGTGTCGCTGCCGATCGCCATTGCGCTCGTCGCGCATCGCCGCGACGATCGGCAGCATCGTCGGCGCAGTCGCCGGCTACTTCCGCGGATTTGTCGACGGCATTCTCATGCGCTCGACGGATCTCGTGTTCGCCTTTCCCCCGATCATCCTCGCGATGGTCGTTGCGGCGGTCCTCGGCCGCGGGCTCTTCAACGCGGCGCTCGCGATCGTCGTCGTAGCGTGGCCGTCGTACGCCCGTATCGTCCGCGGGCTCGTTCTGTCCGTCGGTGACTCCGAGTACGTCCAGTCCGCCCGCCTGCTCGGCGCCTCGAGCAGGCGCGCACTCGTGCGCGACGTTCTTCCAAATGTCATCGGCCCGGTCTTCGTCCTCGCGACGCTCGATCTCGCGAACGCGATCCTGCTGCTGTCAGGGCTTTCGTTCCTCGGCCTCGGCGCGCAGCCGCCCCAGGCCGAATGGGGCTCGATGGTCGCCGAGGGCACGCAGTACTTCCAGTGGTGGTGGATCGGCACCTTCCCCGGGCTCGCGATCTTCACCGTGGTGCTCGCGTTCAACTTCCTCGGCGACAGCTTGCGCGACGTGTTCGATCCCCGCACCGCGCGCCGCGCGGTCGAGAGCGACGCATGAGCGTGCTTGCCGTGGAATCGTTGCGCGTGAAGCTGCCGATCCCGGGTGGCGACGTCACGATCGTCGACGGCGTCGACTACGACGTGCAGCCCGGTGAGGTGTTCGGGATCGCGGGCGAGAGCGGGAGCGGGAAGACGATCTCGATGCTCGCGCTGCTCGGTCTCCTGCCGGAACGCTCGACGGTCGAAGGTACCGCACTCTTCGCCGGCAAGGAGCTGATCGGGATGCCGCGCGGGGAGCTCCGCGACATCGCCGGGCGAGATCTCGCGATGGTGTTCCAGGATCCATTCACCTCGCTCCATCCCATGCTCACGGTCGGTCGCCAGCTGACCGAGCACGTGCGCCGCCACCTCCATCTCGACCGGCAAGCAGCGGAGCAGCGTGCGGTCGAGCTGCTCGAGGACGTTCGCATCCCGGATCCGCACGCCGCTCTGCGCGCGTATCCGCATCACTTCTCGGGCGGGATGCGGCAGCGCATCGCCATTGCGATTGCGCTCGCGTGCCGCCCGAAGCTGCTCATCGCCGACGAGCCGACGACGGCGCTCGACGTCACCGTGCAGGCGGGCATCCTTCGGCTGCTCGATCGCTTGCGCCGCGAGCAGGACCTCGCCGTCATCCTCATCACGCATGACCTCGGCGTGCTCTCGTCGATTGCCGACCGGGTCTCCGTCTTCTACGCCGGACGCGTCGTCGAGTCGGGTGCGCGCGGCGACGTCCTCCAGCATCCGCGGCATCCGTACACGCGCGCGCTCCTCGACGCACTCCCGCATCCGGAGGCGGCAAAGGAGCGGCCGCTTGTCGCCATCGGCGGGTCGCCGCCGACCCCGGGGCACATTCCGTCCGGCTGCTCCTTCCACACCCGGTGCACACATGCGGTCGACTCCTGCCGAGTCGACGTCCCCGAGCTGCTGGCTGTCTCCGACCGCCGGCTGGCGTGTCCGGTCGATCCGTTCTCGACATGAGCGTGCTCGAGCTTCGGGACGTCGTCGTCGACTACGAGCGGCGTGGTGGGGGCCACGTGCGTGCTGTCGCCGGTGCGAGTCTGGAAGTCGACCGCGGACAGATCGTCGGCCTCGTCGGCGAGTCCGGCTGCGGCAAGTCCACGCTCGCGCGCGCGGCCGTCGGGCTCGTTCCTGCGACGAGCGGGAGCGTCGTCTTCGAAGGCGAGCCCGTTACGCCGATGACGCGACGGGCTCGTCCGGCCGCCCTCGTACGCCTCCAGCTCGTATTCCAGAATCCGTATTCGTCGCTCAACCCGCGGCGCACCGCCGGTTCCCAGATCGGGGACGGAATCGATTCCCGGACGAATGCGGCTCGCGCGGCCCGCGTCAGCGAGTTGTGCGAGCTCGTAGGGCTCCCGGCCGTCGCGGCGTCGCGGTATCCGCACGAGTTCTCCGGCGGGCAGCGCCAGCGCATCGCAATCGCGCGCGCGCTCGCCGCGGACCCGGCGGTGATCGTCCTCGACGAGCCGCTCGCGTCTCTCGACGCGTCGGCGCAGGCGCAGCTCGCCAACCTCCTTGCAGCTCTCTCGCGCGACCTCGGGCTCGGCCTTCTGCTCATCTCACACGATCTGGCCATCGTCCGGCACGTCGCCGACCGCGTGTCGGTGATGTACCTCGGGAAGATGGTGGAGACGGGCGCGACCCTGCCGCTCTGGACTGGCCCGGCGCACCCGTATTCAGAAGCGCTCATTTCTGCCGTTCCGCGCCCGGATGGAGGCGGCGTTCTCCCTGAGAGCTTGCCCGGCGAGGTGCCCGACCCGGCGAGGCCGCCGAGCGGCTGCCGGTTCCACCCGCGCTGCCCCTACGTCTTCGACCGCTGCTTCACGGAGGAGCCGCCGCTCGAATCGTTGCCAAATGGCCGAACAGTCGCCTGTTGGCTTGGCGGATCCAAGGGTTTAGGGTGATTTGATCAAATCCCGACCGAGGAGGGTTCGTTGAGAAGGTGGAAGTGGCTCGCGCTCGTTGCAGCCGCCGGCATGCTCGCCAGCGCTGCGGCCGCGTTCGGAGCAACCGCGCATCACACGGCGGGCGCGACGCTCGTCGTCGACAACTCGTTCACGATCAAGACGTCGGACCCGCAGCGCGCGTTCGATCCGACGGCTTCGATCATCGATCGCGCCCTCTACGACACGCTGTTCACGTACAAGGGCGGCGACCTTGCGAATCCGATTCCGCTGCTCGTGTCCTCGTGGAAGGCGACGAACGGCGCGAAGACGTTCACGTTCCAGCTCAAGAAGAACGCCCACTTCGCGGACGGCACGCCGCTGACCTCGGCGGACGTCGTCTTCTCCATGAACCGCCTCGTCAACATCAAGGGCAATCCGGCATTCCTGCTCGCCGGCGTCACGGTGAAGGCGCAAGGCAAGTACGGCGTCGTCATGACGTCGGCCACGCCGGACACCGAACTGCCGGCGATCCTTGCCAACCCTTCGACGGGCATCGTCAACTCGAAGCTCGTCAAGGCGCACGGCGGCACGTCAGCCGCCAATGCGTCGACGGCGGACAAGGCGGAGACGTGGCTCAACACTCCCGCTTCAGCCGGCGCCGGTAGCGGCCCGTACATCCTGAAGTCGTTCAGCACGACGTCGCAGGTCGTGCTCGCGCCGAACCCGAAGTACTGGGGCCCGAAGAAGCCCGCATTCAGCACCGTCGTCGTCCGCAACATGATCGCGACGACACAGCTGATCAACGTCCAGCGCGGGACGCACGAGATCGCGATCGACCTGTCGGCCGACCAGGCCACCGGTCTGAAGGGGAACTCGAAACTCCACGTCTCGCTTGCAGCCCTCGACCTGGGTGTTCTGGCTGTTCGCGAACAACGACCCGAAGGTCTCCACGGTGACCTCGAACGAGCAGTGGCAGCAGGCGGTCCGATACGCGCTCGACTACAAGTCGATCCTGTCGGTCGCAGGCCCGGGTGCGATCCAGGCTCCGGGACTCATCCCGTCGATGTTCCTCGGCTCGCTGCCGCAGAAGAACGCCGTCAAGCAGGACGTTGCGAAGGCGAAGGCAGCGCTCGCGGCGTCCGGGCGGGCAGCCAGCAGGTGACGCTGCAGTACCCGTCGCGACCTCACGATCAACGGTGTCCCGTTCACGACGATGGCGGAGAAGGTTCAGGCGAACCTCCAGGCCGAGGGCTTCAACATCCAGCTCTCCGGCTCCCCGACGTCGAACTGGCTGACCGCGTACCGCAGCGGCCAGATGGCGTTCGGCCTGTCGCTCTGGGGCCCTGACTATCCGGATCCGGCTGACTACCTTGACGTTCGCGCCGGGCCAGCTCGTGGGCCTGCGTGCCGGCTGGCCGAAGGGCTCGGACCCGGCGATCGAGAAGCTGGCGGCGAAAGCGCTCGTCACGACGAACGCGGCGCAGCGCAAGGCCATCTACCAGCAGTACCAGAATGACCTGAACGAAAGCGGGCCGTACTTCCCGCTCATGCAGCCGACGCAGGTGTTCGTCTCCACGTCCGACCTCAAGAACGCGGTCTTCAACGCGGAGTACGACGTCGACGTCACGCAGGTGTCGCCGAAGTAGTTAGCAAAGGATCTCCGGTGTCAGACACCGATTCCGGTTCGCCACCAGGGCGGCGGGATAGGAGTTCAACTTCCGCCCGCCGCCCTCCTCGATCACGAGGATGTCCTCGATGCGGACGCTGAAGCGGCCGGGGATGATGATCGACGGCTCGTCGGTGAACGTCATGCCCGGTACGAGCGGCGTCTCGTCCTCCGCCGAGAGGAACGGGCGCTCGTGGACGTCCATCCCGATGCCGTGGCCCATCCGGTGGCGGAAGTGCTCGCCCAGGCCGGCTTCCTCGATCGGCCGGCGGCAGGCGGCGTTGACGTCGCGAGCGATCGCGCCGGACTTCGCCGCGGCCCGCCCGGCCTCCTGGGCTTCGAGCATGACCTCGTAGGCGTCGAGATAGTCGACAGGCGGTTCGCCGCAATAGATCGTGCGGCCGAAGTCCGAGCAGTACCCATCGACGACGCCGCCGAAGTCGAACATGACCGCCGTGCCCGACGGGATGGGCGAGCGCGCGGTTGCGGTTCCGGAGTCGAAGTCGTCGTCCCCGAGGCCGGTGAAGATGTGGGTCGTGAACGACGGGCAGCGGGAGCCGGCGGCGCGCAGCTCGTGTTCGACGCCCTCCACGAGATCCAACATGCTGACGCCCGGCACGACGAGCGGCGCGATGGCAGCCATCGCGCGCTCCACGGTCACGACCGCGCGGCCCATCGCGGCAAGCTCCTCCTCCGTCTTCACACGTCGGAGCTCGTTGACGAGTTGCGAGCCGGTCCGAAGCCGCTCGTAGCCGAATGCACGCCCGAGGCGGAGCGTCGTCTCGGCCCAGACTCTGTCGCCGATGGCGACGTTCGCGGCCGGCCCCATTCCCGCAGCAGCACGCTCGAAGATCCCGGGGCCGTCGTCGGTCTCGCTGACGACGATCACCTCGCCGTCGGGCTCTTCGCGAAGATCGAACGCCGCGAACATGCGCGGGAGGACGAACACCGGATCGGCACCCGGGCGGAAGAATGCGCCCGTCACCCAGCCGTGGGCGTATGACGCCTCACCGAAGCTCGGGATCTGCCGCTCCACGCCGGTGAGGTACTCGAGGTCGGCGGATGGGGCGAGGAAGAGCACGTCGACGCCCGCGGCCTCCATCCGTTCGTGCAGCCGTCGGCGGCGTTCGGCGTAGTCGAACATCTACGCGATCCTAAGGCGCGGCAGGACTTCTCGGCACAGAAGCTCGACGCCGTGTCGTTCGTCGACTCCGTGCGGAGTGCCGAAGTCGACACGGCGCGCGCCGGCGTCGAGCACTGCTTCCACATGCGCCGCGATTTCGGCGGGCGTGCCGGCGAAAGCGAAGCGATTGAACACCTCCACGGGAAGCAGCGCTCCGGCGTCATCGTCTCGGCCTGCCTGGACGAGCAGCCGGATCCGAGCGAGCAGGTCGGGATCGATCGGCGACGTCGGGTCGAGCGCACCGACGACATCGACGTACATCGCCACCTCCTTCCGCGCTAAGGCGCGAGCTCGATCCCCATCCTCGTCGACGACCGTGACCGCGCCGAGGACGATGCCGAGGCGATCCGAGCCCGCGCGGGCGCGTGCGACGTCGACCATTGCGGCGTTCGCGCTTCCGCCGAGCTTTACCTCGTCGGCGTGCACACCGGCGAACGCGGTCAGGCGTGGCGCCCAGGTGCCGACGAGGAGCGATACCGCCGGGCGTTCGACCGGATAGCGCAGCCGTGCTCCCGCCGGAAGGACGAAACGTTCGCCGTCGAAGGCCGAATCGTCACCGGCGAGCAGCCGGCGCACGATCTCCCATGCTTCGCGTATGGCGGTAAGCCCGCGCGACGAGTCGATCCCGAGCGATCGAAGCCATGCTCCAGCTGCGAGACCGAGGAATGCGCGGCCGCCCGATGCCCGGTCGAGCGCCGCGACCTGTCCGGCGATCTCGACCGGATGGAGCGTGAACGGGTTCAGGCAGGAGGCGCCGACACGCACGCGCGTCGTCGCGGCCGCGATCTCGAGCAGCGCAGGGAGGGACGGCTGGAACCAGAGATCGTTGAAGACGGTGACGACGTCGAATCCCGCGTCCTCGGCGGCGCGCGCGAGCTCGGCGTACGCGCCGACCGCCTTGTTCGTCTGGAGCGCGAGCCCGAGCTCGCTCACGTCAGGTCGGACGTGCGCATTGTCCGCTTCCCGATCCGCTCGATGCGCATAATCACGCGCTCATCCGGGTCGGGGCACGCGACGTGCGAGTCCAGCTCGAGCCAATCCGCGTCGGGAAGCTGGCGTTGCTTCGCCGCCAGCAGCGGCAGGACCGACTGGAGCGCGTAGATGCAGAAGTGCTTCCCGTCCGGAATGCGCAACCGGCTCGATTCGGTCACCTCGAAGCAGTCGCCGACCTGAAGCCCGCAGACGGAGCGTCCCTCGATGCGCTCGACGGTTACCCGGAGGTCGTACAGGGTCATGTCGCTCACGGTGCGAGCACGTCCTCGTGGTTGTGGACGCAGAGCCATTCGCCGTCTTGCCGGCGCCAGACGCTCGTGTTCCGCACGCGGGTCGTCCGGCCGTCTTCGACGACGGAGAGAAGGTGACGAACGAGCGCGGTGTCGCCCCAGATGTCGATGACGGGGTCGCTCGCCTCGATCGCCGACGGAGGCGCTCCCGGCGGTCTGCGGTCGCGCAACTCGTCGAGCTCGCGCTTCCCGCGGATCAAACCCGGCTCGAATGCGTCCCAGATCGTCGCCGACGGGTCGATGTTCCGGTCGATGCGGGCTCGATCGCCGGCGAGGAAGCCCGCGTAGATCTCGTTGACCGCCGCCCAGATCGTCTCCTGCTCACCGTCGATCGGGCGATCGTACGCGAGCGCTGATCAGCCGGGTGGCGCGTGCGTTGCGCTCGGATCGTGGAGCGTGCCGCGGGCGGCAGCGAGGCCGCCGGGATCGCCTCCCGGCCCGCGGAGGAGCCAGGCGATGCCGACTGCGATCGCGGCGCCGGCCCCCGGCCCGACGACGTAGGGCCAGAAGTGGTCGAAGCGGCCGAGGACGAGGTCGGGTGCGAACGAGCGCGCGGGATTCATGGATGCGCCGCTGATCGGGCTCGACCAGAGGCCGGCGAGGATGATGTAGCCGCCGACGGCGATGGCTGAGAACGCACCAACGTTCTGAGCGCGCGAGGCGGTGCCGAGGATCGTGCTGACGAGCCCGCCGGTAAGCACGAGCTCCGTGAGCATCACCTTCCAGTCGGCGATGTTTGCGCCGGGCTCGGTTGCACCGAGCGAGCCCACCTTGCCGTAGAGCGCCCAGAGGAACAGGCAGGCAAGTGTGGCGCCGGCAAGTTGTGCGAACAGGTAGCCGGGAACGCGTCGCCAGGGGAAGTCGCGGCGCAGGCTGAACGCGATCGTGACGGCGGGGTTCAGGTGCGCGCCCGACACGGCGCCCATGAAGAGGATGATCGCCATCACCATCAGCCCCGGCGCCGTGACTGCAGCGGTCCTGCTGATCGCGCCGTGGCTGACCGCGCCGACGACGGCGCCGCCGGCGCCGACCAGCACGAGCAGAAACGTCCCGAAGAGCTCCGCGAACAGGCGCCGCCACGTGAGCTGCGGGTTGTCGAAGTCGAGCAGGCCGGGGAATTCGAGCGCAAGCACGGTCCGCCGGACGTGCTGATCGTCGCGAGGTGTTGCGGGGAGCTCGGTCACGGCAGCTCGACGATGCGACAGGGGATGTCCGCGTCCTCGTCGAGGTGGTAGCTCGCGCAGATGCGGTGGTAGCCGTCGGCGACGAGGAGTGGGAGGCCTTTCTTCGCCTGGCCGCGGACGAGCAGGACAGGCGAGAGCCGCTCGCCGCCGGACACCTTCTTCAGATCCGCGACGACATGGGGGTTGTCGCGCGGAAGGAGCGTCAGCCGGCTGGCGCGCAGCAGATCCTTCGCCTGGCGGTCGATCTTCTCGACGCCCTTCAGCCCGTCGACGAGCGCGGCCGCTGCCTGCACGGGGAGGAGCAGGCTCAGATAGTCCGCGGCCGCCGGGAAATCGTGCTCGTCAGGCTCGTCTTTCCAATGCTCGGGCCTGACACCCTTCTTGGACGCCGACACCTTTTTCTTGGGCACGATCGACTCCTTCGGCGATGCTGCCTGCTCGCCCCCTTCAGTTCGCCTTGTTCGCGGAAGCTCCTCGCGCGACCACGGCAGGGCGCGTGAACCGCTTTGCGGTCTCGAACTGGATCGTCCAGCGGATGAGGCTCCAAACGATCAAGAGGGCGACGAGGTTGAGCGTCGCTGCGAGCTGCTCGGAGGTGTAGAGGAAGATCTGGCCGACGGTGATCTCGAGCAGGACGGCATGGTCGTACCAGTGCAGTGCCGAGAGCAGCGATCGAGAGAGCCGGATGGCGCCGATCAGGAGCGCGACATCGGCGACGACCGTCGTCAGCGTGAACGCGCGTTGGCTGAAGGACAGGTGGCCGAGCCCGTCGCGGAGCAGCCAGCCGGCCTCGGCTGCCGAGATCGCCGCCGCGACGCAGAGGAAGGCGAAGACGCCCTGGCGGAAGAGGCGGTGCTCGGTGAGCGGACCCCAGAGCCCTTCCAGCCACTTCGAGAGACGATGCGTCAAGGTTGGGTGCAGCTCGGGCTCGCTCGCGCTCCGCACGAGCAGGTCGCGCACGCTCTGCGCGAGCGGGCTGTCGGCCCCCGTGGTGTCCATGAGGTTGAGGATGTGCGCGCGCCGCTCCGTGCTGAGCGCGCCGACGGCGGCTCGCTGCAGCGCGTCGAGCCCGCTCAGTGTCGCCTCCTGCGCGCTGAAGCGACGGCGTGACAACCAGCGGATCACACCGAACAGGACGACGAAGCAGACGTAGATGATCGCGATCGCCGGCCGGTAGAAGTAGTTCACGTCCTTCGTGACGAACTTGCCGACCTCGTCGATGAAGAGCCCGAAGCCGACACCGCCCAACACCGAGGCGATCGGCTTTGCGGCCGGGCTGAGGAAGGCGAGCGTCGTGAGCAGCGCCGTCAGCATCAGCAGGCCGCCCCACAGCACGTGCGCGATGTGCAACTTCGATCCGCCGACCTGCGGGTAGCCGGTCGCAGCGAGAAAGCCGCGCGTGAAGATGACGGTCGCGACCGCGCAGACGAACAGCACCGTCAGGTGCTGATGGAGGTCATAGCTTCGGGCAGGTCGTCGCAATCTGAGGTTGAGCACCCGGACACGCTATAGACCCAAATGTGTGTTGACGTTTGGACTATCGGGAGTAGTCTGAGTTCAGACCACCTGCCGGTGCCGCTCGCGATTCGGCCCGTGCGGATGCTGTGGACACGAAAGTCTGTGGTGGAGAGAGGGCGGCGACGTGCTGGATGCCGCAATACCGAAGACACGCGACTTGACCGAGCGGGAGCTCGAAGAGGCGCATCTCCGCCAGATCGCGGCAATCGTGGAGTCCTCGGACGACGCGATCATCGGGAACACGCTCGACGGCACGATCACGAGCTGGAATCCCGCGGCGGTCCGCATCTACGGGTACTCGGCGACCGAGGCCATCGGCCGGTCGATCGAGATGCTGGTGCCGGACGCGCTCCGCGGCGACGTGCCGGGGATCCTTGCGCAGGTGCAGGCGGGCAACCGCGTGGAGCAGTACGAGACAGGTCGTACTCGCAAGGACGGCAAGGTGATCGACGTGTGGTTGACGATCTCCGGAGTCAAGGATGCGACCGGTGCGATCGTCGGTGCCTCCACGATCGCGCGAGACATCAACGAGCGACTCCGAGGCGTCGAGGCGCTTCATCAGTCGCAAGACAGTTACCGCGCACTGTTCGAGCGCCACCCCGCTCCGATGTGGCTCTACGACCTGGCGACGCTCCGCTTCCTGCGCGTCAACGAGGCCGCCATCGCGTCGTATGGCTACTCGCGCGAGGAGTTTCTCTCGATGACGATCGAGAAGATCCTGGCGGCCGAGGATCAGACGGCGCTCCGCGAGGGACGCGAAGCCAGCGTGCTGCGGCACCGGCGGAAGAACGGCACCTTCGTCGAGGTTCTCGTGTCGTCGGACGCGATCCAGTTCGAGGGGCGTCAGGCAGGACTCGTGCTTGCGCAGGACATGACCGCGCAGCGTGGGCTGGAGGAACAGCTACGCCAGGGTCAGAAGATGGAGGCGATCGGTCGCCTGGCCGGCGGCATCGCTCACGATTTCAACAACCTTCTCCTCGTGATTCGCGGCTACAGCGCCATCCTGCTGCAGGAGCTGAGCGACGAGGACCAACGCGACAGCGCGATGCAGATCGACAGCGCCGCAGAGCGGGCCGGCGAGTTCACGCGCCAGCTGCTCGCGTTCAGCCGGCAACAGGTCCTTCGACCGGAGGTCACCGACCTCAACGCGGTCGTCGCGAAGACGCTCACGCTGCTGCAGCGCTCGATGGGCGCAAGCATCCAGATCGAATCGGAGCTCGAACCGGGCATCGGAGCGGTCCTCGTCGATCGCGGCCAAATCGCGCAGGCGGTCATGAACCTCGCCCTCAACGCTCGGGACGCGATGAGTGAAGGCGGCGGCACGCTCAGGATCCGCACCGCCGGCGTCGAGCTCGATGGGGCGTCTTTGCATACCCACGATGACGTCACTCCGGGCTCGTACGTCCTCTTGCAGATCACCGACTCCGGCGTAGGGATGGACAAGGAGACGCAGAGCCGTGTGTTCGATCCGTTCTTCACGACGAAGGAAAGAGGCACCGGCCTCGGCTTGGCGACGGTATACGGCCTGGTGAAGCAGAGCGGCGGCCATATCTGGTTCTACAGCGAGACGGGGATGGGGACGACCTTCAAGCTCTATTTTCCGACCACGAACGCCGGCGTGACCCCCGGGACCAAGTCGCGCCACCTGCCATCACTCAGGGGCAACGAAACGATCTTGCTCGTCGAGGACACCGACCTTGTCCGTTCGCTCGTCACCAGCACGCTCGAGTCGTACGGGTACACCGTGCTCGCGGCCGCCAGCGGCGCGCATGCGCTCCGCATCGCCGAACAGACGGACGCTCGGATCGACCTGGTGATGACTGACGTCGTTATGCCCGGCATGAACGGACGAGAGCTTGCGGATCGACTGGTAGCGACATGTCACGGCCTGAAGGTGCTCTTCACGTCCGGCTATCCCTCCGACACGGTCCTACGCCATGGGATTGCTGAGGCGCGGACAGCATTCATCGAGAAGCCCTACCTTCCGGACGCTCTCGCCCGCAAGGTGCGCGAGACCCTCGACGGCTAGCCGAACGCGCTACACTGAACCGAATGGTTCAGTATTCAAAGACTGTCGACCTCGCGTTCGCGGCCCTCGCCGACCCGACCCGCCGCGCCGTCCTCGAACGGCTCGGTTCCGGCAGGGCGACGATCAGCGAGCTCGCCGAGCCCTTCGGCATGTCGCTGACGGGGATGCAGAAGCACATCCGGCTGCTCGAGGAGGCGCGAGCTCGTGACCACGGCGAAGGTCGGCCGCGTCCGCAGGTGCATGCTTGCGCCGTACGCGTTCGAGGGCATCAGCACGTGGCTGCAGCGGCTCGACCGTTTTGCGCAGGTCGTCGAACGCACGAAAGGAGACCGATGAGCCCCACGAAGAGCACGAACAAGAAAGAAGGATTTACGGCCGAGGAAAAGGCCGCGATGAAAGCGCGGGCCCGAGAGCTGAAGGCCAACGAGGATGGGGAGACGCGCCGTGCGCGAGGCGATCGCCAAGATGGCGCCGCAGGACCGCGCCATCGCCAAGCGGCTCCACGAGCTCGTCAAGGCCGCCGCCCCGGACCTCACGCCGAAGACGTGGTACGGGATGCCCGCGTATGCCAAAGGACGGCAAGGTCGTCTGCTACTTCCGTGACGCGGGGAAGTTCAAGGAGCGGTACTCGATGCTCGGCTTCAACGAGGCCGCGAAGCTCGACGAAGGTTCCATGTGGCCGATCGCCTTCGCGCTGACGAAGCTGACCGCGCCCGACGAGGCGAAGATCCGCGCGCTCGTGAAGAAGGCGGCGGGCTGATGAACGAGACCACCGTCACGACGCCGAACGAGCTCGAGATCCGCGTCGAGCGCGATCTTCGACGCACCGCGCGCGCACGTCTTCTCCATCTGGACCGACCCGAAGCTGATCCCGGAATGGTGGGGCGACGGCACGGTCGTCGAGGAGATGGACGTCCGTGCCGGCGGCACGTACCGCTTTCGCACGGCGTTCGGCGTCGTCGAGGGCGAGTTCCGCGAGGTCGACGCGCCCGAGCGGCTCGTGCAGACGTTCATGAACCATCTCCAGACGCTCGAGTTCGATGACCTGGGCGACCGGACGAAGCTGACGCAGACGATGCGCTTCGCGACGACCGAGGAGCGCGACACGACGATGCAGTACGGCGTCGAGGAAGGAGCGAAGGGCGGCTTCGTGCGCGTTGACGCGCTGCTGCAGCGGCTAGTGCTCGACGACTGAGCTCATGCCACGACCGCGTCCTTCTCGGTGTCGGCGTCCGTGGGCGTTGCCGGCTCCCCTGCGACGACGAGCACCGGCACATCGGCAGCGCCGCCCTCGATCCTCAGGCCGCGGTCCGGAGCTGGGGATCGAGGAGGCCGGACAGTGAAGGGAAGACCTGTTCGGCGCCGTAGTCCCGCAGCCGGTCGGCCTCGTCGCCGGACGCGATTCCGATCGCCGGCATCCCGGCGGCGCGGCAAGCGACGATCCCGGCCCCACTGTGCGTGAGGCTCACGGCCTCGCTCGGGGCGACGCCGAGCTCGGCGCACGCGGCGAGCAACAGGTCGGGCGACGGACGCGGGTGCAGATGCTCGGCGCGAATCGTGGCGGCGTCGACGCGAACGTCGACGAGCTGCACGAGCTGCGCGACCTCGAGCATCGGCAGGGCGGTCATGCTTGCTGATACGACCGCGCGTCCGAGGTGTGCGTATCCGGCCGCCTGGAGGAACCTGCGGGCGTCCGCGAGAGCTGCGATGCCGCGGTGGGCCAACCGCCCTTCGAGGAGTTCGCCCTTTCGGCGGGCGATGTCCTGCACCGTCGCTTCCGGCAGGTGGAGCCCGCGGCTTTCGAGAAACATGCGAATGCCGTCGAGCCGCGTGCGCCCGTCGAAGTACAGGACGTACTCGATCTCGTGGTCGAACGGAGCAAGAGCCCACGGCGTCGTGTCCGCGAGCGACACCAACAGCGGATCGAGCGCCTCGGCCCACGCGACCGCGTGCAGGATGCCGCTGTCGGTGAGGACGCCGTCGAGGTCGAAGATGCACGCCCTGGCGGCGGAGCCGAGGCCGAGCATGCGTGCGGAGACGGGCCACGGCGGAAGCCACGGCTTTGGGTCGACGCCGAGGGCGCTTGCGACGCGCGTGAGCAGCTCCGGGATCTCGTTGCGGTCGCGGGCGAGCGCTTGTCGGCGCTCGCCGAGCTCGGCCGCCGGCAGGACGTCGGATTCTGCGTCCAAGGCACGGGAGGCCGCGTCGAGCGCGTCCTGCCAGCGCAGAGCGATCGTGTCCAGCTCGGGCATGTGCCCAGCCTGCATCCGGTCCGGGCCGGCGACATCGGCGTTTCCCCGCTGACGGGCTCAGGGTGCGGCCCGATGCCGGGTGCGCGCGCAGCGCGCAGAGTTGAGGTAATGAAGACGACGTACTCGGCTTCGTGGCAGGAAGACGGCGGCGCGGCCGTCCCCGGCCGCCTCGAGGTGACGCCCGAGGCGCTCGCGTTCACACCGGCGGCCGGCGAGGAGCCGGACGAGGTCCGGTTCGCGGATGTCTCCGTCGTGCGACGGCAGCCATCGGCGGTCGAGTTGGAGCGTCGGAGCGGCGATCCCATTCGGATCGAGTCGGCGGCGGCGAGCCTCCTCGGTGCAGCCATCGAGACCGTCATGGCGCGTGCCGGAGACGCTGCACGGGTTGCGCGCCGCGCACGCTCGTTTCGAAGACGAGCTGCGAGAGCTACGGGCCGCCGTGCAGGTCCTGCCCGAGCTCACCGACGTCCGCTGCCACGAGTTCGGATTGGTCGCGATCGACCTGATGCGCCGGATCGTGCGACATGCGCGTGTCGAGGAGCTGGAGCTCTACCCAGCGGTCGAGCGGCTGCACGGAGGTGGCCCACTTGTCGACGCGATGCTGTTCGATCATCGCGCCATCGAGGAAGAGGCGTGCGAGCTCGCCCGCGTCGATCGAGACGACCGCGCGGGTCTCATGCGTGAGTTCCATCGGCTCGACGCGCTGGTGACGACGCACATGGCGAAGGAAGAGACGATCGTCTTCCCGCTGCTCGACACCTAACTCACACGCTTGCTTGGGCGAAGCCTCTGCGAGGTGCGCGTGGACGAACTGCACGGCCATCGCTCCTTCGCCGACCGCGGTTGCGCAGCGCTTGGTTGATCCTGAGCGGACGTCGCCGGCGGCGAAGATGCCTGGAGTGTCGGTCTCGAGCAGGTTGTCGGCGTTGGCGCCGGCGCCGGTGAGGATGAAGCCGCGGTCGTCGCGGGCGACCGCGTCGTCCAGCCAGTCCGTGCAAGGCTTCGCGCCGAGGAAGAGAAACAGGAACGAGAACGACAGCTGCTCCCCGCTCTTCAGCGTGACCGCGCTGAGGTGCCCGTCCTTCCCGTGCAGCGCGGCGATCTCGCTGCTGCCACGCACGGCCACACCGAAACGCTCGAGTTCGTGCACGAGATAGTCGGACATCGTCTCGCGCAGATCGGCGCGACGGTGCAGCAGCGTCACGAGCGCGCCGCCGCGTGCGAGCCAGACCGCAGCCTGGCCGGCTGAGTTGCCGCCGCCGACGACTGCAACACGCGACGCGACGCAGAGCTGCGCCTCGGGTGGCCCGGCAGCGTAGAAGGCGGTGAGCCCCTCGTACTCGGCGAGCCCATCGACGGGGAGGCGGCGGTACTGGGCGCCGGGCGCAAGGATGACCGCGCGTGCGGCGATCACGTGATCGTCCTCGAGATGCACGCGGTGTCGATCCGTTCCCGGCTCGAGCGACACCGCGCGGTACGGCGACGCCATGCGTGCCCCGAACTTCCGCGCCTGGGTGACAGCGCGGCTCGTCAGCTCGGACCCCGAGATGCCGGCAGGGAAACCGAGGTAGTTCTCGATGCGCCGCGACGAGCCGGCCTGACCGCCGAGTGCGGTGCTCTCGACGATGAGCGTGTCGAGGCCCTCGGAGGCGCCGTAGACCGCGGCGCCGAGACCGGCGGGGCCGGCGCCGACGACGACCAGGTCGGCCTCCTCCAGGCGCGCGAGCTCCCGACCGATCCCGAGCGCGCGCGAGACCTCTCCGGTGGTCGGCCCGCGTAACTCGGCGCCACCCGGCAGGCGCACGAGCGGCAGCGGGCCTCCGGTGGGCGGCGCCAGGTCCTCCCAGGTGTACGGAAGGCGATTGCCTCGGGCGAACTCGAGCATCCGCATGGTCGCTTCCGACGAGTGCGGACCGACGATCTCCAGACCGATGCCCTGGACCGTCTGCAGCGCCTCGCGGCGCGCGATGAAGGTCGAGAGCAGGAGGTCGCTCAGGGGGCCGTCCTCGAACAGCAGCGACCGCAACGCCTCGCGGTCGACGGCGATGTAGCGCATCGGCTGTGTGACCACTGCCGTGACGAAGACCGTCTGCCCCGAGAGCAGGTTCAACTCCCCGAGGAAGCCCGACTTCCCATGGCGGACGAGCTCGTTGCCGGCGCTGTCCAGGATCGCCGCCTCGCCGTCGAGGATCGCGATGAACGGGTACGTCGCATCACCGACGCGATACAGGACATCGCCGACCTTCGCCGTCCGCTCCTCGCCGAGCTCGGCAAACATCGCCAGCTGCGACGGGGACAACATTGGGCTCGCAGGAGGGTCCACGACAGGACCCTAACGGCAGCGAGTCGGTCTACAGCGCGCGTTGGAGCGTGAGGATGAGGACTGCGCCTCCTTTCGATTGGTTATCGACGGTGACGGTGGCGTGTTGGTGTTCGAGGAGGCGTTTTGCGATCGTGAGGCCGAGCCCAGCCCCGTCGTTGGCGCTGCCGGCTGCCGGTGTTCCGCGGATGCCGGGCTCGAAGATGTGCGGCAGGAGGTCGGGGTCGATTCCCGGTCCGTGGTCCTGGACGGTGATCTGGACGATCGATTCGTCAGCGGCTGCCCAGTTGAGGTGGATCGGAGCGCCCGGCGGGCTGTAGCGGAGTGCGTTGTCGAGGATGTTGGTGAGGGCGCGTTTGAACCGGTCGCGATCGACGATGACACCGAGCATCGGATCGCCGTCGAAGTCGAACGTGGTGTCTCGAAGACGGGTCGTGTGCTCGAGGCCCGCCGTGACCTCCTGGAGCAGGTCGGCCACTGGGGCTGCTTCGAGCTGCGGCGCCGGCTGGGCGTAGTCGTCGCGCGTGTAGGCGAACAGATTGCCAATCAACCGTTCGAGCGCGTCCGCTCGTGCTTCGGCACGCTCGAGGTGGACGCCCGGGTCGCCCAGCCGAGACCCGACCGCCTGCAGATGTCCGCGTAGCGCGAACAACGGCGTGCGCAGGTCGTGCGCGATGCTGGTGACGAGGAACCGCCTCGCTTCGTCGGCTTCGGCTCGTCGTTTCGCGGTCTCGCCGAGCGCGTCTGTCATGCCCTCGACGGCCTGTGCGATGTTCGCGACCTCGCCGATCCGGCTGCGCGGGACATCGATCGTCAGTTCGCCGCCGGCGACTTTGTCGACCTGTGCGCTCAGCCTGGCCAGCGGCGTGACCATCCAGCGACCGGCGAGCCAGACCGCGAGCGCGAGGCCGGCGAGGAAGACGATGATTCCGCTGGTGAGTGCGACGAGCGGCGCTGTAGTGCTGGAAGCCGGCCGGTAGTACAGATCGGCGACCAGCGTTGCCCGCGATTTGGAGGTTCCGATCTGTATGAGCCGACGCTCGCCGTCTCGGCCGGGCGGCGTCTTGCCTGCGAATCCCTGTTGGAGGGCGGGACTGGTGTAGAGCACCCTCTTCTCGGACGTCCCGACGATGACCAGTTGCCCGAGTAGATCGAACCGGTCGACGAGCTTTGCGAATCCGTGCACTGTTGCCGGCGCCTGTAAATCGCTGCGATGAGAAGTGAGGTATGCGAAGGCGGCGTTCAGCTGCGCATGGGTTCTCGCGCGTTGGTGGTCGCGTTCGATCAACCAGCCTGCGCCGCCGGCCAGGGTCGGCAACACCAGCAACACGAGCACCGTGCTGAGGAGAAACGTCCGGATGCGGACAGGAGCTCGTCTCATCTGTTGCCTGGATCGAGTCTGTAGCCCGCGCCCCAGACGGTGACGATGTACCGCGGGCTTCCTGGGTCAGGCTCGATCTTCTGACGGAGGCGCGCGATGTACACGGCGACCGCGCTGCGGTCGCCGAACGAGCCCCAGACGAGCTCGAACAGCTGGTCGCGGCTGAACACCTGTCGCGGATGCTCGACGAGGACGCGCAGCAATTCGAACTCGCGTGCCGTCAGCTCGATCTGGCGCCCTTCGCAGCTGACCTCGTGTGCGGCCAGGTCGACCTCGAGCCCGCCGAGGCGCAGCCTCTGCCCGGCTGCCGGAGACGCGCGTCGCAGGACCGCTTTCACGCGGGCGACCACCTCCGCCGGTGTGGCGGACTTGACGATGTAGTCGTCACCGCCGAGACCGAGCCCTCGGATCTTGTCCGCGTCGCTGTCGCGCGCGCTCAGGAAGAGCACCGGCACCGCCGAGTCGCGGCGCAGGCGACGGCAGATCTCGAAGCCGGACTCGTCGGGCAGCATCACGTCCAGCAGCACGAGGTCGGGACGGCTCTGCTCGAGCTGCTCGGTCGTCTCGCGCCCGCTGGCCGCATGGCGCACGCGGAAGCCCTCCGCCTCGAGGAAGTCGCGCATCAGCTCCGCGATCTGCTCGTCGTCTTCGACGACCAGGATCGATGCTCCGTCGGTCACCTGGCGCAGTGTCGCTCAACTCCGGCGGCGAAGGGGAACGGTGAGAGCGCTTTCATCGCTTTTTCATCGCCGGCTCGCGCGGCTGTCATCGCAGGGAGCGACCATCGTGAACGTGGATCCGCGCGCACTGTTCCTCGCTTTCGCGGTGATCTTGCTCGCGGCCGCATGCGGTGGCTCGCCTGTCAGGCACCCGGCCGCGTCGGCGCACGTGAGTCAGGCGTTGGCCTTCGCCCGCTGCATGCGCGCGCACGGCGTGCCTCGTTTCCCCGATCCCGATCCGCAGGGGAACTTCCCTGCGTTCAGCACCGGTGTCTCGAAGCAGGTATCGAGCGCGGCCAACGACACCTGTGAGCACCTGCTCTCGAGCGGCGGCAGCGCGACGCCGCAGCAGCAGCAGCAGAAGCTCGAGTTCGGCGTGAAGGTCGCCGAGTGCCTGCGCGCGCACGGGTATCCGAACTTCCCTGACCCGGCGCATCTCGGGCAACAGTCCTTGCCTCCCGGAATCGATGTGAACTCGCCGCAGTTCCAGT
Source organism: uncultured Actinomycetes bacterium (assembly GCA_963697005.1). Taxonomy (GTDB): domain Bacteria; phylum Actinomycetota; class Thermoleophilia; order Gaiellales; family Gaiellaceae; genus Palsa-739. The sequence goes on along the minus strand of CAVOMK010000025.1, from coordinate 56,124 downwards.
CGGTGGAGACGACCTGCGAGCACCGCGGACGGAAGGCGCTCGGTCTGCCATGAGAGCGTCGTCCGCCGCCGTCATCATCGCCACAGCGGTCGCTGCACTATCGGCATGCGGCGGACACCCCTCGGTGTCGGTGCAGTCGAACGCACCGCTCGCGTTCTCCCACTGCATGCGCTCCCACGGCGTGTCGAACTTCCCCGACCCAAACAGCAGCGGCGTGTGGCCAAAAAGCCAGGTCGAAGTCGCGGCCGGCAGTCCCAGGTTTCAGACGGCGACCCAGGCCTGCGGACACTTGCTTCCGGACGGCGGTCCCGGCGTCTCGCCTTCGCCGACCGTGGTGCAGCAGATCCAGACCGACATGGCGACGTTCGCGCGGTGCATGCGCTCCCACGGGGTGCCGGACTGGCCTGATCCGACGCTCGATCGGGGCAGGGCCGTATTCGATCCGGCGGCCGTCGGCATTGACACGAATTCGCCGCAGATCAACACCAAGGTGCACGAGTGCGAGCACGTGTTTCCCGCAAGCATCGGCATTCCGCCGGGGGCGTAGGCGGCTTTCATCGCTTTTTCATCGCCGGCTCCTGTTGCTGTTATCGGGCCAGGCGATCATCGACAGCATGCATCGTCGCGCGCTGCTCCTAGCTCCCGCACTGGCCCTGCTGGCGGCAGGATGCGGTGGTTCCTCGCCGGCCCCGTCGACGCAGCAGAGCGGAGCGATCGCTTTCGCCTCCTGCATGCGCTCCAACGGAGTGCCCAATTGGCCCGACCCCAACAGCAGTGGAGTGTTCGACAAGTCGAAGCTCACGTCGCAGCAACTCGGGGCCAGTAGTTCCCGGGTTCAGACGGCCCAGCGTGCCTGCAGTCACCTGCTCCCGAACGGCGGCAGCGGGCCGAGTGCCGCCCAGGTGCAAGAGGTGAAAGCGCAAGCGCTGGAGTTCTCCCGGTGCGTGCGCAGCCACGGTGTCCCGAACTTCCCCGACCCCGACAGCACCGGTCGTATCCCCGATCCCGCCACCGGCGGAATCAACCAGGGCTCGCCGAAGTTCCAGGCCGCGAACGCGGCGTGCGGGAAGTACCGGCCGCCGTACATGCCGTCGAACTCCGCGTACGACGCCTACGCGAGGACGCATCCGAATGGCTCATGAGCTCGGGAAGCTGACCTGAATGCGGAGGCCGCCGTCGGCCGGCGCCTCAGTGGTGATCGTGGCGTCGTGCGCGTCGGCGATCGCTCGGACGATCGACAGGCCGAGACCGAGCCCGTGACTGTTGGTACGGCTCCCTTCGAGTCGTTGAAACGGCTGGAACAACCGGTCGAGCTCGGCCGGCGGAATCGTCGGGCCGGAGTTCGCGACCGTGAGCAGCGCGCGACCGCCGCGCGTCTCGGTTGTGAGGCTGACGCTGCCGTTCTCGACGTTGTGCTGGATCGCGTTGCCGAGGAGGTTGGCGACGAGGCGCTCGACGAGGCGCGGGTTGCCAGACGTGTGCGCCGGGTCGATCGAGATGTCGAATGCGAGGCCGTGATGATCCACTGCCGCTGCGGCGGCCGACGCGATCGCGGCGAGGTCGACGGGTTGATGGCTGTCGACGCCGCGTTGGCTGCGCGAGAGCATGAGCAGCGCTTCGATCAGGCGCTCCTGCTGCTCGCCGACGGCGAGGAGCTGTTCGCACGTGTGCCGGTAGGACTCGATGCTGGCATTCGGGTCGCTCAACGCGAGCTCGAGCAGGGTGCGCTCGAGCGTGAGCGGTGTGCGCAGCTCGTGCGACGCGTTGGCGACGAACTGTCGTTGCGCCTCGAAGGATGTCTCGAGGCGTCCGAGCAGTCCGTCGACCGTGTTCCCGAGCTTCCTGAGCTCGTCGTCAGGGCCGGCGAGGTCGAGTCGACGATGGAGGCTGCTCGCGGAAATCTCCCTGGCGGTCTCGGTGATCGTCCGCAGCGGGCGCAACGCGCGTCCGGCGATCACCCAGCCGAGCCAAAGCGAAATCACCGCCATCACCGCGAGCGCGAAGGCGGAGTCGATGAACAGCTTGTGCACGGCGGCGTCCGACTGTCCCTGCGCGACGGCGACGGCGATCTTCTTGTTGGTGACGAGCGTCCTTGGGCCGACAGGCACGAGGGCGCCTTTCGGCGTGGGGCCGACGCCGAGCAGCCCCTTGGCGGTGTACGCCCTGGCGATCAGCGCCTGCCGGCCCGAGCTGACGAAGAACGTGCTCGTGTACTGGTGGTTGACAAGCGTGTAGGTGATGGCAAGGAGCGCCGCAGCCGAGACGAGGAAGAGCCCGCCGTAGATGAGGGTGAGTCGCAGCCTGATCGTCACGGGCTGATCCGGTAACCGGTGTGGGGGACGGTCTCGATCATCGGCGGATCGCCGAGCTTGCGCCGCAGCCGGCTGATCGTGACCTTGACGACGCTGCCGTCAGGGTCGACGTATTCGTCCCAGCCGCGGGCGAGCAGGTCGCGGGTGGTGACGGGTGCGCCGCCGGCGGCGAGCAGGAGCTCGAGAATCGCGAGCTCTTTGCTGCTGAGCTCGAGTCGGCGGCCGGCGCGCGTTGCGACTCGCTGCACGGTGTCGAGGCGGAGATCTCCGCGAGCGAGCACCGGCGAGTGGACCGTTTCGCTCCGGCGGGCGAGCGCGCGGATGCGCGCGACGAGCTCGGCGAAAGCGAACGGCTTCGGGAGGTAGTCGTCAGCGCCGAGACCGAGACCGTCGACGCGGTCTTCGATGGCGTCGGCAGCGGTGAGCATGAGCACGCGCGATCGCGATCCGCGCGCAACGAGCGCGCGGATGACGTCGTCGCCGTGGATCTTGGGCAGGTCGCGGTCGAGCAGGATCACGTCGTAGATGTCACCTGCTGCGTGCCCGAGGGCGTCTTCGCCGTCGAAGGCGATGTCGACGGCCATGCCTTCGCGCCGCAATCCGACCGCGATGGTGGCGGCGAGCTCCTTGTGGTCTTCGACGACGAGCACCCGCATCCGCGGTTCAGCCTCCCTCTGCCGGTCTCAAGGATGCCGCAGCATCGGTTACGCACAGGTAACAGCTTCTGTTCCCCCGCTGTAACCGGTTCGGGGTTATTCCTCTCGGCATGCGCTGTCGCCGTCCCATGATCCTTACCTCCGCAGCCGCGGTCGGTGCCTTTGTGCTCCTTGCGGCCGGCTGCGGCGGCGGCGGGCACGCCCCGGGGATCGCGAGCGTCGCCGGCTCGACGATTCCTGGCACGACGACGACACAGAGCGGCTCGTCGCCGTCGGTGAAGGCATTCGGCGGACCGAGCGGCCGACCTAGCGGCGGCCAGTTCCAGATCGCGATGAACGTGGGCGCTGCGGATGGGCCGAAGTTCTCCGCCTGTATGCGCAAGCACGGGGTGACGAACTTCCCCGACCCAAATAGCAAGGGTGTGATCACGATGCACTCCGGGGAGGGGATCGACCCGGGCTCACCGACGTTCATGTCCGCTCGAACTACCTGCTCGAAGCTCCTCCCGAACGGCGGTCAGCCGACCCCGGCGCAGATCGCGCAGCAGCAGCAAAAGCTGCTCGCCTTCTCGGCCTGCATGCGCGAGCACGGGGTCAAGGACTTCCCCGATCCGTCCAACGGCGGCCTTCAGATCCGGGTCGGCCCCGGCAGCGATCTCGACCCGAACAACCCGACCTTCCAGAAAGCCCAGCACGCCTGCAAGGGAAACCTTCCGTTCAAGGGCGGCGGATGAGGCGTCTGTCGCGTCGAGGGCGGCGGGTTGTGGTCGCGGTCGGCGTCTTGGTGCTTGCCGCCGTCGTGGTGTTGGCGGTCACGGATCCGTTCTCGAGCAGTTCGCCGGCCGCGAACGGCGTCTCCGACAACGCGGCCGGCATCTCGCTGACGACGGTGAAGCGGCAGGATCTGTCGCAGCAGACGCAGGTGAGCGCGACGCTCGGCTACGCCGATGCGTCGACGGTGTCGGTGCCGGCCGGCACTGCGCCGGCAAGCCTCGAGCAATCGCAGCAGTCGGTGGCATCGGCGCAGCAGACATACGACGCCGACGAGCGTGCACTTGCGCAAGCGCAGGCATCGCGGGACGCCGACCTGCGCAAGCTCGCGGTCGACTGCCGCGGCGGCAGCGCCGCCCAGAGCGCCGGCCCCTGCGCGACCGACGCGCAGGCAGCGACGGCCGATCGCCAGAGCTTCACCGCCGCGACCGGCAAGGTGCAGAACGATCAACAGGCGCTCTCGGCCGCGCAGGCGACGCTCACGCAAGGCGAGGATTCGGCCGCGACGTACGGCCAGAACGCGGTGTACACGATGCTGCCGAACGTCGGGCAAGTCGTCCGCCGCGGCGAGCCGCTGTACGCGATCGGTGGTGAGCCCGCGTTCCTTCTCTACGGCGCGGTGCCGGCCTCGCGCGCGTTCATGCCGGGGATGTCGCCCGGCGCGGACGTCGCCGAGTTGAACCGCAACCTGCGCGGCTACGGAGCGCCGGGCGGCGACGCGTTCACCTCGGCGACGACGATTGCGATCGAGCGGTTCCAGTCGGAGCATCACGTGACGGCGACCGGGCAACTGCCGCTCGGGTCGGTGGTGTTCGAGCCGGCCGCGGTGCGGGTGACGACCGTGACTCCGACCGAGGGCTCGCCGGTACAGGCAGGGCCTGTCCTCGGCATCACGTCGACGCGCCGCGTGGTGACGATCGCGCTCGACGCGTCACAGCAGTCGAGCCTCAAGGTCGGCGACCCGGTGCAGATCACGCTTCCGGACAACTCCACGACGCCAGGGCACGTCTCATACGTCGGCACGGTGGCGACGGCTCCGGCCGACAACGGCAACGGGCCGAGCTCGCCGACGATCGAGGTCGACGTGACGGCCGACCGTCCCGCGGCGACGGGGCGGCTCGACCAGGCGCCGGTCGACGTGTCGATCACGACCGCGACGGTTCGCAACGTGCTCGCCGTGCCGGTCAACGCGCTGCTCGCGCTCGCCGGCGGCGGCTACGCGGTCGAAGTGGTTGAGCCGACGGGCGTCCATCAGCTGGTCGGCGTCAGCGTCGGGTTGTTCGACGACGCGGCGGGCGTGGTTCAGGTATCCGGTAACGGGATTTCGGCCGGGCAACGCGTGGTGGTTCCCGCATCATGACGGCAACGCTCGAGCTGGAATCGGTGACGAAGACGTACGGATCCGACTCGCCGGTGGCGGCGCTGCAGGGCGTCAGCTTCAGCGTTCAGGCCGGCGAGCTGGTCGCGATCGTCGGCCCGTCCGGCTCCGGGAAGTCGACGCTGCTCCATCTGATGGGGACGCTCGAACGGCCCAGTTCGGGGCGGGTGTCGATCACAGGTCTCGACGTCGCCGAGATGTCCGATCGCGAGCTTGCCGCGGTGCGCGCGACGCGGATCGGATTCGTGTTCCAGCAGTTCTTCCTCGCCGAGCACTCGACCACGCTCGAGAACGTCGCCGACGGTCTCCTGTACGCGGGTGCGGCGGTGACCGAGCGGCGCGAGCGCGCGGCCGAGGCGCTGACCCGCGTCGGTCTCGGCGACCGCCTGCAGTCACGGCCGACGCAGCTGTCCGGCGGAGAGCGCCAGCGGGTCGCGATCGCCCGCGCGCTTGTCGGACGGCCCGCGATCATGCTCGCCGACGAGCCGACCGGCAACCTCGACAGCGCAACCGGTCAGGCGATCATGGCCCTGATCGAGGAGCTCAACGCCGAAGGGGCGACCATCGTCGTCATCACGCACGAGCACGAGGTCGCAGCGCGCTTTCCGCGGCAGATCTCGCTCTTGGACGGGCGCGTCGTCTCCGACGGCCGCAAGGGGAAAACGACATGATGCGCGTCCTCGTCCTCGGCGCACTCGCGGCGGCACTCACTGTTTCCGCCGGCAGCGCGCGCGCAGGCGCGAATGCCTGCCCGACGTCGAACCCCCCGAACGAGCTCGTGCTCGCGGGCGGAAGCGGCCAGCAAGCGCAGCTGGGCAAGCAGTTCGCGCAGAACCTGCAGGTCGCGCTCGCCAACACCAACGGCTGTCCGCTCACCGGAAACCTCGCGGGCGTCACGGTCAACTTCGATGCCCCTGGCAGCGGCGCGAGCGGCATCTTCGCCGCCGGGGGATCGCGCGAGGCGTACGTCGGGACCGACTCGCAGGGAGTGGCGACGGCGCCGCCCTTCACGGCGAACTTCACCGTCGGCAGCTACACGGTCGATGCGCACTCCGACTACGGCACAGTCGGGCTGTCTCTCTCGAACACCGCCAACGGGCTTCCCGCATCGGTGACGGCGACCGGCACCCCGAGCCAAGAGGCGACCGTCAACAGCAGCTACGCGCAGCCGCTGCAGGCTCGTGTCACCGACGCGAACGGCAACCCGGTGCAAGGCGCGAGCGTGACCTTCGCGATCCTCCCCGGCACCACGGGCGCGACTGCGAACTTCCTCGGCGGCGCGCCGAGTGCGACCACGGACTCGAACGGTCTCGCCACGTCGCCGCCGCTCGTCGCCAACGGCGTTCCCGGACGGTTCAGCGCGACCGCCTCCACCGACGGTGTCTCGGCGGTCGCCACGTACACGCTCGACAACCACGCCACGACGACGACGCTCCAAACTTCGACGCACAACGCCAGCGCAACCGTCGACAGTCGCTATCGATCGTCGCTGCAGGCGCGCCTCTTGGATGCGAACGGACAGCCGATCGAAGGCGCGATCATCACTTTCGCAATCGCGGCCGCCGACAACGGCGCTGCCGCCAACTTCCTCGGCGGCGCGGGTCAGGCGACCGCCCTCACCGATGCCAACGGGCTCGCGACCGCGCCACCGCTCATCGCAGACAAGACCGCGGGTAGCTTCACCGCAACCGCAACCGCTCTCGGCGCGCAGCCGACGCAATACGTGCTCGAGAACCTCGCTGCCGCGCCAACGAGCATCACTGCCGGCGCCGCCAACGGCCAATCCACGACCGTTGGCGCGCGCTTCGCGATCCCACTCGCCGTCAGCGTCACCGACAAGAACGGAAACCCGGTCGCAGGCGCCACGGTCACCTTCGCCGCCCCGTCAAAGGCAGCGACGGGACGCTTCACGCTTCCGCGCGACGCCATGCGAAGAAGAAGGCACGTGCGAACGAGTCGCATCATTCGCGCGCAGACGAACGGCAAGGGCATCGCCGTCGCGCCGCTGTTCACCGCCGACGCGTCGGTGGGCGGCTACGCGGTCACCGCCACCGTCAAGGGCAGCTCGGTGCGAACGGCCTTCTCGCTTCTGAACCTGCCGCGCGGATGAACGTCGAGTCGCCGCGGTTGCGTCTCTCCGATCTCGCGCGCATCGCCAGCGTCGGCCTGCGCACGCGCAGGATGCGCGCGGCGCTGTCGGCGCTCGGGATCGCCATCGGGGTTGCCGCGATCGTCGCCGTCCTCGGCCTCTCGTCCTCGTCGCAGGCGGGCCTGCTTGCGCAGATCGACAAGCTCGGCACCAATCTCCTCACCGTCCAAAACGGGCAGACCTTGTTCGGGCAGACGGCCGAGCTCCCACTCGCGGCACCGGGAATGATCTCCCGCATCGGCCCCGTGCAGCAGGTGCAGTACACCGGCTCGACGAGCGCGAACGTCTACCGTAGCCCGCTCATCCCGTCCGTCAACACGAACGCGCTCTCGGTGCAGGCGGCAAGCCTCGGCCTGCCGACGACCGTCGGAGCGACCGTCGCCACCGGCGAATATCTCAACGCGGCCACTGCGCGCGAGCCGGTTGCCGTGCTCGGCTACGCGGCCGCGCAGCGTCTCGGCATCGACCGCCTGTACGCGGGCGAGCGCATCTGGCTGGGAGGGATGTGGTTCTACCTCGCGGGAATCCTCAACTCGGCGACGCTTGCGCCCGAGATCGACAGCTCCGTTCTCGTCGGATTCCCCGCCGCGAAGCGATACCTCGATTTCGACGGCCACCCGACGACGATCTACGTCCGCTCGGTCACGAGCCAGACGGCGGCCGTGCAGACCGTGCTCGGTGCCACCGCCAACCCGGAGGCGCCCAACGAGGTGCAGGTCAGCCAACCTTCCGCCGCGCTCACCGCGCGCGCAGAAGCGCAGGGCGCGCTCAACAGTCTCTTCCTCGGGCTCGGTGCGGTGTCGCTACTCGTCGGTGCCGTCGGCGTCGGAAACATCATGCTCATCTCCGTTCTCGAGCGCCGCTCCGAGATCGGTCTCCGCCGCGCGCTCGGCGCGACCAAGCGGAACATCCGCACCCAATTCCTTTCCGAAGCGATCCTGCTCGCGGTCATCGGAGGTGTCGCCGGTGTTTCCGCCGGTGTCGCCTCGACCGCCGTCTACGCCCTCACCAAGCACTGGCAGATCGCCATTCCCACCACGGCGTGGGCGGGCGGTCTTGCCGCTGCCCTTGTCATCGGCGCTCTCGCCGGCCTCCTTCCCGCAGTTCGAGCCGCACGCATGTCGCCGACCGAGGCGCTGCGAACCGTATGAGCATGAAAGGGATCAACATGCGTCACCGCCATCCACTCGTCCTCATCTCTCTCTTCGCAGTCGCCGCGTTCTCGCTGCTCGCGGCCGGCTGTGGCGGCGGCGGCAGCAGCTCGCCGGGGGTTGCGAACGTCGGCTCCTCCACGACCGCTACGACCACGTCGACGCAGACTGGGCTCGTCGCCTTCTCCCAGTGCATGCAATCGCACGGGGTGCCGAATTTCCCCGAGCCCGATAGCAGCGGAGAGATCCCGAAGACGCAGGTCGTAGCCAACGCGCAACTCAACCCACACAAATTCAACGCAGCCCAGACGGCATGCATCCACCTGGTCCCGAGCGGCAGCCTCGGACGACAGCAAACAGCCGCGCAGAAGCGCGTCCAGCTCGCGGACGAGCTGTCGTTCGCCAAGTGCATGCGCAGCCATGGCGTGGCGCGGTTCCCCGACCCGACCGCGCAGGGTCAGCTATCGGTCGAGATGGTCCAGGCCCAGGGGATCGACGTGCACGCACCGGCGGTTCTCCATGTGGTTCAAGCGTGCCTGCCGGCGTCGCACGGTGCGCTTACTGCCGCGAAGGTCGAAGAGGCGATCAAGAACGCCGGCCACTGACCCACGCGTCTGGACGCTCGCGGTCGTCGCCGTCCTTGGGCTCGCCGCATGCGGTGGAGGATCGAAGCCGCCGTCGGTCGCGGGCGGCTCCAATTCTCCGCCGAGCCAGCCACAGCTCCAGCTGCAACAGAGCTTGCTGAAGTACGCCGCGTGCATGCGCGCCCACGGCGAGCCCAACTTCCCGGACCCGAGCGGAGGCGGCTTCCAATTCCGCACGAGCAGTGGAGTCGATCCCTCGTCGCCCGCATTCAGGGCGGCGAGCGCGAAGTGCGCGAAGTTTCAGCCCAGCGGGCTCGCTCCCGGCTTGCAGACGCACCCGACAACACAGTGGCTCGTTCAGATGGTGAAGGCCGCGGAGTGCATGCGCCGGCACGGCGTTCCCGACTTTCCCGACCCGAGGACATCGGTCCCGTCCAACCCGTTCCCTGCCGGCTCGAGCGGCGTGATCTCCGACATCGACGGCGTGATCTTCGTGTTCCCATCCACGATCGACGAGCAATCGCCGCTGTTCACGCATGCGGCGGCCGCATGCCGGTTCCCGCTGCACAATCACTGATTGCTAGTCCGCGCCGGCGACCTTGAAGTTCTTGCTGACGAAGATGTGGTGGGGCCAGTTGACGCCGATGTTGTGGACCTCGTATTCCCCGTTGCTCAGCTTCACGACGCGGTCGACGACGCCGCCCGGGTAGGCAGCCAAGGCCGCTTCCGTTGCTTTGTTCGCCGCCGCTCCGCTGACGATCGTGCCGGATCCCTGGCTGTAGGTCGCCGGGATCCGACCAACCTGCTTCGCGGTGGAGGGCGCGCCTTGCTGGAACGGGACAACTCCTGCCGCGGAGGACTTCGCCGATCCGCTGGTCCTCTGCACGATCACCTTGCTCTCGACGATCGTCGTCCCGTTGACCGTTCCGAGCACGAGGACGTTCTCACCCTTCTTGACGGACGTTGCGGAGGACGCTTTTGTGATGGTGGCCTTTTGTCCCGCCGGGGTCGTGAGGGTGAAGCTCGACGCCGAGACGCTGTCGACGCTGCCGACTGTTCCGCCTGCGGCCGGGCCGGAGCGAGCGTTGGATCCCCCGCTACGAGGCCCAGGCTGCGTGGCGGCTGTCGTTGCGGTGGCGGAACCGTTGCTGGCTGTTGCGCCGGCGATGCCGTAGGCGCCTCCGCCGATGGCAAGCGCCGCGGCGGCGACGGCGATGGGTCTGGTGCGTTTCCGGGCGAACATGAACCGTTTCCTTCCGTGTCTGTTGATCGTGGGCTCGTGGATGCAGTCCCACGATGCGCGGACGCGGTAAGAGTGCGGTGAGCTGAACTGAACAGGTTCCTGTGAATGTGGAACCAAGAGAGGGCATAGGCTTCCGCCTACATGCCGTTCGACGAGTCGCCCGACCGCTACATCGAGGGCGGCTCGCTCGGGCTCGATCTCTACCGCGAGGTTGCCGGGCTGCCGCTCGTCAGTCCGCACGGACACATCGACGTGCGGCTCTTCTCCCAGCCGGACGCTCGGCTCGAGCCGCCCGGTCGGCTCTTCGTCACGAGCGACCACTACGTCGTCCGGATGCTCTACTCACAGGGCGTGCCGTTCGAGGCGACGCGCGGCGAAGACCGCGACGTCTGGCAGCTTCTCGTCGACAACGCCGACCTGTTCGCGCTCACCCCGTCGGGACTCTGGCTGCGCGAGACGCTCGCCGGTGTATTCGGGATCCATGAGCTCACGCCGGCTGCGTACGACGCGATCGAGGCGCAGCTCGCGAGCGCAGAGTTCGCACCGCGGGCGGTGCTCGACCGCTTCGGCGTCGAGTGCCTTGCGACCACCGATCCCGCGGGTTCCCCGCTCGACGACCACCAAGGTCTCGCGCCGCGGATCCGGCCGACGTTCCGACCCGACGCGGTCGTCGCGCTCGACGCGCCCGGCTGGCGCGGCGCGCTCGCGGAGCTCGGCGTCGCCGTCGGCCGCGAGCTGGACGACTACGAGTCGTTCCTCGACGCCCTCGCCGAGCGGCGGGTCGCGTTCAAGGCGTTCGGCGCGACCGCGACCGACCACGCGGCAATGAGCGCCGACACGACACGGCTCGCGAATGCAGACGCTGCGCGCCTCTTCGCGCTTGCACTCGCGGGTGAGGTCTCGTCAGTAGAGGCCCGCAGCTTCGAGGCGCACATGTTGAACGAGTTCGCGCGCATGAGCCTCGACGACGGCCTCGTCATGCAGCTCCACATCGGCAGCCTCCGCGACCACAACGTGCCGCTCGCCGCGCGCTTCGGCGCCGACCTCGGGGCCGACATCCCGGTCGCGACCGACTGGACGCGTGGGCTTCGACCGCTGCTCGACGCGTGTGGCAACGATCCGGGCTTCACGCTGATCCTGTTCACGCTCGACGAGAGCACGTACAGCCGCGAGCTCGCTCCCCTCGCCGGCCACTACCCCGCTGTGCTGCTCGGCTGTCCCTGGTGGTTTCACGACAGCCCGCTCGGCATCGACCGTTTCCTCGATCGTGTCGTCGAGACGGCCGGCATCCGCAACCTGGCCGGCTTCGTCGACGACGCGCGCGCGCTCACGGCGCTGCCGGCGCGACACGACCTCTGGCGGCGCCGCACGTGCGGCTGGCTCGCGCGCCGGGTTGCGGGCGGCTTCGCGACCGAGGGCGAGGCGCGCCGCATCGCGCGCGAGCTCGCCTACGACCTCGCGAAGCGCGCGTACCGGGTCTAGATCCCGCTGAACGCGTCGAAGCCGCCGTCGACCGGGACGACGGCGCCGGTGACGAACGACGCTCCGGAACCCGCCAGCCACACGACGGCGCCCGCGACCTCGTGCGGCTCGCCGAAGCGGCCCATCGGCGTCGCGGCGACGATCCGCGCGCCGCGCTCGGTCAGCACGCCCGACTCGTCGAGGAGCAACGCGCGGTTTTGCTCGCCGACGAAGAAGCCCGGCGCGATCGCGTTGACGCGCACGCCGCGCGGCGCGAGCTCGACGGCGAGCCACCGCGTCAGGTTCTCGACCGCCGCCTTCGCCGCGCCGTAGCCGACGACGCGCGTGAGTGCGCGGTGAGCCGAGAGGGATGAGATGTTCACGATCGATCCGCCCTCCGACATCGCCTTGCCGAAGACCTGGCACGGGAGGACCGTGCCGTTGAAGTTCAACTTCACGACCTCGTCGATCGCCGACAACGGCAGCTCGAAGAAGGTCTGCTCGCCGGTCGTCGCCGCCGCGACGTTCCCGCCCGCTGCGTTGACGAGCACGTCGAGCCGGTCGAGCTGCGCGCGGGCCCTCTCGAGCGACGCGCGGTCGAGCACGTCCGCCTCGAGGACGAACGCGCCGTCGAGCTCGGCCGCAAGCGCTTCCAGCCGGTCGCGGCGGCGCGCGAGCAACCCCACCCGGGCGCCCGCCGCCGCGAGGCCGCGCGCGATCGCGCCGCCCAGCACGCCGGAGGCGCCGGTAACAATGGCGACGCGTCCCTCGAGATCGGAATCCATCCAGGTGATACAAGCACGGTCGGTGCGGTTGAGCGTTATCACCGACGAGATCGATCCCGGCCTCACGCAGGCCCTCGACGTCTGCGAGGAGCTCGGGATAGACGCGGTCGAGCTGCGCACGCTGGACGGTGTGCAGGTCGTCGACCGCTCGGACGCCGAGCTGGCCGCGATCCGGGCCGAGCTCGACCGGCGAGGCTTCACCGTGTGTGCGATCGCCTCTCCGTTCCTCAAGTGCCACCGCGGCGAGGACCAGGACGACGTGCTCGCCGGAACACTCCGCGCTGCGACCGCGCTCGGCGCGCCCATCGTGCGTGCGTTCGGGTACTGGCGCGAGCCCGATCCGGCCGCCGCGCTGCCCGATCTCGGCCGCGCGCTTCACGACGCAGCGGCCCACGCGGGCGTCACGCTCGCGCTGGAGAACGAGCACGAGTGCAACGTCGCCACCGCGGCCGAGGCGCGCGCCGCGCTCGACGCGGCCGACTCGCCGCTGCTGCGCCTCATCTGGGACCCGGGCAACGCGGCGATGCTCGACCCGGCTGGGTGGAGCGGGCTCGGCGGGCTCGACACGATCGTCGACCGCGTCGTGCACGTTCACATCAAGGACGTCAGCCCGGCGGGGGAGTGGACCAGGGTCGGTGACGGCATCCTCGACTTCCCGGCGCAGCTCGACTGCCTCGCGCAGGCGGGATACGACGGGTATCTCTCTTTCGAGACGCACTACGTGCGCGACGGGAGCGGCGAGCTCGCGACGCGCGACTGCATCGCGGCGCTGAGGTCGTTGGCGTGACATTGCGCTACGGCCTGATCGGTGCGGGCGTCGTCGCGGAGATGCATCTCGAGGCGATGGCAGAGCTCGACGACATCGAGCTCGTCGGGATCGCCGCGCATGACACAGAGTCGGCTGCCCTGCGCGCGCGCGAGTACGGCTGCCGCACCTTCGCCGAGAACGAGGAGCTGCTCGCGTGCGAGCTCGATGTCGTCGTGGTGGCCACGCCGCACCCGTCGCACGCCGAGCTGGCGATTGCGGCGCTCGAGACGGGGGCGCACGTCCTGTGCGAGAAGCCGCTCGCACCGGAGGTGCGCGAGGCCGACGCGATGATCGGCGCCGCCGACCGCGCGGGGCGGCTGCTCGGCGTGTGCTTTCAGCAGCGTTTCCGGCCGGTGATCGCCGCCGCCCGGCGACTGGTCGACGAGGGCAGGCTCGGGTCGCTCGTGCGCGCGTCGATCGTCGACCCGCTCTACCGGCCCAACGCGTACTACCGCACAGCAGACTGGCGCGGCACGTGGAAGGGCGAAGGTGGTGGAGTCTTGATGAACCAGGCGCCGCACACGCTCGATCTCCTTTGCCACCTCGCCGGGCCGCCCGTGACGGTGTGGGGAATCGCGCAACGGCGCGCGCAACCGATGGAGGCAGAGGACACGGCGACCGCCCTGCTGTCGTACGAAGGCGGCGCCGTCGGCACCTTGGCTGTCTCGACGCTCGAGCCGGGAGTGCAGCGCATCGAGCTCGTCGGCGACCGCGGCCGGATCGAGATCATCGGCGAGTCGCTCGTCTTCGAGCGCTTCGAGCCGCCGATCTCGGAGCATCTGACGAGCGCGACCGAGATGTTCGCGGCGCCCGAGCGCGTCGTCGAGGCCGTCGAGCTGCCGCCCGGCCGCGGTGACCATCGAGACGTGCACGCGGACTTCGCCGCCGCTGTCCTCGAGGGACGGGAGCCGCGCGTCCCCGCGCGCGAGGCACTCTGTTCGCTCGAGCTCGCGAACGCGATCGTCCTGTCGACGTACGAGGGGCGCGCTGTGCCGCTGCCGGTCGACCGCGACGCGTACGCGGCGTTGCTCGCGCAGCTGCGCGGCGAATGAACCGCATCGCGTTCTCGAACCTCGCCGCGCCCGGATGGACGCTCGAGCGAACGGTCGACGCCGTCCACGAGCTCGGCTACGACGGCCTCGAGCTGCGGCTGCTCGACGGCGAGCCGATCGATGTTCTGGAGCTCGCGTCCTCCACGCGTCGCGCGGTCGCCTCTATTCTCGCCGGCGTCCCGCTCGCCTGCCTGGACACGTCGATCGAGCTCGCAGGCGCGTTCGAGCGCGCTCTCCCCGCCGCCATTGAGCTGGCTCGCGAGTGGGGGACGGACACAGTGCGAGTCTTCGGCGGCGACGCCGGCGACCTCGATGACGTCGCGCGCCGGCTCGAACCGCTGCTCGAGCACGACGTCACGGTCGCGCTCGAGACGCACGATCACTTCGCGAGCGCGGCACGGGTCGCCGAGCTACTCGAGCTCGTCGGTAGCCCATCGCTCGCCGCGGTTTGGGATCTGCACCATCCAACGCGCGCGGGCGAATCCCCGGCGGACGTCGTTCGCGCGCTCGGCCCGGCGATCCGGCTCGTGCACGTGAAGGACGCGCGGCGGCGCCGGAACGAGTGGGAGCTCGTCCCGCTCGGCGAAGGTGAGGTGCCGGTTCGGGAGAGTCTCGACGTGCTCCGCGCGCACGGCTACGACGGGTGGCTGACCGTCGAGTGGGAGAAGCGCTGGCACCCGGAGCTTGCGGAGCCGGAGCTCGCGCTCCCGCACGAGCTGCACGCCCTTCGCGCACTGGTCGGCTGACGAACTGGCGGATGTGGTCTCGGTGCGGGTCCGCCGGCGGGCTCCGGCGGGCTCGACCGTGACCTCGCAGCCACGGGGGCGAGGAGGAAGTAGGCCGGCGGCAGAGTGCCAGGCGCAGCGGGTGTACTAGGTAGCCGTCGCGTTCACGGGGAGCTCCACGCGGAAGGTCGTGCCCACGTTCTCCTCGCTCGTGACGCCGATGAGCCCGCCGTGGGCCTGGGCGATGCCCTGGGAGATCGACAGTCCGAGGCCGGTCCCCTGAATCGCGTGATCGCCCGCGGCCTGCGTGCGGAAGAAGCGGTCGAAGATGTGCTGCTGTTCGCCGGCGGCGATCCCCAGCCCCGTGTCCTCGATTTCGAGCACGGCCGAGCCGTTCGATCGCCCGACCCGGACCGACACGCTTCCGCCGCGGGGGGTGAACTTGACTGCGTTCGAGATCACGTTGTCGAGCAACTGTCCGAGGCGTACGCGGTCACCGCTGAGATGGACCGAGCTCGTCGCCGAGAATCCGAGGCTGATGCCGTCCGCCTCCGCTCGCGGCCGCGCCGACTCCAGGCTCTCGTGCGCGAGGATGCCCAGGTCGAGGTCGGTGAGCTCGAGCGTGAGCCCGTTCGCGTCGAGCTCGGATATGAAGAGCAGATCCTCGACGAGCTTTTGCAGGCGGTCCGTATTGCGATCGGCGATCAAGAGGAATCGGCGCTGTTCGTCCTCCAGCGAGCCGGAGTCATCGCCGAGAACGAGGTCGAGGTAGCCGTGGATCGAGGTCAACGGGGTGCGGAGCTCGTGCGAGACCGTCGCGACGAAGTGGTCCTTGAGTCGATCGAGCTCGCGCATACGGTCCGTCGTCTCCTGCAGCGCTCGCATCCGAGCAACGGCCGACTCGTGCTGCTGCACCGACCCGACCATCCGTAGCAAGACGAGGCTGAAGAGGACGATTGTGGACCCTGCGATCACGAGCCGGTCGGTGATCCTCGTCGGTCCGAGGAGCCCGGTCACCGGAGCAACGAACGTGGCGACGGTCAACACCGCAAGCCGCGTGCGTGTGAGGCGCGCCGGCGCTGCAGTCGCTGCGTCTGCGGTCGCCATCGACGGGTGAAGGGCTGCGGCGCCGAACAGGAGGTAGAAGAGGATCCACCCGCCGTCCAAGAGGCCGCCGGTCTGATACCCGCCGTGCAGCTGCAGCCAGCCGTACAGACCGTCGGTGACGAACAGCACGCAGATCGAGGTGACCATCAAGTAATAGGACTTCCCGCGATGACCGCCGCCGAACGCCAAGCGGACAGCTGCCGACAATATGAGCACGTCCATCAACGGATAGAGGATCGACGTGAGCTTCACCGGCACGGAGAGAGTTGTGTCGTGTGCATAGGGCGCCATCAGGAAGATCCAGGAGAGGAGCCCGATCGCTGTACTGATGATCAGCGAGTCGATGAGGGCCGCCCGGGCTCCGCCGCGATCCCGCTTTCTGATCAGCAGCACGAGTCCGGCGGTGATCGCCGGACCGACGCCGAGATAGAGCGCGTCGGCAATCGACGGGAACGGAAGCGCGCTCCCGAAGATCCGCTGGTAGTTGTAGGCGAGTACGTCGCCCCCGACAAAGAGCGCCTGGCCGACTGCGAACAGGTACCAGGCGAGCCGTGCGCGCGGGCGATGCAGACGCACGCCGGCCACGATCGCTGCGACAGCGCTCAGACCGATGGCGTTGAACACCGGGCCGGTGTTGAACGCGTGGGGACCAAAGAGATAGAGACCCACGACCGGAGCCATCACCAGCAGGAAGATCCACCACGCGCGCGTTCTCATTCGGTCGCGATTGCTCCTTCGTCGGAACGCGGCCTCCCCGGGCCTTCCCTGGTGCTATCGACGAGATGCCAACAAACCTGGACCCGCGTGCTTCAACTGACCCGGAGGAACGGCGCGCACATCGGTTTGCTGCGGTTTCCAGCGGGATCGGAGGCGACGATGCAGGGCTTCGGCGCGGCGGTAGACAGACAAGCCGAGATCCAGGTGACCAACCGTGGGCATCGCGCTACGTTTCGGCGATGGTGTTGAGACCCGCGTGGATCGTCGGGTGCGGGCTCGTTTTCGCAGCCTCTGCGGCGGCCGCGCCGAGCGCGAGCTCGACGGGGACGATCGTCTTTTCGGCGAATCGCGCGCCGACGACGGTAAACGAGGTCTTCGCCGTCGGGATCGGCGGGAAGCGCGTCAACCTGAGCAGGAGCTTCGCGCGGGATGCCGGTCCGTCCGTCTCGCCGAGCGGAAAGCTCGTCGCCTTCGCGAGCAATCGCGGGCCAGGTGTCGCTGTCTACGTCGTCGGGATCGACGGGACGCATCTACGCCGTGTGTCGCCGTTCCTCTATCGCGGCGACAGCGGACAAGGAGTCGACGCGCAGATCGCATGGACGCGTGGAAGCACACAGATCGCCGCGGCTGTGTCGGGATATGGCAACGCGTCGGCACTCTGGGTCGGAGACCTCAGAGGTCATGGCCGCTTGGTCACGCGAGCGAACGTCCAGACCGTGGCC
The DNA here is from genome assembly GCA_963697005.1 of uncultured Actinomycetes bacterium. GTDB lineage: Bacteria > Actinomycetota > Thermoleophilia > Gaiellales > Gaiellaceae > Palsa-739. The sequence goes on along the minus strand of CAVOMK010000025.1, from coordinate 38,503 downwards.
TGGTCGCCGAGCGGCGAGCTTGCATTCACAGTGGCCGACCCCACCTATGACGTTCACGTCCTCTCGCCCGTAGGCAAGCAAGTATGGACGGGGCCGTGGGTGTCCGAGGTCGCGCCTGCTTGGTCGAGCTCGAACGAGCTCGCCGTCGAGTCGAAGGGGGTCATCTCTGTCCGCGACTCGAGCGGTCGCAGGCTGTTCGCGTTCCGCGGTGTGCAGCTCGCGTGGTCACCGAACGGCGAAGAGCTCGCTTCCGTCTACGACCACCGGCTCTCGGTGCGCGCCGGCGGCGTCGGCAAGCCGATCGTCGATGCGCCGACCGGCTATGCGCAGGCGATCCAGTGGATGTCGAACGGGACGTTGCGGATCAACAACGGCAGCGGCTGGGTCGGATACGACGTCGCGCACAACAAGCCGCTGACGTTGCCGAGCGCGGACGCCGCGTTCAACTATCCGTCGATCGTCTCCGGAAGCGGCTCGCTCGCATACGGAACGAGGTCGGCGGCTCTCGACCAGCCGGAAACGCTCTATCTCGACGGCGCCGCTATCGCGACCGCGATGCCGTGCGGCGAGGACGACACGCCGTTCACGTCGCTGCAGTTCATCCCCGGAAAACAGGAGGTCGTGTACGACAGCACCGACTGCCTCCCTTCGGGCGATCTCTACTCGATCGGTGGGAACGGCGTCGGCTTGCGCCAGCTCACGAACACGCCCAACGACGAGACTGCCCCGTCGGCGTCGCCGGACGGCTCGGAGATCGCGTTCGTCCACGCGCTCGTCGCGGAGGGGTGTCAGGGCTGCCCGACGACGATCTGGACCGTCGACGGCGACGGATCGAACATCGCCGAGCGGACGCCCGAGATCCAAGAGTTCTGGGACACATCGCCGTCGTTCTCACCCGACGGCACGACGATCGTCTTCAGCCACTCGCCGATCGAGGGCGCGAGCAAGCTGATCGAGATGCCGGCCGGCGGAGGCGACGAGAAGGTGCTGCCGATCAACGGTGTCGATCCGAGCTGGGGCCCGGCGCGGATCGCGTACACGACGTCGACCTCGGACATCCGGACCGCGCTTCCCGACGGCACCGGTGTGAAGACGGTCGCGCACGACGTGCACATCGACAACAGTTCGCTCGCTTGGTCGCGCGACGGACGGCTTGCCTACGTCGACCAATCGGACAACGGTGGGCTGACGCTCGTCGTCGCCGGCAAGCGCTATCCACTGTCCGGCGTGCACGCGACGTATCTCGACATCGGGCTTGCGTGGTCGCCGGACGGTAAGACGATCGCGCTCGACGGTGCCGACGACGCGGGCGTCAGCGACATATGGACGATCGGCGCCGACGGATCGCACCTGACGCGGCTGACGCATGGCCTCGGCGTTGGCGGCCGGCTCAGCTGGATCGGATGACCGCCACGAACCAACCCGCGATTGCCGCGGCGATCGCCGCACGGTCGGACTTGAGCGCGTGGTCGGCCGAGACTTCCACGACGACGCGCTGCGGCCCGGAGGGCGGCATCCCGAACCGGTCGCGCGTTCCCTGGACGACGAGTGTCGGAACGCGAACCGCGTCGAGCTCGGCGAGCCGGCTTGCTCCGCTCGGCGCGATCAGCGGAAACGCAAGGCACAGCACGCCGCGTGCACCGGTCACTTCGGCGGTGCGACACGCGACGCGCGCCCCCGAGGAGCGGCCGCCGACGAGGAGTGGCAGCCCGGCGAGCGGGCCGGCCGCCAGTTGCTCCACGACGCTGATCCACGCCTCGTCGAGCCGAGGCGCCGGCGGCGGAGAGCGGCGCCCGGCGACGCGGTAGGGCTGCTCGACCAGCGCGACCGTCACGCCGGCGGCGAGAGCGGTTTCTGTTGCGACTACGAGATCGGGCGCCGCGACGCCGCCGCCAGCACCGTGGCCGAGCACGAGCGCCAAGCGCGCAGACTTGGCGGGATGCAGGTGGACCCGAGCCGGGCCGTCCGGAGTGTCAACCTGGGACGTAAGCGAACGCGTCAGGGTTGGGGCCGTCGCGGCCGGCCTCGCCGCGGTCGAGCCCGTCGATCGTTGCGACGTCGGCAGGCTCGAGCTCGAAGTCGAAGATCTGGATGTTCTCGCGGATCCGCTCGGGCGTCACCGACTTCGGGAAGACAACGTTCCCGTGCTGGATGTGCCAGCGGAGGACGACTTGCGCCACCGATTTGCCGATGCGGCCGGCGATCTCGGTCAGCGTTGGGTCGCCGAGCACTTTGCCCTGCGCGATCGGCGCCCAGGCTTCGGTCACGATCCCGTGCGCCTTGCCGTACTCGTCGACCTCCCGGTTCTGGAAGTACGGGTGGAGCTCGACCTGGTTCACGGCCGGCGCCACGTCCGCTTCGGCGGCGAGGCGGTCGAGATGCGGAACCTGGAAGTTCGAGACGCCGATCGACCGCGCCCGGCCGTCCTGCTTGAACTCCTCGAGCGTCTTCCATGTCGACACGAAGTCGCCGTCGTAGAGCGTCGGCAGGGGCCAGTGGATCAGGAACAGGTCGACGTAGTCGAAGCCGAGCGTCGCGAGCGTCTCGTCGAAAGCGCGCCGCGCAGCGTCGGGCTCGTGGAAGCCGTTGTTCAGCTTGCTCGTGACGTAGACCTCCGACCGATTGAGGCCGGCCGCGCGCACCGCGTCCCCGACTCCGCCTTCGTTGCCGTACATCTCGGCGGTGTCGATGTGGCGGTAGCCGGCGCCGAGCGCGGTTGTCGCCGCCGCTTCGGTATCGCGCGGGGGCACCTGGAATACGCCGAAGCCGAGCTGGGGAATCGAGTGGCCGTCGTTGAGGTCGATTTCTGCCACTGCGCTCATGCGCTGGACCTTAGTGGTTACCCGACGCCGGCAACGTCATGGACGCGTGCGCGTTCTCTCAAAGGAGGAGATGGCGCTCGAGCCAGTCGTTCCGAAACGCGCCGCGCGGGTCGAGGCGATCGAGCAGCGCGACGAAGTCCGGTCGCCGTTCGTAGAGCGGTGCGGAAAGAAAGAGCTTGCCCCAGTGGGGTCGCGGGGCGAATGGCTCGAGCGCACGTTCGATCTCGATGAGCGCGCGCTCGACGAGCTCTTGCTCGCGCTTCCACGTGAAGTGGATGCCGACCGTGTCACGGCCGTGCTGCGGGCTCAACCACAGGTCGTCCGCGGCGATCGTGCGGATCTCCGCGATGTACAGCAACGGGCGAATCCGGTCGCCGAAGCGGAGGATCGCCTCGATGGCGGCGGGGCCGTGCCGCCGGTCGACGAGGTATTCCGACTGGATCTCGTCGCCGGCGCTCGGCACGAAGCCACGACGGAAGTGCGGCAGCCGGTCCGACCAGAGACCGGGCCGCCCGAGCTGGGGCGTGGCGTTGACGGGGTCGGCGCCGGGGATCGGGTGACGGTCGACGGTGGCAGCGGCCGCACCGAGCAGTTCGCCCTCGATCTCGGCGCGATTCTTCAGCCAGATCTGATCGACGTCGTCGGACCAGAGCGTGAAGACGCTCACGCTGTCGGCTGCAGCGGTGATCGCGTCGAACTGCTCGAACAGCATGTCCCAGCTCAGGTGCTCGAACACGCGCTGCTGCATTTCGTACGCCGGCTCGACGTCGAGCGTGACGCGCGTCACGGCGCCGAGCGACCCGAGCCCGACGACCGCCCCGTCGAAGTCCGGGCCACCCCTCGAGAGCGTTGTGAGCTCGCCGCGCGAGGTCATGAGCTCGAGTGCGGCGACCTGTGTCGCGAGGTTCCCGTTCCGGTTGCCCGACCCGTGCGTGGCTGTCGCGATTGCGCCGCCGACCGAGATGTGTGGAAGCGAAGCGAGGTTGCGGAGCGCCAGTCCCTCTTCGCGCAGCCTGTCGGCCAACTGTGAATAGGTCAGGGCCGCCGGCACGGTGACGGTCGCCCCGTCGACCGTGATCTCACCGGGGAGCCCGTCGAGGGTGATCAGCTCCGGCGCGTCGGCGATGTCGCTGAACGAGTGCTGTGTGCCGAGCACGCGCACTCGCTCCGCACGCACGACGATCTCGCTCAGTTCGTCCAGCGACGACGGGCGATGCACCACGTTGGCGCGATAGGTGTAGTTCCCACCCCAGTTCGTCGTCACGTCCGTCGAGACTACGACCTCCGGCGGATCTGCCCTACCGCCTGGGAACGAGCGCGACGCGAAGCGACACTGACTGTCAGTGAATCTGGTTGTGTCGCTAGCGCTCCGCGCTCCTGTGAGTCGTCTAGCGAGCGCGACTACGTGGTCGCGGAGTTCGTCCGGTCGTCTGATCTCGAATTTGGCGCCGAGCCCAGCGAGCAAGCCGGCTGCCCACTCCAGGGAGTCGGCACGCATGGTGAGCTGAGTGCGGGTCCCCTTCAGCCGACAACTTGGCGATCGTCGGCGAGATGCGTGTGGAGACTGCGTCGACGGTGGCATCGAGCCTTGCAGAGCCCTCTAACGGACTCGAACCGTTGACCCCCTCCTTACCAGGTTGGCTGTCGAACGAGAGGACGCTCGCGCAAGCTGCGGTCTATCGTCGGTGCGTGGCTGACGAGGGTTTCCACAATCCGCGGTTGGTGTCGCTCTATGACGCGCTTGATTCCGACCGCAGCGACCTCGATGTCTACGTCGCCATCGCTGCCCAGCTCGATGCGACTGACGTGCTGGACGTCGGTTGTGGGACGGGAACGCTCGCGCTGCTGTTGGCCGGGCGCGGTCATCGGGTTACTGCGATTGACCCCGCCCGTGCCTCGCTCGACGTGGCGCGCGCCAAGCCCGGTGCAGCGGGCGTCCGATGGATCCATGGCGACGTGACGGGGCTTCCGCCGCTTCAGGTCGATCTTGCAACGATGACCGGGAACGTTGCCCAGGCGATCACCGACGAGGCCGACTGGCATGCGACGCTGCTAGGCGTCTACGACGCGCTGAGACCCGGCGGGCGCCTCGTCTTCGAGACGCGTATTCCTGCGCGAAAAGCGTGGCTGGAGTGGAATCGAGCGGCCTCCCACCACGTCACTAACATCGTCGGAGTCGGCCCGGTCGAGACGTGGGTCGATCTGTTGCAGATCCGCGGACCGACTGTGAGCTTTTCGCTGGACCTATGTCTTTCCGAACGGTGACGAGCTGACGTCTGACTCGACCCTGCGCTTTCGCGAGCGCGACGAGGTCGAGGAAGCGCTGATCGCGCTCGGCTACATCGTGGACGAGGTACGCGACGCCCCGACCGTCCCGGCCGAGAGTTCATCTTCTTTTGCGCGGCGGTCCGGCCTCGGGTGACATTCCCGAACACTGGCGCAGGCGAGGCATGTTGCTCCTGCACGCCTGGCGTCAGGCAGCGGGAAGTGCTTCTCTCTCCTGGCGGAGGCGATCCGGTTCCTCGAGTGTTCCGAGCCGGTCGAGGATCGCGATCGCTTCGTCAATGTTCGCCCGTGCGGTTTCCTCCTTGCCGAGTACGCGTTGGGTGCGGCCGAGCGCGCCGAGGGCGAGGGCGAGCTCGTTGTCGGAGCCGGTGCGGCGTAGAAGCTCGATCGCCGGTTCGAGCTGGCGGAGCGCTTCAACGGGATCGCCTTCAGCGAGCGCGATTTCGCCGAGGCAGCGTCGGCTGCCGCCGATGTAGAAGGGCGCTTTGCTGTGTTCGGATGCTTCGAGGAGTTCGCCGAGGACGTCCTTTGCGCGCGAGCGGTTGCCGATGGCGAGGTGGGCCTGGGCGAGGCGCCACGCGATGATGGCTCCGCCTATCTCGTGGTGGATACTTTTGGCGATCGGGACGATCTCCTCGAGGATGGGTAGACCCTGCTCGGCGGAGCCGGTGTGGCAGAGCGCGGACGCGAGGAAGGCGCTCACGTATGCGCGGAACAGCTGCGACGGCGCCGCCTCGATTCCCGCGTTCGCGTACTCGAGCGCGCGCGTCCAGTCGCGTCGTTCCAGCATCGCCCATGCTCCGATGAAGGAGAGGAAGCAGATGGTGGCTCTGTCCGAGCGCTCGACACCGGTCGCAATGCCTTCCTCGACCTTGCGAAGCGTCGCATCCCACTGGCCCCTCATCAAGAAGCTGCACGCGGCGCCGCCGTAGATGTACATGCGCCACTCAGGGTTGAAGGCGAGCGGTAGCTGTTCGCAGGCCTTCTCGTAGCACTCGAGCGCGCGCGCGTGGTTGCCGAGCATCATGTAGGTCCAGGCCTGGGTGTCGTAGACCGCGGACATAGCCTCTGCGTCGTGGGCCTCGAGGCAGAGCGGTAGCGCCTGCCCGGCCAGCTCGAGCCCCGTCTCGTATTCGCCTCGGCGCATCTCGTGGAACGCGATCGCCACATGGAGCCTGCCCAGCAGCGCGGGATCGCCGAGCGCAAGCGCGAGCTGCTTGTGCGCCAGGCAGAGTTCGAGGTACTCGTCCAAGCGCCAGAGGAAGTGGAAGACGTTCAGTTGGGCAAGCACAAGGCCGAGTCGCCGCCGGCGGTTCTCCTCGGAGTCGGGCAGACGTTCAAGGATTGCAAGCGTCTCGTAGAAGTAGGCCACCGCCTCCTCGGCGGCCTGCTGGGTGCATGCCTTGCGATTAGCGAGCTCGAGGTACTGGGCAGCGCGCTCAGCGTCGCTGCTGCGCGCGTAGTGGTGGGCTAGCAGCTCGTACTGCTCGTACAGCCGGTCGGCGTAGAGGCGTTCGATCACGGCGCCCGCCCGGCCGTGCAGCTCTCGCCGGCGTGCCTCGAGCAGCGTGTCGTACGCGACCTCGCGGGTGAGCGCATGCTTGAACACGAAGCGGCGTTCATCGCCGCCGCGTCGCTCGCGTAGGAACTCGAGCCGCTTCAGCTCTTCCAGATCGGCAAGCAGCGATGTCTCACCGCTCCAGACTTCGTCGATCAGGCTGAGTGGGAACTCGCGGCCGAGCACGGCCGCGACTTGGACGGCGGCCTTTTGCGTCGCGCCGAGCCGGTCGATGCGGGCAGCGAGGACGCCCTCCACCGTCTGCGGCACGTTCGTGTCCAGCTGCTCACGGGCAGCCCGCGCGAGCTCCTCCAGGAAGAACGGGTTTCCCTCGCCCCGAGCGACGAGTGCGGCCGTCCGAGCATCGGCGGTGTCGCCGAGCAGCTGAGACACAATCCGGCCGCTCGCGTCCGCCGGCAAGGGCCGGAGCGCGATCTGGGTCGCGAACGACTTGTCGATCCAGGGCGCCGTATAGCCCGGCCGGCAGGTCGTGATGAGCAGTAGCGCCGTCGAGGGCACCTCGCTCACAAGTTCGTCGAGGACATCTTCCGAGGTGCGGTCGATCCAATGGACGTCCTCGACGAGCACGATCAGCGGCCGTCGCGCTGCCTCGGCGAGCAACAGGCTGCGGAGCGCCTCGAGCGTCCTGCCTTTGATCGTGGGCGCGTCGAGCGCATCGAGCCGCTCCGCAGCGATGCCCATCGCGTGGAGGAGATAGTCACCGTGGTCGAGCTTGAGTTCGAGCGCCGCCAGCGTCATCCGCAGCTTCTTCTCGATGAGCTCGGGATCGTCGCGCACAGCGATCCCGCATGCGCTCCGGATGAGATCGAGCACCGGCCCGTATGGGATCGCGTTCCCGTAAGTGAGGCACCGTCCCTCGAGCACCGTCGCCTGCTCTTCTCCAAGGCGACAGAACTCGAAGACGAGCCGCGACTTGCCGATGCCAGGCTCGCCGACCAGCCCTACAACCTGCCCACCCTCGCCCGCGACGACCGAAGCGAGAGCCGCGCGAAGGGCCTCCAGCTCACGCTCGCGACCCGAGAACGGGCTCAACGACTCGATCTGGTCGAGCGGGGACGTGCGCGGCCCCACGCCGGCAACACGGAGCGGGTGCACCGTCCGCTCCTTCACCTCGACCGGTACGACCTCCTCGAACTCGAAGTAGCCGCGCACAAGAGCCGCCGTCTCTCGGCTCACCAGGACCTCTCCCGGCTGCGCCGCCGCCTGCAGGCGCGCGGCGAGGATGGTTGTGTCGCCGAAGGCGGTGTAATCCATCCGCAGGTCGTCACCGATCGAACCAACCACCACCGCGCCGCTATTGAGGCCAATCCGCACCTCCACCGGCGCCCGCTCGGCAATCCCCAGACCCGTCAGAACCGCTCGCCGTGCGTGATCCTCATGCGCGAGCGGAGCACCGAAGAGCGCCATCAACCCGTCCCCGAGGAACTGGTTCACCGTCCCCTCGTACCGGTGCACCTCCTCCAGCGCCACCGCGAAGAAACGATCCACCAACTCGTGGAAGCCCTCCGCACCCAACTCGCCCGCGAGTGCGCTCGAGCGGACGATGTCACAGAACAGCACCGTCACCTGCTTGCGCTCCCCCTCGAGCGCCTTCCGCGCAGCCAGGATCTGCTCGCTCATATACCGCGGCGTATAGCCCGCCGGCGACGGCCCGACCTCGACAGGCACACCGCACTCCAAACAGAACTTCGCGCCAATCGGCAGCGCCGCGCCACAGCCCACGCACTCCACGCCGAGCTCAGAGCCGCACTGCAGACAAAAATGCGCTTCACGCGGATTCGCCTGCCCACAACGCGAGCAACGCATCCGCCGAGTCTAAAACCCGACCTCGCGAGAAACCAGGCGCCGAGCAGCGGTCCCCGCGGGCAGACGACCATTAACGGTGCCATCAGGCGACATTCCCGGACGCTGGCGCACGCCAACGTCCATGAGCTGAAGCGCGGCGCCTGCGGGCCGCGCTCTCGCTCACGGAGGAATCCGGCGCTTACGGGCAGTTGCCGGGGTGGCTCCCGTTCGAGCCGGCCGACGGCGTGGTCGTCGACGGGGTGGTTGTAGTGGACGGGGTGGTTGTCGTGCTCGACGATGAGGGGTTGGTCGTGGACGAGCCGGACGCGGCGTTGGCCATTGCGGCGCCGCCGCCAGCGATCACGCCGGCAGTCCCTAGCGTCACCAACACGATGCGGAATCGATTCATAGCTTTATCACCTCCTCTAACTCGCTCTCCATCTCGTGCTAGTGAACCCGCCCCGCCTAAGCCGGAGGTAGACGCCCGATGGGAGACCGCTGTGAATGCCGAGCATCCAGCCCTCGACCCTCGGGGGTCATTCGCGCACGCTGGCGCAGGCCACGGTTCCGTTACGAACGAGTGTGGTCGTAGACTCTCGCATCGTGGAGATCATCCAGCCGGCCAGAGTCGAAGAGCGGCCTGATCGCCTCTATGTCGGCATCAGGGTCGTCACCCCGTTTCGGGGGATGCTGCGCGTACGGGATCAGCTCCTCGAGGAGGTACGTAGGTGGATCGATCAGGCGACGGTCGAGCCGACTGGACATGGCTTCCTCCGCCTCCACGTGATCGACATGAACGGCCCGATGGACATCGAGGCCGGCTACTTCACGCCTCAGCGATGCGACGGCGACGAGCGTGTTCGACCCGGGCTGATGCCGGCCGGGCGCTATGCGACGCTCACCTACAAGGATCACGCGATGCGAGCCAATCGCGCATTGATCGAGTGGGCACGCGACAACAGCGTCGAGTTCGACCGTCGGGACGAACCCGAGGGCGACGGGTTCGCGTGCCGCTACGAGGCATTCCTGACCGATCCGAAGAGCGAACCCCGCAAGACCAGATGGGAAGTCGAGCTGGCATTCAAGATCGCCGACTGAAGAGGCGCCGCACGATACGACTCAGGGGTCATTCCAGAACACTGGCGCACGCCGATGTTGTCTCGTCCGACGACGTTTGCCAAGCGGTCGAAATCTGAGAGCTCCATAAAGTGCTCCATAACCGAGCATCCAGAGAACTCTGCAAGCCGCACGAAGAAAAAAGCCCCGCTGTGCGGGGCTTTTCGAAGCCCTCTAACGGACTCGAACCGTTGACCCCCTCCTTACCATGGAGGTGCTCTACCAACTGAGCTAAGAGGGCTGGTTGGCGCCGCTCATCGTATCGGCGCCTTTCAAATTCCGTCCCGGCGTCCGATACTTCACCTAGTGGGTCGGTGGGGCACCTTTGTCGCGGTCGGTCTGACCGCGCTCGCGTTCGCGTCCTCCGCGCAGGCGAAGCCGCTGCTCGGAATCACCGGCGACCTGCCGCGCTTCCAGACGCTGACCGGCCAGGACTCGACGGTGCACCAGGCGTTTCTCGGGTGGGGGCAGGGCCTCTCGTACGGCTCGCCATTCGTGAGCCTGTTCGGGACGCTGACACCGATTCCGATGGTCCACCTCGGCACGGCGAAGGGAACGTCACACAAGGAGGCGATCACGCCCGCGCAGATCGCTGCCGGGAAGGGCGACGGCTACCTGATCGGGCTGAACCAGGCGATCGCGCAATGGGGGAAGGCGATCTACGTCCGCCCGATGGCCGAGATGAACAACTACATCAACCTCTGGTCCGGGTTCCGAGCGAACGGGTCGGCGAAGCCCGGCCACTCGCCCGCCGACTATCGGAAAGCGTTCGCGCGCATCTACCTCATCCTCCACGGCGGCTCGGCCGCGTCGATCAACGCGAAGCTGAAGGCGCTCGGCCTGCCCCGCATCTCGCAGGACCTCGCCTCGAATCCGTTCCCGCGCCTGCGCATCGTGTGGAGCCCGATCGCCCGCGGCAACCCGCGCATCGCCGCGAACGAGCCGGAGAACTACTACCCGGGGGCGGCCTACGTCGATGTCGACGCCGGCGACATCTTCGACGAGAGTCTCACCGACACCGCTCCGTGGACCGGTCTCGAAGCCCTCTACACCGCATCGATCGGACACGGGCGCCCGTTCGCGGTGCCCGAATGGGGCCTCTACGTCGACGACCCGACGTTCGTCAAGCACATGTGCACGTTCCTGAAGACGCACCCGCGAACCGAGGAGGCCGGCTTCTACGACAGCAGACCCGGCTCGCCAGTCGACATCGACCCGAAGACGAAGAGCAAGAAGGAATACCGCGATTGCATCACGCCACTCGGTGCGCCGCTTCCGAGCTGGGCCACTTCGACGGCGAAGCCGGGCAACCCGGCCACCGCCGGTGCAACCGTCTCCTTCACCGTCGGCGGTCAGACGATCGGTGCTGCGACCGCGCCGATCGGCGCGGACGAGATCGAGCTGAACATGGTTCCTGCGACCGGCGTCATCGCCTCGGCGTTCTGGATCCGCAGCGGCAAGTCGCTCGGGCCGATGGCCGTGCCGTCGGGAGCGACCGGCGCCGTCTTCCAGACGAAGTCGGGCGGCGCGGCGCCCGTAGCGATCATCCGTCCGCGCGTCGGCACCGACTTCCACGTCAAGTGGAGCTCATCGGGGACGATCACGTCCGCCTGGTGGACGCGGGTCGGGAAGCTGCTCGCACAGATCCCGGTCACCGCGGGCGAGACGTCGATCGCGATGACACAGGAATCGTGAGTGGGGGCGGGAGGATTCGAACCTCCGTAGGCTGAGCCGACGGGTTTACAGCCCGTTCCCTTTGGCCGCTCGGGCACACCCCCGGGGCGCCGATTGTAGCCTCCGTCCATGCCCGCCCACGATGTCGCCGTCGTCGGCGCCGGCCCCGCCGGGTCGACCGCCGCCTACCGCCTCGCGCGCGCGGGCGCGCGCGTGCTTCTGCTCGACAAGGCGCGCTTCCCGCGCGACAAGCCGTGCGGCGGCGGCGTCACGCTGCGCGCCGCGCGCCTGCTCCCGTTCTCGATCGAGCCCGTCGTCGAGGACGTGATCGACCGGATCGAGTGCAGTCTCGACTACGGCCCGCGCTTCGTTCGCCACGCGCACGCGCCACTCGCGTACATGACGCAGCGCAAGCGGCTCGACCACTTCCTGCTCGAGCGCGCAGTGGAGGCGGGCGCGGAAGTGCGCCAGGGCGTGACCGTCGACGTGCGCGAGCTCGACGCCGAGTTCGTCATCGGCGCGGACGGCTGCAACGGCACGAGCGCGAAGCAGCTCGGCCTCGCCGGCGACGTCGTGCACGGGGTCGCCCTCGAGGCGAACTTCCCCCGCGACGAGCGGTACGCGCGCACGATGACGCTCGAGATTGCGTCCGTCCCCGGCGGGTACGGCTGGATCTTCCCCAAGGGCGACCACGTCAACGTCGGCGTGGGCGGGTGGGCGAGCGAAGGCCCGCGGCTGCGCGCGCACCTGCGGCGCATGTGCGAGGCATACGGGATCGACCCCGAGAGCGCGACCGCGACGCGTGGCTACCGGCTGCCGATGCGCCGCGGCGGCCCGCTCGTGCGTGGGAATGCCGCCGTGATCGGCGACGCGGCCGCTCTCGTCGACCCCTTCTCCGGCGACGGCATGTACGAGGCATTCCTCTCGGCGAAGCTCGTCGCCGAGGCGGTGCTCGCCGGCGACCTGCCGTCGTATGCGGCCGCGGTCGAGCGCTCCATCACCCCGCTCACGCGCGCGGGCTGGGGCGCGAAGCGGGCCTTCGACCGCTTCCCGCGCACGACGTTCGCGCTCGCGCGCCTGCCGTTCACCTGGCGGGCGGTGGAGAAGCTTCTCCGCGGCGAGCTCAGCCACCCCGGCGCCGCCCGTGGCGTCGAGCGGGGCGCGATCCGGCTCATCGAAGCCGTTTCGCGCGTGGCGTAGCTACGAGGTCGGCCCCGCGTCGAACGCGGCGCTCGCCTCGTACACGATCGGCGTCCCGCTCTGTGACGGATCGCGCACGATGACCGTGACCACACGTTCCTGCGTCGTGCCGGTCGGGGCGCTCTGCGTCACGGTTTGGATGAATGTTTCCACCTTGTACGTGCGGCCGTCGCTCCCGGTCGGGTTCGGGCTCTGCACCGGCAGGCAGTTCGCGCTCGTCCCGCAGCCCGGGATGGTGACGTCGGGGCCGGTGGGGGTGAGGCTGTTGTAGTCGGTCAGGTACGTGCTGTCCGACGCCTTCGCGGTCCCGAGCTTCGTCGAGTCGAGACCGACGCCCGTGTAGGGCAGGGAGCTGTACAGCTCGAGCTGCGTCTCGGCAAGCGTCGCCGCCGCATTCGTCCGCGCCGATTTGTGCAGCGACACGAACCCCTCGTCGTAGGCGGCCATGAGCGCAAGCACGGCGACCGTGATCACGACCATCGCGACGACGAGTTCGATGAGGCCCTGCCCCCGCTCGCCCTGCAGCCGCGTCAGCATCGTCCGCATGGGCTAGCGGTGGAGGTAGAGGTGGAGGAGCGGATGGCCCGCGAAGAGCGCGACCACCGCGCCGAGGGCGAGGAACGGGCCGAGTGGGATCCCCATCTTCCGGGCGGCTGCGCCGTGCCGGGCAAACATGACAACCGCCGGCACCAGAGCGGCGACCATCCCGAGGAGGATCGCGATGGGCACCGTCCGCCCGAGCATCGCGCCCAGGAGCAGGGCGAGCTTCACGTCGCCCATGCCCATGCCGGCGGGATAGACGAGGGCTGCGAGGAGGAGGACGCCGGAGGCGCCGAACGCGGCGATTGCCCACTCCGGGCTCAGCTTCAGCGCCGTCTGTGCGACGAGCACGATCGCCGCGGCCGGCACGACGATCCGGTTCGGGATGATCCGGTGCTCGAGGTCGGTGGCCGAGACGGCGACGAGAGCGAGGCAGAAGAACGAGGCGACGAGCGCCTCGAGGTGAAAGCCAAACTTCCAGACGCTCCCGGCCACGAGCAGGCCGGCCACGAGCTCGACCGCCGGGTAGCGCAGGCCGATCCGGGCACGGCACGAGCGGCAGCGGCCGCGCAGGGCGGCGTAGGACAGGAGCGGCACGTTTTCGTACCAGGCCAGCTCATGCCCGCAGGCCATACAGGCTGATCCCGGGCTGACGATCGAGCGGCGCAGGGGAACGCGGGCCGCAACGACGTTGAGGAAGGAGCCGAGAGCCAGGCCGGGAGCGAGTGCGATCGCCGCGAGCGTCACGTCAGCTCGAGCCCGCCAGCCGGACGGCGGTCGCGGAGTACGGCGACGTGTCCTCCGGCTCGCCCTTCGGGCCGGACTGCTTGTTGCGCTCCAGGGTCACCCGAATGAGCGGCGCCCCGGTGTCGATGAGCCTCGTCCCCGCTGCGGGCGACTGCGTGACCACGATGTTGGCCGGATAGCCCGGGGCGCCGCCCATGACCTTCCAGGCGAAGCCCGCGTCCTGGAGCTGGCCCTTCGCGAAGACGAACGCCTCCCGCCGGATGTCCGGCACGACGAGGGTCATCGGCGTGGACGGCAGCCGGGACGCGCTCGTGGGTGCGACCGCCAACTGGCGGCTGGCGGCGAAGCTGATCGCCGTCATCGCTAGCGCGGCGACGACGGCGGCGATGAAGAAGAGCCGGCGCATGCCTTTCTTTTCGGCAGAAATCAGCCGCGGCTGAAGAGGATGACCGGGGTCTGCGGGACGACCGCGAACACCCGTCCCGAGGAGGGCATGAGCGACCGGTCGGCCACCACGACCACGGCAGGCGTCCTGATGCCGGCTGTGGGCGCGTCCGACCAGGTGAACGCCGTGCCGGCGAAGGCCTGGAACCAGGCCTCCTGCTGCGGCCAGGCGGTCGCAGGCTGGAGCTGGAGGTGGAGGTGCGGGCCGCTGGCGTCCCCGGTGGCGCCGACGAGGCCGACCTGCTGCCCGGCCGTGAGCTGGGCGCCCGGGACGACGCTCGGGTCGAGGACGGCCATGTGGCAGTACGTCCAGGTCTGGCCGTCGGTCGTCTGCATCGTCAGGCCGATGCCGCACGTGGGGTCGTTATAGGTCCACGAGCGGATCACCGTCGCGTTCGACAGGGCATAGACGGGCGAGCCGAGCGGTGCGGCGATGTCCACTGCCGGGTAGTCGTGGTGGGTGTGGGAGGCAGAGACGACCCCGGGGCCGCCGCCGACCGGGAACGCGTACCCATCCTGATAGGTCGCGCCGGCCAGCAGATCCGAGCCCGCGGGCGAGAACGAGGCGGCCGCCGAGGACTGCTGGGCGCCGGCGAGCGCGCGACGGGCCGCGGCAAGCGCATTCGAGGCGTGCGCCACCGCCGGCTGGAGCGCGAGGCGATCCGAGAGGAGGGTCGTGCGGGCCTCGCGCGCCTGGAGCAGCTGCAGGCGCGCGGCGGCGTCGACGACGGCCTGCCTGTCCCCGTCGAGGTTCTGCTGCATCCGGTCGAGCGAGAAGGCGACGGAGCCGTCGGTCTGATAGAGGTCGGCGAGCGAGAGCACCTCGTTCACGTACCAGTCGGCGTGGTTGTAGGCGAAGACGGCCCGGTGCAGGTCGGTGGGGGCGCCTGCTGCGGCGAGGTAGCGCGCGGCCGAGAAGATCGCGTCCGCCGCGTTCCACGGGTCGGCGATGCCGTCGCCGTTCGCGTCCACGCCCCAGCGCATCCAGGTCGACGGCATGAACTGCATCCAGCCGATGGCGCCGGCCGAGCTCGGGCCCATGTTCCGCCCGAAGTTCGACTCGATCTTGTTGATCGCGGCCAGCACCTGCCACGGCACGTCGTACTGGGCGCCGGCCTGCTGCCAGAGCGAGAGCAGCTGCTGAGTACGGGAGCGGCGCCACGGTGGCGGTCGCGTCCGGAGCCAACGGCGTGACGAGCGGGGTCGGGACGACCGTGAAGGTGTCCGCGCGGGCGCCGCCGGCGACGATGGCGGCGAGGAGGACGAGGGCGAGGAGCGCGGCGCGCTTCATGGTCACCCCGCGGGGACGATGCGCAGGCCGGTCTCGAGCTGCTCGGGCTGATGCTGCTCGGGCTCCGCCGACGGGGCCGGCGCCGGCTCGTCGGCTGCGTCCGCTGCCCGCTGGATCTTTTCGGCGCGCTCGAGCGAGACGAGGAAGTCGTGCCGGTGCGTCGCCGCGTTCGCGGCCGTCTCGCGGTCGACGGAGCCCGAGAGCACGAGCTGGATGAGCGCCTGCGTGAAGGTCTGCATGCCGAAGTACTCGCCCTCGGCGACCGCGTCGGTGATCTCATCGGCGCGGCCCTCGCGGATGAGCTCGGCGATGCGCGCGTTCATGACCATTGCCTCGATCGCGGCGACCCGTCCGCCGCCTTCGCGTGGGAGCAGCCGCTGGCTGACCACGCCGCGGAGAACGCCGGCCATGATCGCGCGGATGACCTGCTGCTTCTCGGGCGGGAAGAACTCGACCATGCGGGCGACCGTCTCGGCGGCGTCGATCGTGTGCAGCGTCGAGAGCACGAGGTGGCCCGATTCCGCCGCCTGGAGCGCGGTCTGGGCCGTCTCGGCGTCGCGCAGCTCGCCGATGAGGATGATGTCCGGGTCCTGGCGGAGGGCACGGCGCAGCGCCTGGCTGAAATCGGTCGTATCCAGGCCAATCTCGCGCTGGTTCACGATGCAGCCCTGGTCGGGATGGAGGATCTCGATCGGGTCCTCGATCGTGATGATGTGCTGCGTGCGCGTCTTGTTCATGTGGTCGATCATCGCGGCGAGGGTCGTGGTCTTTCCCGAGCCGGTGGCCCCGGTGACGAGGATCAGGCCTCGGTGCTCGTCGGCGAGCGTCTTGACGACGTCCGGGATTCCGAGCTGCTCGAGCGTGGGCACGTTCTTGGGGATGACGCGAAAGGCGAAGCTCGTGGCGCCGCGCTGGCGGTAGGCGTTGACGCGGAAGCGCGGGAGATCCTCGTCCTGGTAGGCGATGTCGAGGTCGCCGGTGGTCTCGAAGAGGGCCCGCCGCTCGGGGGAGCGGGCGCCGACCCTGTCGAGGATGGACAGGAGTGCCGCCTCGTCGAGCGGGGCGGTGTCGAGCGCGACGAGGCCGCCGTCCCGGCGAAGGACGGGCGACCGCCCGAGCTTGAGGTGGATGTCGCTCGCCCCCAGCTCGACCGCGTGCCTGAGCAGGCCATTCAGGTCCACGGCTCAGGGATCGGCTGCGGCGCCGCCCGGCTTTAGCCGGACCAGCTGTCGATGACCGCGGGGTGGGGGACGAGGTCGGTGTTCCTCGGCGTCCCTGGCGGCATGTTGTGGAACGGGATCAGCGAGCTCGTGCTTCCGCCCAGGCTGAGCGAATTGGCGAGCACAGGCCCCATGTTCGAGGCGCTGCCGGCGATGGAGTAGTTCGTGGTGACGTAGGCCGCGAACTGGACCTGCGAGCTCCCGCCGATGTTTACGCACCCCGAGGTCGTGAGCGAGCTCCCGGTCGAGTTGGCCCAGCATCCGGCGACGAAGACGATCCCATTCGTGTCGGGCTGCCAGGAGGTCGTGCAGTTCGTAATGCCGCAGAACTTCGCGCTCCCGGTCGTGCCGATACCGCCGGTGAAGTCCATCGTTGCCTGGCCGGAATAGGTAACGGTCCCGCTCAGGTTGAGGCTGCCGTCGAAAAAGAGGGTGCCGCTGACGAAGAGCGAGTTGGTCGAATGTGTCCACTTGATCTCGTTCGATCCGACCTTGCAGTCGTAGTCGGTGTTGCCGAACATCACGGAGGAGATCGAGGCGTCGCTGTTATTCAGCGTCGCATCGTTGTCGAACAGGTTTGCCGGGCACCCGGTCTTCGTGAGGCCCGCCTGGGTGGTGTAGGCCGCGGCGAGCTCGGCCCAGTTGCCGTTGTCGGGAGGGTTGTTGTTGGCGCTGCACTGAGGGTCCCAGGTACTCGGCTGGCCGATGCACGGCATCTGCGGCGTGACGTCGAGCGTGGGGCTGACCGAGCTCGCGTAGACCGGCGAGTGGTTGCCGTCGCAAACTCCCGTCCCGGCGGTGACGGAGTTGCACTTGTTGCCGACCTGCAGCGTCAAGATCTTCGACCCGGCCGAGCCGATCTTCGCGCTGCCGCTCGTAGTGAGGCTGCCGCCCACTTTGAGCGAGCTGCCGGTGAAACTGAGGCTGCCGCCGAGGCAGAGGTCACCGCGGAGCAGCATCGGCACCGTGATGCTGACGCTGCCGCTGATCGAAGTGCACGATCCGGTGCCGTCGGCATAGAGGTAGTTCCAGACGTTGTAGTCGGCCGTCGACGTCGACGACGCAGTCGAAAGGACCTCTGTGATGGAGCGTGACACGCCGTCGGCCAGTCCGACCGACGTCAGCGACCACGTGCAGTTGCAAGGACCGCCCGAGAACGTCGCCGACCAGGTCGCGCTGCCGCCGCCGGGCGCGGAGACGGACTGCGGTGTCGCCGTTCCCTGCAGCGGGACGTCCCCCGCAAAGACCGCGCCCTGCCCGTAGGCCATTGCGGTCTCGGCGAGCGCGAACGCCTGCTTCGCGTCCGCGGACTTGAGCGAGTTGCGCTGGTTGACCGCGCCCGGGATGACGAGCGCCGCGGTTGTGCCGCCAAGGATGAGCATGAGCATGAGCGCCATGACGAGGGCGACCCCGCGGTCATCCCGTGCGATGCGCTGCAGGAGCCGGCGCATCACGAACAACCACCGGCCCACACGACAGGAGCGAACGCGGCGAGAGTGCCTGTGCCGCCGGTGGCGCCGGTGAATGTCGTCGGCGTCGTCCCGGTGTAGGTGATGACTCCTTGAGGAGTGTTGAGCGTGCCGGAGGCGGGGAATTGAATCCTGCGGCGGTGGTGCTGCCGACGGTGATCGTCGTCGCCGGAAGGGCGGTCGTGACCGGGGAGCTGTAGGTCGCCGGGACGTTGTGCATGGTGATGTAGTCGGTCGCGGAGGTCGCGTCCGACGTCCCGCCCGAGTCGACGCTGAGCGCCACCACCAGCTGCGGGTCCACGGCCCCCGTGGGCGTGTAACACGAGAATGGCGTCGCTGAAGTCACGCTCGAGGCGAGGGTCACGCCGGTGCCGGTGCACGTCGTCGCGGCGTAGCGGACGAGGCTGCCGCTCGTCACGCACCAGCTGACGTTGCCGGTCGAGTGCGTGCACTGGGACGGGATGCTGAGATAGACGCCGCCGCCGTTCGAGCCGCTCTTGTTCAGGAGGGTCGCCGTCGCCGCGCAGCGGGCGTCGTATTCGAGCCGGGTCAGCGCGACTGTGACGTTCTGCTGGCTCGTCAGGCGGGCCTGCCCGTCGGAGCTCGCCCGCGACCCCGAAATGAAGATGTTCGCGAGGCCGCCCATGACGAACCCCATCACGACCATCGTGACGAGCATCTCCACGAGGGTGAACCCCGATTGGGGCTGCAGGCGCGCGCGCAGGGTGAACGATGGCATCGCTCCTATCGATTTCGGTAGCCGCAGGCGCCCGCTTTAGGCTCTGGGAGTCGGATCACCCTCATCCGGGGGATGTCTGTCACCGGCCGAACCCCCTAATGGCCTCACCGCCTCCTGCCGATACCTCAATCGAGGGATCGGATGAGCGACCAGAGCCAGGAACCCCCCTTCCTCCGTACCGTCCTGCCGACGGGCGGCGGCCTCCGCGCGCCGCTCGGCGGCGAGTACGGGGTCAACGAGCTCGCCGAGCTCGTGGCCGACCTGCTCGCCGCCACGCAGCTCGTGCCGGCCGACGAGCTCGCAGTCGTCCGCGGACGCGCTCGGCAGACCGGCTCCTTCGCCCAGGCGCTCGTCGAGGAGGGCATCGCCTCGAGCGACGGCATCGCCCGGATCCTCGCCGCCCGCCATCAGCTCCCCCTCGTCGACCTCGCCCTCGCGGAAGTGGACGAGGCGGCCGCACGCCTCATCCCGCTGCACGTGCTCGAGCGCGTCATCGCCATCCCGTACGGGCTCCGCGGCGACACCCTCATGGTCGCGGTCGCCGACCCGGCCAACCTGCACGGCATCGATGAGCTCCGCCTCGGCACCCGCCACCCGGTCGAGCTCGGGGTTGCCTCGCGGGAGGACATTCTCGGCGCCGTCCGGAAGCTCGTCCGCAACTCGGAGGCGTTCGGCGCGCGCGTCGCGCTGGCCGATGACGAGCGACGACGACTACGAGCCCGCCGAGAGCGAGCACACCGATCTCGAGGCCGAGGACGGCGTTTCGGACGTCCCGCTCGTCCGCCTCGTCAACTCCGTGCTCTTCCAGGCCGCCGAGGACGGCGCCTCCGACGTCCATTTCGAGCCCCAGGAGGACGCGCTCGTCGTGCGGTTCCGGATCGACGGCGTGCTCAACGAGATGCAGCGCATTCCGAAGCGGCTCATCCCCGGCGTGACCACCCGCCTGAAGGTGCTCGCGAAGATGGACATCGCCGAGCGGCGCAAGCCGCAGGACGGGCGCATCTCGCTCAACGCCGCCGCCGCCGGGCGCAACCTCGATATCCGCGTGGCGACCTTGCCGACGGTCGAGGGCGAGAAGATGGTCATGCGCCTCCTCGACAAGTCGCGGCGGCCGCCGACGCTGACCGAGCTCGGCCTCTCCGAGGAGATGCGCGACCAGCTCTCGAGGCTGGTCACCCGCCCGAACGGCGCGATCCTCGTCACCGGCCCGACCGGCGCCGGCAAGTCGACGACGCTGTTCGCCTGCCTCAGCCAGATCAACCGTCCCGAGATCAACATCATCACCGTCGAGGACCCGGTCGAGTACCGCATGAGCGGCGTCAACCAGGTCCAGATCAACAACCGCGCCGGCATGACGTTCGCCGCCGCGCTGCGGTCGATCCTCCGCTCCGATCCCGACGTGGTGATGGTGGGCGAGATCCGCGACGGCGAGACCGCCAAGATCTCGATCGAGGCGGCGCTCACAGGTCACCTCGTGCTCTCGTCGCTGCACACGAACGATGCCCCGGGCGCGCTCACCCGCCTGAACGAGATGGGCGTGGAGCCGTTCCTCACCGGTGCGGCCGTCAGCGGCGTTCTCGCCCAGCGGCTCGCCCGCAAGCTCTGCACGCACTGCTGCGAGATGTACAGCCCGTCCGTCGACGAGCTGATCGCCGCGCGCGTCTCTCCGGACGTCGCCGCCTCGGTCGACGGCATGGCCTTCTACCGCAAGCGCGGCTGCCCGCGCTGCAACCAGACCGGCTATCGCGGCCGGATCGGCATCTTCCAGCTCCTCGAGATGACCGAGGAGCTCGCCGCCCTCGCCGCTGCGAAGGCGCAGCGTGAGGAGATCGAGCGCGCGGCGCTCGCGACCGGCATGCGGACGATCTGGGACGACGGGCTCGCCAAGGTCGCCGCCGGGCTGACCTCGGTCGAAGAGCTCGCCCGCGTCTCGGTCTGAGATCCTCGCTACGCCGCTTGCCCGAGCGCGTAAGGCGCTTGGCCAACGGCCTGGGAGCCGGCGACCGTGAGTCGTCGGAGCACCGACACGAGGAAGGCGGCCAGGGCAGCCGTCCAGACGAGATAGAAGGCGCTCGCGGCCGTCCCCGTCAGGAAGCTGTTCGTGACGATCAGGGAAACGGTCGCGGCGAGCGTCGTGTACGGAAGACGGCGGTGCATCTTCACGTCCCAGGCGAGCAGCGTCAGCAGCAACGGCAGGTGGTAGTAGTAGTTGTCCACGGGGTCGAGGACGCACCTGACGAGGAACAGCAGCGCGAGCAGCGGGAGCACGTCTTCTGGTCGGAGTCCGCGCCGGTAGGCGATGACCGTGAGCGGGAAGGCCGCCAGCACGATCGCCGGATGCGTCGACCGCGCGAGCCAGCCCGGGAGGGTGTGGCCGACGAGATACCACCAGCTCTGCACGAAGGCGCCGTTCGTCGCCGTCGCCGCGTGCTGCGACACCGATGCGAAGCCGCGCGGGTCGGCGAGCACCTGCGGCAGGGTCAGAAGCGCCGCCAGGCCGGCCGCGGCTCCGACGACGCGCCACCTGTACGGCCGTCCGACCGCAAGCGCCACCGGTGGCAGCGCGATGACGGCCCATTGCTTCGTTGCCAGCGCCAACCCGAGCAGCACGGCAGCGGCGACGATTCGGCTGCGCATCGCGGCGACGACGGCCAGAACGCTCAACGCGGCGCAAAGGACTTCCTCTGGATGGCCGAGCTGGACGGCGTTCGTGGCCGCGGGAGACGCAACCGCGAGCAGGACGACGAGGACGGCCACCGGCCATCGCCTCGAGGCCTGGGGAAACGCGCGCAGCAGGACGACGCCGAGCAGGCCGGCGGCGACGAGGCAGGGAATCGCACCGATGCGGTAGCTCGCGAGGCTGCCGGCGCCGAGCACGTGGCCGACGGCGACGAACGGCGCGCGGGCGAGAATCGCGACCGGCCCCATCAGCGGCTGCGGATGGACGGTCAGCGCGCGCAGGACGTGCCCACCGGCAAGGGCGTCGACTGCTGCGGCGGCGTCGTGCGGATAGTCCCCGAGCGCTCCGCGGTACCAGCTCACGCCGATCGCGGCCAGCACTGCCAAGGCGGTCGAGCCCACGAGACCGCGTGGACGAGCAAGGCCGGTCATGGCCTACTCGGCGTAGACGTCGCAGCCGAGATACATCAACGACTCGACTGCTTCGGTGACGAATGCCGTCGCCTGGTGGGCGTCGGCGAACGTGTACGGCCCCGGCTGGACCGGGTTGCCCTGCGGGGGGTAGACCTCGGTCTCGACGACGCACGAGTCGCCATAGTCGACGGCGCGCAGGACTGCGATGGAGTGACCGTCGCGCTTCGCGTGCCGGACGAAGAGCTCGCGGGCGGCGGGGTGCGGGCGGAGGAGGCTCACGCCCCGGTTCCGGTGAACGGCGGTGCCGTCACCGACGCGGCCGCCGCCTGGGCGACGACGTCGCGGTCGGTGAACCCGTCGATCCGCTGGACGAGGGTCCCCGGTCGCCGGTAGATCAGGACGCCCGGCGCCGGCAGGAGCCCACCGCCGGGCATGGCCGACGTCAGCGCTGACGAGAGGGGGCTGTCGAGGAGGCTGATCCCGACGAAGCCGACGCGCGCATCGGACGCTCCAGCCTTGGCCTCGGCGTACGAGATCGCGTCGGTCGCGGACTGGGGATCGAAGACGGAGACGACGACGATGCGATGCGACCGGAACGCCTGGTCGATCACCGTCGGCAGCCCGTTCTTCGCGACCGCAGGCGCCTTGGGGGTTTGCGTCGCCTTCGGCTTCGCCGGCCGGTGGGCCGGCGTCGCGGGCTTCGTCGTGGCGGCGGTCGTCGCCGTCCGATGAGGCGCCGTCGCGATCGTGGTCGTGGGGGCCGCGGGCTTGCTGACGAGGACGGGAGGCGCGGCCGCCTGCTTGGGCTTGAGGGCGAGCATCGACGCGCCTCCGGCCGCGGCGATGACCGCGACGAGCGCGAAGATCTTGATCGGGCGGCTGACGGTCATGTCCACGCTCTTCCTATCGGCATGCGCGGGTGGCCGCTTTACGGGAGAACTGCGTTAAGACGCGCTAGGAGGCGTAACAGTCGCCGTTGGCGCCGAGGTGCATCGTCTTGCCGGTGGTGATCGCTCCGGCAGGCCCGTGCTTGGCCCCGTAATACTGGCCCGACGGTCGTGTAGACGCAGAAGTCGGTGGCGTCGGTCGAACCGGCCGCCGGCGACCATCCTGCCGGATCCCAGGTGTACTTGCTCGAGGCGATGGAGGGGTCGTACTTCGACTGCAGGATGGACATGAAGTCGTGGCTGGCGTTGATGTCCTGGTAGCCGGTGTCGGCGTTCGTGCCGGTGTAGGCGGCGTCGCTGCCGTTGTAGTCCGGGTCGCGGGACGCCGGCGACCCCGCGTAGTTGTCGAATGCGTACCACTCGATGTCGGGGACGATCGCGTAGACGTTCGCGGACGCGGCCGTCTTGTTCGCGTTGTCGCGGAATCCGAGATACGACGGCGTCGCGACCGACGTCAGAATGCCGAGGATCGCGCTCACGACGAGCAGCTCGATGAGCGTCATGCCGCTCTCTTCGCGTGCGAGCCTTTGACGAGTGCGCGAAGCATCACTCGGCGTATCGACGGGCTAGCCGCGGTGGGTGACCCTCGTTCGAGGGATGACCGGGCTCCTACGACATCGAGGAGCAGACGGCGGCCGCGTCGGCGTCCGTCGAGTGCACGAGCGTCACCTGATACGGCGTCGCCGCCGCCGAGGTGCTGTCAGGAGGCGGGTCGCGCCGCCGACGTAGTAGGCCGAGTGCCCGCGAGCCTCGACGTCGTGGAGGCAGTAGGCGCGGCCTCCGGCCAGGACGGTGACCCCGACCTTCGCGGAGACGGCCGGCGCCTCCTGCATCAGCCCGGCTGAGCTCAACTGCCTGTACGAGCCGTGCCCGCCGTACGGGTCCTGGTACCACGCCTCGGTGGCCAGCACCGCGGAGCGCACGTGGTCGAGCGCCGTCTTGTCCTGTGCGTGGCCCTGCGCGGTCAGGTACGACGTCGCGCCCAGCCCGAGGCAAAGGAGGAGGATCGCGAGGGCGACGATCCGGATGGAGAGGCCGTGCAACATCGCTTGCCGTATCGACGGCTCACCCAAACGGGCGTAGCCCCAAGTGGGTGAAGGCCGAAACGAGAGAGGGCGCCGTCTCCGGCGCCCTCTCGCAGTTCGAGCAGGTTCTGATGCTTACGACAGGGCGTTGCAGGCGTCCGCGCCACCCGTGGCGGAGGTGCCGTTGACCTTGGTGACGGTCGCGACGGGCGTGACCGGCGAGGTCTGGGTGATCTTGGTGCTGTCGCCGCCGACGTAGAAGGCGCCGTGACCGACGGCCTCGTCGTCGGAGAGGCAGTACGCCGCGCCGGTGCCGAGGACCTTGACGTTCACCTTCGGCGAGACGCCGGGGGCTTCCTTCGCCAGGGCGGCGTTGTTGAGGCCGGCGTAGGTGCTGTTGCCGCCGGCGGTGTCCTGATACCAGGCCTCAGCGGCCGGGATCGCCGAGCGGACGTTCGACTGCGCTGCCGCATCCTGCGCGTTGCCGCGGAAGCTGAGGTAGGACGGCACCGCGATCGCGACCAGGATGCCGAGGATCACGATGACGACCAGGAGCTCGATGAGGGTGAAGCCGCTTTCCTCACGAGCCAGGCGCGTCTGAATCTTGCTGATCATTCTGGAAACTCCTTCCGAGCGGGATCGATGGCGAATGGCTCGATGTCTATCGGCGGGGTCACTCAACAGCTCGTAGCCCCGTTCGGGGGATTCGTCTCACTCACCGTGGGTGAACGCATGACTGCTCAAGCCGTCCCAGCGACGTGCCGATAGCCCCGGCGAGAATGCCGCAACTCACCTCGATCGACGATCTGCTCGAGCAGATGGTGGGGCTCAACGCGTCGGACTTGCACGTCACGACCGACAGCCCTCCCGTCTACCGCGTCCGCGGGGAGATCCTGCGCGCCGACGGCTTCGACCCGCTCACGCAGGACGACACGCGCTCGCTCATGTACAGGATCCTGTCGAGCGAGCAGCAGAAGCTCTTCGAGCAGAAGCGCCAGCTCGACTTCGCCTATGCGCTCCCCGGCGTTGCGCGCTTCCGCGTCAACGTCTACTACCAGCGCGAGTCGGTCGGCGCGGCCTTCCGTCTCATCCCGCAGGAGATCAAGGCGCTGGAGGAGCTCGGACTCCCGGGCGTCCTGCATACCTTCTCGGAGAAGCCGCGCGGGATCGTCCTCGTCACCGGTCCGACGGGTTCCGGTAAGTCGACGACGCTCGCAGCGATTCTCGACGAGATCAACCGCAACCGCTCGGAACACATCCTCACCATCGAGGACCCGATCGAGTTCGTGCACCGGCACAAGCGCTGCATCGTCAACCAGCGCGAGATCGGGCCGGACGCACTCAGCTTCGGCGACGCGCTCAAGGCTGCGCTGCGCCAGGACCCGGACATCATCCTCGTCGGCGAGATGCGCGACATGGAGACGATCTCCACCGCGCTCACCGCAGCCGAGACCGGTCACCTCGTGTTCGCGACCCTGCACACGCAGAGCGCGTCGTCGACGGTCGACCGGATCATCGACGTCTTCCCGGCCGAGCAGCAGGAGCAGGTCCGGATCATGATCGCGAACTCGCTGCAGGGCATCGTCACGCAGGCGCTACTGCCGACCGCCGACGGTCAGGGCCGCGTCGCGGCGCTCGAGATCCTGCTTCCCGACGACGCGGTCCGGAACCTCATCCGTCAGGCGAAGATCGAGCAGGTCTACTCGATCATGCAGACCAATACCGCGCGCGGCATGCAGACGATGGAGCAGGCGCTCGCCGATCTCACGCTGCGGCGCGTCGTCAACGCCGAGGACGCATTCGCGCACACGAACCGGCGCGACATCCTCGCCGGCATCCTCGAGCGCTCCGGAATGGACGTCCGCGGCGTCATGGCCGCACTCGAGCTCAGCGCGCCGCCCCCGCCGCCGCACCAGTCGGCGTCCGGCCTGCGCGTCGCAGGAGGCGGAGCATGAGCGACTCGATCTGGAAGAAGGACCTCAGCTTCAAGCGCAAGAAGAACGACGATCTCCCGGAGACGGCGGAGTCGCTCCGCGTGAAGGAGCTCGCGTTCCAGCACAAGCTCGCGGAGGCGGCGCAGGTCGCTCCGTCCACGGTCGTCGCGAGGCCTGCGCAAGCAGTCGCGCCGGAGGCTGCGAAGAAGCAGTCGATCTGGAAGAAGGAGATCGGCGGACGCAAGAAGGAGAAGGCGGCTGCCGTGGACGCGCCGGCGCCGATCGTCGAGGTACCCGCGCCGGTCGTCGTCGCGCCGGCACCCGTCGAGGCCACAATGCCGCTTGCGCCGCCCGCACCTGCGCCGTTCGTCGACATTGCAGCTCCTGCGTCGACACTCGACGTGCCGGTGGAAGGACTCCTTCCGTCGTCGCCCTTCGCGACGGGCGAGTCGATCTGGACGAAGGAGATCAGCTTCCGTCGCAAGCCAGCCTCGGACGTGCAGCCGGTCGCCGGCGCAGTGGCGTCGACCGACGACCCGCAGGCGCCGCCGATCTCGATCTGGAAGAAGGAGATCAGCTTCCGGCGCAAGGGCGAGGACGGCGAGGAGCGGCCGAAGAGCGACTCGATCTGGCACAAGGACATCTCGCTGCGCCGCAGCCAAGCGCGGAGCGCGCAGATCCGCGCTCTCGCGGACGAGGCGCTGCGTCAGGTCGAGGCCGAGGAGCGGCCCGCCGAGCCCTGGCTCGCCGGCCCGGAACTTCCGCCCGCGCCGGCGCCCGAGCCCGCGCTCGAGCGCAAGCCCGAGGCGGCGCCGGCTCCCGCTCCCGCGCCTGTGCCTGCGGCGCAGACGACGGCCGCCGAGGCGGCACCGAAGGCGTCCATCTGGAAGCGAGAGCTCGGCAAGCCCAAGGCGCCGAAGCAGGAGAAGGCGCCGAAGGCGAAGGCCGAGCGCGCGCCGAAGACGCGGCTCCGCGACAAGAAGATCTCGCTCCCGAAGTCGGCTCCGAAAGCGCACTCCGGCGGCGGCCATACGGTCAAGCGGCTCGTGGGCCTGAAGATCGGCGCGTCGCAGCTCGCGGCCGCGCGTGTCGTCAACAACGGGGCCGCCGAGCTCGTTCAGGTGGCGCGCCAGCCGCTCGAGCAGGGTGTCGTCGTCGGCGGCGAAGTGCGCGATCCCGAAGCGCTCGCCATCGCGCTGAAGCAGTTCTTCGCCAAGAACAAGCTTCCGCGCAAGAACGTGCGGCTCGGCATCGCCAGCAACCGCATCGGCGTCCGCGTTTTCGACCTCATGGGCATCGACGACGAGAAGCAGCTCGAGAACGCGATCCGCTTCCGCGCCCAAGAGGCGCTTCCGATCCCGCTCGACGAGGCGGTGCTCGACTACCACTGCTCGGCGAGAGCCTCGACGAGGACGGGGCTGCGATGCAGCGCGTCCTGCTCGTCGTCGCCTACCGCGAGCTCGTCGAGCGCTACGTGTCCGCGTGCAAGAAGGCCGGCATCACGCTCGCGGGCGTCGACCTCGAGGCATTCGCGCTGTTGCGCGCACTCGGGGCGCCGCGCGCAGAGGAAACGGAAGCCGACTCGGCCCTCGTCGCGGTCTCGATCGGCCACGATCGCTCCACATTCGCAGTCTCCAACGGCCGCATCTGCGAGTTCACGCGCGTGATCGAGTGGGGCGGCGCGACGCTCAGCGTCGCGATCGCGCGCGCGCTCGACCTTGCGCCGTCCGAGGTCGAGCAGCTCAAGCGTCTCGTGTCGCTCGAGTCGCCGGCCGTTCCCGAAGGCATCGCGCCGGAGCAGTACGCGGCGCGGTCGACGCCGTGCGCCGCCAGGTGCAGGCGTTCGCGCGCGAGCTCGTGTCCTCGCTCCAGTTCTACCAGCATCAGCCCGGGTCGCTCGGCATCGGCGAGATCGTCATCACCGGCGGCTCCGCCGGCCTCGCCGGCCTGGCAGCCGAGCTGCAAGGCCTCATCGGCGTGCGGGTGCGCGTCGGCGACCCGCTCGCTCGCATGAAGGTGCCGAAGAAGCTCGCCGTCGACGAGGACATCGGTTCGTACGCAATCGCCATCGGCCTCGGGATCGAGGACTAGGCCCGTGCGCGCCGTCAACCTCCTCCCCAGCGAGTCCAAGGCCGCGTCCCGTAGCGCTCCCCAGCCCGCCGTTCTCGCCGCGGCCATCTCCGGCGTCGTCGCGGTCGCCGTCATCGGCGGCGGCAACCTGATCCAGACGGCGCGCGTCTCGAGCGCCCAGAAGACGCTCAACGCCGCGAAGATCCAGCTCGCGGCGACGCCGCTGCCGCCGAAGACGCCGCAGGTCACGCCTCCGCCGCCCGTCGTCGCCCAGGAGATGCAGCCGCGGCTCGCGGCTGTTTCGAACGCCCTCTCCACGCGCATCGCCTGGGACCGGATCCTGCGCGAGTTCTCACTCGTCCTGCCGAGCGACATCCAGGTCAACTCGCTCGGGCTCACCGGGCCCGGATCCACGGCATCGGCGAGCGGCCTCCAGCTGACGGGCGTCACGTACTCGTATGACGGCGTCGCGCGGCTGCTCTCCCGGATGGCGCTCGTTCCCGACCTGACCGACGTCACGCTCTCAACGACGAGCGTCGCAAACGGCGTCGTCTCGTTCACGATCAACTCCGGCATCAAGGGCGCTACCGCGCCGGCGGCGGTCGTCCAGCCCCCGGTCGGCACGACCACGACCTCGGGAGCGACGTCGTGAAGAAGAACGTGAGCCTCAACCTGAACCTCCAGAAGAACGGGCTCGTCATCGTGGTGGCGGTCTGCGGCGTGCTCGTGCTCGCGCTCGGTTGGCTCGTGCTGCTCGGCCCGAAGCAGAAGAGCATCGCCAACCTGAAGCTGCAGACGGCGGCCGTGCGCCAGCAGGTCGCCGACGATCTCTCGCGCGCGGCGACGGCCCGCGGCGCCACCGGCGCGCCGACGATCAAGACGGCCGACATCTACAAGCTCGAGACCGCGATGCCGTCGATCACGGACATGCCCGACCTCCTGTTGGAGCTCGACCAGACCGCGAACGCGGCCGGGGTGACGCTGCAGTCCATCCAGCCCGCCGCTCCTGTCGACAGCGGCGAGGGGTACTCGACCGTGCACATCTCGCTGATCGCGGACGGCAACTTCTACACGGTCACGGACTTGCTCTACCGGCTGCGCAACCTCGTCTACGTTCGCAGCGGCGCGCTCGAGGCGAACGGGCGCATCTTCACGATCGACACCGTCAACCTCAGCCCATTCGGGAAGCGGCTGCAGGCGACCGTCACGCTCGACACGTACGTGTACGGCGCCGCCCTCGAGCCCGACCGCGACGCCATCGACCGCAACCACGACCGGCACGACGACAACGACTTCCTCGTCGGGGCCGACAGCTGCGGGAGCGACTCCCTGATGGCGCGCAAGGCGAAGAACGTCGCCCTCGACCGGGCGCAGGAGAAGGCGAAGAAGCAGAAGCGACTCGCCATCATCCTCTGCAGCGTGCTCGCACTCGTGCTCGTGTACGAAGTGCCGAAGACCATGAAGCTGATGAACTCCACGGCGAAGGCGCCCGTGGTCGAGACCTCCGCGTCGACGCCGCCCGCGCCGAATCCGGCCGCGCCGACGTCGGCTTTGCCTTCGGGCCCGTCCGCGGGGCTGCCGCCTTCGGCGCAGTCGACCGCCCCGACGCCGTCGCTCGTCGCCTCCGTGCAGGTTCAGCCCGACCCGGGGCAGCTGACCGAGTTTGCCAACTTCGCGAGCAAGGACCCGTTCCTCGACTCCGTCCAGAAGTCGGGCGTCGCCGCCGCGCCGACCGGCCCTTCGTCGAAGTCCTCGACGGGGCAGCCGAAGACGAAGACGACCGCGCCCAAGACCCCGCCCGCGCCGCCGCCGACGACGGCCGTCATCTCGATCAACGGCGAGCTCACGAGCGTCACGGTCGGCACCGACTTCCCGCTCGCGGGCGTGGTGTTCCAGCAGGCGGGCAACTCGCCCCTCTTCCACCTCGTGTCGCTGACGCAGAAGAGCGCGAAGGTGGCGATCGCCGGCGGCTCCTACGCCGACGGCGCGCCGGCGCTCACGCTCACCGTGGGCACACCGCTCACGCTGCAGAACACCGCCAGCGGGACGCGGTACACGCTCTTGCTCGAGCCGCAGGGCACACAGGTGCCGGTGTCGACGACACCGACCGGGACGACCCCGACCGGCACGACGCCGACGGTGACGCCGCCGGCTCCGACATCGGTCGTGCCGTCCTCAGGCGGCTGACGCAAACGCGCCGGCGCGGACGGCCATGTCCGCCAGGCGCACGCGGCAGGCCGCGATGACGGCGTCGCATTCGCGCAACTCGGACGCCGGCGCGCCGCGCTCGGCGAGCAGTTGCCGTATGAGGACGAGGCCCCGGATGTGGCCGATCTCCTCGTCCACCTCGCGCTGCGGGTCCCCAAGCTTCCTGTACACGGCGGCGACCTTCGCGGCGCCGGAGCCCACTCCTCTATCGATAACTCAAGCCGCCGTGTGGGCGTGCCGATAGCCCTCTCGTATGGCCTCGTACTCCTATTCGGCCATCAACGCCCAAGGCGCTGAGCTCACCGGAGAGATCATCGCTCCGGACCTCGCGGGCGCGCGCGAACAGCTGCGCCTGAAGGGACTGCTGGCCGAGTCGCTGCGCGAGATCAGCGGGAGCGGCGAAGGCAAGCCCAGCGTGCTCAAGATGTCGTTCGGCGCCAAGGTCAAGCCGAAGTCCCTCCAGGTCTTCTCGCGGCAGTTCGCCACGATGATCGAGGCGGGGCTCAACGTCGTCGGCTCGCTCGTCATCCTCGAGGAGCAGACCGACGATCCGGCGCTCGCGGTCGTCGTGAAGCATCTGCGGACGGACGTCGAAGGCGGACTGCTCCTCTCCGAGGCGATGGTCAAGCATCCGCGCATCTTCTCGCGCCTGTACGTCGCGATGGTCGAGGCGGGAGAGGCGGCCGGCATCCTCGACATCGTGCTCGACCGCGTCGCGTTCCAGATCGAGAAGCAGGAGTCGATCAGGCGCCGGATCAAGAGCGCGATGGTCTACCCGACCATGGTCATCTGTTTCGCCACGCTCGTCCTCATCGGCATGCTGCTGTTCCTCGTCCCGATCTTCCAGGGCATCTTCGCCTCGCTCAACGGACAGCTCCCGCAGCTGACGCAGTACGTCGTCGACGCGTCGAACCTGCTGAAGGGCGCACCGTGGGTGCTCCTCTTCATCCCACTCGGCCTCTGGAGCTTCTTCCGGTGGAAGCGGACGGAAATCGGCCGCAAGAACTGGGACCGCTTCAAGCTGCGCATCCCGATGAAGATCGGCGACACCGTGCGCAAGGTGACGATGGCGCGCTTCTCGCGCACGCTGTCGACGCTCGTCGCCGCCGGCGTCGACATCATCAAGGCGCTCGAGATCACCGGCCTGACGGCCGGTAACTGGGTGGTCGAGGAGGCCCTCGCCGGCGTCCGCCAGAAGGTGCACGAGGGCGTGCCGATCGCGCAGCCGTTGATCGAGAACCCCGTGTTCCCGCCGATGGTCAGCCAGATGGTGAAGATCGGCGAGGAGACGGGCGAGCTCGAGAAGATGCTGACGAAGATCGCCGACTTCTACGAGGAAGAGGTCGACGCAGCGGTGGGGTCGCTCACCTCGATCATCGAGCCGCTCATGATGATCGGCGTCGGGATCATGGTCGGCATCATCCTCATCGCCATGTACCTGCCGATGTTCAAGATGCTCCACCTCGTCAGCAACAGCGGCGGCTCCTAACCGTCTCGCTGGCTCCGTCCGGCTCTTCCGCGTA
Organism: uncultured Actinomycetes bacterium; assembly: GCA_963697005.1. Taxonomy (GTDB): domain Bacteria; phylum Actinomycetota; class Thermoleophilia; order Gaiellales; family Gaiellaceae; genus Palsa-739. Next base: position 6,791 of record CAVOMK010000025.1, on the reverse strand, counting down.
AGCTCTCGCCATGAAGGGCGCCGACAAGCAGAAGAAGCTCGCGAAGAAAGCTCCGCAGAAGTCGCTGAAGGAAAAGCGCGCCGAGAAGCGCGCGAACGAGAAAAACCGCCCGCTCTAGCGACTGCGGCGGATCAGGTACCGCGCCCCGGCCGCGAGCGCCAGCGCGCCGAGCACGGCCACGAGGATGATCTCCCGGTCGTGCGTGTTCCGCTGGGCGGGCGTCGTCACGTGCGTGGGGGCCGCGACGTCGACGCCTCCCGCTGCGGCGAGCTGCTTCACCGCCGCTTCGGCGGCCGTCAGCAGCCCGGCAGGGCCGGGCGGGATCGGGATCTTCGCCAGGAGCGCGTATTCGGCGGCGGCTGAGTGCTTCGGCCAGTTGAATCCGAAGCCGTTCGCCATGACGACGAGCAGCCGCTGCTTGTAGACGAACCCGAGCTCGAGGCCGAGGAACTTCGCGTACGTGCGCGGCTTGCGCCAGAGCGACGTCACGGAGCCCATGTCGTAATCGCTCCAGATGACCGCGACCTTGATCGGGAACCCCGCTTTGTTCGCAGCGACGATGAGCCCTGTCAGCTCCGCGGACTGCTTGGGCGGGAACTTCGCGTCGTACGGAAGGAAGACCTTCGTCCCGAGCAGGTAGTCGCTCGCCGGGTCGCCGTCCGCGCGCGCCGACTGCGCAACGCCGGCTGCGACGAGCGCGGCCGCGAGGAGGCAGAGCGCCCTCATCCCGCTTTGGCGAGCGCCTGGACGGCCGCGGTGGCGGACGCGAGCAAGCCGGCGCCGCCGTGCTCGACGTGGAGCTTCGCGAGCACCGCGTATCCGGCCTTCGACGAGTGCTTGGGCCAGTTGAAGCCGAAGCCGTTCGGCATGACGACGAGCAGCCGCTGCTTGTAGACGAAGCTGAGCTCGGCGCCGAGGAACCGCGCGTACGTCTGCGGCTTCCGCCAGAGCACGGTGACGGAGCCGAGGTCGTACGCGCTGTCGATGACCGCGACACGGATGGTGAAGCCCTGCTTGTTCACCTGCGCGACGAGCTTCGTCAACGCATGCTCCTGCTGTGGGTTGGACGCGAGCTCGTACGAGAGGAAGACCTTCTGCACGAGCAGATAGTCGCTCGCGGGATCGCCGTCCGCACGCGCGGTCGGAGCGGTGGCCGCCGCAAGCAGGCGGCTGCGAGCAGGAGCGGAAGCGCGTCATCGCACCTCGAGGGTGAACGGCGCGGTGAGCACGTGCCCGTCGATGCGGCTCTGGAGGAACAGCCGCCACGTTCCGGCGAGCGCGACGAGCACCCCGACCTTCAGATGCCCCGGCGTCGTCGACGAGCCTGTGACGCCGGCGCCGCCGAGGACGCTCGTGCAGCCGGTCGCGCGCGCCGCGCAGACGTGCGTATGGAAGTAGTCGAGCGTCCCGCGGCGGAAGAAGATCGCGTGCGCGAGCGCGCCGAACCACGTGCTGAACGTGCCGGTGCGCCGTTCGGCGCCGTGACCGTGAAGTTGAGGAACGCCGGCTTGATCGCGCGCAGGTGCGGTGTGCCGTGCAGCGTGAAACGGTAGCCGTCGACGACCTGGGTCGCGCCGAACGGCGGCAGCGGCTGCGGGTGGTATGCGCCCGCGACGGTCAGGTGCGTGAACTCCTGGAAGTTCGGGATCGGCCCAGTCGTCTTCGGATACACGTCGATGACGACGCGGTACGGGCCCGGGTGCGGGAACGTGATCGTGTCGCTGATGAGGCCGTCCGGCCCGACGGGCGGATGGGGTGGATGATCGTCGCGAGGTCGCGACGGACGATGATGAGGTGGACGCCGTTGTGCGGCCCCGCTCCGTGCTTGTACTGCGTCAGCGGCTTCCCGTTCGGCTGGAGAATCGTGAAGGAGACGCGCGTCGGCTTGGATTCCGTCACCGGCCCCGTCGGTGTGAAGCCGGAGAGCGCATAGGTGCGCGCTGCGCCGACGGTGATCGTCGGCGCGCCGGAGCCGCCGCCGCCGCAGCCCGCGAGCACGCAGACGAGCGCGATAGCCTCGAGGGCGTGCCGGTACCGACGCCGATCGGCCCAGGCCCGCTCTATCAGCCGCGCCCCGCGATGCATGCTGCGTGCGCCGTTCCCGGCGCGCCTACGAAGCGCGTTCATGTCGAGCTGTTCGCGAACGGCTTCGCCATCGTCATTCCCGCGCGCGTCGGCGTACGAAACGCGAACTGCCGTGCGCACGAATGGACGACGGAGCCGACCGGCGTCGTGCATTTCGACCGCGCTGCGCGGCTCGGCGACCTCTTCGAGGTGTGGGGCATGCCGCTCGGGCGGCGGCTGCTGCTGAGCTTCCACGGCGTTGTCTCCCTCTTCCGAAATGGCCTGCGCGTACGCGGCGACCCGCGCGACCTGCCGCTGCGCGACGGCGACGAGCTCGTGCTCGAGACCGGCCCGTTCATCCCGCCACACCGAAGCTATCTCTTCCCGCCTCGTTGAGGCCTGGCTGCTCCTCGAGCAGCGGCCTGAAGACGCTGCCGCAGAGCGCGCCGATCCCGGCCACGATGATGACCCCCTCGACGATCCGCGCGAGGAGGCTCGGCAGCGCGTTGAGCGCGATCGCGTGTGTGAGCACCGGCAACATCGTCAGCCCCTCGTACAGCGCCCCGAAACCGACGAAGAACGCGGTGAACGCGCGCGTGCCGGCACTCCGCCTCGTCAGGCCGAACACGAACAGCCCGCCGACGAGCGACGTGATCGCGATCTCGATCCAGCCGACGACGGGACGGCCGGCCGGCCGTACAGCTCCCGCCCGATGCGGATCGCCCAGACGGCTGCCGTTGCCGTGAGAGCGAGACCGGCGAGCGTCGCCGCCGAGCGCGTCGCCGCGAAGGCGCCGGCGAGCGCGAGGACGACGGGCACCGCGATCCACGCCCACACCGCGCCGGGCGAGCTGTAGTCGAGGACGCCGCGCAGGCTTCGCCGGCGCCCGTCGAAGACGAGCGGCACAGACCACGGGCCGGCCGATGCCGGCGGTACGGCGCGATCGGCTCGAGCGCGTGCAGTCGGTGCTCGTGCCAGAGATACGAGTGGCCGCTCGTCACCCGGTGCCAGAGCGGCGGCGTTCCGCTCGCCGTCGGACGCAGCTCGGTGCGGTCGATGCGATCCGACTGCGCCGTGGGCGAGCGGAGGTTGAGCCAGACGCCGCGGGGGTCGAACCGGAGCAGCGGCTCGCCGAGGATCCCGGGCACGGACACGACGGCGGACGCGGGCGAGCGCAGCCACAACGACTGGTCGCCGTCCGTGACCTTTGCGTCGATGCCGGGCACGGGCTCCGTGATGCGCGCGGTGAAGTCCGTCGCGACGGGAAGTGTGCGGCCGACGTGCGCCGAGGCGACGCCGGGGGCGACCGCCGCGATGCCGATGACGCCGAGGACGAGCGCGAGCCTCACGTCGGGGGAACGCTACTTGCCGCGGAGACGCGACAACGACTTCGGCCGCTTCGCGGCTTCGGCGGCGGCTGGCTGGGAGGCGCGGCCGTTCTCTGCCGCTCCCGCTGCGCCCGGATCGCGGCGCTCATCTCCTCCCGGTGCGACTGCTCCTCGGCCATCGCCGCCTGGTACGGCGCGGGCGCCTAGGATCCTGCCTCATGTGCTTCGACAGCGACTCGCTGCCCCCGATCCCGGTCATTTCCGGTGCGGCGGTCTCGCACGACGACCTCGTGCTCGAGGCGGCCGACGGCAGCCGCTTCGCGGCGTTCGCCGCGGCTCCCGACGAGCCGGCGTCGAGCGGCGTTGTCGATCCTCCCCGACGTCCGCGGGCTCTACCGCTTCTACGAGGAGCTCGCGCTTCGCTTCGCCGAGCGCGGCATCGCCGCCGTCGCGTTCGACTATTTCGGCCGGACCGCCGGCGTGGAGAAGCGCGGCGACGACTTCGAGTACATGGAGCACGTGAAGCAGACGACGCCGGAGACCGTGCAGGCCGACGTCGCCGCCTGCGTCGCGTACCTTCGGGACCACGGCGCGCCGCTCCATCTTCACCGTCGGCTTCTGCTTCGGCGGGCGGAACTCGTGGCTCGCGACCGCGGCCGGGCACGGGCTCGCGGGCGCCGTCGGCTTCTACGGGCGGCCGCCGCTCGAGGACGCACCGCGCATGCAAGGGCCGCTCCTCGCGCTGCAGGCCGGAGCGGACGCGCACATCACCGCACGAGGACAACGCCGCGTTCGACGCTGCGCTCACGGACGCGGGCGTCGAGCACGAGCTCGTCGAGTACGACGGCGCGCCGCACAGCTTCTTCGACCGGAAGCAGGAGGAGTTCCAGGACGCCTCCGACGATGCCTGGCGCCGCACGCTCGAGTTGATCGCCGCACACGCCAAGTAACGAGCCTGTGCGAGAATAGGCGCGGTGCGCAGAGGGCTCACCTGGCTGTTCGTGCTTCCGGCGATTGCCGCCGGATCGCAGGTCGCGCATGGCCTCGCGTACCGATGGGCGTATCCGCAAGCGCACCTACGCCTGACGGAGCTCGCCTCTAGCGGTCACGGCTACATGGCGTACGCGCCGGCCGCGCTCGCATTCCTCGGAGCTGTACAGCTCATTGCCTTCGCAGTCGCCGTGCTCGACGCTGTGCGACGGCGGCCGGCGCGGAGCCTTCCCGCGTGGGTGTTCCTCGTCATCCCCGAAGTCGGCTTCGTCCTGCAGGAGCACCTCGAGCGGCTGTTCGCGGTCGGCCGCTTCCCCTGGTGGACCGCGCTCGAGCCGTCGTTCTGGCGGGGCCTCGTGCTTCAGCTCCCGCTGGCGCTCGCCGCGTACCTCGTGGCGCGCCTTTTGTTGCGCGCCGCCTTGGTCGTCGCCGACGTCGTGGTCGCGCATGGTGGGCGCACGGTCGCCCGCCGCACGGGACGGACGTTTCGTCCCCAGCTCGTCTTTCTGCCGCGGCCGACGCCGCTCGCCGGGATCGCCGCGGGCCGCGCTCCTCCGCTCGTCACGGGCTGAGCTCTGGTTCGCGTGGCCTCGCGGCCGCGTGGACCCATCCCCCGGACAAGGAGTCGCAATGCGCAAAGCAACGCTCGTTGTCGCCGTCGTCGGCGCCCTCATGCTCGCGGGCACGGCTTCGGCGCACGCGCGCATGAGCCCGTCGATCTCGATTTCCAACGAGCTGCAGCTCTACAGTCTCGCGATCCCGACCGAGAAGGCGAATGCGTACACGACGAAGATCGTGTTGACGCTGCCGAAGGGCTTCTCGATCGACTCGTTCGTGCCCAATCCCGGCTGGAAGCGCGTCGAGCAGGCGACGGGATCGGGAGACAACGCAGTGATCACGCAGGTGACCTGGACCGGCGGGCACGTGCCGACGGAAGAGGACTCGCTCTTCCAGTTCCTCGCACAACCGGCGAAGTCGGGCACGTACACGTTCCAGGTGCAGCAGACGTACTCGGACGGATCGATTGTCGACTGGAACGGCCCGGAGACGGCCGCCGCACCCGCTCCGACGATCAAGGTCGTCAGCTCTGTCGGGGGCGGCGGAACGTCGACCCTGACCATCGTCGCGCTCGTGCTCGGCGCGCTCGGCCTGCTCGTCGGCGGCATCGCGCTCTTCTCGCGCGGAGGTCGGTCGCTGACGTGACGCGCGTCACCGCTGTCGCTGTCGTCGCCGCCGGCATCGCGCTGCTCGCGCCGGCGGCGGCGTCCGCACATGCGTACCTCATTAAAACCGTTCCCGCGGCGAGCGTCGTCCTCAACACGCCGCCGCTCGAGCGTGCAGCTCACGTACGACGAGGCGGTCGAGCCGCGGTTCGCCATCATCTCGGTCACCGACGCAGGCGCCATTCGCTGACGACGGGCCGGTGACGCGGTCCCCGGCGAACCCCGACACCCTCGTCGTTCCCATCAAGCGCGTGGCGGAGGGCTGGTATCTCGTCTACTGGCGGGCGATCTCCGTCGACGGCCATCCCGTGCAGGGCGTCTTCAGTTCGCGATCGGCCCGAACCCCGGTCCGCCGCCGCAATTCCTCATTCCGCACATCTCGGGCTGCGCAACCTCGACGCCACTCGTGATTCTCAAATGGCTCGCCTTCCTGACGATGATGAGCGCGATTGGGCTCTTCGTGCTACGCATCCTGATCGCGCAGCCGCTCGTGCGCCGCGTCGAGGGAACGAGCCTACGCACGCTCTCGATGCCTTCGGCGTCGCCGCCGTCTCGGGCTCGTCGCGATCCCCGCATATCTCGAGGAGGCGACGGCGATTGATTCGCTGCGCTCGTTCTGGAGCTTGGGCCACCTGGTCCCGCTCTGGCGCGTGACTGCGTTCGGCCGCGGCTGGGTCGACGTCGAGCTCTGCTTCGCGCTCTTCTGCGCTGCGGCGGCGATCGCGATCTGGGCCGACCGTCCGGAGCGTCGGCACCGCCCTGCTCGCCGCGCTGCTCGCGCTCAGCGGCGCACTCCCTCGGAGCCGCCGCCGTGCTCGTCCTCCCTGGCACCGTCGGGCACGCCGGCCAGACGTCGCCGCGCCCGTTGGCGGTGCTCCTCGACCGGCTCCACCTCATCTCCGGCTCGATCTGGGTGGGCGGGCTCATCGGCCTGCTCGTCGTCTGGCGGAGCCTGCCGGCGGCGCGCCGCGTCGCCGGGCTCGTCGTCTGCGTGCCGCGCTTCTCCAACACGGCCTTCGTCGCGGTGATGGTGCTGCTCGGGACAGGCGTCGGCGCCACCGTCCTCCACCTGCCCGTGCTCTCCGCGTTGTGGCTCACCTCATTGGAAGGTGATCCTCATCAAGGCGGGGATCCTGCTCGCTGCCATGGGGCTCGCCTCCGTCAACTTGCTTCGGACGAAGCCGGG
>CAVOMK010000024.1:0-32744 GCA_963697005.1 uncultured Actinomycetes bacterium | reverse complement strand
AACCAATGAATTGCAGGCACTAGCGCACAGGCCGCTAACTTTGAAAGATAGGGAGCGTGTGTGGGAAGCAATCGATGGCTTAGCGGGATGGCTAAGCAGTTGGGCAGCTGCACAGTTCAGTGGTGCACCTTTGCCTAAGTCCAAAAGGAGAAAGAAATGAAAATGGATGTGAACTACTCGCATAGTAAAAACATTGGGGAATCCATTGGGGAGTTCTGTGGGGTTCCTATACGCACTTATAACAACTTCGATTTGGAACTGGACGTGGCTCTGGACGTGCAGCGCACTCGTGCTAAGACCATGCCATGGGATGCAGTGACACTCCAAACACGGCTGAGATTCTGCCGGGGGAAGTACTATGCGCTGACAACTTAATACGTAGAGAACTGCATCTGAAGTAACAGGCAACGGAAGTATTCAGCAGGCATCGCATATGGCTCTGAAAAGCTAGCAGACCTGTGTGCTTTGTATTCCATTATGACTAGTGCAGAGAACCTACGAGGGTTCAAAGTCAGTCCACGCCAGAGGAACTATGTGCATGGCTAAACGATATGCCAAAGCGTAGTTTCACCTAGTCTGAGGTCGGAGACAGATGGACAGATAAAACTTATGACCACCCGAGACAAAACGGGAAACTCAGTGTTTCCTTTCGCTACTTGGAGGGAAATCCCGGCACCTACCAAGGCGGGGAGGAGGTAAGGCTGCTTCGATCCGCCGCAGCGTAACTTAGGGATCAACACTTCGACTCCCGTGTGATACAATACTTCTGACAATGGCAATGCAGATTCAAGGCCAGATGAGCACAGCTGAGCCAGTCAAGGAATACGCCGATGAGTGGATTAGCAAATATGTACCCACGTCACACGTTGAGCGCATCACCGTGGGCGGCACTGCATTCTTTGCACCCGAGGAGGAAAAGTAAGAAATGAGTTTTGCTGATCTGATAGCAGTTCGTGGCTGAGTATTTTGGTACAGTAGTGGCTGAATCCAAAGGAGGCTTTATGACTACACAAGAAATCTATGCAATTACCCCAGATCAAAACGGCTGGAGAAAGCTGCCGTCTGGTGTATTTGTGAAGCTTGGCAACGACGTGACGCTTGGCTACGGCGTAGAGCTTGGCAACGGCGTGAAGCTTGGCAACGGCGTGACGCTTGGCAACGGCGTGACGCTTGGCAACGACGTGACGCTTGGCTACGACGTGAGCTTGGCAACGGCGTGAAGCTTGGCAACGGCGTGAAGCTTGGCAACTACGTGACGCTTGGCAACGGCGTGAAGCTTGGCAACGACGTGACGCTTGGCAACGGCGTGAAGCTTGGCGACGGCGTGGAGCTCGGCTACGGCGTGAAGCTTGGCGACGGCGTGACGCTTGGCAACTACGTGACGCTTGGCAACGGCGTGAAGCTTGGCGACGGCGTGACGCTTGGCAACACACCCTTAGCAATACAAGGAACAAGACATTTAGCAACCAATGGTGAACCGGGAAAAATCCAAATCGGATGCGTGGTGTATACCTTTGCCGTATGGAAAAGGCACTTTAAGGAAATTGGCAAAGCACAGAACTATACACCCGCTCAGATTAAAGAATACGGAAAAATCATTGAGTTCATCATAAAGAACGGAAAGAAGAAATGAGTTTTGCTGATCTGATTGCGAAGAAGTCCGGCTCAGGGGATGAATTTGCAGAGTCCCCTGAGCATTGCGAGGCTGGTAACAAAGGTGGAAGTTTAGAAGCGTTTATTCAACGCCACGGGCATGTGACGGAAGAGTACAAGTTTTACAATGGTGAAATTACTCTGCGCTTCGACAAGGAAGAGCACAAGTACTACAGAGTAGGTGAGCTAGGCAACCTGATCCCTGTCAATGGCGTAACGAACACTGTGTCGATCAAAGATAAGTCGCACATGCTCACGCCATGGGCCGCAAAGGTTGCTATTCAGCGCTGAGCTTGGTCATGGGGTGGGCTCCTTCTTTGATTCTGATGCTTCTCGCTCCCAGCAAAGCTCGATAGCGACACAAATTGCGTTTTGTATCATTTTAGGCTTACGTCTCTACGCTTTGCTGGAAATGTGGCGTATTTGCTCAACTTCAGCGTATTGCTTGATCGGCCGCTCACTGCGCCGCAACCCCCGCGTCGTATCGATGTCGGGCGCCTCCGACGAGTGGACGGGCATCGACGAGCTGGGCGTCGTGCGGAACCGCATGCCGTCGCTGCCCCAGTCCCTCTGGGGCAACAAGTACCGCGCCGACATCGACGACCCCCTCCAGGGAACGACGCACTTCTTCGCCTCGGACGACCTGCTCCCGACCTACCGCAAGACCGAGCGGGACGCGACCGCCGAGGACGCGCGCCAGCTCACCCGCCTTCTCCGCGAGCATCTCGCCGTCTACGCACACGATCCCGTTCGCGCCCGCTTCCTGGACAAGACGCACACGAACACCGTGAAGCTGCCGCTGCTCGCCGAGCTTCTGGCGGCGCACGACCCGCACTTCGTCCTCGTCGTCCGCAGCCCGTACGCGTGCTGCCCGTGGCTGGTCCGCAAGAAGCCGCCGTCGTTCCGCGTGCCGCTCACCTGGGAGCGCCGGCTGGAGCTCGCTGCCGAGCACTGGGCGAATGCGTACGGAACCGCGCTCGAGGACGCGACGCGCGTGGCGAACGTCACCGTTGTGCGCTTCGAGGATTGGCTCGCCGACCCCGAGGCCGGCACGCGGAGCCTGTGCTCGGCGCTCGGCCTCGACTTCGACGAGGCGATGGTCCCGCACAGCGGCCAGCGCCTCCCCTTCGCGACGCTCCCGAGCGACCGCAAGTGGTACCCGATCTACCGAGACTCGCGGGCGGACGGGCTCACTCCGTCGGACGTCGCGATCATCGACCGGCGCTGCGGCGAGCTCGCCGCCCGCCTCGGCTACTCGTCGCCCGGTGAGGCGTCCGAGCAAGCAGCACGGAGTCTGCGAGCCCGTATTCGACCGCCTCCTCCGGAGAGAGGAACCGGTCGCGGTCGATGTCGACCATGACCTGCTCGACGTCCTTGCCGGAGTGACGCGCGATGATCTCCGCGTACTTGCGCGTGATCGCGAGGATCTCGCGCGCGGCGATCTGGATGTCGGCCGGCGTGCCGCGGAAGCCACCCGATCCCTGATGGATCATCACCTTCGCGTTCGGGAGCACGTGGCGCTTGCCGGCCGCACCTGACGCGAGCACGAGCGCGCCGGCAGACATCGCCATGCCGATGCCGTACGTACAGACGTCCGGCTTGACGAACTGCATCGCGTCGTAGATGGCGAACCCCGCGTACGCGTCGCCGCCGGGCGAGTTGACGTACAGGTGGATGTCCGCGTCCGGGTCCTCCGCCTCGAGGAAGAGGAGCTGCGCGACGATGAGGTTCGCGGACTGCTCGTCGACCTGCGTCCCGAGAAAGACGATGCGCTCCCGCAGGAGGCGCGAGAAGATGTCGAACGATCGCTCGAAGCGCCCGTCCGACTCCACCACCATTGGCACGAGGGCGCCATGTGTCGTATAATACGCAACCATGGAGTTGCACGTCGAGAGAGACGTCGTCTTCCCCGCCGAGCCGGACGAGGTCTGGGAGGCGCTGACCGACCCGGAGCGGCTCGAGGAGTGGTTTGCGACCGAGGCCGAGCTCGACCCCGGCCCGGCGGCGAAGGCGTCTTCCGCTGGGGCGACGGCGAGGAGCGCCGCGCGGTCGTGCGCGAGGCCGAGCCCGAGGAGCGCCTCGTGCTCGACTGGGACGACGGCGGCGAGGTCGTGCTCGAGCTGGAGGAGGTCGAGGGCGGCACGCGCGTCCATGTCACCGAGACGTCGCCGGACTTCGCCACGGCGCTCGAGCTGTACGCGCTCGCATGGGCACCCGTCACGTAGATCTCGTCTTCGACGCGCTCGGCGATCCGGGGCGCCGCGCCCTCGTCGCCTCCGTGGCGGACCGCGGCACCGCCACAGCCACCGAGCTGGCGGCGGAGCTGCCGGTGACGCGGCAGGCGGTGGCGAAGCAACTCGTCGCGCTCGCCGGACGCAGGCCTCCTGCGCGCGACGCGGGTCGGCCGCGAGACGCGCTACGCGGTGACGCCACAGCCGCTCGGCGACGCTGCCGCCTGGCTCGTCGAGATGGGCGGCCGCTGGGACGACCGCCTCGCCGCGCTCGGTCGTTCCCTGGCTAGGGCCCGAGCCGCTCGATAACCCAGGCGTCGCCGTCGCGGCGATACCTGAAGCGGTCGTGCAGCCGGCTCTCCCGGTGCTGCCAGAACTCCCATGCGTCCGGAACGAGCCGGAAGCCTCCCCACCATTCCGGCCGAGCCGGCTCCCCCTCCAGCTCGGCCACGCGCTGTTCGAGCCAGTCGCGCGACTCGACCGGCCGGCTTTGCGGCGAGGCGACCGCGGACAGGCGCGCGTCGAGCGGCCGCGAGGCGAAGTACGCATCGGATTCGGCGGCTGACACGCGGGTCACCGCGCCCTCGATGCGCACCTGCCGCCCGAGCGGATCCCAGAAGAAGAGGAGCGCCGCGCGCGGGTTCTCCTCCAGCTCGCGGCCCTTCCGGCTCGGGTAGTGCGAGTAGAAGTCGATCCCGTCCTCGTCTGCGCGCTTCATGAGCACCATGCGCACCGACGGCCTTCCCGCCGCGTCCGCGGTCGCAAGCGCCATTGCCTCGGGTGCGCGCACGACCGGCCGCGCCTCCTCGAACCAGCGCTGGAACTGCGCCAGCGGATCGGGTCGCGGTCACGATTCGGTCGCCACGGCTCTTACCGGCGTTTGAACAGCGCCTCGGCATTGCGGTCATCCGCAAGACGGCTACGGGAAACTCCCGTCGCGGCGCCCTCGCCCGAGCAGGTACACCTGGTTCATGGCCACGATCGACGAGATCGCCACCGACGTCATCCTCCGGGACGGCTCCACCCTGCGGCTCCGCCCGCCGCTCGCAGAGGACGCCGACGCGATCCTGGCGTTCTTCGAGAGCCTCTCCGACCGCAGCCGCTACCTCCGCTTCCACGGCTTCCCGGCGCTCGGCCCGAAGCTCATCGCGCCTTTCCTCGATCCGGACTGGGAGGAGCGCGGCGCGCTCGCCGGCTGGATCGACGGCCGTGTGGTCGCGCTCGGGAACTTCGTCCGCCTCCGCGACCCGCGACGAGCGGAGGCCGCGTTTACCGTCGCAGACGACTTCCAGGGCCGCGGGATCGGCACGCGTCTCCTCGAGCAGCTCGCTTCCCTCGCCTCGAGCGCGGGCATCGAGCGCTTCGTCGCGGAAGTGATGCCCGACAACCGCAACATGCTCGTCGTCTTCCGCGACGCAGGCTTCGACATCACGCGCGAGCTCGAAGGGGGATCGGTCGAGGTGCACTTCCCGATCGCGCCGACCGCGCGCTATCGCGAGCAGGTGGCCGAGCGAGACCACGTCGCCGTCCGCGCGTCGCTCCAGCCCTTCTTCGATCCGTCGTGCGTCGCCGTCATCGGCGCGTCGGCACGCCGCGGCTCCATCGGCGGCGAGCTCTTCCGCAACGTCCTCGCGGCGGACTTCACCGGCGCCGCATATCCGGTCAATCGCGGCGCCGACGCGGTCGCGGGCGTGCGCGGCTACGCGCGAGTCGCAGACATCCCCGACACCGTCGATCTGGTCGTCATCTGCCTGCCGGGAGAGCACGTGCTCGACGCCGCGCAGGAAGCGCTCGAGGCCGGTGTGCGCGCGCTCGTCGTCATCTCGGCCGGCTTTGCCGAGATCGGAGCGGAGGGCCGCGTGCGCCAGGAGCAGCTGCTCGAGCTCGTCCGTGCGCACGGCGCGCGGATGATCGGCCCGAACTGCCTCGGCATCTCGTCCGCTTCGACGAGGCTCAACGCCACCTTCGCACCACGCGCGTTCCCGCCCGGGAAGATCGGCTTCTCGTCGCAGAGCGGCGCGCTCGGTCTCGCGGTGCTCGAGCACGGCGAGAAGCGCGGCCTCGGGCTGTCCTCATTCGTCTCGATCGGCAACAAGGCGGACGTCTCTTCGAACGACCTCCTCGAGTGGTGGGCGGAGGATGCGAGCACCGAGCTCGTGATGCTCTATCTCGAGTCGTTCGGCAATCCTCGGGCGTTCGCGCGCATCGCGCGCCGCGTTGCGCGCAAGAAGCCGGTGCTCGCGATGAAGAGCGGCACGACGCGGGCCGGCATCAAGGCCGCAAGCTCGCACACGGCAGCGCTCGCCGGCTCGGAGGCCGCCGTCGACGCGCTCTTCCGGCAGGCGGGCGTCATCCGTACGCAGACGCTCGACGAGCTCGTCGACGTCGCCACACTCCTTTCCGACCAGCCCGTCCCGCGCGGGCGCCGAGTCGCGCTCGTCACGAACGCTGGAGGTCTCGGAATCCTCTGCGCCGACGCGTGCGAGGCCTCCGGGCTCGAGCTTCCGTCACTCGCCGAGGAGACGCTGCGCGCCCTGCACGACGTGATGCCCCTCGAGGGCAGCGCCGCGAACCCGGTCGACATCCTCGGCTCGGCGAATGCGAAGACGTTCGCCGACGTGCTACCCATCGTCCTCGGCGATCCGGGCGTCGACTCGCTCATCGTCCTCTTCGTCCCGACGGTGGGCGTCTCCGAGGACGACGTCGGCGCCGCGATCAGCCGTGCCGCGGCCGGCGCGGTCGACAAGCCCGTGCTCTGCGCATTCCTGTCCGCCAAGGGGGCGCCCGCGACATTGCGCAGCGCTGCTCCCGTGCCTGCATTCTCGTATCCCGAAGCCGCGGCCCGCGCGCTCAGCCGCGCGGCCGAGCGCGGCGACTGGCTGCGACGGCCGGCGGGCACCGTTCCCGATCTCACCGTCGACCGCGAGACGGCCGAGGCCGTCGTCGCCGAAGCGCTCGCGCTCGCCGACGACGCGTGGCTCGAGCCGGCGCAGGCCCGCCGCCTCCTCGAGGCATATGGACTTCCGGTCGTCCCGGAACGTGTGGTCGACTCGGCGGACGCCGCGGTTGCCGCCGCTGCGGAGCTCGGCTTCCCCGTGGTCGTGAAGAGCGCCGCCGCAGGCGCGCACAAGACGGAGTCGGGCGGCATCGCACTGAACCTCGCAGACGAGACAGAGGTGCGTGCCGCAGTCGAACGGATCGGCGTGCCCGTGCTCGTGCAGCCGATGGTGCGCGGCGGCGCCGAGCTGCTCGCCGGCGCCGTCCAGGATCCGGTCTTCGGGCCGCTCGTGGCGTTCGGGCCCGGAGGCGTCTTCGCAGAGCTCATCGGCCAGGCGCAGTTCCGCCTCGCGCCGCTCACCGACCTCGACGCCCGCGAGCTCGTACGCGCAGGCAAGGCCGGGCGGCTCGTCGCCGGCTTCCGCGGCGCACCGCCCGCCGACGAGGATGCGCTCGTCGACCTTCTCGTCCGCCTCTCGCGGCTCGCCGAGGACATTCCCGAGATGGCCGAGCTCGATCTCAACCCGGTGCTCGCCCTCTCCGACCGCTGCATCGCGGTCGACGCGCGCGTCCGCGTGGCACGCCAGGCGCCGCAGCGGCGCGCGAAGTCCTGGTAAGCCGAAGGCCGACTTTCGCCGGCCTTTGACTGGTGGATGCGCCGGAGCTTCGTGAAGCCCGGGCTATGTGCCTCCAGCCTCGCTCCGCCGGCAACGCAGTCCATCCGGGATTCCACGTATGAGCTCGGGGGACTCCTTCGGATACGGTCACGGCATGCACGCATTCGGAGTCGGATCCGTCGTCGAGAAACTGCGCGCCGCAGGCGGCGGCTACGAGATCGTCCACGAGTCCGTCGGCATCGAGCTCGGCGTCTACGTGCTCGTCGCGCCCGAGCCGGACCGGCAGCAACCGCACGAGGACGACGAGATCTACGTCGTGCTCGACGGCTCAGGCACGCTCGACGTCGAAGGTACGAGCGTGCCCGTGAAGGTCGGCGACGCCGTCTTCGTCGAAGCGGGTGCGGACCACCGCTTCAGCGCGTATGAGCAGCTGGCCGTGCTCGTGCTATTCGAGCGCAAGCGCTGAGCGAACGCCCCGCGCGATCTCGAGGTCCTCGCGCGCCGCGACGACGAACGTCCTGACCACGGCGCTGTTGGACGAAATCTCTGCGTCGAGCTCGGGCGCCTGCGTTGCGGGCGCGATCCACGCCGACGCCGAGGAAGCCGAGGCCGTCGGCCGCGCGGGCACGAATCGGCGCAGACCGCTCGCCGACGCCGCCGGTGAACACGAGCACGTCGAGACCGCCGAGTGCAGCCGCCATCGCGGCGATCTCTCCGCGCAGGCGGTGGAGATAGACCTCGACCGCGAGCCGCGCGTCCTCGTCGCCGCCCGCCTCCGCCTCGAGCACCGCCTTCATGTCGCCGGTGCCGGCGAGCCCGACGAGCCCGGACCGGTACTCGAGCGCCGAACCGAGCTCGGACGGCCCCATGCCCATGTGCTCCTCGAGCCAGAGGATGAGCCCGGGGTCGACGCTGCCCGAGCGCGTGGCCATCACGAGGCCGTCGAGCGGCGTGAAGCCCATCGTGGTGTCGACCGAGACGCCGCTGAGCACTGCCGCAAGCGACGCGCCCGCGCCGAGGTGGCACGTGACGACCCGCAGGCCGTCGACCGGGACGCCGGCGAGCTCGGCCGCGCGGCGCGAGGCGTACGCGTGCGAGAGGCCGTGGAAGCCGAAGCGGCGCAGGTTCCAGCGCCGCCGCCACTCGTGCGGCAGCGCGTACGTCGACGCGGCGGCCGGGATGCGCGCGTGGAACGCCGTGTCGAAGCACGCGACCGCGGGCACGCCCGGCAGCGCCTTGCGGACGAGCTCGAGGCCGCGGAGCGACTTCGGCTGGTGCAGCGGAGCGAGTTCGGTGAGCGCCTCCAGCCGCCGCACGACGGCGTCGTCGATGACGACGGGCTCGACGAACTCGGTCCCGCCGTGCACGATGCGGTGCCCGACCGCGTCGATCCCCTCGAGCGCGTCGAGGTCGACGTCGTTCGCCACGAGCTCGTCCCCGTCGAGCACCGAGAGCTTGAGGCTGCTCGACCCCGCGTTGACGACGAGAATTCTCAGTGCGGCCAGACCCAGTCGCGCACAGCGGGCAGATCCTCGCCCTCGCTGCGCGTGTACGCGCGGCACTGCACGCGCTCGTCCTCCATGCGCTGGCGTAGCGCAGCCGCATGCGAGCCGAGCGAGGGGACGCGGTCGATCACGTCCATGACGAGATGGAACCGGTCGAGGTCGTTGAGCATGACCATGTCGAACGGCGTCGTCGTCGTGCCCTCTTCCTTGTAGCCGCGCACGTGGATGTTCGCGTGGTTCGTTCGGCGGTACGTCAGTCGGTGGATGAGCCACGGGTAGCCGTGGAATGCGAAGACGACCGGCTTGTCGGCGGTGAAGAGCGTGTCGAACTCGCTGTCGGAGAGCCCGTGCGGATGCTCCGTGTCGGGCTGCAGGCGCATCAGGTCGACGACGTTGACGAAGCGCACGCGCAGGTCGGGCAGCTCCGTGCGCAGGATGTCGACGGCGGCGAGCGCCTCCAGCGTCGGGACGTCGCCGCAGCACGCCACGACGACGTCCGGATCGCCGTCGTCGTTGGACGCCCACTCCCAGATGCCGATGCCGCGCGCGCAGTGGAGGACCGCGTCCTCCATCGACAGATAGTTCAGCGCCGGCTGCTTGCCCGCGACGATGACGTTCACGTAGTGCCTGCTGCGCAGGCAGTGGTCGGCGATCGAGAGAAGCGTGTTCGCATCCGGCGGCAGGTAGACGCGGATGATCTCCGCCTTCTTGTTCACGACGTGGTCGATGAAGCCAGGGTCCTGATGGGAGAAGCCGTTGTGATCCTGCCGCCACACGTGCGACGAGAGGAGGTAGTTGAGCGAGGCGATCGGCGGCCGCCATTGAATCTCGCGCGTCGTCTTCAGCCACTTGGCGTGCTGGTTGAACATCGAGTCGATGATGTGGATGAACGCCTCGTAGCAGTTGAAGAGCCCGTGCCTGCCGGTGAGCAGGTAGCCCTCGAGCCAGCCCTGGCACTGGTGCTCGGACAGCACCTCCATCACGCGCCCGGCCCGCGCGAGATGGTCGTCGCCCGGCAGCGACTCCGCCTCCCACTGGCGGTCGGTCACCTCGAAGACGGCGCCGAGCCGGTTCGACTCGGTCTCGTCCGGGCCGAAGAGCCGGAAGTGCGTCGGGTTCAGCCGGATGACGTCGCGCAGATACGTGCCGAGGACGCGCGTCGCCTCGCTGAGCGTCGTCGCCGGCGCCGGAACCTCGACCGCGTAGTCGCGGAAGTCCGGAAGGACGAGGTCCTGGAGCAGCAGCCCGCCGTTCGCGTGCGGGTTCGCGCTCATCCGGCGGTCGCCCTTCGGCGGCAGGCCCGCCAGCTCGGCGACCAGCGCTCCGTGATCGTCGAACAGCTCCTCCGGGCGGTAGCTGCGCAACCACGACTCGAGCTGGTGCAGATGCTCCGGATTCGTCCGCAGCTCCGCGAGCGGCACCTGGTGCGACCGCCACGTCCCCTCGGTGGCGAGGCCGTCGACGGTCTTCGGCCCCGTCCAGCCCTTGGGCGTCCGGAGCACGATCATCGGCCACCGCGGCCGCTCGGTCACGCCGTCCACGCGTGCGGCGCGCTGCGCGGCCGCGATCTCCTCCACCGCCGTCTCGAGCACCGCCGCCATCCGCTGGTGGGCTTCCTCCGGGTCGGCGGAGTCGACCCAGTGCACCGTGTGGCCGCAGCCTTCGAGCAGCGACGTCAGCTCGTCGTCGCCGATGCGCGCGAGCACGGTCGGGTTCGCGATCTTGTAGCCGTTCAGGTGCAGGATCGGCAGCACGGCTCCGTCCGTCACCGGATTGAGGAACTTGTTCGAGTGCCACGCGGTAGCGAGCGGCCCCGTCTCGGCCTCGCCGTCGCCGACGATGCAGCAGACGAGCAGGTCGGGGTTGTCGAAGGCCGCGCCGTACGCGTGCGAGAGCGAGTAGCCGAGCTCGCCGCCCTCGTGGATCGACCCTGGCGTCTCCGGCGCGACGTGCGACGGAATGCCGCCGGGGAACGAGAACTGCCGGAAGAGCTTGCGCAGCCCCTCCTCGTCGCGCGTGATGTCGGGATACACCTCGGTGTACGTGCCCTCGAGATAGGCGTTCGCGACGGCGGCAGGCCCGCCGTGACCCGGCCCCATGACGTAGATCGCGTCGAGGTCCCAGTTGCGGATCGCGCGGTTCATGTGCGCGTAGACGAAGTTGAGCCCCGGCGTCGTCCCCCAGTGGCCGAGCAGGCGCGCCTTCACGTGCTCCGCCAGCAGCGGCTCGCGCAGGAGCGGGTTGTCGAGCAGGTAGATCTGGCCGACGGACACGTAGTTGGCGGCGCGCCAGTACGCGTCGACGAGCCGGAGCTCTTCGGCCGAGAGCGGCTGTACGTCCGGTCGATGCCACGGTCGCCGTCAGCCTAGTCGGCCCTGTGCCAGGCGAAAACGCTGTCGGCGATGCGCGGCTTCCCGTCGAGGAGCTCTCGCCATTCCGTCGCCGCCTGCCAGACGGACGCCTCGCCCGCGATCTGCTCGACGATGTGCTCCGCTTCGGGCCCTTCGAACACGAACAGCGCCTCACGGTCGGTGAGGAAGACGCAATGCCCGTCGAGCGGGCTGTCCACGAGACGGAACGGCGGCCCGGCCTCGACCAGCCGCACGGCGGCCTCGTATGCGCCCGGGCGCAGCGGCACGACGACAGCGACCCGGCTCATACGGCCAGGTGTGTGGCAGTCAGACGGCCGAGCCGCTCCGCGAGCTCGCTGAGGACGCCGACGCCGTTCACGCTGCCGATGCGCAGCGGGCCGCCGACGGCCAGGTCGACCACGAGTGCCGGCCGGCCGCCGATCCGCTCCGTGCTGTCGCGGGCGACGTGGACGGACTCGATGTCCTCGTAGGAGACGCGATGCGTCCGCCTGCCCTCGAACCGGAGCCCGGCGGGATCGAGCTCGAGCTTGCCGACGCGCGGGGAACGGTTCGAATCGCTCCAGATGACCGCAAAGCTCTCCATAGAGCAATGGTCGTCCTTCGGAGCGAGGGGCCGCATCAGTAGCCCCTCTGAGCGGCTCTCGGGAAAGCCGCAGACCGGCGGTCAGGCCGGCTCTTCGCCCTCTTCCAGCAAGCCCTGCGTGAGGGCGTAGCGCACGAGCTCGGCCCGGGTGGTCAGCCGGAGCTTCTGCATGATGTGCGCGCGGTGCGTCTCGGCGGTTCGCACCGAGATGTACAGCATCTTCGCGATCTCCTGGTTCGTGTGGCCGAGAGCGAGCAGCCGGAGCACCTCGCGCTCGCGATCGGACAGCGGGTCGGCGGCGGCGCGGGCATCGGCCTCCGACTCGGCTGCCGCGAGCCGGGCGCCGAGCGTCGGGTGGACGTACCGGCCGCCCGCCGCGACCTCCCGCACGGCGGCGACGAGCTCGCTGTCGGCCGCCTCCTTCAGAAGGTAGCCGGTCGACCCGACCGAGAACGCCTCGCGCACGTAGCTCGGGTCGTCCTGCATGGAGAGCACGAGGACCGCGGCCTTCGGAGCCGCCTCGAGGATCTCGCGAACGGCCTCCAGGCCGCTGCGGCCGGGCATGACGACGTCGAGGAGCACCACGTCGGGCTTGTGCAGCCGCGCCAGGCGGATCGCCTCCTCGGCATTGCCGCCCTCGTCCTCGACGGTGATGTCCTCCTCCGCCTCGAGCAGCAGGCGCAGGCCCGAGCGAACGAGCGCATGGTCGTCGACGATCACCACGCGAATCACGGAACCGGCACCTCCGCCACGAACGTCGTGCCGGCGCCCGGACGCGACTCGATGGTGAGCCGGCCGCCGACGAGAGCAACCCTCTCACGCATACCTATCAGGCCCAGGCCCTCGTCGCGCGTCTTGGCAGGGTCGAAGCCGACGCCGTCGTCCTCGACGACGGCCGTCACAGCGTCGGGCTTCCGCCCGAGGACGATGCTGACGCTGCCGGCGCGGGCGTGCTTGACGATGTTCGTGAGGCACTCCTGCACGATCCGGTAGAGCGCCGTCTCGATCTCGGGCGCGAGCCGTTCTGCAGGCAACGTCGACTCGAAGCCGACGGCGATGCCGGTCTGCTCGGCGAAGCTCTCGGTCAGTCGCTCGAGCGCGGCTGCGAGCCCGAAGTCGTCGAGCGCCTTCGGGCGAAGCTCGACCGCGAGCTGGCGCACGTCCTGCAGCGTCGAGCGGACGAGCTCGCGCACCTCGGCGACGGCGGCGCGCATGCTCGGTCTCCCCTCCGGCCTCCTCGACCGTGCGCAGCCCGAGCAGGATGGACGTGAGCGCCTGACCGGTCTCGTCGTGCAGCTCGCGCGCGAGGCGGCGGCGCTCCTGCTCCTGCGCGGCGACGACCCGCCGCAGCGCGTCGCTCGCCACGCGGCGCGAGAGATCCACCGCAACGGAGGCGCGCTGCGCGAACACCTCCGCGAGCCGGACGTCCTCGGCGGTGAAGCGCGGGTCGACTCCCTGCTTGTCCTGTGCGGTGATGACGCCGATCGCTTCGCCGCGCAGGACGAGCGGCACGTACAACGCCGTGCGCATCTTCAGGCGGCGCGCCGTCTCCTGGTCGATCTCCGGGTCGTCGAGGACCGAGTCGACCCGCTCGCTGCGCTTGCGCTCGAGCACCCGCATCGTCTTCGACCGTGCCGGGATCGACATGCCGAGCACGCGCTCTGCTTCCGGCCCTGCCGCCGCCTCGATGCGGAGCCCGTCGCCGTGCGGAAGCGCGATGGTGACGCCGTCCGCGGCGATCAGCGCCCGCAGCCGGTTGGCGACGATCTCGAGCAGCGGACCGAGCTCGAGCTCGGAGACGAGCGCGGCGGCGACCTCGTTCAGCGACTCGAGCTGCGTCGACCAGCGCGTTGCGGACTCGTACAGCCGCGCGTTCTCGATCGCCACCGCCGCCTGCGACGCGAGCAGCGTGACGGTCTCCTCGTCCTCCTCCGTGAAGTCGCCGCTCTCCTTCTCGGTCAGGTAGAGGTTGCCGTAGGCGATGCCGCGCAGCGCGACCGGCACGCCGAGGAAGGACCGCATCGGGGGATGCCCGGGCGGAAAGCCGACGGAGCGGGGATCCTCGGAGAGGTCGTGCAGGCGCAGCGGGGAGGCGTCGCGGATGAGGACGCCGAGAATCCCGCGGCCGGTGGGCAGGTCGCCGATGGCCGCGTGCGTCTCCGGGTCGATGCCGGTGGTGAGGAACCGCTCCAGCCGCGAGCCGGTCGGGTCGAGGACGCCGAGCGCCGCGTACTTCGCCCCGGTCAGCGACGACGCCGTCTCGACGAGCTTCTGGAGGACGGCGTCGAGCGACAGCTCCGAGCTGAGCGCGATGCCGGCCTCGATGAGCGCCCGCATGCTCTCCTGGGCGGCCGTGGCCACCATCCGTCAGAGGTTGGCACGAAGATCTGCCGGTCTCAAGGTGCCTGTGCCGAGCTCCCCGCTCGCCGGAACGAGCTCGCGGACGACGCGGAGCACGAGCTCCGGCTCGTCGCTCAGCGGGCTGAGGAGCTTGTTGCCCTTGAGTAGCGCGCGCCCGCGCGGTGCGGCGTGGACGGCCAGGTCGCGCTCGGCGTAGCCGCGCTCGCGCAGAAGCGCGTTCGCAGCCTCGATCGCGTCGGTTGCGTCACTCCACGAAGCCACGCTAACGGAAGAGATCGCGCTCCGGCGGGACCGGGATGTCGGTGGCCCGGCCGTCGCCGCGGACGTCGAGTCCGCGGACGATCGTCACCGGGACGCGCGCGAGCTTGCCGGAGACGAGATGCGCCGCCGACGCGATCTCGTCCGCGACCGCGATGACGGTGTTCTGCAGCTCGTAGCCGATCGGGTCGCGCTCGCCCGCGAGGTCCTGGAGCGCCACGACGCCGGCGGCGCCGATGGCGACGTCGACCGTGCCCTGCCGCCACGGACGCCCGAACGAGTCGGTGACGATCACGCCGACCTCGCGGCCCGTCCGTTCGCGCAGCTCGTCGCGGAGGCGCGCCGCAGTTCGGTCCGGATCCAACGGAAGCAGGACGAGCGTTCCCGGCTCCGGAGCATTGGATGCGTCGACGCCGGCCGACGCGCAGATGAATCCGTGACTCGTCTCGCAGATGACGAGCGGCGGCCGGACGCGGATGATGCTCTTCGCCTCGCGCAGGATGACCTCGATCGCGGCGCGCGGCGTCGCCCTCCTCGCCCGCGATCTCGATCGCGCGCGGCGAGGGGTCGATGCCGTCCAGGCGCACGATCCGTCCTTCGATCTTCGAGATCGCCTTCTGCGCGATGACGACGACGTCGCCGTCCTCGAGCTCCATGCGCTCGAGGATGAGCGTCACGAGGTCGTCGCCCTCCTCGAGCTCGGGGATGCCGGCGACGGGGAGGATCGAGAAGCCGGTCACAGGCCGACGATGCGGATGCCGGCGTGACCCTTGTAGCGGCGATTGAGGTTGACGATCACCGCGGTCATCCCTTCGAGCGCGCGGGCGCTCGTGAGCGGGCCGGCATCGAGGGCGCGGCCCGAGACGACCTTCGACGCGAGCTCGAGCGCCAGATCCTTGGCCAGCGCATCGTCGCCGCAGACGAGCGCGTCGCCGTCGGCCTTGCCGCTGGCGAGCGACACGGCGGCGAGCGAGTGCAGGCCGGAGGCGACGGGCGCGCGCAGGACGTCCTGCGTGCGCTCCGCGATCGAGCGGTCGTCCTGCGTCGGATGAACGCCCGACTTCGTGAAGCGCAGCTCGCTCGCGACGCTGAGCACGGGCGTCTCCCCGATCGCGTCCGCGAGCTCGGTCGCCGTCGACATCGCGGCGTCCGCCTTCACTGCAAGCACGACGATGTCGACGCCCTGCACCGCGTCGGCGTTCGTCGCGCCGCCGGCGGCGCCGGCATCGGCCGCCTTTGCGCGCGCGCGTTCCGCGTCGCGCGAGCCGATGACGACGTGGTCGCCTGCCTCCGCGAGGCGTTGCGCGAGCGCGAGGCCGAAGTCGCCCGTTCCTCCGACGACTGCGACTCTCATGCCGGCACCGCTCCGAGCGCGGCCTCGGCGAGCCGCCGCCGCGCATCGGCGTCCACCATGAGCGTGCGCGTGACGATCGGACGGACGTCGCCGAGCCCGTCGAGATCGCCGGCGTCGGCCTCGTCGACGACGAGCGCGTCGATCAGCCCCTTGTAACAGCGTGCAACGTGCGCGGGTGACGTTCCGCCGGCGAGACGCGCGAGCATGCGGTCGGCCGGGCCTTTCACGGCGCGGCCGCGCGATGAGCGGGCTCACCGCGACGCACGGGACGGTGCGCGCAGCGACGGCGGCGCGAATCTCGCCCACGGCGAGGATCGGCGCGATCGAGACGTACGGGTTGCTCGGAGCGAGGAGCAGCAGGTCGGCATGCGCCAGCGCGTCGAGAACGCCCGGAGCCGGCGCCGCAGTCTCCGCGCCCTCGAAGCGGAGAGCGTCCACCTCGTCGCGGTGGCCGCGCGACACGAACCACTCCTGGAACGGGAACTCTCCCGCCGCCGTCCCGATCCACGTGCGCAGGCGGTCGTCGGTCGCGGGCAGCAGCCTCGTGCCGACGCCGAGCTCATCCGCGATTCGCGCAGTGACGCGCGAGAGCGGCTCGCCGGCGCGCAACGCCTGCGTTCGCACGAGATGGAGGCCGAGGTCGAGATCGCCGAGCCGGAACCACGTCTCGCCGCCGCAGCGCGGCAACGCTGTCGAGCACGCGCCACGTCTCGTCCGCGCGTCCCCAGCCGCGCTCCTCGTCGTTCAGGCCGGCGAGCGCGTACAAGATCGAGTCGAGATCGGGCGACACGTGCAGGCCGAGCACCTCGAGGTCGTCGCCGACGTTGCCGATGACCGTGACGTCGTCGGCCGGAACGGCGCCGACGACGCCCTGCACGAAGCGCGCGCCGCCGACGCCGCCGGAGAGGACGACGACTCTCACTGCGCCGTCCCGGCGGAGAGCGCGGCGAGAGCAGCCTGCGTCCGCGGGCCGCACCGGAGCTGCAGCCGCTCGAGGTCGTCGAGCGTGTCGACGTCCTCCGCGAGGTTCGGGCACCCGACGGCGACCGTCTCGACGGGCAGCGCGCGGAAGCGGCTCGCGCTGTCCGGCCCGTAGAGCGGCGCGAAGACCTCCGGCGCCGACAGGCCGAGCGCGTTCGTCGTGCCGTCGAGCGCCTCGACGAGCGCGAGCCCGTGCGCAGGGATCGCGGCCAGGAGCGCGCGCAGGTCGACGGGCACCACGCAGGGAAGGTCGGCGTTGACGACGAGCACCTGCCCGTCGGCGGCGAGCTCCGAGCGCCGCCTCGACCCCGGCGCCCTGCCCGCCGCCGGGATCGACGACGGCCTCCGCTCCCGCCTCGCCCGCGAGCGCGGCGCCGGCCTCGTCCGCGGTGACGACGAGCGTGCGGCCGACGACGACCGCAGCGGCGAGCACGTCGGCGAGCATTGCCAGCGACAGTTCGCGGCGCGCGCCCCGCGGCGCGTCCAGGCGCGTCTTTCCCTCGGTGCCGGCGAACGGCACAACCACTGTCGTCATGGAGAGGAGCGTGACGCCTCGGCGAAGCGTAGTAGCGTGGCCCAAGTGAAGGTCGCGCGCGACCCGCATGGCTGCCCGGATCCGGCGCTGGGCACGAGCTCGGCGAGGTCGAGATCGGCGACTCGGCCGACGTTCCGCGGGCCCGACGTCGAGATAGCTCGTCGTCGTCAACGAGCCGCGTCGACCTCGACGCTCTACCTGCCGTCGCTGCGGCTGATCGCGAACTACAGCGTCGGCTACGACCGCATCGACGTCGCCGCCGCAACGCGCCCGCGGCGTCGCCGTGACGAACACGCCCGGCGTGCTCGACGCCGCCACCGCCGACCTCGCGATGGCGCTCATGCTCGCGGCTCGGCGCGGCCTCGTCGACGGGCGACCGGCTCGTCCGCGAGGGCGGCTGGGCCGGCTCGGAGACCGGGCGCGAGGTCAGCGGCGCGACGCTCGGGATCGTCGGGCTCGGCCGGATCGGATCAGCCGTCGCGCGCCGCGCTGCGGGCTTCGACATGCGCATCCTCCCTGTCCGCCGCAGCGAGGGCGACCTCGAGCGACGGTCCTGCGCGACGGCCGACATCGTCACGCTGCACGTGCCGCTCGACGGCAGAGACGAAAGGACTGATCTCGCGCGAGCGGCTCGCGCTGCTCAAGGACGGCGCCACGCTCGTGAACACCGCGCGCGGCGGCGTCGTCGACGAGCACGCGCTCGTCGCCGAGCTCGTCTCCGGACGGATCAGCGCAGGCCTTGACGTCTTCGCGCACGAGCCGCACGTGCCCGAGGAGCTCTTCGGCCTCCGAACGTCGTCCTCACGCCGCACATCGCGAGCGCGACCGTCGAGACGCGCGCCGCGATGACGCGTGTCGTCGTCGACAACGTCCTCGCGTTCTTGCGCGGCGAGCCGCTCCCGAATCCCGTCGTCTAGTACGCCTGGCCCGGGCGGCCGGCGCCGATCCACTCGCGCACCTCGAACCAGTGGCTCGAGCGCAGCGCATCGGCCACGCGCTCGTCGGTGTGCGCCGCGTAGAAGACGTTGTGCTCGAGGTCGCAGCAGATGGCGACGTCGGCGAGCGAGATGTCGCGGATCTGCATGAGCGCGTCGGCCGGAAGCTGCGCCTCGGCGACGGTGTAGTGCTTGAACTGGAGCTCGGGCGCGATCTCCATCAGGTCGGGCCAGTCCGGGCAGGTGCGGCTGCTCACGTCCACCGTCCTTCGAGGCGGACGAGCCCACGTCCTTCATCGGCGGGATAGACGACGAACACGAGCGCGTCGTCGAGCGAGTGGTACTGCCGCTCGCCGCGCTCGTCGACGAGGTCGACGCGCAGGTGCAGCCGACCGTCGGCGAACGGCGGCCGCTCCGACTCGAAGCGAAGCGGCAGGCGCCGCGTGTCGTCGTTCCAGCCGAGCTCGCCGGTCGACACCGCGCCCGCAGCGACGAGGACGCCGGCGTCGTCGCGCAGCTCCCAGCCGAGCCGCGGCGGCGCGATCGCCGCGTCTGCGGCGACGTCGAGCGCGATCGCGAACGGCTCGCCGGCGAGCAGCTGGTTGCGCTCGTCGTCCCCGGCCCCGAACAGCCGCACGTGCTCGACGCGCGCGACCTCGCCGCCCCATTCCTTCAGGCCGGCGGCGCGCTCCTCGGGATTGCGCTCGCCGGCGAGCATGCGCCGGTACGCGACCACCGCCTCGTGCGTCGGGCCGTCGAAGGCGACGCGCCCGTCGCTGAGCAGCACTGCCCGATCGCAGAGGCGCTCGACGGCGCCGGCGTCGTGCGAGACGAAGACGATCGTGCCGCCCGCGCTGCTTGAACTCGAAGATCTTGCCGAAGCACTTGCGCTGGAAGGCCTCGTCCCCGACGGCGAAGACCTCGTCGAGCAGCAGGACGTCCGCTTCGATGTGCGACGCGATCGCAAAACCGAGGCGCATGTACATCCCCGAGGAATACGTGCGCACCGGCAGGTCGATGAAGTCCTCGAGGCCTGCGAAGGCCACGATCTCGTCGAGCTTCTCGCGGATCACGGCCCGCCGCAGGCCGTGGATCGACCCGTTGAGGTAGACGTTCTCACGGCCCGTCATGTCGGGATGGAAGCCCGCGCCGAGCTCGAGCAGCGAACCGATACGGCCGCCGACGGCGACGCTCCCTGACGTGGGCTTGACGATCCCGGAGAGCAGACGCAGGAGCGTCGTCTTGCCGGAGCCGTTCCGCCCAACGAGGCCGATCGCGCTTCCCGGCTCGACCGCGAACGAGATGTCGCGCAGCGCCCACACGTCCGTGCCGCGCGTCCGTCCGCGCGCGACGACGAGATCCTTCAGCGCGCGGCTCTCGCGTGGATAGACGCGGAAGCGGCGCGCCGCATGCTCGACGGCGATCTCGCCCGGCTTCATAGGGCCCTCTTCACGATCGTGGCAAGTGTGCGTACGAACGCCGGGTCGGCGTTCGGCATCTCGATCCGCTCGAGGCGGAGCCCGAGGTCGGCCGCCTTCTCCTGCGCCTCGACGTCGAGGTCCCAGCGGATCTCGAGGTGGTCGGAGACGAAGCCGACGGGGCACACGAGCACGTGGTCGACGCCCTCGGCGTGCAACGCGTCGAGGTGGTCGAGGATGTCGGGGCCGAGCCACGGCTCGCCCGTCGGCGACTCGCTCTGGAAGGAGAACGACCAGTCGTCCACGCCGGCGGCATCCGCGACGACCCTCGACGTCTCGAGCAGCTGATCCTTGTACGGGTCGCCCATCTCGAGAATGCGCGCCGGAAGCGAGTGCGCGGTGAAGACGACGTGAGCGTCCGTGCCGCGGATGCGATCGGCGAGCAGATCGACGAAGCCGGGCTCGTCGTGCCAGCTGTCGACGAACTCGAGCTCCGCGCGCCCGTCGAGCGCCTGCTCGAGCTGGTCGCGATAGCCCTTGATCGAGAGCGCGGAGTAGTGCGGCGCGAGCACGAGCCCCGCGACTCGGTCGGCGCCGCCTGCAAGCGCCGACTCGGCGGCGTCGGCGATGCGCGGCGTCCAGTGCTTCATGCCGGTGAAGACCGGCAGCGCGAGCTCACGCTCGAGCGCGGCGCGCGTCTCCTCCGTGATCGCGTTGAGCGGCGACGACTCCTCGATCCCGAGCCGCCGGTACCGCGCGACGAGATCCTCGAGATGCTCCGGCGCGACCGGCCGCCCGCCGCGAATGTCGGCGTAGTAGGCGGGCACGTCGGCGAGGCGCTCGGGCGACCCGTACGCCATGAGAACGACCGCGTCAGGCACGCACGAGCTCCTGCACGAGCGCCGTCAAGCGGGTGAGCACCTCGGGATCCGTCTGCGGGAGCACGCCGTGACCGAGGTTGAAGACTGCGACCGGCCCTCGCCCTGCGCGAGCACGTCGAGCGCTTCGCGCTCGACTAAGTCCCACGGGACCGAGGAGAACTGCGGGATCCAAGTTGCCCTGCACCGCCCGGTCTTCCGGCACGAGCGCTGAGCGGCAGACGCCAGTCGACGCCGATGACGTCGCCGCCCGCGCGGACGAGCGCCTCGAGCAGCGGCTCCGTCGCGCCGGTCCCGAAGTGGATGGTCGGCACGTCCACGGCGGCGAGGATGCGCGCGGAGTACGGCTCCACGTACTCGGCGTAGTCGGCCGCGGACAGCGCGCCGACCCAGGAGTCGAAGAGCTGGATCACGTCTGCGCCTGCCTCGACCTGCGCGGCGACGTAGCGTACGAACTGATCCGCGAGCCGCTCCATGAGCGCGTGCCAGACAGCCGGCTCGCGATACATCAGCGCTTTCGTCCGTGCGAAGTCGCGGCTCGGCTTCCCCTCGACGAGGTAGCCGGCAACCGTGAAGGGGGCGCCGCAGAAGCCGACGACCGCGCGGTCCGGCTCGAGCTCGCGGCGCACGATGCGGATCGCCTCGAGGACGTTCTCGTCCGGCTCCGTGACGGACAGGCGCTCGACGTCCGCCATGCGCTCGATCGGCCGGTCGACGACGGGGCCGACGCCTTCGACCAGCTCCACGCCGATCCCCATGCCGAGGACCGGGGTCGTGATGTCCGCGAATAGGACTGCCGCGTCGACGTGGTGCCGGCGCACCGGCTGCAACGTCACCTCTGCGCACAGCTCAGGCGTCCCCGCGAGCTCGAAGAACGCGTGTCGCTCGCGCAGCGCCCGGTACTCGGGCAGCGAGCGGCCCGCTTGACGCATGAACCAGACCGGTGTGCGTTCGACCGGCTCGCGGCGCGCGGCCCGCACGAGGAGAGGCTCGGCCATGCATCTACAGTAGCCCGGTGCCTGGGTCTGGCCCGCTGGTCGTGCGGTGGCATGCGCTCGAGCTCGCACCGGTCGAGGCGGGCGCGCGCCAGCTCGCGATGGTCGAGGCCGAGAACGCCGGCAGCGCGCCGTGGCGCTCGCGCGGCCCGCAGGACGGCCTCTTCCTCGCGTACCACTGGCTCGACGAGCGCGGCAACGCGATCGTGTGGGACGGCGAGCGCACGGCGCTCGAAACGACGGTGCTCCCGGGCGCGACGCTGCGCCAGACGGTCGCGGTGCGGGGGCCGATCCCGCCCGGCCGCTACCGGCTTGCCATCGACCTCGTCGAGGAGAACCGGTTCTGGCTGGCCGAGCTCGGCAACGACGCCCTCGAGCGAGACGTCGAGGTCGGCCCGCGCGACGCGGCCGGCGCGCGCGCGTTCCTCGCGGACGGGTTGGAGCCGCCGGCGGAATGGCTCGAGCAGGCGCGCGTCCTGCACGAGGAGGGATACGCCGCGGTCGGCGGTGCGATCGACACCGAGGGCGGGCTCTTGCGCCGCCCGCCGCCCGACGCTCGCGCCGTATGCGCCCGGCGGCGGCCGCCACCCGCGCTTCCCGCATCCGCTCGTCTGTCCGTCGCTCCTTCCGCCGCTCGAGCCGAACGACGAGGTGGCCGGTCTGCCCGCCTACCGGCCCGACGGCGACGAGCCGTGGATGTTCGACGGGCGGATGGTGCTCAGACTTCGATCGCGATCTGATCGTCCACGCGCGTGAAGACGAACGCGCCGAGCGCGAGCGCGACGACGCACGCGACGACGAGGTAGAGCGCGTCACCCCAGTACGGCATCTGCCCGAGGAAGAGCGGCGCGCGCATCGCCTCGACGGCGGGCGAGAGCGGATTCACCCAGTGGATGACCGCGACGACGTGCCGGTGCGCGAGCGTTCGACGACAGCGGATAGATGATCGGCGTCAGGAAGAACCACGGCACGAGCAGCGCGGCGACGATGAACTCGACGTCGCGGAAGAGCACGTTGAGCGACGCCGCCGCGAGCGCAAGTCCGGACACGAGGCCGACGACGAGCAGCGCGAGCGGGATCGCGAGCAGCTCGGTCGCACGCGCGCGCGGAAGCGCGATCGCATTGACGACGAGGAGCATGACGAGCATCGCCGCGAAGCTGACGAGGTGCGCGCCGACCACCGACAGCGGCACGAGCTGCCGCGGAAAGCGGATCTTCCGGATGAGATTCGCATTGTCGAGCATCGAACGCGTCGCCGACTGGAGCGCCGCCGCGAAGAACGTCCAGACCGCGAGCCCGGAGAGCAGGAAGAGCGGATAGTGGCCGACCGGTCGCGAAGCGCGCCTTCCAGACGACGCTGAACACGAGCAGGTAGACGCCCATCAGCATGATCGGGTTCACGATCGTCCAGAGCACGCCGAGCGCGGATCCGCGGTACTTCGCCTGCAGGTCGCGGCGGAAGAGGTTGCCGAACAGCTCGCGGTAGCGGACGAGGTCCGCGTACACGTTCATGCCGGCTTGCGCGCGTAGACCGAGACGCCGCAGTAGTGCACGGCGCTCAGGTGCGTGAGCGTCCCGAGCGAGAGCCCGATCTTCGGGATCTTCGACAGCAGGCGACCGTACGGAGACGGCGCCCAGCCGTCCGGGCGCTCGAGCCGGCGCACGCGCAAGCCCGCCCCGAGGAACGCGGCGACGTACGCCCACACCGTGTGCACGTGCTCGTTGATCCCGACCTCCTTCTCGGACGCCTGATCGGGGTTCTCCGGACTTCGCCCGAGGCCGCGCGTTCCCTCGTTCAGCCCGGCGACGACGGCGCCCGGCCGCGCGACGCGCGCCATCTCCCGCACCATCTGCCGCAGGTCGAGCGCGTGGTGCAGCGTCGCCAGGCAGTACACGACGTCGAAGCTCTCGTCCGCGAACGGCAGGTGCTCGCCGTCCGCCTGCACGCGGCCGAACTCGCCGTAGAACGCGCCGCGGCCGAGGCCGATCTTCGGGTCGACGAGGATGTCGGTGGCGACGTACTCGCAGTCGCGCTCGAGCCAGAAGCGCGACGCCCACGCCTTCGCCGCGCCGACCTCGAGCACGCGCAGCCCGCGCAGGTCTCCGATGTAGCGATCGAGGAGCACCTGGAACGAATGCCCGTTCGCGAGCCAGACGAGATCGTCCCAGCCGAGCTCGCGGTTGACGAACGGGAGCACCGAGTCGACCTCGTCGTCCGGCTCGTACCAGCCCTCGGCCTTGGCCTTCTCCACCCAGCCGGCCGTCTCCCCGAGCTTCTCCCGCGCCCCGGGCAGGTCCTCGTGGAGCATCAGCGGGATCCCGTTCTCGACGCCGAAGCTGCGGCCGCAGCCCGTGCACGTGAGCGCGTCCTCCCCGCCCGCGAGCGAGGCGTGGCAGAGCGGGCAGCGCAGCAGCTCGAGGAGGGGCGTTTCCATGTCCTATCCGGCGGCCAAACTACGCGGACAGTTGTGCCCAAACACCCGCTTAACAGCCCTTGAATAGCCTTCTCCCGTGACGGTCGCCGCCGCCGCCCTGGCTGCGCTGCCCGCGAGCATGCTCGCGATCTGGGCGCTCCGGCACACGCCGGCGGCGCGCCATGTCGTCGCGGCGCCGCGGGCGGACCGCTGGCACACGCAGTCGACGCCGCTTCTGGGCGGGAGCGGCATCTTCGCGGGAATGCTCGTCGCCGCGGGAATCGCGCGTCGCGGCCGGCGTCGTGCCGGCCAGCCGGGAGCTCGGCGGCATCCTCGGCGGCTGCGCCATCCTCTTCGTCGCCGGCCTCGTCGACGATGTCTACCGGCTTCCTCCGCTCGCGAAGCTCGCCGCGCAGGGCGGAGCCGCGGCGCTCGTGATCGCGTCCGGCGTCCGCGTCCAGATCATCTCGAACAACGTCGCCGCAACGGCGCTCGCGGTCGTGTGGCTGCTCGGGATGACGAATGCGTTCAACCTGCTCGACAACATGGACGGGCTCGCGGCGTCGCTCGCCACGGTCGCGTGCGCGTTCTTCGCCATCGACGCGTTCACGATCCACCCGAACCACATGATCGCGCTGCTTGCGCTCAGCGTCTGCTTCGCCTGCCTGGGTTTCCTGCCGTACAACCTGCGGCTTCGGCGGGCCGCGTCCGTCTTCATGGGAGACAGCGGCAGCCAGGTGCTCGGCTTCTCACTCGGCGCGCTCGGGCTCGCATCCAGCTGGAACGTCGCCGGCTCGACCGTGGCCACGCTGTTCCTGCCGCTGCTCGTGCTGGCGGTACCGATCCTCGATACGACGCTCGTGACGGTGGTGCGCCTCCTGGAAGGGCGCCCCGTGACCCAGGGCGGACGCGACCACACCTCGCACCGTCTCGTCTACGAGGGCCTCTCCGACAAGCGCGCCGTTGTCCTCCTCACCGGCGTGTCCGCTGCGCTCGGGCTGACCAGTCTCGCGTACAAGGTGCTCGACGACACGCGAATCACGCTCATCGGCGTGCTCATCACCTTCGCGTTCCTGCTCCAGTTCGGCAGCTACCTCGCGGACGTCAACCGAGCACCCGCCGCCGATCGCGCCCCGAGCTTCATCGGCTCGTTGCTCGTGCACCGCCGGCGGCTCGTCGAGGTCATCGTCGACTTCCTGCTCATCTCGGCGTCGTTCACGGCGGCCTTCATCATCCGGCTGGAAGGCACCGGCGTCGTGTGGCAGCGGCACGTGTTCGACCTCTCGCTGCCGGCACTCCTCGTCGCGCGGTACATCTTCTTCATCATCTTCGGCCTCTACCGCGGCGTCTGGCGCTACGCGGGCGCGCGTGACGCGGCGGCCGTCCTCGCCGCCTGCGTCCTCTCCGAGGCGGTGGCATTTCTCTTCACGTGGGCGACCGTCCCCTTCAACGGCTTCCCGCGCAGCGTGTATCTCATCGACGTGCTCCTCTGCACGTTCCTCATCGGCCTCTCGCGCTTCTGGGAGCGGGGGCTCGCCCGCGGTCTCGCGGCGCTCGTCGGCCGCGGGGACCAGCGGCGGATCCTCATCGTCGGCGCGGGCCGCAGCGGGCGCAGCCTGCTCCGCGAGCTGCGGGAGACGTCCGGCGAGCGGGTCGTCGGCTTCGTCGACGACGACCCGGCCCTCCGGCGGCGACGGATCCAGGGCGTCGCCATCGTCGGCGGCCTGGACGACATCGGCTGGGCGGTCGGACGTCTGGCGCCCGACGCCGTCCTCGTCACGATCCCGGACGCTCCGCGCGAGCAGCTCGACGGTGTGCTGGAGGCGTGCAGGCGCGCTGAGATACCGTGCAGCTTCGTGCGCCGCGAGATCGAGATCACGCACGCCGTTCCGCTCGGCATCGTCGCCGAGTGAGCGCTGTCGCAACGCCGCGTAGCGAGCTGCCGCTCCACCACGATCACGGACCGGCTCCTCGCCGCCGCGCCGCTGGCGAGCATCTACCTGTGGCTGTCCGGGATCTACATGGTCGAGGCCTGGCGGCGGTCGACGCCGTGGCTCTTCGGCGACGAGCTCGAGTTCACGCAGCTCTCGCGCTCGATCGCTGCGACCGGGCATGCGGCCGAGCGCGGACATGTCCCACTCGCCGGACTCCTCTATACGTACCTGATCGCGCCGCTATGGCGCATCCACGACGTGGCGACGGCCTACTCGGCGATCAAGTACTTCGACGTGCTCGTCATGGCGGCGGTCGTCTTCCCGACGTACCTCCTCGCCCGCATGTCGTCGGCAAGACGGCGTCGCTCTTCGCCGCCGCGGGCGCCGGCGCGATCCCGGCGATGGCCTACTCGTCGTACGTCGTCGAGGAGCCGCTCGCGTACCCATACGCGGCGCTCTGCTTCTACCTCATCGCCAAGGCGTTCGTCACACGCGGACGCGCAGGTGGATCGCGGCCGCCATCGTGGCCTCGGTCGTCGCCCTTGCCGTCCGCGCCGAGCTCGTCGATCGATTCCCGCAGCGCTCGTGCTCGCAGCCATCTTCGCCGCCTGGTCGAGCGAGGCGGCGCGACGCTGGCGCGCCGGCTGGTCGACAGGGGACTGGATCGGAGCCGTCGTTCTCGCTCCTCGGCGCGATCTTCGTCCTCAGCGCCATCGGCAGCGATCACTCGGGCGAGATCCTGCGCGTCACGCGCGGGTACAAGCACCGGGAGATCGTCGAGGGGGACTGGGCCGCGGGCACGCTCGCCATCGGCATGGGCGTGCTCCCGTTTATCGCCGGGCTCGCGGCGCTCTTCCGCGCTCGGGGCGAGCCGGCAAGCCGCGAGGTGCGGATGTTCCGCTGCGTCTCGCTCGCCGGCATCGTCGCGTTCGGCTTGTACACCGCGATCAAGGCCGCGTATCTGTCCACGGTCGTTCGCGACCCGCGTCGAGGAACGCAACCTCATCTACATCGCGCCGCTCCTGTTCGTCGGCACGGCGCTCGTCTTCTCCCGCCGTCGGGTGAGCTGGATCGGCCTCGCGCGTCGCCGGCGCGTACACGCTCTATCTCGTCGGGTACGCGCTCTACCACGTCACGCAGTACCCGTACCAGATGGGCGTCCAGCTGTACTCGGACGCGCTCGGCTTCGCCATCGTCCAGCAGGGGAACCGAGACCTTTCCTGGACGCCGCACCTCGTCCGCGAAGTCCTCATCGCGATGGTCGTCATCTCGGTGCTCGTGCTCGTCGCGCCCGTCCTCCTGCGAGGCCGCAGCGCGCGGTCGCGCGCCGGTGATCGCGATTGCGGCCGCGTCGGCGTCATCGGCTGGAACCTGACCGGCGAGCTCGCGGCCGCAGCCGGAACGAACTCGATCGCGCGCCAGGCAGGGGCGACGCTCAAGCCGCCCGTTCTCGTGGGTGGACGCGAGTCACGGGCGGCAGCGCCGACGCTCTACTTCGGCCAGGAGGAGATCGACCAGAACCCGGAGTGGCTGCTCGAGTTCTGGAACCGCTCGATCGCGCGGCGTCGTCGAGCCTCGACGGCACGCTCGGCGGGCCCGGGCCGGCGGGCGGGCCGAACTTCCTGCGGAACGGCACGCTCTACTCGGGCGACGACGCCGCACTCGGCTCGTCGACCCGTACGACTACGCGGTCGAAGATCTGCCGTGCATCGAGCTCGCGGGCAGGCCCGTCGGCACGCACCCCTATCGCGCCGGCGGCCAGATCCGCGTACTGGCGGCTCGTCCGGCTCACCCATCCGAACCGCATGCAGAGCGACTGCACCGGCATCTAGCCGGACGGCTGGAGCGGGCCGAACGGACAGCGTCTACTACCGCTTCTCCGGGCCCGGCCGGCTGGCTGCGCGTCGCGTACTCGCGCCGCGAGAACTACCCGATCCCGCCGACGCCCGTACGATCACGCTCGGGACGATGAAGACGGTCGACAAGCAGCCGGCGCTCGCGCAAGTGACGAAGAGGTCGACTCCACGCATCGGCAACCTCCAGAGCAAGGTCGCGTGGATCGCGCGTGCCGGCCGGAGGCTTCGCAGCGCACGTCGTCGGTCGCGAAGAAGTTCGTCCCGGACGACTACGACCACCGCGGCGACAAGCGCCAGCTCGGAGCCGAGGTCAGCTATCGCTTCTTCCGCTGACCAGAGCCGCACAGATGAGCGTGAAGCGGAAGCGCAGGATCGCCCGCGCAAGCGGCCCGCTTCGCTCGAGCAGCTGAAGCCCGCGGGAGTGGCGCCCGCGTCTGCGGGACGAAGAACGGACGCGTGACGAGCCGGTCGAAGCCCGCCGCCTCGAGTTCGGCGCGAACGTCCGCGAGCCGGTACTGCCGCGGATTGAGGTCGAAGACGAGCTTGCGCGTCGGTGTACCGCGCGATCTGCGTCGAGAGCTCGCGGCGGTCGGTGCGTAGTAGATCGCACGGAAGATCGTCGTCGCCTCGACGGCGCTCAGGCGGGCTGATACTCGTTGAGGTCGGCCTCCACGATCGTCGCGGCCGCGGGCGAGGCCGGCCTCGACCATCTCCGGCGTTCGCGTCGACGCCGACGTACCGCTGGTCGGGCAGGAAGTCGGCGAGCCCGCCGTCGCCGCACGCGAGGTCGAGCACCGTGTCGCCGGGCCGAAGCTCCGGCCCGAGCGTCCGCACGGCTCCGCGCGCCGCGCGAGGTACGCGTCGCGCGTCGGCGTACGCCTCCTCGCTCCAGCGCGCAGCGCCTGCGGCGTACTTCTCCCAGCTCATCGCAGTGCGAGCAACCGCTCGGGGTGCTTGCGGAGGAAACGGAGCATCGCGCGCGCGTGCCAGAGCGTGTGCCGCGTGAGAAAGCGCTTGTCGATCACGGCCGCGTACTCGTGGCGGACGACCGCCGCCGGGACGTACCAGCGCTCCCAGCCGGCTCTGCGGCACGATAGTTGAGGTCGATGTCCTCGCAGTACATCCTGTAGCCCGGGTCCCAGCCGCCGATCTCGTCGAGCATCGCCCGGCGCATGAGCAGGAACGCACCCAGCATCGTGTCCGCCGGCGCCGGCTCGTCGGGCCGCTCGTCGAGGAGGTAGTGGCGCCGCTGCCACCGCAGCGGCGGGAACAGCAGCCGCAGCGGCGTGCGGCGCACGAGCGTGGCGCCGACCGTCGGAAAGCCGCGGCGCGAGCCTGCCACTCCCGTCGCTGTACAGCATCTTCGGGCCCGCGACGCCGCAGCGCGGATGCTCCTCCATGAACGTCCGCAGGATCGCCGACGGCGTCGCGTCGGGAATCGCATCGGGGTTGACGATGAGCACGAGCTCGTGCTCCGTCGTCTGCGCGGCGCCGACGTTGGCATTCGCGGCGAACGACGAGCGGGCGCTCGTTCTCCAGCACGCGGACGCCTCGGGGAGGTCGCGCGGCACGCTGCCGGGAATGTTCGCGATGAGGAGCAGTTCGTCGACCTGCGGCGCGAGCGCCGGCAGCGAGTGCTCGAGCTCGTCGGCGTGGCCATGCGAGATGACGACGGCGGACACCCTCATGCGAGCCTCCGGTAGACCTCGGCCGTCCAGCGCGCCGTCTCGTCCCACGAGTAGAGCCGCGCGCGTTCGAGGCCGGCAACCCGCAGCCGGTCGCGCTCGGCGAGCGCGCGCTCGATGCCGGCGGCGAGCTCGCTCGGCGAGCACGCCCGCATCGCCGACGACCTCGCGGACGGCCGGCGTCGGGGCGCGCGACGACCGGCGTGCCGCACGCCATCGCCTCGACGACGTGAGCGCGAAGCCCTCGTACAAGGTCGGATGGACGAGACAGGCGGCCCCTGGTAGAGCCGCACGAGCTCGTCCTCGGGACGTAGCCGCGCAGGTCGGCCCCGCCGTCGCGCAAGGCTCGGACGAGCGCCGATCCTTGTGCGGGCCGACGACGACGAGCGGCATCCCGACCGCGCGCGCAGCGGCCAGCGCGGCGAGCGGGTCCTTGCGCGGCTCGACGCTGCCGACGAAGAGCAGGTAGCCGTCGTGCTCGCCGCTCTCGGACGGCCGGAACGGGCGCGGGCGCGAGCGGAGTGACGGTGATCTTCTCCGCCGGAATGCGCTACAGCTCGACGAGGTCAACGCGTGTGCGCTCGGAGATCGCGAACACGTGCGCGGCGCGCCGCGCCGACCACGGCACGACGGTCCTGAAGATCGCGCGTTCGCGCGCGCCCATGACCGTCGGGTCGCGCTCGAACGAGAGGTCCTGCACCGTGAGCACGGCCGGGCAGGGAAGGCCCGGCGGGATCGCGTGACGAAATGCGCCAGGGAGGGCCGCAGCCGGCGCAGGAGGCGGGGGAGCGTCGACGGCATGCGCAGCTCCTGCACGCGCGAGTGCAGCTCGATCGCGCGCACGCCGGCGGGACGAGGTCGGGGCGCCGGGTGACGGCGGCGAGCAAGTCGAGGTCCCGCGGGCAGCGCCCGCAGGAGCTCGCGGACGTACGTCTCGTCCCCGGTGCGGTGGCGGCCGAGCGAGTCGGCGTCGACGACGATCACGCTGCGTCCTCGTATGCCTGGACAAGCAGTCGTGCGGATGCGTCCCACGAGTACGCGCTCGCACGGCGGAGACCGGCGGCGCGCAGCTCGTCTCGACGCGCGATCGCCTGTTCGATTCCGGCGGCTATCGACGACACGTCGTGCGGATCGACGAGCACGGCCGCGCCTCCGGCGACTTCGTCCGTCGCGCCGCCGCGCGACGTTACGACGGGCGCGCCACAGGCCATCGCCTCGAGCACCGGGATCCCGAAGCCTTCGTAGAGCGAGGGATACGCGAAACAGAGCGCGCCCCGGTAGAGCCGCGCGAGCTCTCGTCGCCGACCTCGCCCTGCCAGGAACGCCGTCCCCACGGGCCTCGACGCCGCCCCAGCCGCGCG
This sequence comes from uncultured Actinomycetes bacterium, assembly GCA_963697005.1. Taxonomy (GTDB): domain Bacteria; phylum Actinomycetota; class Thermoleophilia; order Gaiellales; family Gaiellaceae; genus Palsa-739. The sequence continues at coordinate 1,821 of CAVOMK010000024.1, read as the reverse complement.
CGCCCGCGACGCGGAGCTCCACGCCGAGGCGCTGCGCCGCCGCGATGGGCGCGCGAGGTTCTTGCGCGGCTCGAGCGTCCCGACCGCGAGCACGTAGTCGCCCTCCTCGGCGGCCCGACGTCCGAAGGTGGCGTCCGCGGCGTTCGGCACGACGCGCACGCTCTCGCGCGGCACGCGCAGCACCGTCTCGAGCTCGCCGGCGGTGAACTCGGACACGGCGACGATCCGTCGCGGCGCGGACGACGCGCGGGACGACGACGCGGCTGTACGTGCGCGTCCACGGCGGAAACGCCTCGGGGTGGCGGAAGACGGCGAGGTCGTGCACCGTGACGACGAGCGGGACGCGGCTGCGAACAGGCCCGCGATAGGTGGGGCAGTGCAGCACGTCGGCGCCGCGCGCGCGATGTGGAAGCACGTGCGGATACCAGGCGAGGTCGAGCCACAGCGTTCCGGCCTTCCCGGCGGCGAACCCGCGCAACCGCTCGACCGTCACCTCACGCTCGACGCGTGGCAGCAGCGAGTCGAGATAGCGCGCGGTGCCGGCGCGCGTCTGCTCCGAGCGGCGTCACGTCGACGGCGACTTTCATCGCGCCGCCTCCCACGCGGCCAGATGGGCGCGGCCGTTCTCGAGCCACGTGAAGCGGCGCGCGTGCTCGAGCCCGAGCGCGACGAGCCCGTCGCGTTCGTCGCGTGCGCGCTCGATCGCCGGCCGCGATCGCATCGACGTCGTCGGGGTCCGCGCGCACCGCTGCCTCGCCCGCGGCCTCGTCGAGCGACGGATGCGACGAGACGACGCACGGCGTGCCGCACGCCATCGCCTCGAGCACGGGATCCCGAAGCCCTCGAAGCGCGACGGGTACACGAACGCCGCGGCGCCGCGGTAGAGCGCCGGGAGCTCGCTGTCGGAGGGATAGCCGAGCCGACGTGCACGCCCCTGCCCCGCGCCTCGACGCCGCCCCAGCCGCGCGCGCCGACGACGCGCAGCTCGACGCCGAGCCGCTGCGCCGCCTCGATCGGCGTGGACGAGATTCTTCCGCGGCTCGAGCGTCCCGACGGCGAGCAGGTACTCGCCCTCCGCTCTCGCGCCCTCGGGCGTGAACGCCGGATCGACGCCGGGGTAGGCGACGTGGACGCGGTCGCGGTCGATGCCGAGCGTCTCGACGACGTCGTCGCCGGTGAACCTCGAGTTGACGACGACGACGTCGCACGCCTGCGCCGCGTGCCGGTACTTGGCGCCGTGCATGCGCACCGTCCGGCGGTGGACCCAATCGGGGAAGTGGAGCGGGACGAGGTCGTGGATCATCGTCGAGCGGACGCCCGCCGCGCTGCGGCGGATACATCCAGTCGCTGAAATGGAAGACGTCGAAGGAGCCGACGACGGTCTCCAGCGGCGGCGTGCCGAGGCGCGACCACGCAGTGCGCAGCGCATGCGCCGCAGGCAGGACCGGCAGGCGCCGCTCGCGTCCACGCCGTCGAGCGACTCCTCGATCGTTCGCCGCCCGGCGCGCGACGCGGGCGCGAAGGCGACGACGTCACGTGCGCCGGCCTGCGCGAGCCCGAGCAGCGATCCACGGATGTAGTTGCCCACGCCCGTCCGCGGATGGGACAAGGGCGCGACGTCGATCACGATCCTCACGGCGTGTAGACGGGCTGTGTGAAGTGCAGTCCGAGATGGCGCGTGTCGGTGTTCCCGGTCTCGACCTTCGCGGGAACACGTGTGGGCGAGATCGCGAAGTCGACGCGGCAGACGCTGTTCGCGGGGATCAGCTTCAGCGTGATCAGACGGTCGACCGTCGCGGGCGAGATGCTCAGTGTCCGCGA
>CAVOMK010000023.1:0-26675 GCA_963697005.1 uncultured Actinomycetes bacterium | reverse complement strand
GTCGTACGCCGCCCGCACCTGACGGGTCAAGGCAGGCGTGCTCTCTGCCGATGGAACACCGTGCGGCGCCTCCTCGTCACCGTCTCGACCGTCGCGGTCCTTTCTGCCTCGGCCGGTTCCGCTCGCGCTGGGGCTCCGGGCTTCGTCGTCCTGCAGCCATCCCTCAACGCGACGATTGCGCGGCAGATCGACGCCGACCGTCACGCGCTCGCGCAGGCGCAACAGAGCCAGCGCACGCTCGGGAAGCAGCTTCGGGTCGCTCGATCGAAGTTGGCGGCCGCGACCGATCCCTTCGAGTACGACGGCACTGTGGGCAAGCTGCAGGTCGCCGCGGCGTCGGCGGCTGCGCGCGTCACCGTCCTGAATGCCACGCTCCGGCGGCTCCGGGCCGCGCTGCAGCCGGTTCGGCTTCCGGCTGCGCTGAACACCGCCTCCACCGACGCCGTCGGTTGGGATGCCGTTGCCGTCGCCGAGCACTATCTCGGTGTCCGGTATCTCTGGGGCGGGAACAATCCCCAGTCCGGCTTCGACTGCTCCGGCTTTGTCAAGTTCGTCTACGCGCAGCTCGGGTTGACGCTCGCGCACTACGCCGCAACGCAATACGTCACGACGCCGCACATCGATCCCAGCGAGCTCCAAGCCGGCGACCTCGTGTTCTTCGAGCCGCGCGCCGACGGGCCCGGCCACGTCGGCATCTACATCGGCGAGGGCCAGCTCATCGAGGCGCCGCACACGGGCGACGTCGTGAAGCTCGCGCCGCTGGCTGAGCTCAGCGCTGCGCTCGGCTTCGTCGGCGCAACGCGCCCATCAGCGCTTCTCCAGCCGATGACAACCGCGTAGCGAGCGAACCTGTCACGTTTCGCCCTCCGCTGTAAGAAACCACGTCACATCGTCCTCAACGCGCCGATCGTGAAGGTGGGGTAAACATCGCAATCCGCTGCCTCCGCAGCCGCGTATCCCTGCCACGGGAAGCTCCGAGGAGAGGAGAAGACACATGATTCGTTGGCTCTTGCCGGTCGCGGTGATTGCGGCGATCGGCGCAGGCGCGGCGATGGCGGCGACGAGCGCGACGCACTCGAGCACGGCCGCCGTGAAGGCGGTCGACAGCGCGAAGTTCGGAATGGTGCTCGTCGGCTCGAACGGGCACACGCTCTACCGCTACACGCCCGACAGCAAAGGCGTGAATCGCTGCACCAGCGTTCCTGCCTGCGCGAAGTACTGGCCGCGCCTGCTCGTGAAGTCGAGCGTGAAGCCGACCGCCGGCACCGGCGTGAAGGCGTCCCTGCTCGGGACGATCAAGGCGACGAGCACCATGCGCCAGGTGACGTACGGCGGCTTCCCGCTGTACACCTTCACCGGCGACACGAAAGCCGGCCAGGTGAACGGCGAAGGCTTCGAGAAGACGTGGTACGTCGTGAACACGAAGGGCGCGCTCGTCAAGCACGCTGTCTCGGGCCCTGGCGCCGCCGAGCTCGGGCGGACGACCACCACGAGTGGCAGCGCCTGGGGTTAGAGCCTCGATCGTTCAGGTGGCGGCGGCGCTTCTCGTCGCCGCCACCGAGTCGCGCTAATGCGACGTTCTGAGACGAGGATCGAGCGCCACCTGTGCGGCGTCGATCAGCATGTTGACGACGACGACCGACAGGGCAATCGCGACGAACAACGCCTGCACGACCGGCACGTTGCCCGACATCGCAGCCTGCTGGAGCGCCCAGCCGCCGCCGGAGTAGCTGAAGACCTCCTCGATGGCGGGGACGCCGCCGATCGCGATGCTGAATACCACCGCGAACGCAGTCAGCGCCGGCAGCAGTGCGTTCCGTCCCGCGTAGCGGAAGAGGATTCGAACCGACGACAGTCCCTTCGCGCGCGCGAGCTGCACGTAGTCCTCGTTGACGACCGAGACGGTGAGTGCGCGCACGCTCAGCGTCCAGAGACCGAGGCTCGAGACCACGAGGACGATCAACGGGAGTTGCGCGTGGCGGAAGGCGCTCTCGGCGAACTGCCAGGTCCACGTCGGATGAAGGTCGAGGTCGTACGCCCATTGCAAGGGGAACAGGTGCCAGCGCAGCGCCGGGAACTCGACCGCGAGACCGGCGAGTGCGAAGGCGGGCGTGGCCCAGAGGACGGCGGTCGCGGCCGTCGCCGCTCCGTCCATCGCTCCGCCGCGACGCCACGCTGCGACGAGCCCCACCAGGCCGCCGATCGCGAACGCGACCAGGGTGGCCGTGCCGACGAGGGCGAGCGAGAACGGCAGCGATTCCGACAGCACGCCGCCGACTCCAGGTACGCCGAGGCCGAGATGGAGGGTCGCGACCTCGCGCAGGAAGTGGGCGTAGCCGCCCCAGAAGGATCCGCTCGCAGGCGACGACGGAAGCCCGCCGCGCGCCGCGAGGCGGGGCAGGACGTACGCGACCGTTGCGGCGACCCAGAGCGCGCCGCCGTAGATCGGCAGCCGGCCGATCAGGTGGCGGCCCACCTGTGGGGCCGACGCGGCCAACGAGCGCAGGCCGGGCAGCGGCGAACGCAGCTCGAGCTGCGGGAGCCGGGGCAGGCGTACCGCCGGGAAACGCAACCGGCGGCGCCGCGTCCGCGATGTGCGCAGCCGCGGGTCGGCGATCTCCTCGAACCCGTACATCGTCAGGACGAGACCTGCGGCGAGCACGAGCAGCGCAAGCGCGGGAAAGGCGAACGCCCACCACGCGCCGGTGAGCAGCGCCTCCTGTGTCTGCGCGAGCGCGAGGACCGAGCCCCAGGTGGCCCCGTTCGTGTCGCCGAGCGCGAAGTGGCCGCGCGAGAGCGAGGCGAGGAAGTCGAGCGTCGCGAGCGCGACCATCGCCTGGATCGCGACGAAGAAGGCGCCTGCGGCGACTCGGCTCGCCATGTTGGGGACGAACTCGAAGAACACGATCCGCATCCGGCTCTCGCCGATCGCGGTCGCCGACGCGACGAAGTCGGTGTTGCGGAGAGCGAGCGCTTGCGCGCGGAGGACGCGCGCTTCCGCCGGCCAGCTCCCGAGCCCGATCATGAGCATCGCCGCGAGCGCCGCGTGCTGCTGCTTCGGGACGATGCCGGCGATGACGATCGCGAGCGGCAGCATCGGAATCGCGAGGCAGACGGCGGTGACGCCGCTGACTGCGGTATCGACGCGTCCGCCGAACGCTCCTGCCGCGACTCCGAGCACGACGGCGACGAGAAGCGCGATTGCGGTCGCGCCTGCCACGAGCTCCACGGTCAGTGGCGCCGCCTTCAGCACGAGCGTGAGGACGTCGAGCCCCTGGATGGTCGTGCCGAACGGATGCGACCAGGACGGCGGCGCCCCGCGCGCGCCGAGCATGTCGACGATCGAGCCGTTTCCAGGTGCGACGAGCGGGCCGACGACCGCCGCGGCAAGCACGAGTGTCAGCAGCCCTACGCCGATGCGGGCGGTGCGATTGGTGAGGAGGGGCCTCAGCGACCGCGCGATCGTCACGCTGCGATCGCGCGCCGCAGCGAGACGTAGAGCACCACCGCGACGGCGAGCGGCATTGCCCACCACACGGCGACGCCGCCGGCCGCGAGCGCGGCAGTTCCGCCGATCGCCGCGATGACGAGCGCAGCAGCGATCCAGTCGTCGCCGACGACGAAGTCCCACCAGAAGCGGCCGAACGACACGAGGTACTTCATGCCCGGGCTCCTGCCGCGACGAGCTGCTCGCGCTTGCGGCGGCGCAGCACCGCGACGGACAGCGCCGACAGCGCGATCACGAACGCGAGCACCCCGAAGAGCGCGGCGTCCGATCCCGGCCAGTTGCCGCCGGCGCCCTCCGTCGACCAGAAGATCCCGAACGTCGTCAGCATCACGCCGACCGCGAACTTGAGCGTGTTCTCGGGCACGCGCGCGAGCGGCGCGCGCACCGCGATGCCGACGCCTGCGACGAGCACGAGCGCCGCAGCGGCTCCTGCCGCAGCGAGCGGGATGCTCCCCTGCGTGCTCCCGAACGTCAGCACGATGAACGCCACCTCGAGCCCTTCCAGCAACACGCCCTTGAACGAGAGCGTGAACCCGTACCAGTCGACCCCGCCGCGCAGAAGCGGCGCCGCGGTCTTCGCCTCTGCGAGCTCGCGCGAGAAGATCTCGTCCTCGTCGTGCAGTGCCTTGAAGCCGCTGGCGCGCAGGATCGCCTTGCGCAGCCACTGCAGCCCGAAGGTCAGGAGCAGGCCGCCGACGACGAGGCGCAACGCGTTGATCGGGATGACGGTCAGCGCCGGACCGAGCGCGGCGACGATGACTGCGAGCGCGACCACCGCTGCGCCCATGCCGGTCAGTGACGAGCGCCAGCCGCGCGCGACCCCGGACGCGAGCACGATGGTGAGCGCCTCCACCATCTCGACCGCGCTGGCGAGGAACGCCGAAAGAACGAGAAAAACCCCGGCGGTCATCCGCCGGAGAACGTAGCGAACCTCGCGTACCATTGGGCGGCGCATCGCCGACCGGGAGGGGGAATGGCCACCGACGAGTTCGCCGACGCCGGCCAGCTGCGGCGGCGCGACCATCAGCAAGCCCTTGTGGCCGAGCTCGGACGGTCCGCAGTCACGGGTACGTCCCTCAGCCGGGTGGTCGCCGACGCAGTCGCTGCTGTCCTGGACGGCGTCGGCGCCGACCGCGTGGCCGTGTTCGAGCCGACCCCGGACGGAGGCGCCCTCGCCGTCACGACCGCAGACGGGTGGCCGGCGGACGAGTGTCTGGTCACAGTCAACTCCGACTCCGCGGTCGCGTGCGCGTATCGCAACCAGGACGCAACCGCCGCCGGCACGCTCGCTGTCGTCCCGCTCCGCGGCGACAGCGGCCCGGTCGGGGCTCTTGCGGCGTTCGGCTCGGAGCAGTTCACTCCCGACGACGTCGTCTTCCTGCGCAGCGTCGCGAACCTCGTCGCAGCGGCGATCGCGCGCGACCGCGCCGAAGATCGCCGCCGCCGGAGCGAGGAGGCGCTCGGGTTCCTCGCCGAGGCCGGCCATCTGCTTTCGGAAAGCCTCGACTACGACGTCACCCTGTCGACGCTCGCCGACCTCGTCGTCCCGCGCCTCGCCGACTGGTGCATCGTCGACCTTGTAGAGGAGGACGGGACGATGCGCCGCGTCGCCGTCCGCGCTGCCGATCCCCGCAAGCAGCAGCTACTCGACACGGTCCATCGCGAGTACCCGCCGGTCGTCGGCTCCGGCCAGCCGGCCGCGCAGGCGCTCGCAAGCGGTGGCACCGCGCACTTCGCCGACTTCACGCCCGAATCGCTGCGCGCGACGACGCTGGACGAGCGCCATTTCGAGCTGATGACACAGCTCGACCCGCGTTCGGCCATCGCGGTCCCGCTCGTCGCGCAAGACCGGGTGCTCGGCGCACTCACGTTCGCGTGGTCGGAGTCCGGCCGCCGGTACGAGGAGTCGGAGACCATGCTCGCCGAAGAGCTCGGGCGGCGAGCCGCAGCTGCGATCGACAACGCGCGCCTCTTCCGCAGCGAGCTCGAGGCGCAGCGGCGCATCGCCTTCCTCATCGAGGCGAGCGACGTGCTCGCGAGCTCGCTCGACTATGACGAGACGTTGACCGCGCTCGCACGGCTCGCGGTCCCGCGGCTCGGCGACTGGTGCGTCATCTACATCCTCAGACCGGGCGGCATCATCGAGCGCGCCGCCGTCGAGCACGCGGGCGGGCGCCAGGAGTTCATCCGTTCTGTCCTCGAGGCCCATCCGATCCTCCCGGAAGCGCGGGTCGGCGTGCCGGCGGTGATCCGGACGGGGCGCTCCGAGCTGGAAGTGGAGGCGTCGCCGATCTCCACGGCATCGGACGTCGAGGCGCCGGAGGAGCTCGCGACCGCGCTTGGGGAAATCGCCGTGCATTCGACCATGTGTGTTCCGCTCATCGCGCGGCGCCGCACGATCGGCGCCATCCTGTTCGTGTCCGCGGAGTCGGGTCGCGTGTTCGCCGAGGCCGACCTGCGCCTGGCCGAGGAGCTCGCGGCCCGCGCGGCCGTCGCCGTCGACAACTCCCGTCTCTTCAACGAGGCGGAGCAGCGCGCGGAAGCGTCGGAGGCGCTCGACTCGATCGTGGACGGCGTGTTCCTCGTCGATACGGGCGGCATGGTCCGAATCTGGAACGCGGGCGCGGAGACGATCAGCGGCATCGCCGCCGCCGATATCCGCGGGCGCGCTGCGTCCACGGCCTTCGAGGGCTGGGACGAGATCGCCGCGCTGGCGGGCGTGACCCCGCGCACGGTCCCGGCCACGATCCACGGCCGCGAGCTATGGCTTTCGATCTCGGGTGTTCCGTCCTCGGACGGGACGGCGTACGCCTTCCGCGACGTCACCGCCGACCGGCAGCTCGACCGCCTGAAGTCCGACTTCGTCGCCACCGTCTCGCACGAGCTGCGCACGCCGCTTGCTGCCGTCTACGGCGCGGCGCTGACGCTGGCCGAGCGTGACTTCACCGGGCGCGAGGACCTGCGGCGCGTGCTCGTCACGCACGATCGCAGAGCAGGCGGCGCGCCTGTCGGCGATCGTCGACGACATCCTGTTCGTCGGCAAGCTGGAATCAGGCGGCCTGCGGCTCGAGCCGGCGGCTGTGGATGCCGTCGCGGTCGCGCGCGCGGCAGTGGAGGCTGCACGATTGCGTGCGGGCGACAGCGCCGAAGTGGAGCTGCGCGCCGCAACCGCAAGCTCGACGATCGAGACGGACGCGGGCCGGCTGCGGCAGGTGCTCGACAACCTGCTCGACAACGCGATCAAGTACTCGCCGAGCGACGTCGCGATCGAGCTCCGCGTCGACTCGGACGAGCGCTGGATGCGCTTCGCCGTCGCCGACCGCGGCGTCGGCATTCCCGCCGGCGAGCTGACGCGGATCTTCGAGAAGTTCTACCGCCTCGACCCGCACCAGACGCGCGGCGTCAACGGCACCGGGCTCGGGCTCTACGTGTGCCGCGAGCTCGTCGAGCGGATGGACGGGCGCATCAGCGTCTCGTCCGTGCCCGGCCGCGGCTCGACGTTCCTCGTCGAGCTGCCGCGGCGCTAGCGATGCTCGGTCCGCAGCAGATGCCGCCGCAGGGGGCGCGCGCGTTCGTGCGCGAACTGTTCGGCGGCGGACGCCGTGCGCCGGAGGTGGTCGCAACACTGGACGACAGTGAGGGGACGCTCGAGTTCCTCAACACGGGTGGCGCGGTCGCGGTGGGACTTCGCTATGTGACCGCTGGCGGCGGGAATGGGGTCGCAAACCTGCCGCCTGGCGAGACCGCCGCGGTGCGGCTCGAAGGGCCGGTCACCGAGCCCTTCCGCTGCGTGTGGAGCTGCGAGGCCGCGAAGGGCCGATTCCTCTGGAGCTACGACGGGCGGCGCAAGCGCGTGCGACGTCGAGGACTCGACGACGATGCCCTCTTCCGCACGATGTACCAGCGGGACCGCTGACTACTCGATGCCCATCCCGTCGATCTTCTCGGGCGTGATCTTCACGATCACGCGCCGCTCGCCCGGCTGGAGGTACGGGTACTCGTCCTTGCCGATGTACTTCTTCGCGAGCTTGTTGATGTGGTCGATGGCGCCTTCCTCGGTGATCTCGGCGGTGCCGGTGACCGACACGTAGCCGGACTGCTGATCCTCCGCGGGGAGGACGACGACCGAGGCGCGCGGATCGCGCCGCAGGTGCCGTTCCTTCGCGCGGCCGATCGCCGTGTTGAACAGGACGCTCTCGCCGTCGGTGTCGATCCAGACGGGCGTCGAATGCGGCGAGCCGTCTTTCCGCAGCGTCGTCACGGTCCCCCAGTTGCGGCCGCGGAACAGGTCGGCCTGCTTCTCGCTCAACTTCGCCATCTCGTCTCCTCCTTGCGTGGGCGTGCGAGGAGTGTCGCAGAGGGAGACCGGGCTATGCGGCGGCGTCGAGCTCGGCGTCGGCTTCTGCGGCCTCGTCGACGATCGCGGTGACCTCGGCCTCCGAGTAGCCGGCGCGCTGCGCCGCCTCGACGACGAGCAGCAGGTGCTGCTGATGTGCTTCGTTTTCTCTCATGCCTTCCACGGTACGGACGCGAGGGTTACGCCGCGGTAAACGTTCCGTGAGGATCTCCGCCGTCTACGAGGTCTTCTTGATGTGGAAGAACGCGTTGTAGATGTCGCGCGCGCACGGCGCTGCGGCCTCGGCACCGAATCCGCCGTGCTCGATCATGCACACAACGAGCACCTCTGGGTGGCCGGCAGGTGCCCAGGACGCATACCAGGAGTGATCGTCGCGGCCGGCGCCGGACTCGGCTGTGCCCGTCTTGCCGGCGACCGGCACCGGATAGTTTGCGAACACGGCCGCCGACGTGCCGGCCGGGTTGTGCGCGGCGAGGTAGAGGCCCTGCCGGATCGCGCCCACGTCGACGAGCTTCAGCTTGCGCTGCGGCTTGAAGTGCAGCGGCTTCGTCACTCCGTTCTTGATGACGGCGCTCGCCACGTGCGGCGTCACGACCGTCCCGCCGTTCGCGATCGCCGAGTACGCGACCGCGAGCTGCAGCGGGCTCACCTGCAGCGCGCCCTGGCCGATGGCGAGGTTGATCGTCTGGCCCTCCGTCCATGGGAAGCCCATCAGCTTCTCGAAGGTCTTCCCGGGCCCTGGTAGGTAGCCCGGCGACGCACCGGTGAGGTCGATCGGCGGCGTGGAGCCGAGCCCGAACTTGCGCGCCCACTCCTGGATGAGCGTGCCCTGCTTGCTCGGGTCGGACAGGTAGATCCTGTCGCCGAGGCGGTAGAACCACGTGTCGCACGACTGCTCGAGCGCCGTCGGCAGCGTCATGCTCGAGTAGACGCCGGCCTCGACGTTGTGGAAGATGGTCCCGCCGAGGTCGAACGCACCGGTGCAGAGCATCTGCGTCGACGGCGTGATGAGACCTGCCGACAGTGCAGCCTCGGCGATGATCGGCTTGAACGTCGAGCCGGTCGGATAGACGCCCGCGATCGCCTTGTTGAGCAGGAGGTTTCGCGGGTCGGTGTAAAGCTTTGCGTTGTAGGCCGGATCGTTCGCGGCGGCGACCTGGTTGTAGCTCGGCACGCTCGCGAGCGCGTAGATGCCGCCGGTCCACGGGTTGATGACGACAGCCGAGCCGCCGGTCGGGTGGTAGCCGAGCCCCTGCGAGAGATGGATACCGTCCTGCACCGCTGCGACGGCCGCACGCTGGAGTCGCGCGTCGATGGTGAGCTTCAGCGTCGGCAGCGCCTTGTTCTTCGGCACCTCGAGCGGGCCGGCGATGCGGCCGAGCGAGTCGACGCGCACGTGCGCGGGCACGAAGCCCGGATTCAGCAGCGAGTCGTACGTCGCCTCGACACCGGTCTGTCCGACGAGCTCGCCGGCGCTCGCGTGCGCGTAGCGCTTCGTGCCGAGCTCGGGCTGGCTGATCTCGCCGAGCAGGCCGAGGAACTCGCTGCCGAAGCCGCCCTGCGGATAGAGGCGCGCGGGAACGGCCAACACCTTCAGTCCGGGATACGACGCGGGCCGCTCGTCGAGGTAGTACTGCAGCGCGGCGGTCGGACGCGGCAGCACGACCGCGGGCGCGAACGGCGAGCGCACGACCGAGCGCTCGATCCGCGTCACGAACGTCTGCGCCGGGACGTGCGCGAGCTGCGAGAACCTCCGCAGCACGGCGATGCCGGCGACGGTCGCCTTCCAGCCGTGCGTGTCGAAGGCGCCGAGCGTGCCCGGGTCGGCGGCGACGACGATGTGGCCCGTCGTCGCTGCGAGCACGCGGCCCTTGTCGTCGACGATCGCGCCTCTCGACCCGATCATGTTCACGGTGCGGTACGCCTGATGCGTCGCGAGCGTCTTGTATGAAGGCCCGTGCAGGATCTGAATCGACCACGCGCGCAGCACGAGGAGGCAGATCGCGATCCCGACGACGACCGCGAGGCCTCCGACGCGAACGTAGAAGCCGGGGCTGCGGAAGTACGGCGCGTCGGCGCGCGAATAGGGCTGGACGCGACGGCCGTCCGGCAGGCTGCGTGGGAGCGTTATCCGGCGGCGAGGATCAGAAGACGAAATTCTCAAAGCTGCGGCACCCGCAGTGTAGGCGCTCTATTCCTCTGCGAGCTCGTCCGCCAGCAGCGCCAGGGCGAGACTTCTCCAGGCGAGATCCGGCTCGGCGAGGAGGAGGTCGAGGGCCTCCATGACGACCGGCAGGCCGTCGGCTTCGGCGGCGAGCCCCGTCCAGCGCCTCGGCCAGCGCGAGACGGCGCTCGGGCGTGTCCAGCTCGGTCGCGAGTCGCTCGGCGGCGATGGAGTCGTGGTCGAGCTCGCGGTGCGGGTCGCCGCCGGCGGCGAGCACGAACATTGCGCGGCGACGGGCGGCGTTCAGGTCGCTCTCGTCGATGCCGAGGTCGCCGGCGACGAGCCAGACGAGCACGACGAGCAGCTCGCCCGAACGTGCATCGAGCCCCGAGCCGTCGAGCTCCGTCAGCCGGGATCGCGGCACTCGCCCGTCTCGCCTTCGCAGCATCCAGCCTTATAACGACAAGTCGGGCACTGCCACGTCGATTGGCGCCATTCCATCTCGGCGTTGCAGCGCGGGCAGAGCTCAGTCGACGTAGTACTCGTCTGCGATTGCAAGGGCATCGTCGAGTATGGCAATGCCCTCGGCCAGCTCCTCGTGCGTGATCGTGAGCGGCGGGCAGACCATGACCACGTTCCAGTGCGTCATGAGGTAGAGGCCGCGCTCGAGCGCCGCCTTCGCGAGCCGTGCGACGGGCGCCGCGTCCTCGCCGGAGCCGTTGAACGGGACGAGCGGCTCGCGCGTCGTCGCGCGACTTCACCAGCTCGAGGCCCCAGAAGCAGCCGATGCCGCGCACCTCGCCGATGGACGGATGCTTGGCCGCGAGCCCTTCGAGCGCTTCGCGGAACACCGGTCCCATCTCGGCAGCGTGCTCGACGATTCCTTCTTCGCGGAACGCCTCGATGGAGGCGACGCCGACCGCGCACGCGAGCGGATGGCCGCTGTACGTGAGGCCGCCGGCGAAGAACTTGTCCTGGATCCACGCCGCGATCGGCTCGCGCACCGACATCGCGCCGAGCGGCACGTAGCCGGAGTTGATCCCCTTGGCCATCGTGAGGATGTCGGGGACGACGTCCCAGTTGTCGACCGCGAACCACTTGCCGGTGCGGCCGAAGCCGGCCATCACCTCGTCGGCGATGAGCAGGATCCCGTGCCGGTCGCAGACCGCGCGGATCGACTGGAGATAGCCGTCCGGCGGGACGATGATCCCGTTCGTCCCCGTGACCGTCTCGAGGATGACCGCGGCGACCGTGTGCGCGCCCTCGTACTGGAGGATCTCCTCCAGGTGCGGCGCACCCGTGCACACCGGGCACGGATCGGGATGGCCGGCCGGGCAGCGATACGTGTACGGGTCGAACATGCGCACGACGCCGGAAATGCCCGGCTCCGACGGCCAGCGGCGCGGGTCGCCGGTGAGCGTGAGCGAGCCCGCCGTCGCGCCGTGGTAACTGCGGTAGCGCGCGATGATCTTGTGCCGGCCCGTGTACCAGCGCGCGAGACGGATGGCGTTCTCGTTCGCCTCCGCGCCGCCGTTCGTGAAGAACGTCATCGACAGGTCGCCCGGCGTGACCTCGGAGACGAGGCGCGCGAGCGTCGAGCGCGGCTCGGTCGCCATGGGCGGTCCGATCGTGCACAGCTTGTCCGCCTGCTCCTTGATCGCGGCGACGAGCTTCGGGTGCTGGTGCCCGATCGAGACGTTCACGAGCTGCGATGCGAAGTCGAGGTAGCGCTTGCCGTCGTAGTCCCAGAAGTAGCGGCCCTCAGCGCCCGCGACGGGGATCGGGTTGATCGCGTTCTGCACCGACCAGGAGTGGAGGACGTAGCGCTTGGCCTCCTCCTGCACCTGGAGCCCGAGCTCGTGGTTCGTCTCTGTCGTCGCCATGTGCAGAGCGTATCGTGTAGCCGTGGGTCGGTTACTCGCGCTCGTCGCTGACGAGCATCACCATCCCGCTGCCGTCGCACGCGACGCTCGTGGCCAACCAGGCGAACTTCCAGCAGCTCGCCGAGCAGGGCGTCGCGCAGATGCAGCAGGGCTGGTGGAACGCCAAGAAGGGCTGGTACGACAACCGCTCGCCCGACGACGGACAGCTCCCGAGCATGTGGTCGTCGTACCCGATGATGGAGCTCGTCGCCGCGGTCGCGATCGCCGATCCGACGCCGGCGAACGTGGCGCTCGTCAACTCGACGTTCAAGGCGGGAGAGAAGTTCTGGGACCCGACCATCAACGGCACCGGCGGCATCGCCTGGCAGTGGGGGCTGAGCCCGTCGCGGGAACGCGTACTTCGACGACGCGGGCTGGTGGGGCGTCGCCTACCTCGACGCGTACCGCGCGACCGGCAACACGCGCTGGCTGTGGGACGCGGGCCGCGTGCTCGCGTACATCGACCACTACGGCTGGGATGCCAAGAACGGCGGCATGTACTGGGACACGGGCCACGCGTACAAGACCGTCGGAGCCGCTCGCCGCCGCGACGCTCATCGCGTCGACGCTCTACCGCATTCACGCACAAGAAGTACTACCTCAACCTCGCGACGAAGTACCTCGCCTGGGCGGACGCGAACACGCTGAACCCGAAGCAGGGCAACCTGTACGGCCGCAACGCGACCGACGGGACGACGATGGACTACGTCGAGGGGATGATGATCGCCGCGCACGTCCAGCTCTGTCTCGCGACGAAGCAGCAGTCGTACTGCGACCGCGCCGAGTCGATCGCGCAGGCGTCGCTGAACGTCTTCCCGGAGCTCCATCCGTGGATGCCGGAGCCGGACACGATCTACCTCCAGGGGATGCTCGATCTGTACGCGTACGACGGGAACCCGACCTGGTACGCGCTCGCGTATGAGAACGCGAAGACCGCGGAGGCAGAACGCGCGCGGCGACGACGGTCGCTGGACGAAGGACTGGTGGGGCTACTGGGCCGACACGGGCGTCCTGTACGCGCCTGCCGCGACGCTCGAGCTCTTCGCCTGGATGGCCGCTACGCCGCCTCCCGCGAGCTAACCTCCTCGTATGACCGAGACGATCGAGGCACCTGCCGCCCTGAGGCAGATCAACCACTGGATCGGCGGCCGTTCCGTCGCCGGCACGTCGGGCCGCAAAGGCCCCGTGTTCAACCCCGCGACTGGGCCGGCAGAGCGGCGAGGTCGACTTCGCGACGGTGGAGGAGATCGACGCTGCCGTGCAGGCCGCGAAGGCCGCCTTCGTCACGTGGCGCGAAGTCTCGCTGGCGAAGCGCGCCGAGCTCTTCTTCCGCATCCGCGAGCTCGTGCACGAGCGCCGCGACGAGATGGCGCGGATCCTCACGTCGGAGCACGGCAAGGTGCTCTCGGACGCGACGGGCGAGGTGACGCGCGGCCTCGAGGTGATCGAGTTCTGCTGCGGCCTTCCGACGCTGTTGAAGTCCGAGTTCTCGGAGCAGGCGTCGACCGGCATCGACGTGTACTCGATCCGGCAGCCGCTCGGCGTCGTCGCCGGCATCACGCCGTTCAACTTCCCGGCGATGGTTCCCATGTGGATGTGGGCGCCCGCGATCGCGTGCGGCAACACGTTCGTGCTGAAGCCGTCGGAGAAGGATCCGTCCGCGTCCATCTGGACGGCCGAGCTCCTGAAGGAAGCCGGCCTGCCGGACGGCGTCTTCAACGTCGTGCACGGCGACAAGGTCGCCGTCGACGCGGTGCTCGAGCATCCGGACATCTCCGCCGTGTCGTTCGTCGGCTCGACGCCGATCGCGCGCTACGTGTACGAGAAGGCGACCGCGAACGGCAAGCGCTGCCAGGCGCTCGGCGGCGCGAAGAACCACATGATCGTGCTGCCGGATGCGGACATCGACATGGCTGCGGACGCAGCGGTGTCGGCCGCGTACGGGTCGGCGGGCGAGCGCTGCATGGCGGTGTCGATGCTCGTGGCCGTCGGCGCGGTGGCGGATCCGCTGATCGAGGCGATCAAGGAGCGGATCCCGAAGGTGAAGGTCGGCGACGGCCTCGATCCGTCCTCGGAGATGGGGCCGCTCATCACGCGCGAGCATCGCGAGAAGGTCGCGTCGTATCTCGACGAGGGCAAGGTCCTCGTCGACGGGCGCGAGAACTGTCCCGACGAGGGGTTCTTCCTTGCCCCGTCGCTCATCGACGATCTCAAGCCGGGGATGCGCGCGTACGAGGACGAGATCTTCGGCCCCGTGCTCGGCGTAACTCGGGTCGCGACCTACGACGAGGCGGTGCGGCTCGTGAACGAGAGCCCGTACGGCAACGGGACGGCGATCTTCACGCGGGACGGCGGCGTCGCGCGGCAGTTCCAGTTCGACGCGCAGGCCGGCATGGTCGGCATCAACGTCCCGATCCCGGTTCCCGTCGCGTACTACTCGTTCGGCGGCTGGAAGGGCTCGCTCTTCGGCGACCGGCACATCTACGGGCCCGAGGGGATCGACTTCTACACGCGGGGCAAGGTGGTCACGTCACGGTGGCCCGATCCCGCGACGTCGAAGGTCGATCTCGGCTTCCCGCAGACGCGCTGATGGTGAGCTGGATCGTCATCGGCGTGCTGTACGTGCTCGGCATCGGCTTGTTCCGCTGGCTCGGCGGCGTGGGCGCCGCGTCGGATGCGATCTCGCAGTGGGGCCGCGCGACCGCCGCGCGGCGCCGCACCGCATCGAGTTCGTGACACTCCAGACGGGGTAACTGTTACCGGCCTTCGGCTGGGCATCGGCGATCCCGACGACCGGTAACAGCTACGCCGACGTCGGTGTCACGGAAGTGTCACGGCACGCGGAACGCGAGCAGCAGCGCTGCGCGGCGCTTGAACGGGTCGACGGCGGCGACGCGCAGGTGCGCGGTCACGCCGGACTTCAGGTGCCGGATGCGCACCACGATCGGGATGCTGCCGGGATGGAGGAGCAGCGACTCCTTCGTCACGCCGCCGGCGAGGCCGACGAAGAGATGCGCCTGCGACGCCACCGTGACGCGCGTGCGGACGACGACTGAGCCGTCACTCAGCCGCTTCGCCGTCAGCGGCCCGTTGCGGTAGACGGTCGGCAGCCCTTCGGCGACGAGGCTCGGGTCGCCCCAATGCCCCGCCGCGAACGCGGCGATGCGCATCGGCTGCGCGAGGATGACGTGCAGCGTCGTCCCGTCGTTGTACGTCCCGGCGATGCTCCCCGCCGGAAGCGTCGGCGAGGCGAGCGTGCCGAGCGCGTGCCAGACCGTGTTGTCGAGCGTGTACGCGAGCACGGAGCCGTCCGGCAGCGCGTTCGCGTAGGTCAGGTCGATCGGCCAGGGGAGGAGGGTGCTGACGCCGGAGATCCCGACGACGACGCCCGTGCCCTTAAGCGCCGGCGCCCGCTCGCCCGGGAGCAGCGTGACCGTGGAGCCGTCCGGCACGGCGCCCGGCTGCCACGTCACCGTCGCGCGGCCGTCCGTCGTCACGACCGCACCGGCCTCTCCGGGCGCTGCCGCGAGCGCGCCGGGAACCGCGGTCGGTACCGGCGCCGCTGCGACGAGACCCGTGGCCGGCGTCGTCGCCGTCTGCGAGCCGCCCGCGCTCGTCGCCGTGACGACGAGCGACAGCGTCGCGCTGATGTCGCCGGGCGAGAGCACGTACGTCGACTGCGTCGCGCCCGCGATTGCGGCGCACGTGACGCCGGCGGGATCGCAGCGCCGCCACTGATATGTGAACGACGTCGGCGACCCGGTCCACGTGCCGACCGACGAGACGAGCTGCTGGCCGGCGATCGTGTCACCGGCGATGCTCGGCTGCGTCGTCGCCACCGGCCGCGTCACCGACGCCGCTACCGCTCGAGCCGACCGCGACCGTCGGTGCGGACGCCGCCGCGGCGCCGCCGGACGAGCTCTGCGACGTGACCGTGACGATGAGCGCGTGGCCCGAGTCCGCGGTCGTCGGCTTGTACGTGTCCGAGGTCGCGCCGGAGATCGGCGTGCAGTTGCTGCCCGCGGCGTCGCACTGCTGCCACTGGTACGTGAACGAGATCGGCTTGCCGCCGCTCCACGTCCCGGGGACGGCGACGAGCAGCATGCCGACCTTGACCGTGCCGACGATCGTCGGCGGCACGCTCGCCACCGGCACGCCGGTCGGATACGCCGGGATCGCGAGCGGCCCCGGATCGAGGCCCGCGTACCGGTCGCCGTCGACGCAGTTGAGGAAGCCGGGCACGCTCGCGCAATCGGTCCACTGCCAGAACGTCCAGCCGAGCCCGCCCCAGTTGCCGGCCGGCACGCTCGGCGCTCCGTTCTTCGTCCAGTGCGCGACCCACAACCGGTAGCCGCCGAGCGCGAACGCGGACGTGTTCCCGAGCTTCTCCTTCCAGAAGTTCGGGGAGGCGTAGACGAAGCCGCTCACACCCGTGCGCGCCTTCACCTCGTCGAGCCATGCCTGCGCCCACTGCACGAGCGCCTTCGCGGTAAGCCCGCCGGTGACCTCGAGGTCGAGCACCGGCGGCAGCTCGCCGGCCTGCGGCTGCGCGACGCTGACGAAGTGGTCGGCCTGCGCGATCGCGCTCGCGTTGATCGTCGCCGGGCCTGTGCCGCTCGGCCGCCCGAAGTGGTACGCGCCGAAGCGCATGCCCATGCCTTCCGCGCCTGCACGGTTCACCGGGTACGTCGCGTCGACGAGCGTCGTGCCCTCGGTCGCCTTCGCGAACGTGAAGCGGTACGACTTCGCCGCGACCTGCGTCCAGTTGATCAGTCCCTGGTAGTGCGACACGTCGACGCCGTTCGCATACGTGGCGGCGTCCGCCGGACCCGCGAGGGCGCCGACGATCGCGAGCGCTACCAGGATCCGGACCCCCAAACCTGGTCCGAGGCTAGCGAACCGCATGTTCAGTGAACGTAAAGCGACCACTTCGACCGCTTTCGCGGCCGGATCGCAGGCTCCTACGCGACTGCTGCGGGCCGCTTCAGCTCTGTGCCGAAGCGGGCGCGGGCGACGAATTGGCCGACGCCGGGAGACGCGACGAGCTCGTCGTTCTCGACGAGCACGTGGCCGCGCAGCAGCACGACCTCGGGCGACCCCGTCACCTGCGTTCCCTCGTACAGGTTGTAGTCCACCTTCGAGTGCTGCGTCTTCGCCGAGATCGTCACCTTCTTCTCGGGGTCGAAGACGACGATGTCGGCGTCGGAGCCGACGGCGATCGTGCCCTTGCGCGGATAGAGGCCGAAGAGCTTCGCCGGGTTCGTCGCGAGCAGCTCGACCATCCGGTTGAGCGAGATGCGGCCGGTGCGCACGCCGAACTCGTGGATCATCTGCAGCCGGTTCTCGATGCCGGGACCGCCGTTCGGGATCTTCGAGAAGTCGTCCTTGCCGAGCGTCTTCTGCGTGTCGAAGCGGAACGCGCAGTGGTCGGTCGAGATCGCCGAGAGCACGTCGGTGCGCACCGCGTTCCAGAGGACGTCCTGGTTCGACTTGTCGCGCGGCGGCGGCGAGTAGACGTACTTCGCGCCCTCGAAGTTCGGCTTGGCGATGTCCTCGAGCGAGGTGAAGAAGTACTGCGTGCACGTCTCGCCCCAGACGTCCCAGCCCTTCTCGCGCGCGAGCGGCGATCGGCTCGACCGCCTCCTTGCACGACACGTGCACGACGTACAGCGGCGCGCCGGCGAGATGCGCGAGCTGGATCGCGCGGTTCGTCGCCTCGCCCTCGGTCTCCGGCGGCCGCGTGAGCGCGTGGTAGAGCGGCTCGGTGTGCCCCGCGGCGAGCGCCTCCTGGACGAGGATGTCGATGACGTCGCCGTTCTCGGCGTGCACCATCACGAGCGCGCCGGTCTTCGCCGCGACCTCCATCGTGCGGAAGAGCGTCTCGTCGTCGACCATGAGCGCGCCCTTGTAGGCCATGAAGAGCTTGTACGAGGTGATGCCCTGGTCCGGCAGCGTCGCGAGCTCCTCGAGCGTGCCGCCCTCCGCGAGATCGGTGACCGCCATGTGGTAGCCCATGTCGATCATCTGCTTGCCGTTCGCCTTCGCGCGCCAGTCCTCGAGCGCCTGCGCGAACGTCTGTCCCTTGCCCTGGATGATGAAGTCGACGTGGCAGGTCGTGCCGCCGAACGCGGCCGACGTCTGGCCGGACTCGACGTCGTCGATCGTCGTCGTCCCGCCGAACGGCATGTCGAGGTGCGTGTGCGGGTCGATGCAGCCGGGAAGCACGTACTTCCCGGCTGCGTCGATCACCTTGTCCGCCTGGATGTCGAGGCTCTCGCCGATCAGCGAGATTCGTTCGTCGTCGACGAAGACGTCCGCGACGTAGTCGTCCGCCGCGGTGACGATCCGGCCTCCTCTGATCAGCACCGACATCCTGTCCTCCTTATTTCCCGCCTGCCGTCAGCTTGACGACGAGCGGCTTGTAGCTCTTGCCGTAGACGTCCATGCCCTGCTTCTTGAGCCCCGCGACAGCCGCCGCGGCCAGATCCGTACGGTACGCGCCGGCCGTCGGCGCCTTCTTGATCCCTCCGAACTGCAGGAGGAGCTTCGCCGTCTGCGCGTACGACGGCCTTGTCCATGATCCCGATGCCGCTCTTGCTCGGCCAGATCAGCTGGTTGATCTGATTCATCATCCACATCTGATGGCCGCGCGGCAGCGTCGGGCCTGCCTTGAGCGTGAAGCTCACGCACTGCGCCGCGTGATCGCGGCAGTAGATCCAGCCGGCGAGCGTTGCGCCGATCACCTTCTCGGCGATCTGCTGGTGCGCCTTGCTTGCCAGATAGGACTCGGTCGAGAAGAGGTTGTCCTCGAGCATGCCCGTGCCGACGTTCTGCATCTTCAGCACGTTGAGGTCGGAGAGCTGGAAGAGCTTGCCGGTCTTCGGGTTCTTCGTCTCGAGGACCTGCGCCAGCTCGTTGTAGGTCATCGCCGAGGCGGCGTCGACCTGGTGGTTGATGAACAGCCCCATGTCGAACGGCTGCTGGACGATCGTGACGCCCTTGTTGTGCGCCGGGTCCATGCCGTTCTTCGTCAGCGCTGCGAAGAGCTCGTACTGATCACCGCCGAGCCAGTTCGCGACCTTCTTGCCCTTCATCTTCGCGATCGAGTTGATGCCGGAGGACTTCCAAGTGAGCTCCGTCATCCCCGAGCGACTGAAGACCTGCGCGATGTCGACGAGGTTGCGTGCCCGTGTCGCGCGCGGCGAGCAGGCGCGGTCAGCCAGTTGACGCCGAACTGCGCGCCGGCCCGACGCGACGACCTGCCCCGGGACGATCTGCGGCCCGCCGTTCAGGAGCTTCACGTTGAGGCCCGCCGCCTTGTAGTAGCCGAGGTCGAGCGCCGCGTAGTAGCCGGCGAACTGCGCCTGCGGCACCCACTGCAGCTGGATAGAGATGTTCGTCAGCGACGGCTTGGCCGACGCCGTGCTCGCCATTGCCGCAACGACGGCTGCGACGAGCGCCCCAGCGACCCACTTCCTCATGAGCCCTCCCTTTCTCGTCCTTGCATTGAACTCAGGGGATTGGATTTCTACTCCTATGCGTCCCTCGTGTCAGGTGCCCATCGCACTACCACCCGCTCGGCCGCGACGACGGCGCCGTAGAGCGCGATCCCGAGCAGCGACGCGACGAGGATCCCGGCCCACGCCAGCGGGAACTGGAAGACGTCGGCGGCGTTGTTGATCAGCACGCCGAGCGCGTTCAGCGAGCCGCCGAAGTACTCGCCCACGATCGCGCCGATCATCGCGAGCACGCTCGCCACCTTGAGCGCCGGTGAAGACGAACGGCAGCGCCGTCGGGATGCGCACGCGCCGCCAGATCTCCAGCTCGCTCGCAGCGTAGGAGCGCATCAGCTCGATCTGGCGCGGCTTCGCGCTGTTCAGGCCGCGCAGGGTGTTCACCATGACCGGGAGGAAGCAGAGGACGCCGGCGACCGCCATCTTCGAGCGCGGCGAGATCGGGTTGAACCAGGCGCCGAAGATCGGGGCGAAGGCGATGATCGGGACGGCGTTCGCGGCGATGAAGATCGGCATCAGCGCCGTGCCGAGGGTCCGGAAGCGGCCGACGACCGTGGCGGCGAGGATCCCGAGCCCGGAGCCGATCGCGAAGCCGCCGAGAGCCTCCTTGAACGTGTACCAGCCGGCCGGCCAGAGCGTGTGCCGGTGCGTCCAGAACACGCTGACGATCGTGCTCGGCTTCGGGAGCAGGAACTGCTGCACGTGGAGCGCGCGCACGAGCCCCTCCCAGAGCCCGACGACGAGGACGAAGACGGCGAGCGCCGGCAGCCACTCAACGATCCGCTTCAAGCAGCTCCTCCTCTTCCGGCAGCAGATGCTCGCCGCGGCTGCGCAGCGAGCTCCCGCACCTTCGTCACGAGCTCGAAGAAACGCGGCGTGTAGCGCGTCTCCGCCGTCCGCGGCGTCGGCAGGTCGATCTCGACGACGCCGGCGATCCGGCCCGGGCGCGGGCTCATCACGACCACGCGCGTCGAGAGGAAGACGGCCTCCGAGATCGAGTGGGTGACGAAGACGACGGTCGAGCCGAGCTTCTCCCAGATGGAG
Organism: uncultured Actinomycetes bacterium; assembly: GCA_963697005.1. GTDB lineage: Bacteria > Actinomycetota > Thermoleophilia > Gaiellales > Gaiellaceae > Palsa-739. The sequence goes on along the minus strand of CAVOMK010000023.1, from coordinate 6,166 downwards.
AGCAGCTCGAGGTTGAGCCGCTCGCGCGTCATCTCGTCCAGCGCGCCGAACGGCTCGTCCATGAGCAGGAGCGCGGGCTCGAATGAGAGCGCACGCGCGATGGAGACGCGCTGCTGCATCCCGCCCGAGAGCTGCCACGGGTGGTGGTCGGCGAACGAGCGCAGTTCGACGAGGTCGAGCATCTCGTCGACGCGGGTCTTGCGGCGCTCGCGATCCCAGCCGAGCATCTCGAGCGGCAGCGCGATGTTCTTCGCGACCGTGCGCCAATCGAAGAGGACGGAGTCCTGGAACACGATGCCGTAGTCGCCGTCCTTGCGGGCCTGGTGCGCCGGCTTGCCGTTCACGGTCACCGTGCCGTGCGTCGGCTGGAGTGAGGTCGCCGATGACGCGGAGCAGCGTCGACTTTCCGCAGCCGGATGGGCCGATCAGCGAGACGAACTCGCCCGGCTGGAGCTCGAGCTCGATGTTCTCGAGTGCGGTGACGTTGCCCTGCGCGAACGTCTTCGTCACGCCCTTGATCTCCACCACACTCATGCGACGTTCTCCGGGGCGCGGCGCACGATCGCCTTCTCGGCCATGACGACCAGCACGAAGAAGGCGATCCCGAGCAATGCGGCGATCACGTCCGTCGCCCACAGCTCCTGCGGCTCGATCGAGTAGTACTCGTTGAAGTTGAAGATCGCGCCGCCGAGGCCGTTCTGGAGACCGGTCGGCAGCTCGCCGATGATCGCGCCGACGACGCTCGCCGTCGCCGAGAGCCGGAGCGCCGAGAAGAGGTACGGAAGCGACGACGGCACGCGCAGCTTCCAGAGCACGCTCCAGCGGCTCGCCGCGTACGTCCGCATCAGCTCCAGCGCGCGAGGGTCGGCGGCCTGAAGCCCGCGCAGCGTGTTGATCGTCACCGGGAAGAAGGTGAGGTATGTCGCGATCACGGCGACCGCGCCCCACCCCTGCAGCGGCGTGGGCAGCTTCGGGTTGACCCAGACGACGACCATCGGCGCGATCGCGAGGATCGGCACCGTCTGGCTGGCGACGATGTAGGGCAGGAAGCCGCGCTGGAGCAGGCGCGAGTGGACGAGGACGACGGCGAGGGTGAACCCGATGACGGCGCCGACGCCGAATCCGACCGCCGCCTCCTTCGCGGTGAAGGCCGTCTTGTGCAGGAGCACGTTGATCAGTGACGGCTGGTTGACCTGGGCGGGCTGGCCGAACGCCTTGAAGATCGTCCAGACGTGCGGCATCGAGGTGTCGTTGACGGCGAATGGCCACGTCCACCCGGCGGTCGCCCAGATCCAGTGGTACAGCTCCCAGAGTCCAGACGAGGCCGACCACCGCGACGGCAACGATCCCGACCCGACGGACTTGCGCCAGCATCGCCCGTTCTTATCACGGTTGTAGGATCGCCGCGTGGCGCTCAATCCCGGACGCACGGTCGCCGATCTGAAGGAGCTGCGCGAGCTCACCGGCGACGAGAACGGCGCGCAGCGCGTCGCGTGGACCGACACCTGGGAGAGCGCGCGCGAGTGGCTGCGCGGCAAGGTGTCCGGTACCGGCGCGGTGCGAGGAGATCGACGAGGCGGGGAACCAGTGGTTCACGCTCGCGGGCGACTCGGACCAGGCGCTGCTGCTCGGCGGGCACATCGACTCGGTGCCGAACGGCGGCTGGCTCGACGGCTGCCTGAACGTCATGGCCGCGGTCGAGGTGCTGCGCCGGATCGCGGAAGAGGGACGGCCGCCGCTGACGGTGCGCGTCGTCAACTGGGCGGACGAGGAGGGCGCGCGCTTCGGCCGCTCGCTCTTCGGCTCGTCGGCCGCGTGCGGGTCGATGGACGACCAGGACGAGCTGCGGCAGAAGCGGGACGCGAACGGCATCGCGCTGCCGGATGCGCTCGCCGAGCACGGGGTCGACCTCGACAACGCGCTCGCGGCGCGGAAGCAGATGGAGAGCGCGGCCGCCTACCTGGAGCTGCACATCGAGCAGGGGCCCGTCCTGGAGTCGATGGACCTCCCGCTCGGCGTCGTGCTCGGCACGTTCGGCGTCGAGCGGCATCTGGTGACCTGGAAGGGCCAGGCCGCGCACGCCGGCTCGACGCCGATGGACAAGCGCCGCGACGCGCTCGCCGGCGCGGCGAAGCTCGCGCTCGAGATCCGGCCGATCGCGGCCGAGGTCGGCGACGGCGCTGTGTGCACGTCGGGCGGCGTCGTCTGCAAGCCGGGCATCGTCACGTCGGTCGTCGAGACGGCGGAGCAGCTCTTGGACCAGCGGCACCTCGACGCGGCGAAGCTCGCGCGGCTGCTCGAGCTCGCGCAGGAGGCGAGCGAGCGGTTCGCGCGCGAGGAGAACATCGAGGTCTCGTGGGACCGCATCTGGAACATCCGGCCGATCCTGTTCGACGACGGGCTGATCGAGCTCGCGGACGAGTCCATCCGTGAGGTCAGCGGGACGTCGCACCGGCTGCCGAGCGGCCCGCTGCACGACGCGGCCGAGGTCGCGCGCGCCGGCGTGCCGACGGTGATGGTGTTCGTCCAGTCGCCTGCGCGGCCTCTCGCACACGAAGCTCGAGGACACGAAGGAGGAGCACCTGGAGCTGTCGGTGCGCGCGCTCGATGCGCTGGCGTCTAGAGTTGCTCCGGCGATGACCCTCTTCGGACAGGAACACGTCGAGCGCTATCAGGCGACCGACGGCGAGGAAGGCCACCACGTGGCGCGAGGGATCGACCATCCTGCTGCTGACGACGTATGGCCGGAAGACGGGGAACCCGACGACGACCCCGCTCATCTACGACCTCGATGGCGACGAACCCGGTGATCGTCGCGTCGAAGGGCGGCGCGCCGGAGCATCCCGGCTGGTACCGCAACATCCTCAAGAACCCGCACGTCGACGTGCAGATCATGGGCGAGAAGTTCCACGCCCACCCGCGCACGGCCGAGGGCGAGGAGCGCGAGCGGCTCTGGAAGCAAATGAACAAGATGTGGCCGCACTACGACGAGTACCAGACGAAGACCGACCGTGAGATCCCGGTCGTCGTGCTCGAGCGCGCGCACCACTGACAAGCGTCTTTAGGCTCGCTGCCGTGGACCGGCGGGCAGCCATCGGCGGCTTCGGCGTGGGGCCGCGGTCGGGTGGAACATCGCTTCCCTCGGCGCGGTCGCGACGCGGCTCTCGCACGCGTACGACGTCCGGCTGGCGACGGTCGGCCTCTTCGTCACCGTGCAGTTCGTCGTGCACATGGCGATGCAGATCCCGGGCGGGCGCATGGCCGACCGGTTCGGCGCGCAGCGGTCGGCGCTCCTCGGCCTCGTTGTGATCGCGGCCGGCAACGCCGTCTCGCTCATCGAGCCGGCTGTCGCGCTCGCCTTCGTCGGCCGCGCGATCGTCGGCTTCGGCACCGGCATCGCGTTCGTCTCCGGCAGCGACTACGTCCGTGCGCGCGGCGGGTCCGGATTCATGCAGGGGGTGTACGGAAGCGCGTCGGTTCTCGCGCCCGGCATCGCGCTCGCGATCGTCCCCGCGATCGGCGGCTTTCGCGCGCCGTACTCGACCGCGATCGTCGTCGCGGCGCTGGCATTCACACTGCTCGCGGTCGCGCCGCAAGGCACCGCGCACGCTGCGTCACGCGGGGGAGCGAATCCGCGGCGACCTCTTCCGCGACCGGCGCCTCTACCACTTCGGCGCCATCCACGCGCTCTCGTTCGGGTTCAGCGTTGTCGTCGGCAACTGGGTGGTGACGCTGCTCGAGCACCACGGGCAGTCGAAGGGCGTCGCGGCTGCGGTCGGCTCGCTCACGCTGCTCCTCGGTTTCTTCACGCGCATCGCCGGCGGCTCCATCCTCAGTCGGGCGAGTGCGTCGCGTTGGGTGGCGGGTAGCCTCGTCGCGGGCGGCGCAGCCGCGATCGCGCTGGCAACGCCGCTTCCGCTCGCTGGGCTCGTCGCGGCCTCGGCGGTGGTCGGGCTCGCGGCCGGGATCCCGTTCGCGATGGCCTTCGCGGGCGCCGCGGCTGCGCGCCCGGACGCGCCCGGCGCCGCAGTCGGCTTCGTCAACGCCATGGCGTCCTTCGTGATCGTCGTCGGCACGCCGCTCGTCGGCCTGACGTTCTCGCTGCCCGGCGACGGCCGCATCGGCTTCGTCGTCATGGGGATCCTCGCGGCGCTCGCCTCGCTCGCCACGCCGCGGTATGTTGCGACGGCATGATCAGCTTCGGCGTCACCGTCCTTCCCGACCCGCCGTGGACCCGCTGGCTCGAGCTCATCCAGCTCGCCGAGAGCCACGGCTTCGAGTACGCGTGGACGTACGACTCGCACGTCCTGTGGCAGGAGTCGATCCCAACCCTTGCCGTCGCGGCTCATGAGACCTCGAAGATCAAGCTCGGCCACTTCGTCACCAACCCAGCGACGCGCGACCCGACGGTGCTCGCGAGCTCGTACGCGACGCTGCACGACCTCTCCGACGGGCGCATGGTGATGGGCGTCGGGCGCGGCGACTCGGCGGTGCGCTACATCGGCCGCCAGCCGATGAAGGTGGCGGACTTCGAGCGCGCGCTCACCATGATCAAGCAGTTCATGAACGGCCGCGAGGTGGAGTGGAACGACAAGCAGCTGCAGCTCAAGTGGGTGCGCGAGGAGTTGCCCGAGATCCCGATGTGGGTCGCGGGCTACGGGCCGAAGGCGCTCGCGGTCGCCGGGCACGTGGGCGACGGGGTCATCATCCAGCTCGCCGACCCCGAGATCATCACGTGGATCATGGACACGGCGCGGCGCGCGGCGAAGGAGGCGGGCCGCGACCCGTCGCAGCTGAAGTGCATCGTCGGCGCGCCGAGTCACGTCACCGACGACCTCGCCGACGCGCGCGAGCAGGTGCGCTGGTTCCCGGCGATGGTGTCGAACCACGTGATGGACCTCATCGAGCGGTACGGCACCGACGGCAGCTCCGTCCCGAAGGCGCTGACCGACTACGTGCAGGCGCGCAAGTTCTACGACTACAACGACCACTCGCGGGTCGGTGCGGCGCACGGCGAGTTCGTGACGGACGAGATCTGCGACCGCTTCTGCGTCATCGGCAACGCGGAGCAGATCAAGGCGAAGCTGAAGGAGCTCGAGGGCGTCGGGGTCGACCAGTTCAACGTCTACCTCATGACGCACGCGCAGGAGGAGACGCTGGCGGCATACGGCAACGACATCATCCCGGCGCTCACGGGAGTCGCGGCGTAGGTGAGGCTGGCCGACGCGCGGGACGTTCCACTCCTGCGCGCCATGCTGTACGAGGCGTTCGCGTGGCGGGGCGACCCGAGGCTTCCGCCGCTGGAAGACGCCCTTGCGCTGCCTGAGATCGGGCGCTACATCGATGGCTGGGGTAGACCCTTCGATCTGGGAGTCGTCTTCGACGGTGACGTCGGCGCGGCCTGGATCCGTCTCTTCACGGACGACGACCACGGGTACGGCTTCGTTGCCGCCGACGTGCCCGAGCTGACGATCGGCGTGGCGCCGGAGGCGCGCGGTCGCGGTGTGGGTGGAGCGCTGCTCGCGGAGTTGCTCGCGCGCGCCGAAGCGGCCGGCCACCCATCGGTGAGCTTGAGCGTCGAGACCGACAATCCTGCCGTTCGCCTGTACGAGCGCTTCGGCTTCGTCCGCGTCGGTTACGTCGGGACCTCGTGGACGATGCAACGTATTCTCGGCTGATGCTGGATCTTGCCGAGCTTCTCGAATTGCGGCAGGCGACGCCGCTCTCGTTCTCTCCTGACAGCGCTGAGCTGCTCGTCGCGTCGAATCTCCCGGGAACGATGCAGCTGTTCGTCGTGCCCGGGATGCGGCAGCTGACCGACTACGAGGACGCAGTCACCGGACAGTTCCTGCCGGACGGGCGCGTACTCGTCGAAATCGATGAAGGCGGCAACGAGCGGACGCAGCTTACGTCGGCGATGAGCCGCTCGTCGTGGACGAGCGCTACAAGCACGACACGCCGCACGCTGCCGGACGGACGCTCGCGTACGCGACCAACCGGCGAAACGAGGTCGACTTCGACGTCGTCGCACTCGATCTCGAGAGCGGGGAGGAGCGGACGTTCGAGTTTCAGGGCTACGTCGCCGTGGCCGCGATCTCGCCCGACGGGCGAAAGATCGTCGCCGATCGCGCTGGAGAGCGCAGCGGCGACAACGACTTGTTCCTAT
>CAVOMK010000022.1:0-154594 GCA_963697005.1 uncultured Actinomycetes bacterium | reverse complement strand
CTCCGCTCGACCGGCTCCGGAAGGAGCCTTTTTCATGCCCGTGAACACGATCGCAACCGACCTCGTCACCCCGCTCGGGGCATACCTTCGCCTGCGCGAAGGCGCGCGCGGGGCGTTCTTGCTGGAATCGGTCGAGCGCGGCCGCCTCGGCCGGTACTCGTTCGTCGGCCGCGGGTCGCGGATCGTCTCGTTCGAGGAGGCCGAGCCGCTCGGCGAGCCCGTCGTCGGCTACCTCGGCTACGACACGGTCGCCATGCTCGAGCCGACCGTGCCGCTCCCGGCCGACGGCCCCGACTTCCCGGAGAGCCGGTTCCTCGTGCCCGACACCCTCGTCCGCTTCGACCATGCACGCGGCGTCGCCGAGGTCCTCGTCGGCGACGCGTCCGCGCTCGACGGGCCGCAGCCTGAGCCGCCGCGCGGCACGGGGAGACGCTGGGCCGCTTCAGCGCTACCCCGACCGGGACGAGCACCTGCGCCGGGTCGAGCGCGCGAAGGAGCACATCCGCGAGGGCGACGTCTTCCAGGTCGTCGTCGCGCAGCGCGCGGTCCGCCCCACGTCCGCGTCCCCGGCCGAGCTCTATCGCGCGCTCCGACGCGTCAATCCGTCGCCGTATCTGTTCCTCCTCGAGCTCGACGACATCGCGCTCGTCGGCAGCTCGCCGGAGACGGTCGTGAAGTGCGAGGGATCGCACGCGACGCTCAACCCGATCGCGGGGACGATCGCGCCGGGTGAGGGCGACGCCGAGGCGCTGCTCGCGTCGGAGAAGGATCGCGCGGAGCACGTCATGCTTGTCGACCTCGGCCGCAACGATCTCTCGCGCGTCTGTGTCCCCGGCTCGGTGCGCGTGGAGCGCTTCATGGAGCCGGAGCGGTACTCGCACGTGACGCATCTCGTGTCCGAGGTCGCCGGCGAGCTGCGCGACGGATCAGACGCCGTTCTCGCTGCTGCGCGCGTGCTTCCCCGCCGGCACCGTATCGGGCGCGCCGAAGGTGCGCGCGATGCAGATCATCTCCGAGCTCGAGGGGTATCGCCGCGGCATCTACGCCGGCGCCGTGGGCTACGTCTTTCCGGCCGAGCGCGCCATGGACACGTGCATCGCCATCAGGACGCTCGTCTTTCGTGACGGTAACTGTTACCTGCAGGCCGGCGGCGGCATCGTTGCCGACTCGATACCCGAGGAAGAGCACCAGGAGTGTCTCAACAAGCTCGCAGCTCTCGAAGCTGCGATCGAATTGGCCGAACGATGATGCTCCTGATCGACAACTACGACTCGTTCACGTACAACCTCGCGCATCTGTTCGGCGCGCTCGGCGTGGACGTGCAGGTGTTCCGCAACGACGAGATCGACGCAGACGAGGCGGAGCGGCTCGCGCCCGACCAGCTCGTCATCTCCCCCGGTCCCGGACGGCCGGCCGGCGCCGGCGCATCGGAGGAGATCATCCGCCGGCTCGGCCCGACGACGCCGACGCTCGGCGTCTGCCTCGGCCACCAGGCGATCGTCGAGGTCTTCGGCGGCGAAGTCGGCTACGCGCGCGAGCTCCTGCACGGCAAGGCGAGCCCGGTGCAGCACGACGGCACCGGCCTGTTCACCGGCCTGCCGCAGCCGTTCGACGCCGGCCGCTACCACTCGCTCGCGGCGACGCGCTTGCCGGACGTGCTCGAGCCGACGGCATACGCAGACGACGGCGAGGTGATGGCGGTGCGCCACGCGCACGTTGCCGATCGTCGGTGTCCAGTTCCATCCCGAGTCGGTGCTCACTCCGGACGGCCCCGCGCTCGCGCGCAACTTCCTCGAGGGGCGACGGTGATCCAGGGATCGATCGCGAAGCTGCTCGACGGTCACGACCTCTCGCGCGACGAGGCGTGCGAGACGATGCGCACGATCATGCGCGGCGAGTCAACGCCCGCGCAGATCGCCGGCTTCCTCGTCGCGCTGCGCGCGAAGGGCGAGACGGCGGACGAGATCGCCGGCTGCGCGGAGGCGATGCGCGAGCACGTGCTGCGGGTCAACCCGCAGCGACGCGACCTCGTCGACATCGTCGGCACAGGCGGCGACGGCGCGAACACGTACAACATCTCCACCGCGGCCGCCTTGGTCGCGGCCGCAAGCGGCGCGGCGATCGCGAAGCACGGCAACCGCGCTGCGTCGTCGGCGAGCGGCGCCGCCGACGTGCTCGAGGCGCTCGGCTTCCGCCTCGAGCTGCCGCCGGAGCGGATCGAGCGGTCGATCGACGAGCTCGGCTTCGGCTTCCTGTTCGCGCAGGCGCACCATCCGGCGATGAAGCACGCAGCCCCCGTCCGGCGCGAGCTGGCGACGCGTACCGTGTTCAACGTGCTCGGCCCGCTGACGAACCCCGCCGGTGCGCGCGCGCTCATGCTCGGCGTGTACTCGCCGGAGCTGACGCGCACGCTGGCGGACGCGCTCGTCCAGCTCGGCGCCGAGCGCGCCTACGTCGTCCACGGCGCGGGCGGCATCGACGAGCTCTCGCCCTGCGGCCCCAACCTCGTGTGCGAGGTCGAGAACGGATCGGTGCGCGAGTACGAGCTCGACCCGCTCGACCTCGGCATCGAACGTTGCGACCCGGCCGAGCTGCGCGGCGGCGACCCGGAGACGAACGCGGCTGCGCTGCGGGCGGTGCTCTCGGGGCAGGACGGCGGGCATCGCTCCGCGGTCATCCTCAACGCCGCGGGCGGCATCGCCGCGGCCGGGCACGCCGAGAACCTGCGCGAAGGAATCGCCCTCGCCCGCGAGGCGATCGACTCCGGCGCGGCCGCGGCGCGGCTGGAGCGAGCTCGTGGAGTTCTCCCAGGCATGAGATTCACGAGACGCACTCAGCGGGCCGGGGCTTGCGGCGGTCGCGGAGTTCAAACGGCGCTCGCCCTCGATGGGCGACATCCGCCCGGACGCGCGCGTCGAGGACATCGTCGCGCGCGTACTCCCAGAACGGCGCGAACGCGATTTCGGTGCTCGTCGACGAGCGCTTCGCAGGCACGATCGACGACTTGCGTGCGGCGCGCGCGGTCACCGACGTGCCGCTGCTCGCAAAGGGCTTCTTCTCGACCGAGGAGCACCTGCGCGAGCTGCGCGAGGCGGGCGCCGACGCGGCGCTCCTCATCCTGCGCGACCTCGACGACGACAGGACGGCGCGACTCATGCGCTACGCCGACGGCATCGGCCTCGACACGCTCGTCGAAGCGCATGACGACGACGAGCTCCAGCGCGCACACCGCCTCGAGGCTCGCATCGTCGGTATCAACGCGCGCGACCTGTCGACGTTCGCGATCGACCGCAACGCGCAGCTCGCGCTCGTCGCGCGGGCGAAGGCCGACGTCGTCATCGCGGAGAGCGCGATCCACTCGCGCGCACAGGGAGCTGCGGCAGAGCTCGCCGGCGCGGACGCCGTGCTCGTCGGCACGTCGCTCATGCAGGCGGCCGACCCGGGCGTGAAGCTGCGCAACCTCGTTTCGCGTCCGCTCGTGAAGGTGTGCGGGCTGACCCGGCAGGAGGACGTCGACGCCGCCGTCGAGGCGGGCGCCGACCTCACCGGCTTCATCTTCGCGGAGGGCTCGCCGCGCCGCGCGCCCGCCGTCCTGTCGGTGCCCGACACCGTGCTTTCCGTCGCCGTCTTCGTCGGCGAGCCGGAAGAGCGCGGAGCCGACCTCGTGCAGTTGTACGAGCACGAGGAGGGACAGGTGCGCGGCCGCGATGCCGTCCTGCTCCGTGACGGCGAGCGGGTCGCGAGCGTCGCCGATCTGCCCTTGGGAGGGCTGCGACCCCGAGCACCTGCAGCACGCAGCCGCGGTGAGCGGCCGGCTCGTCCTCGCCGGCAAGCTCGGCCCCGACAACGTCCGCGCCGCGATCGACGCGGTGCACCCGTGGGCCGTCGACGCCGCGTCGCGGCTCGAGTCGGCGCCGGGGATCAAGGATCACGCCAAGGTGAAGGCATTCGTGGAGGAGGCGCACGCATGACGACGACATTCGGCGCATACGGCGGGCGCTACGTCCCCGAGACGCTCATCCCCGCGCTCGACGAGCTGACCGCGGGTTGGGAGGCCGCGCAGAAGGACGACGCCTTCCACGCGGAGCTCCATCACCTCCTCACGTCGTACGCCGGCCGGCCGACGCCGCTGACGCTCATCGAACGGTTCGCGCCCGGCAAGCGGATCTACCTCAAGCGCGAGGACCTGCTCCACACGGGCGCGCACAAGCTGAACAACGCGCTCGGCCAGGCGGTCTTGGCCGTGCGGCTTGGCAAGCACCGCATCGTCGCGGAGACCGGCGCCGGCCAGCACGGCGTCGCCACCGCGACCGTGTGCGCACGCTTCGGGCTCGAGTGCGTCGTCTACATGGGCGAGGAAGACATGCGCCGCCAGCAGCCCAACGTCGAGCGCATGGGCCTGCTCGGAGCGGAGGTGCGCCCCGTCGACTTCGGCACGAAGACGCTGAAGGAGGCGACGAGCGAGGCGATCCGCGACTGGATCACGAACGTCGAGACGACGCACTACCTCATCGGCTCGTGCGTCGGCCCGGCGCCGTATCCGGAGATCGTGCGCGAGCTCCAGCGCGTGATCGGCGACGAGGCGCGCGAGCAGATCCTCGCTGCCGAAGGCCGGCTCCCCGAGGCGGTCGTCGCCTGCGTCGGCGGCGGCTCGAACGCGATCGGCATCTTCTACGGCTTCCTCGAGGACGCGGACGTGAAGCTCGTCGGCGTCGAGGCCGCGGGCGCGGCTTCGCTCGGGCGCCGGCCGCGCCGGCGTCCTGCACGGCGCCCGCTCCTCCGTGCTCGCCGACGAGGACGGGCAGATCGCAGACGCGCACTCGATATCCGCCGGCCTCGACTATCCCGGCGTCGGGCCCGAGCACGCGTACCTTCGGGACATCGGCCGAGTGGAGTACGTGGGCGCAACCGATGCGGAGGCGCTTGCCTCCTTCCGCGACCTCGCTCGCACCGAGGGGATCATCCCCGCGCTCGAGCCGGCGCATGCCCTCGCGCGCGCGCGTGAGACTGAAAGAGGAGCTGATCCTCGTCGGCCTCTCCGGACGGGGCGACAAGGATCTCGCCGAAGTCCTGCGGCAGTGAAGACGCTCGTCATCTACCTGATGGCCGAGCCGGAGACGCCGGAGCTCGCCCGCGCGGCCGTCGAAGGCGGCGCCGACATCGTCGAGATCGGCTTCCCGTTCTCCGACCCGCTCGCCGACGGGCCGGTGATCCGACGCGCAGCCGAGCGCGCGCTCGCGCGTGGAATGCGAACGCGGCAGTGCCTCGAGGTGCTCGCGCGCACGCACGAGCTCGTGCCCGACACCGCGCTCGTCCCGATGACGTACGCGTCCATCCTCGAGGCGTACGGCTGGGAGCGCTTCGCCGCCGACGTCGAAGCCGCCGGGGGCGCGAGCATGATCGTCGCCGACCTCCCCGCCGGCGACCGTCCCGACCTGCGACGCGTGCAGCTGGTCGCGCCGACGTCGACCGACGAGCGCATCGCGCTCGCGGGAGCGCAGACCGACGGCTGGCTCTACCTCGTCACGGTCGCCGGCACGACCGGCGCGCGCGGCGAGGTCTCCCCCGCGCTCCCCGGCCTCGTCGAGCGTGCGCGGCGACTCGTCGACGTCCCGCTCTACGCCGGCTTCGGCATTTCCACCCCCGAGCACGCTCGGGCGGCCGCCTCGCTGGCGGACGGGATCGTCGTCGGCTCGCGTGCGCTCCAGGAAGCCGAAGGCGGCCCCGACGCGCTGCGTGAGTACGTCGCCTCGCTGCGCGCGGCGATCTAGGTGCCGGTGTTCGACGTCGGCGGCGCCAGCCGCTCGTACGTCGGCGGAACCGTCTGAGCAGCCGGCTCCGGCACCGGGTACGGCGCGGGGTACGCCATCGGGGCAGGCTCCGAGACCGGAACCGTCATCGGGACGCGCATCGGCATCGGAGTGGGTGCCGGCTCGAGGGCAGGAGGGGCTGGCGGCAGGGAGACCACCGGCGCAGGCGCAGGCGCCGGCAGAGGCGGCGGGGCGACGGCTGCCGGAGCAGGCGCAGGCGCGGCGCCGGTGTGGGGAGGGATGCCGCAGCTGGAAGAGGGAGGCGCATCGCTTCGATGCGGTGGAGGGCCCGGCCGATCTCGACCTGGTGCACGGCGACGTTCGCCTGCAGTCGAAGCGCGACCGCGCGCGACTGTCCCATGAGGTAGCCGAGATAGGCGCCTGCGGCAGCCCCCATGACGACCGCCGCGTACGCGTAGCGATGCGGCAGGAGGCTGTGCACGCTGGAGACCATCGGGGCGATGATGGCCGAGGCTCCGAGGGCTGTCCCGATCAGGACGCCGAAGACCGTGAACCGCGCGACGCGGGAGCCCGCCTTCTGGTGGAGGGCTAGGGCGTGACGCTCGATGACGGTCGGGTCGGAGGCCATCTCTCGACCCTCCCATCGGCTGATCGAGCGGCCGACTTGAGGGCGTTTCATCAACTCCTTAAAGGCCTCTCACCCGACTCCTAAGCAGTTCAGCTTCCATGGGGACGTGGAAAGAACGAACCCAGGAGCCCAAACGTGAGCAAACACACATTCCTCCACCGCGTCGCCCCCCTCGTCGGCGCCCTCGCGCTCGGCGGCGGCGTCGGCGCCGGCGTCTACGCCGGCGTGAACGGCGGCTCGTCGAGCCCCGCCACGACGACGACCGTGGCGGCGACCACGTCGACCGTCCAGCCGGCCGCCGCGACGACCACGGTGTCGAGCCTGACCCAGCTGTACAAGCAAGCCGCTCCCGGCGTCGTCGACATCACCGTCACCGAGGCGCCCACCGGCAACGGCAACGGCTTCGGCTTCGGCGGCTCGCAGACGACCCAGGCCGAGGGAACAGGCTTCGTGTACGACGCGAAGGGCGACATCATCACCGCCGCGCACGTCGTCGACGGCGCGAGCTCCATCAAGGTGCGCTTCCAGGACGGCAAGACGGTGACCGCCACGCTCGTCGGCAAGGACGACTCGACCGACACCGCCGTCATCAAGGTGAACGTCGACGCGTCCGAGCTCCACCCGCTGACGATCGGATCGTCGGCGTCGGTGCTGCCCGGCGACGCGGTCGTCGCCATCGGCAGCCCCTTCGGCCTGACCGAGTCGATGACCTCCGGCATCGTCAGCGCGATCGACCGGACGATCACCGCACCGAACAACTACTCCATCTCGGGCGCGATCCAGACGGACGCTCCGATCAACCACGGCAACTCCGGCGGCCCGCTCCTGACGACCGGCGGGGCAGTCATCGGCGTCAACGTCCAGATCGACAGCAACTCGAACGGCAGCGAGGGCGTCGGGTTCTCGACGCCGATCGACACCGTCAAGAGCGTCGCGGACACGCTCATCTCCGGCGGCAAGGTGCAGCACGCCTACCTCGGAATCCAGGTGAGCGACGCGGCGAACAACGGCGGCGCGAAGGTCAACAGCGTCGTCTCGAGCTCGCCCGCCGACAGCGCCGGGCTCAAGGCCGGCGACGTGATCACCGCGATCGACGGCAAGCCGATCACGAACGCGGACGATCTGACCGCAGCCGTCAACGTCTACAAGCCGGGCGACAAGGCGACCATCACGCTCGACCGCGAGCGGATCGACCAAGTCGGTCTCCGTCACCTTCGGCACCAGGCCCTCCTAACCCACGGATCGGGTGTCAGACACCTTCTCGGTGTCTGACACCCACTGCGGGTAGTGCCAGCGAGCCCAGTCCTCACGCACGCTGCCGCGCGTCATCCCGCGCAGCGAATGGCGCGTCGCGGGATGGAGGACGGCGAGATACAGATGGCCGACGAAGAGCCCGAGCGCGACGAACATCAGGCCGTCGTGCAGCACGACCGTGCTCGCGAAGCGGAACCGCGTGTCGCGCTCGCCGAACCAGAGCAGCATGCCGGACGCGAAGAAGAGGATCGTGAACGCGGCCATGAGGATCGCGTTGATCTTCTGGCCGACGTTCAGACGGTCGTGATCGAAGCGCTCGAGCTCGCGTGCAGCGCGCAGTATCCCGCGGCGGTCGCCGAGCACGACGACGATCACGAGCAGCGAGATCCAGCCGATGCCGCCCCAGAAATGCATGTCCTTGATCAGCGGCCGGCGCTCGACCAGCACCGAGAGGCTCGGGAGGTAGAGGATGAGCCCGGTCGCGAGCAGGAAGAGGAAGCCGAGCGCGTTCGCCCAATGCAGCACGCGCTCCGTCCGCGAGAAGCGCGGGATGTACTTGATCACGAGCTGTAGCCGTTGGAGTGGCCGACCCAGGCGTCGCGGTCGTAGCCGAGCTGCTCCCAGTAGCCGTCCTCGGGATGCGGCACGAGATTGATCCCCGCGAGCCACTTCACGTTCTTGTAGCCGTACATCTCCGGGATGATCAGGCGGAGGGGCGCGCCATGCTCGCGCGGCAGCGGCTTCCCGTCCATTTCGTAGGCGAGCATCACGTCGTGCAGCAGCGCCTCGGGCATGCTGAGGTAGTCGACGTACGGATCCTCGGCGGACACGAACTGCAGCGCGCCCGCCTCGGGCAACGGCCGCACGAGATCGAAGACGTCGTTGAGCCGAACGCCGGCCCAGTGCACGTTCGGCACCGTCCAGCCGGTGACGCAGTGGAACGTCGAGATCTGCTCGACCCGTGGGAGCGCACGCAAGTGCGCGTACGTCAGCGTCGTCGGCGTCTCGACGAGGCCGCCGACTTTCAGCTGCCACGTGGCGGGGTCGAACGTCGGCATGTGGTCCGACACGGTGTAGATCCGCCAGCCCTGCGTGGGCAGGATCGGGGCGATAGTCGCCGGCGATGGGCGAGACGACGCCGGTCACGTGACTCCACGCCGCCTTGCCCCAAGCGAGGGACGAAAGGCCCCCGGCGACGGTCACGAGGAAGAGGCCGCGGCCGTAGCGGCGCGGCTGTGGCTGGTCGGCCATAGGAACAGCGTACGCCCCGCCCTGTTACGGGTTCCTTAAATTGCCCATATGAACCAGGTCAAGAGGTGGACGCTCGTCGCCAGCGTGCTCGGCTCGTCGATGGCCTTCATCGACGGGTCGGTCGTCAACGTCGCCCTCAACGCGATCGAGAAGGACCTCGGTGGCGGGCTCGCCTCGCAGCAGTGGATCGTCGACGCGTACCTGCTCACGCTCGGCTCGCTCATCCTCGTCGGCGGTTCGCTCGGGCGACATCTTCGGGGAGCTGCGGGTGTTCACGCTCGGAGTCGCGAGCTTCGGCCTCGCGTCGGTGCTGTGCGCCGTCGCTCCCGACTCGACGTCGCTGATCGTCTTCCGCGGAATCCAGGGCGTCGCCGGCGCGCTGCTGACTCCGGCGTCCCTCGCCATGATCACGTCGACGTTCTCCGGTGCCGAGCGCGGGGCCGCGATCGGCACCTGGACCGCGTGGAGCGGGATCTCGTTCGTCATCGGGCCGCTCCTCGGCGGCTGGCTCATCGGCATCTCGAGCTGGCGCGTGATCTTCCTCATCAACGTTCCGATCGCGATCGTCACCGTCCTGCTCACGCTCAGGCTCGGCGGGCGAACGCAGAAACGGAGGGAGGACCTCCGGGTCGACTTCGTGGGAGCGGTGCTCGGCGCCGCCGGGCTCGGCCTGCTCGTCGCGGGGTTCATCGAGCAGCCGCATCTCGGCTGGGGCGATCCGCTCGTGCCGGGCGCGCTCGCCGGCGGGCTCGCGCTGCTCGCCGTCTTCGTCGCGTACGAGCTGCGGACGCCGATGCCGATGCTGCCGCTGCGCCTCTTCCGCCTGCGCAATTTCTCCGTCACGAACGTCGAGACGTTCGCGGTGTACGGAGCGCTGTCGGGGCTGAGCGTCTTTCTGTCGCTCTTCCTGCTCGAGTTCTCCGGCTACTCGCCGTTCCGCGCCGGGCTCGCGACGCTTCCGATCACGATCGTCATGTTCTTCCTGTCCCGCTACACCGGCCGCCTGTCGATGCAATACGGGCCGCGGCTCTTCATGGCCGTCGGGCCGATCGTCGCGGGCGCCTCGCTCGTCGCGCTCGCACGCATGCCGGCGCACCTGAACTACTGGACCGACCTCCTCCCCGCGCTCCTCGGCTTCTCCGTCGGCCTCTCGCTCACCGTCGCGCCGCTCACGACGACGGTGCTCTCCGACGCCGGGCCTGGGGACGCGGGCGTCGCGTCGGGCGTGAACAATGCGGTCGCGCGCGTGGCGGGGCTCATCGCCGTCGCGGTGCTCGGCATTGCGGCGGCGGGAGGCGGCGACCATCTCACCGCGCGCGGGTTCCACCACGCCATGCTCGCGGTGAGCGCGCTGCTCGCTCGCCGGCGGCCTCATCGGCGCGGTCGGCATCCGCAATCCGCTCGTAGCTGGTAAACTTGCCTAGGCATTGCCTATGCAAGTTCTCACCCGCGCCGGGCGTTGCTCCGCCTCGGAGCAGGCGCAGCGCTCGGAGTCTCCGTCCCTCCGGACTCCGACCTAGCCTAGGCGCGGGTCCTCGTCGCGACCGAGCTGCTCGCGGACGACTTCTACTCACATGCACTCGGCGCGGGCGTGCCGGGACGGCTTCACGAAGCGCGCGCGAACGAGCGCGCGCACTACGCCGGGCCTCGCCGCGTTGATGAACGAGGCCGGCCAACCGCCGGCTCAGGCCGGCGACATCGACTTCTCGTATCCCCGTGGCGCATTTTCGAGCGCGGGCTTCATCCGCAAGCTCGGCGCCACGCTGGAGACGCTCCAGCTCGGTGCCTACCTCGGCGCCGCCGATGCGCTCGTCTCCGAGCCTCTGCGCGGGATCGTCGCGCGGATCGCAGCGAACGAGGCGCAGCACTTGACGATCTTCGAGCCGTTCCAGTCGTCCTTTCCCGTCGCGCTCACGATCGAGCAGGCCTCCGACACGCTGAGCAGGTACACGAGCTGATGGCCAAGACGCGCTACACGGCGACGGAGGCGGCGCAGGCCCTCGGCATCAGCGTCGACACGCTGCGCCGCTGGGACAGCGAGGGCCGGATCAAGACCACGCGCGACGCGAACAACAAGCGCGTCGTCAGCGCGCGCGAGATCAAGCGTCTGCGCGGCGACGACTCGCAGCATCTGAGCGCACGCAACCGCCTGCGCGGCACCGTGCGCGAGGTAAAGGTCGACGGGCTGCTCGCCCAGGTGGAGATCACCATCACCGAGCCCGCACGGCTCGTGGCCATCATCACGCGCGACGCGGTAGAGGAGCTCGGACTGAAGGCCGGCTCGCCGGCGACCGCGATCGTCAAGTCGACGTCGATCATGGTCGAGGGTTGACGATGCCGGCCGCTCTGCTGCTCGCGAAGCTCACCGTGTATGCGGCGGCGTCGCTGACCAACGTCTTTCCGCAGATCGACTCGTCGCCGCAGTACTCGTTCGGGGGCTCGAACACCCTCGCCGCGCAGATCCAGCTCGGCGCGCCCGCCGACGTCTTTGCCTCGGCGAACACCGCACTCCCGATCCAGCTCTACCAGAAGGGGCTTTGCACCCAGCCGGTCGTGTTCACGCGCAACACACTCGTCCTCATCATTCCGAAGTCGAATCCCGCCGCGATTCACAGCGTCTATGACTTGCAGAAGCCCGGCGTGAAGCTCGACGTGGCCGCGGTCGGGGTCCCGGTCGGCTCGTACACGCGCCAGATCCTGAAGAACATGGCGCTCACGAGCGTGCTGGACAACGTCGTCAGCAACGAGACCGACGTGCGCGAGGTGCTCGCGAAGGTCGCGCTCGGTGAAGCGGACGCGGGATTCGTCTACTCGACGGACGCGAAAACCGTTCCCGGGCAGGTCACCGTGCTGAAGCTTCCCGCCTGGGCGCAGCCGAAGGTGCAGTACGGAATCTGCGTCGTGAAGAGCTCACCCAATGCCGTAGCGGCGCAGGCGTTCGTGAAGAAGGTCTTGAGCAAGGCCGGGCAGGCGAAGCTCCTCGCGGCAGGATTCCTGCCCCGCGTGAAGCCGAAGACCGCGCCATGATCCGGCGCGTTTCCGTGCTTGCGGCGGCGCTCGCTGCGCTCGCGTTCCTCGCGCTGCCGATCGTCGCCATCTTCGCGCGGCTGTCGTGGGGCAGCCTGGCGCACGAGCTCTCGAGCTCGCTCGTCACCGACGCGCTCGTCGTCAGCCTGAAGACGACGGTCGTCGCGCAGGTGCTCGTGCTCGCGTTCGGCACACCGGCTGCTTACGTGCTCGCGACGCATCGCTTCCGCGGACGGTCGCTCGTCGTCACGCTGGTCGAGCTGCCGATCGTGCTGCCGCCGGCGGTCGCAGGCATCGGCCTCCTCGCCGCCTTCGGCCGCTTCGGGTTGCTGCACACGAGCCTCCCGTTCACGCAGGCCGCGGTCGTGCTCGCGGTCGTGTTCGTCTCCGGGCCGCTGTACGTGCGCCAGGCGATCGCCGCCTTCGAGGCGGTCGACGAGACGCTCGTCGCGGCGTCGCGCACGCTCGGCGCAAGGCCGATGAAGACGTTCTTCCGCGTCGTCGTTCCGCTCGCGCGCGGCGGCCTCGGCGCCGGCGAGGCGCTCGCCTTCGCCCGCGGGCTGGGCGAGTTCGGCGCGACGATCATGTTCGCCGGAAGCCTCCAGGGCGTCACGCAGACGCTTGCCGCTGGCCGTCTATGCGGAGTTCGACGTCGACTTCCACACCGCCCTCGCCCTCGGCGGGCTGCTCGTCCTCGTCAGCGCCGTCCTCCTCGTCACCCTCAAATGGCTCGCCTCCTCCTCCACTTCAGCGTTCCGCTTCGCGCTTTCGACCTCGAGCTGACGCTGCCCGTCGAGCGCACGGTCGCGCTCGTCGGGCCGTCGGGGGCGGGCAAGACGTCGGTGCTGCGCGTGGTCGCGGGGCTGCTGCGCCCGGCGCGCGGAGGCGTCTCGCTCGACGGTGTCTCGTGGAACGGCTGCCAGCCGGAGGAGCGTCGCGTCGGCTTCGTCTTCCAGGACTACGCGCTGTTCCCGCACATGAGCGTGCGCGCGAATGTCGCGTATGCAGGGCCGGTCGGCGACCTGCTGGAGCGGTTCCGCATCGCGCACCTCGCGGACGCGCGGCCGCGCGAGCTCTCCGGCGGCGAGCGGCAGCGTGTTGCGCTCGCGCGGGCGCTTGCGCGAAAGCCGTCGGTGCTGCTCTTGGACGAGCCGCTCGCCGCACTCGACGCGCACACGAAGGCAGAGGTGCGGAGCGAGCTGCACGAGCTGCTGCGCGAGCTCGCCCTCCCCACGCTGCTCGTGACGCACGACTACGAGGACGCGGCGTCGCTCGCGGACGAGGTCGGCGTGCTCGTCGACGGACAGCTGCGGCAGTTGGCGTCGCCCGCCGAGCTCGTTGCGCGGCCGGCGCGACGCGTTCGTGGCGTCGTTCACCGGGGCGAACCTGTTGCGCGGGCGGGCGAGCCGTGGCGATCTGACCGAGATCGTGCTCGAGAGCGGCGAGCGGGTCTTCTCCACCGACGACGGCGACGGCGAGGTCGGCGTCGTCGTCTATCCGTGGGAGATCTCGCTCGCGCGCGCACATGCGGACGACTCGGCGCTGAACGTCATCCGCGGCGAGATCGGCTCGGTGGTCGAGGTGGGCAACCGCGTCCGCGTCCGCATCGGCCCGGTGACGGCGGAGGTGACGGCGTCGTCGGCGGAGCGACTCGGCCTCGCCGGCGGCGGCGTCGCCTATGCGACGTTCAAGGCCACCGGGACACGGCTCGTCCCGCTGTGACACTTCGGTAACACCGCCAGGCAGGTACCTGGTACCGGCCGTGGTGTTGCCGCCGAAGCACCGTCGAGGCGCGTATGAGGCCGGACCAGATAGTGTCACGAAGATCGTCGCGGATGTCTAGCGCGGCTTGCCTTCGGGATACCGCTCGAGCCCGTCGTCCGGGATCGGCTCCCACTCGCACGCGTACGTCACGAACGTGTGCCACTGCGGCCGGATGTCGTGGCCTGGATCGAACAGCCCCAGCCGGACGCTGCCGACCTCGCCCGTCTCCGGATACTTGCTCCAGAGGGCGCTCCCGCACGCCGAGCAGAAGCACTTCGGCCAGCCGTCCTCCGGCTCGAACTCCCGCACGAGCTCCTCGCCCGCGACCAGCCGGAACGTCCCCGGCGCGAGCCGCGCCTGCGCGGACGCTGCCGTCCCCGTCCTCCGCTGGCACCGCGTGCAGTGGCAATAGCCCGCGCTGAGCGGCTCGCCGGTCACTTCGAACCGGACGCCGCCGCACATGCAATGACCGGTGTACGGAGGCCCCGCCACTCCGCTTCACGATAATCAATGCATGCGCACCACCGCGAAGGCCGACTACGCCGTCCGCGCAGCCGTGGAGCTCGCCGGCGCCGGTGACGGGCCGGTCACCGCCGAGCACCTCGCCGAGGCGCAGCAGATCCCGGTCAACTTCCTCGAGAACATCCTCCTCGACCTCCGGCGCGCCGGGATCGTGGACAGCCGCCGCGGAGCCGCCGGCGGCTACCTGCTCGCGAAGCCGGCCGACGAGATCGTCATCGCGGACGTCGTCCGCGCCGTCGAAGGCCCGCTCGCGAGTGTCCGCGGCCTCTCCCCCGACGCGCTCGAATACGACGGATCGGCGACGGCGCTGAAAGACGTCTGGGTCGCACTGCGCTCCGCCGTCCGCTCCGTCCTCGAGCACGTCACGCTCGCCGACGTCGCGAGCGGGAAGCTCCCCGCGCACATCACGAAACTGACGAAGGAGCCGGACGCGTGGGTTCGCCGTTCTCGTTGAACGTCCGCTCGCGCCGCGTGCGCACGTAGACGATGTCGCTCGGCGAGAGCTCGAGCACCTCGGCCTCGTTCCGCGTCAGCTGCACGTGCAGGCGCTCGCCGTCGTCCCGCACGAGGTCGACGCGCACCTCGAAGCCGAGGCGGACGATGCGCTCGACCTGCGCCTCCTGCGACACGCCGTTCGACTCGTGCGAGATCTCGATGTCGTGCGGACGCACCCACGCGTCGCCGAGGCGGTTCACCGGCCCGACGAAGCTCATGACGAACGCATTCGCCGGCTCGTCGTAGAGCTCCCGCGGCGGCGCCACCTGCTCGACGCGCCCCGCGTTCATGACGACGACGTTGTCCGCGACCTCGAGCGCCTCCTCCTGATCGTGCGTGACGAAGATCGTCGTCACGTGCATCTCGTCGTGGAGCCGCAGGAGCCACTCGCGCAGCTCCTTGCGCACCCGCGCGTCGAGCGCGCCGAACGGCTCGTCCAGGAGCAGCAGCTCCGGCTCCGCCGCGAGCGCGCGCGCGAGCGCCATGCGCTGCCGCTGGCCGCCCGAGAGCTGCGACGGATACCGCTTGCCGAGCCCGTTGAGCTGCACGAGCTCGAGCAGCTCGGTCACGCGAGCGTGGATCTCCTCCTTCGGGCGCCGCCGGATGGAGAGCCCGAACGCGATGTTGTCCCACACCGTCATGTGCGTGAACGGCGCGTAGTGCTGGAAGACGAAGCCGACGCCGCGCTTCTGCGGCGCGACCGCCGTCGCCTCCTTGCCGGAGATGAAGACCTCCCCCGTGTCGGGCGTCTCGAGCCCCGCGATCACGCGGAGCAGCGTCGACTTGCCGCTGCCGCTCGGCCCGAGCAGGCCCGTGAGCGAGCCGCTCTCGACGGAGATGGAGACGTCGTCCAGGGCGAGGAAGTCCCCGAACCGCTTCGTCACGTTACGAGCTTCGATCGCCACGCTTCACCACCGTCATGAGGAGGAGCGTCGTGATCGCGAGCATGGCCAGCAGCACGGACGCCGCGTAAGCGCCGGTCTGGTCGAAGTTCTCGTACGACGCCTGGACGTACTGCGTGAGCGTCTGCGTGCGGCCGGCGATGCCGCCCGAGACGATGCTGACCGCGCCGAACTCGCCGAGCGAGCGCGCCGTCGTGAGGACGACGCCGTAAGCGATCGCCCAGCGGATGGCCGGCAGCGTGATCCGCCGGAACGTCGTGAGCGCCGACGCGCCCAGCGTCGCGGCGGCCTCCTCCTGCTGGGTGCCGATCTCGCGCAGCACCGGCACGACCTCGCGCACGACGAACGGCAGCGAAACGAAGATCGTGGCGAGCACCATCGCCGGCAGCGCGAACAGCACCTGCACGCCGTGGCCGAGCAGCCAGTGCCCGAACCATCCGTCGCGCCCGTACAGAGAGATAGAGGGCGAGCCCGACGACCACCGGCGAGAGCGCGAGCGGCAGGTCGACGAGCGCGTTGACGAAGCCCATGCCCGGGCATCGCGGTGGCGCACGATCGCGATCGCGCACAGGATCCCGAACGCCGTGTTCAGCGGGACGGAGATCGCCGTGATCTCGAGCGTCAGCTTCAGCGCGTGCACCGCGGTCGCGTTCGAGATCGCCGCCCAGAACGGATGGAGGCCGTGCTCGATCGGCACGCCAGAAGATGAGCCCGACCGGCGCGACCAGGATGATCGCGAGATAGCCGAGCGAGAACGCGCGAATGCCGCGTCTAGCGGTCATGGCGTGTTGCCCACCGGCGCAGCGCGCCGACCGCGAGGAGGAGCCCGAACGAGATCACGAGCATGAGCATCGCGAGCGCCGAGGCGCCCGTCGGGTCGTCGCTGTTGATGTGCTCGAAGACGTACAGCGACGCGACCTCGGTCTTGAACGGGAGGTTCCCGGCGATGAGGATGACCGCGCCGAACTCGCCGATCGCCCGCGCGAATGCGAGCGTGACGCCGGACAGGAGCGCCGGCAGCAGGTGCGGGAAGACGATGCGGCGGAAGACGGTGAAGCGCCCCGCGCCGAGCGACGTCGCCGCCTCCTCCATGTCGCGGTCGAGCTCGAGGAGCACCGGCTGCACCGTGCGCACGACGAACGGCAGCGTCACGAAGAGCAGCGCCATGAGGACGCCCCAGCGCGTGTACGCGACGTTCACGCCGACGCCGCCGGTCGGGCCGTACAGCGCGAGCAGCGTCAGGCCGGCGACGATCGTCGGCAGCGCGAACGGGAGGTCGATGAGCGTGTTCACGAGCCGCTTGCCGGGGAACTCGTCGCGCACGAGCGTCCACGCGAGCGCCGTCCCGGTGACCGCGTTGATCGCGACGACGCCGCCCGCAAGCTCGAAGGTCAGCTCGAGCGCAGCCCGCGCCTCGCGGTTCCACGCCACCTGCCAGAAGTGGTGCCACCCGCCGTCCGCCGCTTTCGCCGCGACCGCGGCGAGCGGGACGAGGACGATGATGCTGAGGTAGCCGAGCGCGAGCCCGCTACTCAGCGCCGGAGTGCCGAGAGCGCGTCTCCGCGCTCTCGGCATCCGGGCGACGTCAACCGCCAGTGGTGACTCCGAGGCTCTGCTCGATCTTCGCGACGATGCCGTTGGTCGGATCGAAGAACTGCGTGTTCACCTTCGTCCCAGCCCCCGACATAGCCGATCTTGAACAGCTGCGGCCGCGGCGGGAACTGCGCGAGGAACTTCTTCTCGACGCTCGGGACGACGGAGCGGAAACCGTTCTGCGCCCAGATCGTCTGCGCCGCCGGCGTGTACAGCCAGTTCACGAACTGCTTCGCGGCGACGTAGTTGCTCCCGTTGACGGCGGCGAGCGGCGTCTCGATCTGCAGCGTCGCCTTCGGGATGAGGTAGAAGACCGGCTTGCCCTGCGACTGCGCGAGCTTCGCGTCGCTCTCGTAGTCGATGAGCACGTCGCCCTTGCCGGACAGGAACGTGTTGAGCGCGTTGCGCCCGCTCGTGTCCTGCGAGACGTTGTGCTGGAACAGCTGCTTCAGGTACGCCTGCGCCTGCTTCGGCGTCTTGTGCTCGCGGAGCATCGCGCCGTAGGCGGCCATGACGTCCCAGCGCGCGCCGCCGGAGCTGAAGGGGTTCGGGAACACGACCTGGACGCCCGGCTTGACGAGGTCGTCCCAGGTGCGGATGTGCTTCGGGTTGCCGTTCCGCAGGACGAACACGACCACCGACTTCGAGACGATGCCGTGGTACGGGTTCGCGTCCCACGCCTTGCTCACCTGGCCGGACTGCACGAGCCGGTCCATGTCGGTCGAGATGGAGAAGTTGACGACGTCGGCGGGAAGGCCGGCGGCGACCGCCTTGCTCTGCACCTCGGAGGCGGCGAACGACGTCTGGAAGTTCACGCCCTTCCCCTGCGGCGTCGCCTGGTAGGCGGCGATCAGCTTGGGATAGACGGCGGTCGGGATCGAGTAGGCGACGACCGAGAGGGTCGTGTCTTTCCGGCCCGCGGCCGCAGCCGAAGGCAGGACGAGCACGAGTGCGAGTGCGATCAATAGTTTTCTCATCGTTTTAGTTGTATATCAAGCACAGGCCCGCGTCAAACCTCAACGAGAAAGGGCCCCTTTCGGGGCCCTTTCAAAGCGTCGTGCGACGCGGACTACGCGGTGACGCGGACGTTCGTCGCCTGCGGTCCTTTGGCACCTTCGGTCGCTTCGAACTCGACCTTGGCGCCTTCGGACAGGCTCTTGAAGCCTTCGCCGGTGATGCCCGTGTGATGCACGAACAGGTCCTTCGCGCCGTCGTCCGGGGTGATGAAGCCGTACCCCTTCTCGTCGCTGAACCACTTGACGGTTCCGGTTGCCATATCTAACTCACCTCCCTGCATTTTTCACGAACAAGCTGGGAGGCGGCAATGCTGCACTCCGGTACTCGTCCTTCTGTGTGGGTTGGAACATTCTATTACCAGCGGGACCGACGTCCACGCCGGCTGGTGTATAGCAGCTTCGGCCTGGCGACGGTCATTCCGGTGCTCTGGAACTGCTCTCCGTGACCGAGCCGGGCCGCGACGCGGCTGACGTCGGCCTGCTGCTCCGGGAGCACGAGCGTGCTGCCGCGCCCGGAGGCGCCTGCGCGGCCGGTGCGGCCGACGCGGTGGACGTAACCCTTGTCGTCCTCCGGCGGATCGAAGTTGATCACGTGCTCGATCGCCTCGAGGTCGAGGCCGCGGGCGGCCACGTCGGTGGCGACGAGCGTCGTCACGCGGCCGGTGCGGAACTTCTCCAGGGCGCGCTCGCGCTGCGGCTGCGACAGGTCGCCGTGCATGGCGACCACCGGGATGTCGCGGCGCGAGAGCTTCTGGGCGAGGCGGTCCGCCCCGCGCTTGGTGCGCACGAAGACGAGCGTGAGGCCGGGCTCGGCCTGGAGCAGCTCGACGAGCCGGTCGACCTTGTCCGCGGCCGTGACCGGGACGAAGTTGTGCTCGACCTCGCTGTCCTCCACGTCCTGCTCGCGGCCGTTCTCGAAGCGGGCAGGCGCGTCGGTGTACGTGGCTGCGAGCTCGCCGACCTCGCCGTCGAGCGTGGCGGAGAAGAGCATCGTCTGCCGCGCCTCCGGCAGCCGCCGGATGATGCGCTCGACCTGCGGGCGGAAGCCCATGTCGAGCATGCGGTCGGCCTCGTCGAGGACGAGCGTGCGGACGGCGTCGAGCGAGACGAGTCGCCGCTCGACGAGATCCTGGAGACGGCCGGGCGTCGCGATGACGATCTGCGCGCCCTTGAGCCGCTTGGCCTGCGCCCCGACCGGGGCTCCGCCGTAGGCCGCGGCGACGCGAATGCCCCGAGCGCGTGCGAGAGGCTCGAGGTCTTCGGTGACCTGGAGCGCAAGCTCACGCGTCGGGACGAGCACGAGGGCGCTGGGCATCTTCCCGTCGACGGGCGCCCGCTCGACGAGCGGGATGCCGAAGGCGAGGGTCTTGCCCGACCCGGTGGGCGACTTGGCGAGCACGTCGCGCCCGCCGAGTGCGTCCGGAAGGACGAGGGTCTGGATACGGAACGGCCCGGTGATGCCGCGGTCCGCGAGCGCCTGCTCGACGGCCGCGCTCACGCCGAGCGCGCGGAAAGTTTGCTGCATGTGGTGTTCGACTCCTTTGATGGTTCGGTTCG
Organism: uncultured Actinomycetes bacterium; assembly: GCA_963697005.1. GTDB lineage: Bacteria > Actinomycetota > Thermoleophilia > Gaiellales > Gaiellaceae > Palsa-739. Next base: position 134,814 of record CAVOMK010000022.1, on the reverse strand, counting down.
AGATGTCACGACTCGAAACCGCCATAGGAGGAACGAGAAGCTGAATCTCACTGGACGACCCATTGCCGTCCGTGAAAACACGGTAGCAGTTATTCCAGACGTTCCCCGCCCCGAAGGGGGATATGCAGCCGGTTCGCAGGCGGCGTCAAGGGGCAGGCCCACCGGTCGTCGTACGAGCAGGACGGGTTGTAGGCGAAGTTGAAGTCGAGGACGAGCCGCCCGGCCTCGCTGCCGAGGTCCGACCCCTTGACCGTGTCGAGGAGGTAGCGGCCGGCGCCATAGGTCTCCGTCCCGCGCGTGGCGTCGGCGAACGGAAGGAACACGCCGCCGCCGTAGCCCTCGAGCCAGTAGACGTCGAGCGCGCCGAGCTCGAAGCGGACGACGGCGAACCGCCGGAAGGGAAAGCCGTCGATCTCGATCGCCTCCTCCTCGGCCGGCTCGACGTCCCCGAGGAAGCGGAGCGCCGGGTCGTAGTCGTAGTACGCGAGGGACGTGTAGCCCGGGCGAGGGCGACTGCGGGATGGTCGCGGAAAAGCTCCGCGCGTACCGCCCTCCACCGCTCCCACCCTGCGCGCGGCTCGGCCGCCCGCACCTCCGCGTACAGGTCGAAGATGTGCCGCTTCCAGTCGAGCAGCTCGAGCTCGGGGATCAAGCCGTGACGACCTGCTCCGTCGTCTTCCGCAGCGGCACCTCGGTGAGGAACCACGACGAGGACGAAGGCGAGCCCGGAGATGACCGCCCCGACGAGGAACACGGGGTGCAGCGCATTCGAGAACGCATGCACGTACAGCGAGTGCACGTGTGGCGGCAGCGCGTTCACCGCCTTCGGCGTCGCCGAGCTCGGGCCGTGCACTCCGGGCGGGAGCGTCTTCGCGAGGTTCTTCTTCAGCTGATTCGAGAAGATCGCGCCGAAGGCCGCGATGCCGACGGAGCCGCCGATCTGCCGGAACATGATCGAGCCCGAGGTGGCGACGCCCATCACCCGCGGCTCCACGGCGTTCTGCACGGCAAGCACGAGCACCTGCATCACCATGCCGAGCCCGAACCCGATGACGAACACGTAGATGGAGGTCGTGACCGTCGACGTGTGCACGTTCAGCAGCGAGAGCAGCCCCATCCCGACAGCTGCGACTCCGGTGCCGATGATCGGGAACGGACGGTATCTTCCCGGTGCGCGAGATGATCTGGCCGCCGACGATGGACGTGATGAGGAGCCCGCCCATCATCGGCGTGAGCTGGAGACCCGAGCTCGTCGCGCCGCGGCCGCGCACGATCTGGAGGAAGAGCGGCAGGAATGTGATCGAGCCGAAGAGCGCGATGCCGATGATGAACCCGACCGCCGAGCTGACGACGAAGATGCGGCTGCGGAAGAGCGACAGTGGCAGGATCGGCTCCTTCGCGCGCTGCTCGACGAGCGGGAAGAGCACGAGCAGCGCGACGCCGGCGATGCCCATGACGATGATCTCCGGCGAGCCCCACGCATACGTGTTCCCACCGAGGCTCGTCAGCAGAACGAGGGTCGCGAGCCCACCTGCGAGCAGCGCCGCGCCGAGGTAGTCGATGACGTGGTGCACCCGATCGGCGGGCGCGTGGAACGTCGCGCCGATGACGACGAACGCGAGCACTCCGATGGGCAGGTTGACGTAGAAGATCCACCGCCACGAGAGGTTGTCGACGAAGAACCCTCCGATGAGCGGGCCGATGACGGTCGCGACGCCGAAGACTGCGCCGAAGAGCCCCTGGTACCGGCCGCGATCGCGCGGCGGGATGATGTCCCCGATCACCGCGATCGCGACGACGACGAGGCCGCCGGCACCGAGCCCCTGCAGTGCACGGAACGAGATGAGCTCGGCCATGTTTCGGCTCTGTCCGCACAGCGCGGAGCCGACGAGGAAGATGACGATCGCCGCCTGGATCATGATCTTGCGGCCGTACAGGTCGCCGAGCTTCCCGTACAGCGGCCCCGAGATCGTCGACGTCAACAGGTACGCGGTCACCACCCACGACAGGTGTGAGAGGCCGCCGAGGTCGCCGACGATCGTCGGCAGCGCGGTCGACACGATCGTCTGGTCGAGCGCCGCCAGCAGCACGACCAGCATGAGCGCGCTGAAGATGACCCGCTTGCGCGGAGCGTCGGTCCCCGTCGGCATAGTTGCAGCATGCCGAAGATCGAGAAGTCAGAGGAGCAGTGGCGCGAGGAGCTGACGCCGGAGCAGTTCCACGTGCTGCGCCAGAAGGGCACCGAAGCGCCGTTCACCGGCGAGTACGACCACGTCTTCGAGCCGGGCACGTACGTGTGCGCAGGCTGCGGCGCGCAGCTCTTCGAGTCGGACGCGAAGTACGACTCCGGCTGCGGCTGGCCCGCTTTCTCCGCCCCGGCCGGCGAGGACGCCGTCGAGGAGGAGACCGACGCGAGCCACGGCATGGTGCGCACGGAGGTGCTGTGCGCGAGCTGCGGCGGCCACCTCGGGCACGTGTTCCCCGACGGGCCGGGCCCGACCGGGTTGCGCTACTGCATCAACTCGGCGGCGCTGAAGATTTCAGACACCGATTCGGTGTCTGACACCAGAAGCTAGCGCTCGCGGTACACGATGCGGCCGCGGGTCAGGTCGTACGGGCGAGAGCTCGACCTTGATGCGGTCGCCCGGGTTGATCCTGATGCGATAGCGGCGCATGCGGCCGGAGGTGTAACCGAGGGTCTCGTGGCCGTTGTCGAGCGCGATGCGGTGCATCCCGCTCTTGAACGACTCCATCACCTCGCCCTCGAGCTCGATTTTCTCCTCTTTACCGGCCATGTAGCGATCACGGTAGCCGATGAATTCGGCCCGCGGGAGCCGTCTTTACTGGGATGGCCATCGATCTCGGGACGGTCGACGCGCTCGCGCGCCTGCGGCTCGCCGGCAAGCGCCTCGGCTTCGAGGTGCGCATCACGCCGACGGAGGAGCTGGTCGAGCTGGTCGAGCTCGCCGGGCTACTCGAGGTGCTCTGGGAGCCCGAAGAGCGGGAAGAGCCGCTCGGTGTCGAGGAAGAAGGTCAGCTCGGAGATGCGCCCGCCTGAGGTCTCCAGCACCTGCAGCGCCCACGGCGTGTAGCCACCTTCCGGGTCGATCTTGTACTGGCCGAAGGCCGGGGAGCCGTTCGCCGTGCGCACCGGGACGACGCGCGAGCCCTTGCAGGCGATTCCGGGGCCGAACCACCAGGTGAAGATGTCGTCGCGGCCGGCGAGCCACAGGTCGAACGGCGGCATCGACTGGATCGCGTCCTCGCGCAGCAGCTCCGTGAGCAGGTCGATGTCGTACGCCTCGAACGCGGCGACGTAGCGCTCGAGCAGCGCGGCGTCGACGCCGGCCGTGTCGACCTCGCGCACGTTCGCGTCGGCGAGCGTCGCGCGTGCGCGCTGGAGCGCGCTGTTGACGGATGCGACCGACGTGTCGAGCAGCTCGGCCGCCTCGGTCGCCTGCCACCGCAGCACCTCGCAGAGGATGAGCGCGGCGCGCTGGCGCGGCGGCAGGTGCTGCAGCGCGGCGACGAACGCGAGCCGGATGGTCTCGTGCTCGACGGCCGCGTCGGCGGGATCCGGCATCGGCTCGATCCAGGTCACCTCGGTGGGCACGTTCAGGTTCTCGAACAGCGGCTCCTGGGCCGGGCCGAGATCCATCGGGCGCGCGCGCCGCTGGCCCGCCTTGAGCATGTCGAGGCAGACGTTGGTGGCGATCTTGTACAGCCACGACCTGAGGGCTGCGCGGCCTTCGAAGCGCTCGATGTTCCGCCACGCGCGGACGAGCGTGTCCTGGACGGCGTCCTCGGCGTCGAAGGGCGAGCCGAGCATGCGGTAGCAGTACGCGGTGAGCTCCGAGCGGTGCTGCTCGAGCTCCTCGAACACCGGCGTCGTGACGACGGACGGTTCCACCGGGACGAATCCTACGGCCATCGATCCTTCAGACGCCGCAGCGGGCCGGAACTCATCGGTCATTCGAAGCCGAGCTCGTCCAGCGAGCGGTGCAGCTCGGCCGTGTCCTCGTACACGCGGTACGCGCCCGAGGCCAGCAGCTCATCGACGCCGTAGCCGCCGCTGAGCAATCCGATGCTGAGCATGCGGGCGCGGCGCGCGGCCAGGAGATCCCAGACGGCGTCGCCGACGACGTAGCAGTCGACCGGCTGCACGCCGAGCGCCTCCTGGCAGGCCAGGAAGAGATCGGGCGCCGGCTTCGCGCGCGCCACGTTGCCGCGGTCGATCACGACCGTCTCCTCGCCGACACCGAGTGCCTCGAGCGACGCGTCGATCTCGGGACGGCGCCCGGACGTCGCGATCCCGTGCACGATGCCGCGCCGCCGGAGCTCCGCGAGCAGTGTCGACGGCACCCGGAAGCGGGCGCCGCTCGGGCAGGAGACCGCGGAAGATCTCGCCGTGACGGCGCTGGATCTCCTCCGTCTCGGCGTCCGTCAGCTCCCGCCCCACCTCGCGCGCGACGGCACGCGCGAACAAGCCGCCGCTCATGCCGATCCGGCGGTGGATGCGCCAACCGTCGATCGGCATCTCCGCCTCGGCCAGCGCCCGCTGCCACGCGAACACGTGCGCGTACACCGTGTCGATGAGCGTGCCGTCGAGGTCGAAGATGAGCGCGAGCGCCACGCCCGCGAGCCTACCCCGTCGATTGGAGGACGACGGCGGCTTCCACCAGCCGTTCGCTCGCCGCACCGAAGAGCGCGAGCGGCTCGTCGCCGTCCAGCGGATGGAACGCCCACCCGAACCTCACGCCGCCGAGGACGCGTTCCAGATCGGCGGCGATCCGCGACGCATCCTCCGGCGAACCGGCCGCCGTCACGACCGCCACGCGCAGCCGGCCGACGCGCGCCACCTCGCTGTCGCCGTCGAGCGCGCCGCCGAGCCTGCGCAGCGACTCGCGCCGTGCCGCGTCGGAGGACGCCGTCAGCTCGCCGACGAGCACGGCGAACGGCACTGACCCCTCGACGCGCTGCGCGATGCTCGCGGACAGCCCCTCGGGCGCGAGCACGCCCGTCGCGACATCCCGCCGCGCGATCCTGAGCACGTCGTCGAGCACGTGCAGCGATTCCGCCAGCATCTGGCGGCCGCGGCGCGCGAAGTAGCCGACCGCGAAGCCGGCGAGCGTGAACGACGCGAGGCGGATGCCGAGCGGCTCGAGCGAGCCCCCCGAAAAAGGTTGCCGTGGATCGCCGAAGAGATCGCACAGAGCAGCGTGGCGAGCACGCCGGCCGCGACGCCGCTCACAGGCCCGCCGGCGAGCGCGAAGAGGACGATGGCGAGGTAGAAGCCCTGCGAGAGCCCGAGCCCAGGGCGACCGTACTCGACGAGGAGCGCGAAGACGAGGGCGTAGACGAAGAGTGCCGTCGCCTCCAGCCGACGCGGAACGGAGACGCGCTCGAGCAATCCGCTCACGCCGCGAACCCTGCCGGTTCCGGCGGACGAACACAAATCGGGAGGCGATGCTAGACGGGTCTGGGCAGGCCGGCACGAAGCGGCTGTCGCGCTGCGCGGCCGCGACCCGCAGGAGCAGGTCGTGCAGCGTCGCGCGCTCGTCCTCGTCCAGCGGCGCGAGGAACTCGTCTTCGATCTTCTGGACCATCTTCCGGAACGCGGCGAGCTGCCGCTTGCCGGCCGCCGTGAGGCTGACCATCTGGCGGCGGCGGTCGTTCGGATCGCGGCGGCGCTCGATCATCCCTCGCTCCTCGAGCTGGTCGAGGAGGCCGACGAGCATGCTCCGGTCGACCCCGAGCGCGTCCGCGATGGTGGCCTGCGTCTCGCGCGCGCCCTCGTCCAGAACGGCGAGGACGCCGTAGTGGTACGCGCTGAACCCGGCCTCCTCGAACCGGTCCATCGTCTCCATCTTCACGGCGATGCCGACCCGGCCCAGGAGGAATCCGGGGCGCGCGAGCATCTCGCGCGGGAGGCAGTTCGGTGAGATCTCAGGGTTCATTGCGGAATAAGTGTAGCGCAGGATCGTTGGTTATGTGTATCGTGGAACCAGTCAACGATTCGAGGGGAAATCGAATGAGTAGAACTATGATTGTAACGACTACGGAAGACAGCGCGGCCGAGGATCGGAAGCGCTGGTTCGGCCTCGCCGTCCTCGTCGCGGCGCAGTTCATGGTCGTCCTCGACATCGCGATCGTCAACGTCGCGCTGCCGACGATCAAGACCGACCTCCACTTCAGCCAGGAGAGCCTGCAGTGGGTCATCACCGCCTACTCCATCCTCTTCGGCGGCGTCCTGCTGCTCGGCGGCCGGATGGCCGACCTGCTCGGGCGCAGGCGCCTGTTCATGGCCGGGCTGACGCTCTTCACCGTCAGCTCGCTCCTCGACGGGCTCGCCTGGTCGGAGACCTCCCTGATCGCGTTCCGCGCCCTGCAGGGCCTCGGCGCGGCGCTGCTCGCACCCGCGGCGCTGTCGATCCTGATGACGACGTTCAAGGAGGGACGCGAGCGCAACCTCGCGCTCGGCATCTGGGGCGCGGTCTCCGGCAGCGGCGCAGCCGCAGGCGTGCTGCTCGGCGGCGCGCTGACGAGCGCCTTCAGCTGGTCGTGGATCTTCTTCGTGAACGTCCCCGTCGGCGCGCTCGTGCTCGTCCTCGCCCCCATCCTGCTGCGCGAGAGCCGCGCGGCGCTCGACCACCGGCACTTCGACGTCGCCGGCGCGAGCACGATCACCGGCGGACTGATGCTGCTCGTCTACGCGCTTACGCGCGCGAGCCAGCACGGCTGGGCGACCGCGACCACCGCGGGCCTGCTCGCGGCGTCCGCGGCGCTGATCGCCTCGTTCATCGTCGTCGAGCTCCGCTCGCCGGCGCCGCTCCTGCCGCTGCGGATCTTCCGGCTGCGCACGCTCTCCGGCTCCAACGCCGCGGCGCTGCTCTCCGGTGCTGCGATCTTCTCGCAGTTCTTCCTGCTGACGCTGTACATGCAGCAGGTGCTGCACTACTCGGCGCTCCAGACCGGCGCGGCGTACATCACGTTCACGCTCGCGATCATCGTCTTCTCCGGCGTGTCGCAGGCAGTGGTGACGAGGATCGGCATCCGCCGCGTCCTGCCGGCCGGGATGCTGCTCGCCACCGTAGGGCTGCTCCTGTACACGCGCCTGCCGGTCCACGGGCACTACTTCTGGGATCTCTTCCCGGCGTTCCTCGTCGGCGGCATCGGGATGGCGTTCGTCTTCGTGCCGATGTCGATCGGAGCGCTCGCCGGCGTCGGGCGTCGTGATGCCGGCGTCGCATCGGGCCTGCTGAACACGTCGCAGCAGATCGGCGGAGCCATCGGCGTCGCGATCGCGACGACGATCGCCACGACGTACACGACACGGTTCGCGACACATCACCACGTCACCGCCTCGTCGCCGACGGCGTTGACGCACGGCTTCGTCATCGCGTTCTACGTGCTCGCGGCGATCTCGCTCGCCGGCGGCCTCATCTCGGCCGCGCTCATCGAGTCGCAGCCGGCCGAGGTCGAGGAGGAAGCGATCCTCCTCGGCGAGCTTCGATCGAGGAGGCAGCATGACCGACGACCGGCGGCGCTACCAGCGCGAAGTCGAACGGCTCCTGGAGCAGATCCGGGAGCGCGTCCGAGAGCTTCAGCTGCTGAAGGTGCGCGGAGCACGGGCGGCCGCGCTTCGGGAGCACAAGCAAGAGCTCAAACGCGCACGGAAGGAGCTGGCGGCCCTCGTGGCCGCCAGCTCCCACTGATCCGCTTCTAGAGGTGTCCTTGGCAGGTGCCCCCGTCGCTCGAGCTGTTCGAGCCGTCGGGGCAGGTCGTGTTCGACCAGATCACCTTGTTGGTGTTGACGCCCTGCAGGTTGGCGCCGCTGAGGTTCGCGTTCGCCAGGTCGGCTCCGAGCAGGTTGACGCCGTGCAGATCTGCGCCCTGAAGCTCGGCACCTTCGAGGTCGACGCCGCTGAGGTTTTGCCCCTGCAGCGCTGCGTTCTTCAGGTCGATCTGGCCGGTGGCCGGGTCGAGCTGGAACGTCGGCTTCGTCGACATGTGGTTGAAGTCGAACGCCCCGGCGAGATCGAACGGGACGTTCTCCGACGCGTCGACCGAGTGGAGCGCCTGGTCGAACGAGCCGGCGATCCCCGGCAGGTGCCAGTTGTCCTCGACGAAGCGGATGATCGAGGCCTGGTCGTCACGTGCCGTCGACGAAGTTCGTGCTTGCCTACGGCGAGATCACGAGCATCGGCTGGCGCTGGCCGAGGCCCGCAGCGCCCTTGCTCGTGCGACGCGCCGTCGCCAGTGGGAACCTTGGCCGGGTGCAGACCGCACTGCCCCGTCCCGGTCAGCGCGTCCAGCGGAGTCTGGACTGCATCAGGCTGAACCCATTGATGGTCGTACCAGCCGTCGCTGTCGTCGTAGAGGATCACCACGGCGGTGCTGTTCCAGTCGGCAGTCTTCTCGAGGCGGTTGATCGTGTCGACGACGACGTCTGCTCGTCGAGCGGGATCCGAGTAGCCGGCGTGGCCGTCCTGGTACTCGGCCGCCTTCAGGTATCACGCCGGAAGCGCGACGCCGGCATGTTGCCGTTGTTCGGCGGCGGCCCAGAAGTCCCTCAGGTCGTACTTGTGGTTGGCGGTTCGACTGCCGTCCCGCTCGCCGATCTGGTTCGTCCAATGCTCGAGAGGCTCGGCCGGCACGTGTGTGCGGGTTCGCCGTCGAGGCGAAGTACTGGAACGGCTCGTGATGCGGCGAGTTGTAGTCCTTCTGCCCACGGCACCGCCGACGTTCGTGTGGCTGGCGGTGCACACCGCCGACAGGTCATCGGTGCACGGCTTCCCGGATGACATAGTTGGGGCCCTGGCGAAGCCGCCCTGGAACCATCCCCAGGTGATGTTCTCGCTGTCCAGTAGGTCACGCGATGTCTCTTGCCGCTCATCTGGACCGCCCCACGACCGTCCTGCCGTCCTGAGTCGACGAGCAGATGTTCGTCCAGTCTCGGATCGGCGTCGCTGTAGACGGTGCCGGTCCCAGTCGGCGCCTGCGGCGTGAGGAGCGTCGCGCCGGCGACGCCGTGCACGGCGCCGCGTTCATGACGGCGCTGTTCAGTCCGCAGATCGGGCGACCTATGTGTCGGCCGGAGGTCGACGTTGAGGCGCCCGGAGTGGACGGGCCGAACGTGTCCCTGTACGAGTTGTCGCTCATCGCAAAGTTCTGCGCGTAGTTCCACAGGCCGGTGACGATGTTCCCGTCGTAGTAGTCCATCACGGGCCCGGCGCGGTGCGTGTCGGGCGGCGAGCAGCTCCCGACGTCCGTGCCGACGCCGGACGAACTTGTCCATCGCCCGCCATGTCGAACGCCTTCTGCTCGTCCGTGTAGCCGTGGTTCTGGTCGCACGTGAGCTGGCCGTTGCCGTTGCTCCCCGGCCCGTTCGGGCCGCTGTCGAGGCGCACCGGCTGCGAGCTGTTCGGATTCTCGTCAGCAGCGCTCCCTGCAGTCCGTTGACCGATGGGGTCTCCGGGCGCGCATGAAATGCCGGCTCGCCCAGCGGTGTTCGCGGCATTCGGGTACGTGCCGAAGTAGTGGTCGAACGAGACGTTCTCCTGGAAGATCACGACCAGGTGCTTGATCGGCGTCGCGGTCGACGCGTCCGCGCGTGTGCTCGAGGCGGCCGAAGTGGCTGCGGCTGCCGCGACGGCGGTGACAGCGAGCACGGGCAGGATCCAGCGGATGCGACTTCTCATCTCTCCCCCTTCTGCGGAATGAGTGGACGCCGCGATCCTCTGCGCAGGGCGCGGAGGCATGGGAGACGTGTCGGCAAAGGACCGGAGACGGTGTGGTTACATCCGCGTCTGTGAGCGAATTCGCCGTCGGAGCGGCCTGCCGGATCGACGTGCCCGCGCACTCGCGGAAGATCGCCGAGATCCCGGTCGGCCTCGATCCGGAGGGCGTCGGCGTCGATGTCGCGCAGGCGCCGGGCGTACGTCGCATGCTCGCGCAGCGACTGGGTGACCGATCGTCGACCTGGAGTCAGCACCGGGCGATCGCGCGGGTCCCGGTCGGCAAGGAGCCGATCGACCTCGTGTTCGACCCTCCCACCGACCGGATCTTCACCGCCGACGCGCACTCCGACTCGGTCTCCGTCGTCGACGCCGAATCGCTGAGGTCGCGGCCACGATCCCCGTCGGCGCCTATCCGTCCGGCCTCGCGTACGACGCCGACGCGCGGCGGCTCTACGTCGGCAACTCGCTCGGCGGGACGATGAGCGTCATCGACGTCGACACGCTCGAGACGGTGGCGACCGTCGAGGCCGAGATCGGCGCCGGCGCGATCGAGCTCGACCGCACGCGGAGGCTGATCCTGTGCGTCAACTTCATCGCCGCATCGGTCACGCTCGTGAACGCGGACACGAACGAGCCGGTCGGGCGACTCGAGGTCGGCACCGGCGCGTGCGCAGTCGGCGTCGTGCCCGAGCGCGGCGAGGCGTTCGTCGTCAACTCGGTCGCGGGCACGGTTGCGCGCATCGACCTCGACGAGGCGCGCGTGGTCGAGGAGCTGCGCGTCGGCGAAGCGCCCGTCGGCCTCACGGTCGCGCCTGCGCACGACCGCATCTACGTCAGCAACCGCGGCGCCGGCACGGTGAGCGTCCTCGGCGTCGAGGACGGCGTCGAGTGGACGCAGATCCCGGTCGGCGACGGCCCCGGCGGCGTCACCGTCGACCCGCACGACGGCCGACTACTCGTCGCCGACGCGGGCAGCGGAACGCTCACGATCGTCGAGGACCTGCTCGCGGGCCGGCCGCCTGCGCCGGCGCGCGAGGATCCCGCGCTCGCTCGTCGGGAACCCGCTGCCGGAGTTCGCGCTCGTCGACCTCCGCACGGGCGAGAAGCGAACGAGCCGCGAGTGGGCCGAGAAGCGGTACATCATCAACTTCTTCGCCAGCTGGTGAGGACCTTGCAATGCGGCGGCGCCGTTCCTCGAGGAGCTGCGCCGGCGCGAGGGGGCCCGGTCGGGCCTCGACGTGATCCACATCGACATCTGGGAGGGCTCCGACCCGAAGCCCGAGGTCGAGCGCTTCTGCGAGATGTGGGGGCTCGAGGGAACGGTGCTGCTCGACGAGACCGGCGACTATGCGCGGTCGCTCGGCGTGCGCGGCGTGCCGACGAACCTCGTCGTCGACGCCGACGGAACGGTGCGCGCGTTCGGCGTCAGCCGGCTCGACGAGCTCGACCGCGCGATCGACGACATGCTCAAGCGCTAGCCGCCGCCGTCGCCACGTCGCGCGGGTACGTCCGCCGCCCCTTGAACAGCAGATAGGCGCTCGCGGCGAGCGGGACGAGCATGACGGCGAACGTCCACTGCAGCCCGCTTCGGCCGCCGCCGAAGACGTGGTCGCTGACCGCGCCGAAGAGGAGCGGCGCGAGCGCCTGCGCCAGCGAGCGAAACAGCGTGCGCACGGCCTCGGCGCGGCCCCAGAGAAGCGGCGGCATGATGTCGAGCCGCGCCGCGTTGAGCGGCGGGTTCTGCGCCGAGAGGAAGAACACGGCGACGATGAGGTAGGGCACGGCGGCGGCCGCGCTGCGCGTGAAGATCGCCGGCGCGAACAGGACCGGCGTGAGCGCGGCCGCCACGATCGCGGTGTAGATGCGTCCGTTCAGCCGGCCGCGGCGGAGGACCCGGTCGCCGACCGCCCCGCCGGCGAGCACGCCCGCCGACGGCGCCGACGCCGATGACGAGCAGGAGCAGGTTCGCGATCGCCTGGCCGATCCCGTACTGCTCCTTCGCGAACTCGGCGCCGAACGTCTGCAAACCGGCGAGGAAGTAGTACCCGAGTGCGCTCGCGGCGATGAGGACGATGTTCGTCCGGATGCGCAACACGTAGCGCGTCGCGGCAACGATGTTCATCCGGCGCGGGTCGCCGTGCAGCACGAGCTCCGGGTCGGCCTCCAGGCCACGCTCGCGCGCGAGCCGCTGCGCGTCGGTCTCGTGCGGGGCGTCGGAGACGTCCTCGGGCGGCTTCGCGGACTCGTGGTCGAGGATCCCGCGGCCGCCGCGTCTCGGCTCCGGTAGGCGCGCGACGAAGACGGAGAGCGCGAGCGCCGGCAGCGCGAGGATGACGAACGCAGCGCGCCACGACACCGTGGCGATGTCGCCCGTGACGGCGAAGCCGAAGCCGGCGCCGAGCAGCTCGCCCGTGAGGATGTAGCCGTAGATGCGTCCCCGTTCCCAGCCGCCGAAGTAGTCGCCGACGAGCGACGCGATCATCGGGCCGGCCGCGGCGGTGACCGCGCCGAGAAAGAGGCGCGCGATCAGGAGGTCGTGGAAGTTCGGCACCGCGGCGCTCCAGAGCATTGCGACCGCCCACAGCACGATCGTGATCGCGAGCGTCGTCGTGCGGCGCACGCGGTCGGCGAGGATGCCGAACGGCAAGCTCGCGACCGCGCCGACGAGCGAGGTGGCGGCGACGAGCAGACCGATGTCCGTGTTGCTGATGTGCAAGCCGTGGCGCAGCTCGGTCGCCGACGCGCCGACGGTGGAGACGTCGGCCGCACTGAGCCCGAGCACGCACGCGAGCACGACGATCACGCGCGTGCGCTCCCTCCCGCCGAGCGCGACGGTGAGCCGGTCCGCCCCGGCTTCCGCCACCGTGGACGCGAGCGCGGCGACGCCTGCGAGGAACGAGCGGCGGGATCCTTCGGCCATCCGCACCCATTGTGCGAGAGTGGGACGGTGGACGACGCGGTCATCACCGTCCGCGGGCTGCGCAAGCGCTACGCCGCGGTGGAGGCGGTCGCGGGAATCGACCTCGAGGTCAGTCGCGGCGAGATCTTCGCCTTCCTCGGCCCGAACGGCGCCGGCAAGACGACCACGGTCGAGATCCTCGAGGGCTTCCGCCGGCGCAGCGACGGTGAGGTGCGCGTGCTCGGCGTCGACCCCGCGCGAGCCGGCGCGGACTGGCGCAACCGCGTCGGGACGGTGCTCCAGCAGTCGGCAGCCGGAGCCCGGCCTGAACGTGCGCGAGTGCCTGGAGCTGTACGCCGGCTACTACGACGCGCCGCGCGATATCGGCGAGACGATCGCGCTCGTCGGCCTGCAGGGCAAGGAGGAGACGCTTGGCGACCAGCTGTCGGGCGGCCAGCGGCGGCGGCTCGACGTCGCGCTCGGGCTCATCGGGGATCCCGAGCTGATCTTCCTCGACGAGCCGACGACCGGCTTCGATCCGTCAGCGCGCCGCGCCGCCTGGGGTGTGATCGAGGGCCTGCGCGAGCTCGGCAAGACCGTGTTCCTCACGACGCACTACATGGACGAGGCGGAGAACCTCGCCGACCGCATCGCGGTCATCGCCGGAGGACGCATCGTCGCCGAGGGGACGCCGCAGACGCTCGGCGGTCGCGAGCGGATGGCGTCGCGCATCTCGTTCACGCTCCCCGACGGCATCGGCCTCGACGATCTTCCGCTGCGCGCTTCGACGCAGAACGGCCGCGTGGCAATCGAGAGCGAGCGTCCGCTCGCGGATCTGAAGGAGCTCGCGGACTGGGCGCTCGCGCGCGGCCTCGAGCTGCCCGATCTCGACGTCCGCCAGCCGTCGCTCGAAGACGTCTACCTGCAGCTGACGGGCGGCGCGGAATGATCCTGCTCGTCCGCTTCATCCGGCGCTACCTGAAGAAGCGCCGCGCGTCGCAGCCCGACCGCCGGAGCAGACAACGTACGCCGCTTCAGCTCGTCGCCCACCAGACGCGGTACGAGCTGCTCGCGTTCTTCCGCAACCGGCAGTCCCGCTTCTTCACGGTGGCGTTGCCGATCATCTTCCTGATCATCTTCGTGAGCGTGTTCGGAAACGACCGGCTCGGCCCGACCGGGATCAAGGCCTCCACGTACTACGTTCCCGGCATCTCGGCGCTCGCCGTGGTCGCCGGCTCGTTCGTGAACCTCGTCATCTCCGTCACTGCGCAGCGCGAGAACGGGCGTGCTCAAACGGCGGCGCGCGACGCCCGTGCCGGCGTGGGTGTTGATCGCCGCGCGCGCGTTGACGGCCGTCGTCGTCGCGCTCGGCGTGATGACCGTTCTTCTCCTCCTCGGGCGCTTCGCCTACGGCGTGACGCTGCCGAGCCGGACCCTGCCGGGCGTGGTCCTCACCGCCGTCGTCGGTGCGGTCACCTTCGTCTGCCTCGGCTTCGCGTTGACGACGGCGATCAAGACCGAGGACGCGGCGCAGCCGATGGTGCAGGCGATCATGCTGCCGCTCTACTTCATCTCCGGCGTCTTCATCCCCAACGTCAACCTGCCGACGTGGCTGCGCGACGTGGCCGAGGTCTTCCCCGTCCAGCATCTGTCCGACGGGCTCCACCATGCGTTCGATCCCGCGACGCACGGCACCGGCATCGTCTGGAGCGACCTCGGCGTGCTCGCGCTCTGGATGGCGGCCGGGCTCGCGGTCGCACTCGTCCGGTTCACCTGGACGCCGGTCGCGGCGACCGGCTAGAGCGGCGCGCCGAGCAGCTCGATCTCGGCCTCGCCGATCTCTTCCGCCAGCTCGACGTGGCGCGCGCGGACGCGACCGAGAGCGGTCGCGATCGTCGCCGACGCGACGCCGGTCACGGCCATCATCAGCCAGGCACGGTGGAACGCGGTCAGCGGGCTGCCGCTGCGGTGCGCGCCGAGAATGGCGATGAGCACGGCGATGCCGACGACGGCGCCGATCTGCCGCGAGGTGGACGAGATGGCGCTGCCGGTGGCGAATCGCGCGTGCGGAAGCTCGGCGACGGCGGCGCTCGAGATGCCGGAGAACGACAGGCCGACGCCAATTCCGGTGAGCAGCATCCCCGGCAGGAAGTGCGAGGCGTACGCATGGCCCGTGCCGGTGACGAGCAGGAAGAAGAGCACGCCGCCGGCGAAGAACAGACCGCCCGGAACGGCAACGACGCGCTGGCCGAATCGGTCCGACAACCGGCCGCCGATCGGCGCCGACAGCGCTGCCATCAACGGGCCGGGAGTGAGCGCGACGCCGGCGCGCAGGACGGAGTAGTGCCAGACGCCGGTGAGGAACAGGACGTTGCACAGCAGTAACGCGTAGAAGCCGGCTGAGAAGACGAACACGCCGGCGTTCGCAACGGCGAACGAGCGTACGCGGAAGAGCGCGAGCTCGAACACTGGCGCTCGGTGGCGCGCCGAGCGCGCGACGAAGACCGGAGCGAGCAGCGCCGAAGCGGCGAATGCACCGATGACGCGGCCGGAGCTCCAGCCCCAGCTCGGTCCCTCGACGATCCCGAGCGAGAGCGCGCCGACGGCCACAACGAGGAGGACCGCTCCGAGCGGGTCGGGGATCGACGCGGTCTCGTCCCGGTTCTCACGCAGGAGGCGCCGCGCCGGGATGAGCGCGGGCACTCCGATGAAGAGGTTGACGAAGAAGACCCACCGCCAGCTCTGCCAGTCGACGAGCAGGCCGCCGAGGCTTGGGCCGGTCGCCGCGGCAACGGCGCCGGTCGCACCCCACAGGGCGGTCGCCGTCGCGCGCCGCTCGAGCGGGAACTCGGGCAGCACGAGGCCGAGCGACGTGGGCACGAGGATCGCGCCGCCGACCGCCTGCACGGCGCGCGCGGCGATGAGCACGTCGACGTTCCAGGCGAGCCCGCAGACCGTCGATGCGGCGAGGAACAGGACGATGCCGCCGAGGAAGAAGCGGCGGCGCCCGAACCGGTCCGCAAGGCGCCCCGCCGGGACGAGGGTGGCGGCAAAGAGCACGTTGTACGCGTTCAGCACCCACGAGAGATGCGCGAGCGAGACGCCGGCGAACGACGAGCGCATGTCGGGGAACGCGATGTTCACGATCGTCACGTCCAGGAAGCCCATGAACGCGGCGATCGACGTCACCATCAGCACCTTCCAGCGGCGCTCCATCGGCCGAACGTACCACAGTGACTTGCATCACGCAAGTTAGTGAGCTACGGTGAGTTCGTGCTCAGGCGCGACTACCAGGGCCAGAACTGCTCCATCGCCCGCACGCTCGAGCTCGTGGGCGAGCGCTGGAGCCTGCTGATCATCCGCGACTGCTTCCGCGGGCTGCGCCGCTTCGACCAGTTCCAGGCCAGCCTCGGCATCGCCACCAACGTCCTCAGCAGCAGACTCGACCGGCTCGTCGAAGCCGAGATCGTCGAGCGTGTCCGCTACCAGGAGCGCCCCGACCGGTACGAGTACCGCCTCACCGACCGCGGCCGCGACTTGCGCATCCCGCTGATCGCCCTCATGCACTGGGGCGACCGCTACCTCGCACCGGACGGCCCCCCGCTCGTCGTCGAGCACGCGACGTGCGGCGGCGCGGTCGTCGAGCAGCTCGTCTGCAGCGGCTGCGGCGAGCCGGTCGCCGCGCACGAGCTGCGCACGCGCGAGCGCACTGCTGCTGCCTAATATCGCGGCTTGAATGTCGCCGCGCTGAAGAGCGCCGCCCGCGCCGCCATCGTCATGCCCGCGGTGTTCGCGTTCGCCGACAAGGTGATCGCGAAACCGCAGACGTCCCTCCTTGCCGCGTTCGGATCGTTCGCGGTGCTCGTGCTCGTCGAGTTCAGCGGTCCGTGGCGCGCGCGTCTGGTCGCATACCTCGCCCTCGCGGTCGTGGGCGCGGGTTACATCACGCTCGGAACGATCTGCTCGCGCAACGCGTGGCTCGCCGCCGGCACGATGGCCGCGGTCGGCTTCCTCACGCTCTTCAGCGGTGTGCTCGGCGGGTATTTCGCCGCGGCGTCGACGGGCGTCATGCTCACACTCGTGCTGCCGGTGACGATCCCCGCGCCCAACTCCGCCATCCCGGACCGGCTCGAGGGATGGGGCCTCGCCACCGGCGTCGGCATCACAGCGGTGATGCTGCTCTGGCCGCCGCGGCGGCGGGCCGACCTCCGCAAGGCAGCCGCGGGCGCGCTCCGCAGCGTCGCGGACTTCGTCGACGCAGCCCGGGACCAGCTGGCGG
Source organism: uncultured Actinomycetes bacterium (assembly GCA_963697005.1). Classification (GTDB taxonomy): domain Bacteria; phylum Actinomycetota; class Thermoleophilia; order Gaiellales; family Gaiellaceae; genus Palsa-739. Next base: position 117,896 of record CAVOMK010000022.1, on the reverse strand, counting down.
AACGGGCCGTCGCTGCGCGCGAGGCGGTGGACGGGCTCGGGCGGGCGTTCCTCGGCACGCAGCACCGGCCGACGGGCCCGACCGCGTCGACAGCGGCGCTCTCGTCGCTTCCCGACGAGCTCGACTGGCTGCTCTCGTTCCTCGCACCCACTCCCGAGCTGCCCGCGCTCGAGCTCGCCTCCGCAGAGGACGAGGAGGCGCTCGCGGCGGCGGCAGCGGTCCTCCGCGTCAGCGCGTCGAGGCTCGAAGGCGGTGACGAGCGGCCCGACTTCGCACGGCTCGACGCTGCGCGCGACGCAGTCGCGCACGCGCTCATCCGCCGGCTTCCCGAGGTCCCCGATCTCGACACGCTCGACCCGCCGTTCCGGATCCGCGTCGTGACCTACTCCGCGCGCCAGATCGGCGGCTACGCGCTCGTCGCCACCGGTGCCGGCACACCTGAGCTCGGCCACCGCGACATTGCTCAGCCGTCGGCGCCGCTGGCGGCGATCGAGGCGACGGAACAACTCGCGGTCGAGCATGCGAGCTTCGGCTCGGTCTGGTTCCAGAACAGCATCCGCGGCGCGGCCGGCCTCGCGATCGCGGTCTTCATCGCGCAGCGCACGGGGCTGCAGCACGGGTTCTGGGTCGTGCTCGGAACGCTGTCCGTCCTGCGGTCGAACGCCCTCGGGACGGGCTGGTCGATCATCAGCGCGCTCGCCGGAACGGCGGCGGGGATCGTCGTCGGCGCGCTGCTCGTGATCGGGATCGGCACGCACGAGACCGTGCTCTGGGGCGTGCTGCCGGTCGCCCTCTTGCTGGCGGCCTACGCCCCGCGCGCGATCTCGTTCGCAGCCGGCCAGGCGGGCTTCACTGTCGTCCTGTTCATCCTCTTCAACATCATCCAGCCCGTCGGCTGGCGCGTCGGCGTCGTACGAGTCGAGGACGTCGCGATCGGCTTCGCCATCAGCCTCGGTGTCGGGCTCCTCTTCTGGCCGCGCGGGGCGTCCGCGCTTCTGCGCAGCGATCTCGCCGCCGCGTACGCGCGCGGCGCCGACTACGTCGTCGCAACCGCGCGCGAGCTGATCGAAGGAGGGCGCGACCGGCCGGACGCCGAGCGTGCAGCAGACGCCGCCGTGCACCGGCTCGACGATGACTTCAGGCAGTACCTCGCCGAGCGGTCCGCGACCGAGTTCAACATCGAGGACGTCGCTGGCCTCGTCGGCGGCGCAACGCGCGTGCGGCGCGCGGCGCAGTCGCTCGAGACGATCGGCCGCATGGCCGACGGCAACGTCCGGCTCGACGACTGCGGCCGGAATCTCGACCGCGAGCTGCACGCGTTCCAGGCGTGGTTCGTCTCGCTCGGCTATGCACTCGTGAACGTCCGCCCCGTCCCGCCGCCTCACATCCGCGACGCCGAGGGCCGCGCGCGGCTGCTCGAATGCGTGCGCGACGCGGCGCGCAGTCACGACAAGGCGACGATCCACGGTGCGCTCCGGCTCCTGTGGGCGAGCCAGCATCTCGACAACCTCTGGCGCCTCGAGGCGCGGTTGAGCGAGAAGGTGAACACCGCCCGCGCGGGGTCCCGCCGCTCGTAACCGGCTCGGCGGTGTGCGAACATACGTTCGTGCCGGGAGGCGCCTCCATCCTCCATGCCGACCTGGACGCGTTCTTCGCGTCGGTCGAGCAGCGCGACGATCCGCGCCTGCGCGGCCGGCCCGTGATCGTCGGCGGCGGCGTCGTGCTCGCGGCGAGCTACGAGGCGAAGGCCTTCGGCATCCGCACCGCCATGGGCGGAGCGCAGGCGCGCCGATTGTGTCCGCAGGCCGTCGTCGTCCCGCCGCGGATGTCGGCGTACTCGGAGGCGAGCAAGGCGGTGTTCCGCGTGTTCGAGGACGCAGCACCGGTCGTCGAGGGCCTGTCGATCGACGAGGCGTTCCTCGACGTGCGCGGCATGGAGCGAAGCGTCGGCATGCCGGTCGAGATCGCCGCGCGCCTCCGGCGCGACGTGCGCGAGCGCGTCGGCCTGCCGATCACCGTCGGCGTCGCGCGGACGAAGTTCCTCGCGAAGGTGGCGAGCGCGGTTGCGAAGCCGGACGGGCTGCTCGTCGTGCCGCCCGACGACGAGCTCGCGTTCCTCCATCCCCTGCCGGTGGAGCGGCTGTGGGGCGTCGGGCCGGTGACCGCGCGGAAGCTGCGCGAGCGCGGCATCACGACCGTGCGGCAGGTCGCGTTCCTGCCCGAGTCGATCCTCGTGTCGATGCTCGGCCGGGCGGCGGGGCACCACCTCCATGCGCTCGCGCACAACCTCGACCCGCGGCCGGTGCAGCATCGGCGCCGGCGCAGGTCGATCGGCTCGCAGCGTGCGCGCGGCCGCGCGCCGTGGTCGCACGCATCCGTCGACGCCGATCTCGTCACGCTCGTCGACCGGGTGGCGCGCCGCATGCGGACCGCAGGCCGCGCGGGTCGCACTGTCGTGCTGCGGCTGCGCTTCGACGACTACACGCGGGCGACGCGCTCGTCGACGCTGCCCGACCCGACGGCGAGCACGGAGCGGATCCTGTCGACGGCGCGGACGCTGCTGTTGGAGGCACTGCCGACGATCGAGCAGCGCGGTCTCACGCTCGTCGGGATCTCCGTCGCGAACCTCGACGACGCGGATGCGCTACAGCTCGTCTTGCCGTTCGATCGGCGCGACGGCGAGGCGCTCGACGCCGTCCTCGACCTCGTGCGCGACCGCTTCGGGACGGCCGCGATCACGCGCGCGGTGCTGCTCGGCCGCTCGCCCGGCATCACGATGCCGATGCTGCCGGACTGAGGCGCGTATGGTCCTCACGTCAGACGACGACGGAGGGGACGATGAGCGAGAAACGGCGCACGACGACGGACGAAGCTCGCCGCGTCGGCGATGCGATCGGCGTCGACTGGGATCGCTTCGACCTGGAGGCGTTCCGGGCGGGGATGGACGTCGAGTTCGAGCACGGGTCGCACGACCCACAGACGGACGTGACGCACGATGACCCGATCGTGACCGGCAAGATCGCGCTCGCGCACATGAAGGAGTTCCCCGACTACTACGAGCGCCTCGAGCGGATGGAGCGCGAGGCGGAGCTCGAGTGGGCCGGACGGCAGCCGTGAACAGCGAGCACGCGGACACCGTCGAGAAGATCTTCGGCCATCCCTCGAGCGGCAACGTCGAGTGGCGGCAGGTGCTGTCGCTGCTCGAGGCGGTCGGGACGGTGACGGAGCAGCACAACGGCCGTGTCGAGGTGACGCTCGGCGACGAGACCGAGGTTTTCGATCCGCCGAAGGACAAGGACGTCGACACGCAGATGATCGTCGATCTGCGGCGGATGCTGACCGGCGCCGGCTTCGCCCCGGCCGACTAGCCCTCTTCGATCCAGGCGGTCTCGGCCTTGACCCCGTCGCCGCCTTCGGGGCGGTCTGAACCGACGGCGATGATCTCGAGACCGTCCGCACCCGCTTCGAACGCACGGATGGTCGCCGGGCTGACGCGGACGACGTCCCATTGCCGGACCTCGCGGATCTCGTCACCGAGCCGGACGCGGCCGGAGCCGCCGATCACGACGTACGCCTCCTCCTGCTCGCGGTGGCTGTGCGCCATCGGCGAGCGTACGCCGGCCTCGTACCGGATGTACGTCACGCCGAGATGCTCGGAGTCGATGTGCTTGCGCGCGAAGCGCGCTTCCATCCCGGAGGCCCGCTCGCCGGCGGAGTCCTCGATCTCCTTCAGGTTGACGATCGCGTAGTCGGTCACTGTTCTCCTCGTTCGGATCTTTCACGTCCGGGCTCCTGCCAGGTGGCGGCCTGATCCCGCGTCTACCGGCAGCTCGAGGCTCAGCTTACGGAGAGCTCGGGTCTGCAGCTGCCGGACGCGTTCGCGCGTGAGACCGAGCTCTGCGCCCAGCTCCTCCAGCGTTCGCGGACCATCCCCGGCCAAGCCGAGACGGCTCTCGATGATGCGCCGATCGCGGTCGGGCAACCGCTCGACTGCTCCGACGAGAATCTGCCAGTCGAGCCGTGCGTCGATCTCCTCGTACGGATCGGTGACGCGCTCGTCGCGGACGAGATCGCCCCGGCTGGCGGTCCCGTCTCCGATCCGCTCGTCGAGCGAGGCCGACACTTCTGCGACCTCGAGGACGTTGGTCACCTGGCCCACCGTCAGGTCGAGCTCGGCCGCGAGCTCCTCCGGCGTCGGCTGCCGGCCGAGCTGTTGCTGCAGCCGGGCGCTGACGGCGCGAAGCTTCCGCCGCCGCTCGCCGGCGTGAATCGGCACGCGAATCGTTTCGCCCTGGTTCTGGACCGCGCGCGAGCAGGCCTGCCGGATCCACCAGGTCGCGTAGGTGGAGAACTTGCATCCCTTCCGCCAGTCGAACTTGTCGACTGCTCGGATCAGGCCGAACGTCCCCTCCTGGATGAGGTCGGGCAGCTCGAGGCCCTGGCCACGGAAGGTCTTCGCCAGCGACACGACGAGGCGCAGGTTCGACTCGACCATCCGGCGTCTCGCCACGGGATCACCGCGCTCGACCCGCTTGGCAAGGGCGACTTCCTCAGCGGGTCGCAAGAGCGGGTAGTGACGCAGGTCGGCGAGGAACAGCTGCAGCGAGTCGGGAACGGAACCTCGGTCGGTCATGGCTATCCCGCCAGCGCGTGCGCGGCGGCGCCGGAGCGGTTGACCGCCGTCATGGCCCGAAGCGTCGCGCGCTCGAGCCGGCGGGCCGCGAGAGGCGTGACGACGTCGCAGACGAAGTCCCAGTGGAGGGTCACGAGGTCGCCCGGCGCGGGAGGGTCGACAAACGCGAGCCCGTCGCTTCGCCAGTGCACGGTGCGGGCCTCGGCCACGTCGAGATACAGCTGCGCGCCGTCCCACTTCAGCGGTCGCGCGAGAACCTCGAGCACGTCGCCGTCTCGCGCGCACACGACGGCGGGCGTCGTCCGGCACTGATCGAGGATCCGGAGCGGCTCGTCGACGATGCCCGTGCGAAGAAGGCCGAGCCAGGGATAGACGGCGAAGACGTGGAAGCAGTGGTGGGGCACCGCGCCCGCGGCGACTGCATCGACGATGTGCGTCTGCGCGCCGCCGAGCCGCCCGCGGAAGCGCTCGTCGACGTGGCGCGCGAGATCGTGCGGGCGGACCGCGTCGAGCAGGTGGTTGCCGACCCAATACGCCTCGACGACGCGGTCGTCGAGTGGGTCCGCGATCCCGTTCGCGCCGGCGATCAGTGTCAGGTAGGGCCACGCACCGTCGAACGTGCGCGCGAGCTCCTCGAGACCACCGTCCGACTCGCGCGCGTCACCGTATTCGAGGAGTGTGCGGGGCACGTCCTCGCCGCAGTACCCGAGCGCGTTCGGCGGATACGCGTACCGCGCGAAGAGGAGCGCCCCCGCACCGCTCATGGCGTCGCTTCGACCGGCCTGCGCCGAACTGCCGCCCACGCCATGGTCGCGGAGCCGGCCGCCACGAGGATCGCACCGGTCACGTTCACCGGCGCGCCGTCCGCGGCACCGGAGAGCACAGCGGTGACGACCGCGCCGAACACGAGCATCGCCGTCACGTCGACGGCCTGCGCGCGCGCCAGGGCGGCATACCAGGTGGCGACGTAGACGGTCAGCAGAAGCCCGGTCAAGAGGATCCAGCGCCATTGCTCGACGCCGAAGCCGCCCAGCTGGCCGACCTTGCCGGTGACGGCGAGCCAGGCGAGGAGCGCGACCGTCCCCCCTCCCATCCGTGCGGCGGCGAGCGTGCGCGACGGGATCGAGCCGAGCAGGTGCTTGACGAACACGGTCTCCACCGCCCACAGCAGCGTCGCGCCGAGGATCATGGCCTCACCGCTGCCGAACGTGACCGTCCCGAGGTGGCCCACGAGCCAGGCCTGGCCGACGATGAGCAACACGATTGCGGCTGCGTGCGGGGCTCGGAAGCGCTCCCGCAGGATCGGCACTGCGAGGAGCGCGACCCACACGACGAGCGTCTTCTGGATGAAGCTCGCGTCGGTCGCCTGCGCACGCGCGAGCCCCTCGAAGAAGAGGACGAAGGGAACACTCCCGCCGACGATCGCGACGGCGGCGAGCGCCGGCCAATGCCGGGCGCGACGCGCCGGCGGCGCAGCTTCCTTCCGCCGAGGAGCGATGGCGAGAAGCGCGAGCAGGAGCACGCCGGCGACGGCGTTCTTCGCGGTCGTGTACACCGTCGCGTCGCCGAAGTGCCTCACGGCGTGCGCGTTGACGTAGATGGACACGCCGCTGACCAGGGCGGCCACGAACGCGAGCGCGATTCCATTAGCGCGAGTCGTCATCGATTACCTCCACGGGGATTCCGAGATGAAGAAGAAGCCGATCGCCGGGCTCGGCCTCCGGGACGAACGACAGAGACACGACGCAGCCGTCGTCCAGCCGCCCGACGGGCGCGCCTTCGTCCTGCCACGAGTCTGCGAGCTTCGCGACCGCCCCGATGCACATCAGCGTTCGACCTCGATGCTCTCGAGCACGACGTCGCGGGCACGCGGATCGGCGATGTCGTCGTCGACAACGGCGTCGACGAGCGCGGCTTCCGCGATCGTGCCGCGTGATGCATCGACGAAGTGCTCGCGGAAGTGGTCGGGGGTGAAATGCGAGAGCGCGCCGAGACGGACGGAGACGCGGGTGACCCGCTCGGCCCCTCGGCCTGCGCGACCTCGTCGATCTTGCGCATCACATCCGCCATCAGCGCGTGCTCGTGCATCAGCGTTCACCACCCTTGATGTCGGCGAGAACGGCGTCGACCGCGCGGTCGACGGCACTCGGCGACTGAATCGGTCAGCCCCTCACCTGCATCGAAGTCGGCGCCCTCGATGCCGTACACGATGACGCGCGGCGGCAGATGTCCAAGCACACGGGACAGGGCAACCGCCTGACCGACGCCGAATGCATGCGTCGACGAGCGAAAGATCTGCTCGGGAATGTCCCCGTCGCTTGCGTCGAAGCGGTAGACCGTGCCCGGCTCCACACCGGATGCAACGGCGTCGACGACGATGACCGCATCCGCGCCGCGCCAGGCCTCGATGAGCCTGCTCGGCTCGTCGACGCACTGCACGAGCTCGATGTCCGCCGGCAGGCGGTCGCGCAGCCGCGCGGCGACCTCGAGGCCCACGCCGTCGTCTCCGCGGTACGCGTTGCCGACGCCGGCCACCACGCGCCGCATCACCGTCGCTCCACGTCGAGCGTCAGGAAGTGCGTCGCGCACGAGATGCACGGGTCGTAGTTGCGGATCGTCTGCTCGCACAGCGCGCGCAGCTGCTCGTCGTCGAGATCGGCGTAGCGCACGACGACGCCACGCAGGTCGTCCTCGATCGCCCCCTGGTTCTGCGAGGTCGGCGGCACGATCTTCGAGTCGAGGATCGTCCCCTCGCCGTCGAGGCTGTACCGGTGGTAGAGAAGCCCGCGCGGCGCCTCGCTCACGCCGAAGCCGAAGCCGGCGACCGGCTCGACCGGCACGAACGGGCGATCCGGCTGCTCGTAGCCGTCGATCAGGCGAAGCGCCTCGTCGCATGCGTACACGAGCTCGACACTCCGAACGACGATGCTCTGGAAGGGGTTGAGGCACGGAGCCTCGAGGCCTGCCTCGCGCGCGGCTTCGAGCGCGAGCGGCGAGAGCCATTCGTGATTCAGCGCGAAGCGCGCGAGCGGGCCGCACAGATAGGTGCCGCGCTCGCGCAGCCGGGAATGGAGCGCGTTCGAGCGTTCCACGTGCTCCTCCTCGAAGTGGTCGTCGTACTCGGCCGCGGAGATGTCGAGACCGGCATTCGAGCGAATGCGCCCCCGCTCGATCGCGTACTCGCCGGGCTGCGAGAGGGCGACCAGGTCGCACTCGACGAGCCGCTCCGGGAAGTCGAAGCCCGCGACCCAGCGGACCGTCTCGAGCGCCGCCTCACGGGCGCGCTCGAGCGGCTCGACGAGCGGGCGGAGCTCCCGCCGCGTTGGTGCTCGGTAGAAGCCGCCTACGCGGACGTTGATGGGATGGATCTCCCTCCCACCGACGAGCGTCATCACCTCGTTGCCCACCTTCTTCAGGCCGAGCCCGCGCTCGACCGCGGCCGGCGCGTCACGCGCGAGCTCGATCGCGCCGGGATAGCCGAGGAAGTCGGGCGCGTGGAGCATGTACACGTGCAGCGCGTGACTCTCGATCCACTCGCCGCAGTAGAGAAGGCGGCGCAGCATGCGAATCGGCTCTTCGACCTCGACGCCGCACAGGCTCTCGAGCGCGTTCACTGCGCTCGTCTGATAGGCGACCGGACAGATTCCGCAGATGCGGGCGGTGATGTCCGGCGCCTCGAGGAACGACCGGCCGCGCAGGAGAGCCTCGAAGAAGCGCGGCGGCTCGAAGATGCGGAGCTCGACGTGCTCGACCCGTCCGTTGTCGAGCACGACGCTCAACGCCCCCTCACCCTCGACGCGGGCGAGATAGTCGGTCCGGATCACACGCCGTTCAGCCACGAGCAGCCTCCCGGAAGGCGTCCGCGTCCGCGTTGAAGGTCGCGAACACGCGCTCGACGCCGCCGTCCGTCATTCCGAGCCGGTGGAGGAGCGGGACGAGCGCGCCGGCGTTGGGCGTCTCCATCGGCCCGAAGCAGCCGAAGCATCCGCGGTCGTACGCAGGGCACAGCGCGCCACAACCGGCTTGCGTGACCGGGCCGAGGCAGGGCGTGCCGTGCGCGACGCTGACGCAGACGAGGCCCCGCCGCTTGCACTCGGTGCAGACGCTCGTCGCGGAGATTCCCGGCTTGCGACCGTGGAGCAGCGCGGTCACGACCTCGAGCAGCTGCCGCTTGTTCACCGGGCAGCCGCGCAGCTCGAAGTCGACGGGGACGTGCGCGGAGATGGGGGTCGAGGTCGCGAGCGTGGAGATGTATTCCGGGGACGCATAGACGGCGCCGATGAAGTCGTCGATGTGCGCGTAGTTGCGGAGCGCCTGGATCCCGCCGGCGGTTGCGCACGCGCCGATCGAGACGAGAACCTTCGACGCGCTGCGGACGTCACGGATCCGCGCGGCGTCGTGCGGCGTCGTGATCGAGCCCTCGACGAGCGAGAGGTCGTACGGCCCCTCGACGGAGGCGCGCGTCGCCTCGGGGAACTCGGCGATCTCGACCGCCCCGGCGACGGCGAGAAGCTCGTCCTCGAGGTCGAGCAGCGAGAGCTGGCACCCGTCACACGACGCGAACTTCCAGACGGCGAGCTTCGGCTTGCCGCTCACAGCTCACGCACCTCGAGCCACGGCGCAACCTGCGCATACGAGTAGACCGGCCCATCGCGGCAGATGAGCGTCGGACCGAGCTGGCAGTGCCCGCACAAACCGATTCCGCAATCCATGTGCCGCTCCATCGACACGAGGATCCGGTGCTCGGGCATCCCGCGCTCGAGCAGCTCGCGGATCGCGAAGTGCATCATGATCTCCGGCCCGCAGACGAACGCCGTCGTCTCGGCCGGCCGGAAGCTCGCCTGCGCGAGAAGCTTCGTCACGACGCCGACGCTTCCCGACCACGCGCTGTCGACGGCGTCCACGGTGACGTACGTGTCGATCCGGCGCTTCCACGTCTCGGACTCGTCGACGTAGAGCAGGTCGCCGGGCGTTCGTGCGCCGTAGCAGAGGCTCACGTTCCGGTACGCGCCGCGCTGCGCGAGCAGGCGCAGGACGACCGGGCGCAGCGGCGCCAGTCCGATGCCGCCTGCGACGACGAGAACGTCGCCGCCTTGCGCGTCCTCGACCGGCCAGGAGTTCCCGAACGGCCCGCGCAGCCCGAGCACCTTGCCGGGTTGCGATGCGCAGATCGCCTTCGACACCGCGCCCACCGCGCGAACCGTCAACACGACCGGGGGCGCGCTGACGGATATCGGGACTTCGCCGATCCCGAATGCGTCCACCATCATGAACTGGCCGGGCGCGATGAACGGGGCGGCCCCCGACGTCGGCTCCAGCGTCAACGTCCACGTGTCGGCGGTGTCCTGCACCCGTTCGGCGACGCGAAACGGGCGCGGTGTCATCGCGCCGACGTGGGAGAGCTCAGCGAGCTGCGCCGTCGCCATAGAGGTCGAGAAGTCGGAGGCGCATCCACTTGCATGCGCTCGATCAGCACTTGCGCGAAGCGGCCCATCAACGCGTATCCGAGCTCGGGGTCGCTCTCGCACTTCCGGCGCAGGCACGCCCCGTCGAAGGCGGTCGCGCGGACGAGCGTGAGCGCGCGCGCGTCGAAGTGCCAGCGGTAGGGCTGGAAGAGCCACGACCAGCCGAGCACCTCTCCGGCGTCGATGGTCTCGATCGCGACCGATCCGCGAGTCGGCACGTACACCTCGACTGCGACGCTGCCGTGCCGCACGACATAGAACGAGTCGGCCGGCTCGTCCTCGTGGAACAGATACGAGCCCGGGTCGAAGCGGACGTTGCGCGCGCAGCCTGCGAGCAGCGCGAGGCTCTCCTCGCCGAGGCCCTCGAGCATCGGCACGTCGTGGAGGACGCTCTCAAGCGACCGCTGCATCGTGCTCCTCGGTCGCGCGCAGGGCCGCGACTTCCTCGGTGATGTCGATCCCGACCGGGCACCAGGTGATGCAGCGTCCGCAGCCGACGCACCCGGAGGATCCGAACTGGTCGTGCCAGGTACCGAGCTTGTGCGTCATCCACTGCCGGTAGCGCGACCGCGCCGACGGCCGGATGCTCCCGCCGTGGATGTAGGAGTAGTCGACCGAGAAACAGGTGTCCCATACGCGGTTGCGCTCCACCTCGGTGCCGGAGAGGTCGGTCTCGTCCTCGACGGCCGAGCAGAAGCACGTCGGGCACACGAGCGTGCAGTTCCCACAGGTGAGGCACCGCTGCGCGACCTCGTCCCAGCGCGGATCCTCGAGGTTGCGCGCGAGAAGGCCGCGCAGGTCGAACGTGTCCAACGAACGCCCCATCCCGTCGGCGGCCGATGCGACCGAGGCTTCTGCAGCCTCGATGTCCGCGGCGGCGGCCGGCCGAGTCGGAAGCGCAGCGAGCACGTCCGCACCTCGCTCGCTCCCCGCCTCGACGAGGAACCGATGCTCGCCTTCGAGGAGCTCCGTCAGGACCAGGTCGTAGCCCGCCTGGACCGACCGGCCCCGTCCCCGTCGACACGCAGAAGCACGTGCCTCCCGGCTCGAAGCAGTTGACGGCGACGACGAACGCGCCTTCGCGCCGCGCCGCGTAGTCGGCATCGACGTAGCGGCCGCCGAGGAAGACCCGGTCCTGGATCTCGATCGCGTGCACCTCGCATGCGCGCACGCCGATGAACGCGAGCGGCTGCTCCTCGGGAGGCTCCTGCTCGATCGCGGGAACACCCTCGCCGTCGAGGTGCGCGCGCCAGAGGCGAATCCGGGGCGGGAACAGATAGCGCTTCCACGAATGCGGCCCGACGGCGTAGCCGAAGCGCGCGAAGTCCTCGCGGCGCTCGAGCCGGTACGTGCCTGCCTCTTGACGATCCGTCCAGCCGATCGGGAGCTCTCCGGCGGACTCGAGATCGTCGTAGACGATCGCCCCGTCCCGCACGGTTGGCCCGAGGACGCGGAAGCCGCGCGCGCCGAGCAGAGCGACCAGCTCGTCGAGCGCGTCGACGAGCCATGACCCGCCGATCGTCGGTCATGTCACGATCATCCGAGCGCCCCCGTTCAGGTCGAATCGGGGTCGGCCCTGAGGAACGCGGGATTATCCACATTGATGAGACGATGGCCCCGAGGACGGGCTAAAGGAGACGAGATGAAGAAACGCACGCTCGGAAACGACCTGGAGGTCACCGCGATCGGGCTCGGCTGCATGGGCCTCAGCCAGAGCTTCCCGCCGATTCCCCCGAACGACGGAGGGCATCGCACTCATCCGCGCGGCGGTCGAGCGCGGCGTCACCTTCTTCGACACAGCGCAGGTCTACGGGCCGTTCACGAACGAGGAGCTCGTCGGCGAGGCGCTCGAGCCCGTCCGCGACCGGGTCGTCATCGCGACGAAGTTCGGATTCGACCTCGAAAGCGGGCGCGGCGGTCTCGACAGCAGCCCCGAGACGATCAGGCGCAGTGTCGAGGCTTCACTGAAGCGGCTGCGCACCGACACGATCGACCTGCTCTACCAGCACCGCGTGGATCCCAACGTCCCGATCGAGGACGTCGCCGGCACCGTGAAGGAGCTGATCGACGAGGGCAAGGTGAAGCATTTCGGCCTTTCCGAGGCGGGCGTGCAGACGATCCGTCGCGCGCACGCGGTGCAGCCGGTTACCGCGCTGCAGTCGGAGTACTCGCTCTGGTGGCGCGAGCCCGAGGAGGCGATCCTGCCGACGCTCGAGGAGCTCGGCATCGGCTTCGTCCCGTTCAGCCCGCTCGGAAAGGGCTTCCTGACCGGGAAGATCGACGTGACGACCGAGTTCGAGAGCGGCGACTTCCGCAACACGGTCCCGCGCTTCACCGACCCCGGCGCACGGCAGGCGAACCTCGCCTTCGTCGAGCTGCTGACGCGGATCGCCGAGCGGAAGAGCGCGACGCCGGCGCAGGTCGCCATCGCGTGGATCCTTGCGCAGAAGCCGTGGATCGTTCCGATCCCCGGCACGACGAAGGTGCACCGGCTCGAGGAGAACATCGCCGCCACCGACGTCGAACTGACGCCTGACGACCTCCGCGAGCTCGAGGAAGCGCAGATCGAGGGCGAGGGCGCCCGCTACTCCGAAGCGAACCAGCGGATGATCGACCGATGACACTGTCGAGGGCCTGGCGACTGCGGGCAGGTCGACGAAGAATGATGTGCCGACTCCTTCGACGCTGCTGACGGAGAGCCGGCCGTTGTGTGCCTCGACGATCGCTTTCGAGATCGAGAGGCCGAGCCCGACGCCCGGGATCGCCTCTTCCTGTGCACGTGCGGTGCGGAAGAACCGGTCGAAGAGCTGCGCCTGCTCGCTCTCTCCTATGCCCATTCCGGTGTCGGTGACCTCGATTCGTACGGCCGAGCCGTGCGGATAGGCGCGCACGTCGATCGTGCCGCCCGGCGGTGTGAACTTCAGCGCGTTCGAGACGAGATTGTCGATGACCTGCCCGATGCGGAGCCGGTCACCCTCGGCGGCGGGAAGCGGCTCCGTCGAGCAGCTGAGGGCGATTCCGCGCGCTGTGGCGACGGGTGTGCTGGACTCCACCGCGTGCGCGATGATCGCGGCGATGTCGAGCTCGCCCATCTCCAGGGCGAGAGTTCCGGCGCTCGCTTGCGCGGTGATCAGGAGATCCTCGACCAACCGCAGCAGGCGCTCGGCGTTGCGGTCGATCACTTCGAGCCAGCTCACCTGCGCAGCGGGGAGATCGGCGAGAGCGACGTCGTGTAGAAGCAGCTCGCTGTAACCGCAGATCGACGTCAAGGGTGTCCGCAGCTCGTGCGAGACCAGGGCGATGAACTCGTCCTTCATCCGGTCGAGCTTGCGCAGGCGCTCGTTCTGCTCCTGCGCCTGCGCGAGCAGCGCCTCGCGATCGAGCTCAGCCTGTTTTTGGGCGGTCACGTCGACTGCGAAGCCCTGCGTGTACCGCGGCTTGCCGGTCTCGTCGCGTACCACGGTGTTGCTGTCCTTCAGCCAGACGACCCGGCCGTCGGCGGCAATGAACCGGTATTCGAGCTCCAGCGGCTCGGCGCTCTCGCCGGGCCTCGCGATGCGCCTTGCTGACGCGGTCGCGATCCTCCGGGTGAAGATGCTCGTTGAAGAAGGAGGGGCTCGAGTGCCACTCCTCGAAGCTGTAGCCGAGAATCTCCTCGACCTGAGGGCTCACGTACTCGGCGGCCTCGTCGGACGAATAGGGCACGTCGATATAGGTGATCAGCGGCAGCTGCTCGACAAGGGTGCGGTAGCGCGCTTCCGATTGGCGCGACTGCTCTTCGGCCGCGCGCCTCTTCGTGATGTTCTGGGCCATTGCAACGGCCCCCCGGGGCGTTCCATCCGCGTCGCGCAGGAGCGCCGTGGCGGTATCGACCCAGACGACCTCACCATCGTCGGCGTAGAGACGCAGTCTCGTGCCGGTAGGAGTCGTATTGCCCCTCGACCATGCCGGTGAACAGTCCTACGACCTCGTCGACGTCCTCTGGCACGGTGTATCCGACCGTGCTTCGGCGCGCGAGCTCCTCGGCGCTGCGGCCGGTGATGTCACGCATGGCCGAGTTCGTGCTCTCGAGGCGGCCGTCCAGGCTGAGGAGACCGATGCCGATCGGGGCGTCCTCGAAAATGGTCTCGAAACGGCTGAGCGCTTCTCGTTGATCGCGCCGCGCCTCGCGCTCGGCCGCGTCGCTGACTGCCGAAGCGAGGAGGATCGCGAGCAGCTCGAGTATGCGGCGGTCAGTGTCGGTGACGCCTGCCTCTTTCGCGAGGCTGAGCGATCCGACCTCCTTGCCCCTGCGTAGGAGCGGAACGCAGAGATCAGCTGTCGTTGTGGCTTCTCCGACGATGACGTGCACCAGAGGTTCGCCTTCGTCGAGGACGCTGACCGTCGTACTGTCGGAGCCGGTCAGCTCCTGCGCACGGTCTGCAACCAGGCGTGCAACCTCGTCCAGCCCGAAGTCTGCGGCGGCGATCTCTTCTCGGATCTCGATCAACCGCGACAGCAGGGCTTCGCTCTGCTTTTGCGACGTGATGTCTTGAACCATGGCGAGCGCCGTCGGCGGCTCGTCGTCGATCGCGCGATTCAGCGTGACGGAGCAGTCGGCCCATACCACTCCGCCGTCTTTTCGGATCAGTCGGGTTTCGAGCCTGTACGAGGTGATCCCACCTCGCAAAAGGCGATGGAGGCAGGAGGCCGCCTCCGCGGCGTCTTCCGGGTGCGTGTAGCTCGACACCGGCAGCCGCGCCAGTTCCTCGGCCCCGTACCCAGTGAGGGAACGGAAGGCTTCGTTCTCATGCGCCGCGCAGCCATCGGCCCTCAAGACAACGAGGGCGAACGGCAAGCTCTCCCACTCGGGGAAAAGGCGATCGCCATCCGTGGCGCGATGCGCCAATGTCGTCACTCTCGTCTGATCGGCACTGACGGCTTGAACTTGAGAATCGTCCAGACCTCAGCAGTTTTCCCCGCCTCACCAATCCGAACCGCGCCCGATTCGCCTCTGAACGAAAAGAAGCCCCGTTTCCGGGGCTTCCTGAATAGCGGGGGCAGGATTTGAACCTGCGACCTCCGGGTTATGAGCCCGGCGAGCTACCTGGCTGCTCCACCCCGCGTCGCAAGGGTGAATTCTAGCACCCGCGTTACGATCCGCTCGATGTGGAATTGGCTCATCTACGCGGCTTTGGCCGTTGGCGTGCTCGGCGCCCTGGCCGCGCTCGTGCTGTTCGCCGTGCGGCTGCTGCAGGCGTGGCGGAGCTTCAAGCGGCTGCGCCGGCACGTGGCACGGGAGCTCGACCGGCTCGCCGACCTCGGCGACGCGACGGTGACGAAGCTCGAGCACGCGACGGACACAGCAGAGCTCGATCGCAGCGTCGCCTCGCTGCGCAGTTCGCTGGCGCGGATGACCGTCCTGCGCGAGGCCTTCGCGGAAGCGACGAGCTTCACCGCACTCATCCCACGCAAGTGAGAGTCGCGGCCGTCGACCTCGGCACGAATACGACGCGGCTGCTCGTCGCCGACGTCGTCGACGGCCGAGTCGAGGAGCTGCACCGCGAATCGCGCATCACGCGGCTGGGCGAGGGCGTCGACAAGCGCGGCCGGCTCCTCCCCCTCCCCATCGCGCGCGTGCGCAACGTCCTCGCCGACTACCGGCGCACGCTCGAGTTGCTCGGCGCCGAACGGACACTCGCTGCCGCGACGAGCGCGGTGCGCGACGCGGAGAACGGCGAGGCCTTCCTCGGCGAGGTGGAGTGGAGCTATGGGTTCGTCACGCAGCTGCTTTCCGGCGACGAGGAAGCGGAGCTGACGCGGCGCGGCGTCGATCCGCCGTCCGGCACGCTCGTGCTCGACATCGGCGGCGGCTCGACCGAGCTCGTCCTTGACGACTTCCACGTCAGCCTGCCGATGGGATCCGTGCGCTTCACCGAGAGATATGGAGACGAACTGCCGTCCCTCATCGGGAGGCGACCGTGCTCCTTCCCAACCTCTCCCCAGAACATGCGATCGGCGTCGCCGGAACCGTGACGCAGCTCGCGGCCTTCGACACGGAGAACGTCCACGGCTACGAGCTCTCGCGTGCGCGCGCGCGTGAACAACTGGAGCGGCTCGCGGGCATGAGCGTCGCCGAGCGCCGCGGCCTCCCGCGCATGGAGCCGGAGCGCGCACCGGTGATCGTCGCCGGCGCCGCCATCCTCGTCGCCGTGCTCGATGCCTACGCGCTCGACGCGATCGAAGTGAGCGAGCACGACCTGCTCGACGGCGTCGCGCTCGTAGCCGCAGAGCTGCCTGAGCCGGTCGAAGGCGACGCCCCGCCGGGCGCATACACCTGCTGTTAGCTATCCGACGAGATCGACAGCCGGCGGCTCGTCCTCGGCGAGGCGCCGCTGCACGACCGCGCGCGAGAGCACGCCGACGAGGCGTCCGCCCTCGACCACGGGTACCCGCTCGAGATCGAGCTCCTCCAGCGTCCGGAAGCCCTCGTCGAGCGGCAGCGACGCGTCGAGCGTGTAGTGCGGCGGCTCGGCGATGTCCCGCAGCGCGACCTCGCGCGGATCGAGACCTGCGGCGACGACCTCGCGCACGAGCGTCTTGCGCGTGATCACGCCGACGAGCGTGCCGTCGTCGGAGGAGACGAATACCGCGCGCATCTCCGGGGTGTCGGCGAAGCAGCGGCCGGCGTCCTGCGCGCTCGCCTTGTCCGAGAGCGTCGTCGGCTCCGGAACCATCGCATCGCGGATGACGCTCACGGATAGATCCCCCGCGACTCGAGCGCGCCCGCGACCTCGCGGATCGCAGCGACCATCGCCGCCTGCCTGAACGTGACCGACTTCTCGTCCGCGACCGCCCACACGCGGTCGAACGCGTCCGCCATCTTGTCCGCGAGCTTGATGCGGATCTCGTCGCGATCCCAGAACAGGCGGCCGAGGTCCTGCACCCATTCGAAGTACGACACGGTGACGCCGCCCGCGTTCGCGAGGATGTCGGGGACGATCGGAATGCCGCGCTCGGCGAGGATGGCATCCGCCTCGAGCGTCGTCGGCCCGTTCGCTCCCTCGACGACGAGTTTCGCGTGCACGCGCCCCGCGTTCTCGCCGGTGATCTGGTCCTCGCGCGCGGCGACGACCAGGATGTCGCACGGCAGCTCGAGCAGCTCCTCGTTCGTGACGCGTTCGCAGCGGTCGTAGCCGGCGAGCGAGCCGTGCTCGGCGGCGTACGCATGCAGCTCCGGGATGTCGAGCCCGTCGGGCGCGTGCACGCCGCCGGAAACGTCCGAGACGGCGATGACGGTCGCGCCGCGGCCGTGCAGCTCGGTGGCGGCGACGCCGCCGACGTTGCCGAAGCCCTGGACAATGCAGCGCTGGTCGGAGAGATCCAGGCCCATCCGCTCGCACGCGCGCTCGGTGCACATGACGACGCCGGCGCCGGTGGCCTCGCGGCGAAAGACGGAGCCCCCGATCGAGATGGGCTTCCCCGTCACGACCTCGGGGACGGCGTAACCGATCTGCGTCGAGTACGTGTCCATCATCCACGCCATCGTCTGCTCGTTCGTCGCCATGTCGGGCGCAGGGATGTCCTCCTGCGGGCCGATGGCCGCGAACAGCTCGGACGTGAAGCGCCGCGTGAGCCGCTCGAGCTCGTGCTGCGAGAGCGCGTGCGCGTCGCAGCGGATGCCGCCCTTCGCCCCGCCGTACGGGAGGCGGAGCAGCGCGCACTTCCACGTCATCCAGGACGCAAGCGCTGCGCATTCGCCGAGCGAGACCTCCGGGTCGTAGCGGATCCCGCCCTTCGTCGGGCCGAGGACGGTCGAGTGCTGGACGCGGTAGCCGGCGAAGACCTGCCACGTGCCGTCGT
The DNA here is from genome assembly GCA_963697005.1 of uncultured Actinomycetes bacterium. GTDB lineage: Bacteria > Actinomycetota > Thermoleophilia > Gaiellales > Gaiellaceae > Palsa-739. The sequence goes on along the minus strand of CAVOMK010000022.1, from coordinate 99,956 downwards.
CCCGGCGGAGCGGGACGCTCATGATCAGTGCGCGCTCGGGGAAGCTCAGGCGCTCGGCCACCATCGGCGAGACCTCAGCGTGCGGCAGCGCCTGCTCGAACTGCGCGCGTGCCATGAGGAAGAGCGGCGTGTCCCACTCGAGCGGGCGTTCGAGCGGCGATGCCTCCAGGCTTGCCACGCGCGCAGTGTAGTGAGGTGCCGGGGGCGGGACTCGAACCCGCACGCCCGAAGGCACCCGATTTTAAGTCGGGCGCGTCTGACCAGTTCCGCCACCCCGGCGCCCGGAGCGTAGCGCTGTGGCAAGGTCTCGCCATGACCCACGACACGATCGTCGCCTTCGCCGTGCTCGCCGTCGCCGGAGAGGCGATCGCCGCCGCCCTCGCGCTCATCGGCCTCCTCGCCCTCGTCGGCGTGCGCGCGCCTCTCCGCGGGCTCCGGGCCGCGCTCTGGGGCTACGAGCTGTGGGCCGCGTTCGTCGTCGCCGCGCTCGGCACCGGCGGCAGCCTCTTCTTCTCCGAGATCGCCGGCTTCGTGCCGTGCGATCTGTGCTGGTTCCAGCGCATCTGCATGTACCCGCTGTCGCTTCTGCTGCTCTTCGCGGCGTGGCGCGGCGACTACAAGTTCGCGCGCTATCTCCTCCCGTTCCCGATCATCGGCGCGGGCGTGTCCGTCTACCACATCCTCGTCGAGAATCACTGGGTCGCGACGCCCGCGGCCTGCCAGGTCGGAGCCGGCTGCGCGGTGAAGTGGATCAACGAGTTCGGCTACGTCACCATCCCGACGATCGCCCTCAGCGGCTTCCTGCTCCTCATCGGATTCTTAAGCCTCGCGGCGGCAGGCGGCAGCGAGGAGCCAGCTACCCTTCCCGCCGGTGCCTAGCGGGAAAAAGAGCAGAGAGGCCCGGCGCACGGCGTCGGTCAAGGCGCCGCCGCCCGTCCGGTCAGTGGGCGGACGCGGGCGCCAGGCGTCGCCGCGCGCTCTCGCCATCGGCGGCGGGATCGTCGCCGTCATCGCGGTCATCATCGTCCTCGCGGTCGTCCTCGGCGGCGGGAGCAAGGGCGGCGGACTCCCGAAGAACCACGCCGCGGTCGGCAGCCTCGCGAACGGGCTCCCCGGCGCGTCTCAGGTCGAGTCGCTCTTCAAGGGCATCCCGCAGAACGGGACGACGCTCGGCTCGCCGTTCGCCCCGGTCACGCTGACGGAGTTCATCGACCTTCAGTGCCCGTCTGCCAGGAGTTCGAGACGACGGTCTTCCCCGACTTCGTCACGAAGTACGTTCGCACGGGCAAGGTCAAGGTCGTCATGAAGCCGTGGGCCTTCATCGGCCCCGACTCGATCCGCGGCCAGGCGGCGACCATCGCCGCCGCGAAGCAGAACAAGGCGTTCAACTTCTCCGAGAACCTGTACGACAACCAGGGCACGGAGAACACCGGCTGGCTGACCGACCAGATGCTCTACAACATCGCCGTCAGCGTCCCCGGCCTGAAGATCGACCCGCTCTTCGCCGACGCGGAGCTCCGCCGCGGTGAAGAAGGCCGCCTCTGACGTCGACGCGGACGCGACCGCAGACAAGGTGAACGGCACGCCGACGCTGTTCCTCAACAAGAGCGGGGCGCCCCTGAAGTACTTCGGGGAAGGCGTGCCCACCGAGTCGGCGTTCTTCGCCGCGATCGACGCCCTGGCGTAGTCCGGCCACGAAGCCGCAAATAGCGGGCTTTTCCTCCTTGACGGCCGGCGCGCCGCCGCACATAGGCTCTGCAAGCCGGTTCCGATGGACCTTCGGGTTGGTTGGGGCCGGCATTTTCTTTGGTCCGTCCGACCCGGCCTCTAGCGTTCCTTGGCCCGGTGGTCATCGGACTCCTCATCCTCGTCGTGCTCGCCGTCATCGCGGCGGCGCTCGTGCTCCCGCGGCTCATCGCGAGCCAGCTCGCGGCGCTGCGCGACGACACGACGCGCCAGCTCAGCGAGCGCAACGCCGACGTCGACCGCCGGCTCGCCGACGTGACCGAGACGCTCGACCGGCGGCTCGCCAGCAGCAGCCAGACGGCGACGAAGATCCACGAGCGCCTCGGCGAGGTGACGCGGGCGACCGCGGAGATGAACGAGCGCGCGAAGGATCTCGGCCGCCTCGAGCAGGCGCTGCGGCCCCCGAAGGCGCGTGGCGGCTTCGGCGAGCTGCTCCTCGAGAACCTGCTCCGCGACCGGCTGCCGCGCGATGCCTACGAGGTCCAGTACACGTTCCCGAGCGGCGAGCGGGTGGACGCGGTCATCCGCGCCGCCGGCCTCCTGCTCCCCGTGGACGCGAAGTTCCCGCTCGACAACTTCGAGCGGATGGCCGCCGCGGGCGACGAGGCCGAGCAGCAGCTGCACGAGAAGGCGTTCGCGCGCGACGTGAAGGGGCACATCGACGCGATCGCGTCGAAGTACATCCGCCCCGACTACGGCACGTTCGATCTCGCGTTCATGTACCTCCCCGCGGAGACGATCCACTACGAGCTCATCTCCGGCAAGACCGGCGCGCTCCTCACGTACGCGCACGGGAAGCGGGTCTTCCCCGTGTCGGCGACGACGTTCACCGCCTACCTGCAGATGATCGTCCTCGGCCTGAAGGGCATGCAGATCGAGCAGCGGGCGGAGGAAGTCATGCAGTACTGCGCCGCCCTCCAGAAGGACTTCTCGGTGTTCCGGGAGGACTTCGACCTGGTCGGCAAGCACCTCTCGAACGCCCAGGGCAAGTACGCCTCGGCCGAGAAGCGCCTCGACCGGTTCGAGACGAAGCTCGACCAGGCGGCGGACGAGCAGGCCGAGCTTCCGGCCGCCGCCCACGTCCGGGCGCTCGACGCGGCCTAGGGCCGGTCGAGCCGGATCGCACAACCTCCGGCGGCCGGGAACGTCCAACCGGCCGAATTCGTTTAATAGAGAGCACACCTCTTTAGCGAAGGACGGACATGAGCGAAACACGTGAGCTGATCATCATCGGAGGCGGCCCCGCCGGGTACACGGCGGCCCTCTACGCGGCGCGGGCGAACCTGGCGCCGCTCGTCATCGAGGGCTTCAACTGGGGCGGCCAGCTGATGGTCACGACCGACGTGGAGAACTACCCTGGCTACCCCGACGGAGTCATGGGGCCGGAGATGATGGCCGAGTTCCGCCGCCAGGCGGAGCGCTTCGGCTCGGAGTTCATCACCGACGACGTCGCCCGCGTCGACTTCTCGGAGCGGCCGCTTCCGGGTCTGGGTCGAGAACGAGGAGTACAGCGCCCACACGGTCATCGTCGCCACCGGCGCGACCGCGCGCTGGCTCGGGATCCCGCGCGAACAGCACTTCCAGGGCCGCGGCGTGTCGGCCTGCGCCACCTGCGACGGCGCCTTCTTCAAGGAGAAGGAGCTCGTCGTGGTCGGCGGCGGCGACTCGGCGATGGAGGAGGCCAACTTCCTCACCCGCTACGCGACCAAGGTGACGGTCGTGCACCGGCGCGACGAGTTCCGCGCCTCGCAGATCATGCTCGAACGGGCGCGCGCGAACCCCAAGATCGCGTTCATCACGAACGCCGTCGTCGACGACATCCTCGGCGACGCGAAGGTCGAGGCGGTCATGCTGCGCGACACGGTCACCGGCGGCATCTCCGAGCTGAAGACCGACGGCGTGTTCGTCGCCATCGGCCACGATCCGACGACGGCGCTCTTCCTCGACCAGCTCGACCACGACGCGGCCGGCTACCTGGTGACGAAGCCGCACTCGACGGAGACGAACATCCCCGGCGTATTCGCCGCGGGCGACGTTCAGGACCACGTCTACCGGCAGGCGGTCACCGCGGCCGGCTCCGGCTGTATGGCCGCGCTCGACGCCGAGCGGTACCTCGCAGCGTTGGAAGGGCACCCCGGTCACGGCCCTCGCCGCGGAGGTCTAGGCCACCCCGCGTCGAAACGCGGCCCCGTGGCCGCGAATTGGATCGACCTCCTCGACCCGGGCGCCGAGGAGCTGCGCAAACATGCGCCAAGCGGCCTCGAGGAGTCGGCCGTCGAGCTCCTGCTCGCGCCGCCCAAGCACGAGGACGAGCCGCGCCCGACGCTGCAGGGCCACGGCGACTACATCTTCGGCGTGTTCCTCGTCGCGGTCGCCGTGCCCGACGAGGACGACGTCTTCTACCAGGAGATCGACCTCGTCATCACGCACGACACGCTGCTCACCGTGCGCAAGACGCCGCCGGCGACCGCGCCGCGTGCGACGTCGACGATCGTGAAGCAGGCGGTCAAGCCGACGGCGACTCGGCCGGAATGATGGCCTACCGGCTCGTCGACGAGATCGCCGAGCGCTACCTCGACCTCGTGGACGCGCTCGACGAGGAGATCGACGAGCTCGAGGACAAGGTCGAGGACCAGCCGGCGAGCGCGACGCGCGCGCGCATCTCGGCGCTGCGCCACGACCTGCTGCACATCCGGCGCACGCTCGCGCCGATGCGCGACGCGGTGCGGCGCGTGACCGACGACGTCGTCGACGTCGACGAAGGCCCCGAGGTCTTCCCGCACGACGTCGAGGTCGCATTCAACGCCGCGTACGACAAGCTCATGCGCGCGCTCGACGGGCTCGAGCTCTCGCGCGACCTGCTCGCGAGCGTGCGCGACTACAGCCAGTCGAAGATCGCGAACGACCAGAACGAGGTGATGAAGGTGCTGACGGTGATCGCCTCCCTCGTGCTGTTCCCGACCTTCGTCGTCGGCGTCTACGGACAGAACTTCGTTCACATGCCCGAGCTGCACTGGCACTACGGCTACGCGTACTCGTGGGGCATCATCGTCGGCACGACGCTGATCCAGCTCTGGTTTTTCCGCCGCAAGAAGTGGATCTGATCCGGGTCTACCGGATCCCGTTCTCGACGAACGTCGAGCGGGTCGCGCTCGCCGCCGGGCACAAGGGCGTTCCGATCGAGTGGGTCGACGTCGACGCGGACGACCGTTCGCCGGTCGAGGCGGTGAGCGGGCAGCGGCTCGTCCCCGTGCTCGTGACGGACGACGACGAAGTGATCGCGGACTCGCCGGCGATCCTCGAGTGGCTCGAGGCACGTTTCCCCGACCCGCCGCTGCTCCCGCGCGACCCCGCGCGCCGCGCCGAGGTGCGGATCTTCGCCGACTGGTTCAACCGGGTCTGGAAGCGCGCGCCGAACGCGATCGCAGACCACGGGCGCCACCGACGCCCTCTCGGCGGAGATGCGCGCCCACGTCGAGGTCTTCGAGGCGCTGCTCCAGGGCCGCGACTACCTCTTCGGCGAGTTCGGGCTCGCCGACGTCACCGCCTTCCCGTTCCTCAAGTACGCCGTCCTCGGCCTGCCGCCGGACGACGACGAGCTCTTCCACCGGGTCCTCGTCGACTACCAGCCGCTCCGCGACGACTCGCCGCTGCACGCATGGGTACTGCGCGTCGACGCGCACCCTCGTGGCTAACCTGGATCAGTGCCCTACTTCATCTGCCCGAACTGCAAGGAGCGGTCGGTGGACACCGACCGCATGGAGGGCCTCTACGACGAGCCGGTCTCCTGCCACCACTGCGGATTCGGCTTCCTTTTCGAGCTCCTCGACGACTACTACCCGGCGCCCGGCACAGGATTCGTCGTGTGCGACAAGGAAGCGCGGATCCTCGCCGTCGGCCGCGGCGTGTACGAGCTCACCGGCTGGGGCGACAGCGACCTCATCGGCGCCGACCTCGTCGAGAGCCTCGGCCTCGCCGGCTTCGAGGAGGAGAAGAACCCCGCGAAGCTCGCGCTCGAGTGGGGCGTCCGGCGGCTGAACGAGCCGCTGCAGCTGCGCGCGCGCTCCGGCCACGTGAAGCCGGTCACCGGCGACTTCTTCCCGGCGTACGACGACGACGGCGGCCTGCTCGTCGCGTTGACGCCACGCGCGGCCTAGTCCGCGCGGGCGCGGCCGGGGCGGTCAGGTCGCGGTTCGCGGCGGCCGTCGGCTGGTAGATCCGCTGCGCGATCGCAGTCGGGACGTTCGTCGTACAGCACGTCGACCGCGATCCGTCGCGAGAACTGCGTGCGATCGATGATGTGCGCTCTGAGCCCGTATAGCGAGGTGCTCGTGCCGCACGTGAGCCCGGTCGACTTTAGCAGCGTCGTGAACGTTCGCATGGGTCGATGTGTTGCCGGGCCAGCGGGTAGACGCCGCAGAGCTTCGGCATCATCTTCGCCACGAACAGGATGCCGAGTGTGCCGAGGCTGGCCCAGAGCGCGCTCGTCGAGACGTTCATGTCGCCCTTGAGGAAGAAGATCCGCGTGAGGAACGCGAATGACACGATGCGCATTCGATCCTGCTGCGTCCGGTGCGTACGCGTAGAAGTCGCGACATTGCGAGCCCGAGGATGAACGCAGGCAGCGCCGTCTGTCGAGTTCGCACGCGAGCCGAGCCACATGAGCAAGAACAGGCAGGCGAACACGAGCTTGATCTCCGGCTCGATCACGCGGTTGCCGTAACACGGGATAGATAGCCGGCGAAGCGCGCGGCAGGCCGGCTATGAGCGTGATCGACACGAGTGCGTTCGGCAGGATCCAGATCGACGGCTTGAGGAAGAGCAGGGTGAGGCCCACAACCGTCGCGATGTCCATCACGAACGTCGCAGACATGATTCTCTTGCCGACCAGATCGCGGTTGAGCCCCGTTCGACCAGCACCGCTTCGTCGACGGCGCGTCTCGTGGTGGACAGCGCGAGGCCGCCGATCTCCGCTTGCCGGCGCGACCGTCGTGCGCGTTGGACGCCACGAGCGCGACGACCGCGTTCGGCGCGAAGAACGACTCGCGCCTGCTCGACGTCGACGATCCTTCGACTCTCGCCGGAGTTGAGGCACGTCCACCTCCGCGCCCGCCTGGAAGGTGAGCACGATGCCCGCGAAGGAGCCGATGAAGGTTAGCCAGCTCGGGATGTCGACGTGCGTCGTATTCCCGACGATCACGCCCGAGGACAGCTCGATCAGCGCGTCCGTTAGCCCGTTCTCGACCGAGATGGTCGAGGCGGGCAGGATCGTTCCCATCAGAACGGCTGCCAGTGCGAGGTCGCTCACCGCATCTCCTTTCAGGCGTGGTATCCGGTGTAGAGGCCATCAGCCCGGATGAGCGAGTTAGCGGGAGCCTCATACCGCAAAGCGACGGCGGTCACTATCAATGGAAACGTGGAGTCCCTCCAGGGCCAGCTGCTCATCGCATCGCCCGCTCTGCTCGACCCGAACTTCCGGCGCACGGTCGTGCTGATCACCGAGCACAACGACGAGGGCGCGGCCGGTCTCGTGCTCAACCGCCCCTCCCCCGCGCCGGTTGCGGAGATCGTCCCGCAGCTCGAGCCGCTCGTCGACGACGGCGAGCAGGTCTGGGTCGGCGGCCCGTGCAGCCGAACGCGGTGCTCGTGCTCGGCGAGTTCCTCGATCCCGACGACGCGGCGGTGCCGCTCTTCGGCGCGCTCGGCTTTCCCGCGCTCGACGAGCCGGAGGACGTCGCCGCCCAGACGATCCGGCGTCGCGTGTTCGCCGGCTATGCCGGCTGGGGCGCCGGCCAGCTCGAGGACGAGCTCGGCCGCGACGACTGGATCGTCGAGGCCCGCTGCCGGACGACGCGTTCACCGAGGCGCCCGACGAGCTGTGGGCCGACGTGCTCCGCCGCAAGGGCGGCATCTACGAGCTCGTCGCGCGCATCCCCGAGGATCCGTCGGTCAACTGAACGCGAGATAGATCTCGGTCACGTAGGGCAGCCGGATGGGCGTGCCCGCGTGCGCGCAAGTGCGCGCAGCTGCTCCTCGATCTCGGCGCGCTGCTCGGCCGGCGCGGCGGCGATGAAGCTCACCGAGGTGAACCGCTCGACGAAGGCGTCTTCGTCGACGAGCTGCACGTGGTCGAAGGTCGCCGTCTCGGTCGCATCGATCACCTCGCGCCAGTTCCGCTTGCCGCGGCGCGGAACGTTCTCCTCGAGCGGCTGCATGATCGCGCTCGCGGCCGCCTGCAGGGGATCGCGCTCGTCGCGCACGTTCTAGACGAGCGCAAGCCCGCCGCCGGGACGCAGCACGCGATGGATCTCCGCGCAGCGCCTCCTCCGCGCGGAACCAGTGGAACGCCTGCGCGACCGTGACCGCGTCGACCGACGCGTCCTCGAGCGGGATCGCCTCCGCCGTGCCGGCGAGAACGCGCGCGTTCTCGATCTTCGCGCGCATCTCCGCGATCGGCTCGACCGCGATCACCTCCGCGCCGCTCGGGACGAGCAGGCGCGTCAGCTTCCCGGTGCCGGCGGCGAGATCGACGACCGTGCGACCGGGCCGCAGCTCGAGCCGGTCGACGAGCCACTCGATCGCAGCGGCGGGATAGTCCGGTCGCCCGCGCTCGTACGCGTCGGCGGCGAGCCGAAGCCGCGCGTGGCGGGATGCAGATCAGACACGGCTCGACGGGCAGAGGTCATTGACCACACAGTCTTCACATCGCGGCCGCCGCGCGTCGCATACGCGCCGGCCGTGCCAGATGAGCAGATGCGGGAAGCGCGCCCAGTCCTCGCGCGGCACGATGCGCATGAGGTCGCGCTCGATCTTCACCGGATCCTCCTGCTTCGTCAGCCCGAGCCGCTGCGAGAGCCGCCGCACGTGCGTGTCGACGACGATCCCCTCGGGTGCCCGAGCTCGGCCGAGACGACGTTCGCCGTCTTGCGCGCGACGCCCGGCAGGCGCACGAGCTCGTCGAGCGTGCTCGGCACCTCGCCGTCGAACTCCTCGATGAGCATCCGCATCGTGCCGCGCAGCGACTTCGCCTTCTGCCGGAAGAACCCGGTCGCGTAGATGTCGCGCTCGAGCTCCTCCTGCGGCACCGCGAGATAGTCCTCCGGTCGGTGGTACTTCTCGAACAGCGTCGCCGTGACGCGGTTGACGTTCACGTCGGTCGTCTGCGCCGAGAGCATCACCGACACGAGCAGCTCGAGCGGACTCGGAACGTCAGCGCGATGTCGCGTCCTGCATGCTCGAGCGCGAGCCGCTCGATGATCGGCCGGATGCGCTCGCGCTTCGGCCCGACGCGCTTGCGCGCCTCGGGACGAAGCTACGCGGGGCACTGACGTGCGTGGGCGACGGCTCGCGCAGGCCCAGCCCGGCGCAGACGAGGTCGAGCGCCGGGCAGCCGGCGCAGGCGAAGTCGCTCGGCGTCGGCCGGAACTCGCCGGCCTGGATGCGCGCGATCGCGACCGACAGCTCCGCCTCGAGCTCGGCGACCTGCGCGCGCGGAACGACGTCGACACGACCGCGTCCGGCCGCTCGAGGAACTGGTAGACGACCTCGACCTCGTCTGCACCGGCGCGGAAGCACGCGAGCGCGTACACGAGCCGCTGAAGACGGTAATCCTCGTCGACGATCGCCTCGGCGACGCGTCGCCGACGACGTTCGTCTTGTAGTCGACGACCAGCGCGCGCTCGCCCTCGAGGTGCATGACGTCGAGGAAGCCGTGCAGGAGCACGCCGTCGTGCTCGAACGTGAACGGCCGCTCCTTCTGCACGCCGGCGAGGGCCGCGACGCGCCGTGCGAGCTCGGACTCGCAGTACGCGGTCACGAACGCACGTATTCGCTCGACCTCCTCGTCGCTCGTAAGACGCGCTCCTGCTCGATCTCCGGCACGACCGGCGCCGCGAGGTCGATGTCCTCGAGGAGCTTGTGCACGATGCTGCCGACCTCGGTGGCGGACAGGCCGCCTCGCCGGTCCCGACGACCGGCTGCTCGCGCATGCCGACGCGTAGCGCGCGTAGTACTTGTACGAGCACTGTTCGAAGGTCGAGAGCGCCGTGAACGACAGCCGGCGCACGCGATGGAGCGGCGGCTCCGGCGGCGCGACGAGCGGCGGCAGCTCCGGCGCGGGAGCGGCGCGACCTCCTCGAGCGCCGCGAAGAGCTCGAGCTGGCCTGGCTCCGTCTCCGCCACGTGGCTCCGCCCGGCGCGTCCGCCCAGTCCTCGCCTGGTGGCGGTCGACGCGCACGAGCAGGTGCGCGTTCCGCGCACGATCTCCACCGGCGCGTCGCCGGCGGCGTCAGCTCCTCGTCGGCGTCGAGCCGCGCGAGCACCCAGCCGATCGGCGTCGCCGCGTCCGCCTCTCGTCGCGATCGATCGCGCCGGACACGATCAGGCGCTCGCTGCGCGCGCGTCATCGCGACGTAGTAGAGGCGCAGCCGCTCCGCGGTCTCCTCCTCCTGCCGCGCGTCGCGCACCTCGTCGTAGTCGAAGGCGCCGCGACGCTTCGTCGTCACGGGTCGGCGACGCGGAAGCCGAAGCGGCCGTCCGAGAGCGCGAGGATCTCCTCGGCCGACGGCGGCGCCTTGTCGCGGCCCGCGTCGGCGACGATCACGACCTTGAACTCGAGCCCCTTCGCCGCGTGGATCGTGAGCAGGCGAACGGCGTCGGCTCCCTCCTCCTCCGCCACCGCCTCGAGCTCGCGCGCGCCGAGCGCCTCCTGCTCGCTGACGAAGCGAACGAAGCCTTCGACGTCCGGGCCGCGCAGCTCCTCGTACGAGCGCGCGAGCCGCGCGAGCTTGCGCATGTTCGCGTAGCGGCGCCTGCCGTCCCACTGGGCGAGCACGGCCAGGTCGTAGTCGTGCTCGGCGACGATGCGCTCGCACAGCCGCTCGAGCGACAGCCGCGGCATCGCGGCCGCGAGCCGGTCGAAGCGCTGGCGGAATGCGCGCATCAGCCGCTCGTCGCTCTCGGACAGGCCGGGCGGCATCGAGGCTCGATGCCGGAGAAGAGCGGGCGGCGCGACGCCGACCGGCGCAGCAGGACGAGTGCGTCGTTCGACACGCCGACGAACGGCGACGCGAGCACGCTCACGAGCGCGCGGTCGTCGTAGCGGTTCTGCAGCAGGCGCAGATACGCGAGCATGTCGACGACCTGCTGCTGGCCGAAGTACCCCTTGCCGGTCGCGCGATACGTCGGCAGCCCGGCGCGGCGCAGCTCCTGCTCGTACTGCTCCGCGTCGGTGCCCGCCGCGAAGAGGACGACGATCTCGCCGGCGGTCGCGGCGCCCGTGTCGACGAGCTCGCGCACGCGCCGCGCGATCGCACGCGCCTCGGCGCGCCGCCAGTGCACGCCCGTGTCCTTGTACGCGGCCTTGTCGGTGACGAGCAGCTCGACCGGCTGGCCGAAGACCGGGTCGGGGAACTCCGCCGCGGCGGCCAGCGGCTGGAACTCGTCGCCGAAGTGCGAGCCGAAGAGCTCGTTCACCGCGGCGAGCACCTCCGGACGCGAGCGGTAGTTCAGCGTCAGCGGCAGCAGCTGCGCCGCACTCGCACGGCGCTCGCGGAAGACGCGCACGTCGGCATGGCGGAATCCGTAGATGGACTGGAACTCGTCGCCGACGTAGAAGAGGTCGGCGCCGCCGCCCGCGAGCAGGTCGATCAGCTCGCACTGCAGCCGGTTCGTGTCCTGGAACTCGTCCACCATGATCGCGCGGAAGCGGAGCGACTCGCGCTCGCGAATCTCCAAGTGGTCGCGCAGCAGGTCGCGCGCCTGCAGCTGGAGGTCCTCGAAGTCGAGCGCCGACTCGCGGGCCTTCTCCTCGGCGTACGCCGCCGCAAAGCGCTCGAGCAGCTCCTGGAGCAGATCGCGGTCGCGCCCGGCGGCCTCATCGAGCGCCGCCTGCTCGACAGCCTTGCGCGCCTCCTCGTACACGACCGCGCGGTCGCCGCGGACACGGAAACCGGAGAGGTCGATGAGCCGGTCGGCCCGCGAGTCGCGCTCCAGCAGCTCGAGCAGCTGGGCGGCGGTCTCGTGGTCGACGGCGCGCGCGGCCTCGCGCAGCTCCTCCACGCGCTCGGCCAGCTCCGGGCGATCGCCGACGCCGAGGACGAGCTCGCGGCCGGCGGAGCGAAGCGTCTCGTAGACGCCGGTGAGCATCCGGCGCAGGCCGGCGGCGCCGTATGTCGCGAGCAGCTGCAGACGCGCGGGCTCGCCGCCGCTGCAGAACTCGGCGAGCGCCCGCTCGAACGCCTCACTGCGGAGCACCGCCCCCTGCGCCTCGTCCAGCTCCCGGAAGCGCGGGTCGAGGCCGGCCGCGAACGGATACGCCTTCAGCAGCCGGAGGCAGAAGCCGTGGATGGTGGAGATCCACGCGCCGTCGAGCTCGCGCGCGAGGTCTTGGCGGTCGCGGCTCAGCCAGTTCTGCGCGGATGCGCGTGCGCAGCTCGCCCGCCGCGCGGCGCGTGTACGTGATGACGAGGATGGAGTCGACGTCGAGGCCCTGATCGCACACGGCGCGCGCGAAGCGCTCGACGAGCACCGCCGTCTTGCCCGTGCCGGCGCCGGCCGAGACGAAGACCTCGCCGGTCGCCTCGACCGCCGCGAGCTGCTGTTCGTTCATGCGCGCTCCACCCTGCACATCGGCCACAGGTCGCACCACGGCGGACAATCGCCGCCGCGCGGGTCGTGCTCGACGTCGCCGGTGCGGATGCGGCCGGCGAGCCGGCGCGCCGTCTCCTGCGCGTTCCCGACCGCGGTCCAGAACGCGTCTTCGTCGAGGTAGTCGGTGCGGACGTAGCCCGGCAGCGTTTCGCCGTCCTCCTTGCGCAGCAGTCCGCGCGCACGCCGCTCGCCCGCGAGCGGGCGGTAGACGCCGCCGAGCGGCTCGATGCCGACGAGGTCGCGCAGCACGAGCATGTACAGCGGGATCTGGAGCCGCAGCTCCTTCTCGATCTCCACGGCCGAGTGCGCGTGCTTGCCCGACTTGTAGTCCTGCACGATCCCGCGCGCGCTGAACGGGTCGATGTCGATGCGGTCGATCTTCCCGGACAGCGTGATCCCGTCGCCGAGGTCGAGGCCGCGCTGCAGCTCCTGCGGCGCCCGCTCGCTGCCGAAGGAGACCTCGAACCGGCGCGGGACGAGCTGCAGCTCGCTCCGCACTCCTCGTGCACGAGCGCCTCGAGGTCGCGCCACAGCGTCTGGTCGAGCTCGCGCGCCTGCATCTCCGTCATCTCCATGCGCACGCCGCTCAGCGCCTCGTCGAGGCACGCGCGCATCAGGCGCACTGCGCCGTCCTCGACGCGCTCGTCGAGCTTCTCGACGCCGAGCTCCTTGGGCAGCCGCGTGAAGAACTTGAAGAGCGCGCTGTGCGCGACCGAGCCGCGCAGCTTCGGATCGACCTCGGCGTCGATCGACTTCGGATCGATGAGCCGGTCGATGAACCACGCGGACGAGCAGTCGGCGAACCGCTCGAGCTCCGTCACGTTGAACGTGCCCCGCGAGCCGAGCTGCTCGAGCACGCTCGGATCGACGAGCCGCGTCGGCCGCCGGTTGGCGCGGACGGCGCGGTCGAGCTTGCGGTCCCAGCCGTTCGCGCGGGCGAGCGACGCGGCCTGGTCGCCGTCGCGCGCGGCGAGCTCGGCCAGTGCACGGAGACGCTCGCGCTCCGTCGGCGCCTCCTCGAGCTTCCACGTCAACGCCGACAGCGGCCGCCTGCGCGTCCAGCGGCGCACGTCGTCCGGGTCGAAGAGCGTCTGCACCTCCTCCCAGAACGGGCTCGCCTCGCGCGGCGCGCCGTCGTCGGTCGCGGCCTCGCGCACGAGATAGAGGCGCTCGGACGCGCGCGTGCACGCGGTGTAGAAGAGATAGCGGTCGCGGCTCACCGAGTCCGGCCGCTCGAGGCGGGCGCCGCGCTCGTCGAGCGCGCGCCGAACGTCGTCGTCGAGGAACGGCGACGCAGCGCCGCGGCGGGGCAGGCTCCCCTCCTCCAGACCGAGCACGAACGCGACGTCGAAGCGACGCGTGCGCGCGCGCATGAGATCGACGACGGCGACGCGGCCGGGCTCGTCTCCGCGCATCGGGCGCAGCGTCTGGCGGTCGAGCGCGGCGACGAGATCCTCGCGCGACAGCGGGCCGGCGAGCGACTGCCAGCGCTCGAGCTCGGCGAGCAGCCGCGTGACCGCCTCGTACGCGCGCAGGTCGAGCCGCGACGACTCTCCGACGGGCGGCCCTTCGAGGCCGTACGCGTTGCGCAGCATGCGGGCGGAGAGCGCCTGCGCCGCCTCGACCGGGTCGTCCGCCGCGCGAAGCTCGTCCAGCGCCGGCAGCGGCGACCCGCGGAGCTTCTCCGCCTCCTCGACAACGCGCTCGGGCGTCTGGACGGCCCGGCCGCGCAGCCGGCCCTCGACGAAGTCGACGGCGTGGCGCGGCACGCCCGAGAACGGCGAGCGCAGGTGCGCGAAGAGGTCGCCGCGCGTGCCTCCGAGCCAGGCGAAGCGCAGAAGCGACGCGAGGGAGTGCCCGAACGGCGTCTGCGTGAGCCGGATCTCGCCGTCGACGGCGTACGGGACGCCGAGCGTGCCGAGCGCGGTCTCGAGCGGCGCCCGCCAGCGATCGATGCTCGGGCACACGAGGCCGATCCGCTCGGCGGGCGTGCCGTCGCGCAGCAGGCCGAGGAGCTCCTCGCCGACGAGCTCGAGCGCGCCGCGCGCACCGGCGCCCTCGAAGAAGCGCACCGCGCCGTCGATCGGCACCGGCGCGGGCGGCGTGTCGTCGAAGAGCCCGCGCTCCAGGTGTGCGAGCGCCGGCTGCGCAGTGTCGCCCCAGCGCGGCGGGAGCTCGTCGATGCGCGCGCCGGCGAGCCGCGCGAGGTCCTCGGCCGTCCGGCGCAGCGACGCGAACGCGGGACGCCCGGGCTCGTACGGAAGCGAGACGGTCACCTCGGTGCGGCCGGCGAGCGCCTCGAGCAGCGCCCACTCCGCGCCGGTGAGGTCTTCGAAGCCGTAGGCGAACACCGGCTCGCCGTGCCACGCATCGAGATCCGACTGGAGGCGCTCCGCCGCGCTGCGGCGCAGAAGATCGCGATCCCAGCGGCCGAGCCGGTCGAGCTCGGCGCGGTACGCGGCGTAGAGCGACGAGAGATCGCCGTCCAGCTGCTCGGGGTCGAGCAGCCCGGACTCGAGCTCGCTCGACGCCTGCTGCAGCGAATCGGCGAACCCGCCGAACCGCGCGGACGCAGCGAGGCGGTCGAGCTCCGCCGTGGCCAGCACGCGGCGCACGAGCAGCGCGCGCTGCGCCTGCGACACGAGCGGCCGCGCATCGTCGCCGGCGTACGCGATGCGCTCGAAGACGTCGTCGAACGTTCCGATCGAGCCCGCGAGCAGCGCAGGCCGGCGCGCGAGCAGTTCGCGCTGAACGCGCTCGACATCCGATCGGTTCGGCACGATGAGCACGGGCTCCCGCTCGAGAGCGGCGAGATAACGGTCGAGCAGCGACTCGACCTTGCCCGCGTTCGCAGGCCCAGCGATCAGGCTGAGCGGCACCGCCCCATCGTAGAGGCGGTCTCCGACAGTCTCGATCTACGCGGTGGCGGCGGACTTCGGCTTGCGGCCGCGACGCGCGACGGCGCGGCCGGGCATCGAGCCGGCGCAGTCGTCGCAGAGGTCGGCCTGCTTCGAGCCGCGGCGCGCGTCCGTGAACGTCACGCGGAGCATCGCGCCTTTCCCCTCCTCGACTTCCTTGCTGCAGTTGTCGCAAACGAGAACGGTTTTCCGTGCCATAGGCGTAATTCTAGTCGAAATGCAGGAGGCGGATGAGAGCTGCCTCTTCCGGCTCCAATCCCGTCTGGCGGGCCGCCACCGCCCGTAAATGACGGGGCCGGAAATCCTCCAGCGTTCTGCCTCCGAGATACGCGTCCACGACGGCCGGGGCCACGTAGGACTCGGCGGCAGACCGCCGGCGTATTTCCGAGCCGGTCGGCGACTGCCGCATCACGGCCGTCACGGCGCCCTTCCCGTCCGGCCCCCGCTCGGCAAATGCGATCGCCGCGACGAGCGTGCCGCCCCAGGTGCGGAAGTCCTTTGCCGTGAACTCCGTGTCCGAGATGCGTCTTCACGTACTCGTTGACCGTGCGGCTCGTGAGGTCGTACAGCTCACCGTCGCGCTCGTACCGGAAGAGGCGCCCGCGGCCCGGCACCGCGAGCAGCTCGCGGATTGCAGCGGCGAGCTCGTCGTCGACGAGCGACGTGCGCACCTCCGACCGCCCTTTGCCGACGAAGTCGAGCCGCACGCGGTGACCGCTCACCGACACGTGCCGCTTGCGCAGCGTCGTGATGCCGTATGTGCCCGACGTGCGCGTGTGCCGATCGCTCCCGACCCGGAACCAGCCGAGGTCGATGAGGCGGAGCGCGATCGCGCAGACGCGGTCGCGATCGAGCTCGTCGTTGTCGAGATGCTGCGCCATCGCCGTGCGCAGCGCCGGAAGCTGCTCGCCGAACCGGATCAACCGTTCGAACTTCACGCGATCCTGCTCGGCGCGATAGTCGGGGTGGTAGATGTACTGCTTCCGCCCCGCCTTGTCGAAGCCGGTCGCCTGCAGCTTCGACCGCGGCCGCGGCGCGATCCAGACGTCCTTCCACGCGGGTGGAATCGCGAGCCGTTCGATGCGCTCGATCACCGCCGGATCGCGGATATCGCGGCCGCGTGAATCGAGATAGCGAAACGACCCTTTGCGCCCGGTTCTGGTCGGCATCTCGGCTGTCAACGGCATTACACTGGCCGCCGATGCGCGACGAAAACGTCATCGTCGTCCTCGAGGGCGACCAGACCGGGCAGGAGTTGCTGGAGGAGTCGCTACGGGTGCTCGCCGCCGACGTCATCGGCGTCGAGCTCGAGTTCCCGCGGTTCGACCTCTCGCTCGAGAGCCGCCGCAGGACCAAGAACGCGGTCGTCTTCGAGGCGGCGGCGGCCGTCCGCGAGCACGGGCTCGGGCTGAAGGCGGCGACCGTGACCCCCGAAGCAGCGCGACGACGTCGGCTCGCCGAACCGCATCCTGCGCGAGGAGATCGGCGGCAAGGTCATCGTCCGCACCGGCCGGCGAATTCCGGGTGTCGTTCCGGTCGCGGGCGTCCACGCGCCGATCTCGATCGTCCGCATGGCGGTCGGCGACGCGTACGGCGCCGAGGAATGGCGCGAGGGCGAGGGCGACGACGAAGTCGCGTTCCGCAAGGAGCGCATCGAGCGGCGCATCTGCCATGCCGTCGCGGAGTTCGCGTTCCGCCAGGCGGACCGAACCGGAGCGAAGGTGTTCGGCGGCCCGAAGTACACGGTCAGCCCGACGTACGAGGGGATGTTGAAGGAGGAGATGGACTTCGCCGCCGAGCGGCATCCCGAAGTCCCGTACGAGCCGCAACTGATCGACGCGACGTTCGCGCTGCTACTCTCCACGACGGGCGACCCGCTCGTCATTCCCGCGCTCAACCGCGACGGCGACATCCTCTCCGACCTCGTCCTGCCGCTCTTCGGCTCGATCGCCGGCTCGGAGTCGCTGCTCGTCGCGTTCGAGGACGACTTCGAGCCGGCGGCGATCATGGCGGAAGCGGCGCACGGCACCGCGCCGTCGCTCCAGGGAAAGAACGTCGCGAACCCGATGGCGATGATCCTCGCCGGCGCGGCGCTGCTCTCACACGGAAGCGACGCGAGTCAGCGCGCGGGCCGCGCCGATGCGCGAGGCCTGCCTCGAAGCAGTCGCCTCCGGCGTGCGCACGTCCGACCTCGGCGGCGAGCTCGGCACGAGCGAGTTCACCGACGAAGTGATCTCGCGCGTCCGCCAGAAGCTCGAAGTCTGGGCGGCGTCTAGCTCACAGACCGCGAGCGGAAGCTGCCTCGGCCTGCCAGACCGACGAGGAACGTCTCGACGATGTGTGGATCGAACTGGCGTGCCGGCGCAGCGCCCGAGCTCGGCGAACGCGTCGCCGGGCATCCGAGCAGCGCGGTACGGCCGGACGAGGTCATCGCGTCGAAGGCGTCCGCGACCGCGAGCAGTCTGCGCCTCGAGGGGGATGGTCGTCCCGCGCAGCCGGCACGGATAGCCGTAGCCGTCCCAGCGCTCGTGGTGGAGCAGCACGTACGGAAGGATGTGGCGCGCGTTCGGGAGCGGCAGCACGAGCGCC
The DNA here is from genome assembly GCA_963697005.1 of uncultured Actinomycetes bacterium. Lineage (GTDB taxonomy): Bacteria > Actinomycetota > Thermoleophilia > Gaiellales > Gaiellaceae > Palsa-739. The sequence continues at coordinate 82,053 of CAVOMK010000022.1, read as the reverse complement.
GCGCCCGCTCGCGGATGCGCGCGCATCTCGGCGCGCTCCTCGTCCGACAGCGGGCCAGGCTTGCGCAGGACTTCGGCGCGGACGACGAGCTTGCCGACGTCGTGGATCGGCGCCGCATGGCGCAGGACCGCGATGCGCTCCGGCGTCCAGCCGAGCCGCCGGCCACCGGCTCGGCCATCGCAGCGACCCGCGCTCCGTGGCCCTCGGTCTGGTCGCGCTCTTCGAGCGCGCGGACGATCGCAGCGAGCATGCCCGACGTGTGTTCCGCGGGCCCCGCGCGTTTCCTCTCCAGTACTTCTCTCGAGCCAGCGCTTGCCGTAATGGAGTGCGAGGTAGGCGACGACGAGGAGGCGCGGCGATAACGCCCGAAGGCGTAGATCCCGTACCGCTGGATCGCGTTCGGCAGCCGCCTTGCCGCCGTAGTACGCCGCGAGGCCGACGCGCGTCGCCCAGGCGATCGCCGCCGGCCATGTTCCAGAGAGGAACCGCGCCCAGTTCATCCGCGCCGACGCCGGCGATCCAGCCGCTGTGTCGCGCGGAGAACGGCGATGAAGCGCCCGAAGAACACCGTCTTGCCCCGTGCTTGCGAATCAGCTCCTCGGCGGTCGAGCGCAAGACTCGCTCCGAATACGTTCGAGCCAGCCCCAGCGCTCGAACAGAGCGCGGCCCCAGGCGGCCGACCTCCAGTAGCCGAGGTTGTCGCCGAGGATCGCCGCCGCCGCCGGCGACCGCGATCATCCACCGCGATGTTGCCGTGGCCCTGCGACGCGAGGACCGCCGCGGTGATCAGTGCCGTCTCGCCGGGTATGAACGGCAGCCCGACGACTTCGAGCATGACGACGAGGAAGAGCGAGCCCAGAGCCCGTGGTGCGCGACGAAGTGCGTCACCGGCTGTCAGTCTACGGAGGGCAGATCGGGAACACACGCACGCTCACGGCCGCCGACCTGAATAGAGTCGGCGCCGATGCGGGTCGGAGTAGCGCGTGAGACGGCGCCCGGCGAGCGCAGGGTCGCCCTTGTGCCCGAGACGGCGGGAAAGCTCGCGGCGGCGGGCTTCGAGGTCATCGTCGAGGCGGGCGCCGGCGACGCGGCGTCCTTCCCGGACGCGGCCTACGCCGATGCCGGCGCGCCGCTCGGCGACGCCGTGGAGCGCCGACGTCCTCGTCAAGGTGCGCAAGCCGGACGAGCAGGAGACGGCTCGTCTGCACGACGGCCAGCTGCTGATCGGCTTCCTCGATCCGCTCGGCGACCCGGCCGCTATCGAGCGCATCGCTGCGCGCGGCGTGACCGCTTTCGCGATGGAGTCGATCCCGCGCATCACGCGCGCGCAGTCGATGGACGCGCTGTCGTCGCAGGCGACCGTCGGCGGCTACAAGGCGGCGCTGCTCGCAGCCGACCAGCTTCCCCGCTTCTTCCCGATGCTGATGACCGCTGCGGGCACCGTTCCGCCGGCGAAGGTGCTCGTCATCGGCGCCGGCGTCGCCGGGCTGCAGGCGATCGCGACCGCGCGCCGCCTCGGTGCCGTCGTCACCGGCTTCGACGTGCGCCCCGTCGTGCGCGAGCAGATCGAGAGCCTCGGCGCGAACTGGCTCGACCTCGGCGTCACCGGCGCGGAGGCCGAGGGCGGCTACGCGCGCGAGCTGACGCCCGAGGAGATGAAGGCGCAGCAGGCGGCGCTCGAGGCGCGGATCTCGCGACTTCGACGTCGTGATCACCACCGCCGCCGTCCCCGGCCGCGCCGCGCCGAAGATCATCCCGGCTTCCGCGGTGCACGCGATGCGGCCGGGCTCGGTCATCGTCGACCTCGCCGCCGACACCGGCGGCAACTGCGAGCTCACGCAGCCCGGCGAGATCGCCGTGCGCGAGCGACGTCACGCTCGTCGGCCTCACGAACTTGCCGTCGACGATGCCCTACCACGCGTCGACGCTCTACTCGCGCAACGTCCAGGCGCTGCTGCTGCACCTCGCGCCCGAAGGCGCAGCTCAACCTGGACTGGTCGGACGAGATCACGGCCGGCGCGTGCGTCGCCGGCAAGAAGGAGGCAGCGCCCGCATGAGTCACAACATGCTGCTTGGTGTTCGAGGTGACGATCCTCGTGCTCGCGATCTTCCTCGGCTTCGAGGTGATCTCGAAGGTGCCGACGCTGCTGCACACGCCGCTGATGTCGGGCACGAACGCGATCCACGGCATCGTCCTCGTCGGCGCGATGCTCGTGCTCGGGCTCAGCCACAAGGGGCCGTTCATGTGGATCGTCGGCTTCCTCGCGGTCGTGCTCGGCTCGGCGAACGTCGTCGGCGGCTTCGTCGTCACCGACCGCATGCTCGAGATGTTCAAGAAGCGCGAGCCGCCGAAGCCGAAGGACGAGTGAGTGGGGACGAACGTCAGCAACCTGCTGTACCTGGTCACGATCGTGACCTTCATCCTCGCGCTGCGCTACCTCTCCAACCCGGCGCACGCACGGCGCGGCAACCAGATCGGCGCCGTCGGCATGCTCCTCGCGATCGTCGTCACGCTGGGTGAAGACGGGCGGGACGAGCTGGTGGGCGCTCGCCCTCGGCATGGCGATCGGCGGCGGCTTCGGCGCCGTCGCCGCGCGCAGCGTGAAGATGACCGCGATGCCGCAGATGGTGGCGCTGTTCAACGGCGTCGGCGGCGGCGCGGCCGCGCTCATCGCGCTCGCGGAGCTGCACCGCATCCTCCCCGCGCCGGGCAAGCCGACGCTCGACATCAGCGTCGCGATCGTGCTCTCCGGCCTCATCGGCGCCATCTCGTTCGCGGGCTCGATGATCGCCTTCGCGAAGCTGCAGGAGCTGATCAAGGGCCGGCCGATCACGTATCCCGGCCAGCAGTTCGTCAACCTCGCGCTCCTCGGCGCCTGCGTCGCGCTCGGCGCGTCGCTCGTCGCCGGCGTCCAGGACCAGTGGCTGCTCTGGGCGGTCATCGCCGGCGGCGCGCTCTTCGGCGTCCTCTTCGTGCTCCCGATCGGCGGCGCCGACATGCCGGTCGTCATCTCGCTGCTGAACGCGTTCACCGGCCTCGCCGCCGCCGTCGGCGGCTTCGTGCTCGAGAACAACGTGCTCATCGTCAGCGGCATGCTCGTCGGCGCGTCCGGCACCCTCCTGACGCTGATGATGGGCGCGCGCGATGAGCCGCTCGATCACGAACGTCCTCTTCGGCGCGTTCGGGCAGGTGACCGAGGGAGCAGCAGCCGTCGCCGCGGGCAGCGACGGCGGCACGGTGCGCTCCGCGAGCGCCGAGGACGTCGCGGTCATGCTCGCCTACGCGCACAAGGTGATCATCGTCCCCGGCTACGGGCTCGCCGTCGCGCAGGCGCAGCACGACGTCCGCGAGCTCGCCGACCTGCTCGAGGCGAAGGGCGTCGAGGTCATGTACGCCATCCATCCCGGTCGCCGGCCGCATGCCCGGGCACATGAACGTCCTGCTCGCCGAGGCGAACGTCCCGTACACGCAGCTGAAGGAGATGGACGAGGCGAACCCGGAGTTCGCGCGCACCGACGTCGCGCTCGTCGTCGGCGCCAACGACGTCGTCAATCCCGGCGCGCGCAACAACCAGGGCAGCCCGATCTACGGGATGCCGATCCTCAACGTCGACGAGGCACAGAACGTCGTCGTCCTCAAGCGCTCGATGAGCCCGGGCTTCGCCGGCATCGAGAACCCGCTCTTCTACAACCCGAAGACGGTGATGCTCTTCGGCGACGCCAAGGAGTCGATCACGAAGCTCGTCCAGGGCGTCAAGGCGCTCTAGCGGCGATCTGCAGCGTCTTGATCGCCTGCCCGTAGGCCTGCCAGCTTTCCGCCGTCATGTTCGTCTCCGCGAGATAGACGGAGAAGCCCGTCGTTCCCGCCTGCGCGAGGAGCTGCGATTACTGCTGCGGCGTAACCCACCCCTTCTGCCCGTGGTAGCTGCCGACGGTGGGATGAATCTTCGACAGCGCGAAACGGCGCAGCCGTTCTCACGCACGCGGCCGGTGAGACGCGAGGCCGAAGTCATTGACGTACGCCTGCGGCAAGAAGGCGAAGCCGGCGGTCGCCCACGGCTGCAGCCCGATCCCGTTTGCGTCGCAGAGCGACGACAAGCCGGCGGTCATCGTCGGCTCCAGCTGCGCGGAAGTCGGCTGACGAACTGCTGCGACGTACCCGGCATCGCCTGATACGAGGCTCTCTGCGTTCGCGATGTAGAAGGCGAGGCCGTTCTTCTGCCGCTGCGTCGCGGCGAAGCCCGCGTCGGCGTGCGCATTCTCGTTCAACACGTCCAGCCGCCGACGGGCAGGCCGCTCGCGACTGGATCGAAGCGGTCCACCCAACCCGATCGATCGGGCTACGCGTTCCCGGACGATCCGAGGTAGATCGCCACCCAGCCGAAGCGGAGCGGCGCGGAGCTGCTGGCCGAGCCAGGTCGGGTCGACGTCGTGCGTGTGCCAGACGAGCGCGCACCAGCGTTTCCCCAGGACATCGCGACGCGTGGCGGCGGCGGAGGCGGGGGCGGTGCGGTCGTCGTCGGAGCCGGGCTCCGTGGACGGTCTTGCACCGTCGTCGTCACAGGCGGAGGCGGCGCCGCGTGTATGCTTCCCGGCCGTGATCATGAAGATCGCCGAGAATCGACGCTAGACGAACAGGATCGACGTCCCGCTAGCGGCAACTTCCTCGGAGTCATCCGCCAGTGTGCCGCGAGCCGTCCGCAGCTGAAGGTCAGGTAAGGCGCACCGGATCGAACAGCTCGAGCAACTCGGGCGCGCTCGCCGAGCATCGCGTCGGCGACGAGCTGGCCGCAGCCGAAGCCCATCACGTTGCCGTGGCCGGAGTAACCGGCCGCTACCCATACCCCGTCGCGACCGGGCACCGGCCCGACGAGCGGGAGCATGTCCTGCGTGAGCGCGAAGATGCCGGCCCAGCGGTGGCTGATGCGCGCCTCGCCGCCGATCAGCTCGCCGAGGAAGCGCTCGAGCGACGCCTGGATCGTCGGCGTCGTCTCCTCGACGTCGGTCAGCTCGTCCATGATCGAGACGTCGCGGAAGCCGCCGAGGAGCAGCCGGCGGTCCGGGAGCTGCTGCCAGTAATCGAATCCCTGCCGCGCGTAGTGCGGCCGGTCGTAGAGCACGCGGTCGAGCGGCTCGCTCACCACCACCTGCCGCGCGTCGGCCAGATCGCGTCCGCGAGCTCGGGCACCAGCTCGCGGCCGTAGCCGTCGGTGGCGACGAGCACGCGCTCGGCGTCGAGCGCACCGACGTCGCGACCGGCTCGTGCTCGCGAATCTCCACGCCGCCGCCGCCGCGCGCGCCGCGAGCCGGCGCACGAAGCGCGCCGGCTGGATCGCGCCGTCGCCGTGGTGCAGGATCGCTCCGTGGAAGCGCGGGGAACTCGTCGAGCCACTCCGCGTCGAAGCCGTCCTCGTGGAGCGCCTCGTACTCGGCGCGGATCTTCTCCCGCTCCTCCTCGTCGGCCGCGAGCCGGTAGCTGCCCGGCCGGCGCAGCGCGTCGCCGGCGAGCTCCTCCATCCGATCGAGCGTCTCCTCCGTCCACCGCCAGAGCGCGCGCGACTGCGTCGGCGCCGTACGTCTCGCGCGCGACGTCGTAGCGCGCCGCGCCGCCTCGCAGCGCGAAACCGCCGTTGCGGCCGCTCGCGCCCTCGGCCACCGCGCGCCGTCGTGGACGCGGACGCGCAGACCGGCCTCGGCGAGGCGGAGCGCAGCGCTGCAGCCCGTGACGCCGGCGCCGACGATCGCGACGTCGACGTGGCCGTCCTGACGGCCGTTGACGCGTTCCGGCGACCGCGTTCCTCGAGCCAGTACGGATTCACGGCAGCCGACGATCGCTACTCCGGCGAAGCGCTGGAAGTCGCGGTCGAAGGACACGATGTCGGCGCCATGCTCGAGCGCCAAGCGTCAGCGAGGTGGGCGTCGTTTACGAGGTTACGCGGCCGTCCCTGTGTCCTCGAGCAGTCCGTGCAGGACGGCTTAGATGACGCGGGGTCGGCTCGATCAGGAGCGCTGCAGGCCGCCCGAGCCAGACGCTCGACGATCCCGGCCGCCTCGTCGACCGTCAACGGCCGCGGGAACGCAACCGGGTTCGTGTCCGACCCGCAAAAAAGCGAGCACAACCGTCCAGGCGAACCCGACGATTTCGATACCACTGCAGAGCTCCGTCGAGCCACCTTCCAGGGCACGCTCGTGCAGCGGCGCACCCGGATTCACCGCGTAGAGAAGGACGTTTGCGTCTACGACGCGCACGTCACTTCCAGCGCTGCGAGCCGTCGCACGATCTCCTCATCCTCGAGCTCACCCGCCAGTCGCAGAGCCTTCGTCAGGTCGACGAGAGGCTCGCCCATGTCGTACGTCGGCGTCCGGAACGGCTCACCCGGCTGCTGGAGCCCCGCGCGGATGGCCGTGTTCACGGCCTCCTTGAACGTGAGCCCGCGCTCCCGCATCAGTCGCTTCACCTGCGGCCTCGACGTCCGGGTCGAGCGTGACGGTCGTGCGCACCCAATGCATCATACATCATTGAGACTGATGCCATTCGATTGCACGATAGATCCCGTCGTAGACGACCGACGCGGCCGGCCAGCTCGAGCTCGACGAGCTCGCGCGCGATCTCGGAGGCCTCGAGGCCGGTTGCGCGGACGAGCTCGTCCGCCGTCGCGGGCAGCAGCTCGAGGAGCGGCGATCGCTCCTTCGGGGCCTCCGCCTCGATCCCGAAGGTCGAGAGGACGTCCGCGGCCGACGGTGAACGGCGACGCGCCGAGCTTCAGCAGCGCGTTCGTCCCGGCCGAGAGCGCCGACGTGATCTCGCCGGGAACCGCGAACACCTCGCGGCCCTCCTCGAGCGCGAGGTCGGCCGTGATCAGCGCGCCGCTCCGCTCGCGCGCCTCGACGACGACGGTCGCGGCGCGAGCCCGGCGACGATGCGGTTGCGGGCCGGGAAGCGCCACGGCGCCGGCTCGACGCCCGGGCGCGTACTCGGAGACGATCAGGCCCGTCTCGCGCGATGCGCCGCGCGAGCTCGGCGTGCGCGGCCGGGTAGTCGCGGTCGATGCCGCAGCCGAGCACGGCGACGGTCGTCCCTCCTGCGTCGAGCGCGCCGCGGTGCGCCTCGCCGTCGACGCCGCGCGCGAGGCCGCTGACGACGACGAGCCCGGCGGCGGCGAGCTCGCGCGCGAGGCTGCGCGCGACCGGCGCGCCGTAGCCGGAGCACGCGCGCGCGCCGACGATCGCGACCGCAGGTCGTTCGAGCAGCTCGCGGCGGCGCGCCGCCGCGCACGAAGAGCCCGGCCGGCGGGTCGTGGATCGAGCGCAGGAGCGGCGGGAACGCCGAGCGCGGCGACGAAGCGGAAGCCGCGCGCGGCGAGGCCGCTGCTCGTACGCGCGCGCGTCGAACGTCGCGCAGGTGCGCGCGCCAGCGCGCGTGTCCGGCGGCCGCGATGAGGTGCGTGCCCGTCTCCGCCGCGAAGACCGCGAGGGCGAGCTCGTTCACGCTGCGAGCTCCTGCGGCGAGCGGTACGCGAGCGCCTCGGCGACGTGCTCCGCCTGCACCTCCTCCGTGCCGGCGAGCGCCGCGATCGTCCGGGCGACGCGCGCGACTCGCGCTCGGCCGCGGCCCGAGAGCGGCAGCCGGTCGACCGCGCGCGTGAGGAGCGCGTCGGCGTCGGCCGTCGCGCAGCGGCAGGATGCGCGAGCGCGCTCCCGCGCGGCGCGACGCGCGACGGCCACCGGCGCGGACGCCTCCGCAGGCCCGGCGGCGAGCTCGGTCGCGCGCGGACGCGGCACCGCGACGACGAGGTCGAAGCGGTCGAGCAGCGCCCGCGAGAGCTTGTCGCGGTAGGCGCGAGCCGCTGCGCCGTGCATGAGCACGATGCGCCGCCGGTCGCCGCGCGCGCCGCAGGGGCAGAGGTTCATCGTCGCCACGAGCTGAAAGCGCGCGGGAAAGACCGCGCGGCCGGCGGCGCGCGCGATCGCAGACGACGCCGTCCTCGAGCGGCTGACGCAGCGCCTCGAGCGCCGGGCGCTGGAACTCCGCGAGCTCGTCGAGCAGCAGGACGCCCTGGTGCGCGAGGCTCGCCTCGCCCGGGCCGGATGCCCGGCCCGCCGCCGACGATCGCCGCCGTCGAGGCGCTGTGGTGCGGCGCGCGGAACGGCGGCGTGCGCACCAGCGGCTGCTCCGGCGGAAGGAGCCCGGCGACCGAGTGGATGCGCGTGACCTCGAGCGCGGCCGCGGCGTCGAGCGGCGGCAGGATGCCCGGCAGGCGGCGCGCCAGCATCGTCTTCCCGGTCCCGGGCGGCCCGGCGAGCAGCAGGTTCTGCCGCCCTGCGGCGGCGATCTCGAGCGCCCGTCGCGCGCGCTCCTGGCCGCGCACCTCGGCGAGGTCGGGGAGCGGCGGCGCCTCGGGCCGTCGACGGGCGCCGGCACCGGCTCGGGCTCGAGCTCGCCGCGCAGGTACGCGACCGCCTCGGCCAGGTGGCGCGACGGGAATCGGCTCGCACGCCGGCGAGCGCCGCCTCCGGCGCCGACTCGGGCGGGCAGAGCGAGCCGCTCGATCCCGAGGCGGCGCGCGCCCTCGGCGACCGCGAGCACGCCGCCGACGCGGCGCAGCCGCCCGTCGAGCGCGAGCTCGCCGACCGCCGCGTGCCGGCTCAGCTCCGTCTGCGGGATCTGCCGCGAGGCGGCGAGCACCGCGAGCGCGATCGGCAGGTCGTAGCCGGAGCCTTCCTTCCGCAGCCCGGCGGGTGCGAGGTTGACGGTGACCCGCCCGCGCGGGAACTCGAGCTCGGCCGAGACGATGCCGCTGCGAACGCGTGTGCGCGCCTCGGCGCACGCGCGGTCGGGCAAGCCCGACGATGGCGAACGCCGGCACGCCGTTCTCGTGCACGTCGCGCCTCCACCTCGACGCGGCGCGGCTCGAGGCCGACGAGCGCATGCGTGACCGCGCGTGCAAGCACGACGGCGACGCTACGCGCGGAACCGATACGGCTCAGGCGACGATCTTCAACGCGCCCAGCCCGAGCAGCTCGCGACAGAGCTTCACCGCGCCCTTGTCGGCGCCGAGCTTGCGCAGCGTCTTCTTCCCGTCCAGCCGCTCGACGAGCTCCACCGCCGCGGGCGTCGTCGGGAGGATCGAGCACGTGCCCTCGGCGAGGACGATCTCGGCGGACTTCCGGCCGAGCTCGCGCTCGAGCCGCAGCGGCATCGCGCGCGCGAGGCGCAGGTCGAGCAAGCCGTCCGACGACTGTCGCCGGTTCGCGAACGCGCGCCGGATCTGCTTGTCGGCTTCCTCGAGCGAGTCCTCGTCGATCTCGTCGATGCGAACGCTCGTCCGTCCCTTCTTCCGGTGCAGCAGGATCGCGCCCTCCCCCACGCCGCGCGCGCCGAGCTCGCTGATGTAGCTCGTCCAGCGCTCGAGCGCCTCCGCATACGTGCTCGCATCGGCGAAGAAGCTCCCGTTCCAGCTCGCGGCGTGCTCGAGCGGATCGCTCTCGATCGACGTGAGGATCCACGCGTCGCACCCGGTGCCCTTCACCCACGAATTCGGCCGCTGCTCCGGCCGGTCCTCGTCGACGATGAGCCAGCTCCCCAGCAGCGTCGCGTAGCCGCCGGGCGAGAGATGCGAGGCCGCCTCGCGGACGACGTGCGCGGTGACATCGTCGCCGCGGAAGCCGCTGTCGCGGTACGCCCACCGCTGCTCGGGCGAGACGACGAACGGTGCGTTGCACACGATCGAGGCCGAACGTCTCTCCTTCGACGGGCGCGAAGAAGCTGCCGTTGCGGCACTCGACGTTGTCCAGCCCGTTGAGTGCCGCGTTCAGCTCGGTGTACGCGAGCGCGCGATCGTTGACGTCGATCGCGACGACGTGGTCTGCGTGTCTCGCGGCGAGGAGCGCGTGGATCCCGCTGCCCGTACCGACGTCGAGCGCACGCCGGACGCGCGGCCTCGGCGTCAGCAGGTCGCACGTGCGCGCCGTCGGCGTATAGGTCGCCACGTAGTCCGGCGGGTCGTCGGCGTCGCGCGTGAACCCGTCCGAGGCGAGGAGCGTGTCGTCCACCGGCAGGATGCGCGCATGCGGGACGAGCTCGTCGCCCCGCCGGCTGACGAGTTTCGTCGTGAGCAGCGCGTCGACGCCGCCGCTTCCGAACGCGGCGACCGCCTTGCCCTCGGGAACGGCGAGCTCGAGGTAGAGCAGGCGGATCGCAGTCTCGAGCGGAGACTCCGAAAGCCGGCGCTCGGCGACGACGACCTCTTCGCGCTCCTCGACCTCGTCGCCGACGAGGTCGGAGATCGCGTCGCTCTCGTAGCCGAGCTCGCGCAGCGCGGCGCCGAGCACCTCTGCGGCGGGACGATCCGGGACTGGAGACTTCACCAGGCGAGACTACTGACGCGCGACGAGGACGTCCTCGTAGTACTCGCCGGCGCGTCGGCCCGTTCTCCGGTTCACGTGCCTGCGAAGACGCCCCTCGAGGCGCAGTCCCGCCCGTTCGAGGATGACGGGATAGAGGTTGCGGCGATCGTTCACGACGATCAGGACCGGGGCGTCGGGCGCCAGCGCGGAGGCGGCGTTGGCGAGCGCGGCCGCGATGCCCTCGGTGTAGGCGTCGAGCGCCGCCCGCGAGGTTCCGCCTTCGGCGGCGCCGAGCTCGAGCTCGCGGCGGTCGTCCAGGCCGAGGAGCTCGTACGCATAGCGATGCTGCTCGTGGTAGTCGATGAGCCCCGGATACGGCGGGGACGTGAGCACGCCGTCGAAGACGTCCTCGTACTCGACCGTGCGCGAGTCGCCGTGGAGGACGCGGCGCGTCCGCGTCTCGTCGCGGACGGACGCGAACTCCGCGATCCGCTCCAGCGTGTCGAGCGTGTAACGCCGGAGAAACGCCGCGGCCGACTCGACCGGACGGCACGTGCGCCGGTGCTTGTGGCACCAGTACTCCCCGACCTGCGGCGCGCGCGGCGCCTCGAGGTCGAAGTGCGCGGTGCGCCGCGCCGAGCGCGCGGCGCGCGACAGGATGACGCGCAGCACATCCTGATGCTCGTACTCGCCGATCAGCTCGCGGAACCCGAGCAGCTCCTTCGCCGCCTGCGGCTCGTACCACCGGCGCAGGTACGCCGTGGGCCGCGCCTTCGTCGCGCGCGAGCCGAGACGCGCACAGACGTCACGCAGCTCCGCGCCGAGCGCGTCGACGTCGTAGTGCGCGGTCTTGACGCGCATGAGCAGGCAGTTGAATGCCGCCAGCTCCGTGCCTGTCGCGTCCATCCCCGACTCGAGCGCCTGCACGAGCGTCGTCCCGGAGCCGGCGAACGGATCGAGCACGCGCCCGCCGGCCGGCAGGTACCGGTCGAGCAGCACCTCGACGAGCTGCGGGATGAACTTGCCGTGGTACGGATGCAGCCGGTGGACGTGCTTCGTGCGCACGTTCTCGGGCAGCGCGCGCTCGGACCACGAGAGCTCGAGGTCCAGCGTCGCGTACAGCTCCTCCTGCGTGACGGCCACGAACCGTGGACTTCGCTACTCCGGCAGCCAGCCCTCCTGGTATGCCGCCTTGTCGATCCGGTGGCCGGCGTACGCCTCCTTCGGACTCGGCGGTATCGGCGGCCGGGGCGGCGCCGTGCTTTTGCGCGACCGGATCGGCCGGATAGAAGACGCCGCGGCCGTTCATGCGCGACCCGACGGCGAGGACGAGGCGACGGCCGGTCGCCCGCGCCGACGATCACGTGCGGCACCTGCGGCGGACAGTGGAAGAAGTCCCACTTCCGCAACGGCCGCTCCTCTCCCTCGACGATGAGCGTGCACTCGCCGTCGAGCACGAGGAACGCCTCCTGCCCGTCCTCGCGGTGATACATCGCCATCGGCTCGCCGGGCGCGAGCACGTTCAGGTTGAAGCCCATCTGCGCGAATCGCTCGCCGTCCACCTCGAACGAGCAGAACTTGCCCATCGTCGTGTCGAGCCAGGGAGCATCGCGCGCGTTGACGATGAACCAGTCCCTCATTCGGGCAGCCATCCGTCCTGGTAGTCGGTCCACTTGAAGTTGTAGTCGGCGTACACGACGCGCTTGTCGGCCGTGTCGGCATCGACCGACACGCCGTGCCTGCGCGCAGCCTCGTTCGCGACGTACATCGTCCCATCGATCTCCTCGTCGATGCGCGCGCCCGCGCACACGAGCAGAAGTGGCCGGTCGCCGGTCGCCTTGATCATGTGCGCGACGCCGGGCTCGCAGTGGAGGAGATCCCACTTGCCCATCGGACGCTCCTCGCCGTCCACGATCGCCACCCCTTCGCCCTCGAGAACGAGGAAATCCTCCTGGCCCGCCTCATAGTGGTACATCCCGATCGCCTGCCCCGGCTCGAGAATGCGGACGTTCAGGCCGAGCTGCGGGAACGGGTTGTTCTCCTCGTCCTCGAAGCCGACGTACAGGCCCGTCTTGTCGCCCTCGACCCACGGGCAATCGCGCGCGTTCAACACGTACCAGTCCACGACGCGTCAGACCTAGAAGGCGTCCGCGATCCTGCGCAACTCGCCTTCGCGCACCGCGACGACGTCGAAGGAGACGTCGAGGCCGCGCAGCTCCGGATGCGACGCGAGGAACGCGGCGGCGGCGCGCCGCACGCGGCGCTGCTTCTCCTCGGTCACCATCTCCGCCGGATCGCCGAAACGAGGCCCGGTCTTCTCCTTCACCTCGACGAAGCGCAGGCTTCGACCGCGGCGCGCGACGAGATCGATCTCGTTGCGTCCCGCCCAGACGTTCGCGCCGAGGATGCGCCAGCCGCGCAGCCGGTACCAGCGCGCGGCCCGGCGCTCGGCCGAGTTCACCGGTAACAGAGAGCCTGAAACGACAGGCGGTGCACGGCGGACGGCCCGCGCTCACGCACGACCGCCGAATGTCCGGGCGTGATGTAGCCGACGTGCTGCGCGAACCCGTACGCGGGATAGAGCGCGTCGAGCCTGCGCATCAAACGGTCGCGCGTCACCTTTGCGACGATCGACGCGGCCGCGATCGCTGCGCTCTTCTCGTCGCCGTCGACGACGGCGGTGTGCTCGGGCGCGAGCGGCCCGAGCCGGAAGCCGTCGACGAGGCACGCCTCCGCCGGCGGCGACAGCGCCTGCAGCATCGCGCGCAGCCCGGCGAGGTTCGACTTGTGCAGCCCGTTGCGGTCGATGTCGCCGGCCGGGATCGCACGCACGACGACCTTCTCCGCGCAACCGAGCACGGCGTGGAACAGCTCCTCGCGCCGCTCCTCGGAGCACTGCTTCGAGTCGTTGAGATACGCGAGCGGCCGCACGCGATGTTCCTTCAGCGCGGCGTAGTCGAGCAGCACGCCCGCCACGACGAGCGGCCCCGCGAGCGATCCGCGTCCCGCCTCATCGGCGCCGGCGACGAAGCGTGCACCGAGGTTCCGGTCGAACTTGAGGAGCCTCTGGCCGGTCCGCTTCACGCGGCCGACGATAGCGCGCTACTCGGGCGTTGCGACAGTGTCGACTTCGGCCTCGACCGGTTCCTCGGTCTCAACCTCCGCCGGCACTTCGTCCTCGAGCACTGCGCTACGCGCCTCGTCTCAGAGCTGTCATCGGCCTCCGGCCTTGCGCCGCTGTAGCGCTGCTCGCGGACGCGGGCCTTCTTGCCGACGCGGCCGCGGAGGTAGTAGAGCTTGGCCCGGTTGACGTCGCCGACGGCGGCCACGTCGATCTTCTCGATCTTGGGCGAATGCAGCGGGAACGTGCGCTCGACACCGACGCCGAACGACTGCTTCCGGACCGTGAAGGTCTCGCGGGCGCCCGAGCCCTGCCGCTTGATCACGATGCCCTCGAACACCTGCACGCGACGGCGCTGGCCCTCGATCACCTGGAAGTGCACGCGCACCGTGTCCCCCGCCTTGAAGCGGGGAACTTTGCGCATTTGGGCGCGCTCGATCGAATCGATGACATTGCTCATGGGAAAAGGCGACCCGCAGGCCGGAGCGCAGGTTAGCGAAATAGAGGGTTGCCGGTGCCAGACACCGCGGTGTCTGGCACCGGCGTCTTATTCGGGCGCGATGAGCGCCGCGAGCACGTCTTTGCCGCCCTGGAGCACGGGAGCGCCGTGCGCGAGGAGGATCCGCTCCACGGGCAGATCCAGGAGCGGGAGGAGCGACTTCACGAGCTTCTTCGTCGTCGCTCCCTCGAGCCAGTTCTCCGGGCAGAGCCGGAGCGGCTCCGAGGTCGCGTGCGGCTTCGCGCCGGCCCCGAGGAGCACGTCCCCGACGACGAGCGCCTTCTGCTGGGGCAGCCAGTAGACGACCTCGCCCTCGTGGGCGGTCGCGAACGCCTTGATCCCGCCCGGCAGCTCGGGGTCGGCCTCGAACGGGTCGGTGACGACGACGCCGCGGTTCTTCAGCTTCCGGACGCCGCGGGCCGGCGCCCAGACGTGCTCCGCTCCGAGGTCGCCGCCGGAACGGCCGTGGGCGTAGAGGGTGATGAGCACGTGCGCCGGCGAGCGCACCTCCGGCGGCGGGTCGAGCGGGTCGATGAGGACGAGCCCGTCGGGCGTATCCACGGCGACGGAGCCGACCTCCTGCCGCCATTCGGGATGCCAGGCCGACCAGCGCCGCAGCCCCGGGGCCACCTGTTCGAGCCTGCTCATGCCAGCTCCTTAGCGGAACCCGATGCGGTTGGGGGGCCAGTAGACGAAGAACACGGTTCCGATCAAGTTCTTCCGCGGGACCGACCCCCACTCCCGCGAATCGCACGACTGGGCGCGATTGTCTCCCATGAAGAAGTAGTCGCCCAGGGGCACCTGCCAACTCTTTCCATAATGAGAGGTGTCTGCCAAGCGCCGTTGGGCCTGGACGTACGGTTCCTTCAGCTTGTGGAAGGTTGTCCCGCGGAACGGCTTGATCCAGATATAGCCCTCGTTGTCCTCCTTGACCGTCTCCCCGGGCAGCCCGATCAGGCGCTTGACGAAGGTGCCGCCGGCGCCGCATTTCACGAGCGCGAGCGGCGGTGTGTTGAAGACGATGATCTGGCCGCGATGCGGGCTCGAGAAGTCGAGGCAGATCCGGCAGGCGAGCACGCGGTCGCTGAAGCCGGCCTCGCAGCCGGGCGCGGGCCGCGCGCAGTGCAGCGTCGGCTCCATCGACGACGACGGGATCCGGTACGGGTTGACGACGTACGCCTTCAGGGCGAGGACGATGACGATCGCCCCTGCGATGGTCAGGAACCAGTCGAGCGCGACGCGGACGGGCCGGGGCAGGTTCGGGAAGAGACGGCCGAGCGGGTCCCTCATCTGACGTTGCCCCTGCGCCAGGCGTCGATGCGCGCGTGGTCGCCGGAGAGGAGCACGTCCGGCACCGTCCAGCCGCGGAAGTCCGGGGGCCGCGTGTAGTGCGGGTACTCGAGCGCCCCGCCGAGCTCGGCCGAGAAGCTCTCCATCTCCCCGGAGCCCTCGGCGAGCGCGCCCGGCAGCCGGCGCGCGACCGCGTCGAGCAGCACCATCGCCGGCAGCTCCCCATTGGAGAGCACGTACGGGCCGATCGAGATGGCGTCGCTGCACAGGTGCTGCACGATCCGGTCGTCGAAGCCCTCGAAGCGCGACGAGAGGAGCGTGATCTCCTCCTCGCCGGCGAGCTCCTCCACGACCTCCTGCGTCAGGGGCCGCCCCTGCGGCGTGAGCGCGATCACCCGGCGCGGCGGCTCGTCGCCGTAGGCCGCCTCGAGCGCCGCCGCGACGACGTCGACGCGCAGGACCATCCCGGCGCCGCCGCCGTACGGCTCGTCGTCGACCTGGCCGGCCCGGAGCGGCGTCGTGTCGCGGTAGCTGAAGAGGCGCAGCTCGAGCCCGTCTCCGAGGATGCCTGCGATCGGCCGCTGCTCCGTGAGCCAGGCGAACGCGTGCGGGACGAGGGTGAAGACGTCGACTCTCATTGCGGGTCTGCAAAGCCTTGCGCCACCACGATCCGCCCACCCTCGACATCCACCGACCGCACGCAGGCTTCGACGAGCGGCAGGAACACGCCCGAGTCCAGCTCGAGCACGTCGTTCGCAGGGTAATCGACCACGTCGGCAACGCGGCCCAGGAACCGGCCTCCTTCCTCCTCGACGGCCAGGCCGACGAGCTGGAAGGCGTAGTACTCGTCCTCGCCGAGCGGAGGGAGGCTCTCGCGGGGCACGGCCAGGACGGCGCCGCGCTCGGCCGGGCGGTCGAGCTTGATCACCGGCCGGTTCCCGCCTCCGCGGCGGGAGACGACCACCTTCGCGGGCTCGTCGCCGACATAGAGCTCGGCGCCGTTCGCGAAGACGGCGGGATTGTCGCTCGGCACCTCGACGAAGAACGCGCCGTCGATCCCGTGCGGCCGGCCTACACGGCCCACCGGGACGAGGTCAGAGGCCAATGCGGGTGAACTCGGCGAGCGTTTCGGCCGCGCGTGGGCTCCGGAGCGGGCGCGCCCTCGTACGGCGTGAACCGGTGCACGAGGTCGAGCATCCAGTACGCGCCCGGTCTCTCCTCGAACGGCTGCGCCGACGCTCCCGGAGTTGATCACGCGCTTGCCCGCGATCGTGCGCTCGAATTGCATGTGCGTGTGCCCGCAGACGATGACGTCGGCGTCGACGTCCTCGAAGAGGAATGCGATGCGCTCCTCGGGCGTGCGCTCGGTGAAGATGTCCATGTCGTTGCGCGGCGTTGCGTGGCAGTACAGGACGCGATCGATCTGCACCGTCGGCGGGAGCCCGTGGAGAAACGCGACCTGCTCGGCGCTCAGGTGCTACTCCGTCGTGATCTCTCGGTCCATGTTGCCGCGCACCCAGACGACGCGGTCGCCGAGCGCGCGCAACCGCTCCAGCGTCTCGGCCGGCTGCTCACCGGCGAAGCAGACGTCGCCGCCGACGACGATGGTCGCGTCCTCCGGGATCTCCGCGAGCACCGCCTCGAGCGCGGCGAGATTCCCGTGGATGTCGTACAGAGTGGCGACCACTACCCGACGATCTCGAGCTGCATCCGGCGACCCGCGTTCGGGCCGCCGGCGCGCACGATCGTCCGCAGCGCACGCGCGATGCGCCCCTGCCGGCCGATTACCTTGCCCACGTCGCCCTCGGCGACGTGCAGGCGAAAGACGAGCGACCCGTCGTCGCCCTCGACCTGCTCGACGCGCACGGCGTCGGGCTCGTCGACGAGCCGCCGCGCCAACTCCGCGAGCAGCTCGTCCACGGCTACGAGATTCCCTTGACCTTCAGCAGCTTGGCGACGGGATCCGTCGGCTGCGCGCCCTTCTGCAGCCAGCTCCGAACCTTCTCCTCGTCGAACTCGATCAGCGACGGCTCGTGCTGCGGGTTGTACCGGCCGACGATCTCGATGAACTTGCCGTCACGCGGCGAACGCGTGTCGGCGGCGACGACGCGGTAGATCGGGTTCTTCTTCGACCCGACCCGCGTCAACCTCAATTTCACTGACATTGACTCACCTTCTCGCTTTCTTCTTTCGCTTGCTGGAGGACTTCCGTGTTGCGCTTGCCCTCGGCTTGGCGCCGGCGGCAGCTCCGGGGATCTGGGGCATCTTGCCCGATCCCATCATCTTCATCATCTTCGCCATCTGCTTTCGGGCCTCGAGCAGCTGGTTGACCTGGGGCACGGTGGTGCCGCTCCCGGCCGCGATCCGCTTCCGCCGCGACCCGTCGATGACGTGCGGGACGCGCCGTTCGTGCGGCGTCATCGAGAGGATGATCGCCTCGACGCGGCCGAGCTCCTTCTCGTTCACCTGGTCGAGCCCCTCGAGCTGCTTGCCCATGCCCGGGATCATCTTCAGCACGCCCTGAAGCGGACCCATGCGGCGCAGCATCTTGTAGCTCTTGAGAAAGTCGTCGAAGGAGAACTCGCCCTTCATCATCCGGCGCTCGAGCTCTTCCTTCTCGTCGTCGCCGACCGCGGCCTCGGCGCGCTCGATGAGCGTGAGCACGTCGCCCATCCCGAGGATGCGCGACGCCATCCGGTCGGGGTGGAACCACTCGAGCGCGTCGAGCTTCTCGCCGACGGACGCGAGCTTGATCGGGCGGCCTGTGACGTGCTTCACCGACAGCGCCGCGCCGCCGCGCGCGTCGCCGTCGAGCTTCGTCATCAGGACGCCGTCGAAGTCGATGCGCTCCTGGAACGCCTTCGCGACGTTCACCGCCTCCTGGCCCGTCATCGCGTCGAGGACGAGAAGCACGTTCGTCGGCTTCGCCTCGCGGCGCACGGCGGCGAGCTCCTCCATCAGCGCCTCGTCCACGTGCAGGCGCCCGGCGGTGTCGAGGATGACGACGTCGCGGCCGTCCGCCTTCGCGCGCTCGATGCCGTCGCGCACGGCCTTGACCGGGTCGGAGCGCTCGTCCGCGTAGACCGGGACGCCGACCTGCTCGCCGAGCTGCATGAGCTGGTCGATCGCGGCCGGGCGCTGGAGGTCGGCGGCGACGAGCGCGGGCTTCTTGCCGTCCTTCTTCAGCAGGAGCGCCAACTTGCCGGCGGCCGTCGTCTTGCCCGAGCCCTGGAGGCCGGCGAGGAGGATCGTCGTCGGCGGCCGCGGCGAGAACGCGAGCTGCGACGAGCCCGAGCCCATCAGGGCGGTGAGCTCGTCGTGGACGATCTTCACCACCTGCTGGCCGGGCGTCAGGCTCTTGCGGACGTCCTGGCCGAGCGCACGCTCGCGCACGTGGCCGACGAACTCGCGCGCGATCTCGAGGTTGACGTCCGCCTCGAGCAGCGCCAGCCGCACCTCCCGCATGGCGCGGGAGATGGCCTCCTCGTCGAGCGTTCCGCGGCTGCGGAGGTCGCCGAGGGCGCTCTGAAGCTTGTCCGAAAGGGCGTCGAACACAGCTGGCCAGTGTACTGGCGGCACTTTGCGCCTTTTGGCTCTTGGAGGGACACTGTCGGCATGGCCTCCGCAGCCGCCGTCATGCGGAAGACGGTCACGGTGCTCTTCTGCGACGTCGCGGGCTCGACCGAGCTCGGCGAGAGGCTGGACCCCGAGGCGCTGCGCGAGGTCATGACCCGCTGGTTCGAGGCGATGCGCGCGCCGGTCGAACGCGTCGGCGGCACCGTGGAGAAGTTCATCGGCGACGCGGTGATGGCCGTCTTCGGCGTGCCGGCCGTCCACGAGGACGACGCCTTCCGGGCCGTGCAGGCGGCGGTGGAGATGCGCGATGCCGCGGCCCCGCTCGGCCTGCAGGTCCGCATCGGCGTGAACACGGGCGAGGTCGTGACGGGCGACGGCGCGACGACGCTCGTCACCGGGGATGCGGTCAACACGGCGAAGCGGCTCGAGGAGGCGGCGGCGCCCGGGGAGATCCTCATCGGCGCAGCCACCCGGCGGCTGGTCGCGAACGCGACCGTGCTCGAACCGGCGGGCGCGGTCGCCGCGAAGGGCAAGCGCGAGCCGGTGGAGGCCTGGCGCGTGCTCGACACCATCGCGGATGCGACGCCGTACGCGCGCCGCCTCGACGCGCCGCTCGTCGGCCGCGTGCGGGAGCTCGCGCTGCTCGACGAGGAGCTCGGAGCAGTGGTGCGCGATACCGCCTGCCGCCTCGTGACAGTCACCGGCAGCGCCGGCGTCGGGAAGTCGCGCGTGGCACGCGAGTTTCTCGCCCGTGCCGGGCCGGACGCGCGTGTGCTCACCGCGCGCTGCGTTCCCTACGGCGACGGGATCACATTCCTGCCGCTGCGAGAGCTGCTCGCGGAAGCGGGCGAAGAGCAACTGCTTGCCGGCGACTCGAGCGAGGAGACCTTCTTCGCCGTGCGGCGGCTGTTCGAACGGCTGGCCGCCGAGCGGCCGCTGCTCGTCTGCTTCGAGGACCTGCACTGGGCGCAGCCGACGTTCCTCGACCTCATCGAGTACGTCGCCGGTTGGAGCCGCGCCGCCCCGATCCTCCTCCTCTGCCTCGCACGGCCGGAACTGTCCGACGAGCGCCCGCGCTGGCCGGGCGCGGCAATCGCGCTCGAGGCGCTGAGCGGAGACGAGTCGGCGGCGCTGCTCGACGAGCTCGCGGCCGAATGGCCGATCGAACCGTCGGCGCGGCAGCAGATCGAGGAGGCGGCGGAGGGCAACCCGCTCTTCCTCGAGCAGCTCGTCGCGATGGTGGCCGAGTACGGGCCCGACGCGGCCATCCCGCCGACCATCCAGGCGCTGCTCGCGGCGCGGCTCGACCGGCTCGAGCCGAACGAGCGGGCGGTGCTCGAGCGCGCCTCGGTCGCCGGCCGCGACTTCTCGCGTGCCGCCGTCGCCGAGCTCTCGCGCGACGAGGAACGCGACGACGTCGCGGCGACGCTCCTCTCGCTCGTTCGCAAGGAGCTCGTCCGCCCCGATCTCTCCGGCGCGCAGGACGAGGACCGCTTCCGCTTCCGCCACGCGCTCATCCGCGACGCTGCGTACAGCGGGATCCCGAAAGCGCTGCGCGCCGAGCTGCACGAGCGTTTCGCAGCGTGGCTCGACGCGCGCGGCGCGGAGGACGAGCTCGTCGGGTACCACCTCGAACAGACGGCGCGATATCGCGCCGAGCTCGGCGTTCCCGACGAGGAACTCGCCGAGCGCGCCGGGGCTCTGCTCGCGGCGGCCGGCCGGCGCGCGCACGTCCGCGACGACATGCCTGCGGCGCGGAGCCTGCTCGACCGAGCGCTCTCGCTCGCCGATCTCGGCCAGGGCCGGCCCGTTGCACTGCGCGGCCTCGCGGCCGCGAGCTGGGCGGTCGGCGACATCGACGCAGCGGCGGCAGCGATCGACGAGGCGGTTGAGATCGCGGAACGAACTGGCGACGTGCAGCAGGAGTGGTACGCACGGCTGGAGCGCGCCGCACGGCGGCATCAGCTGCATGCAGCGGACGACGACCTCGGCGAGGTCGCGACCGAGGCGGTGCGCGTCTTCGGCTCGCTCGGCGACGACGCCGGCCTCTGCCGCGCGTGGCGTCGCCTCGCGCTGCTCTCGTACTCGGCCGGACGCTGCGCCGAAGCCGCCGAGCAGGCCGAACGCGCGCTCGAGCATGCGCGCCGCGCGGAAGACGCTGCCGAGGTGACGCGCACGGCCGACCTCTTCTGTTCGGCGCTCGTGTACGGACCGGAGCCGGCTGCGAGCGCGGCGCGACGCTGCCGCGAGCTCCTCGACGACGACGCGCCCAGCCGCGTGCTCGAAGCGGCGGTCGTCAGCGCGCTCGCGTATCTCGCCGCGATGCAGGGCTCGTTCGACGAGGCGCACGCGCACGCCGCGCGTGCGGCCGCGATCTACGAGGAGCTCGCCCTCCCACTCCTCCGCGCAGGCCTCGCGGAGGTGATCGCTGCGATCGAGATCCTCGCCGGCGATCTCGGCGCCGCGGAGCGCGAGCTCCGCCTCGGCCGCGGCCTGTTCGCAGACGCGGGCGCGGGGCCGCTCGCGGGACACATGGCGGCGTCGCTCGCGCGCGTCGTCCTCGAGAGCGGCCGGCTCGACGAGGCGGAGGAGCTGGTCGAGATCGCTCGGAGCACCGTCGACGAGCGCGACCTCGGCGGCTTCGTCGACACGCGCCTCGCCGCCGCGCGGCTCGCCGAGCTGCGCGGACAGCCGGACGAAGCCGCGCGGCTCGCCCACGAGGCCCTCGTCCGCCTCGAAGGCACCGACACGATCCGGCTCGCGGACGCGCTCGCGGCCTCCGGCCGCCTCACGGAGGCGATCGAGCTGCACGAGCGCAAAGGGAACGTCGCCGCCGCGGAGCTGGTCATGGCACGCGCCGCGCGATAACGTCGCGCAACCAAGACCGAGGGAGGGCACGCATGGCGAAGAAACAGAAGCCGGTGACCGGGACGGCCAAGGCCGGAGATTCGATCAAGGGACACTGGGACGGGTGGAACGCCGCGCTCGAGGACGCGCTCGGCAAGACGGGCTGGAAGGCCGGTGACTACAAGTCCGTCCAGGTCGAGTTCTACGCGAACGTCAACGTCGTCAATCCGGGCAGCATCGTCGAGTACGCGGTGAAGCTCATCCCGCCGAAGTAAGAGCGCGCGCGTAGTCCTGCGCGTCGAACGGGCGCAGGTCCTCGACCTGTTCACCGACGCCGACGAGCTTGACCGGGAGGCCGAGCTCGTAGGCGATCGGGATTGCGACCCCGCCCTTCGCCGACCCGTCGAGCTTCGTCAGCGCGACGCCGGTGACACCGACCGCTTCCTTG
The DNA here is from genome assembly GCA_963697005.1 of uncultured Actinomycetes bacterium. GTDB lineage: Bacteria > Actinomycetota > Thermoleophilia > Gaiellales > Gaiellaceae > Palsa-739. Next base: position 59,925 of record CAVOMK010000022.1, on the reverse strand, counting down.
AAGAGGCGCGCCTGCTGCACGCCGTTCTGGCCCGTCGTCGCGTCGACGACGAGCAGCGTCTCGTGCGGCGCGCCGTCGAGCTTGCGCTCGATCACGCGGCGCACCTTCGCGAGCTCCTCCATGAGGTTCGTCTGCGTGTGCAGGCGGCCGGCGGTGTCGACGAGGACGACGTCGCGGCCGCGCGCCTGCGCCGCCTCGATGGCGTCGTAGGCGACCGCGGCCGGATCGGCGCCGCGTTCCGAGCCGACGAAGTCGGCGCCGGCGCGCTGCGCCCAGATCTCGAGCTGCTCCTCGGCGGCCGCCCGGAAGGTGTCGGCCGCAGCGACGACGACGGAGTGGCCGTGCTGCGCGAGCGTGGCCGACAGCTTGCCGATCGTCGTCGTCTTCCCCGTGCCGTTCACGCCGACGACGAGGATGACCGCGGGCGCGTGCTTCACGTCCAGCGTCGGCGGCTCGCCGAAGAGCAGGGCGATCTCGTCCGGAAGCGCGGCGATGTCACCGCGCGCCTCGAGCCGGCGCACGAGCTCGGCGGTCGCCGGCACGCCGACGTCCGCTTGCAGCAGCGCTTCCTCGAGCCGCTCCCAGGAGAGATCGTCGCCGGGATCGAACGCTGCGACCTGGATCTGCTCCGTCAGCGCGCGGCGCGACTTCGAGAGCGAGTCGCGCAGGCGCGAGAACATCCCCGCCCGTTCCGTCTCCGGTTCGGGCGCGGCCTCTTCTTCACCGAGTAGCTCGGCCCAGCTCCGCGACATCGCGCCACACTAACCGGCCCTCGCAGATGTCCATCAGGGACACGACCGGGGCCAGGCCCCGTTACGAAAGTGTCACGACTTCCACACGATTCCGTTTGGGTACCTGGTACCTGAACGTTTGCGTCACGCAACTGTGACGGCCGTGCGCGCGGGCGCAGTTCCCGGTGTCAGACACCAGGATCGGTGTCTGACACCTACGCGGCGCTGACGGCTTCTGCTTCTTCGCGCGGCAGGCGGCGCGAGACGACCTGCGACACACCGTCGCCGCCCATGGTCACGCCGTACAGGATGTCGGCCGCTTCCATCGTGCGCTTCTGGTGCGTGATGACGACGAATTGCGCGCGGTCTGCATAGCGCCGCAGCAGCTCGACGAAGCGACCGATGTTCGTGTCGTCGAGCGCAGCCTCCACCTCGTCGAGCAAGTAGAACGGGCACGGACGCGCGAGGAAGAGTGCGAACAGGAACGCGATCGCGCCGAGCGCCTTCTCGCCGCCGGACAGGAGCGACAGCCGCTGCACGCGCTTCCCGGCGGGGCGAAGCTCCACTTCGATCCCGGGCTGCTCCTCCTCGTCCTCGGACTCCGTCAGCCGCAGGCGGCCCTCGCCGCCGGGGAAGAGCGTCGCCGCCACTTCCGCGAAGTTGGCCTGCACCGCGTCGAACGTCTCCGCGAAGCGGCGCTCGACCGTCTCGGTCAGCTCCGTGCGCAGCTTGTCCAGCTCGTCGAGGCTCTGCTCGAGATCCGCGCGCTGCGTCGTCAGCTCTTCGAGCCGGATCTTCTCGGCGTCGTACTCCTCCTTCGCGAGCGGGTTCACCTGGCCGAGGCTCTCGCGCCGCCGCTCGAGCCGCTCCGCACGGTCGGCGAGCTCGTCGCGGTCGTCGCCCTCCGCGCGCTCCTCGGTGCCGGTGTCCGCGAGCCGGCGCCTGGCCTCGTCGGCCTCGGCCTCGATGCGCGCCGTCTCGACGTCGATCGCCGACGCGCGCTCGGCCGCCTCGGACAACGCCTGCCGCAGCTCGACCTCGGCCGCGCCGAGTCGGCGGAGCTCCTCGCCCAGCTCGCCGGTGCGGGCCGCGCCGGCGTCGACGCGCGCGCGCAGCGGCGTCTCGAATCGAGACGCGGGAATGTCGAGCACGCGCACGAGCCGTTCGACGAGCGCAGCTTCGCGCGCGACGATCGGATCGGCTTCGACCGAGTACGCAGCGTCGGGATCGGAGCGTCGGTGCGCCGGCGCAGCGTGTCGAGCTCGGCGGCGAGCGTGCGCCGTCGCGCCTGCAGCTCGAGCAGCACCGCTTCCGCCGTCTCGCCCGCGAACCACAGCTCGCCGCGCGCGGGGTCGTACCCGAAGCCTTCGGCGCGTGACCGCCGGAACCGTGGACGAGAGCAGAGTCCTCTTTCGACACGACCGGCAGCTCGCGGACGAGGTCGCCGGGTCGCGGCCGACGAGCACGACGAGGCTGCCGAGCCCGGCCGAGCGCGCACGCTCGAGGAGCGCGAACCCGGATGCGACGTCGGCGACGACGATCGCGGACGCGCGGGGGCCGAGCGCGGCCGCGACCGCCCGCTCGTTCCCGGCCTCGACGTCGAGGAGCGAGAGCGCGATCCGCTCGCCCTCCTCGGCGAGCGCACGCGCCGCAGGCGGCAACCCTTCGCGCTCGGCGAGTGCACGGTCGAGCGCGCGCAGCCGCTCTTCGAGCAGACGCACCTGTTCCGAGAGCGCCGCACGCTCGAGGCGCACGCGCTCGTCGAGCACGCGGCGCGGCTGCTCGCAGCTCGTCGCGCAGCCGGCGCAGCAGCGACTCCGCCGATTCGCGCCGCATGCCGACGCGCTCGGCCGCGCTGCGCAGCCGGTACAGCTCCTGCATCGCCTGCTCGCGCGCGCCTGCCGCGTCCGCGAGCTCCTCCTCGGCCTGCCCGCGCTCGGCGAGCACGGCCTCGAGCCGCTCTTCGGCGCCGCGCTTCGCGAGCGCGGCGGCCGCACGCCGGCCGGCAGCCTCGCCGAGCCGGTCGTCGAGCGTCGAGAGATCGAGCTCGGCGATGCGCGCGCGCAGCTTCGCGAGCTCGCCGAGAAGCTTTTCGGCGCGCTCGGCCGCAGTCGCCTGCAGTGCGAGCGGGCGCAGTCGCTTGCGCACCTCCGCCTCGAGGTCGCGTGCACGCTCGACCTGGATCGCAACGCGCGCGAGCTTCAGCTCGGCGCGATGCCGACGCGCCTTGAAGCGCCCGAGGCCTGCGGCCTCCTCGATGAGCGCCCGGCGTTCCTCCGGCTTCGACGCGAGGATGGCCTCGACCTTGCCCTGCCCGATGATCGAGTGCATGCCCTGGCCGAGCCCGAGGTCGGCGAGCAGCTCGACGAGGTCGATGCGCCGCACGCCGGTCTTGTTGAGGAGGTACTGCCCTTCGCCGCCGCGATGCAGCCTGCGCGCGACCGACAGCTCGGCGTAGTCGACCGGCAGCGTGCCGTCCGAGTTGTCGAACATCAGCTCGACCTCGCAGAAATCGGCCGCGCCGCGGTTGGCCGCGCCGGCGAACAGGACGTCGTCGGGCTTCTCGGCGCGCAGCTCGAGGGGACTGAGCGAGCCGGCGGCCCAGCGGATGGCGTCGGAGACGTTCGACTTGCCGGATCCGTTCGGGCCGACGATCACGCCGACGCCCGGCTCGAGGCGAACCTCGACCGGGTCGGGAAACGACTTGAACCCGCGGATCTTGACGGCACGGAGATGCACGTGAAGAGGACCCTAACCGCGGCCCTGGACGGCGCTACTTGTCGTCGGATTCCCCGGGCTCCCGGGCGAGCGGGGCGTCCTCGTCCCGCTCGAAGAGCTCGAGGACCCCGCGCGGCTCGGCCTGCTCGTCCGGCTCTTCGAGCCGCTCGTCGAGCGCCTTGTCGGAATGCTTCTGGCGGGTCACGGCTCTCAGGATGCCAGAGCTTGAAGGGCTTCGCGGGCGGCCTCCTGCTCGGCCGCTTTCTTCGACTTGCCCTCGCCCACGCCGAGCCGCTCGCCGTCGACGACCGCGGCGCAGGTGAAGTGGCGCTCGTGCGGCGGCCCGACGGCGTCCACGACCTCGTAGTTGACCTGCCGGCCCATGCGGGCGAGCACCTCCTGCAGCTCCGTCTTGTGGTCGACGAACGTCGTCAGCGCGTACTCGATGCGATCCGAGAATGCGTCCACGATCGCGTCCTCGATCGGAGCGAAGCCATGCTCGAGGAAGAGCGCGCCGAGCACAGCTTCGAGCAGCGCTGCCAGCACGTTTCGGTTCTTGGCGAGCCGGCTCGCGTCCTCGCCATCGCTGTACGCGGCCAACCGCCGGCCGAGCTCGAGCTCGTGGGCGACGACCGCGCAGCTCGCGCGCGACACGACGTGCGAGCGCACCTTCGCGAGTCGTCCCTCGGAGAAATCCGGATGACCCGCATAGAGCGCGTGCGCCACCGCGAGCTCGAGCACGCTGTCGCCGAGGAACTCGAGGCGCTCGTACGAGGCGGTGCGCTCTGCCGCCCAGGACGAGTGAGTGAATGCCGTCGCGGCTGCCGCGGCAGGAAGCGCGTCGATCAGCTCGGCGAGGGTTCGACCGCGCGTGCCGCTACTGGTGCGACGCGACGTAGTCGACGGCCTGCCCGACAGTCGTGATCTTCTGGGCGTCCTCGTCGGAGATCTTGATCCCGAACTGATCCTCGAGCTCCATGATCAGCTCGACGAGGTCGAGGGAGTCGGCGTCGAGGTCCTCCTGGAACGAGGCCTCCTCCGTGATGTCGGCCTCTTCGATTCCGAGCTGCTCGGTCAGAACTTCCTTGACCCGCTCGTAGACTTCCTCACGCGACGCTGCCATGTCACCTCATTTGGTTTCCGGGGGCTGAAAGCGCGCCGATCATACAGCCTCAGCGGGCTGGTGCATCCGAGCTGCAAGCCTGCCGACGACGTCGCGCTCGACTCCGCGGGCGGCGAGGCGGATCGCGTTCGCGATCGCCGTCCGGGACGAGTTCCCGTGCGCGACGACCGCGAGGCCGCGGAGGCCGAGCAGGTAGGCGCCGCCGTACGTGTCCGGATCGAGCCGCTTGCGCAGCCGCCGCGCCGCCGGCCGGATGAGCAGGCCGCCCACCGTGCCGCGCGTGTTGGCCGCGATCTCCTCACGGAACGCGTCGAGGAGGCTCATGATCGTCCCCTCCAGGAGCTTCAGCGCGACGTTGCCGGTAAAGCCGTCGGTGACGACCACGTCGGCGGCGCCGGACAGGATGTCGCGGCCCTCGCAGTTGCCGGCGAAGTTCAGGTCGCTGGCGGCGAGGAGCGCGTGCGCCTCGATGGTCAGCTGGTTCCCCTTCTCCGGCTCTTCGCCGATGGAGAGAAGCCGCACAACAGGGTTCGCGATGCCGAGCATCTCCTCCGCGAAGACCGCGCCCATGGTGGCGAACTGCACGAGATGCTCGGGACGCGCGTCCGCGTTTGCGCCCGCGTCGATGAGCACCGAAGGGCCGCGCTGCGCCGGAATCGGGACGGCGATCGCAGGACGCAGCACGCCCGGGACGCGACGCAGCTCGAGCAGGCCGGCGGCGAGCATCGCGCCCGTGTTCCCGGCGGACACCACGGCGTCGGCGTCGCCTTCGGTGACCGCGCGCACCGCGGAGACGAGCGAGCTCTCCGGCTTTCCGCGCACAGCCTCGGCCGGCTTCTCATTCATCTCGATGACGCCGTCGGTCTCGCGCAGCTCGAGGCCGCTGGTATCGATTCCCGCCGCGCCGTACAGGATCGGCGTCAGCCCGTCGGCGGCCGCTTCGAGCGCGCCCGCGACGACTTCCGCCGGGCCGCGGTCACCCCCCATCGCGTCGACCGCGATCCGGGGCATTGGGCCTAGGGCGCGTCGATGCGGAGTGGTTCGACCTCGCGGCCCTTGTACGTCCCGCAGTTCGCGCACGCATGGTGCGGCCGCTTCGGCACGCCGCAGTTGGGGCAGACGTTCACCACTGCCGCCGAGATCGCGTGGGTCGCACGCCGCTTGTCGCGGCGCGACTTGGAGGTTTTCCGCTTCGGGACGGCCATGAGCGCCGCGCAGTATAGCCACGGGCGGGTACGGTCAGACCATGGAGAAACGCACGCTGGGCCAGGGACTCGTCGTCTCCGAGCAAGGCCTCGGATGCATGGGCATGTCGGCCTTCTACGGCCAGGGCGACGACACGGAGTCGATCGCGACCATCCACCGGGCACTCGAGCTCGGCATCACCTTCCTCGACACCGCCGAGATGTACGGGCGCGGCGTGAACGAGGAGCTCGTCGGCCGCGCGATCAAGGGCCGGCGCGACGAGTTCGTCGTGGCGACGAAGTTCATCGGCGCCTTCAGCGACCGGCGGCCGGACGGCCGGCCCGAGTACATCCGCACGGCGATCGAGGGATCGCTGCAGCGGCTCGGCACCGACCACGTCGACCTCTACTACCAGCATCGCGTCGACCCGCAGACGCCGATCGAGGAGACGGTCGGCGCAATGGCGGAGCTCGTGACCGCGGGAAAGGTGCGCCATCTCGGCCTCTCGGAGGCGTCGGCGGAGACGATCCGCCGCGCACATGCGGTGCATCCGATCGCCGCGCTCCAGTCGGAGTACTCGCTGTGGACGCGCGACCCCGAAGGCCCGATCCTCGACACGTTGCGCGAGCTCGGCATCGGCCTGGTCGCGTACAGCCCGCTCGGCCGCGGCTTCCTCGCCGGCCGGTTCACGTCGCCCGACGAGCTCGACGACGGCGACTTCCGCAAGAACCATCCGCGGTTCACCGGCGAGAACCTCGAGCGCAACATGAAGCTGGCCGAGCACGTGAAGGCGCTCGCGGAGTCGAAGGGCGCGACGCCGGCGCAGGTTGCGATCGCGTGGGTGCTCTCGCGCGGCGACGACGTCGTCCCGATCCCCGGCACGCGCCGCCGGACGTATCTGGAGCAGAACGCCGCCGCGAGCGAGATCGAGTTGACGGCGCAGGAGCTTGCGGAGCTGGACGAGATCGGCGAAGCGGCCGGCGACCGCTACTCCGACATGTCGGCCGTCAACCGCTAGCGGGCAGCAGTATCCGGACCGCGGTGCCCCTGCCGACGGTGCTCTCGATCTCGATCGAGCCGCCCGAGTCGCGAACGACGCCGTCGACGATCGACAGGCCGAGCCCAGTGCCTTGGTCGCGATCCTTCGTGGTGAAGAAGGGCTCGAACACGCGCTGCTGCGTCTCGGCGTCCATGCCGACTCCGGTGTCCGACACCGACAGAACGGCGCCACCGCGGCTCGTGAACGTCCGGACGGTCACGCGACCACCGGTCGGCATTGCGTCGCGCGCGTTGGAGACGAGGTTGACGATCACCTGCTCGAGCTGATCGACGTCGACGCGCACGACAGGCGTCGGCTTGAGATCGAGGACGACGCTGACGCTGTCGCCCGCAATCTGCTCAAGCATCGAGCCGAGCTCACGGACGACGTCGTCGATCGCGATGTTCTTCGGCTCGAGCGGTTGTCGGCGCGCGAACGTGAGCAGCCGGCGGGTAAGCCGCGCCGCACGCTCGGCGGTCTCGATGATTGCGCGGACGTACGACCGCTCCTCCGAGTCGCGCGGCAAGCGCCTTTCAAGGAGGTCGGCCTCGGCGCGAATGACCATGAGGTGGTTGTTGAAGTCGTGCGCGATCTCCCCCGCGAGCCGGCCGAGCGCCTCGGTCTTCTGCGAGTGGACGAGCTGCTGCTCGAGCTGCTTCTTTTATGAGGCCATGACCACACTCGAGAACCGCCCGAACACCGCGCTCCTCGTCATCGACGTGCAGAACGGCGTCGTCGGTGGGGCGCACGAGCGCGACGCGGTCGTCGCGAACGTCGGCACCCTCGTCGAGAAGGCGCGGAAGGAACAAGTTCCTGTCGTCTGGGTCCAGCACTCCGACGACGGGAACCTCGCGCAGGGGAGCGACAACTGGCGGATCGTGCCCGAGCTGACGCCGGACGACGCCGAGCCGCTCGTCGCGAAGAGCTACGCCGACTCCTTCGAGGACACCAACCTCGAGACCGTGCTGTCGGACCTCGGCGTGGGACGACTCGTCGTCGTCGGCGCACAGACCGACGAGTGCATCCGCTCGACCCTCCACGGCGCGATCGTCAGGGGCTACGACGCGACGCTCGTCAGCGACGCCCACACGACGGAAGACCAGTCACCCTGGGGCGCACCGACGCCGGACAAGGTGATCGCGCACACGAACCTGTACTGGAAGTTCCACACCGCGCCGGGGCGGACGGCCGGGACGGTCGAAACCAGCGACGTCGACTTCGGCTAAAAGGCTCTAAAGCCGGCCGCGGAGCTCGTCGAGCGCGTCCCAGCGGGAGTCGCCGTGCTGCTCCTCGTGCGTGTGCGGCTCGACGTTCAGGTCCTTGCCGCACACCGGGCACAGGCCGGCGCAGTCGGGGTCGTGCAGGATCTTGTCCGGCAGCTCGAGCGCGATCGCGTCGTGCGCCCACGCTGAGAGGTCGAGCACGTCGTCCGTGACGTACGGCGAGCGCAGGTCCTCGTCCTCCCCCGGCTTCGTCGCCTGGTACTCCTGGGCGTCGATCGCGGAGCTCGAGCACGCTGTCGGCGAGGCAGCGGAAGCACGGGCCTTCGAGGCGCACGCGGAACGACAGCTTGAGGACGGAGCCGGAGCTCGCCTTCGTCACCGTCAGCTGAGCCGGGACGAGCGCCGGGTCGGGCGCGTACGCCTGGCCGCCGAGCACGAGCGGCTCGATCTCCACGTCGATCCGCTCGTTGAACTGCTCTCCGATGCGCAGCCGGAGGTGCCGCAGGTTGAACGTGGTCACGAACCTACGGTAGCGCTACGCAGCGGCGCGCTCGGGCGCCGCCGAAGGCGCCCGGCTGCGGAAGCTCGATGACGGTCGCGGGCGCCGGCCTGCGGGCCACGAGGATGAGCGCGACCGATGCGAGGACGATGAGCCCCGCGACGAGCTCGCGCGCGCCCAGGTGCTCGCCGACGAGCGCCCAGCCGAGCACGACGGCGACGGCCGGGTTCACGTACGCGTAGGTGGAGAGCAGCGGCGTCGAGGCGTTCTTGAGCAGCCAGCCGTACGCGGTGTAGGCGAGGATCGAGCCGAAGCCGACGAGGTAGGCGATCGAGCCGATGGAGGTGAGCGAGATCGCGCTCGGATGCACGCGGCCGAACTCGCCGGTCGCGCCGGCCAGGACGGCGAGCATCACGCCGGCGCACAGCATCTGCATGCCGGCGCTCAGCACGGAGCTGCCGGGCAGCGGAGCGACGCGGGCGTAGGCCGAGCCGGCCGCCCAGGCGAGCGCTCCGCCGAGGAGCACGAGCGTCCACAGCGGATCGATCGTCCCGCCGCCGGCCGCGAGGAGACCGACGCCGGCGAGGCCGGCGAGGATTCCCGCGCCGGCGAGCAGCGGGATGCGGATACCGAAGAAGGCGCGGTCGATGACCGCCATGAAGAGCGGCACGCACCCGACGACGAGGGCGGCGAGGCCGGTGGCGACGTGCTTCTCGGCGAACGCGAGCGCGCCCGTCTCGACGACGAGCAGAAGACCGCCGACGCGGGCTGCGGCGCCCCACTGTCGGCGGCCCGGCCGCTCGGCGGCGACCTCACCGCGGCGGTGCGCCCAGGCGTACAGGAGCGCTCCGGCGATGAGGAAGCGGATGGAAAGCATGACCAGCGGCGGCAGCCCGCGCTCGGCCACGGCGATGCCGAGGTACGTCGATCCCCAGACGACGTAGACGAGACCGAGGGCGGCAGCGAGCTTCATAGCCTTCACCGTGCCTAGACCCTCTACTATTAGTGCAAATCGGGATATAATTGCTTAACATGAATAAACGTGATGGATTCCTCGGGCTCGAGCTGCGCCATCTGGCCGCGCTCGAAGCCGTCGGACGCACGCAGTCGTTCGGCCGCGCAGCGCGCGAGCTCGGCTACACGCAGTCGGCGGTGAGCCAGCAGATCGCGCACCTCGAGCGCGTCGTCGGGCAGCGGCTCGTCGTCCGTCCCGGCGGCCCGCGTCCCGTGTCCCTCACCGAGGCGGGCCTGCTCTTGCTGCGGCACGCGGACGCGATCGTCGCGCAGCTCGATGCCGCCCAGGCAGACATGGCCGCCCTGGCCGAAGGAGCGGCCGGCCCGCTCCGCGTCGGCATCCTCCAGAGCGTCGGCGCGCGCATCCTCCCCGCGCTGCTCCGGCGCTTCCGCGACGAGTGGCCGCGCGTCGAGGTGCAGGTGCACGAGGAAGCGGACGTCGCCGACCTGCTTCGCCTCGTCGAGCGCGGCGAGCTCGACCTCACCTTCGCGGAGCTACCGCTGCCGGAAGGGCCGTTCGAGTCGCGGGAGGTCCTGCGCGATCCCTACGTCCTGCTCGTGTCCGCCAAGTCGGAGCTCGCCGAGCGCGACAGCCTCCCGCTCCGCTCGCTCGCGGGAATGCCGCTGATCGGCTGGCGGACGTCGGGGGAGCCGGACCGCTTCCTGCGCGGGCACGTCTCGGACATCAACGTGGTCTTCCGCACCGACGACAACGGGACGCTCATGTCGCTCGTCGCCGAGGGCCTCGGCGCGGCGGTCGTCCCCTACCTCGTCGTCAACCCGCGCAACCAGGCGCTCGTCGCAGTGCCGCTCGGCGGACGCCTACCGCCGCGCGTGCTCGGAGTCGTATGGCACCGCGACCGCTATCGCTCAGCCGCATCGCATGCGTTCGTCGACCTCGCGGCCGAGCTCGGCGCGCGACTACATGAAGCGTCAGTAGCCGAGGTCGTCGCCGGAGCCGTCCGTCGGGCCGATGCCGGCGACGACGGTCTCCTGCGAACGCTCGTGCAGCCGCTCGCGCCCGCGCTTCACCGCGGACAGGAACTTGTCCAGGTTGACCTCGAGCGTCGAGAGGATGCCGTCGGCCCAGTCCTCCATCTCGAGACGCGTCTCGCGCGCCTGGCGGCGGGCGTCGTCGACGATGTCCTGCGCCTGGTGCTCGGCGATCTTCACGATCTCGGTCTGCGACGCCTCGCGCACCGCCTGCTCGCGCGCCTCGGCCAGCAGCCGGTCGACCTCGCGCTTCGCCTCCGCGAGCATCTCCTGCCGCTCCTTCACGATCCAGCGCGCCTGCTTGATCTCTTCCGGGATGGTCGCGCGCATCTGGTCGAGGATGTCGTAGATCTCCTCGCGGTCGATGCGGACCTGGTCGGTGAGAGGGACGGCCTTCGCGTTGTGCACGAGGTCGTCGAGCTTGTCGATGAGAACGAGGACGTCCATGGATTCCAGTTTAGCCCGTAGGGCTGTCAGTCCCCTGGGTTCTCCGGCGTCCCCGGACGTCCTGCCGGGAACATCTCCTTGAATCGGCGGGCGACCGGCTCCGGCACGAGGTCGGAGATGTCGCCGCCGAAGGCCGCGATCTCCTTCACCCCGCTGGACGAGACAAAGCTCACATTCGGGCCGGCCATCACGTACATCGTCTCGATGTCGGGCGCGAGGTGCCGGTTGAGCTGGTTCATCTGGAACTCCCACTCGAAGTCCGACATGACGCGCAGGCCCTTCACGATCGCCTTCGCCTCCCACCGGTGCGCGAAGTCGACGACGAGCTCGCGGAAGACGTCGATCTCGACGTTCGGCAAGTGCGCGAGCGCGGCGTGCAGGAACTCGACGCGCTCCTCGATCGTGAACATCGGCTGCTTGTGGCGCGGCTCGCCGACGACGCCGACGACGACGCGGTCGAAGATGCCGGCGGCGCGGCCGATCACGTCGACGTGACCGTTCGTCACCGGGTCGTACGAGCCGGGGCAGATCGCGGTGATCACCTTCTCGTACACCGTCACGCGCGTCTGGCCGTACTTCCGCGAGGTGCGTTCCTCGAGCGGCAGCTCCGGCTGCGTGCGCGCGTCCGTCTCGACGACGAGCATGCCGTCGTCCGAGAGGACGGCGGGGAGATAGCGCGCGAGTTGGGGCTGGAGGTCGGAGTACATGTCGTACGGGGGGTCGACGAGGACGAGATCGTACTTCCTGCCTGCCGAGGCTTCGGCGGAGAGCGCGGCGATCGCGTCGCGGCGCAGAACGGTCGCCTGCAGCTTGAGCTTGTCGAGGTTCCGCTCGATCGCGCGCACGGCATCCGCCGTCCGACTCGACGAAGACCGCCCGCGCGGCGCCGCGCGAGAGCGCCTCGAGCCCCATCGCGCCCGAGCCCGCGTACAGGTCGAGGACGGCCGCCCCGTCGACGGGGCCGACGATGTTGAACACGTTCTCGCGCACGCGGTCCGAGGTCGGCCGCGTGTCCTGCCCCGCCGGGGCGTTGATCGTGTGGCCCCTGCGGGAGCCGGCGATGATCCGCACGCGCGAAGCTTAGGGGATGCGCGAGGCAGGCGTCGTGCGACGACGGCGCCACGCGCACCTTCTCGAGCACGCGTCCGTTCGCGTCGAGGACGCACAGCGTCCCCTCGTCGAGCGACGGCGTGAGCACGCCGGCCGGCGGCGAACTGCACGTTGTAGGAGCCGACGGGGATGCGCGTCGTCGTCGAGCAGCCGCGCGGTCGGCTCGTGGTAGACGCGCAGCGTCCCGGACGCGCCGCTCGTCACGTACGCGCGGTCGCCGAGGAACGTCACGTGCTGCGGCGCGCCGTCCGCCGGAAGCGTCGGCCCGCCGTGCACGGCGATCGTGCTCGCCTCGCCGCCGGTGATCCACGCGCGCCCGCTCGGCGCGAAGCCGACGTCGTGCGCGAGGAACGGCGGCCTGACCGTCGCCGTGTGCCGCGGCCGCGCCGGATCGGCGACGTCGACGACCGCGATCGCGTTCGAGGCCGTGCCGAGCGCCGACCCAGAGCGTGCGCCCGTCCGGCGCAAGCGACACGTGCCGCGGCCACTGCGACAGCTTCACGCGGCCGACGACGACGCCGCGCAGGACGTCGATCGCGACGAGCTCCGTGTGCCCCGAGTCGCTCACGAACGCGTGCCGGCCGTCGTGCGCGGCTGCGGTGTAGCGCGGCTCGCCGAAGCCCTCGATCACGTGCCGCTCGAGCACGGTCACGCGGCCGCTGACCGTGTGCGCGACGACGGCGAGCCCGCCGACGCGCTCGATGCTGAACGGCGACGGAGCCGTCGGGATGCGGCGATAGACGTGCCCGGTCGTCATCCCGACGAGGACGACCTGCGCCTCCGTGTCGGCCGTGACGTACGCGAGCGGCTCGTGCGCGAGGACGGCCGGAGCCGCTGCAAGGGCGAGAAGGAACTGACGCCGGTCCACCCTGTCTATACGGTGCCGCGCGTGGAATCGGTCCCCCTCCGGCGCAACCGCGACTTCGTGCTGCTCCAGAGCGGGCAGCTGCTGTCGAACGTCGGGACGCAGGTGACGCAGATCGCGTACCCGCTGCTCGTGCTCGCGCTCACGCACTCGCCGGCGAAAGCCGGGATCGTCGCGTTCGCGCGCGCCCTTCCGCTCTGGCTCTTCGCGCTGCCTGCCGGTCTCGCGGCCGACCGGTTCAGCCGGAAGCGGATCATGATCATCTCCGACGTCGTCCGCACTGTGACCGTGACCGCGCTCGGCGTCGCCCTGGTCCTCCATCACGTTGCGTACTGGGAGATCCCGATCGTCGCGTTCGTCGAAGGCGCCGGCGCGGCGCTCTTCGGCGGCGCACAGATGGGAGCGATGCGCTCCGTGGTCCCGCGGCCGCAACTGCCGATGGCGACGAATGTCCTCACCGCCCGCATCGCGATCGTGCGGCTCGCGGGGCCGCCACTCGGCGGAATCCTCTTCGGCTTCGGGCGCGCGCTGCCGTTCCTCGCGGATGCCGGCTCCTACGCGGCATCGACCGGATCGCTCCTCGCGATGCGCACCCGATTCGAGGAGGAGCGCGAACGTGAGTCCGCGCCGATCGTGCACAGCCTGCTGGAGGGCATCCGCTTCCTCTGGTCGAACCCGTTCCTGCGGACGATCGTCGGCATCTTCACGTTTGCGCAGATCGTCTTCCCCGGCGTGTCGCTCGCGCTCGTCGTCATCGCCAAGCGGCAAGGGCTGTCGGGCGCGGAGATCGGCGCGCTCGTCGCCGTCTTCGGCGCCGCTCTCCTGGTCGGCTCTGCGATCTCGCCGATCATGCGCACGCTGCTTCCGTCGCGTGCGCTGATCGTGCTCGAGTTCTGGACCTGGGCCGGCTGCGCGCTCTTTCTCATCTGGCCGAGCGTCTACGTGTTGACGGCGAGCCTCATCCCGACGGCGCTCGCGATTCCGACAACGGACTCGATCGTCTGGCCGTACCAGCTCTCGCTCACGCCGGACCGGCTGATCGGCCGCACGACGGCGGCGATCAGCTCTCTGACCGGCGCCACCGCCGCGCTCGGGCCGCTCGTGGCCGGATTCCTGCTCGCAACCGTCTCCGCTCGCGCGACGATCGCCGTGTTCGCGGCGTTCGGCGTCGCGATGGCGGTCTGGGGGACGCTCAGCCCGGCAATTCGAGCAGCGCCGGCGATCGACGAGCTATAGCGCGCGCCTGCTCGAGCAACGCCCGGTCGCGCTTGAAGTTGGCGAAACGGAGGTCCGACATCCCGGACTGGCGCGTGCCGAGCAGCTGGCCGGTGCTGCGCAGGTCGAGGTCGACCTCGGCGAGCTCGAAGCCGTCCGTCGTGGCGACGAGCGCGTCGAGGCGCTTCTGTGCCGACTCCGTGAGCTCCTCGGTCGGCCGCGAGACGAGCACGCAGAACGACTGCTCGGCGCCTCGGCCGACACGCCCGCGCAGCTGGTGGAGCTGGGCGAGCCCGAACCGGTCGGCCTCCTGCACGATCATCACCGTCGCGTTCGGCACGTCGACGCCGACTTCGATGACGGTCGTTGCGACAAGAACGTCGATCTCCCCGGACTTGAAGCGCGCCATCGTGGTGCGCCGCTCCGCCGCCTTCTGGCGGCCGTGCACGCAGCCGACGCGGAAGTCGCGCAGCTCCGCGCGCTGCAGCCGCTCGGCCTCCTCCTCCGCCGCTCGTGCGCGCGAGGTCTCCGACTGCTCGATGAGCGGACAGACGACGTACGCCTGGCGGCCCTCGCGCAACAGGCGCGTCAGACGCGTATACGCCTCCGACGCGCGCTCCTCGCCGATGTGTGAGGTGACCACCGGCTTGCGCGACGCGGGCGGCTTCGCAATCTCCGACACGGCGAGGTCGCCGTAGATCGTCAGCGCCAAGCGTGCGCGGGATCGGTGTCGCCGTCATGTGCAACACGTGCGGGCCGCGTCCCTGGGCGAGCGCCTGCCGTTGCTCCACGCCGAAGCGGTGTTGCTCGTCGACGACGGCGACCGCGAGGTCGCGCAGCTCGACGCCTTCCTGGATGAGCGCATGCGTGCCGACGACGACGTCGGCGCCGAGCGCACTCGCGCGGTCGCGCTTCGGCGTCGCGTTCGTCAGCAGGCCGCACGAGACACCGAGCGCGAGGCACAGATCCGAGACGGTATTGAAGTGCTGTTCGGCGAGCGTCTCCGTCGGAGCCATGAGCGCGCCCTGCCGCCCGTTCTCGACCGCGCGCAGCAACGCGTACAGCGCGACGACGGTCTTGCCCGAGCCGACGTCGCCCTGCAAGAGGCGCTGCATCGGCACGGTGCGCGTGAGGTCGGCGTCGATCTCGCGGATGGCCTGCTCCTGGTACGGCGTCAACGCGAACGGCAGGGATTTGCGATAGCGGACGATCAGGTCGCCCGCCTCGCCGAGCGACGGTGCGAGCGTGCGCTCGCGCTCGGCGGCGCGGCGTGCGATGCCGATCTGGAGCAGCAGCAGCTCGTCGAACGCGAGCCGCTTCCGCCCGATCTCCGCCTCGTCCTCGCTCTGCGGCCGGTGGACGACCGCGAGCGCGTCGCGCTTGAGCGGCATCGACTCGTCGGCGCGCAACGCCGCCGGCAACGGATCGAAATAGTCGGAGACGTGCGGCAGCGCCGCCTCGACGACGCGGCGAACGGTCTTCGCCGCGATCTCCTCCGCCGCGGGATACACCGGCGCGAAGTCGGCCGTCGCGCGCGCCTCGCCAGGTCGTAGGAGCGCACGTCGAAGCCGTACCGACCGGTCTTCCCGCGCAGCCGGACGCGCATCCCGGGCTTCAGCTGGTCGGCGATCCACGGCTGGTTGAACCACGTGGCGCTGATGGTCGCCGTGCCGTCGGAGACGCGCGCGGTGACGAGCGTGCGCCGTCCGCGCAGCGGGCGCTTCGAGACGTTGAGGACGTCGCCGACGATCACGACCTCCTCGTCCCCGTGCAGCTCGGCGATCGCGACCTCGTCGGCCGCGTTCTCGTAGCGGCGGGGCACGTGCTCGAGCAGGTCGCGCACCGTCGCGATGCCGAGGCTCGCGAGCTTGCGCTTCAGCGTCGGGCCTACGCCGGGAAGAGCGTCGAGCGAGGCCTCGAGACGCTGCGGGCGGGGTCTCCCACGGGTCGCCGGCCAGGCCGGTGGTCGGTCCAGCCTTGCAAACGCCGTCTGTCGACGGGTCTCGGTCATCGTGCTCAGCGCCAGAGCGCCTGCAACGCTAGAAGGCGGACCGGACGGAGTCGTCGAACCAGAAGAGGCCGACGCACCCCGGGCCCGCGTGCGTGCCGATCACGGCGCCGAGCTCCGTCTCGACGTCAATCGTCGCCTGCGGGCGCAGGTCGCGCACCATCTTTGCGAGCTCTGCGGCGCGCTCGGGTGCGTCCGCGTGCGCGGTGCCGAAGCGCAGGCCCGGCCCGTCCACCGTCGACGTCTGCACCGTGTCGACGAATTCCTGGAACGCCTTTCTGTTCCCGCGGACGCGCTTCACCGGCACGACCTCGCCGCCGCGGATGGACAGGATCGGCTTGACGTGCAGCAGCTCGCCGGCGAACGCCTTGGCGCGCCCGATGCGGCCGCCCCGCGCGAGGAACTCGAGCGTGTCCACCGTGAACAGCAGGCCGTGGCTGTCCCGGTAGCGCTCGACGAGCGCGTCGACCTCGTCGTCGGTCGTACCGCGGTCGAGCCTGCGCTGGATCGCGAGCGCGAGCATCGTGATCGCCGCAGACGCGGTCTCCGAGTCGATCCTGCGCACGCGCTCGTCGGCTGCGAGCCCCGCGCTCTCGAACGTTCCCGAGAGACTCGCGGCGATGTGGATCGAGAAGATGCGCTCGTACCCCGCGAGCTCGTCGTAGACGGCACGGAAGTCGGCCGGCGTCGGCTGCGACGTCGTCGGGAGCGTCTCCGACGTCGGCAGGCGCGCGTAGAACTCGGCCGCGGTCAGGTCGACGCCGTCGCGGTAGCTCTCGGTGCCGAAGTTGACGTAGAGCGGGACGACGCGCCAGTTCGGGAAGCGGTCGGCTGCGTCAGGAAAGTCCGCCGTCGAGTCGAGGACGATCGCCGTATTCGCGGCGTTCAGGTTCACGTGCGGCCGTTGGCGGCGTTCTTGATCGCGTCGACGATCTCCTCCAGCTCCTGGTCCTTGCGCAGGCACGCGGTCGCCCCGGCCTCCCGCAACGCGCTGATCTCGTGCCCGCCGGCGGACGCGGTGAGGCACACGACCGCCGTCTCGCGGGCACGCGGCCAGCACCGCCCGCGTCGCCTGCACGCCGTCGAGGCCGGGCAGGCGGTAGTCCATCAGCACGACGTCGGGCTTGTGCTCGATGGCCGCAGGAACGGCGGCGCCGCCGTCGCCGACGGACGCGACCACGTCGATGTCGTCGCGAAGCGAGAACAACAACTCGAGCGCTTCGCGGAACACCGCATTGTCCTCGACGAGGAGGATCCGCACGGGCGCCTCGGTCACGCTTGAGACTACTCGGCGGAGAGAAGCAGCGGGTAGTGCGGCTGGCCGCCGTCCTGCACGTCGACGTCGAGGTCCGGGTGCGCGGCGGCGATGCGCTCGACGAGCTCCTCCAGTGGAGGCGCGTCCAATCCGGCGAGGAGCGTGAGCAGGTCGCGCGGCTCGGCGAGCAGCCGCTCGGCGACGGCTGCGGCGACGTCCTCGAAGTCGGTGCCGCCCGCGACCGGCTCCCCGGCGGCGAGGCCGAGCCACTCGCCCTTGCGGATCGAGAGGCCGCCGAGCTCGACGTCGCGTGACGCGACGGTGACCTCGCCGGCCGCGACCGCCGCCACCGCCTCGCGCATCTCCGCCGCGTTCTCGGCCGCCGTGCGCGAGCCGTCGAAGGCGACCATCGCCGCGAGCCCGGCTGGGATGGAGTCGGCTGCGACGACCACGACCGGCCGGCCCGCGTGCGCGGCCGCGTGCTCCGCGGCGAGGACGATGTTCGAGTTGTTCGGCAGGAGGATCGCCTCCTCCGAGGCGAGCGACTGCACGGCGGTGAGCAGGTCGGCGGTGGACGGGTTCATCGTCTGCCCGCCCTCGACGATCGCGATCGGCCCCATTCCCTGTGCGAGCGTCTCGAACAGGCGCCGGTTGCCCTCGCCGGCGACGACGGCGACGACGCCCGTCGCAGCGGGCTCCGCCGGCGGGTCCGGGACGGCGGCGAGGAGGCGCTCCTCGCGCTGCTGCGTCTGCTCGTGCATGTTGGCGATCTCGATCCGGTCGATCGTGCCGACCTCCGTGCCGAGCGAGAGCGCGGCGCCCGGGATCGTCGGTGTGCACGTGCACCTTCAGCGCGTTCTCGTCGCCGACGACGAGCAGCGAGTCGCCGAGCTGCTCGAGCTTCGCCTCGAGCGCGTCACGGTCGAGGTCGTGCCCCTCGACGAGGAAGACGGTGCAGTAGCGGTACGGCGACAGCTCCTGGTGGACGGCTTCGAAGCTGAGCGGCTCTTCGCGCGGCTGAGGCATCGGCAGCGGCTCTCCGCTCACGGTCGCGGCGACGCCGCGCACGAGCTCGAGCAGTCCCGCGCCGCCTGCGTCGACGACGCCTGCGTCGCGGAGCACCTGCAGCTGCTCCGGCGTCCGCGCGACCGCGATCTCGCCGCGGCGGACGAGCTCGATGAGGAGATCGCCGAGGGCAGGGCCCTTCGAGTGCGCGCGCCTCCGCCTCCTCCGCGAGCTCACGGATCACGGACAGCATCGTTCCCTCGACCGGCCTGCGCACCGCGCGGTACGCGGCGTCGGACGCGCCGCGCAACGCGAGCGCGGCGGCATTCGCGTCGATGCGTGGCCCGTCGGTCTCGCCGAGGACGTCTGCGGCGCCGCGCACGATCTGCGAGAAGATCACGCCGCTGTTGCCGCGCGCGCCCATGAGCGCGCCGCGCGCGATGTCGCGCGCGAGCGACTGCCGGCTCGCGGCCGAGGTCTGCTCGACCGCCTCCGAGACGGCGCGCACGGTCATCGTCAGGTTCGTCCCCGTGTCGCCGTCCGGCACGGGATAGACGTTGAGGTCGTCGATGCGTTGCCGGCTCGCCTCGAGCGAGGCGAGCGCGCCGTCGACGATCTTCTGGAGGACTTCCAGGTCGCCGTTGAGGTTCACTTCGGTCTCCGCACGTCATCAATGTGCACTTCGACGGCGCGGATTGGAAGGCCCTGTCATGCGGGCGACCTCGTATGAGACGCGGTTTCGGATCGTCGACGCCACCTCGGCGAGGTTGAGGCCGTACTCGACGACGACGTGCAGGTCGATCGTCACCTCGTCGCCGTCGCGGCCGATCTCGATCCCCTTGCGCACGCGTTCGGGCAGCCATTTCGGGCCTGCCATCGCGACCACTCCGTAACACTCGCGAGCGGTCTCGCCCACGATGTGCTCGATCGCCGCGTTCGCGATCGTGATCCGGCCGAGAGGGGATGAGGACACCGCCTGCACCAGCGGGTTGGACGACCCGCCGACGCTCAGAGTTGCGGCGCCGCTAGACGGCTTTTTGGACTTTGCCGGCCTTGAGGCAGCGCGTGCAGACGTACGCCCGCGTCGCCTTCCCGTTCAAGACCATGCGGACGTGCTGCAGGTTCGGGTTGAAGCGGCGCTTCGTCGCCACCATCGAATGGCTCCGGTGGTTCCCGAACCCAGGCTTCTTCCCACAGATTGAGCAGACCTTCGACATCGGCGGGGCAGTGTAGCGGCTACGACGCTTTGGCAGTCGCGCGCAGCTGGTTGAACAGGTCGGCCATCTCGAGCGCGGTGCGCACGGCCTCTGCGCCCTTGTCCGCGCGAGCCATCGCCTGCTCGAGCGTGTTCGTGGTGAGGACGCCGAATGCCACCGGGACGCCGGTCTCGAGGGCGGCGAGCTGGAGGCCCGACGCCGCCTCGCCGGAGACGTATTCGAAATGGGCCGTCTCGCCCCGGATGACGCAGCCGAGCGCGACGATCGCGACGTAGCGGCGCGTCTTCGCCAGAGCCATGGCGCCGAGGGGCAGCTCGAACGCTCCCGGCACGGGCATCACGGTCACGTGCTCGCGCTCGATTCCGGCTCGGTCGAGCTCCGCGAGCGCCGACTCGAGCAGCCGGTTCGTCACGTCGCCGTTGAAGCGCGAGAGCACGATCGCGATGCGCTTCCGCGTCCCGTGCGGCGAGCCTTCGACGACGTCGAGCCCGTCCGGGATGTCGAGCGCGCCGGGCGCGTGGCCCGCCAGCTGCTCCGGCTCCTCGACGACCGCCGGCTCCTCGCCGGTGTCGTCTTCCCGAACCTCGATCTCCTCCTCGGCCTCGACTTCGGCCGCGACGAGTTGCTCGCCGGGCCAGTGCTCGCCGCTCTCGTCGCTCACTCGTCCTCCTCGAACCGCAGTCCCTGATGGTGCAGGCCGTGGCCGAGCTTATCCCGCTTGGCGGCCAGATACCGCCGGTTCTCCGGATGGGGCTGCATCTCGATCGGCACCTGCTCCGTCACTTCCAGCCCGAACGCCTGCAGCCCGGACACCTTCTTCGGGTTGTTCGTCAGCAGCCGGATGGTGGTGAGCCCGAGCTCGCTGAGGATCTGGTTGCCGATCCCCCACTCCCGCTCGTCGGCGGCGAAGCCGAGCGCGAGGTTGGCGTCGACCGTGTCGAGGCCGCCCTCCTGCAGCTCGTACGCCTTCAACTTGTTCAGCAGCCCGATCCCGCGACCCTCCTGCGCCATGTACAGAAGGACGCCGCGCGGCTCGTCGGCGATGAGCTTCATCGCCGCGTCGAGCTGCTCGCCGCAGTCGCAGCGAAGCGAATGGAAGACGTCGCCGGTGAGGCATTCCGAGTGCACGCGCACGAGCACGTTCTCCTCGCCGTCGACGTCGCCGTGCACGAGCGCGACGTGCTGCTTACCGGTGAGCGTCTCCCTGAACAGCACCGCGTCGAAGTCGCCGTAGGCGGTCGGGAGCCGGACGGTGATCTCGCGGTCGACGAGCTTCTCGTGCCGGCGCCGGTACTCGATCAGGTCGGCGACGGTTACGAGCTTCATGTCGTGGCGCGCACAGAACTCGATCAGGTCGGGGACGCGCGCCATCGTCCCGTCGTCCTTCATCACCTCGCAGATGACGCCCGCGGGGATGAGCCCCGCCAGCCGTGCGAGGTCGACCGCCGCCTCCGTCTGCCCCGCGCGCTGGAGGACGCCGCCGTCGCGCGCACGGAGCGGGAACACGTGACCGGGCTGCACGAGGTCGGAGCCGTCCTTCGAGGGATCGATCGCGACCTGGATCGTGCGCGCGCGGTCCTGCGCGGAGATTCCGGTCGAGATTCCCTCGCGCGCCTCGATCGAGACGGTGAAGGCGGTGCCGTAGGGCGTCTCGTTGCGCTCGGTCATCATGCGCAGGCCGAGCGCGTCGCACCGCTCGCCGGTGAGGCCGAGACAGATGAGGCCGCGCCCCTCCTTCGCCATGAAGTTGATCGCCTCCGGCGTGGCGAACTGCGCGGCGATGGTCAAGTCGCCCTCGTTCTCGCGGTCGTCGGCGTCGACGACGACCACCATCCGGCCGGCGCGGATCTCCTCGATGCCTCCTCCGACGACGCCCGCGAGTATCCCGCGTCATCTCACCTCGCCTGAATCTTGGCGCCGTAGGCGGTCATGGGTAATCGTAAGCCGCTCGACGTACTTCGCGATCACGTCGGCCTCGAGGTTGACCGCGTCGCCCGGCTCGAGCGCGCCGAGCGTCGTCGCCTCGAGCGTGTGCGGGACGAGTGCGACCGCGAAGCCGCCGTCGTCGAGACCGGCGACGGTGAGCGACGTCCCGTCCACCGTGATCGAGCCCTTCTCGACGCAGTAGCGGAGCACCTCCGGCGGAGCGTCGAACCACGTGAGCCCGTCCGCAGCCCCGCGAAGCGACCCGACGCCGTCGACATGCCCTTGCACGATGTGGCCGCCCATCGGCTCGCCCGCGCGCAGCGCGGGCTCGACGTTGACCTCGTCCCCAGCAGTCAGCCCGCCGAGCGTCGAGCGCTCGATCGTCTCGCCGACGACGTCGAAGGCGAGCGTTCCGACACCCTGCTCCGCGACCGTCAGGCACACGCCGGCGATGGCGACCGAGTCGCCGATCGCCGCCTCCGTCCCGGCTGCGACGACGAGCCGCGAGCCGTCGAAGGAGACCACGCGGCCGCGCTCGCGAACGATCCCCGTGAACATGGGCACAAAGTAGCTGCGGCTTTCCCGCACGCGGTTCAGCGGTGCCCGGTACAGACGCGGCATCCGCGGAGTCGCATGCTGGAGGTGTAAGAAGGCCGGCCGCGGGATCCGCAGAAGCGACTCCCTGCGGACGCGGAGGGGGCGGCCCACCACCGCCCCCTCCTTCATCTCTCGCGCAGGTATCCCTCGAGGAGCACGTCGTCGCCGACCTGTCGCGCGCGCATCCCCTTGACCTCCACCGCGGCTCGCGCGATGAAGCGCGGCCCGTCGCCGGCGACGACCGGGGCGACGAAGAGCATGAGCTTGTCCACGAGGCCCGCGGCGAGGAACGCCGTCGCGAGCGTCGGCCCGCCCTCGAGCAGGAGCGACTGCACGCCCTCGGCGGCGAGCGCGCGCAGCTCGTCCTCGAGCGGACCGCTGCGCAGCTCGAGCTTCGTCTCGCCGTGCCCGAACGCGAGCCGGCGCGGCTGCTTCGCTCGCGCCGACGTCGCGCGCGTCGAGCCGCGGATCATCGGCGCGCACCGTCCCCATCCCGACGGCGACCGCGTCCACCGACGCGCGCAGCTCGTGCACGAGCCGGCGCGACTCCTCGCCCGACACCCAGCGCCGCCCGGGAACGGTCACGCGTCCGTCGAGCGTGACCGCGAGCTTCAGCGTCACGTGCGGACGGCCGAGCGCGGCCCACGTGCGCCACGCCTCGTTCTGCCGACGCGCCTCGACGCTGTCGACGACTTCGACCTCGACGCCGGCCGCGCGCAGCCGCTCGACGCCGCCGGCCGCCTTCGGGTTCGGATCGAGCGCGCCGACGACGACGCGCGCGACGCCCGCTGCAACCACTGCGTCGGCGCACGGCGGCGTGCGGCCGTGATGCGCGCACGGCTCGAGCGTCACGTACAGCGTCGCGCCACGTGCGCGCTCGCCCGCCTGCGCGAGCGCAACCGTCTCCGCGTGGTCGACCGCGTCGTACTCGTACCAGCCCTCGCCGACGATCTCGCCGTCGGCGACGACGACCGCGCCGACAAGCGGATGGTCCCGCACCTTTCCCCGGCCGCGCTCCGCGAGCTCCAGGGCCCGCGTCATGTACACGGTGTCAGACACCGTTTTCGGTGTCTGACACCGAGATCCATACATTCACGCCAGTGCTTGTACCAGCCGCCGGTACGAGCGCGGCAGATCCTCGCGCCCGAAGATCGCGCTGCCGGCGACGAGGAGCGTCGCTCCGGCGTCGTACACGGCGCGGACGTTGTCGTTGTCGATGCCGCCGTCGACCTGCACGTGCACCGACTCGGGCAGCGCCGCGCGCGTGCGCGCGATGCGCTCGAGCGAGCCCTCCATGAACTCCTGCCCGGAGTAGCCGGGGTGGATGCTCATGCACAGGACGAGATCCGCGTCGCCCGCGACCTTTGCCACGTCCTCGGGCTCCGACTCGGGATTGAACGCGACGCCGACCTGGAGCCCGTGCTCGCGCGCGACCGCGATCGTCGCGGGAACGTCGTCGACCGCCTCGTAGTGGAACGTCACGCTGTCGCCGCCCGCTTCCGCGATCTGCGGGAAGTGGCGCAGCGGGTTGTCGACCATGAGGTGGCAGTCCATCGCGCCGTCCATCGCGTGCACGATCGGAGCGATCGACCGCAGGACGATCGGCCCCATCGTGATCGGCTCGACGAAGTGGCCGTCGCCGACGTCGAAATGGAAGACGCGCACGCCCGTCGCGCAGGAGGATCTCGACCTCGTCTCCCAGCCGCGAGAAGTCCGCGGCGTAGAGCGACGGCTCGATCTCAACCGTCCGCACCCACTCCTGCCAGCCCATAGGGGCGACTCTAAGCGGTCAGGCGGGCAATGAAGAAGCCACTCGTACCGTGCTCATACGGAAGCGTCAGGAGGAACTCCGGCCGCCTGGGATGGGCGAACTGGGGCCACTCCTCGCCGAGCGGCAGGACGGTGAGCCCGCTCGCCTCGACGACGGCCTCGTTCTCGTCCGCGTTCATCGTGCAGACCGAGTACACGATCGTCCCGCCGGGCCGGACGCGCTCGGCGGCCGACCGCAGCAGAGCGAGCTGGAGCTCGGGCAGCGGATGGGCGCGCCAGCGCAGGTCGGGCCGCGCTGCGAGGACGCCGAGGCCGGAGCACGGCGCGTCCACGAGCACGCGGTCGTAGCCGGTCAGCTCCGGCGGGAGCGCGGTGGCGTCCGCCTCGACGACGTTGACGTTCGTCGCACCGAGCCGCGCGGCGTTCTCCCGGAGCTCGCTCGCACGGTGCGGGTCGATCTCGACCGCGGTCACCTCGCCGCGCTGCTGCGTCGCCTTGCCGCCGGGCGCCGCGCACAGGTCGAGCACGCGCTCGCCCTCCTGCGAGCCGACGACGAGGCCGGCGAGCTGCGAGCCGCGGCTCTGCGGCCAGATGCGTCCCTCCGCCACCGCGAGGTCGTCGACGCGGCTCGACGCGATATGCACCCGGGATATCAGTTGGCTCTCCGGGAGGGTCGCCGCGGACGAGGCGCACGACGGTCTCGAGCGGCTCGTTCTGCGCGCGCATGAGCGCGAGCGCCTCGTCGGCGCCGAAGTCCCGCGTCCAGACCTCGGCGATCCAGTCCGGATACGACTCCTTCAGCGGGCCGTCCGGGAGCGCGTCCAGCAGCCCGCGCATGCCGGCGGTGAGGCGGCGCATGACCGCGTTCGTGAACGGAACGGCGCGCTCCAGACGGGCGCGGCGCACGAGCTCGACCGACTCGTTCGCGGCCGCATGCGGCGCGGTCTCCGTGTAGCCGAGCTGGTACGCGCCCAGCCGCAGCGCCGCGCGCACCGGCGGGTCGAGCTTGCGCACCGGCCGCTTGCCGAGCGTCTCGATCGCGTGGTCGAGCGTGCGCACTCGCTGGACGGCGCCGTACGCGAGCCGCTGGGCGAACCCGCGCTCGCGCTCGTCGAGACCCTTCGCCGCCGTGCGGAACGCGCGGTCCGCGTACGCCTCCTGTTCGAACACGCGCAGCAGGACTTCGTACGCCGCGCGCCGCGCAGGGCTAACGTCGGCCACGGAGATACGCCTCGTAGTCCATGCGCCGGCCGCCGGCGGGCTGGACTTCGACCGGGACGAACTGCGCCGCCGTCGACGCGTGCCTTCCAGACGACGAGGTCGCCCATGCGCGCACCGATGTGCGGCGACAGCGCGCGCACGCGGTTGACGAGCTCCGTCGCCGGCCGTGACGGATCGAGCTCGCGATCCGCGGCGGTGATCTTCTCCGCGTACGTGACGCCCTCGTCCGGCTGCGGCGTGAACGCCGGGTCGCTCGAGGACGCCGTCGAGCAGCCGCGCCGCGACCTCGGCGGCGCGCGCGTACACGACGCCGGCGTCGTCCTCCGGCCCGATGCTCGAATGCCTCTTGCGCGGCGATCGGCCCCGCGTCGAGCTCCTTCGTCGTGCGATGGATGGTGACGCCCGTCTGCGTGTCGCCGGCCATGATCGCGCGCTCGACGGGCGCGGCCCCGCGCCAGCGCGGCAGGAGCGACGGGTGCACGTTCAGCCACAGCGCGCGCGACAGCAACGACTCGGGAATGAGCAGCCCGTACGCGCACACGACGACGGTGTCGGCGGCGAGCGCATCGCGCTCGTGCACGACGGGAATGCCGAGCCGCTCCGCCACCTCTTTCGCCGGCGATGGCGCAAGCTTCTGCCCGCGACCGCGCGGCGCATCCGGGCGCGTCAACAGCTGCACGACGTCGTGCTTCGCGGCGAGGCGCTCGAGCACGTCCGCGCCGAAGGGCGCGGTCGCCGCGACCGCGATGTCGGACTACACTAGGAAATGACGATGCGCGGGCGCAGCAGCGCGAGCGCCTCGCGGCGCGCTTCCGGCGTCGTCCGGTCGATGATCAGCACGCCGTCGAGATGGTCGACCTCGTGCTGCGCGGCGCGGGCGTAGATGTCGTCCAGCTCGAAGCGCACGTCCTCGCCGTTCTCGTCCTTGCCGGCGAGCGTGATGCGCATCGGCCGCTCGATCGGGACGAGCACGCCCTGGATGGAGAGGCATCCCTCCTCCGCGACGTCGCTCTCGTCGCTGCGCTCGACGATCTCCGGATTGACCACTGCGGCGACGACGTCCTTGCTCGGCGTGAACACGAACAGGCGCTGCACGGTGCCGACCTGGTTGGCGGCGAGCCCGATGCCGTGCGCGTCGCGCATGAGCCGCTTCATCCGCTCGACGAGGCTGCGCAGCTCGTCGTCGAAGTGCTCCACCGGCCGGGCGGCCATCTTCAGCGCGACGTCCGGGTACTGCCGGATCTGGGCGAGGGCAAGCCGACGTCGCGCCTCGTTCTCGGCGTCCAGTTCCTCCTCGACGACTTCGCCTTCGACCTTGGCCATGCAGTGGGCACACTAACGACGTGGATCCGCGGGAGTTGAAGGAGATCATGAGCCAGGGTGCGATCCGTCCCGAGACGTCGCGCGACCGCGAGGAGCGGCGCGTGCTCGAAGCGGATCTCGCCGAGAGCCCCGTCAAGGGACAGCCGCTGCGGCAGCGGCTGCGCAACTTCCGGCCCGACGCCGAGTCGGCCGTGCGCGCACTCGGGCGGGCCGCTCGTGTGGATGCGCCGGCTGCGCGCGATCGAGGTGCCACTCGACCAGCACGAAAGACAACTGGACGCAGCGTGGCACGCGCTCGCCGCGCGAGGTGCACGATCCGGACGAGTTCGCGCGGCTCTGGCGCGAGACGGCCGCGACCTGGGACTTCACCGAGGTGAACGAGCTGATCGCGACGCCACAACCCGTACTTCCCGGCCGAGGCGAGGCTGCCGATGGACCCGCGCACGCGCGACTTCGTGCGGATCAACGGCCGCCGGTACGAGCGCGACCCGCTCGACGCCGGCTGGATCCTCGTCCACTGGCCGCCGGATCGGTCAGAGGCTCTGCGGGTCGACGTCGACCACCACGCTTAGCCCCGCGCGACGCATCGCCGGCGCCGCCGCGGACAGGAGCGCCGCAGCTCTCGCCGCGAGCGCACGCGGCCGGTCGGTCTTCGCCGACGAGCTGCGCGCGGTGCTTGCCGCGCAGCCGCAGCAACGGAGCCGGGCCGAGCAGCTCGTGGCCGGTGAGCCCGGCCTTCAGCTCCTCGAGCGCGCGGACGGTGTCGTCCTGCTCCGGCCCGGTGACGACGATGCGCACGAGGTGCGCGAACGGCGGATAGCCGAGCTCGCGCCTTCGCTCCAGCTCCTCCGTCAGGAAGCCGGACACGTCGTGGCGCGCGGCGTGCGAGATCGCGCGCGCGTCGGGCTGGAACGTCTGCACGAGCACGCGGCCGGGCGCGTCGCGGCCACTGCGGCCGGCGAGCTGCGTCAGGAGCTGGAACGTCCGCTCCTCGGCGCGGAAGTCCGGCATCCCGAGGCCGGTGTCGGCGTCGACGACGGCGGCGAGCTCGACGCCCGCGAAGTGATGACCCTTCGCCACCATCTGCGTGCCGACGAGCACGGCGCGCTTCGCGCGCGCGAAGCGTTCGAGCGGCTCCCGCACGTCGTCGACGTCGGCGTCGAGTCGGATGACCTCCAGCTCGGGCAGATGCTTCGCGAGCTCGCGCTCGAGCCGCTGCGTGCCGGCGCCGATGCGCGCGAGCTCGGCGGATCCGCAGGCGGGGCACGTCTCGCCCATCGCCTCCATGCGCCCGCAGTGGTGGCAGTGCAGCGCGGCGTCGCCGTGCAGCGTGAGCGCCACGTCGCAGTTCGGGCAGCGCCGCGTCGCGCCGCACGCGCGGCAATGCACCGCCGGCGCGATGCCGCGGCGATTCAGGAGCAGGATCGCCTTGCCGTCGCTCTCGACGATCTTGCCCAGCTCGGCCAGCAGCGGCGCCGAGAGCGGATAGCCCGCCTGCCGGCGCAGGTCGACGACGCGAACCGACGGCATCGGCGCGGCGAGCCGTCCGCCGAGCTCGAGCCGCTCGAGCGACTGCCACGACTCGGGCCGCGGCGTCGCCGAGCCGAACACGGCGACCGCACCTTCGAGCGCGGCGCGCTTCGCCGCAACCGTGCGCGCGTCGTACCGCGGATCCGAGTCCTGCTTGTACGACGCGTCGTGCTCCTCGTCCACGCAGATGACGCCGAGTGACGCGACCGGTGCGAAGACCGCCGAGCGCGCACCGATGACGACCGGCGCCTCGCCGGATGCGATGCGTTCGCGCTCGTCGCGCCGCTCCGCCTCGCTCAACCCTGAGTGCAGAACGGCGACGCGATCGCCGAACCGCTCGCGGAAGCGGCCGAGCGCCTGCGGCGTGAGCGCGATCTCCGGCACGAGCACGATCGCGCTGCGCCCGCGAGCGAGCGCGGCCTGGCACGCACGGATGTACACCTCGGTCTTGCCGCTGCCGGTCGAGCCCCAGAGGAGGACGTTGCCGCCGCCGGCGTCCATCAGCGCCTCGATGCGCCCGAGCGCCGCTTCCTGCGGCGGCGACAACTGCGTCGGCGCCGCCTCGGCCTCGATCGCATGGCCGACTGTGCGCCGCTCGCCACGCCGCTTCGGATACGACGGCGCGACGAGCCCGAGCGCGCGCGCAGGCGTCGAGCCGTAGTAGTCCGCGATCCAGAGCGCGAGATCGACGAGCGCAGGCGGCAGCGTCTCGGCGACGCGCTCGATCGCGGAGGCATCCACTCCTTCGGGACGCTCGACGTCGACCTCGGTGACGACGCCGCGGCGGCGCGCGTTGCCGAAGCGCACCTCGACGACATCGCCCTTCGCAGTGTCCGCCGGCACCTCGTACGTGAACGGCCTCGCGACGGCGCGGGCGGTGACGAGCGGGTAGACGGAGGCGTAGCGGCTCACCGATCGAGCCTAGCCGTGAGTCAGGTCGACCTAGACGCCGGCGGCGGTGACGACCAGGTCGGTCGCAAAGCCCGCCAGGACGCCGATGACCATCAGCCACATGATCAGTACCGGGTTGCCCGTACTTGCGGTTGACCGCGAAGAGCTCCTGCACGACGTAGAGGATCGAGCCGCCGGCGACGGTGAAGAAGATGACCGAGATCGGCGTCGCTCGTCCATCGCCTGGCCGACGACCGTCCCGAGGAACGTCGGCCCTGCCGCCGATCGAGGCCGAGGCGCGCCGATCGAGGCGCCAGCTCGGCCTGATCCCCTCGCCGCTCGAGTCGGCCCAGTCGCGAACCCGGTGCGGGTCGTATCCCCAGTGCGCCTTCGCGGCGTGGGCGATCGCGCGCAGCCGGTCGGGGTCAGACACCTGCCGCGGTGACGACGAAGTCCGTTGCGAAGCCGGCGAGGATCCCGGCCAGCATGAGCCACGTGATCAGCACCGGATTGCCGTACCGGCGGTTGACCGCGAACAGCTCCTGCACGACGTAGAGGATCGATCCGCCCGCGACGGTGAAGAAGACGACGGAGACGGCATTGCTCGTCCACGCCTGGCCGACGACCGTGCCGAGGAACGTCGGCGCGCCCCCGATGAAGCCGAGGATCGCGAGCAGGCGCCAGCTCGGGCGGATCCCGTCGCCGGTGAGCGGCCCGCAGATGCCGAAGCCCTCGGTCGCGTTGTGCAGGCCGAAGCCGATGATGAGCGTCACCGCGAGGCTGATCTCGTTCGCCGCGGCGGCCTGTCCGATCGCGAGGCCTTCGCCGAAGTTGTGCACGCCGATGCCGATCGAGATGAGGAACGCGAGCCGCACCGCGGGCGTGGTGAGGTCGAACTAGCGGCGGCGTGCGAACTCGTCCACCGCCGCCGCGCCGGGGCCGACGAGCGTCGTCGCGCGGCGGTTCGCGCGGCGCTTCATCCAGGCGTCGTAGTAGACGAGGCTCATGAGGCCGGCGGTGAAGCCGGCGACGCCGAGAGCGGCAGAGCCCGCTGAACCGGCCCCAGTGGTGGGCGTGGAGCGCCGCGTCGATCGGGTCGACGCGCGTTCGTGAGCACGTCCCAGAGCAGGAAGACGAGGATCCCGGTGGCGAGGGCGGACAGGCCGGCCCGGGCGTTGGCGCTCAGGGAGCGCACGCGGCTCATCGGCAGGCCGAGGAAGATCGTCGACCCGGCGATCGCGCCGAGGAGGAGGATGTGTCCGGTGCTCATGGTGTAAGGGTCGCCTTACAGCGACTGTCGGGCAATATAGCCATATGGCGCAGGGACATTCCGTCGACGAGTACCTGGAGACGATCTACTTCCTCGCCTTCCCGATCGGCGAGTACACGCCGCGCGGGGCCGGCTCTCCACCCTTGGCGTCGCGCGTGGCGGAGATGCTCCACGTCTCGCGGGCGTCCGCCGGCGAGATGCTGAAGCGGCTCGAGGCCGAGGGACTGATCGAGCGCGGCGCTCGCAAGGAAGCGCTCCTCACCGAGACGGGGCGCGAGCGCGCGGAGCGCGTCGTCCGCAAGCACCGCATCATCGAGCGGCTGCTCACCGACTTCATGGGCTACACCGGCTACGAGGCGCACGAGCGCGCGGACGAGCTCGGCGACACGTTCGACGACGAGATGGTCGCGCGCATCGACGAGAAGCTCGGCCATCCGGAGCGGTGCCCGCACGGCTGGCCGGTCGATCCCGAGGTGGAGCAGGCGGAGAACCTGGAGCTCGCGCCGCTCGCGGCGCTCGAGCCCGGGACGAAGGCGACGATCGTGCGGCTCGCGGAGCACGACGGCGAGCTCCTGCACTGGTTCTACGACCAGGGCCTCGTGCCCGGGACGAGCATCGTCGTGCGCGCGACGCAACCAGCCGCGGACGAGGTCACGATCGGCCTGAACGGCGGCGAGCGCTCGATCTCCGAGAAGGCCGCCGCCGGCCTGTTCGTTCGTCCCTCGTAACACTTTCGTAACGGGGCCTGGCCCCGGCCTCTCGTGCTGAGCAGGGGCTTCGGCTTCCCCGGACACGTCGGGGGCCAGGCCCTGTTACGGGCGGTGTGCCGGGAGTGTCGACTAGCCGGTCAGGCCGCGGCGGGCGAGCTCGGCGGCGGCTTCGTCCACGCGGTCGACCGCCGTCTGGCCCGCGAGCCATTCCGCCAGCTCGGCGATGCCGTCGGCGAGCGACACCTGCGGCTCGAAGCCGAGCGTCTCGCGCGCGAGCGACACGTCGGCGAAGCAGTGTCGGATGTCGCCGACGCGGAACTCGCCGGTCACCTCCGGCGCGATCGGCTTGCCGAGCGAGCGCGCGAGCAGCTCCGCGAGCGCGTTCACCGTGATGCTCTCCCCGCTCCCGATGTTCACCGCCTGCCCGTCCGCGCCGTCGCGCTCGAGTGCGAGCGCGAACGCGCGCGCGATGTCGTGCACCGAGACGAAGTCGCGCCGCTGCTCGCCGTCTTCGAAGATGCGGGGCGCGCGGTCGTTCAGCAGCCGCGCAGCGAAGATCGCGAGCACGCCCGTGTACGGGTTCGACAGCGCCTGACCCGGGCCGTAGACGTTGAACAACCGCAGCGCCACCGTCGGGATCCCGTACGCGGCGCCGGCGACGAGGCACGCGCGCTCCTGGTCGTACTTCGTCAGCGCGTAGATGGAGCTGAGCGCAGGCCGCTTCGTCTCCGGCGTCGGCAGCGGCTCCAGCCCCGGGAAGTCCCACTCGTGCCGCTCGAGCTGCTCGCGCGTGCGCTCGCCCGGATCGCCGCCGCGGTACAGCCCTTCGCCGTAGATGCTCATGCTCGACGCGACGACGAGCTTGCGCACCGGCTTCTCCGCAAGCGCCTCCAGCAGGACGGCGGTGCCGACCGAGTTCGCCGACGTGTACTCCGCCATCTCGTACATCGACTGCCCGACGCCGACGCGCGCAGCCAGATGGACGACTGCATCCACGCCTTCGAGGGCGCGCCTGACCACCTCGGGATCGCGAACGTCGCCGACGATGTCCGGCGCAACCGCGTCCGCGCCCTCGTGCACCTGCGGAACGAGGCTGTCGAGCACACGGACGCGCTTGCCGCTCGCGCGCAACTCGTCGGCGAGGTGCGAGCCGATGAAGCCGGCGCCGCCGGTTATGAGGACGTGCTCAGACAGCAGCGGGTGCCGCGAGCCCGGCGGCCGCGCGCAGCGCGTCGGCCTTGTCGGTGCGCTCCCAGGTGAAGTCGCCGTCCTCGCGGCCGAAGTGGCCGTACGCGGCTGTCTTCGCGTAGATCGGCCGCCGCAGGTCGAGGTCGCGGAGGATCGCAGCCGGGCGCAGGTCGAAGTGCTCGCGGACGAGCGCCTCGATCTTCGCCACGGGGATCGCCTCGGTCCCGAACGTCTCGACGAGGACGGACATCGGATGCGCGACGCCGATCGCGTACGCGACCTGGAGCTGGCACCGCTCCGCGAGCCCCGCAGCGACGACGTTCTTCGCCACGTACCGCGCCGCGTACGCCGCGGAGCGGTCGACCTTCGTCGGGTCCTTGCCCGAGAACGCGCCGCCGCCGTGCGGCGCGGCGCCCCCGTACGTGTCGACGATGATCTTGCGTCCCGTGACGCCGGTGTCGCCCATCGGGCCGCCGATGACGAACTTGCCGGTCGGGTTGCAGTAGACGAAGTCCTTCTGCTCGAGCCGGCGCTCGTCGTACAGCTCCTTCGGGAGGATCGGCTCGATCACGTGCGTGATGAGGTCCGGCTTGAGCAGCGTCTCGATGTCGAGGCCGTCGCGATGCTGCGTCGAGATGAGCACGCGCTCGATCTCCACCGCGCGGCGACGACCGCGCTCGTCCTCCTCGTAGCGCACCGTCACCTGCGTCTTCCCGTCGGGGCGCAGGTACGGGAGGATCTCCGCCTTGCGCACCTCGCTCAGCCGCTTCGCGAGCTTGTGCGCGAGCATGATCGGCAGCGGCATCAGCTCGTCCGTCTCGTTCGCGGCGTAGCCGAACATCATTCCCTGGTCGCCGGCGCCGACGGCGTCGAGCGGATCAGAGTCGCCGTGCTGCTGTTCGAACGAGGAGTTGACGCCCTGCGCGATGTCGGCCGACTGCTCGTCGATGGCGACGACGACGCCGCACGTGTCGGCGTCGAACCCGTACTTCGCACGCGTGTAGCCGATCTCCGCCACCTTGCGGCGCACGAGCCGCGGGATGTCGACGTACGTGTCGGTCGTGATCTCGCCCGCGACGACGACGAGGCCGGTGGTGATGAGCGTCTCGCAGGCGACGCGACCGTTCGGATCCTCGCTGAGGACGGCGTCGAGGACGGAGTCGGAAATCTGGTCGGCGATCTTGTCCGGGTGACCCTCGGTGACCGACTCGGAGGTGAAGGAAAAGGAGCGCTTTGGCATTCGGGGCACGCTAGCGGACATTATTCCTCGGTCGGCTGACGACCCATCAGCCGGCCCGCCAGCTCCGCGAGGCTCTGACCGGACAACACGGCCGAGACGCCCTCCGTGATCGGCAACTCGACACCGACGCGCCGCGAGAGCTCGAGCAGCACGGGCGCGGTCGTGATCCCCTCGACCGTCTGCCCGATCTCGGCGACCGCGTCGGCGGGCGCGACGCCCTGCGCGATCAGCTCGCCCGCGCGCCGGTTGCGCCCGTGGCGGCTCCAGCACGTGACGATGAGGTCGCCCATGCCGGCGAGACCGGAGAACGTCTCGCTGCGGGCGCCGAACGCGTCGCCGAGGCGTGCCATCTCCACGAGGCCGCGCGTGATCAGCGCCGCCTTGCCGTTGTCGCCGAGGTCGAGCCCGTCGACGGCGCCGGCGGCGAGCGCGATGACGTTCTTCGCCGCCGCGCACAGCTCGACGCCGACGACGTCGGGGTTCACGTACGCGCGGAAGACGGTGGAGTTGATCGCATGCTGCAGCTGGCCGGCGAGGAAGCCGTCCTCGCTCGCGATCACGGCCGCGGTCGGCAGGCCGACGGCGATCTCCTCCGCCATGTTCGGGCCCGAGAGGACGGCCACCCCGCGGCCGCGCACGCGCGTCGAGAGCCGCTCGCCGGTGGCGGGATCGAGGCCCTTCGTCAGGCTGAGGACCGGCGCGTCGCCCGGCAGTGCGGCGACGACGTCGGCGAACGCGACGCTCGGGACCGCGACGACGACGACGTCGACGTCGGCGGGCGCGTCCGCGAGCGCGACCGTCTCCGCGGGGCGCAGGTCGACCTTCTGCAGGTAGCGCGGATTGCGCCCCGTCTCGGCGATCGCCTGCGCCTGCTCCTCCGTGTGGCACGCGAGCACGACGTCGTGGCCGCGGTCGAGCAGCACGCGCGTGAACGCGGTCCCCCACGATCCGGCGCCGACGACGAGGAACTTCACGACCGGCGGACGAAGTCGATCGACACGGGCACGCCGTCGAGACCGAAGCGCTCGCGCAGCTCGTTCTCGACCCAGAAGCCGTAGTCGCGCGTGACGAGCCCCGGGTCGTTCACGTAGATGCGGAGACGCGGCGGCCGTTCGTGCACCTGCGTGCCGTACAGGAGGTTCAGCCGCTTGCCGGCGCGCGTCGGCGGCTGGCGCGCTTCGGTCAGCTCGGCCAGCGCCTTGTTCAGCTCCACCGTCGGGATGCGCGCGATGTGCCTGTCGAAGAGCTCGGCGACGGTGTCGAGCAGACGCTCGAGACCGCGGCCACTCTGCGCCGAGACGGCGATGAACGCCGGACGCTGGCGCAGCCGGCGACGCAGCCGCTTGCGCACGTCCTCGATGCGGACCGTCGTCTCGTCCCACTTGGAGAGGACGACGAGCGTCGAGCAGTCGGCCTTCCGCGAGACGTCGGCGATGGCGAGATCCTGCTCGACGACGCCCTGCGTGGAGTCGATGAGGACGAGCGCGACGTCGGCGCGCTCCGCCGCCTCGAGCGCGCGCAGCTCCGAGTAGTACTCGATGCCCTGGCGGTGCTTGCGCTTGCGGCGCAGCCCGGCGGTGTCGACGAGCACGAACGTGCGGTCGCCGCGTTGCAGCACGGTGTCGATCGAGTCGCGCGTCGTCCCGGGAATCTCGGAGACGATCACGCGCTCGCGGCCGAGCAGCGCGTTCACGAGGCTCGACTTGCCGACGTTCGGGCGGCCGAGGATGGCGACGCGGATCGCCTCCGGCGGGAGCTCCTCGCGCGGAGCGGCGTCGTGCGACTCGAGGTAGCGCACGATCTCGTCGAGGAGGTCGCCGGCGCCGTGGCCGTGGAGCGCGGAGATCGGAATGGGGTCGCCGAGGCCGAGCTTGTGCAGCTCGAAGGCGAGCGAGTCCTGGCGCGGGTCGTCGATCTTGTTCGCGAGCAGCAGGATCGGCTTGTGCGACTCGCGCAGGATCTGCGCGACCTCTTCGTCGCCGGGCGTGATCCCGAGCTTCGCGTCGACGACGAACAGGACGAGGTCGGCCTCGGTGACGGCCTCGCGCGCCTGCTGCGCGATCGACCGCGTGATCGGCGTCTCGTCGGCGATGTCGACGCCGCCGGTGTCGACGAGCAGGAAGCGCCGGCCCGTCCATTCGCAGACGAGCTCCTTGCGGTCGCGCGTGACGCCGGACGTCTCGTGGACGACGGCCGCACGCGTGCCCGTGAGGCGGTTGACGAGCGTCGACTTGCCCACGTTCGGGAAGCCGACGATCGCGACGGTGCCGAGGAGGCCGGTGTCAGTCGCCACTAGGGAAGTGTGACGTTGCGCGGCCGGCCGGCCGCGTGCAGCTCGACGAGCCACGACCAGAGCCGGTACAGCTCGGCCTGAATCTGCTCCGACGCCTCGCGGTAGCCCTTCGACCCGCTGGGAAGGCCCTCGAACCGCATCGGCTCGCCCCACACGATCGACACGGGCGCGAAGTTGCCGATCTTCCACGTCTGCGACCCGTGGATCGCGCCGCAGACGACCGGCACGTCCTCGTTCAGCGCCACCATCGCCGCGCCCGGCTGGACGGGGCCGGGCACGCCGGCGCGCTGCCGCGTGCCCTCGGCGAAGACGCCGAGCGCCTCTCCCCCGCGCACGATCTCGCGCATGCGCCGCACCGCCTCGCGGTCGGACTCGCCGCGGCGCACCGCGAACGACCCGAACAGGCGCAGGTACGCGCCCGCGACCGGCACGTCGTGCGCCTCCGCCTTCGCGAGGTAGTACAGCGGCCGCGGCGTCGCCCAGCCGTACGCCGGGATGTCGGCCCACGAGAAATGGTTCATCGCGACGACGAGCCCGCCCTTGCGCGGCATGCGCTCCTTGCCGTACACGTGCAGCCGCGTCATGAGCGCGGTCGGGCCGCCCATGACGACGCGCCCCCACTTCCAGTTGAACTCGACGGAGTTCAAACCGCAGTACGCGCGCGCACGAGCGCCTCGATGCGCTCGACGACGTCCTCGACCTGGAGGTTCGTCGTGTCGATCTCCTGCGCGTCCTGGGCCGGCTGCATGCGCTCCGCATCCTTCTCGTCGCGCACGCGCAGGTCGGTGGCGAGCGCGTCGGCGCCGATGCCGGGCCGCTCCGCGCTGCGCCGCTTTGCGCGCTCGGCGCGGTCGGCGGTGAGATAGACCTTCACTTCGGCGTTCGGCGCGACGACGGTGCCGATGTCGCGGCCCTCGATGACGACGTCGCCGTCCTTGCCGAGCTGGCGCTGCCGCTCGCGCATGACCTCGCGCACGGGCGGGTGCCGCGCGACGACGGGAACCATCCGGTCGATGCGCGCTCCGCGGATCGACGACGTCACGTCGGTGCCGGCGATCCAGACGCGCTCGTCCCCGTCGAACGTCACCTGCTCCGCGCGCGCGAGCTCGGCCAGCGCGTTCGCGTCGCCGAGGTCGACGCCGCGCTGCATCGCGAGCCACGTCACGGCGCGGTACATCGCCCCCGTGTCGAGGTAGCGGAAGCCGAGCCGCTCCGCGAGCGCCCGCGCCACCGTGCTCTTGCCGGCGCCTGCGGGCCCGTCGATTGCGACGATCATCGTCTCACCAGGGAGTCCAGAACCTCATAGAAGCCGGGGAAGCTTATAGCGACCGTCTCGGCGTCCTCGATGTCCACGCCTTCCCTGGACGCCAGCCCGACGACGGCGCCGAGCATGGCGATGCGATGGTCGCCGCGCGCCTCGACGTTGCCGCCGCGGAGGCGCGTCGGGACGCCGGTGATCGGCCCAGCCGTCCTCGCGCGAGCGCACGTGCGCGCCGGTCGCGCGCAGGAGGTCGGTGACGGCCTCGATGCGGTCGCTCTCCTTCACGCGCAGCTCCGCCGCGCCGCGGACGATCGTCTCGCCGTGCGCAGACGCGGCCAGGAGCGCGACGAGCGGAAGCTCGTCGACGAGCAGCGGGACCTCCTTCGCGCCGATCTCGGTGGCGGAGAGCTCGCCGTGCTGCACCTGCACGTCGCCGACGATCTCGCGGCCGAACGTGTGCCGGTTGAAGATGGACACGCGGACGCCCATGCGCTTCAGCACCTCGAGCAGCCCGGTGCGGCGCGGGTTGAGCCCGACGCCGTGCACGGTCAGGTCGCTGCCGGGGACGAGCGCGGCCGCGACGAGGAGCGGCGCCGCGGACGAGAAGTCGCCGGGAACGTCTACCTCGTCGAGTCGCAGCGGCGAGGCTTGCACGGTCGCCGACGTCGGCCGGCGCGTGATCCTGCGCGCCGCCTGCCTCGAGCATCAGCTCGGTGTGGTCGCGCGTCGGCACGGGCTCGACCACCGTCGTCGTGCCCCCCGCGCTCAGCCCGGCGAGCAGGATCGCCGACTTCACCTGCGCGCTCGCGACCGGGAGCTCGTAGTCGATCGCGAGCAGCGGCGATGCCCTCGATCTCCACCGGCGCGTGCCCTTCGCTCGTGTCGATGCGCGCGCCCATGCGGCGCAGCGGATCGGCGACGCGCTCCATCGGCCGCGACGACAGCGACTCGTCGCCGGTGAGCACGTAGCGGCCGTCGAGGCCGGAGAGCATCCCCATCAGGAGCCGCATGAGCGTGCCCGCGTTCGCGCAGTCGACCGAGCCGGAGCGAAGCTCGCCGCCGTGCACGATCAGCTCGTCGTCGGCGAGATCCTCGACCTCGATGCCGAGCGCGCGCACCGCGTCGATCGACGCCTGCGTGTCGCCCGCGCGGCCGAAGCCGCGCACGTGCGTGTCGCCCTCGGCGAGCGCGCCGATGAGCACCGCGCGATGCGAGATGGACTTGTCGCCGGGCACGGCGACGTGGCCGACGACGGCTGTTGCCGGCTCGATGCGCACCGCTACCCGATCGTGCGTCCCATGAGGGACACGAGCGCGCGGATCTCTGCCGCGAAATCGGGGAAGTCGGCGGTCGGAATCTGCTGCGGCCCGTCGGAGAGCGCCTCTTCGGGGCGCGGGTGCGTCTCGACGATGATCCCGTCGGCGCCGGCGGCGACGGCGGCGCGCGCGAGCGGCAGCACGAGGTCGCGGCGCCCGGCCGGATGCGACGGGTCGACGATCACCGGCAGGTGCGTCTCCATCTTCAGGACGGGGACGGCGCTGATGTCGAGCGTGAAGCGCGTGGACGTCTCGAAGGTCTTGATCCCGCGCTCGCACAGGATCACCTCGGAGTTCCCCTCCTTGACGATGTACTCCGCCGCCATGAGGAGGTCCTCGACCGTCGCGGAGAGGCCGCGCTTCAGGAGCACCGGCTTGCGCGCGCGCCCGACCTCGGCGAGGAGCGAGAAGTTCGCCATGTTGCGCGCGCCGATCTGGATGACGTCGGTCGCGTCGACGACTTGCTCGACGTGGCGGGGATCCATCAGCTCGGTGACGATCGGGAGGCCGGTCTCCTCGCGCGCCTCCATGAGGATCTCGAGCGCCTCCTCGCCGAGGCCCTGGAACGCGTACGGGGAGGTGCGCGGCTTGAACGCGCCGCCGCGGAGCATCGTCACGCCGGCGGCGGCGACGGCGCGCGCGGTCTCGAGGGTCTGCTCGCGGCTCTCGACGCTGCACGGGCCGGCGATGAAGCCGAAATAGCCGTCGCCGATGCGCCGGCCGCGGGCCTCGATCACCGTCGGGTCGGGCGAGAGCTCGCGCGAGACGAGCTTGTACGGCTTGAGGATCGGCAGCACCTGCTCGACGCCGGCGTAGCCCTCGAGCGGCAGCGCGGCGAGCAGCTCGCGCTCGCCGATCGCGCCGATCACGGTCGCCTCGCGGCCCGGCGTGACGACGGCGCCGCAGCCGGCCTCCTCGAGGCGGGCGACGACGTCGTCCACCTGTTCGGGAGACGCGTTCGCTCCCATGACGATCAGGAGCTCTGGTGCACCGGTCACGGCCATGTTCACAGCTTAGGCAGAATCACCCTCCATGGCCGACAAGCCCCGCGTCTTCTCCGGTATTCAGCCCACGGGCCGTAAGACGCTGGGCAACTACAGCGGTGGCTTCCGCCAGTACGTCCAGACGCAGGAGGCGGGCGACGCGTTCTTCTGCATCGTCGACCTCCATTCGATCACGGTCGAGTACGACCCGGCCGACCTGCGCAGCTCCACGCTCGACCTGGCGGCCATGCTCTTCGCCACCGGCCTCGACGCAGAGCGCTCGACGGTCTTCTGCCAGAGCCACGTGACGGCGCACGCCGAGGCGGCGTGGCTGCTGTCGGCTGTCGCGAGCTACGGCCAGTTGGGCCGCATGACGCAGTTCAAGGAGAAGTCGGACCGGCACGAGTTCGTCTCCGCCGGCCTGTTCACGTATCCGGTGCTGATGGCGGGCGACATCCTCCTGTACCAGACCGATCTCGTCCCGATCGGGGACGACCAGCGCCAGCATCTCGAGCTCGCGCGCGACATCGCCGAGCGCTTCAACTTCCGCTACGGCGAGACGTTCCGCGTGCCGGGCGGACAGTTCCCGTCGGTCGGCGGCCGGATCATGGATCTCCAGGATCCGACGAGCAAGATGTCGACGACGCTCTCGAGCGAGCAGGGCGCGATCTACATGAACGACCCGCCCGATGCGATCCGGAAGAAGTTCAAGTCGGCGGTGACGGACTCGGGCCGCGAGGTTCGCTACGACCCGGCGGAGAAGCCCGGCGTGTCGAACCTGCTTGGAGATCATGAGCGTCGCCACCGGCGAGCCGATCGACGCGCTCGCGACAGCGCTTCGAGAGCGCCGGCTACGGCGACCTGAAAGAGGCGGTCGGCGAGTCGGTGGTCGAGCTGCTGACGCCGATCCAGGAACGCTTCAAGGAGCTGCGCGCGGACGAGCGCGCGCTGCAGCACCTTCTCGCGGTCGGCGCCGACAAGGCGCGCCGGGCGAGCGAGCCGACGCTCGAGCAGATGTACGAGCGCATGGGCTTCGCGAAGCCTGAGGCGGGCCGCTTTTTTGGAGCGGCCCGCCCCCGTGGCCTGTGAGTTAGCCGGCGGCCAGCGAGCCGCCTGGCTGCCAGGATGTCGTTGCAGGCCTTCAGGTCGTTGGCCCCAGGGATCGGCGTGTTGTCGAACTCGGCGTCGAACAGGTCGTTCTTGATCTGCGTCGCGAGCTTCGTCACGCGCAGTGCCGAGGCTCTGGATCTTCGACTCGAGCTTGGTACGTCGAGTCGTCGGTGCTCGAGCCCGTCTTCAGCGCGGCGGTGTCGGCGAGGAGCATGTCGGTGCCGAACTCGCCGACGCTGGAGTTGAGCTGCTTGTAACAGACGGCCAGATCCTCGAACTTCGGCTGTCCGCTCTTGCCCGGCGGGTTCGTCAGGTCTTCGACGAGGACGCGGCCGTCGTCGACGTAGTCGTCCTTCAGCCCGGTGAGGGCCATGATCGTCGGCCGGATGTCCGTGTGGTCGGCCCACGTGCCCGGGTTGACGATCTGGTATCGGCTGGGGTCCGAGTTGGACCGTCCTGCGGAGCTCGGGCCCTCGCCGGCGGTGAATCCGTCGACGCCCTTGTTCTTCGACGCCGGGCCGACCAATCCGAGCCACGTGTTGTTCGATCTCTGGCGCGTAGTACCCATGGTTCCACGCGTACCCGCTGTTGATGCTCGACGCAGTTGGCCGCCGCGTTCCGCGTCGAGGTCGGGCAGTTCGGCGTCTTCGGATTCGACGTCGGGTCGCCCGTGCCGCTCGACAAGTAGAAGTCCGGTATCGGGAACACCGTGAACGTCGGCGTCCTGTCGGATCCGCGTTCTGAAGTGCAGCAGCTGCTCGACAGTGGGTCGGCCATCCTACTTGCAGCGCCGTCTCGATCGTGCCGTCGTAGGTGTCGTTGCCGTGCGGTGCCGAAGTCGCGCTCGAGCGTACGCGTCGGTCGAGGTCGGCTGGTTGCCGGTGACGTACACCGCTTCCCCTGCGGTTGGTTGTCGAACGGGGTCATGTCGCCGTCCTCGTACTTGAGCAGGAGCCCGTGGATCGATCATCTGCTCTCGCCGACCTGCCCGCTGGGGTAGTTGCAGATGTACGAGGTCGTGTCGGGGGTGCCGGTGCAGGTCGGCGTTTCGGCCCGGCCGACGTTCGCCCCGGCGAAGTGGTCGCCCTCGTCGGCTCGCGAACACGAACACCGTGTTCTCGGGTGATGCCGTCGTCAGCGAGCCGCTTGAAGAACGTCGCGAACGCGGCGTTGTAGTTCGCGGTGTCTGCTAGTAGCAGTTGTCGCCGGGGCCGTCTGCTAGCCGCTCGGCCGCCTGTGTCGAGGCGGGGCTGCACGGCCCCGTGTCGGCCGACTCCTTCTCGTGGCGTCGGAGATGTAGGCGTAGGTGACCGGGCACCCCGCTCTCCTGCATGTCGGCGATGTAGGCGAGCGTCTGCGCAGCGGTGATCGGCGCCGAAGCCGGGAACCCGGGTCGCCGGGCGGCGGATACTGCGCCGTCGATCTCCTTGCCGCCCAGGTCGATCGAGGTTCCCGGCCGAGTCGGTGACCGGGTAAGCTGTCGCCGTTCGCGAAGACACGGTTGCCGCCGGAGTTGGCGGCGCCTGCGAGGACTCGGCTGCAGGTACTTGTGGCCGAAGACGGCCTGGTAGCCGTCGTAGCCGCCCGGCTCGTCCGGCAGGACGTCCGCCACGGCGGTATTCGACGGCTCGTCTGCCCGTACTTCACAGCCTCGTTCGCGCAGAACGTGCTGCCCTTCGCGCAATGGACGCCGAGGCCGATGTAATCGTCGACCTCTTGATCCTTGTACGAGTTCGGGGATTGTCGGCGTTGGCAGCTGCTGCGCCTCCGGGCGAGTTCGCCCCGAAGACGTTCGCGATGTCGGGGTTGACGTTCTCCAGCTCCATGTTGGCCGACGAGACGCCGCCGACGTTGCACCCGGCGCGGGTGAACGGCACCCACGGCGCGGGAGGCGCGATGGCGCCGACCCGGCGGCGGGACCGTCGCCGAGTAGGCCATCTCGGGAAGCCGTCGCCCCCTCCGCCGCCCGTCCAGTAGCTGAAGACGACTCTCGCCGCACTTGTCGGCCGCTCGGGGTCACGCCGCCCGTCGGGTGAAGGCGAAGTAGTCGTTGGACACGCCCTTGCCCTGGCGGTCGCCGTACAGGCCGGTGAAGTTCGTGGTCGAGGTCGTTGGCCGTGTGCGCGATCATCGGCGTGTGGTTGTTCGTGAGCAGCGTGCCGTTGCTCGTGATGAAGTTGTAGAGCGCCGGCATCTGCTCGATGTCCGAGAGCACGTTCGGGTTGTCGCGGTTGACGTGCACGTTGTCGAACATGATGTCGATGACGTGCTGGATGCCGTTCGCGAGATGACACGTCGATGCAGTCGACGCTGTGGACACGGACGTCGACGTGGGACTGCCGGTCGCGGCGAGTGCAGATACGGCGCCGACCACGGCGACAACTGCAACCGCAAGCGCGGCTCTACGAGCCCTCCTGCGCATTCCTCCCCCTTCATCGGGAACTGACGACGGGGCGAAGCTACCCCTGATCGAGACGCCGAAACTAGGCCTGTCACAAGCCTGTTACGAGGTCTTCAAGAGCCTCGACTTCTGCAGGCTCGAGCTCGCGCCATGCGCCGGGCTCGAGTCCGTCGAGCGTCAGTCCCGCGTATGCGCTGCGATGCAGGCGAATCACCGGATGGCCGACTGCGTCGAGCATGCGGCGCACCTGCCGGTTGCGTCCTTCGTGGATGACGAGCTCGATCTCGCTGGGCGCGAGGCGGCGCACGCGCGCGGGTGCTGTGCGGCCGTCGTCGAGGTCGACGCCGGCTGCGAGTGCGCGGAGGGTCGCGTCGGTCGGTTCGCCCTCGACCTCGGCAACGTAGGTCTTCTCGACG
This sequence comes from uncultured Actinomycetes bacterium, assembly GCA_963697005.1. Lineage (GTDB taxonomy): Bacteria > Actinomycetota > Thermoleophilia > Gaiellales > Gaiellaceae > Palsa-739. Next base: position 16,832 of record CAVOMK010000022.1, on the reverse strand, counting down.
CCGTAGCGCGGGTGCGCGAGCCGGTGCGCGAGCTGGCCGTCGTTCGTGAGCAGGAGCGCGCCGGTCGTGTCGGCGTCGAGGCGGCCGACGGGGACGACGCGCGGCTCGCGCGGGACGAGGTCGACGACGGTCGGGCGGCCCTGCGGGTCGCGCGCGGTCGTGACGACGCCGGCGGGCTTGTGCAGGAGGACGTAGGTGAGCCGCTGCAGCGCGACGGGCTCTCCGTCCACGGCGACGCGGTCGCGCGACTGGACGAAGGTGTTCAGCTGGCCCGGCTCGCCGTTGACGGTCACGCGGCCGGCCTTGATCAGCTCGTCGGCGCCGCGGCGCGAGGCGACTCCTGCTCGGGCGAGGTACGCGTTGAGACGCACGGCTCTGAGAAGATACGCACGCCCGTGCCGCACTACATCTCGCTCATGCGCTGGACGACGGCCGGCCGGGCCGGTCTTCCGGCCTGGCGCGACCGGGTCGAGGACGGCGAACGGCTCATCGAGGAGTCCGGCGGAAAGCTCGTCGGCGTCTGGGTGACGCTCGGCCGCTACGACGTCGTCGAGGTGTTCGAGGCGCCCGACGACGAGACCGCGCTCGAGATCGTGACGAAGCTCGGCGCCGGCGGCGGCGAGGACACGGAGACGCTGCGCGCGTTCACGCGCGAAGAGGCCGAAGAGATCATCCGCAAGCTGTGAAGAAGGCCGCAGCGTGGGACGCTGCCGCGCTGCTCGTGTTCGTCGTCGTCGGCGTGCTGACGCATGGCGCCTCGGTGGGCGCGTTTGTCCGCGATGTCCTGTGCATCCTCGGAGGCTGGTTCGCCGCCGCCCTTGTTCTTCGGCTCTACGTGCGCAGCGGGTGGTGGCGGCTCGCAGCGACGTGGCTCGCCGGCATCTCCATCGGCGTCCTAGTCCGCGCCGCCATCGTCGGCCATGTCGCCGACGACTTCTGGGGCGTCGCCCTCGCCTTCACGGCCCTGTTCGTCCTCGTAGCCCGCGGCCTGCGCCGACTCGTCCCCTAGCCCCACGTCCGGGGCCAGGCCCCGTTACGAGTGTGTGCCATCTGCGAAAAAGACAATTGCGGTCGGGGGCGCTGGTGGGCATCGTCGCGCGATGGCTCGGTCTCCACGCGACCTCGAACCCGGTGTCTTCCACGTCTACGCCCACTGCGTGTGGGCGGCTGATGCGTTCTTCCGCGACGACGAGGATCGAATCGTCTTTCTCCGTGAGCTCGCGCTCGCAACGGTCCGCGTCGGTTGGAAGTGCCTCGAGTTCTGCGTTATGGGAACGCACTACCACCTCGTCTTGGATGTCCCCGCCGGCGCCCTCCCGAAGGGGATGCACTCGCTCAACTTCCGCTACGCGTCGCACTTCAATTTCCGGCACGCAATGAAGGGCCATGTCCAAGGAAGGCGCTACGGCGCTCGCCGCCTGGTGGATGAGGACGATCTTCTCGGCGTCTTCAAGTACGTCGCGCGCAATCCGGTCGAAGCTTTGCTGTGCCAGAAGCCGGAGGACTGGCCGTGGAGCAGCTACGCGGCCACGATCGGGCTCGCGGAATCGGCGTCGTTCGTCGATCCACGGCCGGTTCTTCGCTGCTTCAACGATCCGCTCGAGCATGCTCGGGCGGCGTTGCGTCGGCACGTCGCCGAGCCGTAACACTTTCGTAACCGGGCCTGGCCCCGGACGTGTCTTGTGTGCGTTACGCGGTGCGCTTTTCGGCGACCGCGTGCAGCCGGTCGCGGATCTCGTCCACGCCTGCGCCGAGGTCGTCGAGGCGCGGGAGCTCCGACAGGCTCTCGAGGCCGAACACTCGCTCGAACAACGGTGTCGTGCGGTAGCGGATCGCGCCGCCGGCTTCTTCGTCCCGCCCGGCTTCCGAGATCAACCCACGCTCCAGCAGGCTTGCCACCGCCGAGTCGGCAGCGACGCCGCGGATGCGCGTCACGTCCGGCCGCGTGCACGGCCCGAGGTACGCGACGATCGCGAGCGTCTCCAGCGCCGCCTGCGACAGATTCCGCTGCGCCGGCTTCTCGATCAGCCGCGCGCACGCCTCCGCCGCCTCGCGCGACGCGCGGAACGCCCAGCCGCCGGCGACGTGCTCCAGCACGATGCCGCTGCGCCCCTCGCGGTAGCGCTCGCCCACGAGCCCGAGCGCCGCCTCGACGCGCTCCGGATCGTCAGCCGCCGCCTCGGCGAGCTCCTGCGCCGTCAGCGGCGCGGAGGCGACGACGAGCAGCGCCTCGACCGTCTTGGCGAGCTGGTCGAGCGGGTTGCTGGCGATCAGGCGGAGCGGAGCGTCCATGAATCCTCTCTTTCTACGTCGGAACGGGAAATCCTGATCGGGCGCGAACGGGGCCGCCTGCTCGATCGAAATCTCTCCCCCGCGGCGCAGCTCGAGCAACGCCAGGAAGGCGACCGCCTGCTCGATGCGCGACAGCTCCCCCACCTCCTGGTCGAAGTCGAACCGCGAGCGCCGCTTCAGGACGAGCCGGAACCGCTCGAGGAACTGCACCACCGGCGGGAAGCGCAGCGCCATGTGCGCGAGCGACACCTCGGGCGGCGGAACCGCCAGCAGCCGCATCGCCGCCGCCAGCCGCGCCGGATCGTGCGGCGCGAGCGTCGGCTCCACCTTCGGCGCCAACGGCGCCGGCCCGATCCGGAAATACCGGTCTCCCTCGACCTCCAGCCGCTCGCGCAGCCAGCCGGCCGCCTCCTTCATGCGCCGGTACTCCGCGAGCCGCCGCGCGAGCTCCTCGGCGGCCTGCTCCGGCTCCAGCTCGGCCAGCTCGGCCGCCTCCTCGGGGAACAGCCCGCGCGCCTTCAGCTCGAGCAGCGCGGAGATGAGGACGAGGAACTCGCCGCACGCGTCCAGGTCGAGCTCGTCCCGCTCGAAGAGCCGCTCGAGGAACGCCAAAACGATCGCCGCGACGTCCAGTTCGACCAGGTCGAGCTCGTCCTTGAGGACGAGCGTCAGCAGGAGGTCGAAAGGCCCTTCGAAGGCGTCGAGGTCGAGTTCCAGCTCCCGGACGATCATCCGGGAGGAGCCTATCCGCGTTGCCGGACGCGGCCCCGCGGGACGGCCATGGTCGGCCCCTTGGGGATGGGCCGGGCCTTCTTGACCTCGCGGCTTCTCCTCCGACGGCGTGCGTAGGAACTGCCACCAGACGAAGAACGCGACCGAGCAGACGAAGACGACGAGCGACACCCAGAAGTTGATGCGCTGCCCGAGGAAATGGTTGGACGGGTCGATCCGGAGCGTCTCCTCGTACGTGCGGAACGCGGTGTAGAAGGCGACGTACAGCGAGAACAGCGCCGGCCGCCGGAGCGTGAAGCGCCGGTCGATCCAGAGCAGCGCGACCACCGCGAGCAGATCCCAGATGAACTCGTACAGGAACGTCGGGTGATACAGATCGGCGGCGGCTTTCCCGTGGATCTGGAGCGCCCACGGCAGCGTCGTGTGCTTGCCGTACAGCTCCTGGTTCCAGTAGTTGCCCCAGCGCCCGATCCCCTGCGCCAGGAGCAGCCCCGGCGCGACCGCGTCCATGAACAGCCGGATCGAGTTCCCGGAGCGCCGCACGACCCACGCGCCGGCGGCGACCCCGAACGGGATCGCGCCCCAGATGCCGAGCCCGCCCGACCACACGGCGAACGGCCCGTACCAGTGCGCGTGGATGGCCGAGTCCTGGTTCCAGCTCGTGATCAGGTGGTAGATGCGCGCGCCGATGATCCCGAAGATCACGCCCCAGATGGCGACGCGGTAGACGAGATCCCAGTCGCCGCCCCAGCGCACCCAGCGCCGGCCGGTGAGCCAGATGGCCGCCGCGATCGCGAGCAGCAGCATCAGCCCGTACATGTGGATCGTCAGCGGGCCGACGTGGTAGACGCCCGTCGGCGGCGACGGGATGGACAGGAGGACGCCGCGCACCGGCGCCCATTCTGCCTGGCGCGGAGGCTAGAGGAGGATGCGAGCGGCGAGATCCGGGCGGGCAGCCGCTGCTCGATCATCGTCGACCGCGGCGTGCAGGTCGACGCCGGGCTCGGCCGCGATCAGCGTGGCCGACTCGACGTCGAAGCCGACGCGGAGGAGCTCTTCCGCCCGCCAGCGCTCGACGCGCTCGGATTCCGTCTCGATGTAGGTATCGACCGCAGACATCACTTCCCCTTCTTCGGTAAAACGGGCCAACTGGTTTAGGGGATTCGTAAGGGTTCTTTGAGCCCGGCCAGTTCCCGCCTGACAACGGGAGCCACCTCGGTCCCGAAGAGCTCGATCGAGCGCATGATGCTCTGGCGTGCGGCAGCGTCCCGACGCTGAACTGCACGAGGAACCGCCGGTGCTCGAAGATCTCGTGCTGGAAGAGGATCTTCTCGATCACCTCCTGCGGGCTCCCGACGAAGCTGGCGCCGCGCAGGGTGCGGGAGGCGTCGAAGGTGGGCCGCTCGAGCGGCCCCCAGCCGCGCTCGCGGCCGATGCGGTCCATCATCATCTTGAGGGCCGGGTAGGCCTCGTCGGCCGCGGCCTGCGACGTGTCGGCGACGAGCCCGTGGCGAGTTGATCGAGAGCGGCGGCGGCGGATCGAACCCGGCCTCGAGTGCGGCCTGACGGTGGATCTCCGCGAACGGCGCGAACCGCTCCGGCATGCCGCCGATGATCGCGAGCGCCATCGGGCAGGCCGAGCGCGCCGGCGCGTTGCGCCGACTCGGGCGTGCCGCCGACCGCGACCCAGACGGGCAGCATCGGCTGCTACGGCGCCGGGTAGACGCCGAGCTCCGCGTGACGCGTGCGGATGTCGAGCAGGTGCGCGAGCTTCTCGCTGAAGAGCCCGTCGTAGTCCTTCAGGTCGTAGCCGAAGAGCGGGAACGACTCGATGAACGACCCGCGGCCGGCCATGATCTCCGCGCGCCCGTTCGAGAGGAGGTCGAGGGTCGCGAACTGCTGGAAGACGCGGATCGGGTCGTCGGAGCTGAGGACGCTCACCGCGCTCGTCAGCCGGATGTTCTTCGTGCGCACCGCCGCGGCCGCGAGCACGACCGCCGGCGCGGAGACGACGAAGTCGGGCCGGTGGTGCTCGCCGACGCCGAAAACGTCGAGCCCGACCTGGTCGGCGAGCTCGATCTCCTCGAGCAGGTCGCGCACGCCGCTCGGCCGGCGTCTGCGCGTCGTCGGTCAGCTCGCCGAACGTGTAGATCCCGAGCTCCACGACTCAGGTATAGCGCCGCAGACCTGGGCTATGCGCGCGACGAAACGTCTTACACGCATTTGACGCGGGGCTGACGCGCGCCGAACGCAACGGGCACGGACGATCCGGGGCATGAGATGGAAATCCTTCGCCGTCGCGGTCGCGCGTGCTGTTCGCGCGTCGACCGCCTCGTCGCGCACAAGCAGCAGGCACACCGAAGCGCGCACTGGTTCGCCGGCGCGGTCACCGCGGCGAGCCCGAGTTCGGTCACCGTGGACGTCCTCTGGAGCAAGGCAGACACTCAGCTCGATCGGCAGACGTCGTCGCGATCGACTCGTCCACGCAGATCCACTACGGCAAGGGCAAGTCGAGCATCGATTCCGGCGACCTCGTCCGGGTCGTCGACTCGGCACCGACGCGTCATCGCTACCGCCGGCGCATCAACGTCCGCTGCAACTGCCACTTCGCGGCGGGCACGGTCGACGCGATCTCGACGAGCGAGCTCCGCGTCGAACGTCACGAGGACCGGCCCCTACGACACGGTGCTGAAGGGCAACGACGTCACCTTCCAGATCGGGAGCGCCACGCTGCCGAGCCTCAGCCACCGGCGACAAGGTCGCCGATCCGTGTTCTCCGCGACCGGGTTCTTCAAGGACCCGAGCTTCAACTGGCAGAGCGCGACGTTCACGTTCCACCTGCACGCGCCACGACAAGGGCGAGCGAGCACCAACCCGTAGTTCAGCTGACGAGCTCGCGCTTCCGCCGCGAGGTGGCGGAAGCGCGTTTCGTCGCAGACAGCTCGACCTTGCGCAGGCGGATCGACTTCGGCGTCACCTCGACGCACTCGTCCTCGCGGATCAGCTCCAGCGCCTGCTCGAGCGAGAGCGGCCGCGCCGGAATGAGGCGCACGGTCTCGTCCGAGCTCGCCGCGCGCATGTTCGTGAGCTTCTTCTCCTTCGTCGCGTTCACGTCGAGGTCGTCCGCGCGCGCGTTCTCGCCGACGATCATCCCCTCGTACACCTCGACGCCGGGCTCGACGAAGAGCGAGCCGCGCTCCTGCAGGTTGAGGATCGCGAACGCCGTCGTCGGGCCGCGCCGGTCGGCGACGAGCGCGCCCGTCGGCCGCGTGCGCATCTCGCCCTGCCACGGCTCCCAGCCGTCGAAGACGTGGTGGAGGATCCCCGTGCCGCGCGTCTCGGTGAGGAACTCGGTGCGGAAGCCGATGAGCCCGCGCGCGGGGACGAGATAGTCCATGCGCGCCCAGCCGGTGCCGTGGTTGACGAGCTTCTGCATGCGCCCCTTGCGCAGCGCGAGGAGCTGCGTGACGACGCCGATGTAATCCTCGGGCACGTCGATCGCGACGCGCTCGACCGGCTCGTGCCGCTTGCCGTCGATCTCGCGCGTGAGCACCTCGGGCTTGCCGACGGTGAGCTCGAAGCCCTCGCGTCGCATCAGCTCGACGAGCACCGCGAGCTGCAGCTCGCCGCGGCCCTGCACCTCCCACGCATCCGGGCGCGCGGTCGGGAGGACGCGCAGCGAGACGTTGCCGACGAGCTCCTGGTCGAGCCGCGCCTTCACCTGGCTCGCGGTCAGCCGGTCGCCCTCCCTGCCGGCGAGCGGCGACGTGTTGATGCCGATCGTGATCGAGAGCGACGGCTCGTCGACCGTCGTCACCGGCAGCGGGCGCGGATCGTCGGGGTCGGCGATCGTCTCGCCGATCGTCACCTCCGGCAGCCCGGCGAGCGCGACGATCTCCCCCGGTCCCGCCTCGTCGACGGGAACGCGGTCGAGCGCCTCGCTCACGTACAGCTCGGTCGCGCGCGCGTTCTCGATCGTCCCGTCGGCGCGGCACCAGGCGATCTGCGCGCCCTTGCGCAGCGTGCCGTGATGGATGCGCAGGAGCGCGAGCCGGCCGACGTACGGCGAAGCGTCGAGGTTCGTGACGAGCGCCTGCAGCGGATGGTCGGGGTCGTACGACGGCGCCGGCACGGTCGCGAGCAGCGTCTGCACGAGCGGCCCGAGGTCGGCTGCGAGCTCGTCCGGCTCGAAGCCCGCGCGTCCCGCGCGCGCGTTGCAGAAGACGATCGGGAACTCGATCTGCGCCTCGTCCGCGTCCAGGTCGAGGAAGAGCTCGTACACCTCGTCCACGACTTCCTTCGCGCGCGCGTCCGGCCGGTCGACCTTGTTCACGACGAGCACGACCGGCAGCTTGGCCTCGAGCGCCTTGCGCAGGACGAATCGCGTCTGCGGCAGCGGCCCCTCGCTCGCGTCGACGAGCAGGAGGATGCCGTCGACCATCGTCAGCCCGCGCTCGACCTCGCCGCCGAAGTCGGCGTGGCCGGGCGTGTCGACGATGTTCAGCTTGACGTCGCCGACGTGGACGGCCGTGTTCTTGGCGAGGATCGTGATGCCCTTCTCGCGCTCGAGATCCATCGAGTCCATGACCCGCTCGGCGACGTCCTCGTTCGCGCGGAAGGAGCCGGCCTGCCAGAGCAGGGCGTCGACGAGGGTCGTTTTGCCGTGGTCGACGTGCGCCACGATCGCGACGTTGCGGAGATCTTCCCGGCGGGCCATGCGACCACGGTAGCCGGGGTCGGGCCTACTTGGTCTTCGCGGTGAAGCTCTTGCTCGCCGACTGGCCCGGCGTCGGAGACCGTGACCGTCGCGTGCACGGCCGCGCTGCTTCGGCGTCTTCGGAACGCGGAACGTGCACACCGCCGAGTACCCTCTGCCGCCGCCCGAGGACACGAACGAGTGGCTCACGACGGCGAGCTTCTTCGAGCCCTCGGTCGCCTTGCACGCGATCGTGCCTTCCGAGCCGACGGTCGCGCTTCGTGTCGGAGCGCACCGCGCTCATCGAGACCGTCCACGTGCCGCCCGCCTTCGCGGCGCCGTCGTGGGAGGAGCCGGGCGCGAGCGTGAAGACGGTCTGCCAGCTGTAGGAGAACGGGCCGGCGCCGTTCGGCGCGTCGTCGGTGTGCCCGGGTCGGTTGACGCAGACCCATCCGAGGCGATGACGAAGAAATTGAACCCGGTCGAGTTGCCCAAGTCCGACTTGTTGATCGTCATCGTCATGGACTTGTTGTCGCTCGCGACCACCACGTTGGCCGTCGCGTGCGGCGCCTCCGCGAAGTCGTTCGCCTGCCACACGGCGAGTTCGAAACGAGTGCGACGCATAGTCGTCGTCGAAGAGGTAGTCGGCCCCCAACGCCTGCGGGTCGCCGGTGTTCGACGTTGTTGTCCGAGTCGATGGCGATCGTGAGGGTGTCAGAGTTCACGTACGGCGTCGCGAAGTCGATCGTGAACGTGTACAGGCCGTGGTCGTCGTTCGTCACGGCGATGGTCGTGATGTCGGGCGCAGTGCCGCTGTCGCCGGTCGCATCGGTGAAATTCTTCGGCGGCGCGGTGATCGCACCGGCCGTTGACACGACGACGCACTGCGACAGCGAGCGCGACCGCCAGAACGATGAGCCTCCCCATGGAATCCAACCTAGCGGCGCCAGATCGTAGCCGCGGTCGTGTCCATGTGACCGGCGCCCCCGTCACCGTCGATGCTCTGCACGGTGAAGCGGAACGTCTTCGGGTTCCCGAGCTCGGACGCGTTCACGGAGGCCTCGAGCGCCCGGCCGCCGGGCGCGACCGAGAACGTCCCCGATTCGGAGCCGAGCGGCTCGTAGTCGTTCGCGGGCGGGTCCCACACCTCGAGCCCGCCCGGACCGAGCCGGTACTGGGAGCCGATGTACACATACAGGCTCGAGTTGCTGCCGTACTTCGTCGCGAAGACGACGACGAATGAGATGGTTCCCTTCGCCCCGGTCTTCACCCGCACCTTGGTGATGTCGGGCGCGGTGCCGCTGTCGCCGGCCGGGTCGACGACGACGATCGGCGGCTGGCGGCGGAGCGACCGCGAACATGGCCGGAGGCTACAGAACGGCGGCTTCGCCGAGCAGAGCCTTCACCTCGGCGAAGAAGTCCGGCACCGGCCTCACGCGGTACCCGGGGCCGAGCTCCATCACCTTCGGGCCGTTCGACGTCTGCAGGTCGAGATACACGGGCGCCTCGCCGGGGAAGTCCTTCACGACGGCGGCGAGCTCGCGCACGATGCCGGCGGCTGCGACGCGCGCGTCCACCTTCAGGCGCACCTCTTTCCGCTCGGGCGTCGCCTCGAAGGCGGTGATCTCGAGCGCGACGAGCTTCGTCTCCCCCATCTGCTTGTGGTCGACGCGGCCCTTGACGATGAGGATCGCGTCCTGCACGAGCGCGTCGCGCGCCTGCGCGTACGTGGAGTTGAACGCGACCACTTCGACCGAGCCGGTGAGATCCTCGACGGTGGCGAACACCATCGGCTCGCCCTTCTTCGTCGTCAGCTGCTTGAGCGAGGAGACGAGCCCGCCGACGAGGACGATCTCGCCGTCGCGCCGGCGCTCGAGCTCGATGATGGGGCAGTCGGTCTTGCGCTTGAGCTGATCCTTGACCGCCGCGAGCGGATGCTCGGACACGTACAGGCCGAGGCTCTCCTTCTCCATGTGCAGGAGGTCGGACTTCTCGAACTCCTCGGTCGAGAGCGCCGGGTACTGCACCTGCTGCGGCTCGTCGCCGAGGTCGAAGATCGATCCCTGCCCGAAGCGGCGCGCGTCGTGGGCGGCGGTGCCGGAGCCGAGCGCCTGCTCGAGCACCTCGAGCATCGCCTTGCGCGAGCCGGGCAGCGCGCCCGCCTTGATGAGCGACTCGAGCGCGCGCTTGTTCACGAGCTGCGGGTCGACGCGGTCGGTGAAGTCCCAGATGTTCGTGAACGGCCCGCCGTCGGCGCGCGCGGCGACGATCGCGCGGCACGCGTTCTCGCCGACGTTCTTCACCGCGTTGAGGCCGAAGCGGATCTTGCCCTCGACGACGGCGAAGTCGATCTGCGACTCGTTCACGTCCGGCGGGAGCACCTCGATGCCGAGCTCGTCGCACGCGTTGACGTAGTAGGGCACGCGATCCTTCGTGTTCATGACCGAGGAGATGAGCGCGGCCATGTACTCGCGCGGATGGTTCGCGCGCAGCCAGGCGGTGCGGTACGAGATGAGCGCGTAGCAGGCGGCGTGCGACTTGTTGAAGGAGTAGTCCTGGGCCTGCTCCATGTCCGCCCAGAGCTGGGAGGCGACCGAGGCGGCGAGTCCCGTTTGACGCGCAGCCCTGGAGGAACTTCTCCTTCAACGAGGCCATCAGCGAGTGGATCTTCTTGCCGATCGCCTTGCGAAGGTCGTCGGCTTCCGCGGGGGAAAAGCCGGCGACCTTCTTTGCGATCTCCATGTACTGCTCCTGGTAGATGCAGATGCCGTACGTGGAGCTCGTGATCTCCTTCAGCCGCTCGTCGATGTAGCTGACCTGCTCGAGGCCGTTCTTGCGGCGCGCGTACACGGGGATGTACTGCATCGGGCCCGGGCGGTAGAGCGCGCCGATCGCGATGAGGTCGTCGAACACCGGTCGGCTTCACGGAGCGCATCGCCTCGCGCATGCCGGAGCCCTCGAACTGGAAGACGCCGGCGGTCTCGCCGCGCGCGAGCATCGCGTAGACCTTCTTGTCGTCGAGCGGGATGTCCTCGATGCGCAGAGCGCCGCCGATGCAGCTCGACCGCCTTGTCGATGACGTCGAGGTTGCGCAGGCCGAGGAAGTCGACCTTGAGCAGGCCGAGCGCGGCGACGGTGTTCATCGAGAACTGGGTGACGACTTCCTGGTCGGCGCCCTTCTGCTGGAGCGGGACGTTGCCGATGAGCGGCTCGGCGCCGATGACGACGGCGGCGGCGTGGATGCCGTCCTGGCGCGTCAGGCCCTCGAGCGGCTTCGCGAGGTCGACGATCTCCTTCGTCTGCGGATCGGCGTCGTACGACTGGCGCAGCTCCTGTCCGGGCTTGAGGCAGTCGTCGAGCGTCTGCCCCGGGCCTTCCGGGATGAGCTTCGCGATCTTGTCCACGACGCCGTACGGCACCTCGAGCACGCGGCCCGCGTCGCGGACGGCGGCGCGCGCGGCCATCGTCCCGAAGGTGATGATCTGCGCGACGCGGTCGGAGCCGTACTTCTCGCGCACGTAGTTGATGACGCGCTCGCGGCCTTCGACGGCGAAGTCGATGTCGATGTCCGGCAGCTCCTTGCGCCCCGGGTTGAGGAAGCGCTCGAAGAGGAGGTCGTAGCGGATCGGGTCGAGGTCGGTGATCTCGAGGCTGTAGGCGACGAGCGAGCCGGCGGCGGAGCCGCGGCCGGGGCCGACGGAGACGCCGTTGCGCTTCGCGAAGCGGACGAAGTCGGAGACGATGAGGAAGTAGTCCGCGAACCCCATCTCGCGGATCGTCTTCAGCTCGAACTGGAGCCGTTCGCGCAGGTCGGCGTCGACCTTGTCGTACCGCTTCTCGAGGCCCTTCTCGCACAGCTCGACGAGGTAGTCGAATGCGTCGCGGTCGTCGGGCGTCGGGAACTTCGGCAGGAGGATGCGGTCGAGGACGATCTCGACGTTGCAGCGCTCGGCGACTTCGAGCGTGCGCCGCATCGCGTCCTCGTGGCCGGGGAAGTCGAGCGCCATCTCCTCCGGCGACTTGAAGTAGAAGTGGTCGGTGTCGAACTTCCAGTGGTTCGGGTTCTTGAGCGAGTCGCCGGACTGGATGCAGAGGAGCGCCTCGTGTGCGCGCGCGTCCTCGTGGCGGAGGTAGTGGACGTCGCCGGTCGCGACGGTTGGGAGTGAGCGCTTGGCGGCGAGCGCGGCGAGCTCGGGGAGGATCCGCTGCTGCACGTCGAGGTGCGCGTTCTGCAGCTCGACGTAGACGTCGCCTTCGCCGAAGACCTGGACGAGCCGGTCGAGCTCCTTCTCCGCGTCCTGCGGGCGCGGACTCTCTTCGAGCGCCTTGCAGACGCGGCCGGAGAGGCAGCCGGAGAGCGCGATGAGCCCGTCGGCGTGGCGCTCGAGGAGCTCCCAGTCGACGCGCGGCTTGTAGTAGTAGCCCTCGAGGTAGCCGAGCGAGGAGAGCTTGATGAGGTTGTGGTAGCCGGCGGTCGTCTCGGCGAGGAGCGTCAGGTGCGCGTAGCCCTTCGTCTGTGCGCGGCGGTCGTCGGCGACGTAGACCTCGCAGCCGATGACGGGCTTGATCCCGTTGGCTTTCGCTGCCTTGACGAGGTCGATCGTGCCGGCGAGCGAGCCGTGGTCGGTGAGGGCCACGGCGGGCATCTGCAGCTCCGCGGCGCGTGCGGCGAGGGCCGGAATGCGGCACGCGCCGTCGAGGATCGAGTACTCCGAGTGGACGTGGAGGTGGACGAAAGGAGCGGTCTCGGGCACGGCCAAGCCACTCTACAAGGGCCTCCGGCGGGCCTAATTTTGGGCCGTCGGGAGGGTCGGTCTTGGGCTTAGTCGTCGAAGCCGAGGTGGGCGGGGGACGCCAAGATGGATCGCTAACCGACCACTGCCGCACGCCGGGCTGGACGGCCTCCATCACACTCCGGCGCATTTGACAGTAGTAGGCCCCAGCTGGATGCTCATCACCATGGCACTCGCCGACCTGACATCGCGGGAAGCAGTCGACGCAGCACTTGACGAGTTCGATCGGCTTGGTCGAGAGGCTTTTCTCGCACGGTATGACTTTGGCAGAGCGCGCCGATACTTCATTCAGCGGAGCGGCGCCCTTTACGACTCGAAAGCAATCGTCGGGGCGGCTCTTGGGTATCAGTACCCCGACCGCGGCCCGCTTCCCTCTTCTGAGTTCTCTGGCGGCGAGCACGGCGCCAAAGCCCGCCTTGAAGCGCTCGGATTCGAGGTCGTTGCACGACCTAGCCTGGCAGCGGCCGACACCCTTCCGCTCCGAGACGCGCTTGAAGCGGCGCTGGCGGCGCAGGCGGCGCGCGATCCACACGAGTGGTCTGATGACCTGCAAAAGGCGGTCGCGGTCACGCTCGCCAACGCTGTCCGAGGAGTGGTCGGACAGGACTTCCGCGTAAAGGGGAGCGCAGGGTTCGGGAACCAGGCTGAGATCCCCTGGCTCTCGGTCATGCCGCCGGGACTCAAGGGCGCGAGCGAGGGCCGCTATGTCGTGTACCTCTTCGCTGCTGATGGAACGCGAGTCTTCCTTTCGCTTTCCCAAGCCGTCACAGGCCGACCGAAGAGCGCGTTACGGGGACTCGCTGAGGAGTTCCGCCAGACGGTGGGCGATCAGCCCGATCTACTACGAACCATCGATCTCGGTGGCCAGGGCGGCCTTGGGGCGCGATATGAACTCGCGACGGCATACGCCAAGCGCTACGAGGCTGACGCCTTGCCTTCCCAGGGTGACCTTGAAGCAGACCTCGGTCGATTCCTGCGGATGCTTGACGAGGGAGAGTCGCCCGTCACCCACTCGGCTGATACGTGGATCTTCCAGGCGAGTCCGGCTTATTACGACATAGATCGCGCGTTACGCACACTTCCCGAGATCGAGTGGACCGTTCGGCAGTACCGGAAGCGCGTACAGAAAGGAGACCGGGCTTACATCTGGCGATCGGGTCAGCTCGGGGGGATCGTCGCCGTGGGGACCGTTGGAACGGAGCCAGCCGAGAAAGCACCCGACGCCGCGGAAGACGAGTTTTACCTACGACGGGAGGATTTTTCGAAGGTCGAGCCGCGGGTCAAGATCGTGGTCGAACGTGTACTCGACGAGCCGCTCCTTCGGACAGCGCTGCAGGATGATCCAGTTCTTAAGAGTCTGGGGATCCTCCGCTTCGCCAACGCGACGGTTCACGAGGTGGACGCAAACCAAGAACGTAGGCTTCGCGAGTTGTTAGGAGACGCACCAACGGACGAGCGCGACCCGTTTAACGTCGACGCAATCGTCAAAGCGGCAACGAAGCCGCCGCGACGACTCCTTCTTGATGAGAGCATCTATGCGAGCGTCTTCGCTGCCCTTGAGAGCGGCAAGCATGTGATTCTCACAGGGCCACCAGGCACAGCCAAAACAACGCTCGCGGAGGCCGTCGCGGAGGCTGCGAGCGCCGCAGGCATGTGCAATGGCCACGTGCTGACGACAGCTACAGCGGACTGGACAACATACGAAACGATCGGCGGGCTCCGCCCGGAGCGCAATGGCGCCCTTGGCTTCGCACCTGGTCATTTCCTTGAAGCGATCGAGCAGAACCGATGGCTCGTCATTGACGAGCTCAATCGATCGAACTTCGATCGCGCCTTCGGCCAGTTGTTCACGGTTCTGTCCGGGCAAGCGGTGCAACTGCCGTATGCGCGGAAGGAGGGTGCGGGCAGAATCGCGCTCGTCCCGCCGGACGCGCCCACCCCCGCCGGCTCCGACCCAATTCACATACCGCAGAGCTGGCGGATCATTGCGACGATGAACGTCTTCGACAAATCGCTCCTATTCGAAATGTCGTTTGCATTGATGCGCCGGTTCGCGTTTGTCGAAGTCGCCTCTCCCTCACTCTCAGTTTTCGATCAGCTCATCGAATCGGCCGCTGATGGGAGCGAAACTGCGGCCACGCTGACACGGCAGTTCTTACCTCTTAGGAAGATCAAGGATCTTGGGCCGGCGGTCTTCATGGACATGGCTCGCTACCTGCGCGCTCGCGACAGGCTTGGTGGAACGCCACGAACACAACTTGCCTTCGAAGCGTTCTACAGCTATCTACTGCCGCAATTCGAGGGCATTGACGATCCCACTGGTGAGAGCCTCTACCGACGGGTTCTGCAGCTCGTCGGACGCGACAACGACCAACGACTAAGAGAGACGCTGCGCTCGGTGCTCGGAGTCGAACTTTCCTCGACCGTCGAGCCTGAGGATTCAGAGCTCGATACCGAGTTGGAGACTTTTGATCTCTCCGATGTCGGCGAGCCCGAACTCCTTTGATGCAGGACGTCGCCTGGCGGCGGAGCGATCTGATTGCAGAGATTAAGGATGATCTCTGGCGCTACCTCACGCCGAGCGCGAGCATTGAGCAGGATGTCCTTGAGGCGGCCGCCTTGCTGCAGATGCCCTCGCCGGAGCTTCGAACCCTCGGCCGCCTGCACTTTCTCCTCAGCGACGAGGTCGGCTGGGTGCTGAAGGAGCTGCCCAAGACCGTACGTCGACTGACCACAACACATCGAGCGAGGAAGAGTGGACCGCGGAGCGGATCCGTGGGGCAATCCAGTGGGGACGGACGATTGGTTTGCGGTACGCAAGCGGTTTTCCGAACTTGTACGTCACCGCGCCAGCGCGACGCGCATATCAGACGGCTGAGAACGAACTACTCGCGGCTGTGCTTGACGCGGTGGTCGCGCTTGGTCGAAAGTCCGGCTGGCATAAGTCCGAGCGGCTCGACGTGGGGAAGACAGTTAGCAATCGCGTGGCAGATGCCGAACGATGGCTTCAGACGCGAGCTCTCCTTGAGGTCGAGCGGAGGCCCGTTACTCCTTCGAAGCTCGCGCGGATTCGGTCGGGGCGCCACCGTCGTCGTTATGCATCGGCTCTGGCTGCCTACGCCGTCTACGCGAGCCTCGCGGAGAAGGTGGATAGATCTTCGATCCGACGTGCCGTCGAAGCCAGAGGTCTAGTCTCGAGGCTCGACCCTGTGCTCTTCGAATTGATCTGCAGTTCCGAACGATTGCTTCGCTTAGGAAGCTTGGCTGGCAACTCGATCGATTCGGTCTATTTGCAGGATCCCTCCAACTGAGAGGGCGCCGCGGCGACGGCACGATCACTCTCACGTATCAAAAAACTCCTATCAGCCTCGCAGGCACCTCGGCATACCGGGCGGCTCAGGCAGCGCATGGAATCAAGCCATGGCCGCTGAGACCTGACCTTGTGCTCGAGCACAACAAGGGTGGGGAGACCTCGTGGCTCCTCATCGAAGCGAAGGGTGGAGAGCACGGCGTGCGGCGCTACGCACGATCGGCAGCGTCGACCTTCTCGCGTATCGCTCTGCATATGCCGCACACTTGATGGTAAAGAAAGCCTTACGGACTCGGGATCGCTTTCGGTGCAGAACTCGTACCGACGGGTCGGGAACCGCTTCTTCTGTGCACCCCAGACACAATCGCCGACGCGCTCGAGGTCTTCTTCGCCACGTAACTGGTGGTGTCTTGGCCATGTCCGTTCGAGACGCGGTGAGTTTCACCATGGCCTGAAGAGCGTCTTGCGCGGCGTTTCTTAAATAGGCAACGTTCTTCGAATGGGAGTTCTTATCTCCTCGATACGGTGCGAAGCAAGGCGCATACGCGTGGTATCACCGGCGGCCAAATTGAGAGATGTGTTGCCGCAATCACGTCAGGCCGCAACGTCCTCCTGATCGACGAGGAACCTGAGCGTGGAGTTGCCCTCGCCGAAGCAATCGTCGGCACCGCAATGGAAACAGGGATCTGCCTCGGCGCGCTGACGGTGCTGGGGAGCACGCTGCAGCTCCTCGAACCGAGCGAACTCATTGTGGAAGCTTTCGTGAGCGATCTTTGGTTGATCGTCCGCTCGGCGGACGCGCAGGCGATGACCCGAGTCGCGAACTTTGCGGACCACCGTGCCGCGGAGAGCGGATGGCGCGCTGTGGTTGTCTCCGACGAGCCGATGCATGAACTCGTCGAAGGAGTGGACTCCCATACCCGCAGCCGGTTCGCATACGTCGCCGTAGCCGCCGCGTAAGCAAAGGCCGAGCCCGCACGCTCATAAAACGCTCGGTCGGCTACGAGAC
>CAVOMK010000021.1:0-119947 GCA_963697005.1 uncultured Actinomycetes bacterium | reverse complement strand
GGAAGGAGAACGAGAGGTCACGTACTGGATCGCTCCGGGCGCGATGGGGGCAGGGTCTGGCGTCGCGAGCCTTCCGTGCATTCCTTGCAATCGAGCCGACCAGGCCGCTGTACGGTCGCGTCGCGGATCACAATGGCGGCTCGGCGAAGGTGCTTGCACGGGCCGGCTTTGTCGAGGTTGGCTCCGAAACGTCGTTCGCGCCAGGAGTCGGCGCCGAGGTCGTTGAGCGCATCTACCGACTCGATCGATAACGCGCGAGCAAGAACTCTCGGCTGCGCCAGTGTGCGGGAATGTCCCCCCGAGCGGCTATGCGTTCGCGCCTTCATCAATGACAGCTAGGCGCCACGCGTTACTCCTGAGGTAGGCGGAGTTGAAGCCGAACCAGATCCCGCCGTTCGAGGCGTCGTAGAAGCTAAAGCGGCCGAGTTGGGCCGTGATGCGAAAGCTCACACTTGATCGCACATCCACGATCGAGAGAAACCGCTCTCGTCGATCGGGCAAGCAGACGCCCGAACGCGGAGCTTACCACTACCGGGAGCGCGAAGCTCGAACCGATCGGAGATCTTCGTCGGTCGTCCGGAGTGGGAGGCTCGGGGACGGCCGAAAGGCATAGCTGCCTCTGTACGCAGGTGTGTTCGAGCCGAAGTCGAGATTGGTAAGAACTTGGTAACCCAACCCGGACAGTACAGCCTCACAAGGTCCATCCGGTGAAGATGAAGCCGCTTAACCATGCGGCTGAGGAGGTCTCGTGAGGGCTGCGTCGGCCGCCGTCTCCGGCTTGCAAAGCCGGCGCTCTCCCAGCTGAGCTAACGCCCCGTGCTGCGGCTCAGTGTAGAGCGCGGTCCTGCGAGAGGCTTTGCGCCACGACCTCGGCCCGCTCGGCGCGGAGCCGGTCGCGCTCCACCTCCACCTCGCGTGTCCGAGCGATGAGGCCCTCCCGGCGCCGCTCGTACTCGGCCTGGATCGCTGCCAGCTGCTCCCGCTGCGCGGCGACGGCCGCGAGCGCCTGGTCGAGCTGCCGCTCGCGCCGCTCCACCGCACGCAGACGCCGCGCCAGCTCCGTCTCGGAAGGCACCTGGTCCGGCAGGGAAAACGGTCACGCGGCTGGCTCCTCGAAATTCGATCTGTGCCGCAGACCAAAAACAGCATCCGACGCCGGCGCGTCCCTGTCAACCCCGAAAAAGGGGAGCAGGGACGCGCCTGCCGGAGGGAATTCAGGCCGCGCGCTCGAGCCGCTCTTCGACCCGCGCGCGGGCGACGATCTTGTTCCGGTCGCCGAAGCGCACCCGGGCGCGCAGGGCGCGGTGCTCGTCCCAAAGTCGGTCGAGCTCCGCGTCGAGGCGGTGGATGTCAGCCACGATGGCCGCGTCGTACTCAGCGGAGAGCTGCTGGTACAAGCCAACGCGCTCCGCGCTGAGGCGATCGATCTCCTGGTGTATCTCCTGGAACGTTCTCATGACTTGTGAAACGCATGACCTGCCCGGAGCATTCCGCAGGAAACGGAGAGCCGTGTTCAGCCGTAGCCGAGCTCGTCCAGCCGGTCCTCGTCGATCCCGAAGTAGTGGGCGAGCTCGTGGAGAACGGTCACCCGGATCTCCTCCTCCAGCTCGGCCGGGTTGGGGAACGACTCCACGAGCGGGAGCCGGAAGATCCGGATCCGGTCGGGGAGCGCGCCCGCCCAGTCGCCCCGCTCCGGCAGCGGGACGCCCTCGTACAAGCCGAAGATGTCGGGGTCGTCGGGATGCTCGTCCTCGACCGAGATCTCGATGTTCTGGAGCGCCGCCCGCAGCTCCGGCGGGAGCGAGGCCACCGCTCGCTGGACGTGGTCTTCGAACCTCAATAGACGGGGTACTTCGACACGGGCGCACTTGGCTTGTTCCTCGCCACGAGCAGGATGGTGGCGATGCCGAAGGCGAAGCCGCCGATGTGCGCGAAGAAGGCGACCCCGCCGCCGGCCTGCGGTTGGAGGAACGAGAGGCCGCCGTCCCAGATCTGGAGACCGATCCAGATGAGCAGGAACCAGAAGGCCGGGATCTCGCGGATGAGGATGATCCCGAAGAAGATCAGCGTCAGCACGCGGGCGCGGGGGAGGAGGACGAAGTACGCCCCGAGAACGCCCGCGATCGCGCCACTCGCTCCGATGTTCGGGATGCTGGCTCCGTTCACGCCGGCGAAGTGGAGCGTGATCGCCGTCTGGAGAGCCATCGCGACAACGCCGGCTCCGAGGTACCAGAAGAGGAACCGATCGAGCCGATCGCGTCCTCGACGTTGTTGCCGAAGATCCAGAGGAAGAGCATGTTCCCGAGGATGTGCTCCCAGCTCGCGTGCATGAACATCCCAGTGAACAGGCCCTCGTACCAGGGCAGGGCGTGGAACCCGAGCGGCAGGTGGCACGGCCCCTGCACCGCGCACGGGTAGAAGCCGTCCCGGAAGACGTGGACGTCGACGCCCGGCTTCGACAGCTCCCAGAACCAGACGAGGAAGCAGGCGACGATCAGCCCGATGTGACGTACGGACCGGCGGGTGGGAACGTTGTCCCGGAGCGGATCACGGCGGCCCGAGTCTAGAGCGCTTCGCGGATCCTGTCCGCGACTGCCTCCAGCTGGAGGTCCTGGCCGCTCACGTCCGCGAGGATCTTGTCCGCGGTCGGCTTCTGCCCCTCGTTCCAGAGCTCGCGCAGGAGCGCACCGGCCTCCCGACGCGTGAACCACGCGTTGCCCCACCGCTCGCGCAGGTAGCCGCGCAGCTGCGCCTCGAACGCCCACGCGCGCAAGTACTCGGACGAGTAGAAGCCCTGGTCGACGTCGTCGAGGTAGTCGGTGTCGCTCGGCGTCACCTTCAGCGCGTCGCTCAACAGCTCGACGTACCGCGGACGGAGCGCGGCTACGTCGGGCGCCGCCTGGAGCTCGAGCTCGTACAGGAGCTTCGCGCAGTAACGGCGGAGCATCCACAGGAGCTGCACCGCGCCCTCGGCCGCGTACTCGCGCGGCCGCGGGAAGTCGAGTCGCCGTTCGAGCCACACCGGGTCGATGGTCAGATGCTCGAGCAGCATCGCCCAGCCCTCGGTGACGGCGTTGTCGCCGAGGCGCTTCTCCTCGACCGTGAGCGACGGCGACGTATGGGCGTAGTGCTCCGTGTGCCCGGCCTCGTGGAAGAGCGCGCCCCAGTCCTCGGGGCCGCCGGCAGGCTTGATCACGAGCACGACGCGGCCGGGAATCTCGATCGGGACGCAGAACGCGCGCGGCGACTTCTTCGGCCGGTCCTCGAGGTCGAGCTCGACGTTCCGCTGCGCGCGCAGGTCGACGCCGAGGTCGGCGAGGCTCGCCTCGAGCGCCGGCACCATGCGTGGGGCGGGGAAGGCGGCGTCCCACCCGGCGCCGCGCCAGACGCGGGCGACGTCCCAGCGCTCCGCCTCGCCGATGCCGAGCCCGACTCGCCCGCGGAAGAAGCGGTCGCCCGCCTCCTCCCACAGGCGCTCGGTCGAGTCGAGGAAGTCGCGGCACTGCTTCGCGAGCGCGTCGAGCCCGAAACCGAAACCGCGGTACAGGTCGACGTAGTTCGGCGCTCCCAGTCGCGTGGTCTCGCGATGGACGATTTCGGCCGCGCGCAGGTGCAGCGGGTTCAGGTGCTCCTCGGTGAGCTCGTTGCGCTCGCGCTCGAGGCGCTCGCGGCGCGCGCGGTCGGGCTCGTTCATGATCGACGACCGCAGGTTCCGGTACGGGATCTCCTCGCCGTCGACCTCCGCCGTCAGCGTTGCCTCGAGCTCGGCGGCGCGCTCGGCCTCGTCGCGGACGAAGTTGCCGAGATAGCCCTCGCACGCGAATCGCCACAGCTCGCGCGTGTTGCGGTTCCCGTCCACCGAGGCGCCGACCGAGAGCGCTGTCTCGAGCTTCGTCAGCCCCTCGTGCCGCTCGTAGATCGGCGTCAGCTCGTACCCATCCTTCAGGCCGGCGAAGTGGAGGTACGTCTCCTCGTCGAGCTCGGCGATGAAGCGGTCGGCGTCTGCGCTCAGGTCGTCGAGCTGCCGTTGGCTCAGCGGTTCGGCCACGAGCGTCTCAGGCGCCGCTTGTCGGCGCCGCCCTCAAGCCGCGCGGGTTTCCCGCGCGGCCGTCTTCGATACCGGACTCCAACGCTCGAAACCGCGCCATGGCTCTAGGATAGTTACGCCGTGCAGGAGATCACCCTCAAGACCGACCGGAAGACGCAGCTGATCGAGATCACCGATCTCGTCCGCGAGGCACTCGGGGAGACGAACGGGGCAGCAGCGGCGCTCGTATACGTGCCGCACACGACCGCGGGCGTGACCATCAACGAGCGCATCGACCCCGAGCTCGTGGACGACCTCGAGAATGCGTTCCACCACGTCGTCTCGGACGAATGGGAGTGGAAGCACGACGACGCCGACGGGCCGAACGCCCCGTCGCACGCGCGCGCGTCGCTCGCGTCGAGCCCGCAGGTGCTCATCCCGTTGCGGGAGGGCGGCCTCGGCCTCGGCACCTACCAGGGCATCTTCTTCTGCGAGTTCGACGGCCCGCGCGAGCGCAAGGTGTACGTCACTACCTTGCAGTAACCGCGGCTCAATCTCAGCTCAACAAAGCCGCCGTAGGTTCGACGTGTGCGGCGGGCCGCGTTCGTCTTCCTCGTAGCGGCGCTCGCTGCAGCCGGGCTGGCCGCCCGCGCGCAGGCGCGACCGGCCTCGAGCCGGATGAACGTCGTCTTCATCGTCAGCGACGACGAGAATGTCAGCGGCAACGCCGTCATGGGGAACGTGCAGCGGCTGATCGCCCGCCACGGCGTCACGTTCGACAACTTCCGCGTGACGACCTCGGAGTGCGGGCCGTCGCGCGCGAGCATCCTCACCGGCCAGTACTCGCACCACACCGGCGTCACCGACAACTTCGGTCCGCATGGATACCCGGCGTTCGATCCCGAGACCGACCTGCCCGTCTGGCTCCACGACGCGGGGTACGAAACGGCGCTCGTCGGCAAGTACCTCAACGACTACAGCCTCGACGGGCACAACGTGACGCCGCCCGGCTGGGACGACTGGCAGGCGATGGACAGCGTCCCGCTCGAGAAGTACTACAACTACACGGTCGACGAGAACGGCCGGCTCGTCCACTACGGGACGAAGCCTGACGACTACTCGACGACGGTGCTCACGCAGAGGGCGATCTCGTTCCTGCGCGGCGCGAAGAAGCCGTTCTTCCTCTACTACGCACCGGTCGCGCCGCATCTTCCGGCCGTGCCTGCGCCCGAGGACGTCGGCCGCTTCGACAAGCTCGCGCCGTTCGCGTCGCCGTCGGTGAACGAGAACGTCGACGACGAGCCCTGGGCCGCGTGGCACGCGCGGGCGCTCACGCCGGCGGGTCTCTCGTACATCAACACGGTGCGGCGCCATCAACTCGAGTCGCTGCAGGCGGTCGACCGCGCCGTCGGGAGGATCGTCGCCACGCTCGCGAAGCGGCACCTCCTCGATCGGACCGTCATCTTCTACACGAGCGACAACGGCTTCCTCTGGGGCGAGCACCGGCTCGGGGGAAAGCTCTGGCCCTACGAGGAGTCGACGCACGTGCCACTCGTCGTGCGCACGCCGTGGACGACCGCGAACGGCACCGTCGACCATGCGCCCGTCCTCAACATCGACTTCGCCTCGACGATCGCGCAGCTCACTGGCGTCACGCCGGCGATTCCGCAGGACGGCGACAGCTTCGCACCGCTCCTCCGCGGGCAGCGGATTCCGTGGCGTCAGGGAGTACCTGATCGAGTACCTCGGCCGGAACGCGCTCGAGAACGGCGGGCCGCCGCCCTACGTGGCGATCCACACCGCGCGGTATCTCTACGTCGAGTATCGGTACCACCACTGGCAGGAGCTCTACGACCTCCGCAAGGATCCGTGGGAGCTCGACAACGTTGTCGCCGACCCGGCGTACCGGAGCGTGCTCCAGTCGCTGCGATCCCGGCTGCACAAGCTCTACGTCGCGCCGCCGCATCCCGGGCTCTGACTAGTGTGGGCGCATGGCCGCCCCGGTGACGAGAGACGAGGAGCTCGAGCTCGAGATCGAGTCGCTCGCGTACGGCGGCAACGGCGTCGCGCGCCTCGACGGCTACGTCGTCTTCGTCCGCCGGGGACTGCCCGGCGACCGCGTACGCGCGCGCGTCACCAAGGTGAAGCGCAGCCACGCCGAGGCGCTCGCCACCGATGTGCTCCGCGCCGGCCCGCACCGGGTCGAGGCGCCGTGCGTCCATTTCCCCGCCTGCGGCGGCTGCCGTTTCCAGGATCTCGCCTACGAGACGCAGCTGGAGCAGAAGCACTCGCAGGTGTACGACGCGTTGCAGCGCCTCGGCGGTATCGCGGAGCCCCCGCTGCAGGAGATCGTCCCCTGCGAGCCGGAGATCTTCCACTACCGCAACAAGGTCGAGTACTCGTTCACGCAGACGCCTGAAGGCCCGGCGCTCGGCTTCCACAAGGCGGGTCGCTGGGACGAGGTGCTGAACCTCGAGAAGTGCTGGCTCACGACCGACGTCGGCAACGGCGTCCGCGATGCGGTCCGCGACTGGGCGCGCGAGGAAGGCCTCGCGCCGTACTCGCAGACCGACAACACCGGCTATCTCCGGCATCTCGTCGTGCGCGAGGGCCGCAACACGGGCCAGGCGCTTATCCAGCTCGTGACCGCGCCCGGCGAGCATTTCGAGCCCGGCTATTTCGTCGATGTTGTGCGCCGCTTCCCGCAGGTTCGCTCCGTGCACTGGTCGATCAACGACCGTCCCGCCGAGGTGACGAACCTGCCGACGAAGCTGCTGTGGGGCGAGGAGTGGATCGAGGAGGAGATCGGCGGCCTCCGCTTCCGCGTGCGTCCGAACGCGTTCCTGCAGACGAACACCGCCATGGCGGAGAAGCTGTATGGGCTCGCCGCCGACGCGGCCGGGCTCACCGGCAGCGAGACCGTCTGGGATCTCTACTGCGGCATCGGGACCATCGGCCTGACGCTCGCGCGCAGCTCGCTGACCGTGTGGGGCATCGAGGTGTCGGAGGAGTCGGTCGCGTGCGCGCTCGAGAACGCCGAGGTGAACGGCATTACGAACGCGGCGTTCTTCGCCGGCAACGTCGGTCAGGTGGTGGAGGAGCTCGTCGAGCGCTCCGGCGCGCCGGACGTCGTCGTCGTCGACCCGCCGCGGGCCGGCCTCGCCGGCAAGGCGCTCCGGCATCTCGGCCGCCTCGGCGCCCCACGCCTCGTCTACGTCTCGTGCAATCCGACGACCCTCGCGGGAGACGTGAAGACGCTGCGCGGCGAGTACGGCTACGAGCTGCTGAACGTCACGCCGGTGGACATGTTCCCGCACACGCCGCACGTCGAGTCGGTGGCGTTGCTCGAGCGGCCCTAGGCCATGATCTTGTGGCCGTCCGGGTGGTGCTTCTTGCATACCGGGTGGCCGTTCACGGGATGCGGGTGCCAGGCGAGTCGCGGGCACCGATCCACGTGACAGTTGTGATGGCGGAGGAAGAGATAGAGCCACCCGACGAACGCCGTCGCGAGCGTGATGTCCGCCAGCGGCCCGCTGACGAAGTTGTAGCCGCCGTCGACGGGCCAGTGGACGACCGAATGGAGGCTGGCGATCACGGACGCCACGGTATAGGGTCGTCCGGTCAAATCGGGAACACGGAGGCAGGAATGACAGACTCTTCTCCTCCGGTTGCGGCCCGGATCGATGCGGCAGAGCTCCAAACGGACGCGAACCTGCACGTGCAGGTCGGCGCTCCGGTGAAACGGTTCCACGTGTGGGTGCAAGGCCCGGCGTGGGCGCTGTGCTTCACGATGGTCGCACTCGGCTTCACCATGGTGGCGACCGGCTACGACTCCGGCGGCGGCTGGTTCGCCGTCGCGATCGGGATCATCTTCGCGGTGATCGCATCGTTCCGCGCGCCGTTCACGTTCGGCGAGTCCGCGATCAGTAGTGCTCCGGGGAAGCATCCGCCGGCTTCCTGAGCCTCGTCCACAGCAGGTCACCGTTGGCGACGAGGAAGCCGAACGAGAGGAAAGGCAGCGCCGGCAGGCCGCCGACGTCGATGGCTGTCGCGAGGACGATCGTGAGCCCGTACATGAGGGTCATCGCGAACCACGTCCGCCACACGCGCAGCCCCCAGCGCACCGTCGCCGCGAGAAAGAGTGCGTAGAACATGATGTCGGGCGGCCCGAGATACGCAGCCGTCCCGTGCGGTACGAGGAACGCGACCGCGACGTCGAGGTACACGTGGAAGTGGTGCGTCGTGATCGAGTGCGTCGGCCCGCGCCACACGGAGAGCGCATCCACGAACGGGACGATGAACGCGACGATGACGACCCACGACAGCTGCTCGAAGAGCAGCAGGAACGCCCAGCCGGCGAATACCGCGGCGAAGAGCTTCGCGAAGTTCGCCGGCAGTCCCCAGCCGGCCTCCGAGAAGCCGAACGCCGCAAGCGCGAGCACGACCGTCGCAGCAGGCAGCCAGCGCCGCGTGTACAACGGCAGCGCCAGCGGGACAAGCAGCAGCGTCGCCGGCAAGATCACGAAGCTGACGAGGATGACGTCGGTCCACAGCGAGAGGTTGGGCGCGTGCGGCGCGGCGATGAACCACGCAACGACCGCGGCCGCGACCGCCGAGAACCTCAGTACGGCGGGAGAGATTCCCACCACACGCCGAGCGGCTTGAACGCGTTCCAGAAGCGCGTCTTCTGCGCCTGCTCGTCGAGCGACTCGTCGATGTCGGGCGTGTACAGCGCCTCGATCGTCGGCGTGAACGTCTGCCGCTCGCCTTCGGTCGGCTCGAGCGGCCGCGCGAGCGGGAAGCCGAGGCCGTTCAGGAAGGCGAGCGCCTGCTCGCCCATGACGACGACGAGCTTCGGCTGGACGATGTGCAGCTCACGGAGCAGAAAGGGGCGGGACTCGTCCTCCGTGCCGTCCGCGAACTTGAGGCAGTTCGTGCCGTAGATCGCCATGGGATCGACGTGCAGCCGCTGGAGCGACTTGAGGATCGCGTTGCCCGAGCGGCCGAAGAACGCGACGCCTTCCTGCAGCTCCGACGCACGCGGCGCGTACTTCAGGAGCATGACGTCCGCGAGCGGGTGACCGGAGCCGACGACGGGCACGCGCGTGCCTCCGCCTGCCTGCGTGACTTCGTCACCGAGAGTGTTGATCTCGGTGATCGCCTTTTGCAGGTACTTCTCGTAGATTTCGTCGGTCGCCACGGTCACGTAAGCCCCCACCGTTGGTTCGCGCTCAGCGCACTCTCTCCTTGGCTTGCGCCACCCACTTGAGGCCCTGGAGGTACGCGAGCGACTTCGGGCGGCGCAGAATCTCGGCGCTTCGCAACGAGACGAGAAAGTCCTCCGGCCCGCTGAAGCGGCGCATCTGCACGGCCCCGGTTCCGATCCCCGGGAGCACGTGCGCGTCGGAGCCGGCGCCCGTCGTGAGGTTGTACTTGCGCGCGAAGCGCAGTGCCTCCTCGTTGTACGCCTCGAAGAGCAGGCGCGCGTTGTAGACCTCGAACACGTCGATCTCGGCGAGGTGGCGGTGCAGGGTGGCAGCGTCCGGGATGGCGTGCATGCGGTCGAACGGGTGCGGCACGTAAACGAGGCCGCCCTGGGCGCGAATGGCCGCCACGGTCTCTGCGAACGACATCCCGCGCGGGATCTCCTCGCGCAGGAAGAGGCCGATCACCTCGCCCTGCCCCGCGGTCTTGATCTCCTCGCCCGGAATGACGACGAGCCGGCGCCCCCGCGCGCGCTCCACCGCCTCGAGTGCCCCGCCGAAGACGTTGTGGTCGGTGACCGCGATCGCGCCGAGCCCTTCCGCCTCGGCGTAGTCGAGCAGGTCGTCGACCTCGATCGAGCAGTCGTGCGACCAGCTCGTGTGCAGGTGGAGGTCGGCGACGATCCAGTCGCGCTCGCTCGCGGAGCGCGGCGACTGCGCGCGGCGACGGCGCGTGATGCGGCCGTAGACCTCTTCCACGCGGTCGGCGAGCGCGCCGAAGCTCTGACCGGCCGCGGCGGCTGCTCCCTCGTCGCTTCGCCGCGCCCGGAACGCGTCGTCCTCGAGCAGGCGCGCCGTCTCGGCCGCGGCGAGCTCGGGCTGGAGCTCGCGCCCCGGCGGGTCGGCGATCGCGACGCCGGCCGCCTGCGCCTCGACGACTGCCCGCGGCACGCCGTCGAGCGCGGGGACGAACACGGACGCGGTCCGGAAGATCTCCGCCCGGCTTTCGCCGTCGAACCCGGTGCGAACACGCAGCCGTCCGCGCAGCGCGCGCGGCAGCGGCGGGCGCCCGCTCAGCGGCCGTGTGCGCAGGAGCACGAGCTCCCAGTCGGGCAGCGCGGCGACCTCTCGCACGATCGCACGCAGGAGCGGCCGCTCGAGCTGCCGCCACTCGACGACGACGGTCTTTCGCTTCCGTCCCGGCGCATGCCGCTCGAGATCGACGCCCAGGGGCACGAGCTCGTACGTCCCCGGGAAGCGGAGCGCAGCCGCCCGCGCCGTCTCCTCGCTCGTCGCCAGCAACGCGTCGAGCCGGCCGAGGAGCCGCTCGCGCTGCGCCCGGCCGGGCGGATACGAGAGCCGCTCCGGGGAGAAGAACGTCGCCACCGTGAGCGCGTCCGCGTGCCGGAGCGCGAGGTACGAGAGGCTGGGCAGGCCCGGCTCGAAGCCGTGGACGACGTCGAAGCGTCCGCCGGCGAGCGCGACCGCGAGGTTCGCCCGGACGCCGACCGGCACGCCCATGCGGCTGCGGCGCGAGATGGGCACGGCGGGGCCGAGCGCCACGAAGTCGGCGTCGAGGCCCGTGGCCAGCGCCCGCCGCCCGGCCGCGAGGTCACGCGCCCGGTTGGACGGCCCCAGCACGGTCGCCCGGTGGCCGCGCGCGCGGAGCTCTGCCGCGAGCCCGGCGACGTGCTCGTTCACGTCGTGCGGCTGCGACCAGGAGAAGGGGGTGACGAGGGCGATCCGAAATGCCATCGTTCCGGGTCGAGTCTAGTGAGCGATGTCCGAAGAGGGATCGTCGCTGCGGCACGGTGGGGGATCCGGAACGAGCCCCGGATCCACTATGGGGCCGTCCGGCCGATCCCGCTCGCGCGGGCGCTGCCCCTCACGACCGACTGTTCCGGCTTCGCGACCCTCTGTTACTTCCTCGCCGGCGCGCCGGACCCGAACGGCCGCAGCTACGACGGAAGCGGCTGGACGGGGACGCTGCTGGAGGCGATGGAGAACGTCGACCGGCGGGCGGTGCTCCCCGGCGACATCGTCGTCTGGGGCGAGTACCCGGGCCACCACTGCGCCGTCGTGCTCGAGCCGGGCGACGATCCGTGGCTTGCGTCGCACGGCCAAGAGCGGGGCCCGATCGAGATTCGCTTCTCGACCGAGTCCCGCTACCAGCCGGCGGATGTGACCTGGCTCAGCTCGTTGCCGTAGTGGGCGCCTCGACCGGCGCGCCGCGGCGGTACCTCTCGATGAACTGCTCGGTCAGTTCGCGCGCGTCGTCGTCCTGGATCTGCTTCGGCGGCGACTTCATCAGGTACGAGCTCGGCTCGACGAGCGAGCCGGACACGCCGTGGTTGAGCGCGAGCTTCGCGAGCCGGACGGCGTCGATGACGATGCCGGCCGAGTTCGGCGAGTCCCAGACCTCGAGCTTCATCTCGAGATTGAGCGGCACGTCGCCGAACGATGTGCCCTCCATCCGGATGTACGCCCACTTGCGGTCGGTCAGCCACGGCACGTAGTCGGACGGGCCGACGTGGACGTTGCCGGGGCCGAGGTCGTAGTCGAGCATCGACGTGACCGCGTTCGTCTTCGAGATCTTCTTCGACTCGAGGCGGTCGCGCTCGAGCATGTTCAGGAAGTCGGAGTTGCCGCCGACGTTCAGCTGCATCGTCTTGTCGAGATGCACGCCGCGCTCGCGGAAGAGCGACGTCAGCACGCGGTGCGTGATGGTCGCGCCCACCTGCGACTTGATGTCGTCGCCGATGATCGGCACGCCGGCGTCCTGAAAGCGCTTGTTCCAGTAGTCCTCGCGCGCGATGAACACGGGCATGCAGTTGATCATCGCGCAGCCCGCCTCGAGGATCTGCTCCGCGTACCACTTCGTCGCCATCTCCGAGCCGACCGGCAGGTAGTTGACGACGACGTCGGTCTTCGTGTCCTTGAGGATCCCGACGATGTCGGCGGTCGAGCCGGGCGCCTTCTCGACGATCTCCGACAGGTACTTGCCGATGCCGTCGTGCGTCATGCCGCGTGCGACCTTGATGCCGGTCTTCGGCACGTCGGCGAACTTGATCGTGTCGTTCGGGTGCGCCCACATCGCGTCGGCGAGGTCTTCTCCGACCTTGCCCTTCACGACGTCGAACGCGGCCGTGAACTCGATGTCGCGGATGTGGTACCCGCCGAGGTTCACGTGCATGAGGCCGGGGACGAACTCGTCGTCCGGCGCGTCCTTGTAGTAGTGCGTTCCCTGCAAGAGGGAGTTGGCGCAGTTGCCGACGCCGATGATCGCGACGCGAACCTTGCCGTCGTCGAGGCGCCCGTGGCCGTTCGAACTACCGTTGGTCGACATTCGTTCCTCCGTGAATCAGTTGCTTGCGGACGTGCAGGATGCGCTGCAGAACTGTGAACCAGGCGGTGGCGGCGAGCACGACGATCGCCCACTGGAGCGCGCCCCAGGGAGCGAGCACGAGGCCCGCCGTGATGACGATCACACGCTCCGCGCGGGAGCCGAGACCGACGTCGCCGCGCAGCCCGAGGGCCTCGGCCTTCGCCCGTGCATACGGCACGAGGAAGGAGCCGGCGACTGCGGCGACCGTGAAGACGACCGCCGTGTCGTTCCCCGACCGGGCGAAGACGAGTGCGATCGCGGCGAGCATGGCTCCCTCGCCGACGCGGTCGGTCGTGGAGTCGAGGAAGGCGCCGAACGGCGTCGTCAGCCCGCCAGCCCTCGCGAGCGCGCCATCCAAGATGTCGAGGACGGAGCCGACGACGAAGACGCCCGCGCCGAGCCAGTAGAAGAGGAGCTTGTCGCGGTTCTCGAACGGGACGAGGACCGCCGCGACGAGGCACAGCGACACGCCGGTCGCGGTGAGCGCGTTCGGCGTGATGCGGGTACCGAGGAGGCGGGTGACCGCGCGGCTCGCGAGCGAGCGCGCGCCGGTCGTATAGCTCGCCTTGACCCGGGCCGGAGCGGTTTCCAATCGCAATCCTGCTATGGGGCGACTATAGCAAGTTTGCGATGAGCGGTCTGAGCCGCGGGGCCTGGCGGACGACGAGGATCGAGAGGATCGCGACGCAGATTCCGGCCAGGACGTCGAGCAGGAAGTGGTTGGCGGTGGCGAGGACGCAGAACCAGACCCAGGCGGGCCAGAGCGCCCACAGCGCCTTTGCCCACCAGCGCCGGCTCAGGGAGACGAGGAAGACGCCCACGATGAGGGCGTCCGCCGCGTGCAGGCTCGGCATGGCCGCGTACGGGTTGGCGAGCGCTGCGAGCGCGCCGTTCGAGTGGTTCACCCCGTCCTGGAAGTAGGTCGTGAACATCCACGGGGGCGCCGTGGGCCAGACGACGTAGCCGACGAGCCCGAGGACGTTCGCGAGCAGCACCGTGTTCCGGAAGCGCGCGAAGCGCTCGTGGTGCCTGACATAGACGAAGAGGAGAGCAAGTCCGACGACGGTGAACTCGGAGTTCCAGTACGTCCACGCGGCGAGCGTCAGCAGCGCGTGGGACGAGGCCACCACCTGCTGGGTCGTCGTCTCGACGATGTCGTGGGTTGTCCGCTGCTCGAAGCTGAGGACGCGCCAGCCGTTCCAGAAGGCCTGGGCGGGGTTCCGGTCGGCGAAGCTCCGCGCGCCCAGGTAGGCGACGTAGAAGCCGAACCAGATCGCGAGTTGACGCCCGAAATCGGTCCAGCCACGCGGGAGTACCCGCCGTCCTGCTGCGACGACTGCGGTCACAGGGGGAGTCTAGACCGCCCGTGGCCTTTTAAGCCACAGGTTTTCTGAGCATTTACAGGATTTTGGACAGAAATTGCTTCGTCCGCTCGTGCTCGGGCGCCTGGAAGAAGTGCTCCGGGGTGCCTTCCTCGATGATGACGCCCGCGTCCATCATGACCACCCGGTCGGCCGCCTCCCGGGCGAAGCCCATCTCGTGGGTGACGACGATCATCGTCATGCCGTCGTTGGCCAGGCCGCGCATCACGTCCAGGACCTCGCCGACGAGCTCGGGGTCGAGGGCGGAGGTGGGCTCGTCGAAGAGCATGAGCTTCGGGTTCATGGCCAGAGCGCGAGCGATCGCCACGCGCTGCTGCTGGCCGCCGGAGAGCTGCGACGGATAGCTCTCGTACTTCTCCCCGAGACCGACGCGGTCGAGCAGCGCCTTCGCGCTCGCGACGGCTGTCTCCTTGGAGATCTTCTTCACGCGGATTGGCGCCTCGACGACGTTCTCGAGCGCGGTCATGTGACCGAAGAGGTTGAAGCGCTGGAAGACCATCCCGATCTCCGCACGCTGGCGCGCGACCTCGCCCTCCCGAGTCTCATGGAGCTTGTCGCCGGACTGGCGATAGCCGACGAGCTCCCGTCGACCCAGTGATCCGCCCCCCGTCGATCTTCTCCAGGTGGTTGATGCAACGGATGAACGTCGTCTTGCCGGAGCCGGACGGCCCGAGGATGCAGATCACCTCGCCGGGAGCGACGTCGAGCGAGACGCCCTTCAGCACCTCGAGCCGGCCGAAATGCTTGTGGACGCCTCCGGCGCTCACCATTGCGGTCATCGGCGGAAGAAGGCGACGTCGGTTACGTTGCTCCACCACCTGAGAAGCCGCTGCCGGACTCGCTGCGCGCGACGCCGCGCCCGTAGTGGCGCTCGACGCGGTCTGCCTGAACGTGACATCGTCGTGATGACGAGGTACCAGATGCTCGCGACGATGAGGATACTCGACCGCTGGAGACGAAACGTTCGTGTAGACGATCTCGCGCCGAGTAAGCAGCTCCGTCACCGCGATTGCGCTGACGAGCGATGTCGTCTTCAGCATGTTGTTGATCTCGTTGCCGGTCGGCGGAATGATCACGCGCATCGCCTGCGGGAGGACGATGCGGCGCATGGTGAGGAGGCGCGTCATGCCGAGCGCGTGGGCCGCCTCCGTCTGGCCCTTGTCGACGGAGTTGATCCCGGCACGCACGATCTCCGCCATGTACGCGCCCTCGTTCAGTCCGAGCGCGAGCATGCCGGCGATGAACGGGGTGATGTGCGACTGCGACGTCGACGTGAGCGAATTGGGGACGAGCGGGATCCCGAGGAACGCGGGTACAGCGCGCCGATGAAGTTCACGAAGAAGATCTGGACCAGCACCGGCGTGCCGCGGAAGAACCAGATGTACATCCGAGCTGCGCCGGAACGAGCGGGTCCGGCGACAGCCGCATGAGCGCCGCGGACGACGCCGAGCGTGATCCGATCGCCATCGAGTCCTGTCGCGACGTCAGGACGAGCCCGTCAGGATCGGTCGAACCGAAGTCAGTGGCCGACGACCGACAATGAAAACGTTGTCGTCGCCATCGACGCCACGACGGCGTACGCGAGGAAGGCGACGACGACGCCCGCGACCCGATGGCCGGTGTGCCAACGGGATCCTCAATCTGGTCGGGCGACCGCCGTAGCGGCCCTCGCCCGTCACTTGGCGCCGTGATCTTCGGGTTCAGTGGCGCCGCCCTGGAGCCCCACTTGGCCAGGATCGACTTATACGTGCCGTTCGTGATCAGCGCTTGACCGCGTCGCGGACCCTTCGCAGCGGTTCCCCTTGGGGAGCGCGATGCCGATGGCGAGCGGTCCCGTATCGGCGTGCCGGTCGAGCTTGAACTGACCGTCGACTTCATGACGATGTACACGGCGACGGGCGAGTCGCCGATGTACGCGTCTGCGCGTTCCGCCTCAGTGCGGAGGCGGGTCGGTGTTCTTCGGGAACGTCTTGACCTTGATCGCGTTCTTGCCGGCCTTCTTGAGCTTCGCCGCTCTGCGCCGAGGAAGTCACGGCTCCGTCGTGCCGGTCTCGACGGAGACGCTCTGCCCGCACAGCTCGCGAGCGAGGCCCTTGCCGGGGTTGCCGGCCTTGACCAGAACGACTGGCCCGACCTTGAAGTAGTTGACGAAGTCGACCACCTTCTGGCGGTCGGAGGTGTCGTTCATGCCGCGATGACGACGTCGCACTTCCCCGCCTTCAGCGCGGCGATGATCCAGTCGAACGTCGTGTTCTTGATGTTGGCCTTGAGCCCGATCTGCGTTGCCGACGGCCGTGGCGATGTCGATGTCCGAGCCGACCGGCTTCGTCGAGCCCGTGGCGACGACTCCTCGGGCGGATACGTCGCGTCGGTGCAGACGATGATCTGGCCTGGCCGCGATCGCCGGCGGCGGCGGACTTCGAGTCTGCCGCGGACACCCGCGCCGGGCGAGCGCGCCCAGGACGGCCGCTGCGCGGCGATGGTGGTCTTCCCTCTCATGCCCTTCCTTTCGACTGTTTCGGCCTGCTAGAGGCAGAGCCTACGCCGGTTTAGCCGCCGATGTAAGACATCTCGACCTTCGGCAGCGACGCCGTCTCGGCCGTGCGGAGCTCGGAATAGCGGTCGGTGCGGCGCGTCCAGATGCCGCGCAGGGTCTCGGCCAGCTCCTCGTCGGTCGCGCCGGCGCGGAGCGGCGCGCGGAGATCGTGGCCGCGCAATGCGAAGAGGCAGGTGTAGAGGCTTCCCTCGGCCGACAGCCGTGCGCGCGAACAGCCGCCGCAGAACGGCTGGGTCACGGAGGCGATGACGCCGATCTCGCCGGCGCCGTCCTTGTAACGCCAGCGGCTGGAGGTCGAGTCGGGGCCGGCCGCGACGGGCTCGAGCGGCCACGCGGCGCCGATGCGGCGCACGATCTCCTCCGCCGGCACGACGTCGTCGAGCCGCCAGCCGTTCGTGTGGCCGACGTCCATGTACTCGATGAAGCGCAGCACGTGGCCGGTGCCGCGGAAGCGCTCGGCGAGGGCGACGATGCCGTCGTCGTTGACGCCGCGCTTGATCACGGCATTGACCTTCACCGGGAGCCCGGCCGCGGCGGCGGCGTCGATGCCCTCGAGCACGCGGTCGACGGGGAAGTCGACGTCGTTGAGCGCGCGGAACTGGGCGTCGTCGACGGAGTCGAGGCTGACGGTCACGCGGTTGAGCCCGGCGTCGGCGAGCGCCTGCGCCTTCTGCGGCAGGAGCACGCCGTTCGTCGTCAGCGCCAGCTCGAGATCCGGGATCGCTGCGAGCTGCTCGACGAGCTGCTCGACGTCGCGGCGGACGAGCGGCTCGCCGCCGGTCAGCCGCACCGTGCGTACGCCGAGTGCCGCGAACACGCCGACGACGCGGGCGATCTCCTCGAAGCTCAGCAGCTCGCGCCGGTCGAGGAACGCGTAGTCGCGGCCGAAGACCTCCTTCGGCATGCAGTAGACGCAACGGAAGTTGCAGCGGTCGGTGATCGAGACGCGCAGCGTCTCGAGCGGCCGGCCGAGCGTGTCCAGCAGCGGCTCCATGCGAATCAGGTTACGTCGCGACCGTGGCAGCGGCCGC
The DNA here is from genome assembly GCA_963697005.1 of uncultured Actinomycetes bacterium. GTDB lineage: Bacteria > Actinomycetota > Thermoleophilia > Gaiellales > Gaiellaceae > Palsa-739. The sequence continues at coordinate 102,361 of CAVOMK010000021.1, read as the reverse complement.
CAACGGGCCCTCGACCGCCGAAGCCGGCATGTCGATCCCCGCCGCCGCGTACGCGTCGGGCTGGTCGAGCGTCTCGTGCTCGAGCAGCGCCTTGGCGAGCGAGTCGAGCTTGTCGCGGTTGTCGTGCAGCAGCGTGAGCACTTCCTCGCGTGCCCCCGCGACGAGCTTCCGCACTTCGTCGTCGATCATCCGCACCGTCTCCTCGGAGACGCCGGCCGCGCCGGGAAGGAACGGGCCTTGACCGTCCTGCGGGATGACGGTGATCGTCCCGATCGTGTCGCTCATGCCCCAGCGGCCCACCATGTGCCGCGCGATCTGCGTCAGCTGCTGGAAGTCGGACTCCGCGCCGGTCGTCAGGTCGCCGAACACGACCTCCTCGGCGGAGCGGCCGCCGAGCGCGACCTTGATCTTCGCCATCAGCTCGTCCTTCGAGTAGTTGTAGCGGTCGGCGTCGGGCGCGGAGAACGTCACGCCGAGCGCGAGCCCGCGCGGGATGATCGAGATCTTGCGCACCGGGTCGGCGCCGGGCGTGAGCATGCCGACGATCGCGTGCCCGCCCTCGTGGTACGCGGTGCGGCGCTTGTCCTCCTTGCTCATCAGCACCTTGCGCTCGGCGCCGAGCACGATCTTCTCGAGCGCGTCGGTGAAGTCCGCCTCCTCCGACCTGGTCGTGACCGCGCCGCGCGGCGAGCAGCGCCGCCTCGTTCACGAGGTTGGCGAGATCGGCGCCGACCATGCCCGGCGTCGTCGACGCGATGCCGCCGAGGTCGACGTCGGGCGCGAGCGGGACGCTGCGCGTGTGCACGCGCAGGATCGCCTCGCGGCCGTTGCGGTCCGGGGGCTGCACGGCGACGCGGCGGTCGAACCGCCCCGGCCGCAGGAGCGCCTGGTCGAGCACGTCTTGCCGGTTCGTCGCGGCGATGACGATCACGCCGGTGGACGAGTCGAAGCCGTCCATCTCGGTGAGGATCTGGTTGAGCGTCTGCTCGCGCTCGTCGTTGCCGCCGCTGAAGCCGGCGATGCCGGATGTGCGCGAGCGGCCGATGGCGTCGAGCTCGTCGATGAAGATGATCGACGGCGCCGCCTCCTTCGCCTTCGTGAAGAGGTCGCGCACGCGCGACGCGCCGATGCCGACGATCGCCTCCACGAACTCGGACGCCGCCATGGAGAAGAACGGCACGTTCGCCTCGCCGGCGACCGCGCGCGCGAGCAGCGTCTTGCCGGTGCCGGGCGGCCCGCTCAGCAGGACGCCGTGCGGGATGCGCGCGCCGAGCTTGCGGTACTTCTCCGGGTCGCGGAGAAAGTCGACGACCTCCAGGAGCTCCTGCTTCGCTTCCTCGATGCCGGCGACGTCCTTGAAGGTGACCTTGTCGCCGCCCGGCTCGTACTTGCGGGCGCGCGAGCGGCCGAACGCGCCCAGCGCGTTCTGCATGCTTCCCGCGCGTCGAATCACGAAGTAGATGAGGCCGATGAAGAGGAGCGTCGGCCCGAACCCGACGAGCAGGCTCTCCCACCACGGCGAACCGGTGTCGAGCGGCTGCGCGTTGACGACCACCTTCTTCTTCTGGAGCAGCGACGAGAGCGCGTCCGTGTTTGCGAACGCGGGGATCTCGGTCTGGAAGAGCTTCGTCTTCTTCGAGCCCGCGTAGCTCTGAGAGACGACGAACGTGCCCTGCACGGCCGTCCCCTTCGAGGTGATGGCCGCGACGTGGCCGGCTTGCACCTGCTTCAGGAAGTACGGGCTGTACGGCACGCGGACGCGCGGCGCACTCTTCGTCGCCCGTGATGCGGCCCAGAAGTTGATGACGAGCAGGACGGCGACCCAGCCGATCCACCAGCCGACGCGGATGCGCGGCCGTTGCGGCTTCGCGGGGCCTGGGGCGCGCGCAGGATCGGTGCTCACGCTCTTAATGATGCCTTTCGGAGGCCCAGACTTTCGCCAGCTCGATGATCGTCGCAGCGGCGATGCCCATGTCCTCGACGCAGATCCACTCCCGCTCGCTGTGCGCGTCCTGCCCGCCCGTGTAGATGTTGGGCGTCGGCAGGCCCATTTCGGTGAGGGCGGAGCCGTCGGTGCCGCCGCGGATGGCGGTGCGTCTCGGCTCGAAGCCGATGCGCCGGACTGCTTCTTCGAGGTTCTCGACGATCTCGGGATGGCGCTCGAGCACGGCCCGCATGTTGCGGTACTGGATGCGCGACTCGACCTCGATCGACGCGCGCGGCTCCGTCGCCGCCACCTCCTCGCGCGAGGTCTGCGCAGGAACTCGACGCTGCGGTCGAGCTCGGCGTCGTCGAAGTCGCGGACGATGAGGCGGAGCTCCACCTCGCTCGAGTCGCCGTTGACGAGCACGGGGTGGACGTAGCCCTCGCGGTCGCGAGGTCGTCTCGGGCGAGAGCCGGCCCTTCGGCAGCCGCGCGACGATCTCGGCCGCGAGCTTGATCGCGTTCACGAGCTCGCCCTTCGCAAGACCGGGATGGATGGAGCGGCCGTGGACGTGCATGCGCACCTGCGCACCGGAGAACGTCTCCTCCTGGATCTCGCCGATGGTCGAGCCGTCCATCGTGTACGCGGCGTGCGCGCCGAACGACTCGACCGGGAAGTGGATGACGCCGCGCCCGATCTCCTCGTCCGGGTTGAACGCGACCTTGATCGTTCCGTGCGGCACCTCGGGGTGCGCGACGAGATATGCGGTCGCGGCCATGATCTCCGCGACGCCCGCCTTGTCGTCGGCGCCGAGCAGTGTCGTCCCGTCGGTCGTGATCAGCTCGTGCCCGACGTGCGTCGCGAGCTGCGGCGACTCGGCTGGGCGGATGACGTTCCCTGAGTCGCCGAGCGGGATGTCGCCGCCTTCGTAGCGGAAGCGCTGCGGGTGCACGTTTGCGCCGGTCACCTCGCGCGCGGTGTCGACGTGCGCGAAGAACGCGATCGTCGGGATGTCGCCCTCGACCGTCGCCGGAATCGTGGCGGTGACGTAGCCGTGCTCGTCCATCTGCGCGTCGGCGAGGCCGATCTGCTGCAGCTCGTCGAGGAGGAGACGGAGCAGGTCGAGCTGCTTCTCCGTGCTCGGATAGGTCGTCCGAATCCTCGTCCGACTGCGTGTCGATCTGGACGTAGCGGAACAGCCGCTCGGCGGCGTCTGCTGCGAGTTGAGCGGCAAGCTCCATGGGTTCGAGTCTACGGTTGCAGTTGATGCGCAGGCGGCTCGTACAGCTCTACCTCGGGCTCGTCCTGTACGGGTTCAGTACCTCGCTGCTCGTGCTCTCCGGTCTCGGGCTCGCTCCGTGGGACGTCCTCCACCAGGGCCTCGCGAAGCACTCGAACCTCGCCATCGGCACGTGGAGCATCATCGTCGGGCTGTTCGTTCTGCTGCTGTGGATTCCGCTGCGAGAGCGGCCGGGAATCGGAACGGTCAGCAACGTCGTCTTCATCGGCGGGACGATGGACGTCGTGCTCGCGCACCTCTCGCCGCCGCACGAGCTGGCGCTGCGGATCGTGTGCCTCGTCGTCGGGGTCTTCCTGAACGGCGTCGCGACGGGGGCGTACATCGGCGCCGGCCTCGGGCCCGGGCCGCGCGACGGCTTGATGACGGGGCTCGCCAGGCGCGGGCACTCGATCCGCGTCGTGCGGACGTCGCTCGAGGTCAAGCGTGGTCGTGATCGGCTGGCTGCTCGGCGGGACGGTCGGCGTCGGAACGGTGCTGTACGCGCTGTCGATCGGCCCGCTCGCGCACGTGTTCGTGCCGTTCTTCTCGCGCGGCCGCGTGCCGGCGCCGGTGCTCGAAGGCAATTGATCGCGGTCGGCCTTTCGCTGCTGTCCGCCGTCCTCTTCGGCGGCATGAGCGTCGCGCTCCGCTTCGCGCTCGATCGCGAGCGCGACGTCATGCTCGGCACGTTCGTCACCGTCGCGACCGCGCTCGTCGTCGCGCTCGCGTGGGCGGCGGCCGAGGCGCCGTCGCGCGGCGTGCACGTCGCTGCGGCGTGGCCGTTCGCGCTCGCCGGCCTGCTGCAGCCCGGCGTCGGGCAATTGTTCGGGACACTCGCGATCCGCGAGACCGGCTCGTCGCGCGCGTCGATGGTGTTCGGGACGGCGCCGCTCGTCGCGGTCGCGATCGCGCTCGTCTTCCTCGGCGAGCCGGCGAGTGTCCCGCTGATCGTCGGCGCCGTGCTGATCGTCGGCGGCAGCGTCGAGCTCGCCCGTGAGCGGGGCCGCCCGGCGCACTTCCGCCGGATCGGGCTCGCGTACGCATTCGTCACGGTCGTCCTCTTCGCGTCGCGGGACAACCTCGTCCGCTGGCTCGCGAAGAGCACGAGTGCGCCGCCCGCCGTGAGCGCGAGCGCCGCGCTGCTGGGCGGCCTCGTGTTCATCACGGTCGTCGCGCGGCCGCGCCTCTCCCGGCGGGCGCTGCCGTTCGTCCCCGCGGGGATCTTCTTCGGGCTCTCGTACGTCGCGCTCTTCGAGGCGTTCTACCGGGGCCGCGTCACGATCGTGTCGCCGCTCGTCGCCACGGAGTCGCTCGTCGCGGTGGGGCTCTCGGCGCTGCTCCTCCGCCACACGGAGCTCGTCGGCCGGCGGCTCGCGCTCGGCACGGTGCTCATCGTCGCCGGCGGGGCCCTGATCGGCGCATTCCGGTGACAACCACGTAGCGGTACCTGGTACCGGCCGTGTCTGCGGGGGCAAGAATCCCTGCTCAGGGCCCTAAGGCCGGTACCAGGTACCCGCATGGAAGTGTCGCGGCTTCGTCACCGGCAGGGGTCGGCTCAGTATCTGATATAAAGAGGCTTAGATTTTCTCATAGGAGGCTAAAACCAGCATGGCAAAGACGATTGGCATCGACCTGGGCACGACCAACTCGTGCATGGCTGTCCTCGAGGGCGGCGAGCCCACGGTCATCCCGAACGCCGAGGGCGGGCGCACCACGCCGTCCGTCGTCGCGTTCACGAAGGACGGCCACCGGCTCGTCGGCGCCCCGGCGCGGCGGCAGCAGGTCACGAACCCGACGAACACCATCTTCTCGATCAAGCGCTTCATGGGGCGCAAGTACGACGAGGTCTCCGAGGAGATGAAGATCGTCCCGTACGAGGTCGAGAAGGGCCCGAACGGCGACGTGCGCGTGAAGGCGGAGGGCAAGGACTACGCCCCGCCGGAGATCAGCGCGATGATCCTCCAGAAGCTGAAGGCCGACGCCGAGGCGTACCTCGGCGAGCCGGTGAACGAAGCCGTCATCACCGTCCCGGCCTACTTCAACAACGCACAGCGCGAGGCGACGAAGGACGCCGGCAAGATCGCCGGCCTCAACGTGCTGCGCATCATCAACGAGCCGACCGCGGCAGCGCTCGCGTACGGGCTCGACAAGGAAGGCTCCGACCAGACGATCCTCGTCTTCGACCTCGGCGGCGGCACGTTCGACGTGTCGGTGCTCGAGCTCGGCGAGGGCGTCTTCGAGGTCAAGTCGACCGCAGGTGACAACCACCTCGGCGGCGACAACTTCGACAAGGCGGTCGTCGACTGGATGGTCGCCGAGTTCAAGAAGGACCAGGGCATCGACCTCGCGGCCGACCGCATGGCGTTGCAGCGTCTCTACGAGGCCGCGGAGAAGGCGAAGATCGAGCTGTCGTCCACGATGACGACGCAGATCAACCTGCCGTTCATCACCGCGACGCAGGAGGGGCCGAAGCACCTCGACCTGCAGCTGACGCGCGCGAAGCTCGAGGAGATCACCGCCGACCTGCTCGCGCGGACCGTCGGCCCGACGAAGCAGGCGCTCACCGACGCAGGTCTCGACGCATCGAAGATCGACCACGTCGTCCTCGTCGGCGGCATGACGCGCATGCCTGCGGTGCAGGCGAAGGTCAAGGAGATCGTCGGCAAGGACCCGCACAAGGGCGTCAACCCGGACGAGGTCGTCGCCGTCGGCGCCGCGCTGCAGGCCGGCGTGCTCAAGGGCGAGGTGAAGGACATCCTCCTCCTCGACGTGACGCCGCTGTCGCTCGGCATCGAGACCAAGGGCGGCGTGATGACGAAGCTCATCGAGCGCAACACGACCATCCCGACGAAGAAGTCGGAGACGTTCACGACGGCGGAGGACAACCAGCCGTCCGTCGAGGTGCACGTGCTCCAGGGCGAGTCGGAGATGGCGACGTACAACAAGACGCTCGGCAAGTTCCAGCTCGTCGGCATCCCGCCGGCGCCGCGCGGCATGCCGCAGATCGAGGTCACGTTCGACATCGACGCGAACGGGATCATCAACGTGTCCGCGAAGGATCTCGGCACGGGGAACGTCCAGCAGATCCAGATCCAGGGCGGCTCAGGCCTGTCCGAGGACGAGGTGAAGCGGATGATCAACGAGGCCGAGACGCACGCCGACGAGGCGCATCGCCTGCGCGAGGCCGTCGACACGAAGAACATGGCGGAGACGCTCGCGTACCAGACGGAGCGCACGCTGAAGGAGCACCGCGACAAGCTCGACGAGTCCGAGGCCTCGACGATCGAGGGCCGGATCATGGAGCTGCGCCAGGCGCTCGAAGGCGACGACCTCGCCGACATCCGCGCGAAGGCGGAGTCGCTGCAGGAGGCCTCGCACAAGCTCGCCGAGGCGGTGTACGCGCAGGCAACGGCGCAGGCGCAGGCATACCGGCGGCGGCGAACGGTGCTTCCTCGGCCGACGAAGAGGTCGTCGAGGAAGGCGAGTACGAAGACGTGACCAATGACTGACGAGCACGTCGAGCAGGAGGCGCAGGTTGAGCAGGTGGAGCAGGAGGTCGACGACCGCCTGCTCCGCCTTGCCGCCGACTTCGAGAACTACAAGAAGCGCACCGCCCGTGAGCGTCAGGAGTACGTGGCGTTCGCGAACGAGCGGCTGCTGAAGGAGCTGCTCCCGATCCTCGACGATCTCGAGCGCGCGCTGAACGCGGCCGAGCAGCACGAGGAGGCGCAGCTCGACGAAGGCGTGCGCCTCGTCCATCGCTCGCTCGCGTCGCTGCTCGAGCGGCAGGGCGTGAAGGAGATCGCGACCGAGGGCAAGTTCGACCCGCACGTGCACGAGGCGCTGCTCGCGCAGCCGTCCGAGGAGGCGGAGCACGGCGACGTGCTCGACGTCATCCAGAAGGGCTACAAGATCGGCGACCGCGTCGTGCGTCCGGCCACGGGTGATCGTGGCCGAATGAGCACGCTGTACGACACGCTCGGCGTCCAGAAGAACGCCTCCGACGACGAGATCAAGAAGGCGTACCGCAAGCTCGCGCGCAAGCATCATCCCGACGCGAACGCGGGGGACAAGGACTCGGAGGAGCGCTTCAAGGAGGTGCAGACGGCGTACGACGTGCTGTCCGATCCCGAGAAGCGCAAGCAGTACGACCGCTTCGGCAGCCAGAACGGCCGGCCGGGCCCGGCGGGCGGGCCGAACGTCGACTTCGGCAACTTCGACCTCGGCGACCTCGGCGACATCTTCGGCGGCATGTTCGGTGGTGGAGCCGCCCGCACGCGCACGCGCGCTGCGCGCCAGCCGGTGCGGGGCAACGACGTCGAGGCGCAGGTGCATCTCTCCTTCGAGGACTCGCTTCACGGCGCCGACGCGAAGGTGCCGGTCGAGATGATGACCGCGTGCCGCGAGTGCGGCGGCACCGGTGCGCGGCCGGGAACCGCTCCCGTCATCTGCCCGGAGTGCAACGGCCGCGGCGTGAAGACGGAGAGCCAGGGGCTCTTCGCGCTCTCACAGCCGTGCCCCCGCTGCCGCGGCAACGGCACCGTGATCGAGCAGCCGTGCCCGAACTGCCAGGGCACCGGGCGCGAGCGGCGCATCAAGACGTACACGGTGAAGATCAAGCCCGGCGTCAAAGACGGGACGCGCATCAGACTGAAGGGCAAGGGCGAGGCCGGCCAGCACGGCGGCCCTGCCGGCGACCTCATCGTCGTCACGCGCGTGGCGCCGTCGACGACGTACGAGCGGCGCGGCGACGACCTGATCGTGGAGGTGCCGGTGTCCTATGCGCAGGCCGCGCTCGGCGACAAGGTCGAGGTGCCGACCCCGGCGGGCCGGTGTCGCTGAAGATCCCGGCCGGTTCCGAGGACGGCAAGCTGCTGCGCATCAAAGGCCGCGGCGCGCCGAAGCTGAACGGCTCCGGCAAGGGCGACGTGCTCGCGCGCGTGCGCATCCAGGTGCCGAAGCGCGTCAACAAGAAGGAGCGCGAGATCCTCGAGGAGCTCAAGAAGGTGGGTGGCTGATGGATCCGGACCTGCTCAAGCAAGGCCCGCGGGAAGCGCCCGAGCCGCTGACGGCGGAGGAGCGCACGAGCCGCAGGGGCATGAAGACGGCCGGCGGCGGCATCGCCGCGGGCGGGATCGGCCTCGCGAAGGCCGGCTTCCTCGGCAAGTTCTTGATCTATCTGTTCCTCTGGAACGGCGTTCGGACCGCGTTCCTGCTCGGCGGCTGGATCGGGCTCGCGCTCATCGCCGCCGCCATCGGCGGATTCGTCTACTACCGCAAGCAGAGGCAGGCCGCAGCGTCGTGAACGACCGTGGTATGTACGCGATCAGCGTCGCTGCCGAGCTCGTCGGCATGCACCCGCAGACGCTGCGTGTCTACGAGACCAAGGGTCTCGTTCGCCCGAAGCGCACGCCCGGCGGCACGCGGCTCTACTCGGAGGCGGACGTCGAACGGCTGCGCATGATCCAGCGGCTCACGACCGAGCTCGGCCTCAACCTCGCCGGCGTCGAGGTCGCGCTGCGCCTCGAGGACGAGCTACGTAGGGCGCATGCGCAGATCGATCGGTTGCAGCGCGAGGCGAAACGGGAAGTGCAGAACGTGCACAAGCACTATCGCCGCGACCTCGTGCTCTATCGCGACGAGCGGCTTCCGGAAAGAAGGTAGTCATGGATTTCAACAAGCTCACCGTCAAGTCGCAGGAAGCGGTCGCTGCCGCGCAGGAGCTGGCGCGCCGCTCCGGCAATCCCGAGCTCTACCCGGAGCACCTCGTGCTCGCGCTGCTCGACCAGGAGCTGCCGCGCGAGCTCGTCCCCGACGCCGACGCGCTCCGTGCGCAGGCGGAGGCCACCTTGGCCGCGAAACCTCGCATCGAGGGCGCGCAGCAGCAGCCGACCGTGTCGGCCCCGCTGTCGAAGGTGCTCGACAAGGCGCTGGACGAGGCGAAGCGCATGCAGGACGACTACGTGTCGACCGAGCATCTGCTGCTCGCGCTCGACGTCGTCCCGCGCGACCAGCTGGAGGCGAAGATCAAGGCGGTGCGTGGCGGCCAGCGCGTCACCTCGCAGGATCCGGAGGGCACGTATCAGGCGCTGTCGAAGTTCGGCCGTGACCTCACCGAGGCGGCCGAGCAGGGCAAGCTCGACCCGGTGATCGGACGCGACGAGGAGATTCGTCGCGTCATCCAGGTGCTCTCGCGCCGCACGAAGAACAACCCGGTGCTGATCGGCGAGCCGGGCACCGGCAAGACCGCAATCGTCGAGGGGCTCGCGCAGCGCATCGTCGACGGCGACGTGCCCGAGGGGCTGAAGGGCAAGCGCGTGTGGGCGCTCGACATCGGCGCAATGCTCGCGGGCGCGAAGTACCGCGGCGAGTTCGAGGAGCGGCTGAAGGCCGTCCTCACCGAGATTCGCAATGCCGAGGGCAACCTCATCCTCTTCATCGACGAGCTGCACACCATCGTCGGCGCAGGCGCCGCCGAAGGCGCAGTCGACGCGGCGAACATGCTCAAGCCCATGTTGGCGCGCGGGGAATTGCGCTGCGTCGGCGCGACGACGCTCGACGAGTACCGCAAGCACATCGAGAAGGACGCCGCGCTCGAGCGGCGCTTCCAGCCGATCTTCGTCGGCGAGCCCTCGGTGCCGGACACGATCGCGATCCTGCGCGGGCTGAAGGAGACGTACGAGTCGCATCACGGCGTCCGCATCCGCGACGCCGCGCTCGTCGCCGCCGCCGTGCTCTCGCACCGCTACATCGCCGACCGCTTCCTGCCCGACAAGGCGATCGACCTCGTCGACGAGGCGGCGTCGCGCCTGCGCATGGAGATCGACTCGTCGCCCATCGAGCTCGACGAAGCCGAGCGGCGCGTGCGCCAGCTCGAGATCGAGCTCGCGTCCGGCCCGGAGAACCGCAAAGCGCTCGAGCAGGAACTGGCGGAGGTGAAGGAGCGGCGCAACGGGCTCGCGGCGCGCTGGGAGCGCGAGAAGGCGGCGCTCGACCGGATCAAGGAGATCACGAAGCTCGTCGACGACCTGCGAGCGCGAGGCCGAGCGCGAGGAGCGTGCCGGGAACCTGCAGCGCGTCGCCGAGATCCGCTACGGCGAGCTGCCCGCGCTCGAGCAGGAGCTGTCCGAGAGCCAGCTCGACGATCCCATGGTGAAGGAGGAGGTCGACGAGGACGACATCGCCGCCGTCGTCGCGCGCTGGACCGGCATTCCCGTCGACCGGCTGCTCGAGGGCGAGACCGAGAAGCTCATCCACATGGAGGAGCGCCTGCACCAGCGCGTCGTCGGACAGGACGAGGCGGTCGCCGCGGTCGCGAACGCGCTGCGGCGCGCACGCACCGGTCTGCAGGACCCGAACCGGCCGATCGGCTCGTTCGTCTTCCTCGGCCCGACCGGCGTCGGCAAGACCGAGCTCGCGCGTGCGCTCGCGGAGTTCATGTTCGACGACGAGCGCGCGATGGTGCGGCTCGACATGTCGGAGTACCAGGAGCGGCACACGGTCGCGCGCCTCATCGGCGCGCCGCCCGGCTACATCGGCTACGAGGAGGGCGGCCAGCTCACCGAGGCCGTGCGGCGGCGCCCGTACTCGGTCGTGCTGCTCGACGAGATCGAGAAGGCGCACGCCGAGGTCTTCGACGTGCTGCTGCAGGTGCTCGACGACGGACGCCTGACCGACGGCCAGGGCCGCACGGTCGACTTCCGCAACACGGTGCTGATCATGACGTCGAACATCCGCAGCGCCGAGCAGATGCGCGAGCACTTCCGGCCGGAGTTCCTCAACCGGATCGACGAGATCGTCGTCTTCGAGCCGCTGTCGCGCGAGCAGATCGCGGAGATCGTCGAGCACCAGCTCGAGCGCCTGCGCGAGCGGCTCGCCGAGCGCGGGATCGTGCTCGAGCTGACCGACGCGGCGAAGGAGGCGCTCGCCGAGGCCGGCTGGGATCCGGCGTACGGCGCCCGCCCGCTCAAGCGCGCGATTCAGCGGCTCGTCGAGAACCCGCTGGCGTTGCGGCTGCTCGAGGGCGACTTCGGCGACGGCGACGCGATCCGCGTCGACGCGGTGGACGGCGAGCTCGTCTTCGAGCGCGCGGGCAACACAGCCGTAACGACAGTTTAAGAAACCACACGATTCCCGCTGTACTCAGTTGACGAACGTGATCGAACTGCTCTCAGGCGTGGGTACGATCCTGATGGCGGTCGACGAGAAGCTCGTCGGATCGTTTCGATCCTCGGGAGCGACGACGTGAAGCACCGGCCCGACGGCGACAACTCGGAGGCGTATCCGCGAGTGCGGCCGTCGCGCCCGTCAAGAGATCAAGGAAGCGACGAGCGCTGATCTGGGCCCGCGAGCTCGAGCGCCAGAAGACCCGCCGCGACTCTCGCTAGTGCTGCTGTCGTCGCCGCCACCGAGCGCGAGCTCGAGCACGTCCGCCGCTTCGACACGTTCTGTTGCGGGATCGGACCGGTGGAGGCGGCAGCGCGGACGGCACAGGCGCTCGGCGAACGCCGGCCGGACGCGGTGCTTCACATCGGGATCGCAGGGGCTCGAGGAATCGAGCCCCTGTCGGTCGTCCTCGGATCGGAAGCCGTGTACGAAGACGCGCTCGGACCGCTCGTCGAGTCGCGCGTCGAGCCCGATGCGGAGCTGCTCGCGCGCATCGCGGCCGCGTTGCCCGAAGCGCACGTGCTTCCCATCGGGACGAGCGCACGCGTCGGCGGGACCCGCGAGTGCGAGGTCGAGGCGATGGAAGGCTTCGGCGTGCTGCGCGCGTGCGCGCTCGCGCGGAGTGCCCGCGGTCGAGCTGCGCGTCATCTCCAATGCGATCGACGAGCTCGACCGCGCGAAGTGGCGCTTCGAGGAGGCGTTCGAGCTGCTCGGAGCGGTTCTAGATCGACTCGACGTCGTCTAGGAACTGCGCGTTGCCGTGCAGCGGCGGCGCGCCGCACGCGAAGAAGAGGATCTCCTCGTCGGTCTCGTTGCGCGCCTGCATCGCCGTGCCGATGTGCACGACGACGACGCCACCCGGCTCGACGTCGACGCGCTCCGGCGGCTCGCCGAGGAGCATCGTGAGCGTGCCCTGGATCGGGACGAAGATCTCTTCCTGCTCCGGGTCGGCGTGGCGACGGCCGCGGACGTGCGCCGGATAGCGCCACATGCGTGCCCGCGAGTGCTCCATCTTGGTGGCGTCGGTGACCGAGGCCGCGTGGCGCGGCGCCTGGCCTTCGTGGCCCGGCCGCTCCTCCCACGCGAGATCCGCCCGCTGCACGATGTCGTAGCCCACAAGGCGACGATACCCTCTCGCGCGTGGCAGAGAGCCGTCCAGCCGCGCTTCCGCCGGCGGAGCGCACCGTCGGCCAGCTCATCGCGGAGTCGATCCGGCTGTACGGGAGCAAGTTCTGGGCCGTCGTGCCGCTCGGCCTGCCGTTCGTCGTCGTGGACATCGCCGGCGTCGGGCACAGCGTCAACGTGCAGACGCTCCTGCTCTGGGCGTTCGCGCCGCTCTTCTGCGCCGCGTACGTGCGCGCGTCGCAGCTCGTCACCGGCGGGACACCGACCCTTTCGGCGCTCGTCGTCGCGGTCATCGTGTTCCTGCCGTTCCCGATCCTGCTGCGCGTCTTCATCCTGCCGGGCGTCGCATGGTTCGGCGCTGCTCGGCCTCGCGGTGCCCGCGGCGGTGGCGGAAGGGCTCGGCATCCGGGCAGCGCTCCGGCGGGGGCGCGCCCTCGGGCAGGCAGACCTCGTCCACGCGATCGGCGGCATCGCGGCGCTCGCGCTCGTCTACGGCGTGAGCCGCTCGATGCTGCTCATCCTCCTGCACACGCAGGGAAACCAGGCGCAGGCGGTGGCGCTCGTGCTCGCCGACCTCGTCCTCTCGCCGCTGCTCTTCATCGGCGCAGCGCTGCTGTACCGTCGATCAGGTAGTCCGGTGTCAGACACCGAACTCGGTGTCTGACACCGGGTGAATTCGATAGGTTCACGCCATGGCCATCTACATCTTGCTCTCGAGCCTGTCGCAGCAGGGCGTGCAGACGCTGAAGTCGAACCCCGATCGCTTGCGCGAGGTGAACCGCGACGTCGAGGAGCTCGGCGCCAAGGTGCTGCACCAGTGGGCGACGCTCGGCGACTTCGACTTCGTCAACGTCGTCGAGGCGCCGGACACGGCGACGATCGCGCGCGTGTCGGTCGCGCTCGCTGCACGCGGGTCGACGCGGATCCAGACGCTGCCCGCGCTGACGATCGACGAGTTCGTCGCGACGCTTTCCTAGTTCACCGGTGTCAGACACGAAGTTCGGTGTCTGACACCGGCGTCGCTACTCCGCGGCGACGCGCCGCACGGTCACGCCCCACGCCTTGCCCGAGGCGAAGAGCTCGTCCGGGTCGACGTCCGCGAGCCAGCCGAGGAAGTGCGACTCGGGCTCGTCCTCCGTCGAGCCGAAGACGGCGGGGTAGACCTTCGCCGCGGGCGCCTCGCGCTTGCCGCTCGCGATCTCGTCGGCGCGGCGCTCCGCCTCTTCCGAGGCGGGGCCTTCCATGTACCCGCGCGGCATAGTGGGAGTGTGCCCGACGCCCTGGTGGTCCGGAACCTCGCGAAGCGCTACGGCTCCGTCCAGGCGTTGAAGGGCGTCGATCTCGAGGTGGGCGAGGGCGAGCTCGTCGGGCTCCTCGGCCCGAACGGCGCCGGCAAGTCGACGCTCGTGAAGATCGCCGTCGGCCTCGTGCGCCCGACCGCCGGAGAGGCCACCGTCGCGGGCGCACGCGCCGGGTCGCGCGCCGCGCGCGCGGAGCTCGGCTACCTCGCCGAGATGTTCCGCTTCCCCGGCTGGTACACCGCGGACGAGGTGCTCGAGCTGCACCAGCGGCTCAGCGGCTCGCGTGGCGGCGCAGCGGAGCGCAAGCGGCTGCTCGAGCTCGTCGCGCTCGCCGACGCCACCGACAGGCGCGTCGACGGGATGTCGAAGGGAATGCAGCAGCGCCTCGGCGTCGCGCAGGCGCTCGTCGGCGAGCCGCGCCTGCTGATGCTCGACGAGCCGACGTCCGCGCTCGACCCTGTCGGTCGCCGCACCGTGCGCCTGCTGCTCGAGGAGCTGCGCGGCCGCGGCGTGTCGGTGCTCCTGAACTCGCACCTGCTCTCCGAGGTCGAGCTCGTGTGCGACCGCGTCGCCATCCTGCTCGGCGGCGAGCTCGTCGCCGTCGGGTCGCCGCACGACCTCTCGCGTCCGCGCGGCGTCGAGCTGGAGACGGACGAGGGCATCCACCGCGTCGAGGGCGCCACGCGCGAGGACGCGCCGCGGCTCGTCGCGGAAGCGGTCGCCGCGGGGCGGCAGGTCTACGGCGTGAGCATCCTCACCTCGACGCTCGAGGACGTCTACCTCGAAGCGGTCGGAGGAGAGACGTCGTGACGGCGGTCTGGGTGATCGTCGGCTACGGCTTCCGCGAGGCCGTGCGCCGCAAGATGTTCGCCGTCGTCATCGTCCTCACGGTCGCGTTCCTGTTCCTCTTCTGGCTCGCGAACCACTACGTGTTCAAGGATCTGTCGACGATCACGCCGCCGCGCGACGTCAACGTCGACACGCGCACGTTCGCCGGAGCGTTTCTCGTCGGCCTGTCGATGTTCGCGACGCTCTTCCTCGGAGTCGTGCTCGCCGTCTTCCTCACGCTCGGCGCGGTCACCGGCGACGCCGAGCGCGGGCTGCTCCAACCGCTCGTCGCGCGTCCGATCGGGCGGTCGACGCTGCTCGTCGCGCGTTTCATCGGCGCCGGCTCCGTCTGCACCGCGTACGTGCTCACGGTCTACTTCGCCGGCCTGCTCATCACCGGGCTGACCGGCCATTGGTGGCCGGACCAGGTCGCGTGGCCCGGCGTGGAGCTCGCCGGCGGCGTCCTCGTCGTGATCGCGCTCTCGCTCCTCGGCTCGGTCGTGCTCTCGTCGACGGCGAACGGGATCGCGATCTTCATGCTCTTCGGCGCCGGCCTCGTCGCGGGTCTGCTCGGTTCCATCGGCCACGCGCTCAACTCGCACACGATCAAGCACGCGTCCGCGGTCGCGTCGTGGGCGCTGCCGTTCGAGGCGCTGTATCAGGACGGGCTACGCATGATCACCGAGCACGCGTCCGGGCTGACCGGCTTCCTGCTGCAGCTCGGGCCGTTCGGCGGCGCGTACGTGCACGGGTGGGGGATCCGCCTGTGGGCGGTCGTCTACGTGCTGATCGTCGGCGCGGTCGCGCTCGTCAGCTTCGCGCGGAAGAACTTGTAGCGGCGATCTCGCCGGCGAGGCGCGCGTTCTGCGCGACGAGGTCCTTGTTCGCGCGCTGCGTGCGGCCGCCGCTCTCGCGGTGGAGATACGACAGGACGAACGGCGTGACCGCCTGGCCCCGCACGCCCTCGTCGTGTGCTGCGCGCAGCGCGGCCTCGATCAACGGCTCGACGTCGTCGAGCGGCTCGTCCGGCGGGCGACCGAGCAGGAGCCCGCCCCCGCCGAGCTGCCAGTGCGTCCGCGCGACGCGGGCTGCTTCCTCTGCGGACTCGACGCGCGCGGACACCGGCGGTCCGCCTGCGGCCGCGTAGAAGAGCGGCAGCGTGTCGGTGCGGAAGCCGAGCACCGGGACGCCGAGCGTCTCGAGCAGCTCCGACGTCGCCGGGACGTCGAGCAGCGACTTGACGCCGGCGGAGACGACGAGCGCCGGCGTCCGAGCCAGCTGGCCGAGGTCGGCGGACACGTCGGGTGGATCGGGAAAGCCGCGGTGCACGCCGCCGAGGCCGCCCGTCGCCATGAACGAGATCCCGGCCGCGCGCGCGACCGCGAGCGTGCCGCCCACCGTCGTCGCGCCGACTACGCGCTGCTCCACCGCGACCGCGAGGTCGCGCGGCCCGGCCTTCCGCGCGGAGGCGTCGAAGCGCGCGAGCTCGTCCTCCGTCAGCCCGACGACGATCTCGCCGTCGAGCACGCCGATCGTCGCCGGTGTCGCGCCGCCGGCGCGCACCTGCCGTTCCGACTCCAGCCCGACCTCGACGCCTTCGCCGGGCGGAAAGCCGTGCGCGATGAGCGTCGTCTCGAGCGCGACGACGGCGGTCGCCTCGCGCACCTCGTCGGTGACGCGGATCACGCCGGCCGCTCCATCTCGACGAAGCGGCTGCGCTCGTCCGCCTTCACCTCGCGAAAGCCCGCACGGCGGTACGCGCGCAGCGCGCGCTCGTTCCAGCGCGCAACCCACAACCGGAAGCGCAGCGGCTCCCACTGCGCGCGTGCGTATTCGAGCCCTGCCTCGATGAACGGCTGCGCGAGCCCGCGGCCGGTGAGGTCGGGGCGCATGCCGAGGCCGATGCGCACCTCGTCGTTCTCACGCACGAAGTTGAAGAAGCCGACGAGGGTGCCGTCGTCGCCGACGATCGCGCGCAGCCCATCGCGCCGCACCGCGTTCGAGAACAGCTCGACGCGACGCGGATCGGACGCGGTGTCGTACCACTCGTACGGGAACTCGTAGCGCCACTCCGCGATCTCGGCGGCGTGCTCCTCGTTCAACGGCTCGACGTTCACGGCAGCGACCCTACTGTCGCGATGCAGCGCGCCGCAGCGTCGAGCCCGCGCCTGGCCGCCTCCTCGAGCGAGCCGCCGACGAGGAAGCCGGCCGCGAACGCGTCGCCCGCGCCGGTCGTGTCGACGACGTTCGCCTCGACCGGCGCGAGGTCGAGGCGAGCGTCCTCGGTGACGACCGTCGCGCCGCGCGGCCCGCGCTTGATCACACCCGTCGGCGCCGTGAGGTACGCGCCGCCGAGCATCTCCCACTCCGCCTCGGTGGCGAAGAGGACGTCCGGAGCGATGACGTCGAGCAGCTCGCGGAAGCGCACGGGCCCGAACGTGCGGATCTCCGTCCACGCGGCCACGTCGACGGAGATACGAGCGCCGCGGTCTCTTGCGATCGTCGCGGCGAGCAGCGCGGTGTCGGACACCGGCTCGCGCAGCAGTGCGTAGCCGGAGAGATGGAGGACGTCGCAGTCGAGCCACGCAGCGTCCAGCTCGGCGGGATCGAACGTCGGGCGCAACGCCGCGGTCGGACGCGAGCGAACGCTCGCCGTCGCTGCCGACGATGGAGACGACGACCCCCGTCGCGCCCGCGACGATCGGACCAACGACCTCGACGCCGCGGTTCGCGAGCTCGCGCGCGACGAGCTCGCCCGTCGCGTCGGTGCCGCGCTTCGCGATGCAGCGCGCGTCCGCTCCGAGCTCCCTCGCCCACGCGGCGACGTTGGCCGCCTGGCCGCCTGCGCCGGCCCGCGTTGCCGCACGGACGTCGCCGCCGGGAGCGAGCGGCTCCTCGAGCCGCACGATCACGTCGAGCATCACGTCGCCGAGCGTTGCGATCCGCACTTCTACAATCGTCCCATGGAAGGCGAGGACAGAGCAGCTCGACTGCGTTCGTTCCTCATCGGGAGCGTCGTCGGCGCGTCCGCGGCAGTCGCTGCGGCGCAGAGACGGCGCGACCTCGCGCGCCGACGCCGCGAGCGGCAACTCCATCCCGCCGGCCTCGCGGCGTTCGAGGAGGCGCCCTGCTTCCAGGAGCTCCTCGAGCAGGAGCGGGCGCACGACGGCTGAAAGTAGCCTTAGCTCTCCGTGCCCATCTACGAATACCGCTGCCCGAACGGCCACCTGTTCGAGCGCTTCCAGTCCATGACAGCGCCCGCGCCCGAGAAATGCGACGTGTGCGGCGCCGCGCCGCTCGAGCTCGTCCTCTACCCGGTCGCGATCCACTACAAGGGCTCGGGCTTCTACTCGACCGATTACGGCAAGGGGAAGAAGGCGAAGAAGGACGGCGGCGGCGGCGGTTCGTCCTCGGACGCGCCGAAGACCGATTCGAAGCCGGTGGAGAAGAAGCCCGCCGCCTCGAGCGGCGACTCGTAGCGTTCTCCCGTACTTGAAGGGCTGGTTGCCGACCTCGCAGCCGGGCCCGTACAGACCCGTGCCGGGCGCCGGCGGCTGCGGCGCCGAGTTCCCGAGCACCTCCTGCACCACCTGGATGTTCTCCTCCGTGCCGGTGATGAAGCCGTTGCCGGTCGCCGACCCGCCGAGCCGGCAGTGGACGACCTCGCCGGCACGGAACTTCACCCAGCCGAGCTGCATGAAGTCCCAGGTGGAGAGGTCGGTCGAGATCGCGCGCCAGGAGCGACGAGCCGTCGAACGGGAGTGAGAAGAAGCGCGTCGGGCTCGCGAGCTTCGCGAGCGTCGCCTGCATCACGGCCTGCTGGTTCTGGCTGCGCTTGAAGTCCGTCCACGACGGGTCGAGCTGGTTCTCGCGGATGCGCGAGTAGATGAGCGCCGTGTGGCCGTTCATGTGCTGCGGTCCCTTCGCGAAGCGCCAGCCCGGCCACTGCTGGCAGCGCGTCGCGGTCGAGTACGGGCAGTCGAAGCGGTTGGAGAGGATCTTCTCCGGCACGTTCACGGTGATGCCGCCGACGGCGTCGATGAGCTTCTCGAACGAGCCGAAGTCGACGACGACGACGTGGTTGACCGGGAGCTGCGAGCCGAGGAGCTGGTTCACCGTCTGGACGGCGAGCTTCGGCCCGCCGAGCTGCATCGCGCCGTTGATCTTCTGGTAGACGCCGTTGATCGTCACGCCGAGGTCGCGGGGGATGGAGAGGTACGTGATGCGGTGGCGGCTCGGGTCGGTGCGCAGCAGCATCATCGAGTCGCTGTGGTCGTCGGCGTTGCGTCCCGCCTGGCCGTTCGTAGCGTGGTCGGTGCCGAGCAGGAGGATGTTCGTCGGCGAGTCGAGGATGAGCCCGTTCTGGCTCGTGAGTGCGGCGGTCGTTCCCGGCGCGAGGCGCTTGTTCGCGTCCGCCACACCGCTGCGCACGGAGAGGTAGCCGGCCACGCCCCAGATGACGAAGAGCACGACGAGGACGAGGAGCGTGAGCATCGTCCAGCGCTTCCACCCCCATTGCGCCTTCTTCCGGCGGACGCCTCCACGGTCGCCGCTCTTGTCCGGCTTGCGTTCGTCGCGCCCGGAGAGCGGCACTTTCCCCTTCTGTCGACCGCCCTTGTAGACGCGGTACGGCTTCTCCCCAGGGGCGGCCATCCGGCGGGTTACGGTACCCGCTCACGATGAGCAGTACGCATGCGATCGGCGTGGACCTCGGAGGGACGAAGATCCTCGCCGGCGTCGTCACGCGGGATGGCGAGGTCCTGCGTCGCCACGAGCGCGCGACGCCGAAGACGCAGGAGGAGCTGTACGTCGAGCTCGACGCGGCGGTCGACGAGCTGATGACGGACGAGGTCGCCGCGCTCGGTTTCGGCATTCCGGGGCCGATCGACCAGCTCACGGGCGGCGTGTACGAGGCCGTGAACACGCCGATCGACGACCCGCACTTCCGCGGGCGGATGCACGATCGCTTTCGGATCCCCGTCGGGATCGACAACGACGCGAACGCGGCCTGCATCGCCGAGTGGAAGGTCGGTGCGGCGCGCGGTGTGGACGACGTGCTCATGCTTACGCTCGGAACCGGCCTGGGTGGCGGCGTCATCACCGGTGGCAAGCCCTTCCGCGGCGCGACCGGCGCCGGCGTCGAGCTCGGCCACGTCGTCATCGTCCACGATGGGCGTCCGTGTCAGGGCCGCTGCACCGGCCGCGGCCACCTGGAGGCGTACGTGACCGGCGTCGCCGCGACGGCGGCGGCACAGGAGGCGTTCGGCCCCGCGGCGGATGCGCACCGGCTCGTGCGGCTCGCGAACGAGGGCGACGAGACGGCGCGGGCGATCCTCGCCGACATCGGCCGGCATCTCGGCTCCGGCATGGGCTCGTTCGTGAACATCTTCGAGCCGCGACGTCTCGTCATCGGCGGCGGCTTCGGCGTCGCTGCATGGGAGTGGGTCATGCCGGCGGCGGAGGAGATCATGCACCGCGAGGCGCTTCGCCCGATGCGCGACGAGGTGCGCGTCGTGCGCGCGGAGCTCGGCACGGCGGCAGGGCTCATCGGCGCGGCGTTCGTCGCGTTCGAGGCGCTCGACGAGAGCTAGCCGTGCCGCTCGCCGTCTGCGCGACGCCGATCGGGAATCTCGACGACGTGACGCTGCGCGTACTCGCGGAGCTGCGCGAGGCGGATCTCGTGCTGTGCGAGGACACGCGCCACACGCGCACGTTGCTCGAACGTCACGGCATCCACGCGCGCGTCCTCTCCTACCACGAGCACAACGAGGCGGCGCGGACGGCGGAGCTGCTGCCGCGGCTCGAGGCGGGCGAGCGGATCGCGCTCGTCACCGATGCAGGGATGCCGGGAGTCTCCGATCCCGGCGCGCGCATCGTGCGCGCTGCGCTGGACGCGGGCGTTGCGGTGACCGTGCTGCCGGGGCCGTCGGCGGTCGAGACGGCGCTCGTCGCGTCCGGCCTCGTCGGCGAGCGCTACCAGTTCCTCGGCTTCCTGCCTCGGGGCGAGAAGGCGCTCGCGGCCGTGTGGGAGGAGCTCGCCGGCGTGGCGCTGGCCCGCGGTCGCGTTCGAGTCGGCGCAGCGCCTGCCCGCGACGCTCCGGTCGCTCGCGGCGGCCGATCCCGCGCGCGAGGCCGCGGTGTGCCGCGAGCTGACGAAGAAGTTCGAGGAAGTCGTCCGCGGAACGGCGCAGGAGCTCGCGGAGCGCTTCGCCGAGCCACCGAAGGGCGAGATCGCGCTCGTCATCGGCCCGGCGCGCGAGCCGCGGACCGTCGGGGAGGACGTTGCGCTCGCGGCCGTGGCCGAGCTGGTCGAGGCCGGCGTCCCGCGGCGGCGCGCGGCCGAGCTCGTCTCCCGCGTCAGCGGGATCTCGCGCAACCGCTTGTACCGCGGCTCGCTGTAATCAGTTTTGACAACGTCCGGTGCCGCTGCTAGCTTGGCGCGCTCACTCCGTTTTCATTCCTGACAACAGAGGAGGCTCCATGCGCCGGCTCGCGCTCGTCGTCCTGCTCTTCCTGCTCTGGGCTCCGGGCGCGTACGCCTGGAGCTGGCCGGTGCAGGGCCCTGTGCTGCTCGGGTTCACGTTCGACCCCAGCCATCCGTACGCGGGCGGGCAGCATCGCGGCATCGATGTCGGGGCGCCGACCGGGACGCCGGTGGCGGCGCCTGCCTCCGGCACGATCAGCTTCGCGGGGACGGTGCCGACGAGCGGCAAGTCGGTGACGATCGAGACTGCCGACGGCTACTCGGTCACGCTCACGCACCTCGGCTCGATCGGCGTCTCGAAGGGCGCGAGCGTGGGGGAGGGCTCGACCGTCGGGCACCGTCGGGCCGAGCGGGACGCCCGAGCTCGACGTGCCGTACGTGTACATGGGCGTGCGCGTGACGGCGAACGCGCAGGGCTATCTCGATCCGCTCTCGTTCCTGCCGGCGCTCCCACCGCCCGTGGCCGTTTCGACGCCTGCGCCGCCGCCCACGCCGTCGCCGGCGCCGGTCGCCGATCCGCCGCAGGCGACGACCACGACGCCGACGGAGACGACGCCGGACACCGCCACGACCCCCGCGGCGACCGACCCGCCGCCGCGGCGACGACGACGACGGCGAGCGACACGACCTCGTCCGACACGACGTCGTCCGACACGACGACGGACGCAGCCGACACGACCGAACCGCCGGTGTCGGACACCACGACGGACGCGCCCGCTCCTCCGCCGGAGGCGGCGAGCGGCGCCGGCGACGTCTCCGCGCCGGACACGAGCGGCCCGGCCGACACGCCGGTGCCGGACACGACGGCAGATGCGCCCGCTCCTCCGCCGCAGGAGGCGACGAGCGCACCGGCGAGCGAGCCCGCCCGACACGACGGTCCCGGACGACGGCGGAAGCACGTCGACGCCGGCCGCGAGCGGGAGCTCCTCCGACAGCGGGAACACCGTCGGCGGGCCTCCGCCCGGCGTGCCGAAGGATCCGCCCTCGCAGCCGCACGTCGCGCCTCCGGTAGCCCGCGCCGACGCCGCACGCCACCGTGATCAACCCGGACCCGGGGTTCGATCCGACCGCCTCGACCGACGCCCGATTCCGGCGGCCAGGCCGGGCAGCGCCGCGCCCGGACGACGACTCCGGCGCCGGTGGCCGCAGACCCTGCACCGGTCGCGGCGGACGACGCCTTCGCCGTGCACGCGCTGCTCCCGGCCGCGACCTTCGCCGCTCCCGCCGCTGCGGTCGCAGCCGTTCGTCCGCGCCGCGGTGCGGATCGTTCACACGGTCGCGCCCGTCGTCCTGCGGCCCGCGCCGGCCCCGCCGCGCGCTTATGCGCCGGCGACGCATCACCCCGTTACGCGCGCACGCACGGGCCTGGCCGCCGCGGCGTCGCGCCGACGGCGCGTCCGGCCGCACACGTCACCGTCCCCGCGAGGCACGGGCGCACGCTCTGGCCGCTCTTCCTCCTGCTCGCGCTCGCCTGCGCGGCCGCGCTGAAAGCGGTTCGTATGATCTCTAGCTCCTCGACGACGTCCGAAGGAGCGCACCCTGTCGCAGTCGCAGAAGATCCTCGTCGCGGTCGCATGGCCGTACGCGAGCGGACCGCGGCACCTGGGCCATGTCGCCGGCCCCGGCGTGCCGTCCGACATCTTCGCCCGCTATCACCGCCTCAAGGGCAACGACGTCCTCATGGTGAGCGGGACGGACGAGCACGGCACGCCGGTGATGGTGTCGGCGGATCGCGAAGGCGTGTCGCCTCGTGAGCTCGCCGACCGCAACAACGCGCTCATCCTCGACGACTACGTTCGGCTCGGCTTCACGTTCGACACGTTCACGCGGACGACGACGCCGAACCACTACGAGGTCACGCAGGACGTCTTTCGGACGCTGTACGACAAGGGCTATCTCATCGAACGAACGACGCTCGGCGCGTTCTCCCCCGCGACGGGGCGGACGCTCCCCGACCGTTACATCGAGGGCACGTGCCCGATCTGTGAATACCCGCACGCGCGCGGCGACCAGTGCGACAACTGCGGCAACCAGCTCGACCCCGTCGACCTGATCGAGCCGCGCTCGATCATCGACGGCTCGACGCCCGAGTTCCGGGAGACGACGCATCTCTTCCTCGACCTGCCGGCGTTCGCGACGCAGCTCGAGGAGTGGCTGACCGCGCAGACGGACTGGCGGCCGAACGTGCGCAACTTCGCGCTCGGGCTCGTGCGCGACCTGAAGCCGCGCGCGATGACGCGCGACATCGACTGGGGCGTCCCGGTGCCGGTGCCCGGCTATCCGGAGGACACGAAGCGCATCTACGTCTGGTTCGACGCCGTCATCGGCTACCTGTCCGCCAGCATCGAGTGGGCGCACAACCGCGGAACGCCCGAGGCGTGGCGCGAGTGGTGGCAGAACGACGACGCGGGCCACTTCTACTTCATGGGGAAGGACAACATCGTCTTCCACGCCGTCATCTGGCCGGCGATGCTCATGGGGTACGGCGACGGCCTGCACCTGCCGACGAACGTCGTCGCGAGCGAGTTCCTCACCATGGAGGGACGGAAGGCGTCGACGAGCCGCAACATCGCCGTCTGGGTCGGCGACTTCCTCACGCGCTACGACCCCGATCCGCTGCGCTACTACCTCACCGCGGCCGGCCCCGAGACGCAGGACTCCGACTTCACGTGGGACGAGTTCGTGCGCCGCAACAACGACGAGCTGCTCGCCAACTGGGGCAACCTCGTCAACCGCACGCTCGTGAACGCGCACAGAACCTTCGGCGAGGTTCCGACGCCGGGCGAGCTCACCGAGGCCGACCGCCGCGTGCTCGACGCGGTCGCCGCCGGCTTCGACGCGGTCGGCGGCCTGATCGAGCAGGTGCGCTTCAAGGCCGCGCTCGCCGAGGCCATGCGGATCAGCTCGCTCGCGAACCAGTACGTCGCCGACCAGGCGCCGTGGGCGCTCGTGAAGACCGACCGCGACCGCGCCGCCACGGTGCTCTACGTCGCGCTGCGGTGCGTCGACTCGCTGAAGACGCTGCTCGCGCCGTTCCTCCCGTTCACCTCGCAGGTCGTGCACGAGCTGCTCGGCCACGACGGTGTGCTCGCCGGCGTGCCCGAGATCCGCAGCCTCGAGGATCACAACATCCTCACGGGCGACTACGCGAGCTGGGTCGGCACGTGGGCGCCGAGCGAGCTCGAGCCCGGCCGGAAGCTGCGCGAGCCGACGCCGCTCTTCCGCAAGCTCCCGCCCGAGACGGCGGCGGAGGAGCTCGCGCGCCTCGGCATCGACACGGCAGTGATCGACACGCACGCGCATCTCGACGCGCTCGACGACGATCCCGCCGACGTCGTGGCGCGAGCACGCGACGCGGGCGTGACGCGCATCCTCACCATCGGCGCCGCGCAGGCGGTCGAGCTCGCGGAGCGATTCGACGACGTCTACGCCGTCGTCGGCGTCCACCCACACGAGGCCGAGACGGGTGACCTCGACGAGATCCGCCGCCTTCAGCAGCACCCGAAGGTGGTCGCGGTGGGCGAGATCGGCCTCGACTGGTACCGCGACTACGCCACACCCGAGGCGCAGCGGTATATGTTCGAGTCCCAGCTCGGTCTCGCCGCCGAGCTGGGGAAACCCGTCGTCATCCACACGCGCGCCGCCGATGACGACACGCTTGCTGCTCTCTCCGCGTTCGACGGGACCGTCGTCCTGCACTGCTTCTCCTCGCCGCGGCTGCTGCCGACGGCGCTCGAGCGCGGCTGGTACGTCTCGTTCGCCGGCAACGCGACGTTCCCGAACGCGAGCGAGCTCCGCGTCGCTGCGAGCCAGGTGCCCGCCGACCGGATTCTCGCCGAGACCGACTCGCCGTATCTCGCGCCCCAACCGGTGCGCGGCCGCCGCAACGAGCCCGCGTACGTCATGTACACGCTCGCCGCACTCGCGCAGGCGCGCGGGGAGGACGTCACCGACCTCGAGCGTCGTATCGACGACAACGCCACCGCATGCTTCGGACTGTGAAGAAGGAATACGGGCAGCACTTCCTCGTCGACGAGAACATCCTCGGCGTCATCGGCCGCCTCGCCGCGCTCGCCCCGGAGGACGTCGTCCTCGAGATCGGGCCGGGGCACGGAGTGCTGACGCGCTATCTCGCCCAGCGCGTTCGGCACGTGCATGCGGTCGAGATCGATCCGGAGCTCGAGCCGATGCTGCACGAGCTCGGCGACAACGTCGACGTGGTGTTCGGCGACGCGCTCAGGGTCGAGCTGCCGCAGGACGCGACGAAGCTCGTGTCCAACCTGCCGTACAACGTCGCGACGCCGATCATCGCGGAGAGTCTCGATGGCCTCCCCAACATCTCCCTGTGGTGCGTGATGGTGCAGCGCGAGGTCGCCGACCGGCTCTTCGCCTCGCCCAACACGAAGGCGTACGGCGCCGTCTCCGTGCTCGTGCAGCTCGTGTGCGAGCGGACGGGCTTCCATCCCGTCTCGCGCACGGTCTTTCGTCCGCGGCCGAATGTCGACTCGGCGCTCGTTGCTTTCCGCCGCGCGTCGATGCCGGAAGACTTCGCGCACGTGAAGAACATCGTGGGCGCCGCGTTCGCGCATCGCCGCAAGACGCTCCCCAACTCGCTCGAGCTCGCGGGCGTCGCATCGCGCGCAGCGGCGACGGCCGCGCTCGAGGCGATCGGCCGCAATGCGTCCACGCGCGCAGAGGCGCTCGCTCCGCCCGAGTTCGTCGCGCTCGCGGAGGCGCTGCGATGAGAGCGTCGGCAGCGGCCAAGATCAACCTCGCACTCGTCGTCGGTCCGACGCGAGACGACGGCAAGCACGAGGTCGCCACCGTCTACCAGCGGCTCGCGATCGCCGACCGCCTCGAGTTGACGCCGGCCCCCGAGCTGCTCGTCGAAGGCTTCGACGCAGACACGCTCGTCCGGGGAGCGCTCGAGGCCGTCGCCGCACGCGCCGGGGTCGAGCCTCGCTGGCACGTGCGCATCGAGAAGCGCCTGCCGATCGCGGCCGGCATCGGCGGCGGCAGCTCCGACGCCGCCACCGCCCTCCGGCTCGCGAACGCCACGCTCGCCGAGCCGCTGCCGGACGCCGACCTGCGCGAGATCGCGGCGGACCTCGGCGCCGACGTGCCGTTCTTCCTCGTCGACGGCCCGCAACTCGGGACGGGCGACGGCCGCGTCCTCAAGCCACTCGACCTGCCGCAGGACTTCTGGGTCGTGCTCGTCGTTCCGCGCCTCGTCCAGAAGCCGTCGACGGCATCCGTGTACGCGGCCTTCGACCTTCGCGACGGCGCCGCCGGCTTCGACGAGCGCCGCGCGGCGCTTCTCGCTGCGCTGGACGAGGTCCGCCGGCCGCGCGACCTCGCTGCGCTGCCGCCGAACGACCTCGCCTCGTCGCCGCTCGCCGACGAGCTGCGCGCGCTCGGCGCGTTCCGCGCCGACGTCACCGGCGCAGGCCCGGCCGTGTACGGGCTCTTCCATCACAAAGATCGCGCGCAGGAGGCGCAGCGCGCGCTGAAGGCCGCCGGCGAGAGCTGGCTGACCGCACCTGCGTGGTACGGTTGACACGGCTCATGGACTCGTCGCACGCGATCGAGCACGGGACGAGCAGGTCGGGCCGCTGGCTCCGGTCGCGGCGTACGCGCATCGCCCTCTGGATCGCCGCCGCCGAGGCGATCATCGTCGCGGTCTTCCACGACGTCTCCCGCTTCACGGTCATCGCCCTCGCGATCGCGGCGGTCATTCTCTACTGGTACGGCGGCCGGCGAACCCGCTCGGACACCTTCCACCAGGCCTCGTGGATCTTCGCCGTATCGCAGCTCCTGGCCGTTGTCGCGGCCATCCTCGCCTTCGTCGTCTTCTGGACGGCGATCGTGTTCGTGTGCCTGTTCGCGCTCGTCGCCCTGTTCTTCGTCTTCACGGACCGGCGCTAAGATTCCGACCCCTGATGGGGCGTGGCCAAGTGGTAAGGCAACGGGTTTTGGTCCCGTGATCCCAGGTTCGAATCCTGGCGCCCCAGCCACTCTTCACTGACATGGCAGACGACCTCGCAGCAGTCGTAATGGCCGGCGGCCTCGGCACGCGCATGAAGAGCGCGACGCCGAAGCACCTGCACCCACTCCTCGGCCGCCGCATGGTCGACTGGGTGATCGCCGCAGCGCGCGATGCGGGCGTCACGCGCATCGTCGTCGTCGCGTCGCCGGACAGCGCGGGCTCGTACGGCGACCTCGAGGTCGCGATCCAGGAAGAGGCGCTCGGCACCGGCGATGCCGTGCGCGCTGCGCGCGCCGCGCTCGAGGGCACGGACGGAGACGTGCTCGTGCTGAACGGCGACGTGCCGGCGCTCACGGCCGAGACGGTGCTCGCGCTCCTCGACACGCACCGCCGCGCCGGCGCCGCCGCCACGGTGCTGTCGTTCGAGCCCGACGACGCCCGCGCGTACGGGCGCATCGTGCGCGACGGGGACGGCCGGCTCGCGCGGATCGTCGAGGCTGCCGACGCGAGCGAGGCGGAGCTCGCGCTCGGCGAGGTCAACTCCGGCATCTACGTCTTCAGAGGCGCAGCGCTCTGGCCCGTCCTCGACCGGCTCGAGCCGCACAACGCCCAGGGCGAGCTGTACATCACCGACACGCTCGGCCTGCTCGTCGGCGACGGCGAGGTGGTCGCCGTCCACGCGGCGGCCGATCCCTTCGAGGTGGAGGGGATCAACACGCGCGCCGAGCTGGCGCTCGCCGCCGAGGCGCTCCGGGACCGGATCAACGAGGCGCACATGCTCGCCGGCGTCACCATCGTCGACCCGGCCTCGACCTGGATCGACGCCGGCATCGAGATCGAGCCCGACGTCACGATCCATCCGTTCAGCGTCCTGCGCGGCCCGATCCGGATCGCGGGCGGCGTCGAGATCGGCCCGTTCGCCTACGTCCGGCCCGGGACAGTGGTCGGCGAGGGCGCGAAGATCGGGACGTTCGTCGAGGTGAAAGCGTCCACGATCGGGGCCCGGACGAAGGTGCCGCATTTGTCCTATATCGGGGATGCCGAGATCGGCGAGGACACGAACATCGCCGCCGGGAACATCACCGCCAACTTCAAGCACGAGCCGGGAGAGCCCAAGGCCAAGACCCGGATCGGCAGTAACGTCAGGACCGGCGTCGACAATACGTTCGATGCTCCTGTCGACGTTGGCGACGATGCTTGGATTGCACCGGGCGCGGTCATCACCGATGATGTCCCTCCGGGATCGCTCGCCGGGTTCGCCCCGCGGCAGGAGACGAAGGAAGGGTGGGTCTACGACAGGCATGGAAAGCGTGACCGCGACTGACATTGCGCTGCCGGGGCTGGAGAAGGCCGTCATGACCGAACCGGTGACCGGTCACTGGATCGAGCGCGGGCCGCAGAAGCGGCTGATGGTGTTCTCGGGCCGCTCGCACCACGACCTGGCCGCGCAGATCGCCGAGAGGCTCGGCGTCGAGCTCGGCGACGTCGAGGTCGACACGTTCGCGAACGGCGAGACGTACACCCGCTACCTCGAGTCGATCCGCGGCGCCGACATCTTCATCGTGCAGACCGGGTGCCAGCCGGTCGACCGCAACCTGATGGAGCTCATGTTCATGATCCAGGCGGCGAAGCTCGCTTCGGCGAAGCGCATCACCGCGGTCATGCCGCTCTTCCCGTACGCGCGCCAGGACCGCAAGGCGCGGCCGCGCGAGCCGATCTCGGCGCGCCTCGTCGCCGACATGGTCCAGCTCGCCGGCGCCGACCGCGTGCTGACGATGGACCTGCACGCCGGCCAGATTCAGGGCTTCTTCACCATCCCGGTCGACCACATGACGGCGCTGCCGTTGTTCGCGCGCCACTTCCGCGATCTCGGCCTCACTGGACCGGAGATCGTGTCGGTCGCGCCCGACGAGGGCCGCGCGAAGATGGCAGTCCGCTTCGCGGAGATGATCGAGGCCGACTTCGCGATCATGCACAAGACGCGGCCGGAGCGCGACCTGGCCGAAGTCACGGAGATCACCGGCAAGGTGCGCGACAAGATCGCGATCGTCGGCGACGACGTGATCATGACCGGCGGCACGCTGATCGCGAACGTCAACGCGCTGCGTGCGCAGGGCGTGAAGGGCGTGTGGGTGTTCGCCACGCACGGCGTGTTCTGCGGCGGCGCGCTCGAGCGCTTCCAGGACGCACCGATCGACGGGATCGTCGTCACCGACACGGTGCCGGTGAACCCGCTCGAGGTGCCCCCGAACATGACCATCCTCCCGGTGGCGCAGCTCCTCGCCGAGACGATCATGAACGTCTTCGCAGACGACTCGGTTTCCGCCATTTTCGGCGGCGAAAACCAGTTGTTCTAGATCCGCATGCATTCCGCGCGACCGGGCACAAGCCTGGTATGCGCTGTCTCGGGGTCACGACAGCGGCCGTCCTTCTTGCGCTCGCGCTGAGCGGAAATGCGCTCGCGTCGCAACTCGTCGACCGCAACGCCACCGGCGTGAAGCTGGAGGCGAACACGAACGGCAAAGCGCTGCTTGTCTACCAGGCGCACGGCGCCTCCCGGCACGTGCTCGTATGGGGCGCGATGAACGCCCTCTTCCCGAGCACGTCCGAGCCGCAGGTGAAGTTCAAGCTCGACTACTCGGGCGGGCCGAACTGGCAGGGCTTCACGAACATGTGCCGCCCGTATGACGGCCCGGCGCTGCCCGACGTCGTTGCCGCGTGCAAGCTGCCGGATGGCTCGTACTGGGCTGCGCAGCAGTGGGCGCAGCCGCTCCCCGATCTCGGCTTCGTGGCGTGGACCGCGACCCAGAGCGCGAAGTGGCTCGAGATCTCGCACTGGCAAGGGCCGATCCCGACGCTCAGCGCGTACACGGACTGGGTGTGGGGCGGCCGCTTCCAGGAACTGTTCGGCGTGTACACGTACGCGGGCAAGCCGGTGCACGGCTTCGGCACGACTCGCTACGGCGTGCCGACCGACGGGTACGGGCGACTGATCTTCCTCGACACGTTCGACTCGCCGTACGGCAGCGGGTGGCGGCGGGAGAATTCGTTCGTCCCCCACAACCCGACCGGGGCGTTCTGTTACGGCTTCTACAAGTTCGACCCGACGAAGGGCGGCTACCGGCACCCGGCCGGCGTGACCGCGCGCCCGCGGGCCCGGCCTCGGCACGCGCTACCGGCTGATCGCGCTCGGGCCGGGCGTCGAGCCCAACGTCGCCACCCAGATCGGCGGCCTGCACCCGTACGACCCGAACAATCCCGCCGACGTCACGTACGAACAGCAGCAGGTCTCGATCCTCAAGACGATCGGCGACAAGAGCTGCCTGGCCGGCCACTGATCGAACTGACCCAAACGGGTCAAGCGCGGCGTTGCCGATCTTGACGACGATGAGGTTCGGATCGCCTCGACCCCGGGCGGCGGCTCGAAGCTGTCGCTCTACCTGCCGGTCTGGCCCTGAGCTGCGGCCACGCGCTCGGCGGCGAGTTGCTCGGCCGCCGCGGCGGGGGTGATGCCGTCCTCCGACGCAGTGCGGAACAGCGTGCGCAGCGTGTCGCCGATCCGCGCAAGGCCCTGCTCGAGCTCGGCCTCGGTCCACCCGAGATCCTCGAGGCCGACGAGCTGGATGACACCGCCCGCGTTCACGACGTAGTCCGGCGCGTACAGGATTCCCGCGGCGTGCAGCCGGTCGCCGTCTTCCGGCTCGGCGAGCTGGTTGTTCGCGCAGCCTGCGACCGCGCGGCAGCGCAGCCGCGGAATCGTGTCGGCGTTGAGCGTCCCACCGACGGCGCACGGCGAGTACAGGTCGCATTCGGTGCCGATCACCTCGTCCGCCGCGACGACGGTTGCGCCGGTCGTCGCTGCGCGCGTCTCGTCGACGTCGGAGACGAGCACCTGCGCACCGCCGGCCTGCAGCAGGCGCACGAGGTCGGCGCCGACCGAGCCGGCTCCCTGCACGAGCACGCGCAACCCGGCGAGCTCCGGCGAGCCGAAGACGTGCTCGACCGTCGCGCGGATCGCGTACAGCGTCCCGACCGCGGTGCCGCGCGCGCTGTTCCCGCCCTTGCCGGTGGTTCCGTATACCCAGGGGCAGCGCTCGGCGACGACGTCGAGGTCGGCGGGGGTGATGTTCATGTCGCCGGCGGTGCGATACGTCCCGCCGAGCGACGCGACGAGGTCGCCGTAGCGAAGGAGCAAGCGCCGGCGCGCGTCGCCGGCCGGGAGCTCGGGAACTGCGAGCACCGCCTTTGCGCCGCCGCGCGGGATGTCCGCTGCTGCGAACTTCCGGGTCATCGCGCCGGAGAGGCGCATCGCGTCCGCGAGACCGTCGGCTGCCGTGGGGTACACGCGCAGCCGCGTGCCGCCGCCGCCGGGGCCGAGCGCGGTCGAATGGATGCACACGAACATCCACGCCCCGCTGTCGGCGTCGAAGCGGATGACCGCTTCCTCGCCGTCCCAGGCGTGCAGCAGGTCTTCGAACACGGTCGAATCTTGCCTGCCTTCGGGTACACTCCGGCGCCGATATGGCTGGAGAACGCACAAAGCTCCTCGTCGTCGCCCGCGACCAGCTGGGCTCGCGCGAGACGCGCAGGCTGCGCCGGCAGGGGCTCATTCCGGGCGTCCTGTACGGCGGCGGCCAGCCCGTCGCCATCTCCGTCGCCGAGCGGGAGCTCCGGCGCGCCCTCACCGGCGCTGCGGGTCTGCACTCGATTCTCGACGTCGAGATCGACGGCGTCGGCAAGACGCACTCGTCGATCCTCAAGGAGTACCAGGTCGACAAGATCCGCGGTCACATCACGCACATCGACCTGCAGGAGGTCCCGCTCGACAAGCCGATCCACGCATCGGTGAGCGTGCATCTCATCGGTGCCGACGACGCTCCCGGCGTGCGCGAGGGCGGCGTGCTCTCGCAGCCGCTGCGCGAGATCAACGTCGAAGCGTTGCCGCTGGAAGTTCCCGAGCACATCGACCTCGACGTCTCGCACATGGGCATCGGCGACACGCTCCGCATGGGCGACCTCGTCGTCCCCGAGCGCGTGACGCTGCTCGACGACCCCGAGATCGTCGTCGCGACGGTGACCGCTCCGACCCGCGAGATCGAGCCCGAGCCCGTCGAGGGTGAAGAGGGCGTCGAGGGCGAAGAGGGTGCCGAGGGCGAAGGTGCTGACGACTCTGAGGCGCGTAGCGCAGAGGCGCCCGCCGAGTCCGAAGCTTCCGCAGAGGAGTAACTCCTGCTCCTCGTCGCGGGCTTGGGCAACCCGGGCCGCGAATACGCGCGGAACCGGCACAACGCCGGCTATCTCGTCGTCGACGAGCTCGCGCGCCGGCATGGCGGGTCGTGGAAATCGAAGTTCTCCGGCCGGCTCGCCGAGGTGCGGTACGGCGACGCGAGGCTCGTCCTGCTCAAGCCGGAGACGTACATGAACGAGTCGGGGCGCTCGGTCGGCGCGGCGGCGGCGTTCTTCAAGGTGGAGCCGGCGGACGTGCTCGTCGTGCACGACGAGGGCGACTTCGACCTCGGCCGGCTGGAGATCAAGCACGGTGGCGGCCTCGCCGGCCACAACGGCCTGCGCTCGATCGCGCAGGCGCTCGGCACGCAGGACTTCACCCGGCTCCGGATCGGCGTCGGTCGTCCCGAGCGCGGCGATCCGCGCTCACTCGCGGACTACGTGCTTGCCAACTTCGACGAGCACGACGACGCGGACGCGCTGATCGAACGCGCGGCCGACGCCGTCGAGTCGTACGTCACTACGCCGTAGCGAAGCGCTTCTTCGCCCGCTCGCGGGCGCGTTCCGCCTCGACCTCTCGGTCGCGCGGAGAGGCGTTCGTCACGAGCGCCTCGAGCAGGTGGTGCGTCGTGTGCGCGATCTCGTCGACCGCGCGCGCGAAGGCTTCCTCGTTCGCCTTCGACGGCTTCGTGAAGCCGCTCACCTTGCGCACGTACTGCTCGGCCGCTGCGCGCACCTCGTGGTCGGTCGCGGGCGGCTCGAAGTTGTAGAGCGTGTGGATGTTCCGGCACATGCCGGCATCATAGGGGCGATGCTCGTTCGGCTGCTGCTCGCAGGAGTGGTGCTCGCCGGCGCTTCGCCGCGCGGCGCGTTCGAACGGCTCGCGCCGATCGTGTCGAAGGAGGTCGGCGAGCCGGTGCGCGTGCGGGTCGAGCGCGTCGCCGGGAATCGCGTCGACTTCGAGGTCGTCTATCGGTACGGCGGCGCAGACCGTTTCGTCGGCTACGCGGACGGCAACCGCGTGTCGTGGCTGACGGCGTGCTTCGTCCGCGAGTTCTACGGGAACCTCTGCGGGCCTCCGCCGGCTGGCACCGCGGAGGAGGGGATTCCGCAGTGGGTCCTGCCGGCGCGCTTCGCGCACCCGACCGTGCCCGGGCTCATCCGCCCGGAGGCGCTTGCGGTCGAGTCGGACGGTTCGCTCCTCATCGCGGACGCGAATCGCGACGAGCTGTTCCGCCGCTCGCCGGACGGGTCGCTGCATGCGGTCGTCCCGATCGCCGGGTGGCGGGCGACGATCGCCGTTGCGCCGAACGGCGCGATTTACATCGGCGACGGCAAGCGCGTGCACGTCCTCGTGCACGGATCCGAGCGAACGCTGCCGCAGCGCTTCCACCACGTGAGCTCGCTCGCGTTCTTCGACGGGCATCTCTACGTCGAGACGGGGAACGCCGTCGTCGAGCTGGGGAACGGAAACGCGACGACCGTCGTGCGTCCGAGAGGCTTCTTCAGCCCCGATTTGTTCGCGGTCGGTGGGGACGGTCGCTTCTACGTCTATTCGGGCGGAACGAAGACGATCGAAGAGCTCACACGGTCAGGGACGAAGCTGCACGAATGGCAGGCGTATGCGCATGGACTTGCGACGGCGCCGGACGGCAGCATCGTCGTCGGAACGCAAGGCGGCAAGCTGCTGCGCATCCGCGACGGGAAGTTGTCGACCGTCGCCGACCTCGGCAGCGCGCCCCCGTTCGGTTTCCCGTTCCAGGAAGACGGCGTCGCCGTGGCTCCCGACGGGACGATTTACACGGACACCTTCGTCGGCAACGGCTACACGAACCAGACGGCGCTCGCCGCCGTGACTCCGGACGGGAAGGCCCGGCTCCTGCGCACGACGACGCCGCTCGCTGCGACGCTCCCGCCCGGGATGACGACGGGCTGCCCGTCGCCCATCGGCCTGCAGAGCTTTGACGCGACCGCGAGGAAGGCGGCCGTCCGCGCTGCCGACGTGATCGACATCACCCCGTTCGACCGCGGCCTGACCCTCAGCGACCCGTCGTGGTGGTCAGGCTTCTACACCGACCAGATCGACGGCCGCTATGGGATCGGCCGTCACCACGTCTACACCGTCCGGCCGGCGTCGGCCGACCCGTACTCAGCCGCGCTCGTTCGCCGCTGCGGCGCCGCGCTCGTCCACCGCTCGGTCGCCATCGTCGTCGGACGTGGCGTCTACTCCGATCAGGTGAGCCACATGTTCTTCCTCGACCGGAACGGCCGCGCGCTCCTGTACTGGCAGCACACCTGGTGCGACTACCATGACCCCAGCGGAACCGCCGGTTCCGCCCGTCGTCATGGACCGTCCGGTACTCCACGCCTTCGTCTCCGAGCTCGTCGAGAACGAGAGCCTCGGCGCGCTCGCCGACGCGCTGCCGACGAGGGCTCGCGTCTCCGAGCCGGCGCTCCCGCTCCTGCTCGCGACGCTGCACGAGAAGCTCGACCCCCCCCCCTTCCCCCCCCTCCTCGCGGGCTGATCTGCCTCCTTCCGGAGGACGCGGACGCGCGCGACGCCGCCGAGGCCGCCGCCTGGTTCCTCGGCGACGAGAGCGTTGGCTACCTGCCGAGCCGCGGCGTCGGCTGGGACTCCGGCCTCGAGCCGCCGCCGCATCTCGTGGGCGAGCGGGCCCGCGCGCTCGACGTGCTCGCGCGCGGCGGCCTCGTCTGTGCGTCCGCCCGCGCGCTCGCGGAGCCGATGCCGCCGCCGAAGGCGCGGCCGGAGCCGATCCAGCTGCGGGTCGGCGCCGAGTCGGGCGTGGAAGGCCTCGCCGAGTCGCTCGCCCTCGCCGGCTACGCACGCGTCGAGCGGGTTGACGACCGCGGCCAGGTCGCCGTTCGCGGCGGGATCGTCGACATCTTCCCGGCGACGGGCGGCGAGCCGTTCCGCGTGGAGTTCTTCGGCGACGAGATCGAATCCATCCGCGCCTTCTCCGCCTTCACGCAGCGCGCCCTCCATCCCGTCGTCGAGGCCGTCGTCTATCCGGCCGCCGAGCGGCGCATCGATCTCGTCGACCAGGAAGCGGAGGGCGTCCCGGACGATCTCGTCCCGGCCCTCGACCGCGTCCCCGACCTCGTCTTCCAGCCGGACGCGGTCCGGCGGGTGTGGGAGGACGACGGCGTCTTCGCGCCGCCCTCACTCGACGGAGCGACGGAGCTCGACCCGTTCCCGCAGACGCAGCCGTTCGCCTTCGAGGCGCAGCGGCCGGCGATCGCGGCGCGCGGTCTCGCCGAGGCGGAGACGGAGCTGCCTGGCGTTCGTGCGCGCCGGGCAGCGCGTCGTCGTCGCGTTCCCGCACCGCGGCGAGGCGCTGCGGACCCAGAACCTGCTCCGGCGCGTCTCCGCACGCCTGCTCGAGCCGGGCGAGGCCGCTGCCCGACGAGGCGGAAGTGCTGTTCGCGATCGCGCCGGCGCGCCGCGGCTTCGTCTGGCGCGACCTCGGCCTCGTCCTCCTGCCCGACCACCAGGTCTTCCGCCGCCGCGTGCCGAAGGAGCGCCGCCTCGGCGGCCGCGCGCTCCAGTCGTTCGCCGACCTGCGCACCGGCGACTACGTCGTGCACGAGGATCACGGCGTCGGCAAGCTCCTCGGCTTCGAGACGAAGGAGGTCGCCGGCGTCACCCGCGACTATCTCCTGCTCGCGTTCCGCGGCGACGACCGCCTGTACGTGCCGCACGAGCAGCTCGGAAAGGTGTCGCGGTACGTCGGCGCCGACGCGAAGGCGCCTGCGCTCTCGAAGCTCGGCGGCAAGGCATGGCAGCTGCTCAAGTCGCGCGCGCGCGAGTCGGTGCAGGAGCTGGCGGGCGATCTGATCGCGCTCTACGCGCAGCGGCAGACGCGCACCGGCATTGCGTACAACCTCGAGCACGAGTGGATCGCGCGGCTGGAGGCGTCCTTCCCGTACCGCGAGACGCCCGACCAGGAGGCGGCGATCGAAGCGGTGAAGGAAGACCTCGAGACGCCCAACCCGATGGATCGCCTCGTGTGCGGCGACGTCGGCTTCGGCAAGACGGAGGTCGCGGTGCGCGCCGCGTTCGCGGTCGCCGTCAACGGCAAGCAGGTGCTCATGCTCGCGCCGACGACGATCCTCGCCGAGCAGCACTGGAACACCTTCCGCGAGCGCTTTCGCGACTTCCCCGTCCGCGTCGAGATGGTCTCGCGCTTCCGCGCGCCGCGCGAGGTGAAGCAGGTGCTTGCCGACTTCGCCGAGGGCAAGGTCGACGTCCTCATCGGCACGCATCGCGTCCTCAGCCGCGACGTCATCCCGAAGGAGCTCGGTCTGGTCATCCTCGACGAGGAGCAGCGTTTCGGCGTCGCGCAGAAGGAGCTACTGAAGTCGCTGCGCCTCGAGGTCGACGTGCTGACGTTGAGTGCGACGCCGATCCCGCGCACGCTGCATCTCTCGCTCGCGGGCATGCGCGACATCTCCATCATCGAGACGCCGCCGGAAGGCCGCCGGCCGATCCGCACCACCGTCGGCGAGTACGACGAGGAGCTCGTCAAGCTCGCGCTCGAGCGCGAGCACGAGCGGGACGGCCAGGCGTTCTATCTGCACAACCGCGTCGAGACGATCGAAGAGGCGGCCGAGAAGCTGCGGCAGCTCTGCCCCAATCTGCGCTTCCTGGTCGCGCACGGGCAAATGCGCGAGAAGGAGCTCGAGGAGAAGATGCACACGTTTTTGCGCGGAGACGCGGACGTGCTCGTCTCGACGACGATCATCGAGTCCGGCCTCGACATCCCGCAGGCGAACACGCTCATCGTCGAGCGCGCGGACATGCTCGGGCTGGCGCAGCTGTACCAGATCCGCGGCCGCGTCGGGCGCTCCGACGCGACTGCGCACGCGTATCTGTTCTATCCCGACGCGCAGGAGCTCACCGCGGAGGCGCGCGCGCGGCTCGCGACGCTCGCCGACCACACCGAGCTCGGCGCCGGCTTCGCCATCGCGATGCGCGATCTCGAGATTCGCGGCGCCGGCGAGCTCCTCGGCGCCGAGCAGTCCGGCCACGTCGCCGCCGTCGGCTTCGAGCTGTACGTCGAGCTGCTGAACGAGGCGGTCGCCGAGCTGCAGGGCCAGCGCCGGGTCGCTGCCCGCCCGGTGCGGGTCGACGCACGCATCGACGCCTACGTCCCGCAGCAGTACGTCGGCTCGGAGGCGCTCCGCATCGACATCCACCGCCGCCTCGCGCTGGCCGAGACCGACGACGAGCTGCGCGAGCTCGCGGCCTCGCTCGAGGATCGCTTCGGGCCGCTACCAGAGCCGGTCGAGCACCTCTTCTCGATCCAGGAGGCGAAGATCAAGCTGGCCGAGCTGGGCGCCGACTACCTCGTGTTCCGCGGCGGAAAGGCCACCGTCGGCCGGCTCGTCCTCGGCTCGAAGGAGCTGCAGGACCTGCGCGGCCGAATCCACACCGCCGTCTACACCGTAGGGAACCGGGAAGTGAGCCTACGCAGCGAGGACGGATTCCCTCAGGCGCTCCGCCTGGTCGATGCTATCTTGGATGCCCGTCGGGCAGCTTGAGCCCGGCGTTTCTATGACCAAGCGCCTTTTCATCGTTGTCTGCCTCGCTTTGCTGACCGGCGTCCTCGCGGCGTGCGGGGGCGGCGGGACGAAGAGCGTCCCTAGCGACTCCGTCGCGCTCGTGAACGGCGATTCGATCACGAAGGTGCAGTTCAACAGCCTGATCGACGCCACCGCGAAGGTCGCGAAGGTGAACAAGCAGACGCCGCCCAAGGCCGGGACCGCGGCCTACAAGGCGGTGCAGGACCGAGTCATGGCGTTCCTCGTGCAGCTCGACGAGTTCGCGCAGAAGGGCAAGGACCTCGGCGTCAACGTCACCGACGCGCAGGTCCAGGCGCAGATCGTCAAGGTGAAGAAGCAGTACTTCGGCGGCAACGAGGCGAAGTTCGAGAAGGGCCTCGCAGCGCAGGGCCTGACCCTCGAGATCTACCAGCTGGAGTGGCGCTCGCAACTGCTGAGCCAGGCGATCTACACCAAGGTGACGAAGAACGTCAAGGTGACGCCGGCGGCGGTGCAGGCGTACTACGCCGCGCACATGTCGTCGTACACGACGGCCGCATCGCGCGACGTGCGGCACATCCTCGTGAACAGCAAGTCGCTCGCCGAACAGCTCGAGACGCAGCTCAAGAGCGGCGCCGACTTCGGCACGCTCGCCAAGAAGTATTCGAAGGACACGAGCTCCGCCAAGCTGGGCGGGAAGCTCACGATCACGAAGGGCGAGACGGTCCCGCAGTTCGACAAGGTCGCCTTCTCGCTCAAGACCGGTGCGACGTCGCCGCCCGTGCACACGCAGTACGGCTGGCACATCATCCAGGCGCTCTCCGCGATCAGGCCCGCGAAGGTGACACCGCTCGCGAGCGTCAAACAGAGCATCCAGAGCACGCTTCTTCAGTCGAAGAAGAGCAGCGCGATGAACGCCTGGGTCAACCAGGTGAAGAAGGACTACGACAAGAACGTCGTCTACGCCGCCGGCTACACGCCGTCGGTGACGACGACCGCCGCGACCTCCACCACCGGCTGAGTTGCAGGGCCTGTCGGAGGCCCTCCTCGAGCTGCAGCAGCTGACCGAGCGGCTGCGCCGCGAGTGCCCGTGGGACCGCGAGCAGACCGCCCGCACGATCGTGCCGCACACCGTCGAGGAGGCGTACGAGGTCGCGGACGCCGCGCTCGCCGACGACGACGCGAAGCTGCTCGACGAGCTCGGCGACCTTCTCTTTCAGGTGTTTTTCCTGGCGCTGCTGCTGCAGGAGCGAGACCTCGGGGATCTCGAGGCCGTGACCCGGAACGTGCACGCGAAGCTCGTGCGCCGGCATCCGCATGTGTTCGGCGACGTCGACGCCGACAACACCGGCGCGCGTGAAGGAGAACTGGGAAACGATCAAGCGCGAGCAGGAGGGCCGCGAAGGCGTCTTCCACGACGTCGCCGAGGCGCTGCCCGCGCTGCTGTACGCGCGCAAGCTCCAGCAGCGTGCGCGGGCGGTCGGATTCGAGTACCCCGACGTCCAGGGGGCGCTCGCCGACCTCGATGACGAGGTGCGCGAGCTGAAGGAGGATCTCGATCCTTCCGAGCTCGGTGACGTCCTCTTCGCCGCGGTCAACGTCGCGCGCAAGCTCGACGTCGACCCGGAGCTCGAGCTCCGCCTGGCGGCACGGCGCTTTCGCGATCGCGTAACAACTGCGGAGGCTCTCGCGGCCGAGCGCGGCGAGAATTGGAGCGAGCTTCCGCTCGAGCAGCAGGACCGGTATTTCGACCTCGCCAAGGAGACGACCCGATGAGCCGCATCACATCCGTAACCGCCCGCCAGATCCTCGACTCGCGCGGGAACCCGACCGTCGAGGCCGAGGTCCGGCTCGACTCGGGCGCCTTCGGCCGCGCGGCCGTCCCCTCCGGCGCGTCCACGGGCGTGCACGAGGCGGTCGAGCTGCGCGACGGCGGCGACGCCTACGGCGGCAAGGGCGTGACGAAGGCGGTCGCGCACGCGTCGGGCGAGATCGCCGACGCCGTGCGCGGGCTCGACGCGGCCGACCAGGAGCAGGTCGACCGGCGCA
This sequence comes from uncultured Actinomycetes bacterium, assembly GCA_963697005.1. Lineage (GTDB taxonomy): Bacteria > Actinomycetota > Thermoleophilia > Gaiellales > Gaiellaceae > Palsa-739. Next base: position 62,431 of record CAVOMK010000021.1, on the reverse strand, counting down.
TGATCGACCTCGACGGAACGCCGAACAAGGGCCGGCTGGGCGCGAACGCCATCCTCGCGGTGTCGCTCGCGACCGCGAAGGCGGCCGCGGCGGACGCGGGCGTGTCGCTCTTCCGCCACCTCGGCGGAGAGCAGGCGACGACGCTGCCCGTGCCGATGATGAACGTCATCAACGGCGGCGTGCACGCTGCCAACTCCATCGACTTGCAGGAGTTCATGGTCGTCCCGGTCGGCGCGTCCTCATTCGCCGAGGCGGTGCAGATCGGCGCGGAGACCTACCACGCGCTGCAGAAGGTGCTGAAGGAGGAGGGGCTCGCGACCGCAGTCGGCGACGAGGGCGGCTTCGCTCCCGACCTTCCTTCGAGCGAGGCGGCGATCGAGGCGATCCTCAGCGCCGCCGAGCGCGCAGGCCATCACGACCAGGTCGCGATCGCGCTCGATCCCGCGGCGAGCGAGCTCTTCTCCGACGGCGTGTACCGCTTCGAGGGGCGCGAGGCGCAGCCGGAGGAGATGGCGGACTTCCTCGCCGGCCTCGTCGACCGCTTCCCGATCGTTTCGATCGAGGACGGCAACGCCGAGGACGACTGGGACGGTTGGCTGGCGACGACCGAGAAGCTCGGCGACCGCATCCAGCTCGTCGGCGACGACAACTTCGTCACCAACCCGAGAGCGGTTGCAGATGGGCATCGACCGCGGCGTTGCCAACTCGATCCTCATCAAGGTGAACCAGATCGGCACGCTGACGGAGACGATCGAGACGGTGAAGCTCGCGCAACAGAACGGTTACAGCACGGTCATCTCGCACCGCTCGGGGGAGACCGAGGACGCCACCATCGCCGACCTCGCGGTCGCGCTCGGGACCGGCCAGATCAAGACCGGCGCTCCCGCGCGCACCGATCGTGTGGCCAAGTACAACCAGCTCTTGCGCATCGAGGAAGAGCTCGGTGCACGCGCGGGTTATCCGGGTTGGGCGGCGTTTCCGCGCGCGCGTCACGTACTCTGAGTCGCATGGTCGAGCAGCGCAGAACGAAGATCGTCGCGACGCTTGGACCAGCTTCGGCGACGACCGACAGGCTGACCGAGCTGATCCGTGCCGGTGTCGACGCGGTGCGGCTGAACCTCTCCCACGGGACGCACGACGAGCACGCGGAGCGCGCGTGGCTCGTGCGCGAGATCGCGGCCAAGATCGGCCGCCCCGTGGCCGTCATCGCCGATCTCCAGGGGCCGAAGCTTCGCGTCGGCGATCTCCCGGAGCCGAGGATCCTTGTCCGCGGCGAGTCCATCGTCATCTGCGCGGAGGACTCCGCGACGAACGGCGACCTGCCTGTCGCGCCTGCGGTGATCGGCGAGGTGCTGCAGCCGGGCCACGACGTCCTCATCGACGACGGGCTCGTCCGCCTGCGTGTCGAAGAGGTGTCGGGCGGGCGGGCGCGATGCGCCGTCCTCGTCGGCGGCCCGGTGAGCTCGCACAAGGGCGTGAATCTTCCCGGCATCCCGCTCCCCATCCCGTCGCTGACGCCGAAAGACGTCGCCGACCTCGAGTTCGCACTCGCGACGGACGTCGACTTCATCGCACTGTCGTTCGTGCGCTCGGCCGACGACGTGCGCGAGCTGCTCGCCCTGATCGAGCAGGCGGGCTCGCACGCGCACGTGATCGCGAAGATCGAGAAGGCGGAGGCGGTCGACGTCCTCGACGACGTGCTCGAGGTGACGGACGCCGTGATGGTCGCGCGCGGCGACCTCGGCGTCGAGATCGGGCCGGCCCTGGTGCCGCTGCTGCAGAAGCGGATCATCGCCAAGGCGCTCGAGCGCGGCAAGCCGGTGATCACCGCGACGCAGATGCTCGAGTCCATGATCCATTCCGCCGAGCCGACGCGTGCCGAGGCGAGCGACGTCGCCAACGCGATCCTCGACGGCACGTCCGCTGTGATGCTCTCCGGTGAGACGGCGGTGGGCGAGTATCCGGTCGAGGCGGTCGCGTACATGGACCGCATTGCGCGCGCGATCGAGCCGAGCATGGACTACCGGCACGAGCTGCCGGAGGCGCACGAGAACCCGACCATCGGCGGCGCGATGTCGAATGCCGCGTGCGATCTCGCCGAGGCATTGCGCGCGGCGGCGATCCTCGTTCCCACCTTCTCCGGCCGCACGGCGAACGCCGTCGCCCGGCTGCGCCCGCGGCGCCCGATCGTGGCGCTGACCCACATCGACTGGGCGATGCGCCAGCTCGCGCTCGAGTGGGGCGTGACGCCGCTCCTGATCCGCGAGTCCCCTGACGTCGAGGATCTCTGGCAGACGTCGATCGACGCCGCACGCGAGGCGGGCCTCGTGCAGAGCGGCGACCGCGTCGTCATCACCGCCGGCACCGCCGTGAACATCCCCGGCTCCACGAACGTCATCAAGGTCGACATCGCGTAGAGGAGTCCGGCTGCGCGGTGGAGAACACCGCGCGGATGACCCTCCGCCGTTGGCTTGCCGTCGGAGCGCTCGTGCTCGTTGCGCTCCTCTACTACCGCCCGCTGCAGGCGTACGTCGACGCGCGCGGGCAGCTCGGTCAGCGGCAGGCGGTCGTGCGTCGTCTCGAGCACGAGAAGCAGAACCTCGAGCATCGGCTCGGCGCGTCCACCTCGGTGGCGACGGTGGCCCGCGAGGCGCGCGCGCTCGGCTACGTTCGCCCGGGCGAGCATCTCTTCATCGTCAAGAACATCGACGCCTGGCGGAAGCGGCTGCGGGCTAGCCTGCAGCCGCATGGACGCTGACGCCGACCGCGCGATCGTCGCGCGCCAGCTTGGACGCGAACCGCGCGCGTTCGGCCGCGTCGCCGTCCGCTGTCCGTTCGGCCGCCCGGCGGTGACCGAGCAGCATCCGTACGCGCCCGACGGGGAGCCGTTCCCGACGACGTACTACGTCACCTGCCGCCACCTCGTCGCGGCCATCTCGCGCCTCGAGGCCGGAGGCGGCGTCGAGCGCTGGACCGGCGCTTGCAGAGGAAGACGCCGAGCTCGCGGCGAGCCGCGCCCGCGCGGACGACGACCAGCGCCGCATCCGCCGCGCGCTCGCCGGCGACGAGACCGGCCGGGACGGCGGCGCGTCGCTCGACCTCGGCGTCGGCGGCTCCGGCCGGACGGGCTCCCTCAAGTGCCTGCACGCGCACGCCGCCTTCGCCCTCGCGCAGCCGGGCTACGAGCTGGGGCGACGTATCCTCGCGGAGGTGGACCCGCTCTGGCCAGCGCGCTGCTGCACCGAGGAGAGCTGATGGAGGCGCTCGCGCTCGTCCGCCACGAGTGGGCGGACGGCCACCGCCAGCTCGAAGCCCAACGCGGCGACCCGCGCCGCTACCGGCGGCTCGTCGAGCAGGTGGAGGCGCTGACCGACGAGCTTCGCCGCCGCGTCGGCGGCACGTACTCGCTCGGGGAGCTCGCCGCCGCCTATCGCGACGCGGACACGTGGGCACGCCAGACGATCTCGGATCGAGCTCCCGGGCCGGGCTGGCCGCGCGACCTGGCGCTCGTGCTCGCTGCGGCCTTCTATGCCTACCAGCGCGGCGCGAGCGACTATCTCTCGTGAGCGGCTGGACGCGTTGGCTCCTCGTCTTCTTCGCCGCCACGGTCGTCTTCGCCATCGGGATCGCGGTCGGCGAGGCCATCCACGACAATCCGAAGCCCGGAATCACGCTTACAACCGAGACCACGCTCCATCCGTAACCTGTCTAGGAGTAGGAACGTTGAGAATTGGACAGGTTCCGGAGCAATGGCGATGCGTGACGACAGCGAATGGCTCACCCTCGGGCAGGCGGCCCGGTTCCTCGGCGTGGCCCAGAGCACGATCCGGAAGTGGTCCGATCAGGGCCGCGTCCCGGCCTTCTACACCCCCGGCGGCCACCGGCGGTACCGGCGCACCGACCTGGAGACGTTCCTCGAGCGCTCCGGGCCTGCCGGTCAGACGAAGAGCGGCCCGCTCGTCCTCCTCGTCGACGACGACGAGCGTGTCCGCGAGCTCGTCCGCATCAATCTCGAGTTCGAGGGCTACGTCGTGCGCGAGGCGGCCGACGCCAACGAGGGGCTCGCAGCTATTGACGAGGCGAAGCCCGACCTTGTCCTCCTCGACGTGATGATGCCGCAGGTCGACGGCTGGGAGATGCTGCGGCGCATGCAGGAGCGTTACGGCGTCGGAGCGATTCCGGTCGTGATGTTCAGCAGCCAGGTCGACGAGCAGGCCGAGGAACAGGCGACGAGTCGCGGCGCGCAGGCGTTCGTCGGCAAGCCGTTCGACTTGCAGCAGCTCGTCGACCGGACGAAGCAGCTCGCGCCTCTCTGAACCATCGTCTCGAGCACTGGATCGTCGACCACCGCTCCACGCCGCTCGACGACGTCTTCGTCTGGCTGACGCGGATCGGAGCCTGGGGCGCCGTGTGGCTCGCGCTTGCGTTCGCGCTCGCGCTGCTCCGCCGTACTCCACGGCTGTTCGTGCTCGTGCTGCTCGCCGACGCAGCCGCGGACGGGCTGGCGGAGGCGCTGAAGGGGGCGGTGAGAGAGCGGCGGCCGCACTTCCCGCACCAGCTCGTCGCGGCCCCGCACAGCTCCTCGTTCCCGTCCGGGCACGCGGCGACGAGCTTCGCGTGCGCGACCGTCCTCTCCGTGCTCGTGCCGCGGGCTGCGCCCGCGTTCCTCGTTCTCGCCGCCGCGATCGCGTACTCGCGGCTGTACGTCGGCGTGCACTGGCCGCTCGACGTCCTCGCCGGCGCAGCGCTCGGCGTCGCTACATCTCTTCTGCTGCTCGGAGTAGCCCGGCGACGATCAGGAGGACGGCGGCGGCGAGGCTGATGAAGATGCCGATGCCGCGACCGGCCGTGCCGAAGAATGTGTCCGGGATCGAGATGACCCGGATGAGGACGAAGATCGTCGCCAGCGCCCCGAGCGCGATGAGCACGAGGCTCTCCGGCACAGTCGTGGGAAGCTCGATGCCGGCCTCGCGCAGCGCCTCGAGGATGAGCGTCGCGAGCCCGATGAAGAAGACGAGCTTGCCGAGTGCGCCGATGTGCCAGCCGGTGACCGACAGCGTCAGCCCGTCCGCCTGTGTGCCGGCGTACCAGTCGGTGAAGGCGGAGATGGCGAGCACGAGCCCGGCGATCCACGCGAGGCGCTCGCCCCAGTAGCCGGGCACGACCGGCCGCGGCGCGGGACGCCGCTCCGCCCCGGCCGGCGCGCGCGGCGGCAGCATCGGCTCAGGCGTTTGCACTGGCGCAGTATGGGGCCTAGGAGGCTCCGCCGGAGCCTCCTAGAGGCCGAAGAGGTGCTGGATCTCGTGCCAGGCGCCTATGACGAAGGCGATGGCGATCGCGAGCAGCACCGCCATCGCGACGTAGAAGCGATACCGGGCGAGCCGGTTCTCCTGGCGCTGCCGGACCTCGGGCCTGCCGCTGGGCGCGGTGATACCGGTAGCGGAGCTCCACCGTCGACGGTTCGACGGGAACGTCCTCCATCGTGTGGGCGGGTCTGGCCACGAGCCGGAATTGTAAGGGGGATGCGCCTGCGGCGATACTTCCACCGGGGCCGGTGATGACCGTTCAGGCCGAATCGGAGCTGCTCGCCCAGGTGCCGGGGATCTCGATCGACGCCCTGGCGGCGCTTGCCCGCGCCGTGAGGGAGGCAGCGGCCCGCCCGAGCCTCGCTCTCGCGCTCCAGGACGTCGCCGACGCCGCCCGCGTCGCCGGAGGCGCCGACGTCGCCCTCGTGCGCGTCGTGTCCGCCGACCGGCTCGAGACGGTGGCCGTCGCCGGCTCGGCCGCGCTTGCCGCCGAGCTCGAGGGCGACCGGATCCCCGCCGCCGAGCTGCCCGACCTCCGCGTCGATCTGCTGGCCGAGGCGCCCCCGGGCGTCAAGAGGGTCGCGGCACGAACTGGGGCCGATTCGATCCTCGTGCTGCCGGTGCGCCTCGACGGGACCGCCGCCGTGCTGGAGCTCTATCGCGCTGGGCCGTTCTCGCCCTCGGAGCAGCTTGCCGCCGAGCTCACTGCCGGCCAGGTCGCGCTCGTCCTGCGCGCCTTCGCGCCGGGACCGTCGACCGATGCCGGAGTCGCGCGGCATGCGCTCGACCTCGCAGGCGACGCACTCGCCGCCGCGCTGCACGAGACCGCACCGGCGGCGGAGGTCGTCCGGCTCGCGGCCGGCGTCGTCGGCGCGCCGGTCGCGCTGCTCTGGCAGCGGGCCGAGGACAACGCACTCCAGCTCGTCGGCTCGCACGGCCTCGACTCGACGACGGATCTGGGCGCCGCCGCCGAAGTGGCTGCGGCAGCGCTCGCAAACGGCGGAGCCATTCGCGCGCTCGCGTCCGACCGGCTGCCGGCCGGCTGCGGCGTCTCGACGACGCTGGGGCTCGGCGAGCCTCCGGTCGGCTTCCTGCAGCTCCTGTTCGCGCCGGGCGCCGAGCCGAACGCGGATCAGCTCGGCCGCCTGACCACGTTCGGCGTTCGCGCCGCCCATGTCCTCCGCTCGGGTGCGCGGATCCGGGAGCTCGAGCAGGAGCTCCAGCTGTCGCGCGCGCTGCTCGCGGTCGTCGGGCAGGCGACGGCCGAGCTCTCGCTCACGCACACGCTCGAGACGGCGGTTGCGCGCATCGCGGAGCTGCTCGATGTCGAGCGCGTCGCGGTGTACCTGCGGGTCGCCGAAGACCGGCTGGTCGCGGCGGCCGGTGCCGGCCTCAGCGGACCGCATACGCGAGTCGCCGAGCGGCTGCTCGAGCTCGGCATCGGCCCCGCCCGGCGTCGCAGGCCGCTCGTCGAGGTGTCGGACACCGTCGCCGATCTTCGGCTCGTGGACGTGCGCGACGCCGCGCGCGAGGCCGGCATCGACGCGGCGCTCGCCGTCCCGCTGCTCGTGCGCGACGACGTGATCGGCTTGCTCGCGGTCTATCCCGAGCGCGGCCGCCCGGTGAGCGAGAGCGAGTCCGCGCTTCTGACCGCGCTCGCCTCGCAGCTCGCCGTCGCCGTCCAGAACGCGCAGCTGCACGAGCGCACCTCGGAGCTCTCCGCCCAGCGCGAGGCCGCGCTCGCATCGGAACGGGAGGCGGCGCGCCGCCTCGGTGCGCTGTACGAGATCTCGCGCTCGTTCGCGCAGAGCCTGTCGCTCGAGGCGACGCTCGAGGCTCTTGCGCGGACGGTGGTGGAGGTGCTCGACGTCGACGCCGCCGTCATCCGCATGCCGGACGAGCGCCGGGAGCAGCTCGAGCCGCGGGCGCTCCACGTCAAGGACGCCGCGCTCGCCGACGCGGTCCGAGCGGTGCTCTACCGTCCGCAGCCGTTCGGCGCGACGGCGGTGCAGAGGCTGTTCCGCGAGGCGACACCGATCCGGTTGCGCAGGCGCATGGCGAACGAGCTCCTCGATCCATTCCTCGAGAAGGGGTGGACGGCCGCGATGGTGCCGGTCGCGACGCCGGCAGAGGTGATCGCGTCGCTCGGCATCTTCTCGTTCCGCCCCGGGAGCCCGATCAGCGCCGAGACCCTCGATGCCGCGCTCGCCATCGCCGGCCAGGCTGCGCTCGCGATCGACAACGCGCGCCTGTATCAGCAGCAGAAGGAGTTCGCGGACACGATGCAGCGTTCGCTCCTGCCGCGTTCGCGCCCGGCGGTCGCCGGCCTCGAGGTGGGCGAGCTGTACGAGTCGTCCGCGCGGGTCGACGTCGGTGGCGACATCTACGACTTCGTCACCCTGGACGACGGGCGTCTCGCGGTCGTCCTCGGCGACGTCACCGGACACGGCGTCGAGGCGACCGCCGACATGGCGATGGCGAAGTTCGTCTTCCGCTCGCTCGCGCGCGAGCATCCAGAGCCGGGCGACTTCCTCGCCGCTGCGAACGACGTCATCGTCGACGAGATCGCCACGGGCAAGTTCATCACCATGGTCTACCTCGCGATCGACGGCGCCAGCGGCGGGGTGGCATGTGCGAGCGCCGGCCATCCGCCGCCGCGGATCCTGCTTCCGGACGGCAGCGTGCGCGGCCTCGAGACCGGCGGGCTGGCGCTCGGGATCGAGTCGGGGCAGGGGTACGACGAGGTGCGCACCGAGCTTCCCGAGGGGGCATCGATCGTCGTCTACACCGACGGCGTGATCGAGGCGAGGCGGCGCCAGGAGCTGTACGGGGTCGAGCGGCTGGACGCTCTCCTCAGCGGTCACCGCGAGCTGGCGCCGCACGTGCTCGCGACCGCCGTGGCGCGGGACGCCCGCGCCTTTGCCGGCGGCGAGCTCGCCGACGACCTGGCGGTCGTCGTCATCCGCCGGTCCTGAGGCTCCGGGGTAACCTTTTCGGGCTGTGGGTCGCTTCGCTCTTCTCCTCTCGCTGTTGCTCGCGTGCGCGGTCGTCGCGCCGGCGTTCGGCGACACGCCGCCGACCACGACCACGACGACGACGACCACGACCACGACGGCCGCAGCGACGGTCCCGGACGGGGTCGTCCTCGGCGGCGTCGCGATCGGGGGGCTCACCGCCGACGCGGCCACGGCGGCGGTCGTCCAGCGGTTCTCGCGCCCGGTCGTGCTGCGGGTCGGCCGGAACTACGGTCTCGGTCTCGCCGGCGGCGCTCGGCGTGAAGATCTGGGCCGACACGGCAGTCGCAAAGGCCCTGACCGTCGCGCCGAACACGTCGCTCGGCCTGCGCGCGGGCGTCGACCGGACGCGCGTTGCGGCCTACGTCGCGCGGCTCGCCCGCCGGCTGAATCGCGACCCGAGCTCGTCGCGCCTGCTGCTGCGCAACTTCCGGCCGCTGGTGACGCCGTCGCAGTCGGGCCTTCGCATCGAGCAGGGAGCGACCGCACGCCTGCTCGAGGACGAGCTCGCGCACGGGACCCGGGCGCCGATCCGCGTGCCCGCCCGGGCGCTCGCGCCGCAGGCGACTGCGACGACCATCGGCTCGGTGATCGTCATCAGGCGCTCCTCGAATCTCCTGACGCTGTACAACGGCGCGCACTACGTGCGGCAGTTCCACGTCGCCACCGGGCAGGCGATCTATCCGACGCCGCTCGGGCGCTTCCAGATCGTCGTCAAGTGGAAGAACCCGACGTGGTATCCGCCGACGCAGGACGCGTGGGCGAAGGGCCTGAAGCCGGTGCCGCCGGGCCCGGACAACCCGCTCGGAACGCGCTGGATGGGCATCGACTCGCCGGGCGTCGGGATCCACGGCACCGACGAGCCGGCGTCGATCGGCTACTCCGAGTCGCACGGCTGCGTCCGCATGCTCGTCCCGGATGCTGAGTGGCTGTTCGACCACGTCGCGGTCGGCACCCCCGTTTTCATCGTGGCGTCGTGACGCGGACGCTGAAGCTCACCGGCCAGGCGCTGGCGCTCGTCGCCGTCGCCGGGCTGCTCGGTCTGCTCGTGTGGCGGCTCACGCATCAGACGCACCCGCCGAAGATCGGCGGGCCGGCGCCGAACTTCGCGCTGCGACGCATCGAGGGAACGGGCAAGCTCGATCTGGCGTCGCTGCGCGGCAAGCCGGTCGTCATCAACTTCTGGGCGTCGTGGTGCGTGCCGTGCAAGGGCGAAGCGAAGATGCTCGAGCAGGCGTCGCGGCAGTACCGCTCGCAGGGCGTCGTCTTCGTCGGTGTCGACTACCACGACGTGACGAGCGACGCGCGCACGTTCCTGTCGCATCACGGCGTCACGTATCAGACGGTGCAGGACGGCTCCGGCATGATCGGCGACAAGTACGGGCTGACCGGCGTGCCCGAGACCTACTTCGTCGACCGCAGGGGCCGCCTCGTCGGGCACGCACATCATCGGCACGATCACGAACCAGGTCGCCGCGTTCGATCGCGGCATCCAGGCGGCGCTGGACCAGTGATGCTTCGCGTCGTCGCTGTGGCGGCGGCCGCGCTCGCGCTCGCCGGCCCGGCCGCGGCGTGCGCGCATCCGAAGACGTCGCTCTCGTATCTCGAGGGCCAGATCATGTGCCCGACCTGCCACACGACGCTCGACATGTCGGAGGCGCCGGCCGCGCAGCAGATCAAGGCGCAGATCTCGAGGCGCATCGCGGCAATGCTGGTCGGCGAAGCAGATCGAGACCGAGCTCGTCGGCAACTTCGGGCAGGGGATCCTCGCCGCGCCGCCGCACAAGGGCTTCGACCTGCTCGCGTGGTGGCTGCCGCTCGGCGGGGTCCTCGCCGGCGCCCTGCTGCTCGCCGTCGGTGTCTGGCGCTGGAGCCGGACACACGAGTCCGAGCCGCCCGAGCCTCCGACCGAGATCGATCCGGAGACCGAGCGGCGCCTCGACGAGCTGCTCGCCCGTCTCGACTGATGGCCGTCCGGCTCGTCGTCGCGTTCGCAGCGGGGTACGCGTCGGTGCATCACGCCGTGCGTCCTTCCGCTCGTGCCCGGCTACCTCTCCGCCGTGTCCGGGGTCGATCCGGACGAGCTCGGGCGCGCCGGATCGGCGCGCCGCATCGCGATCGCGAGCGTCCCGTTCATCCTCGGCTTCACGCTCGTCTTCGTCGCCGTGGGCGCGGGCGCCGCCGCGATCTCGAACGTCGTCACCCCGAACGCGCAGGCCGACATCGCCGGGTTCGTCCTCGTCGTGATCGGGCTCGCGTTCGTCGGCCTGCTCCCCGTGCCGGAGCGCGTGGTCGCGCCAGGGCTGCTCGTCGGCGCGCGCAAGCGCGGGTCGCGCGCGCTGCTCGGCGGCGCCTTCGCCGTCTGCGCGGCGCCGTGCATCGGCACCGTGCTCGCGGCGGTGCTCGTGCTCGCGAGCGACACCGGCACCATCCTGCGCGGGGCCGCGCTCCTCGCCCTGTACGCGCTCGGCCTCGGGGCGGCGTTCCTCACGGCGGGCCTCGCGTTCGGCCGGGCGATGAACGCGTTCCGCTGGATCCGGAACCGCTACACGATCATTCAGGTCGCGAGCGGCGTGACGCTCGTCGCGCTCGGGCTGCTCCTCTTCTTCCACCGGGACTGGTGGCTGCACGTCGCGGTGAACCGCGCGCTAGATGCCATCGGGCTGACGTCCCCCTAGGTCCAGCGTCTCCAGCAGCGCCTCGAGCTGGGCCCGCAGCGCGGCGACGTCGACGCCGAGGTGCTCCGGCTCGTAGGCCTCGAGCCGCCTGATCGCCTTCTCCAGCTGCCGGGCCGTCGCCACCGGCCTGCCGCGGCCGGCCTGGTACCAGGCGACCGCCACGTGGACGAGCCCCTGGTAGAAATCGCGCTCCTCGGCGGGTGCCGCGCGCCACACGAGCTCGAGCTCCTCGTGGGCCTCGAAGAACCGGCCGGCGCGGATGTGCTCGAGCCCCGTCTTGTACGGGTCGGCCATTCCCCTCTAACCTTGTCATGTGGCCACGATCCTGCTGTGTGGGGTCGACTTGTTCTTCCGGGGAAAGCTCGAGGCGCTGCTGCCAGGGCACCGCTTGGTCACCGTCGATCACACGGACGATCCCGACCTCGTCATCTGCGACATCTCGCGCATCGAGCCCGAGGAGGTGGCAGACACCTACCCGGACGTCCCGATCCTCGGGTACACGAACCACACCGACACTTCCGGTCTGCGCGCCGCGCACGCCGCCGGCTTCGACCAGGTGCTGGCCAAGTCGGCGTTCGTCGAGCGGGTGCAGGAGATCGTCATCGAGCTCCTCCCGAGTTAGTCGGTTCTCACGGATGCCCGGGTCGGCGCGTCCACTAAAGTTGGCGCCGTGACCTACATCATCGCCGAGCCCTGCATCGACATCAAAGACCTTTCCTGCGTCGACGTCTGCCCGGTGGACTGCATCCACCCGGCCGACCGGATCCTCGTCATCGACGCGGAGGAATGCATCGACTGCGGCGCCTGCGAACCGGAGTGCCCGGTCGAGGCGATCTTCCCGGAGGACGCGCTCCCCGACAAGTGGAATGCGTTCGTCGAGATCAACTACGCATACAACAAGGGCATTGGCGTCGTGAACGAGCTCACCGAGAAGTACGCGGTCGAGAACGACGTCCACAACGAGCCCATCGAGTAGCGCGTAGTCCGCGCCGAGCCGGGTACGCTCTGGCGTGAATCCGACGAAGCTCGATCACGTCGCGTACTGGGTGGCGGACCGGGACGCGATCGCGGATTTCGCGGCTGCGGAGCTTCGGCATGCACGTCATCGAACGCACGGACGCCTTCACGCTCATCGGCGCGGACGCGCGCCGCGGCAAGCTGACGCTGTTCGCGGCCGAAGGGCCGCGCGACGCGCGGCGCGCTGAAGCACGTCGCGCTGCGCGTCGCTCGCCTCGAGGACGGCGAGCGCTGGTTCGACCTCGCGGAGGGCGTGCGCATCGGCGTCGTCGAGGGCCGACCGACCTCGACTACGACCTCGACCACGTCGCCTTGTTCTCCGCGCATCCGGAGGCTGCGCGTGGCCGCGTATGTCTCGCTCGGATTCGATCCCGCGCCGTCGGCCCGTCGGGATTCCCGCGCGTCGAGGTCGGCGGCGCCTGGGTGGAGTTCCATCCCGGCGAGCCCGGCAACCCGGAGCGGCCGCTGCTGAATCACATCGCCGTGCTCGTCGACTCCGCGGACAAGCACATCGCCGAGGCGAACGACCTCGGCGTCGAGATCGACAACGTCGTCGACGCGCCGAACACGTACGCGGTCTTCCTGCGCGGGCCGGAGAACGTGCGCATCGAGTACGTCGAGCACAAGCCGACCTTCTCGCTTCGCTAGTCACGCCGGTGTCAGACACGAGAATCGGTGTCTGACACCGGGGAACATCTGCTGATCGCCGGAGCCGGCATGGCGGGGCTTGTCGCCGCCGTGCGTGCGCGCGAGCTCGGGCTCGACCCGGTCGTGATCGAGAAGGGGACGCGTGCCGGCGGGTCGATGCTCCTTTCGAGCGGCGTTATCTGGCGCCATCTCCGTTGGGAGGACTTCCGCGCCGACTGCCCCGGCGGCGACGAGTCGCTGCAGCGGCTCGTGTGGGAACGGCTGGACGACGCGCTCGCGTGGCTCGTCTCGCTCGGCGCCGAGCCCGTCTGGGAGGACACCGAGAATCCGCGGACGACCGGCAAGCGTTTCGACGCGCATGCGCTCACCGAGCGTGCTCGCATCGCGCGTCGACGTGCGGCTCCAGACTGCGCTGCCGCCCGACGCCGAGCCGCCGGTCGTGCTCGCCACGGGCGGCTTCGGCCGCCGTCTGGCCGAGGAGCGGCGGCTCCTCCTGCGCGCCAATCCGTGGAGCGCAGGCGACGCGCTCGACTGGAGCCTCGCCCGCGGCGCGTCGATCACCGCGGGCATGGGGGAGTTCTACGGGCGCGCGATGCCGGCGCGCCCTGCGCGCATCCACGAGGAGGACTTCGTCCGGCTCGCACAGCTGTACGGAAGCGAAGCGCGCGTCCTGACCGACGACGGCCGCGACATCACGCCGCGCAAGGTGGCGTGGCACGAGAACGATCTCGCGCAGCTCATCGGCCCGAGCGCGTGGTACGTCGTCGAGCGGACGAACGACCGCATCGAGGCAGCGCGCGCTGCCGGCGGGACGGTCGTCGTGCGCGACGACGGGCGGCTCGCAGTGCACGTGTCCGCTGGCGTGACGCACACGATCGGCGGGTTGCTCGTCGACGACCATGCGCGCGTCGTCGGCCTCGACGGTGTCTGGGCGGCGGGAGTCGACGCCGGCGGCGTCGCGACCGGCGGCTACTCGAGCGGCCTCGCGCAGGCGCTCGTGCTCGGCCTCGCGGCCGCGGAAGACGCGGCAGGCCGGTAACAGTTACGGATACGGAAGTGTCACGACGTCGTCGCGAGCCGCGCAGCGGCGCGGCTCATCTCGTGACACTGTCGTTGGGGTAACTGTTACCGGTCTATGGGTGCTCGAGGTACGCGCACGCGCGCCGGTCGCCCGGGAGGGGCGACGGCCGCGACTTTCGTCACGCGCAGGCGCTGGCCGTCCTGCTCGATCTCGGCGCCGACCTCCGGCACGTCGCCGGGCTCTTCGACGCAGCTCGTAGCCGGACGTCTTCCAGACGAAGAGGAGGTGGCCTTCCGCCATCGCGGCGCGGATCCTACTCGCCGCGCGGGTACGTCGGCAGGACGAGCCGCATCGTCGTCCCCACGTCGGCGCGGTCGACGTGCATCGCGGCGCCGAGCGTCCGCGCCCGCTCCCGCAGCACCTCGAGCGACCGTTGCCGCCGCTCGCCGGGGGCGTCGTCGGAGATCTCGATCTCGATCCCGCCTTCGTCCTTCAGCCGGCCGCACGCGCACGGCGAACACCGTCGGCGGCCCGCGGCGGATCGCACCCTCGAGCGCCTCGCGCACGATCGCGTACAACGCCGCCTGCGTGCGCTCGCTGAGCGCCTCGGCCGCGGCCGCGTCGACCTCCACCGCGATGCCGTGCGCCGCGCCGCGGTCGTCGCCGAGCGCCTAGAGCGCCACGCCGAGACCGTGGTCGCGCAGGACGACCGGCTCGAGGTTGAACGAGAGGTTGCGGAGCTCGCCGATCGTCGTCCGCGTCCGCCCGAGCGCGCGGTCGAGCACCTCGCCGGCCTGCTCCATCTCGCCACGCTGAAGGAAGTTGAGCGTCGCGTCGAGCATGAGCGCGACACCGGCGAGCGACTGCACAGGCCCGTCGTGGAGGAAGAGCGCGATGCGGCGGCGCTCGTCCTGCTCGGCGGCGAGGATCTCCTCGGTCGGATCGCGCCGCGCGGGCTCGTCGGCCACAACGTCAGTCGATGATCGCTTCTCGCAGCGCGATCGCGACCGCGTGCGTGCGCGTGTCCGCCTCGAGCTTCGCGAGGATGTGCCGCACGTGGCTCTTCACGGTCTCCTGGCTGATGAAGAGCTTGGTCGCCACGTCGGCGTTCGACATGCCGTCGGCGAGGAGCTGGAGGATCTCGCGCTCCCGCGTCGTCAGCATCTCCTCCTTGTCCTTGCCGGAGAGGAACGCAGGCATCAGCGCCGGGTCGACGTAGCCCTCGCCGTCGGCGACCTTCTCGATCGCGCGCACGAGCGTCTCGTGCGGGGCCTCCTTGAGGATGTAGCCCTTCGCGCCGGAGTCGAGGCCGCGGCTGAGCAGGCTGCGCTCGCTGTACGCGGTGAAGATCAGGACGGCGACGTTGGGATCCTGCTCGGTGAGGAGCTTCGTCGCCTCCAGGCCGTCCATCCCCGGCATCCGGACGTCCATGATCACGACGTTCGGGCGCCTGCGCTCGGCCAGGGCGACGGCGCTCTCGCCGTCCGCGGCCTCGCCGATCACGCGGACGTGGGGCGCACGCGACAAGGACAGCCGCAGGCCTTCGCGCACCACTTCGTGGTCGTCGACGATCAGGACGGTGATCTCAGAGGGGGCCAAGGCGGGAAGCCGATTGTATGCCTGCGTTCCGACGGCGAGGTACAAATCGGGCTTCGTGGCCGGAAACCATTCGCGCCGTGTCGAACCCGCTTGAACGTCCTGCTCCTCGTCGTCGGCGACACCTCGCCGGAGACGATTCGGCAGTCGCTCGCAGGCGGCCCGTGGCGCGTCCTCGTCGTCGCGCCGACCGTCGTCGGCCCGCTCGACTGGCTCTCGAACGCAGAGGAGGGCGCACGGCTGCGCGCCGAGGTCCGCGGCCTCGAGGCGGAGCGCGCGCTCGAGGGGCTCGTGCCCGTGACGAGCGTGGCGGGCGACGTCGATCCCGTGCAGGCGGTCGCCGACGCATTGGCCGAGTTCCCCGCGACCGAGATCCTCGTCGCAGGCGCGTCGGCCGACCTCGACCTCGAGCGCGCACTCGCCGTGTTCCGCCTGCCGGTGCGGAGGCTCGGGCCGCCGCCGCGTGCGCGTGCACGCGTCAACCTCCGCATCCGCAAGCTCTCCGGTGGACGTGACCCGGGCGCGCTGTTCGCGCTCATCGTCGGGATGAACGTGGCGCTCATGGTGGCCGCGATCGTGCTCTCGCTGTTCGCGCTGTTCGTGCTCTGGCTCGTCGGCGCGTACTGATCTACACGGCAAGACTGAGCTGCTCGGGATCGTCCGGCGGCTCGAGGCGCACACGCCGGCGGTCGCGGACGCCGTGCGCACGCGCGAGCTCGCGCACCTGCTCCCGCACCGGCTTCGTCTTCTCCGCAGGGAGATACGCGCGCCGCGCGTACAGCTGCTCGTACCTCGGCAGCAGCTCCGGCCAGTCGCGCTCGAGCGCGCCGAGGAAGTGCTCCTTCGTCCCCGGCTTGAGGTACAGGAGGTTCGCCCACACGCCGGTCGCGCCGGCGGCGCGCGCTGCGCGCACGACCTCGGCGAGCAGCTCCGGCTTGTCGCTCAGGCCGGGGAGGATGGGCGCCATGCCGACGCCGGTCTTGATCCCCGCGTCGACGAGCTGCCGGAGCGCGCGCAAACGCTGGTGCGGCGGAGCGGTGCCGGGCTCGGTTCGCCGCCAGATGTCGACGTCGAGTGTCGGGATCGAGAACGTCACGCTCACGTCGGCCCGCCGCGCCGCCTCGGCGAGCACGTCGAGGTCGCGGACGATCATCGGCCCGCGCGTGATGATCCCGAACGGGTTCGCCGTCTCGGCGAGCACCTCGAGGCACGCGCGCGTCAGCCGGTAGCGGCCTTCCGCAGGCTGGTACGGGTCGGTGGCGGCGCCGATGGCGATCCCGTCGCGCCTCCACGACGGGCGCGCGAGCTCGCGGCGCAGCACCTCGGCCACGTTCGTCTTGACGCGAATGCTCGCGCCGTAGCGCTCGTCCGCGGGACGGTCGGCGCGCAGCTCGAAGGCGCGCACGTAACAGAACGTGCACTGGTGCGCGCAGCCCATGTACGGGTTGAGCGACCACCCGAACGGCATGCCCTGGACTCGATTCAGCGCGGAGCGGCAGGGCTCTTCGCGATACTCGACTCGCATCCCCATGCCCAAGCTTATCGAACATACGTTCGCCGTGCCGACCGAGGTCGAGCCTGGGATCCTCCGGGTGACGCTGCCGCTGCCGAGCGGGCCGCGCCACGTGCACTGCTTCCTGCTGCGGGGCGAGGACGGCTGGACGCTCGTCGACACCGGCCTCGGGCTGGCGGAGCCGTCGTGGGAGGACATCCTCGCCCAGGTGGACGGGCCGGTGACGCGGATCTTCATCACGCACATGCACCCCGACCACGTCGGCGGAGCGGAGGCTGCGGTCGCGGCGACCGGGGCCGAGGTGCTGCAGGGCAGGCTCGACTACTCCCAGTGCGAGCGCGTGTGGGGCTCGAGCGACTGGCCGGAGCGGATCGCGGACTGGTTCGTCCTCCACGGCGTGCCGCCCGCGGTGGCGGAGGAGCTGATCGAGTCCGGGCACGTGTTCGCGGACTTCGTCCGCTTCGTGTGGAACCCGACGCTCGTCGAACCAGGCGACGAGGTCGACGGCTGGCGCGTCGTCGCCACGCCTGGGCACTCCGACGGGCACCTCTCCCTGCTCCGGGACGGCGTGCTCGTCGCCGGCGACACGCTGCTCGCGCCGATCACGCCCGCCATCGGGCTCTATCCCGAGAGCCGGCCGGATCCGCTCGGCGACTACACCGAGACGCTGGCCGTGATCGCGGAGCTCGACCCGCGCGTCTCCTACGGCGGCCACGGCGAGACCATCCAGGAGCCCGCGGCGCGCGCCCGCGCGATCGCCGCGCACCACGACGACCGGCTCGACCGCACCGAAGCCGCGCTCGCGGCGGAGCCCCGCACCGGCTACGACGTGTCGCACGATCTGTTCGGGCGCACGCTCCCGCCGATCCAGCGGCGCTTCGCCGTCGCCGAAGCGCTGTCGCACCTCGAGCGGCTCGTCGTCCTCGGGCGCGCGCGCCGCGACGGGGACGGCCGGACCGTTACCTATACTGCGGCCTAGCTGGTGGCCGAGAAACCTCCGAGTACCAGCGCCGCGCCGTGAACGTGTTCTTCGAACTTCTCGGCGTCGCGGCGCTCATCCTGCTGAACGCCTTCTTCGTCGCCGCCGAGTACGGCCTGGTGACGGCGCGGCGGACGCGGATCATCGAGCTGCAGCATCAGGGCAACCGCCGCGCGCGGGACGTGCTCCGGATCACGGGCGACCCGCCGCGCTTCATCGCCGCCATGCAGCTCGGCGTCACGCTCACCTCGCTGGCCATCGGCGCCCTGGGCGAGTCCGTGCTGACGCGCGAGTTCAAGACCTGGCTTGCGACCGTGCTCGCGATCGCGCTCGCCTACCTCATCCTGACGTTCTTCCACGTCGTCGTCGGCGAGCTCGTGCCGAAGGGCGTCGCGCTGCGCCACTCGGAGGGGACAGCCCTCTGGGTCTCCGCTCCCGTGCGTGCGTTCTTCACCGTCGCGCAACCGCTGATCTGGGTGCTGCAGGGCTCGACGGAGGTCGTCCTGCGCGTCTTCGGGGTCGAACAGGTCGGCGCCGAGCGCGACGTGCTCTCCGAGGCTGAGCTGCGCATGCTCGTGTCACGGTCGACGCGCGAAGGCGAGATCGAGGTCGGCGAGCAGCAGATGATCGACAAGGTCTTCATCTTCGGCGACAAGGACGCCGCCGACGTGATGGTCGCGAAGCCGGACGTGACGGCCATCTCCATCGAGATGCCGGCCGAGAAGGCGCTGGAGACGGTGCTCGACCATCCGTACACGCGCTACCCCGTCTTCCGGGAGACGATCGACGACGTCATCGGAGTCCTGCACGTGCGCGACCTGTTCTCGGCCATCCACGACCGCGGGCTCGCCGACGTCCAGCTGGAGGATCTCCTCCGCCCGCCGTACGTCGTGCCGGAGACGAAGGACCTGGCGTCGCTCCTCCAGGACTTCCGCCGGACGAACAACCACTTCGCCATCGTCGTGGACGAGTACGGCGCACTGGCCGGCATCTGCACGCTCGAGGACCTGATCGAGGAGATCGTCGGCGAGATCGAGGACGAGTTCGACGTCCCCGAGCAGACGATCGTCCAGGTGGACGACGACACGTGGCGGCTCGACGGCCGCTTCCCGATCGACGAGTTCAACGAGCGGTTCGGCACCGAGCTGCCCGAGGAGGACTTCCACACCGTCGCCGGCTTCGTGTTCGGCCAGCTCGGGCGGGCGCCCGAGCCGGGCGACGACGTCGCCTTTGACGGGCTCCGCTTCGACGTGCTCGAGGTGGACGGGAACCGGATCGAGCAGATCGCCGTCACCTTCGTCGAGCGGCCGCAGCCGCGGCGTACGGACGAGGGGGACGACTTCTCGGACGAAGACATCGAGTAGCTCGAAGCACGAACTAGTCGGTCAGCGGCAGCGGTTCGATCTCGCCGCCTGTGATCGTCCAGGCGGCGAGATCGTCCGTGCGCACCGCGTAGATCAGGTACGGCAGACCCTCCCACTGCCCGATGTTCTCGACGTCGGTGCGCGACGGCCGCGGCGGGGAGGAGAGGTGCGAGTGCACGACGGCCTGGGCGAGCTCGATCTCCGACCAGCGCACCGGGTCGAGGTAGAGCTCGAACCGGTACGGCGACGCAGCCTTGTTCACCGCGGGCACGTACTCGACCGCGCGGTCGCCGTCGAGGAGCAGCAGGCCGCACGACTCGTTCGGCGCCTCGGCTCGAGCGTGGGCCGCGATGGCCTCGCGGATCGCCGCCGGCACTACCACCAGAGCGTGCGTTCCATCGAGCTGCCGACGTCGCCGGCGTCCCAGAAGTCCGCACTCAGGTACTTCCAGCCGCCGTCGGCGAGCACGCAGACGACGACCGCGCCCTCGTCGAGCTCCTCGGCGAGCTTGCGCGCGACGTGCACGACCGCGCCGCCCGAGACTCCCGCGAAGATCCCCTCGCGGTCGAGCAGCGCGCGGACGGCGACGACCGACTCCTCGTTCGACACGAGCACCTTCCGGTCGAGCTTCGACACGTCGAGGATCGGCGGCACGTAGCCGTCCTCGAGCGAGCGCAGGCCCATGACCGCGTCGCCGGGAAGCGGCTCGGCGGCCGCGACGACGATGTCGGGGAAGCTCTCGCGCAGGCGCTCGCCGGCGCCCATCAACGTGCCGCCCGTGCCGAGGCCGGCGACGAGCACGTCGACGCGGTCGAGCGCTTCGGCGATCTCGGCGCCCGTGCCCTCGTAGTGCGCGCGCGGGTTGGCGGGATTCGCGTACTGGAACGGCATGAAGAAGCGCGGGTCGCGCTCCGCCATCTCCAGCGCCAGCCGGACGGCGCCGTTCGATCCCTCGGCGCCCGGCGAGTCGACGATGGTCGCGCCGTACAGGCGCAGCAGCCGGCGCCGCTCCTCCGTCGCGTTGTCGGGGAGCACGCACGTGAGCGGGTACCCCTTCAGCTTCGCGATGAGCGCGAGCGAGATGCCGGTGTTGCCGCTCGTCGGCTCGAGCAGCGCGCGGCCGGGCTCGAGCTCTCCGCCCGCCTCGGCGGCCTCGATCATCGCCTTCGCGACGCGATCCTTGATCGACCCGGTCGGGTTCTGCGCCTCGAGCTTCGCGAAGATGCGCGCGCCGCCGGGAGGCGACAGCCGCGTCAGCTCGACGAGCGGCGTGTTCCCGATCAGTTCGAGGAGGCTTTGGACCACACGTAGACGGTTGGACACGTCTTCCCCAGGAGTTGGTAGATGCCCCACACGAGCCCGCCCCAGGCTGCTTTCGGCATCGCTGCCGTCGAAGCCGCCACGGCGAAGCCGTGCGAGATGCAAGAGGTCCTCGCCGGCGTTCCACGTTCCGTGCTCGAGCATCGACTCGCGCCACTCCGAGCCCAGGCGGTCGACCGAGCGCTGCTCGAGCCCCGCCGCTGCCGCCGCCCGCTCGAGCACGTCTGCGTCGAACGTCTCGATCGCGATCGCGTCGACGAGCTCCGCGCGCTCGCTTCGGCTCGAGCCTCTCGGTGGCGAGCGTGACGTACGCGAGCATCGCGCCTCCGGGCTGCAGGATGCGCGCGCACTCGGCGAGGCCGCGTTCCGCGTCGACGTGGACGAGCACGTCGCGGCACCAGATCCAGTCCACGGATGCGTCGTCGAGCGGCATCGACTCGATCGACGCCTCGACGACCTCGATGTCGTCGCCGAGACCGGCCTCCGCGATCGCCGCGCGGGCCATCTCGCAGTGGAGCGCCAGCGGATCGAGCGCGACCGCGCGCACGCCGTGCCTGCGCACGAGCTCGATCGCGTGCTTCGCGTCGCGCGCGCCGAGGTCGGCGACGAGGTCGCCTCGCTGCGGCCCGAGAGCGGCGAACGCGTCGTAGAGCCAGTCCGTTCCGCGAGGCTCGAGACTGCGCCCGAGCGCCTCGTTGAGCTCCGCCTCGTCGGCCCAGAGCTCGTAGAGCTCCTGGACCGTCGGCATCAGCCGCCGGCCATCGCCGGGCAGGAGGATGACCGTCGAGCCGTCGCGCACCTCGGTCTCGAGGCCTTCCAGCGTGCGGACGTCCTCGCCCTCGACATAGACGTTCACGAACGGCGCGATCTCGTCCTCGTCCACGAGCTGCGAGCGCAGCCCGGGGAAACGGCTCATCAGGTCGTCGAGCAGCTCGCGCACCGTGCCGCCGATGGCGTGCACCTCGCGCTTTCCGCCCGTCTCGGAGCGAAGCGTCGGTGGGATCCTCACGGTCTTCATGCGTGCGTCGGCCTCCCGGAGCAGAACTCCACATAGTCGATGTACTCGGTGATGGTCGGATGCTCGCCGCAGACCGGGCAGTCCGGATCGCGGCGGAGCGTGACCTCGTTGAACTCGGTCGCGAGCGCGTCGAAGAGCAGCAGCCGTCCGGAGAGCGACTCGCCGATGCCGAGCGCGAGCTTCAGCGCCTCGCTCGCCTGGAGCGAGCCGACGATGCCCGGCAGCACGCCGAGCACGCCGCCCTCGGCGCAGCTCGGAGCGAGCTCCGGCGGCGGCGGCTGCGGGAACAGGCAGCGATAGCACGGGCCTTCGTGCGGCTTGAACACCGTCACCTGGCCCTCGAAGCGGTAGATCGATCCGTGCACGATCGGAATGTCGTGCCACACGGCGGCGTCGTTCAGCAGATAGCGCGTGGGGAAGTTGTCGGCGCCGTCGACGATGACGTCCCAGCCGTCGGCGAGGATCCGGTCGACGTTCTCCGAGGTCAGCCGCTCGCGGTAGGTGATCACCTCGACGTCCGGGTTGAGCGCCTGGATCGTGCGCTTCGCCGAGTCGGCCTTCCAGTCGCCCAGCCGCTCGGTCGAATGGGCGATCTGGCGCTGGAGGTTCGACGCGTCGACGCGGTCGTCGTCGACGATGCCGAGACGGCCGACGCCGGCCGCGGCGAGATAGAGCGAGGCGGGCGAGCCGAGGCCGCCGGCCCCGATCAGGAGGATGCGCGAGTCGAGCAGCTTCAGCTGGCCCTCTTCCCCGACCTCGGGGATGAGCAGATGGCGGCTGTAGCGCTCGCGCTTGGCGGCGTCGAGCGAGCGCGGCAGCTCGGTCGGGAGGCCGCTGCGCTTCCAGTCCGTGTAGCCGCCCGCGAGCGAGGTGACGTTCTCGTAGCCGAGCTCGCCGAGCGACTTCGCCGCGAACGCAGAGCGGGCGCCGCCGGCGCAGTACAGGAGGATCGGCTGCGCACGGTCGGGCGCGGCCTGCTCGATCCGCGACTCGAGGAATCCGCGCGGCAGGTGGATCGCGCCCGGGATGCGGCCCTCGGTCCACTCGTCCAGCTCGCGGACGTCGACGAGGAGCGGCGGCGCAGCGCCGTCGAGGATCTCGCGCGCACGCGGGACGTCGACCTCGTCGATCTCGGCTTTCACCTGCTGCAGTAGGTCGCGATAGCTCGCCATGACTTTCCGAAAGATAGCGGTAGTCCGGCTGGCTAGGCTGCTCGCGTTGAGCCCGAAGGCCCGTGTTGTCGCGATCGTCGCGGTCGTCTGTGTGGTCGCGGCGGGGGCGACCGTCGGCGCGACGCTCCTCCAGACGCGCGGTGAGAGCACCGGCACGACCGCCCGGAAGGGCGCTCCGCCCCTCGACCTCCAGGTCAGCGGGCCGCTGGCGCAGGCCGTCAGCCTGTACTCCGCGGGCAAGCGGTCGGAGGCGGGCGCGATCTTCGCGCGGTACCACTCGCTCCCGGCCGAGATCGGCTCCGCGTTCGCACGCTGGCCGCACGGAAGCCTCGACGCCGTGAAGAAGCTCGTCGCCTCGAATCCGCAGAGCGGGCTCGCCGAGCTCCACCTCGGCCTCGCGTACTACTGGTCGGGCCGCGACGCCGACGCGGTCGCGAGCTGGCGAAACGCCGCGAAGCTCGAGCCCGACTCGCCATCGGCGGTGACGGCGCTCGACTTCCTCCATCCGAACGTCGCGCCCGGGCCTGCCTCCGATCGTCGTCGATGCCGCCTCCGTCGATCCGCGGGCGAGGACGCCTCTGCTGCGCGGCATCCTCATGTGGGATCGCGAGCGTCCGCTGTCGGCGAAGCGCGACCTGGACGCTGCGGCGGCGCTCGCTCCGCGTGACCCGGCCGTTGCCGTCGCCGACGCGATGGCGACGTTCTCGCCGGCGCATCCGCTGCGTCCGTTCCCGAAGCTCGGGCCGCTCACGGCCGCGTTCCCGAAGGCGGCGGTCGTCCGCCTCCACCTCGGCGTTCTCCTGCTCTGGACGAGGCAGGTGGCGAAGGGGAAGCAGCAGCTTCGGCTCGCCATCTCGACCGAGCCCGGATCGGTGTACGCGAGCCAGGCGAAGGCGCTTCTCCGCGCCCTCGCGGGCGGTGGGTCCCAGTAACTGAAATATGAGCCGAACGGCCCATGGCGCCCCGTCCGATGCGGCAGGCATAGTGCGGCATCGCCGAGGCAGGGAGGCCCATGAGCGCGAAGGAAGCCCCGGAGGTTCGCGGAGTCGCGGACGTTCTGGAGACGGACGAAGGACGTCATCTCCTCGAGACCGCGCAGGCCGCCGGAGGGTCTGCTCAGCGCGGAGGAGATCGCGCTCGCGCTCGACGAGCTCGACCTCGACGCAGGCCAGCTCGACGACCTCTACCACGCGCTCGAAGAGATGCAGATCGAGGTCGTGAATCCGGCCGACGAGGCGGACGCGCCCGAAGAGGCGCTGAAGGCAGAGGCGCGCGAGATCTCGACCGACTCGCTGCAGCTCTTCCTCAAGGACATCGGCAAGGTCGAGCTGCTCACCGCCGCGCAGGAAGTCGAGCTCGCGAAGCGCATCGAGCGCGGCGACCACTACGCGAAGCAGGAGATGATCGAGGCGAACCTGCGTCTCGTCGTCTCGATCGCGAAGCGCTACCGCAACCAGGGGCTCCCGTTCCTCGACCTGATTCAGGAAGGGACGATCGGCCTCGTGCGCGCGGCGGAGAAGTTCGACTACCGCAAAGGCTTCAAGTTCTCGACGTACGCGACGTGGTGGATCCGCCAGGCGGTCGCGCGCGCGCTCGCCGACAAGGCGCGCACCATCCGCATGCCGGTGCACGTGGTCGAGAAGCTGAACAAGATCGTGCGCACCGAGCGCAAGCTGCGCGCCGAGCTGTGCCGCGAGCCGACGCCGTACGAGATCTCGCTCGACCTCGACCTGCCGCTCGAGGAGGTCGAGGCGATCATGCGCAGCTCGCAGACGCCCGTCTCGCTCGAGAAGCCGGTCGGCGACGAGGAGGAGTCGGAGTTCGGCCACTTCCTCACCGACGAGAACGTGCCGCTCCCGGACGAGGTCGCCGACGAGTCGATGCGCAAGGAGCTGCTGAAGAAGATCCTCAACACGCTCTCGCATCGCGAGCGGCGCGTGCTCGAGCTCCGCTACGGGCTCGACGGCGAGCATCCGCGGACGCTGGACGAGGTCGGCCGCACGTTCAACGTCACGCGCGAGCGCATCCGGCAGATCGAGAACCAGAGCCTGAAGAAGCTCCGGGCTCTCAGCGACTCGTTCAGTCTGCGCGACGTCGCCTAACAGCGCGCCGGTGTCAGACACCCTCCGGTGTCTGACACCGGAGTCCTTTGACTAGGATCTCGCCTCGTGGACGAGACCTGGCGCAGCGAGCTCGCTGAGTTCATCGCAATCCCGAGCGTGAGCGCGGAATCCGCGCACCGCGAGGACGTGAAGCGGGCGGGCGAGTGGGTGTGCGACTTCATCCGCTCGAAGTGCGGCGGCACCGCCGAGCTGACGCCGTACGGGGAGAAGGAGCTCGCGCTCGGCGAGATCCCCGCGTCGACCGATCCCGACAACGCGCCGACCGTGCTCGTCTACGGCCACTTCGACGTGCAGCCCCCGGCGCCGCTCGACCTGTGGGAGACGGATCCCTTCGAGCTGACGATCCGCGACGAGTGGGCCTACGCGCGCGGCATCACGGACGACAAGGGGCAGCTCTACATCATGCTCAAGGCCGCGCAGCGGCTCGTCGAGCAGAAGGCGCTGCCGGTCAACCTCCGCTTCGCGTGTGACGGCGAGGAGGAGATCGGCGGCACGACGATCGTCGACTGGATTCAGAACGACGACGCCGGCGCCGATGCCGGGATCATCTTCGACGGCGGCATGCTCCGCGTCGACGTGCCGATGTTCAGCCTCTCGACGCGTGGGCTCATCGCCTTCGACGTCAAGGTGACGACGGGCGACCGCGATCTCCACTCCGGCATGTACGGCGGCGCGGCGTTGAACGCGATCCACGTGCTCATGCGCTCGCTCGGTGCCGTGACGGCTGGCTCGAACGGGTTGCTGCCCGAGACGCTGCGGCAGGGAATCGTCCCGCCGACGGCGGAAGAGCTCGAGAACTGGAAGGCGCTTCCGGCCGGCGCCGAGGAGCTCGCGCTGCAGGGCGCGCGCCCGCTCGATCCGAACGCGGCCGAGCAGTTCAACATCCGCACGATGGCCGAGCCGTCGGCGGACGTGAACGGCATCATCGGCGGCAAGCCCGGGCTCCGCAACACGACGCTGTCGGTGCACGCGGCGGGCGAGATCACCGTCCGGCTCGCGCCGGGTCAGAACGTCGACACGATCGGGAACGCCGTCGAGAAGCTCATGCGCGACGCGGCGCCGCCCGGCGCGGAGCTCGACATCAAGTGGAAAGGCGTGCCGGCGGGGCTCATGCGGCCGGACGCTCCTGCGATTCAGCTCGGGGCGGACGCGTTCGAGCAGGTGCTCGGCGTGCGGCCGCTGCTCGTCCGCTCCGGCGGCACGCTGCCGATCGTGCCCGCGCTCGCAGACAAGGGCATCGCGACGGTCATCACCGGCTTCGGCCTGCCGGAGTCGAACGTGCACTCGCCGAACGAGAAGTTCCTCGTCCGCTACTTCGAGCAGGGCGTCGACACGGCCGCCGCGCTGTACACGAAGTACGGAGAGCTACCGCGCGACTAGTGCGTGGTGGTGGCACGGGCAGCCACGAGTGGCCGAACTCGCGCATGGCATCGATGATCGGCAGGAGCGACTCGCCCTTTCGCGTCAGCTCGTATTCGACGCGCGGCGGTGACTCCGGATAGCTGTGCCGCTCGACGATGCCCTCGGCCTCGAGCGCGCGCAGGCGCTCGGCGAGCGTCCGCGGGCTGATCCCGTGACACGAGTGCTCGAGCTGCGAGAAGCGGCGCGGGCCCTCGGAGAGGTCGTGGACGAGGAGCGCAGTCCACTTGGCGCCGATGATCTCGGCCGACGCGGCCACCGCGCAGGTGCCCGCCTCGTGGACAGGGAGCATCGTCCGGGTCGCGGGGGTGGCCATGCCCAGATTGTACGCGCAGGTGCAGCGGTCCTTCGTTAGCCGTCCCCGGTGATGCCCTCCGACTCGGCCAGGCCGCGCCCGATCTGCCGCGTCAGGCCCGGGAACACGACGGTGATCGCAGCCCCCAAGACGGCCCACCCGGCGATGATCAGCGGGAACAGGTCATAGGGGTAGACCGGCTTCGGCCAGACCTGCTTGTAGAAGGTGTAGACGATCGCCGCCGTCGCGAGCACGAGGATGCTGAAGCGCCAGCGCGGCTCACGTCGCTCCCAGTGCAGATACTTCGCCGCGCCGAACTGGATGACGAAGTAGGCGACGAGCATCGCCAGCACGCCGATCGTGCCGGGGTAGAAGAACGCGTTCACCGCGCTCGTGCCGTTGATCCGGAACGCCGCCGTGAGGACGATCCCGAACGCCATGATGACGAGCAGCGAGTTGGCCGGCGAGCCGGTCCGCCGCGACGCATCGCCGAGGCGCTGCGTGATGAACCCGTCGCGTCCGAGCGCGAACAGGATGCGCGAGGCGCCCGCGGCGCAGCCGAGCCCGCTCGCGAACGCGGAGAGCGTCGCACCGAAGTTGATCGCGTCCTGCATGCCGCTGCCGACGTACTGCTTGCCCAGGTCGCCGAGCGGCGAGCTCGACGACGAGAACGCCTTGATGCCTGCGGCGTCGATGCCGAAGCCGAGCGACTGCGCGAGCATGACGATCGTGTAGAAGATGCCGCAGAACCCGACGGCGACTGCAATCGCGAGCGGGATGTTGCGGCGCGGGTTGTTCGTCTCCTCGCCGAGCGCGGCCGCGCCTTCGAATCCGCCGAACGAGAGCAACCCGAACACGGATGCGAACGCGACGGCCCCTACCGTCGTTCCCGACGCCGGCACGAACGGCTTGAGCGTGAAGCCCTGGTGATTCGGCGCCGTGTGCGCCGATGACCTTCCAGAAGATGATGACGACGAGAATCACGATGAGCGTCACCGAGATGCCCTCGAACGAGAGCAGCGCGCGCGTCGCGATCTTCACGTCGCCGTAGGCGAGGAACCAGATCAGCGCGGCCGCGATGAGCGCCAGCAGGATCCACGACGGGTTGCTCCAGATGTTCGCGCCGCTGAGGAACGAGGTGCCGAACAGCCCGACCTCGGCGATGTCCGCCGCGAGGAAGCAGGCATACGTCGCGAGCAATGCCCAGCCGGCGAAGAAGCCGAAGCGCGCGCCCAGCGTCGCGCCGGCGAGCGCGTACGTCGACCCGGCGTGGTTGAAGTACCGCGTCAGGCGCACGAACGAGTACGAGATGAGCGCGATCGCGATCGCGGCGAACAGGAATGCGAGCGGCACCGCGCGGCCGATGATGCCCGCCGGCGCGACGCCGTTGAGCGCCATCGCGGCGGTCGGCGCCATGATCCCGACCGAGATCGCGATCGCCTCCCAGAACCTCAGCTCGCGACGCAGCTTCCCCTGCGAAGGCTCTTCGTGTGCAGCCGCCGTGCCCGCCATGCTCAACCTCCTTCGAAGATCGATTCCGGGATGAACGCAGCCGACGACCCAGTTCGGGGCGTCGACGACTTCGTGGATGCGGAGATCGCACGCGACGCTCGCGACCGCGTAGGCCTCCTCGCGATCGAGGCCGTGCGCGTCTCCGAGCCACGCGATGGTCGCGCGCACCGCGTCCCTTGCGGCTTCCATCAGGTCCGGCCCGACGCCGGTGCACACGTGGTAGCTCGTCTGCTCGTGCGCGGCGATCGCGCCCGCCGGCACGTCGTACTGCGGCGCGTCGACGCGCACGTCCTTCCGCACGCTGAGGCGGAGGACGACGTCCATCGCCGTCTCGATCGCCGTGCCGCACACCTCGCCGTCGCCCTGCGCGGCGTGCGTGTCGCCGAGCGAGAAGAGCGCGCCCTCGACGCCGACGGGCAGGTAGAGCGTGACGCCGGGGTTGAGGTGCTTCGTGTCCATGTTCCCGCCGAAGCGGGAGGGAGGCACGATGGAATGCTGCCCAGGCTCCGCCAGCGCGACGCCGAGCGTGCCGGGGAACGGGCGGAACGGGAGCGACACGCGGTCGGAGAACCGCACGCGGCCGGCGGCCCCGTCGACCTCCGAGATGCGCAGCCACGGGTCGGGGAACTCGTCGGCGAGCAAGCCGAAGCCGGGGATGATCGCCGTCCAGCCCCAGCTCTGCGGCCGGAACTCGAGCAGCTCGACCGCGAGCGCGTCGCCCGGCTGCGCGCCCTTGACGAAGATCGGGCCGCTGACCGGGTTGACGTGCGAGAAGTCGAGCTTCGCGCACGTCGTCGACGCCCGACGCACGCGTTGATCTGCTCGTCCGAGGCGTCGCGCACGTGCAGGAGCACGGTCTCGCCGGACTCGATCTCGAGGGCAGGCTCGAACGAGTTGTCCCAGGCGTACTCGAAGGCGTCGGAGCGCAGATCGTGGATCGAGCCCGCCGGCATCCGGCGATTCTCTCTACCAGGGAGGTGGGCTTGTAAACCCAGCGGCCCGCGACCATGGTGGCCACGACCTGGACTTCGGGCACCTCGTCCGGCTCGATCGCGAACGGATCCCGGTCGAGGACGACGAGATCGGCCGCGCGGCCGGGGAGGAGCGTCCCGCGCACCCGCTCGTCGTGCGAGAGCCACGCCGGCGCGACGCAGGTCGCGTGCAGCGCCTCGTCGAGCGTCAGCCGCTGGTCCTCGCGCCAGTGGCCGCTGCACCGCCGCGACGACGCCTGCCCACGGGTCGAGCTCCTCGACCGGCGCGTCCGAACCGTTCGCGAGCAGCGCGCCCGAGTGGAGGAGCGACCGGTACGAGTAGACGCCGTCGAGCTTGTCCGGCCAGAAGCGCTTCGCGAGCTGTTCGTCCGAGGGCGCGTGCGTGAACTGCACCGACGCCGCAACGCCGATCTTCGCGAAGCGCGCGACGTCCTCCGGTGCCAGGCACTGGGCATGCTCGATCCGCTGCCGCAGGCCGCTGCGGCTGCCACGCCTCGCGCGTCACTTCGAACGCGTCGAGCGCCTCGCGGTTCGCGCGGTCGCCGATCGCGTGGACGCCGACCGGCCAGCCCGCCTCCGCGCCTGCGCGCACGATCTCCGCGAGCTCCTCGCCGCTCGTGATGCGGACGCCGCTGCCGTCGAGCATCCACGCCGTCTGCGACCCGAGCGTCCCGTCCATGAACACCTTCAGGTAGCCGATGCGGAGGAGCGGCGACCCGAAGCCGCTGCGCAGCGACAGGTCGCGCAGCTCGGGCAGCTGCGTCGCGGGCACGGACTGCCACACGCGGAGCTGCGGCTCGAGGCTGCTGCCACAGTCCCGGCGGCGCCGAGCCAGCCGTCCTTGTCGTGCACGCACGTGACGCCGCGCGCGTGCACGAGCTTCACGCCTGCACGCATCGCGTCGAGGTACTCGTCGTCGGGAACCGTGAGGTGCTTGTCCTTGAACTGCCACGCGGACTCTTCCCGCAGCACGCCGGTCGGATCCGCCGTTCGCGTCGCGCTCGACCACGCCGCCCTCGACCTCGAGGTCGCCGCCGGCGAGCGCAAGCGCGGCGGAGTTGAGCCAGAGCGAGTGGTAGTCCTTCGACCACATCGCCATCGGCTCGCTCGAGATCGCGTCGAGCGCCTGCCGGGTCGGCGGGCCGTCGGGCCACTCGGCGTCGCGCCACCCGTAGCCGCGCCCCCATCCGCTCGACCGGATGCGGTCGAGCGCCTCCGCGAGCGACGCGCACCCGTCGAGCTTCGCCTGCCGCTGCGCGAGCGCCCACGTCGGGAAGTGCACGTGCGAGTCGGTGAAGCCGGGAAGGACGCAGCGGCCGCCGAGGTCGACGACCTCGGGAGAAGCGAGCGCGGTCTCGTGCGTCCCAACGCCGCCGGCGATGCGATCGCCGGCGATCGCGAGCGAGCGGGCCAGCGGCAGCGACGGGTCGAGCGTGCGGATCGTGCCGTTTTCGAGGATCATGCCCCTATGTTCGACCACGTCGCCCTCAACGTGCGCGACTACCGCGCGAGCAAGGCCTTCTACGAGCAGGCGCTCGAGCCCCTGGGCTACCGGCTCATCCGCGATTCCGAGGACAGGCACGTCGCCGGCTTCGGCACCGGCGACAAGCTCGAGTTCCTGGTCAACCAGCGACGAGCCGTTCGGCATCGGCGCGCACGTCGCCTTCACGGCGGCTGACCGCGCCGACCGTCGATGCGTTCCATGCCGCGGCGATCGCCGCGGGCGGCAGCGACAACGGGCGCCCGGCTTACGCCCGCAGTACCACCCGACGTACTACGGCGCGTTCGTCCTCGACCCCGATGGAAACAACATCGAGGCCGTCTGTCACACGGGCTAGCCGAGCATCCGATCGGCGAGGGCGACGCTGAACGCGTGCCCGTGTGCCGGCCGAACGTCGAGGCGGAATCCCCAGCGCCCGCTCATGCCGACGACGGGGAACATCCGCGTGTACGTGCCCGCCGTCCGCTCGGGCAGCTGGACGGTGAAGCCGCCCATGTTCATGTCGAGCATCGTGACGGTCATCCGGACGCGCGCTCCCGCGACTGGACGGCCGCCTTCCCTCAGCGACACGGACACTCTCCCCGTCTGCGACGCCAGGTTCGGCGTCAGGTGGAACCCGATCCGGTAGTGGCCGGCGGGGAGCGCAACGCCCACCGGTCCGGGCCCCACAACGGCGAGGAGCATGGCGCTGACGAAGGCGGCCGTCATCCGTCGACCCTCAGGACTTGACCCGGATGGAACCGCGCATGTACCCGTTGTGCGTCATCGCCCACGGGTCGCACGGGCTGCCGCACCACCAGTCGTAGCTGCCGGCCTTCTTGGCGTCGAGCGTGATGGTGACGCGACCGGGCGTCGAGCCCTTCGCGGCGGGGATCTTCACGTTCAGGCCGAGACCGGGGGCGATCATCGAGTGGGCGCCGCCGTCGTAGTTCACGAACGTGATCGTGGTCTTGACGCCTGCCCTGACGACCGGGTTGGCCGGCAGGAAGGCGTCGTGCCACTTGCCGTCCGGGCCTTTCTTCGCGTGCTCGTCGTCGGACTTGACGAGGATCGTGAGCCTGGGCGTCGAGCTGGAGGGCTCGCTGCCGCCGTGCCGGCGGCGCTGACGGCCAGGGCCGCCACAGCGGCAACTGCAAAAACGAGTGCGATCGAACGCTTCATGGATGCGACTCCTTTTCGGTTTCGCCCATCCTGCGGGGCGGCTGCCGGGCCGGAATCGGGCCTTCCGCGGAAGGGCCGTGCGTAGCTTTCCGCGCGCAGAAATAGAATTGCCGCATGCCCTGGGACGCCCTGAGCGACGAGCAGCGCGAGCTGCGCGACCTCGTCCGGACGCTGGCCCGCGAGCGGATCGGCCCGCGGGCGGCGGAGATCGACGCCTCGCACGAGTTCCCCTGGGACGTGGTCGAGCTCTACCGCGAGAACGACATCTTCGGGCTCTTCTTCGACGAGGCCTACGGCGGGCTCGGCACCGGGACGCTGATGGCGCTGATCGCGATCGAGGAGGTCGCGAAGGTCTGCGCGACGAGCGCGCTCATCCTCGCCGTGCAGGAGCTCGGCTCGCTCGGACTGAAGCTCGCCGGCACCGACGAGCAGAAGGAGCAGTGGCTGCCGCGGCTCGCGAGCGGCGAATGGTTGTGCGCCTACGCGCTCACGGAGGCCGGCTCGGGCTCCGACTCGGCGGCGATGCGGACGACCGCGACGCGCGACGGCGACGAGTACGTCCTCAACGGGTCGAAGCGCTTCATCACGAACGCGTCGGTCGCGCACGTGTACACGGTGTTCGCGAAGACGGATCCGTCCGCCGGTCACGCCGGCATTTCGGCGTTCGTCGTCGAGGCGGACGCGCCCGGCTTCGAGGTGACGCGCCTGGAGCCGAAGATGGGCATCTCCGGCTCGACCACCGGCGAGCTCGCCTTCGACGACTGCCGCATCCCGGCCGCGAATCTCCTCGGCGCGGAGGGCGACGGCTTCAAGATCGCGATGCGCATCCTCGACCGCTCGCGCCCCGGCGTCGCGGCGCAGGCGCTCGGCATCGCGCAGGGCGCGACCGACTACGCGCTCGACTACGCGAAGACGCGCGAGACCATGGGCAAGCCGATCGCGCAACACCAGCTCATCCAGGCGAAGCTCGCAGACATGGAGACGGAGTGCGAGGCCGCGCGCGGGCTGCTCTACCGCTTCGGGCGCATGTGCGACGACGGCGTCGACGGCGCGGAGCTGACGAAGGCGTCCGCGATGGCGAAGCTCAAGTGCGGCGACGTCGCGATGGCGGTCACGACCGACGCGGTGCAGATCCTCGGCGGCTACGGCTACATCAAGGAGTACCCGGTCGAGCGCTTCATGCGCGACGCGAAGATCACGCAGATCTACGAAGGCACACAGGAGATCCAGCGGCTCGTGATCGCGCGCGAGATGGTGAAGGAGTCGCGCGCGTTCCTGCTCGCAGGTGTGACGTGAGGCTCGACGGGAACCGCCCCTCGATCCTCGCGGGCCCCTCCTAACGTTTTCGCAGGGCCGTCACAGGTCGGCGCACGACGCTGGTCGTGTACTCGACCGAAAGGAAGACGCATGTTCCACAACCTCAAGAAGACGGCCGCAAGTGTCGCCGTCGTCGCGGCGATCGCCGTGGGCGGCGCGGCGATCGGCAGTGCGGCGACGTCGTCGAGCATGACCACAACCACGACGACGACCTCCGGTCCGCCGGCAGCGTCGAACATGCCGGCGCACGGAACGGCCGCACACGAGGACGCCGAGAAGGCGGTGACCGGCGACGCGGCGGCGAAAGCACAAGCCGCGGCGGTGAAGATCGTCGGTGGCGGCACCGCAGGAGCGGTGACGACCGACTTCTTCGGCAGCGGCTACGAGGTGACGGTCACGAAGTCCGACGGCACCTCCGTCGAGATCCACCTCGACAGCTCGTTCACCGAGCTGCAAATGCCCGGCGGACCCGGGCACTGACGTAGTGCACGAGACCGGACGAGTCGCGCGGTGGCGCGATCGAGTGGAGAAAGCGGCCGAGCCGCCGCGCCTCGTCCGGCTCGAGCGATACAACGGCCTGCGCCTCTCCGTCGCGCCAGATGCTCATGCGGAGATGACGCGGCGCGGTGAGGTATGCCGACACGCGCAGCCAGCCATCGTCGAGCTCCGGGTGGCCGCGGAAGTGCTCGACGAGCTTGCTTCGCTGCACGGCACCGCAATGCGGGCAGAACCGGAACTCGTCGGCGAGCTCCCGCGAGCACTGGACGCACGATCGCGCGGGCATGCCCTCCTTCTATGCCCTGAAGGCACGGAGGTCAACCGGAGCGGTACGGTGCGCCCGTGAGGCTCGACGGGATCCACCACGTCACGTGCATCACGGGCGACGCGCCGCGGAACGTCGAGTACTACACGGGCACGCTCGGCCTGCGGCTCGTGAAGAAGTCCGTAAACCAGGACGACCCGACGGTGTACCACCTCTTCTACGCCGACGAGGACGGGACGCCGGGCTCGGACATCACGTTCTTCGAGTATCCGGGCGCCGCGCCGGGCCGCGCGGGCTCGGGGATGATCCACACGGTCGTCTGGCGCGTCGCATCGGAGGAGGCGGTCGACTTCTGGCGCGACCGCGTCGGCAGTGTTCCGTTCACGGATCCCGAGGGGCTGCGGCACGACCTCGTCGTGTCGACCGTTCCCGACCGCCCGCTCATCGCCGACGATCCGCGAGATCCCGCACGAGCTCGCGCTGCAGGGCTTCGAGGGAGTCCGCGCGTACGCGTCCGACCTCGACCGCAACACGGCGTTCCTCGACGCGCTCGGCTTCGAGAACGGCGAGACGCGCGGCGAGACGCGCGGCGGCTGGATCCACTACGAGGAATCGCCGGGACCGGGCGCGCCGGGCGCCGGCACCGTGCACCACGTCGCGTGGGCGTGCCCGATGGATGAGCAGGACGCGTGGCGCAAGCGCGTCGAGGAGGCCGGCGGCCGCCCGACGCCGATCATCGACCGCTTCTGGTTCCGCTCCATCTACTTCCGCGAGCCGAGCGGCGTCCTGTTCGAGATCGCGACGCTCGGCCCCGGCTTCGCCGCCGACGAGGATCCGGCGCACCTGGGAGAGACGCTCATCCTGCCGCCCGACTTCGAGCACCTGCGCGCCGAAGTGGAGCCGATGCTGACGCCGCTGCCCGACCCTAGAGCGGGTGCGCGTTGACTGCGTTGGAGTCCGGCGGCGCAGACGCACGCGCGGGGAACCCGCGCGCGCTGAAGTCGGCATCGCAAGCGACGCCTTAGGCAGGGTCGAGCCGGTACAGGCTCCCGTCGTTCGTGACGAGATAGACCCGGCCGTCCGGCCCCTCGCCGAACGACGTCGGCTTGTCCACGTGCAGCCCGAGGTCTTGCTCGTCCGTCGCCGCGCCGCTCGCGTACGTGAACGAGCGCAGCTCGCCGTCGCACAGGTCGGAGTAGAGGAAGCTTCCCGCGAGGGAGGTGAGCCGCGGATCGTGCACGACGACACCGCCGATCACCGCGCACCGTCCCTCGTGCGGATACGTGAGCACGGGCGCCGTCAGCTGCGACGCGGGGGGACACTGCACCGTCGTCGGGTCGGTCTGCGTTCCCTCCACGCACGGCCACCCGAAGTTGAGCCCTTGATCCGTGATCGGGACGACGTCGATCTCCTCCTGGTCGTTCTCGCCGACGTCGGCGATGTAGTACAGGCCCGTCTGCAAGTCGATGTAGTCGCGCCAGGGATTGCGCAGGCCCTTCGCCCACTGCTCGGCCGCGCCCGTCACGGGATCGACCCGGACGATGCCGCCGAGCATGCTCGTCGGATCCTGGGCGTACTCACCGATGATGGTGTAGGTGCCGTTGTCGCCGTCTCCGATCGGGACGTAGATGTCGCCGTCGGGGCCGAAGGCGATGTCGCCGCCCCGGTGGTTCGCGCCCGGCGTCGCGACCTGGAGCACGATGTGCACGGACTTCATGTCCACCGCCCAGTCATCGTCCATCGTCGCCGACACGAGCGTGTCCTCGCCGCTTCCCTCGTCGGAGATGTAATAGAAGTAGACGGTTCGGTCCTGCGCGAACTGCGGCGAGAACGTCATGTCGAGGAGCCCGTTCTCGCCGTCGTCGCGAATGTCGCTGCCGAAGTCGGCGACCACGTCCTGCGTCGTCCCGTCGAGCATGACCACCTTCCCGTCCTGCTCGACCGCGAAGACACGGTTCGGGTCGGTCGGCGCGACCGCGACGTCGGTGAGCGGCCCGAGGCCGGACGCAAGCTGCGTGAACGCGAGCTTCTGCGGCGCCGGCGGCGGCGGCGCGGCCGCGGTCAGCCGGCCGCCACGCTTGGCCACGGTGCACCGGTAGCCGTAGCTTCCGGCCTTCGCGAAGTCGACCTTCAGCGTCGCGGTTCGGCCGGGGCGCAGGAGCCGCGTGCGCGAACCGTCCACGACGAAGTCGTCAGAGCTGGAGCCACGGTTCGAGACGACGAACGTGACCGGCCCGACCGGAACCGTGTTCTGCGAGAGGACGCAGTGGCCGCCACCGACGGTTACGTGCACCGTCGCCGCCGGATTCCGCGCCACCCCCACGACAGCCACGAGAGCGGCCGCCATTGTCATCGTTGCCCGACCCACGGCGGGATTCTGCGCATTCCTGTGTAAATGCGGCGTAAGAACCGTTCTACGGGTGGAGCGAGGTCGTATCGACGACCTCGAAGTCGCTGCCCGTGATGCGGTCGATCGTGTGCAGCGCGTCGTTCGACCAGTGCGGGTCCGGCGCGCCGCTGATGTACCAGTCGGATCCGTTGTCCGCGAGGATCATCCCGTACGTCTTCAAGGCCTGGAGCACGATGCGGGCCTGGCGCGGGAAGCCCGAGATGTCGACGCTGGCCTTCAGCCGGACGCGCAGGCCCATCGGCGGCAGCGAGGGATCGTCTGACGACGACGCGTAGTGGCGGGCGGGATAGATGAACGCGCGCCTCGTACGCGCGGCGGTGAACCGGAGCGCGTGATCGATGACGCCGCGCGCGACCTCGTCGTAGCGCGCGAGGCCGGGGAAGATCGGCAGCCCGGCCGCGTCGGCCGACGTCCAGCCCGCGGGGCGCAAATGGTTCGACCGGAGGTTCCAGGTCGCGCCGGAGCCCGCCTTCCAGCCGCCGCTCGACGTGGGGTAGAGCGCGAACAGCTCGTACAGGCGGCAGGCCGACTTGTCGACGAGGATCGCGTGCCGGTCGCCCGTCGACGCGCGTCCGCCTTCGATGTGCACCGTCTTCGGGATCGGATAGGCAACGTGGTCGGACTCGTCCGAGTAGTCGAAGCTCACGTGCGAGCGCGGCGTCGACTTGGACACGACGTCGAAGGGGATGCCGATCGGCTGGCCGTCGTACAGGCCGGAGCCGAAGTCGGGATGGAGCCCGGTGTCGAGCCCGATGGACGCGATCATCTGTGCCGAGTTCGCCGCCACCGGCAGCGTGTCGACGCGCTCGTTCCACGCGTTCCCTGCCGGGAAGATCGGGCACGCGGGCGCGCCCGGCAGCCGCAGCGCCTGCGCCGATCCGCAGCCGAGCAGGAGGACGACTGCGCCAACGACGACCGCCCGCGTCATGCGGCGGGCAGCCGGACGGTGACGGACGTCCCTTCGCCCTCGCTGCTCGTCAGGTCGATCGTGCCGCCGTGCTGGTCGACGAGCGTGCGCGTGATCGCGAGACCGAGCCCGGTGCCGGGAACGGCGAGGTCGTTCGCGGTACGCGCGCGGTAGAAGCGCGAGAAGACGTGCCCCTGCTCGTCGGCGGCGATGCCGATCCCGCTGTCGGTGACGACGATTCGCGCAGCTCCGTTGTCGTTCCCGACCACGACGTCTACGACGCCCCCGTCGCGGCTGAACTTCACCGCGTTCGAGAGCAGGTTGTCGAGCACCTGGCCGAGTCGCCGCTCGTCTCCGAGGATGGTGGGCACGCTGTCGGTTTTGAGGTCGACGCGGACGTGTTTCTCACTCGCCCACGGACGCACGGCCTCGACCGCGCGCTCGGCGACGACCGCGAGATCGATCGGGTCGTGCTGGAGGTCGACGCGCCGGGCCTCGATCTGTGCGACGAACAGGAGATCCTCGACGAGGTGATGCAGGCGCTCGGCGCTGCGACGGATGACGTCGAGATACGTGCGCCCGGTGTCGCCGATCCGGTGCTCCTCGTCCCGGAGCATCTCGAGGAAGCCCGAGATGGAGGTGAGCGGCGTCCGCAGCTCGTGCGACACGGTGGCGACGAACGCGTCGCGCATGCGCTCGAGCTCCTTGTCCGCAGTCACCTCGCGCAGCGTCCAGATGCGGCCGACGGGACGGTTGCGGCGGTCGCTGACGGGCGACGTGTAGCCGCGGAAGACGCGCCCCGTGCCCTGGAGCTCGAACTCGTCGGTGGTCGCCTGCCCCGGCGACTCTGCGATCTCCAGCATGCGCTGGCGGTAGCGATCCGGGTCCGCGAGCTTGTCGGCCACGGCGAGCAGGCGCTCGGCGACGGTTCCCTCGGTCGGCATTCCGAGGTCGATCGCCATCCGGACGAGGGGCTCGTTGACGATGAGGATGTTGCCGTCCACGTCGGTGAGGCAGATCCCGTCGATGGTCGCGTCGATCAACGCACGCTGGCGCGCGACCGTTGTCGCCCGCGCGCGCTCGCTCGTCCGGAGCTGGTTGCCGACGACGCCGGAGCCGAAACCGAGGACGCAGAGGATGCCGACGCGGACGATCGTCTGCGCTGCGGTCGGGTGCGTCGAGTCGGCCGATGCGGCCGCGATCCAGAGGGCGCCCGCAAAGCCGCCGGTGACGATGCCGGCCGCTGCGCCGCTGTCGACGCCGATGAGCATCACCCACGGCGCGAACACGATCGCCCCGGTGAGCACGCTCGAGTCTGTCGCGACCACGACCGCGAACGTGATCAGCATCCCCACGAGCGAGATGGCCGCGACGACGAACCGGCGGCGAACGAGTGTGCGCCTCATGGGAGTTGCACGGGCGGGTACTTCGCACGCACTTCGTCGATGAACGCGGCCAGCCGCTCGGCGAGCGCGGCATCGGCGATCTCGAGGACGTTCTCGGCGTTGAGCTCGCCGGAGTGCGAGAGGTTGAAGCTGCCGACGAAGACGACGTCGTCGGCGACCGTCACCTTCGCGTGCATGTAGTCGTGCACCGTGCCCGGCCCGTACGGCGTCGAGATCTTGCCGGAGAACGGCGCGTGCGTGAGCACCGTCCGCAGGAGCGGCTCCTTCCACGACGCGTTTCCGTTCTCGTGCCACTGCTGGATGACCTCGAGCACCTGCGTCCGGTCGACGACGCCGGCGACGTCGAGCTTTCCGTCCGTCACGACCTGCGCGAGCGTGGCGAGAATCGGCGCCGACGAGAGGACGGGCGACGCGATGCGAACGCGCCGCGTCGCGGTGCCGATCGCTTTCGCGATGCGATGCGCGAGCTGCTCGCCGCGGCCGGGGCAGAACCATGGCCGGATCGTGGTGTCAGACACCGAGAGCGGGGACGTGTCGACCTTGCCGCT
The DNA here is from genome assembly GCA_963697005.1 of uncultured Actinomycetes bacterium. Lineage (GTDB taxonomy): Bacteria > Actinomycetota > Thermoleophilia > Gaiellales > Gaiellaceae > Palsa-739. The sequence goes on along the minus strand of CAVOMK010000021.1, from coordinate 23,431 downwards.
GTGCTGGACGTCGCGGCTCGTCCAGAGCTGCTCGAAGTCCGCGGTGTAGCGCGTCGCGAGCTCGGGCGAGTCGACCGTGACGATGACATTCTCCTCGCGCGTCCATGAGTCGCCGGTCCAGTTCGTCGATCCCGTCCACACCGATGCCGCGTCACGGACGATGTACTTGTGGTGCATGAGGTCCGGGATGCCCGGGATGGCGGCGGTCGGGAACGGCAGCGACGCCATCAGGTCGGTATCGGTGCTCGACGGCGGCGGCACCGGAACGCTCTTCGAATGGTCGACGTTGTACGCGAGCCGCAGTGCGACGCCGCGCGTGTTGGCGTCGCGAAGCGCGCCGCCGACGATCGCCACGAGGTCGTCCGGCAGATTGAGGTCATACACCGCGATGTCGAGCGTGTGCTGCGCCGCAGCGACGAACTCGGCCAATGCGTTCGCGGTGTCGACGGCCGGCTGGCCGCCGTCGGTCAGTGTGCGGACTTCGATCGCTTGTACTCGCGCTTGGCGGCCTGGTAGTCGGTGAGCGCCTGCGCCGAGTCGACGTCGCCCAGGGTTGGATGATCCGGTGCGACCTCTTTTGCGACGTCGACGCCGAACCGCTTCGCAAGCACGGCCGTCATGCTCCGCACCTTCATGTCGCCGAAGCCGGGCAGCGCCGCGAGTCGCTTCTTCAGGTCGGCGCCGTCCTTCGCGTCGCGCCACAGGCGGGACGCGTCGCCGCCGTACTCCTCCGAGACGAACGCAGCGAGATCGTGCACGCGTGCGGCCATCGTTCCGGGAAAGCGGTGGACGGCCGGCTTCTCGCGGAACGCGGGCTCGAGGTCGGTCGTCGCGAGCTTCTCCGGATCGAGCGTTCCGACGCGTTCCTTGATCCGCAGGGGGCCCTGGAAGGCCTGCTGCACTGTGATCTGCTGGTCGAGCGCGAACCCGACGAGGAGCGCGAACGGGTCCTCCGCCAGGAGCCTGTTGGCCTCGTCGTTCTCGGTGAACCAGAGCCGGTCGGGCGCGGCCATGCGGTGATCCTATGACCTACTCTGCTCGTATGGCTTCTCTGGACGTTTTCAGCCCGGAGACGCGGGCCTGGTTCGAGCGCGAGTTCTCCGCGCCGACACCTGCGCAGGAGAAGGGCTGGCCTGCGATCGCGTCCGGCAAGCACACGCTCATCCAGGCGCCGACGGGCTCCGGCAAGACGCTCGCCGCGTTCCTGTACGCGATCGACAAGTTGACGCCGACGCCGGGCGCCGGGCTGCGCGTGCTCTACGTATCGCCGCTGAAGGCGCTCAACTACGACGTCGAGCGCAACCTGCGCGGACCGCTCGCAGGACTGCGTTCGCAGCTGAAGGTCGCGGTGCGCACGGGCGACACGCCGCAGAAGGAGCGCCAGGCGATGCTCCGCGACGCGCCCGACATCCTCATCACCACGCCGGAGTCGCTCTTCCTCCTGCTCACGTCGCAGGCGCGCGAGCTGCTGCGCACGGTCGAGACGGTGATCGTGGACGAGGTGCACGCCGTCGCAGGGACGAAGCGCGGCGCGCACCTGGCCCTCTCGCTCGAGCGGCTCGAACGGCTGGCCGGGGGCTTCCAGCGTGTCGGACTGTCCGCGACGCAGCGTCCGCTGGAAGAGATCGGCCGCTTCGTCGCAGGCGGCCGCGCGATCGAGCTCGTCGACGCCGGCGTCGCGAAGCAGCTCGACCTCGAGGTCGTCGTTCCGCTCGAGGACATGCGCGAGCCGACGGAGCAGCACTCGATCTGGCCCTCCATCTATCCGGCGATGCTCGAGCTCGTGCGCGCGCACCGCTCGACGATCGTCTTCGTGAACAACCGTCGGCTCGCCGAGCGGCTCGCGCTACGCCTGAACGAGCTCGCTGAAGAAGAAGTCGCGCGCGCGCATCACGGCTCGCTCGCGCGCGAGCAGCGCGTCCTCATCGAGGAGGACCTGAAGGCGGGACGCATTCCGTGCCTCGTCGCCACGTCGTCGCTCGAGCTCGGCATCGATATGGGCGCCGTCGACCTCGTCATCCAGGTGGAGTCGCCGAAGTCGGTCGCGCGCGGGCTGCAGCGCATCGGCCGCGCCGGACACACGCTCGACGCGGTATCGAAAGGCCGCATCTTCCCGAAGTTCCGCGCCGACCTGCTCGAGTCCGCGGTCGTCCTCCAGCGCATGCTCGCGGGCGCGATCGAGGAGACGCAGATCCCCCGCAATCCGCTCGACGTGCTCGCGCAGCAGATCGTGGCGATCTGCGCCGACGAGGAGATCGAGGTGGCCGAGCTGCACACGCTCGTGCGCGGCGCGTATCCGTTCGCCGACCTTTCGCGCGCGCAGCTCGAGAACGTGCTCGACATGCTCGCGGGCCGCTATCCGTCGGACGAGTTCGCCGAGCTGCGGCCGCGCATCGTGTGGGACCGCACCGCAGGCGTGATCCGCGGGCGTGAGGGCGCGCGCCGCCTCGCAGTTACCAATGCGGGGACGATCCCCGACCGCGGCCTCTTCGGCGTCTTCATCGTGAATGGAGGCGGGCGCGTCGGCGAGCTGGACGAGGAGATGGTGTACGAAGCGCGCGAAGGCCAAGTCATCGTGCTCGGCGCGTCGTCGTGGCGCATCGAAGAGATCACGCGCGACCGCGTGCTCGTGTCGCCTGCGCCCGGCGTGCCCGGCGCGGTGCCGTTCTGGAAGGGCGAAGGCGTGGGGCGGCCGTACGAGCTCGGCGCGGCGATCGGCAAGTTCTCGCGCGAACTGCTCGCGCAGCACGAGCCGAAGGTCGAGGGGCTCGACGACCGTGCTGCGTGGAACCTCATCGAGTATCTGCGCGAGCAGGAGCGCGCGACCGGCGTCGTCCCGTCCGACCGAACCGTTGTCGTCGAGCGCTTCCGCGACGAGATCGGCGACTGGCGCATTTGCATCCTCACGCCGTTCGGCGGCCGCGTCCATGCGCCATGGGCGATGGCGGTCGCGGCGCGGCTGCGCGAGTCGCTCGGCGTCGACGTGCAGTCGATCTGGTCCGACGACGGCATCGCGTTCCATCTCCCCGAGTCGGACGCGCCGCCTGCGACCGATCAGCTCATCCTCTCGCCGGAGGATCTCGACGAGCTCGTCCTCGCCGAGGTGGGGCAGACGGCGCTGTTCGGCGCACGGTTCCGCGAGAACGCGGCGCGAGCGCTGCTGATCCCGCGGCGCCGGCCGGGCGAGCGGTCGCCGCTGTGGCAGCAGCGGCTGAAGGCGCAGAACCTGCTCCAGGTCGCGCGCAAGTACGCGAGCTTCCCGATCGTGCTCGAGACGTATCGCGAGTGCCTGCAGGACGTCTTCGACCTGCCCGCGCTGAAGAAGCTGTTGCACGGGCTGCAGACGCGCGAGATCGATCTCGTCGATGTCGAGACGTCGAGCGCGTCGCCGTTCGCGTCGTCGCTTCTCTTCGACTACATCGCGACTTACATGTACGAGGACGACACGCCGCCCGCGGAGCGCCGCGCGCAGGCATTGTCGCTCGACCGCGACCTGCTGCGCGAGCTGCTCGGGCAGGAGGAGCTGCGGGAGCTCATCGACGTGGACGCACTCGCAGAGGTGGAGGCGTCGCTGCGGTCGAAGCCGCGCAACGCCGACGAGCTGCACGACCTGCTCCGTCTGCGCGGTCATCAGATGGAGTTCGATCCGGGATTCGCCGAGACGCTCGTGCGCGAGCGGCGTGCCTACCGGTTCCGCGATGCGTTGGCGGCGGCCGAGGATGCCGGGCGCTACCGCGACGCACTCGGGATCATGCCGCCGTCGGGCCTGCCGGAGGTGTTCCTCGAGGGTGGCCCCGATTCGCTGCGGCAGCTCGTGCACCGGTACGCGCGCGGGCGCGGGCCGTTCACGACCGCGCAGGCGAACGCGGCCTTTGGCGCCGACGTCGAGGAGGAGCTGCGCGCGCTCGAGCGCGAGGAGCAACTTGTGCGCGGCGAGCTGCGTCCCGGCGGGACGGAGCGCGAGTGGTGCGATCCCGAGGTGCTGCGCCGCCTCCGGCGTGCCTCTTTGGCCGCGTTGCGCCGCGAGGTGGAGCCGACGGAGCAGGCCGCGCTCGGGCGCTTCCTGCCGAACTGGCACGGGATCGACCGGCGCGCGTCGTTGCGCGAGGCGCTCATCCCGCTGCAGGCGCTGCCGCTGCCGGTGTCGCTGTGGGAGTCGGAGGTGCTGCCGCGCCGCGTGCCCGATTACAGGCCGGAGCAGCTCGACCAGCTGTGCGCGTCCGGCGAGCTCGTGTGGGCCGGCGCCGGGCTCGACCGCGTCGCGGTGTTCTTCCGCGACGACGCGGGTCTGCTCGGGCAGCCGTCCGCGGCGCCCGCGCCGGAGGGACCGGAGCACGACGCGATCCGCGCTGCCCTTGCCGGCGGCGCGCTCTTCTGGAGCGACTTCGGCAGCGACGAGCTTCTGCCCGCGCTCTGGGATCTCGTCTGGTCCGGCGAGGTGACGAACGACGCCTGGCAGCCCCTTCGAGCCACGTCCCGGTACCAGGTACCGTCACAGAAGCGTCACGGAAGACGGTTCTCACGGTCACGCGCCGCGGCGTTTACGGCAACTCAGGGACGCTGGTCGCGCGCCGCTCCGTTGTTCGCGGGCGAGCGCGATCCGCGCGCACTTGCAGAGCTTTTGCTCGAGCGCCAGGGGATCGTCACGCGCGATGGCGTACGCGGCGAAGGCATACCGGGGGGATACGGAGCCGTGTACCAGCAACTGCGCGCACTCGAAACCCTCGGCACATGCAGGCGTGGCTACTTCGTCGAGGGCCTGGGGGGCGCACAGTTCGCGCTCGGCGGCGCGGTCGAGCGGCTGCGCGAGCTGCGGCCGCGCGAGGGCGACGAGCCGGAGGCACTCGTGCTCGCAGCCGCCGACCCGGCGCAGCCGTACGGCGCGGTGCTGCCGTGGCCGAAGCGTTCGGGCGCTCGTGCCGCGCGGGTCGCGGGCGCGCACGTCGTCCTGCTCGGCGGCGAAGCGGCGCTCTTCGTCGAGCGCGGCGGCCGCTCACTCGTCCCGCTCCGCGATCCGGAGGAGGAGTGGCTGCGCGTCGCCCTCGCCGCACTCGTCTCCCACGTAAAACGCGGCCGCGCAAAGCGGCTCGCAGTGGAGCGCTTCGACGGCGAGCAAGTCGTCGACACCATGGTCATGCCGCTGCTGATCGAAGCCGGCTTCCTCGCCGGCCCACGCCGCGCCGTCCTCCGCGCATAAGGCGTCACACCTACACCGGGGTACCTGGTACCGGTCGTTCGGGTGCCGCATGGCCCCGCGAAGACCGGTAGCAGTTACCTGTACATCAGCGTCACCGAAGTGTCACGCCGGCTCAGCTGCGCGGCAGGACGAGGTCGAAGCGCGTGCCCCACGGGCCGGGCTCGTAGTACAGGTCGCCGCCGTGCGCGTTCGCGTACGCCTTCGCGATCGCGAGGCCGAGCCCGGTGCCTCCGCTCGGGCCGCCGTGCTCGAACCGCTCGAACAGTCTCGGCACGAGCTGCTCGGGGACGCCGTCGCCGGCGTCGGTCACCGTGATGCGCAGATGCCGGTCGCGCGCCTCCGCGCGGACGTGCACCGGCGGCTTGCCGTGCTGTCGCGCATTCGCGATGAGATTCGTCACCACGCGCTCGATCACGAGCGGATCGGCCACGACCGCCAGCGAAGGATCGACGTCGACGAACACGTCGTCGCCGGTCACGAGGTCGGCGAGCGTCCGCTCGAGCACGATCGGCTGCGGTTGCACCTCGATCGCGCGGGCATCGAGCCGCGAGAGATCCAGGAGCTGCTCGATCAGTCGCCGCAGCCGGTCGCTCTGGCACCACGCCGTCTCCTCGAGCTCGGCACGCACGTCCGGCGCGAGCTCGTCGCCGCGCGCACGCAGCGTCGTCAGCAGCCCGTACACGCTCGTCGCCGGCGTGCGCAGCTCGTGCGACGCGATCGCGACGAAGTTCAGCTTCATCTGGTCGAGGCGCACCATCTCCTGGTGCACGCGCGCCTTCTCGATCGCGAGCGCCGCGCGCTCTCCGACGAGCTGGAGCAGCTCGACATCGTCGCGCGTGAACTCATGCGGCGTCAGCGTGCCGACGTGGATCACGCCGATCACGTCGTCGTGCACGATGAGCGGCACGCCCATCAGCGACTTGATCCCCTTCTCGTGCAGGATCGGATTGAGCACGTGCGCGTAGTCGACGTCCGGGAGGATGACCGGCCGCCGATCGGCGGCGATGCGCCCGGCGAAGCCACCGCCGACGGGAATGCGCACGCCCTGCTCGACCTCCTCCTCGATTCCGACCGCCGCCCGTGCGACGAGCTCGTTGCGCTCGGGATCGAGCAGGAGGGCGGCGCACGTGTCGACCTCGAGGATGTCCCGGGTCCGGAGGAGGAGTGCCTGGAGCAGCTCCTCGAGCTCGAGGTGCGCAAGCGCGACGTCGGTCACGGCCTGCACGCACTCGAGCCGGCTGTCTCGCCTTCCGCTCGGACTCGAAGAGCTGCGCATGCTCGATCGCCATCGCAGCCCGGGCGGCGACGAGGTGCAGGAGCTCGGTGTCGAAGTCGTGCGGCGTGAGCGTCGCGACCCGCAGCTCACCGAGGATTACGCCGGAGAGCTCGAGCGGGACGACGTACGTCGAGACCGTGTCGTGCTGCGGCCCGGCGCAGAAGACCCGGTCGTGCTCCGCCGCGTGCACGACGATCGTGCACGAGTCGACGCCGAGGATCTCGCTGATGCGCACGGCGAGCGTCTGGAGCAGCGCATCGAGCTCGAGGTGAGCGAGCGCGGCGTCGGTGATCGCCTGTAGCTGCCGGCCCTGCCCAGGCCCGGTCGAGGTTCCCATCTGCATCCCTGCGGGCGGTATCGCCGCTAAACCCTCCTTCCAAACCGGAAGGGCCTCAATCGAAAGCAGCTTGTAGCCCATCCCGCGAATGGTCACGAGCCTCTGCGGCCGCGTCGGGTCGCGCTCGATCTTGCGCCGCAGGTTGGAGACGTGCACTTCGCACGCGTGCTCGTCGCCGACGTGGTCGCTCGACCAGAGATGCTGCATCAGCTCGCGCCGGGAGACGACCCGCTCGGGCCGCTCGGCGAGGAGCGACAGCACCTTGAACTCGGACAGCGTCAGCCGGACGGGGTCGCCGTCGACCGTCACCTCGTGACGGACGAGGTCGAGATAGAGCCCGCCGAGCTGTCGCACCGCGGAGCCGCCGTTGGCGCGGTCGAGCTCGCGGCGGCGCAGGATCGCGCGGACACGACTGAGCAGCTCGGCGCTCGAGAACGGCTTCGTCACGTAGTCGTCCGCGCCGAGCTCGAGGCCGAGGACGCGGTCGCGCTCGGCATCGCGCGCGGTCAGCATCACGATCGGTACGTCGCTTTCGGCGCGCAATGCGCGGCAGACCTCCGTGCCGGACATCTGCGGCAACATCACGTCGAGGATGACGATGTCGTACTCACGTGCCCGTGCCGCCGCGAGCGCGCGTATGCCGTCGGACTCCTCGTCGACGTCGAAGCCTTCCCGGCGGAGCGTGAACGCGACGACGTCGAGAACGCCGGGATCGTCGTCGACGACGAGCACGGTGCTCATGCGGGCACCTGTTCGCGCACCTGCGCACGCTCGAGGACGATGCGCACGCGCGTGCCCTCCCCGGGCGCCGAGTCGAGCTCGATGCGGCCGTCGAGGCTGCGCACCGCCTGGCGGACGATCGCGAGCCCGAGGCCGAAGCCCTCCGGGTCGCGGTCGGCGCCGCGGAAGAACCGGTCGAACACGTGGCGTTGCGTCTCGCTGCTCATCCCGATGCCCGTGTCCTCTACCTCGACGCGCACGGTGCGTCCCGTGGCGTACGCGCGCAGGACGACCCGACCGGCGACCGTGTGCTTCGCAGCGTTCTCGCCCAAATTTCGCAGCGCCTGCTCGAGCAGGTCGCGGTTCACGTTCGCGGCGAGGCCCGGCGGGCACTCGATCTCGACGACGACGCCGTCGCGCGGCCGCAAATCGTCGGCCACTTCGCGCAGGATCGGCTCGAGGGTGGTCGGCTCGAGCCGCGGGCGCTCCTCGCCCGCGTGCGCGCGTGCGAGCGCGAGCAATGCGTGTGCGAGCCGCGCCAGCCGCGCTGCCTCGCGCTCGATGTGCGCGAGGAAGCGGTCGCGCTCTTCGGGGTTCTCCTTGGCACCGGTTTGCAGCACCTCGACCGCACCGATGATGGTCGTCAGCGGCGTACGCAGCTCGTGCGCCGCATTCGAGACGAACTCGCGCTCGGCCAGCTCGCGCCGCTCCTGCTCGGTCAGGTCGTCGAGCACGATCAGCACGGTGTCGCCCTCCGGCTGAGCGGGAATGCCGACGAGCGCGAGCGCGTGTTCTTCGTCCGGCCGCACGTGCGCCTGCGCGAGCGACGCGTCGGGATCGAAGAGGCGTTCGACGAACTCGCGCAACGAGAAGCTCTCCCACGGCTCCGGCAGCTGGTCGCCGGCGGCGAGCCGCACGCCGAGCAGCCGCCGCGCCTCGTTGTTCGCGAAGTTGACGGCGAGCTCCTGGTCGACCGTGACGACGCCCTCGTGCAGGCGCTCGAGCAGCATGCGCAGGCGGTCGCGTTCCCCCTCGATGTGCCGGAACGAACGGCGGAGCTGCCGCCGCATGCGCTCGAAGTTGTACGTGAGCGCGCCGAACTCGTCCCGGAAGCGGAAGCGCAGCGGGGTCTCGAAGTCGCCGTGCGCGAGCGCCTCGGCAGCGAGCGAGAGCCGTCGCAACCGCAGCGCGATGAGTTGCGCGAGCAGCAGGCCGACGATGACGCCGACGACGCCGGCGATGACGCCCGCGCGCAGCGCCTGGTTCCGGACGATGCCGATCGCGGCGGCGACGTCGGGCCGGTCGCTCAGCGCGACGACCGCCTCTCCCGGCAGCGGCACGGCGGCGACGAACGTCTTCCCGTTCGTCGTTCCACCGACGGACTCCCGCCCGCCGAGCGCCGCCGCGACCGCATGGCGCGCCGGCCCTGCAGCCGGGATCGTGCGATAGACGCGCAGCTGCACGTTCAGCTGCTTCGCGAGGCGCTGGAGCCTCGCCGGTGTCGGATCCTTGGCGGCGAGCAGCGCGTCGGTGAGTGCAAGCGCCTGGGCGTTGCCGCGGAAGGCGTTTTCCGAGCGGGTCGAGAACTGGGAGACCACGATCGCCGTCGAGGTGGCGGCGACGACCGCAAAGGCCGCCCCGAGCCACCAGCGCACGCCGATGAACCGGCGGGTCATGTCTAGATCGTAGGCGAGGTCCCAGAGAGGAGGCGGCCAGCCGAAGTCGTAAGCAGACGGTCCAATGCGGTCCCCGCATCTCTACGACACGCTGCGCCGATTCTGCCTCGGTGCCTTCGCCGTCTTCCACGGCGAGGACTTGCCGTTCGCGTTCGACGAGCACGCGCCTTCCTTCTACGAGTACCGGCCCCTCGTGAAGGGCTTCATCGAGGGACAGGCCGAGCGGCTGCGCTCGCGCGCGGACGTGCAGGCCGCGCTCGACGATCTTGCCCGCGAGCCGCTCGCGCGCGTGTACAAGGACGCGTATCGCACCGTCCTCGTCCCCCTGCTCGTGCGCGTCGCGGAGGGCTGCGGCGGCTTTGACTGGGACGACGTCGCGTTCGACCGGGCGTACGAGGAAGCCGAGGCGCTCCTGTTCGGGAGCGGTCACGCGTACGGCGCGATCGCACCGCTCGTCGGCCTCTCGTGTGGCAGCGACATCGAGCTCGGCCAGGGAATGCGCGTGCGCCAGAGCGCGACCGGCGAGTTCGCGGCGCTCTGGCCCGAGTCGTCGGGACTGCTGCCGCGCGACTTCGGCCGCGAGGTCGACCGCGCGTGCGTGCTCGAGCTCGAGCGACAGCTGGAATCCGGAGCAGAGGACGCGCCGGACGCGCCCGGCGAGCTCGCCGACGCAGTCACCGCCATCCGTCTCGCCACCGCGGCGCCAGTCGCGGCCGGCCCCGTGCTGTTCGAGCGCCTCGACTGGCGGCCGTTCGGCATCCGGCCCGTGCTCCCGATCGCGGCAACGCCGCCGCCCGGCGAGGCGACGCGGCTCGATCCGTTCCGCGCCCAGGTGGCCGCGAAGCTCATCCCGCAGCTCGCGCTCGCCGACGCCGACGCGCACTTCGGCGACGCGCTCGACCGCTGGGAACTGTCGCTCTTCCAGGACGACCCGTTCCGCGGGGAGCAACTCCGGCACGCGGTCGACGCCGCCCTCGGCGAGGGCGACGGGAGGTGGGCGGCGGCGATGCGCGCGGCGGCCCTGCTCGGCGAGACGGCCGAGGAGCGCAGCGAGCTGGCCGACTCGTTCCGCACGCCGACGCCGGATCTCGTCCGCCGCATGCTCGTCGCGATGCTCCTCCACGGCGATCGCGCCGGGCTCCTACGCGAGCTCGACCACGCGCTGCTCGGCCTGCAGGCCGGACGCGCGCGCGTGGCAGAGCTGCGAGCAAGCTGAGACGGTTGCCCGATTACGGTCACGGAATGGACGAGGCTCGCGCGGTGCTGCGCCGGCTCGAGCGCATCGAGGCGCTCGAGCGCGAGGGCGCGCACCCGGCGGCGGTGCTCTCCGAGCTGCAGGAGCTCGTGCGCGAAGCCGAGGCGTGGGCGCGCCTCGAGGGCGACGATCGTGCGACTCGAGCGGCGGCAGCGCTTGCGGCGCATGCGATGATCGCCGTGTGACGTCGTTCACTGGGACGAGATCGCGCCGCGCCGTTCGCCGAAGCCTGCGGCCGGCGGCGACTGGTTCTTCCTCGGCGAGGCGGCCGGGTCGGTCGGCGTCGGCGTGAACCGGATCCTGCTCGGGCCAGGGGAGATCTCGACGCCCGCGCACGTGCACGGCGCAGACGAGGAGACCTTCTTCGTCCTCAACGGCACCGGGCTCTCGTGGCAGGACGGCGAGACGTTCGAGGTGCGGGCCGGAGACACGCTCGTGCATGCGCCGCGCCTCGCCGCGCACACGCTCAAGGCGGGCGCGACAGGGCTGGACGTGCTCGCGTACGGCCCGCGCAGCCGGCTCGGCGGCGCGTACCTCCCGAAGATCGGCATCTACTGGCTCTGGCCGACGTGGACCGAGGCAGGCGCGGGCGCGCATCCGTACGACCGCGACCAGAAGCTCGAATGGCCCGAGCCGAGCGAGCGGCCGCCGTCGATCGTCAACGTCGACGACGTCGAGGCGCACTTCGGCGGGCGCTCGCGTCCGCTCGGCGCCGCCGCGGGCGCGAAGCTCACCGGGCTCAATCTCGTCTCGCTGCCGCCCGGCGAGGAGGGAGCGCCACCGCACTGTCACACGGTCGAGGAGGAGCTCTTCGTCATCCTCCACGGCGAGGGCGAGCTGGAGCTGTGGTCGCAGCCCGATCCCAAGCACCCGTTTCCGGCCGATCCGACGGAGGCGCTGCCGGTGCGCGCGGGCCACATCGTCTCGCGCCCGCCCGGGACGCGCATCCCGCATTCCTTCCGGGCCGGCGTGAACGGGCTCACCTATCTCGCGTACGGAACGCGCGACCCAGCCGACGTCTGCTGGTACCCGCGCTCGAACAAGGTCTTCTTCCGCGGCCTCGGGGTCATCACCCGTTTGGAGCTTCTGGACTACTTGGACGGAGAACCCGGTTAGCTGTCCGGTGTCAGACACCGATTTTGGTGTCTGACACCGGTGAACCTGGGCAATAGCCAGTTCGAGGTAGCCGGGCCCTGAGGTTCCTGCCGATAACCGCATCGGAACGACTGTGCGGCGGGTTCTCACAAATAGAAAAGTCCAGGTCATCTTCAACGGTGGTCTCGCGGCGGTGCTCCTTGTCGTCGCGGTCGTCGGCGGGCGGAAGTTCGCCCACAGCGGCTTCCCGCTGAGGCACGCCGACCCGCTCCTCGTCTCCGGCGCGATCCTCCTCTTCCTCGTCGCGTACGCCTTCAAGGCCTGGGGATGGCAGCGGCTGTTCGCGGCCGACGATCGCCCCGGCGCCGCCTCGCTCGCCTTCGCAGGCGGCGCGGCATGCGTCGGCGGCGTCGCGCTGCCGGGCCGGCTCGACGACGCGCTGCGCATCGCGTGCGTCAAGCGCTTCCCCGGCGTGCGCACCGGGCTCGGCGCGGTCGCGCTCAGCCTCGTCGTCCTCGGCCTGCTCGACAACGTCGCGCTCGCGCCGTTCTCCGCGGTCGCCGCCGTGCACGCGCACTCGTGGACGGTGCGCGTTGGCTTCGCCGTCGTGGCCGGCGCTGGGATCCTCGCCGCGCTGCTCGTCGCCTCGCTGCCGCACCTCGCCGGTCGCAGCTTCGTCCTGCGCTTCCGGATCGGCCGCTGGCTCGCGGGGCACACGCACTCCAACCGTCGGGCCATCGCGGCACTCGTCTTCATCTCGGTCTCGTGGACGCTGCGCGCGACCGCCGTCTTCCTGCTGCTCGACGCGCTCTCGATGCGCACCTCGTTCCCGCTCGCGCTCGCGTTTCTCTGCGCATCCGCCGCGTCGGCAGCGCTGCCGATCGCACCCGCGGGTGCGGCCACGCAAGCGGGCGCCGGCTCCGCGATCCTCATCGCGAGCGGCGTGCACGCGGGCGACGCGATCGCCTTCGCGGTCTCGGCTCAGCTGCTCGTCGTCGGCACCGGCGCGATGGTCATGCTCGTCCTCGCCGGCTGGCACTTCGCCACGCGCGGCCGCTCGGCGGTCAGGCTTGCGCCTGCGCTGGCTGCCCGCTAGCGACGAAGTCCTTGCCGCGCACGAGCACGAACGCGAGCACGGCTCCGGCGAGCGCGACGAACGTCGACACGAGCAGGATCTCGTTCAGCCCGTGGATGAACTGCGCGGGCGTGCCGCCCGGCCGGTAGTACGACTGGAAGATCGCGCCGAGACCGGCGATGCCCGTGGCGATCCCGACCTGCCGGAACGTGTTGTTCACGCCCGCCGCCATCCCCGCGCGCTGCACCGGCACGACACTCACGGCCGTCGTCGCGAGCGGCGGGTTCACCATCCCTATGCCGATGCCTCCGATGAGGAAGCCGGCGAGCAGCGTCGTCCACCCCGACGACACCTTCACGCCGTACATGAGGTAGAGCGCGATCGTGACGAGGCCCATGCCCGACCCGAGCAGGACGCGGATCGGCACGCGACCCATCAGCCGCCCCGTCGCCGGCGCGACGAAGAACGAGATCATCGACAGCGGCAGGAAGCGCAAGCCGGCCTGGAGCGGCGAGTACAGGAGGATGTCCTGCAGGTAGAGCGTGAAGTACAGGAACATCGCGAACATCGAGGACGAGATCGTGAACGCGACGATCTGCGCGCCCGCGAACGCCGGCACCCGGAAGAGGCGCACGTCGAACATCGGCCGCTCCTGCCGCAACTCGACGAGGCCGAAGACGACCAGCGCCACAACCGATCCCGCCAAGAGCCCGACCACGCGCCCGCTCGACCAACCCCAGTCGTTGCCGCGCAAGAGCCCGAGGACGAACGCGAAGAGCCCCACCGACAAGGTGATCTGCCCCGGGATGTCGAGCCCTCCGTGCTCCTCGTCCCGCGACTCGCGCAGCATGCGCGCGCCGAAGAACAGGCACGCCGCGCCGATGGGGAGGTTGACGAAGAAGATCCACCGCCAGCCGGCCCACTCGGTCAGCGCGCCCCCGACGAGCGGCCCGATGGCGACCGCAGCGCCGATGGTCGCGCCCCAGATCCCGAAGGCCGTCCCGCGCTCCCGCCCGTGGAATTCCTGGGTCAAAAGGGCCAGCGAGACCGCGAACATGATGGCGCCGCCGATACCCTGCGCGCCCCGTGCCAGGTTCAGGAACAGAGGGTCCGTCGCCGCGCCGCACAGGGCGGAGGCGGCCGTGAACAGCACCACTCCGGTGAGGAACACCCGTTTGCGGCCGAGCAGGTCGCCGAGCGACCCGGCGTTGAGGACGACGCTCGCCAGCATGAGCGAGTACGCGTCCACGACCCACTGGAGGTCGGTGAAGGAGCTGTGCAGGTCCCGCTGGATCTTCGGGAGCGCCACGTTGACGACCGTGATGTCCAGCAGCAGCATGAAGATGCCGACGCAGACGATGATCAAAGTCCGCCACTTCCGGTCCATGGCTGCGACCGTATCGGAGCAGGACTCGGCTATGCCGGCTGGAATGGTGAGCGACTATGGCGCTTGCGCGTTTGCTTCCGCGCCCCCAGGGCCGGGGGCGGGCAGATCGGGGACCGTCGGTGGCTAGGGTCATCGCGTTCGCCAACCAGAAGGGCGGCGTCGCCAAGACGACGACGACGCTGAACCTCGGCGTCGCGCTCATGGAGCAGGGCAAGCGCGTGCTCGCGGTCGACCTCGACCCGCAGGGCAATCTCACCATGTCGCAGGGCTGGAACCCGGACGAGATCGAGCGCTCGCTCTTCGACGTGCTCGTGCACAAGCTTCCGATCACCGAGATCGTCCGCAAGGGCGAGATCGACATCGCCGTCTCCTCCATCGACCTCGCGGGCGCCGAGCTCGCGCTGTCCTCGATGATCGGCCGCGAGCGCGCGCTCGACAAGGCGCTGCTCCCCGTGAAGGAGGACTACGACTACATCCTCATCGACACGCCGCCGTCGCTCGGCCTCTTGACGATCAACGCGCTCGTCGCCTCGAACGGCGTGATCGTGCCGGTGCAGTGCGAGTACCTCTCGCTGCGCGGCCTCGTCCAGCTCGAGAACACGCTGACGATGATCCGGGAGAACCTGAATCCGGACGTGGCGATCCAGGGAATCCTCCCGACGATGTACGACAAGCGCCTCCTGCACTCGAAGGAGGCAGTCGAGATCCTGCGCGAGAACTTCGGGGACCTCGTGTTGAACACGAAGATCCGCAAGACTGTGCGGTATGCGGAGGCCCCGGTGAAGGGAATGTCGGTGTTGAAGTACGACCCGACCGGAGAGGCTGCGAGCATGTATCGCGACCTCGCCAAGGAGGTGCTCGATGGCGCGTCGGCGCGCCAGCATGCGTGAAGGCCCGCTCGCGGAGCTCTTCCGCGCGACGGAGGCTGCGCAGCGCCAGGCAGAGCAGAAGCCTGGAGGCGACCGCGGCGATGTAACTCAGGCGCGTAGCGCAGAGCCGGAGGCTGCGCCGAAGGAGCCCGAGGAGCGCACGGTCGAGCACGTCCCGAGCTGGGAGGAGGCGCGCGCGGAGACGCCGGTGCCGCAGCCTGTGCCTGTTCCGCTCCCGCCGCCGCCTGCGCCCGTTCCGCTCCCGCCGCCGCCCGCGCCCATTCCGCCGCCGCCGGCCCCGCCGCCCCCGCAGATTCGGCACGAGCCTCCCGTCGCCCGGTACATCGAGCCGATGCCTGAGGCCCCGCCGCGCCTGTACCGCGCCCCGTCGGCCGACACCGGCGCGTACCTCGCCGTCATCAAGGTCGTCGGCGTCGGCGGCGCGGGATTGAACGCGGTGAACCGGATGATCGACGCCGGCATCAGCGAGGTCGACTTCGTCGCTGTGAACACCGACAGCCAGGCGCTGCAGATGAGCGACGCGCCCCAGAAGATCCACATCGGGCGCGAGCTCACGAAGGGGCTCGGGTCGGGCTCAGATCCCGACGTCGGCCGCCGCTCCGCCGAGGAGGGCTACGACCAGTTGAAGAACGCACTGCGCGGGGCGGACATGGTGTTTGTCGCCGCAGGCGAGGGCGGAGGTACCGGATCGGGCGGCGCGCCGGTCGTGGCGAAGATCGCGCGCGACCTCGGCGCGCTCACGGTCGGCATCGTCACCACGCCGTTCAAGTTCGAGGGCACGAAGCGGCGCACGCAGGCCGACCAGGGCGTGCAGGCGCTGCGCGCGGCGTGCGACACGACGATCGTCATCCCGAACGACCGCCTGCTCGAGGTACTCGACCGTTCGACCTCGATGCTCGATGCGTTCAAGGTCGCCGACGACGTCCTCCGCCAGGGCGTGCAGGGCATCACCGACCTGATCACGTTGCCCGGCCTCATCAATCTCGACTTCGCCGACGTGCGCACGATCATGAGCAACTCCGGCACGGCGCTCATGGGCATCGGTTTCTCGTCGACGGGCGACAACCGCGCGCGTGAGGCGGCCGAGCGCGCGCTGCGCTCGCCGCTGATCGACGAGGAGATCACCGGCGCGACCGGCATCCTGCTTTCCGTCGCCGGCGGCGACGACATGACGCTGATCGAGGTGAACGAGGCGGCAGAGGTGATCCGCGCCGCCGCCACCGAGGAGACGAACATCATCTTCGGCGCCACCGTCGACGACCGGCTCACCGGCCAGGTGTGGGTGACCGTCGTCGCGACCGGCATCGGCCGCGGCCGGCGCGCGCATCGGCCGACGTTCGCGCCGCCGTCGCTCGTCGACGACGTGCGACGTCGACGTGCCGTCCTTCCTGAAGCAGTAGTGGTGGGCCACTAGGTGGACGCGTTCCTCGCGATCGCGAGCAAGCGCGACGAGCGCCGCTATGCCGATCGTCCGGTCGCCGAGGAGGACGTGCTGCGGATCCTCGACGCCGGACGGCTCTCCGGCAGCTCTCGCAACACGCAGAAGTGGCAGTTCGTCGTCGTCTCCGACCAGGCGGCGCTGGCGGAGGCCGTGTACGCGCCCGAGAACGTGCAGACCGCAGGCCTCGTCGTCGCGATCACGGGCGAGGCGTTCCCGTTCGACGTCGGCCGCTGCGCGCAGAACATGATGCTCGCCGCCTGGGACCTGGGCGTCGTCTCGTGCCCGAACGGGATCCGCGACGCCGAGCGCGCGGCGGAGCTCGTGGGCGGCGACGTGAAAATGATCCTCTCCTTCGGCTATCCGCAGCGCGAGCTGCACGTCGAGTCGCGGAGCGCGGAGGACTGGTCCGCCAGCGCGAAGCGCAAGCCGCTCGACGACCTCGTCATCCGATAGCGTTTCGGCCATGGCGCCTCCCCGGAACCGGCCGAAGCCGATCGTCGCCGTCGGCGAGGTGCTCATGTGGGTGCTCTTCGTGCTGCTGCTCTTCCCGGCCGGAGTCGTCGGCTGGGCGGTGGGCCACTACACCGGCCACCACGGCGGCGGGACGCGCACGGTGACCGTGTCGGCGTCGGCTCCTGCAACCACGACGGCGGCCGCGCCGACGACGACAGCCAAGGCTGCAGCGACGACCACCACCGCCGCCGCGCCGACCGCGGCCGGGAAGGCGATCTTCACCTCGGCCGGCTGTGCCGCCTGCCACACGTTCAAGGCGGCCGGGGCGACCGGGAAGGTCGGTCCCGATCTCGACACCGCTCCTGCGGTGGACGCGAAGAAGGACAACATGGCGCTCGCAGCCTTCGTGCGCGAGTCGATCGTGAGCCCGAACGCGTTCATCGCACCGGGCTTCACGAAGGGCCTCATGCCGCAGACTTTCGCCACGACGCTGAGCAAGGCGAAGATCGACACGCTCGTCTCCTTCATCGTGGGTGGCAAGTGATCGAGGCAATCCACATCGGCCCGGAGGACGGCGGCCCGCTCGAGCCGGTCGACTCCGTGCGCGCGTTCGCAGGCAAGGGGCTCGAGGGCGACCGGCACTTCGACGCCGGCGGCGCGAAGCCCGGCCAGGCGCTGACGCTCGTCGAGGCGGAGCAGGTCGAGGACGTGGGGCTCGGCGTGGGCGAGACACGCCGCCAGATCACGGTGCGCGGCGTGCAGTTGAACGGCCTCGTCGGCAAGACGTTCAAGGTGGGCGACGTGGAGTGCTACGGCGTCGAGCTGTGCGAGCCGTGCGAGCACCTGGAATCGATGACGCGGCCGGGAATCATCAAGGATCTCGTCCACCGCGCAGGCATCAACGCCGACATCCTGAACGACGGCGTCATCCGCGTCGGCGACGCAGATCTCGCGTCTAGCTACGGCAGCGTGCAGGTCGGCCGCTGGCCGGCGAGCGTGTCGAGCGCGCTGTCCGCGCTGACGATGAACCCGATGCTCGCGGTGCGCGCGTGCAGCGTCGTCAGGCGCAGCATCCCGTCCGTGCCCTGGCTCAGGCATCCGATCCGACGTGCGCCAGTACGGCGACCAGCGCACGGCGATGCGGTACGTCCCGCCGCTCTTGACGCCGACGATGATGCGCGTCTGCGTCATCGCATCGACGCGCGGCTTGTCCGGCCCGGTGACGATCGGCCGGAAGTGCGGGACGCGGTAGATCGTGATGATCGCCGTCCTTGTACACGCGCGTGAGACCGGCGCGGCCGCTCCGCACCAGCGCCGCCTCCGCGATCGAGCTGTAGTCGGGCGTCGTCCGCGCGAGCACGACGTACCCGACGCCGAGCCCGTGCAGCCACTGCAGGTACGTGCGCGGGCCGAGCTTGCTGTAGAGCACCTCGTTCTGCGGGAAGTCGTCCTGCCGGAACCAGCCGCGCGCGAGCGGGATGTCGGCGTCCGCCAGATAGACGGCGGGCCAGTGCCCCGCAGTGTCGACCGCCTCGACGCGGACGTTCGGGTCCTGCGTGCGCATGCAGGAAGGCGATCGCACCCGACCATGTCGATGCCTTGGCGGTCACATCCGCTTGCCCGTGGATGAAGCTCGCGGCGAGCGGCGAGACGTTCCACGAAACCGCGAGCGCAACGACGCCGATCGCGACCGGCAGCGGCCGCCAGCGCCGCAGTGTCAAGACGAGCACCGCGAGCGGAATGGCGATGAAGCGCAGCCGCTCGATGTTTCCGCCGAGCTCGGAGGGAACGATGTACGAGCCGATCATCGCGGCGAGGTAGACGGCGAAGAAGAAGCGGAGCACCCGCGCCCGCTCGATGCGCCACGTCAGTGCGAGCCCGAGCACGCAGAACGCGGACCCGGCGAGAACGTCGGCGGTGTAGAACGGGAAGCGCCCACCGCCCGGGAACAGCCGCCACAGCACAAACTCGCCGAGACCGGCGATCGCGATGACTGCGACCGGAACCCACGCGCTCCGTAGCGAGACGCGCCGGCCGAGCGCGATGCCGGCGAGGACGATCGCGAGGAGGAGAAACGCGAGCGGGCTCGCGGCGAGCGTCAGCACCGCCAGGCCGGCGAACCGCCAGCGCGCGTTCGCCTGCAACGCCCAGATCGCCAGAAGCGCGAGCGCGAATCCAAGCGCGAATGGGAATGCGGCCGAGAGGACGATGCCGGCCCACACGGCCGCGAACGAGCGGCTCGACCAGCGCGTCGTCGGGCCCCATTCGCGCCAGACGATGACCGCAAACGCGAGCGCCGCAAGCGCGACCGTCGCGACCGCGAGCAGCTTGATCCCGAATGCGGCGGCGAGCGGGTAGTAGATGAGGCTGTACGTGATGAAGCTGTACCGGCCCGCGTACCAGAAGTTGTTCCAGAGCGTGAAGCCGTGCTCGAGGAAGAGCGTGCGCTGGTATGCGTGCGCGGCCAGGTCGGTGCCGGGCGGGCCGAGCCACGCGAGCATTGCGGCGATCGACGCGGCGGCGGCCGCAGAAAGCAGCGCCTCGCTGACGAGCGGATGGCGCCGGACCATGCCTGGAGATTACCCCTAGGTCAGGGAGACAAGCGAGCGCTCCGCCGCCACACCGCGCGGCGAGCGCACACAGCAGGAGCGCCCCTGCGGCGAGGCTGCTCCGCTGACCCTCCGTCCGTGCGCGACCAACGACCCCAACTGTCCTCACCTGTATAGACGCCGAAGCCCGGGTTGGTTTGCTCTCGGGATGAGAGGCGCGATTGCAGCCGGGCATCCCCTCGACCGCGGCGGCCGGGGCGGCCGTCCTGGAGGCGGGCGGGAACGCGGTCGACGCCTGCGTGGCGGCCGCGTTCACCTCCTGGGTGGCCGAAAGCATGCTCACCGGGCCGGGCGGGGGCGGGTTCATGCTCGTCCACCGCGGGGGCGAGACGGTCGTGTTCGACGCGTTCGTGGCGGTGCCGCGGGCGCCGGTGGAGGGGGAGCTGCTCGCGGTCACGGTCGACTTCGACGGCGACACGCAGCAGGTGTTCCACACGGGACCGGCTGCGGTCGGCGTGCCGGGGACTGCGTTGGGGCTGGAGGCGGCGCACGCGCGCTTCGGCTCGCTGCCGTGGGCCGAGCTCGCCGCGCCGGCAGCAGCGCTCGCGCGCGAGGGCGTGGAGCTGACGCCGGCGCAGGGGTACCTGCACCGGATCCTGGACGGGCTGCTGCGCCACTCGCCGGAGGGCGACGCGTTCTACGGCGGCCGCATGCTGCTCGCGGGCGAGCGTTTCCGTCTGCCCGATCTCGCGGACACGATCGACCGGATCGCGGCCGACGGAGCGCGCGTCCTGTACGAGGGCGATCTGCTGCCGTTCTCGCGCGAGGATCTCGAGTCGTACGCAGTGATCGAACGCGAGCCGGTGGCTGGCGCATACCGCGGCTGCGAGTTCCTGTCGAACCCGCCGCCGTCGAGCGGAGGGAGATTGATCGCGCTCGGGCTCGAGTCGCTCGGCGACGACTTCGACATCGTTCACGCGATGGAGGTGATGGACGCGGCCCGCGTCCCTTCCGCAGGCGGGACGACGCACATCTCCGTCGTCGACGCGCGCGGCGACGCAGCGTCGCTGTCGTGCTCGCTCGGATCGGGGAGCGGCGTCGTCGTCCCCGGGACGGGCATTCACCTGAACAACATGCTCGGAGAAGCGGATCTGAAGGGCAGCGCGCGCCCGGGAGAGACGGTTGACGTCGATGATGGCGCCGTCGGTCGTGCTGCAAGACGGCCGCCCGCGGCTCGTGATTGGTTCGGCCGGCTCGGAGCGGCTGCGCGGCGCGATCCTGCAGGTGGTGGCGAATGTCATAGGTCGTGGCATGGGAGTCGAAGACGCAGTCGACGCGCCGCGCCTCCATTTGGACGGCGGCGTCGTCCATGTCGAGCCGGGCATCGAGCTCGAGCGCGAGAACGTCGTCCGCTTCGGCCGGAGGAACCTGTACTTCGGCGGAGTGAGCGCAGTCGAGGTGCGCGCCGACGGCGAGCTCGCAGCGGCGGGCGACCCGCGCCGAGGCGGCGCGGGCATGGTGGTGGCGTGAGCGACTTCGTCGTCCGTCGTGCGGAACCGTCAGATGCGGAAGCGCTGACGCGCCTAGCCGAGGAAGTCAGCGGCGAGCCGGAGGCGTGGCTGATCTCCGCCGACGGCGAGTGGCGCTCGGTCGGCGATGAGCGGAGATACCTGAAAGCGGTGCGCCGCTACGCGCATGCGGCGGTGTTCGTCGCGGAGCGGGAGGACGGCGCGATCGTCGGCCGGCTGTCGGTCGCGCGCGACGCGCATCCCGCGAGCGCGCACGTCGCCGACATCGGCCTGATGGTCGCGCAAGACGCGCGCCGGCAGGGCGTTGGGCGGGCGCTGCTGGAGGCGGCGGTCGACTGGGCGAAGGCGTCAGGCGTGAGCAAGCTCGAGCTGCACGTCTTCCCGTGGAACGAGCCTGCGATCAAGCTCTACGAGAAGTTCGGCTTCGAGCGCGAGGGCTATCGGAAGGGTCACTACCAGCGGGCTGGCGAGATGGTTGACGCGATCTTGATGGCGTTCACCCTCCGGTAGGTCGAGGGCAACGCCGTCGCCTACGCGGCCGGCTCGAGGGATATCTCGTCAGCGATGCTCTTCCTCCGTTACGCACGGTGATCATCGATGACGCGGGGCTCTCTACAAAGGGGCCGAGGCGGTCAACGGCAGGACGAGATACGGCTTCTTCGGCACCGACTCGAAGGGCGCCTGCGCATGCCGAGAACAACACTCCCGGGCTGCTGCCGAGATCGCCAGCAGGCACGACTAAGGCGACGCGGCGGAGAAGCGCTCGAAGCGCTCGGCCAACCGCTCCCGGTCGGGACGCAACGCCGAACGCGACGGCACGACGATCTGCTTCGCGTGAAACGTCTTGAGCAGTTCGAGCATTGGTCCGTCCTCGTCATCGAGAAGCCGCTTCGAGACGTGCACCGTGTAGTCCGGCGAGACGCCAACAAGGTCCTGGTCGAAGGTCCGGTGGTGGATCGAGCAAAGGCTCAAGCCGTTGGGGACGACGGGCTGGCCGTGCTCTTCGAGGTCGCCGACGATATGCGCCGCATCGAGTAGGCGAGACTCCTTCAACCGGCAGATCGCGCACCGATCTGAATACGCGTCGAGTACGAGGCCTCGGAACCGTGCCTGATGCATACGCATGCGCGTCTCGCGGACCTTGTATCGGCGCTCGAGCGGATCCTCGAGCGGCACGGGAGCAGGCTCGTCCATAGCGCCGGCCATCAAGCCGGGGGAGAGCAACACCTGCCGCGCTCCTGGGTCGTCGGCGATCACGTAACAGGGGTAGATCGGCTTGTATCGCCCGGGGCGCGTCGACCAGAAGTAGACGATCGGCACACTCAGCGTGAAGGCCGCGCGTAGCGCGCGATTGTCTGGTTGATCGAGATCGCCATCGCGGTATGCATAGAGGAAACCGTCGTCCAGCTCCCTATCCCCGTACGGCGACTTCCATGATGTCTGGACGGAGAGCGCGGCCGGACCCTTCCTGAGCGGCGGCGCGGAAGATCCCCTTCTGTGTGGACAGGAATGGAACGCGCCGGCCCGCGATGGAATACCGCGGTCGAGTCCGCCCAGGTAAGGCACGTCCTCGCCGAACTGCGCACAGAGAACATCGAGCGACGCGAAGCAGGCGCTTCGAAGGTGCTCGTCCTCCATGGCGCGATCCTATGACGTGGTGGGGCTGCCGCCGGCTAACTCGGCTCGGCTGTGGGTACTAGCGGAGCCGCCCGTGGGACGATTACTCGGCTTCGAGGCCGAGCTGAATGAGCTCCGCGTCTCGCCTAGATAGCCGATGGGGTTGATTTCGGAGCCAGTCCGCGAGCCGTGCTCCTTCGAGGTATGCGACTCCATGGTGCTGCACTTCGGATGGGCCGAAGGCGCCCAGATAACGGCCACCGGCTGCACCCAGTAAGTCAGACCGGTAGCTGCGCATATGCGTTCCTTGAGGTGCTTTGCATCACCATGCATCGCGGGCGATAGCTTCGTGTGCGTGAACGACTTCCACGGCGAGTCGCCGTACGAGGCCGTTAGGCCGCTCTCCTCAACCGTGATCGAGCCTGAGAGGTTCTTTGTGTTGAGCAGGAAATCCCGCCCGGCCCGACGGCAATGTGGTCAAGATCGCCGAATCGCGCTTGGCGGCCGTGAACGCTCCGCCAGCCCGTCCTTTTCCAATCGTTTCAGGATGTCACCGGTCTTTCGCTCTCCCTCGGCGCCCCGCTTCCCACTTGGTGACGAACTCGGGAGGGTCATCCGAGATCCAAAACGCCATGCCGTACACACCGCCAACGAGGAAGCCCGCGAAGAACTCACCATGAGGCGCATAAAGCCAGAGGGGCGCGGCACAGGCACATCCGACAACGAGTGAAATCCCGAGCGGGAGACGCAGAAACCGACGCCACGCAGACAGCTCGTGCCGGTAAAGGTCAAAGGCCGCGCTGCCAGCGTCGTCGTGCCTCGACCTAGGAACATCGCAAGATGACCTATCGGCGCAGGCCGAATTCGCCTAAAGCATCACCGTTAGCCCCAGGCCGACCATCCGGCAGGCGCGAAAAGGCCCCGTCGGGACCCC
>CAVOMK010000020.1:0-134112 GCA_963697005.1 uncultured Actinomycetes bacterium | reverse complement strand
TCTTATTGCACCTCGGATCCTGGTTTGTCAAGAAACCGAGCCGGGAACGGCGAAAACTGAATCACCTATCAGGTTCTGGATCCATCGACGCGGAAGACACCATGGCAGCAACGCGCGATCCTCCTCTACTTCAAGAACGTCTTGCCCTCGGTGGTCAACGATTCGTCGGTAACGACCGACCCGACCGTGAACGAGGCGGCGGGCGACGTCCAGTTCGGCGACCAGCTCGTCTCGCTCGCAGGTGCGTCGCGCGCGGCGACCGACGGGCGCATGGCGCCGTACGTGTGCGACACGAGTCGCGGCTCGCCGGGGCTCGCAGGAGGCTGACTGCAGAGAGTCGCGCTTAGGGCAGCGTCACGTATTGGCCCAGGAAGGCGCGCGCGGAAACGGTATCGAGCCGGTAGTCGACGTTGGTCGACCGGCACGCCGTGTCCCCAGTGATCGTTGTGCCCGCGATGATGTTCGTCTCGCCGGCGCCGGCGCCGAGGAAGTTCGGACCGCCGGAGTCGCCGTAGCAGGTGCCGCCGTTGCCGGTGGCAGGGTTCTGCGAGATGCGAAGCCAGGACGGGGTGATCGCGTTGAGCGTTCCGGTCGAGACGAACCGCACGTCCTCGTAGTGGAATGTCTTGCCCCCAGGACCGTTTGTGACCGACTGTGCGCCGTAGCCGACAGAGGTGAACTGCTGATCGCCGGACAGATCGCTCAGCGAGCCAGCGGCAGGCAGCCTTGCCGGTGTGATTCCCTTCACAGTCTTGTCGAGCACGACGACCGCCATGTCCTGCGGATCACTCTGTGCCTTGTTGTAGTTCGGGTCGGCGTGCCAGGTTCCCCAGTACGTCGTGCCGGTGCTGGCGTCATACGACGAGTCGAAGGTGACCGCGACGCGACTCACGCCTTCGTCGCAGTGCGCAGCCGTCAGGAAGACCTTCGGCGCGATCAGCGTCCCAGAGCACTCCTCCCACGTACCGTCTGAGAACGCCTGCTGAGCAAGCAGCGCACCGACCTCCGGATGACCGTTACCGTCAGGAACGCCGTATGTGATCGCTCCCGCTCCCGCGGCAAGCGCCAACACCCCGACCGCCGAAACAACACACACGGCCAAACGCCTCATCGACCTGTCCTTCCGTCGTAAGCCCTAGTGGACACTAACGTCTGCGGCCACTGTCGCGCGGCGAATCCGCCGTCGCATGCGCCGGCGTCCGTAAGTGCTCCCCGAGCGACGCCCGCGCGGGCAGGGTCGCCTCCAGCCATCACGGACGAGCGCAAACGTTGTTTTCGCGACGCTCTCGTTTCACCGACGACGCGGCGAGCCTCAGGTTACGGCGAAGGACGCGACGACCGCCTTGCCTGTCAACGACCCCAGCGTCGGGGTCGCTTTCAGCACGTAGTGGCCCTTCACGAGTGCGTGGAATGGGAAGGGAACACTGTTCGGCCCGACGAGGTCGGTGTGCGCGAATGTCCCGACGGTCACGCGGTGGCCCTTCCTGAGTTTGACCACGGTGAAGGTCGTCTTCGCCGCTTCGCTGTCCGTGTAGTGGATCGTCGCCGACGACGAGAACGACGAGGGTACGACCCTCAGGTTGTGATCGCTGGGCGCCACGTTCGCGTCGGCCGCGGCGAATGGCTGCGCGTATTCGGTTCCGTTGGCCGCGTATACCGCCCAACCCTGTCCCGCGGGGTTGACGGCGCTTGCCGGCGCGCCGACGTCACCGGCGACGAGCGTCCTGGCGCCGATCCAGGCGAGCCCGCCGTCGGCGCTGTATGCGAGCCGGAGGCCGACGCCGTTTGTGCGCCAGGTTGCGTAGATTCCGCCGGCGCCGTCCTGCGAGAGCGACGGGTCGAGCGCGGTCCCCTCCGCCACCGTGACAGCGGGCGCGAACGTCCCCGGCGCGGTGAACTTCCGGAACTGCGTGACGCCGGCAAGGCTCGTGTCGTTCGTGAAGAGGACACCGAGGCCCGACGGGCCGCCGCCGACGGCCGGGTACGCCGCGTTGCACTGGAGCTCCGCGAGCGGCGGCCAGAAACTCGACGTGTTCAGCCCCGCATCGGTCGTCGCCGGGGTATCGGAGGCCCACGAGAAGACGAGCCCGTTCCCCGACGGGCACGGCCCGGTCGAGTTCAGCTGGAAGACGCCGAGCACGCCGGGCGTGCCGCCGGTGAGCTGAGACGCGAACTCGCCGCCGAGATTCCCTGTCGTGTAGCCCGCCGAGAGCGTCGCGAACGGCGTCGGCAAGGTCGCGAGCGAATAGTCGGTCGGGCTTACCAGCGAGTTCGCCTGGAAGAGCGGATTGGACACAGCGCTGATCTCGCCGATCCCGACCGAGTCGCCGAACAACGGGACCACCGGCATCGGGCCGGTGCCCGCGGTGTCGCCCACCCCCGTCCAGCTGAGGGAATACGGGAACATCGTGAAGGTTGCACCGCCGTCGGTCGAGATCCACTCGTCAAACCCGTCACGGTGCCGGTCCGGGGCGCCGTCGACCTCCTCGAAGATGCGGACCGTCGTGCCCACCACGAACACGCTCGGAGGGTCGAAGAACTGGGCATGGCTCGGGTCCGGGACAGAGAGCTCGACAGCGGCACAGGCGGCTGCGCC
The DNA here is from genome assembly GCA_963697005.1 of uncultured Actinomycetes bacterium. Taxonomy (GTDB): domain Bacteria; phylum Actinomycetota; class Thermoleophilia; order Gaiellales; family Gaiellaceae; genus Palsa-739. Next base: position 131,516 of record CAVOMK010000020.1, on the reverse strand, counting down.
GATCGGCACCTTGCAGAAGTTCAGCGTCGTGTCGGCGGGCTGCTCGAGCCAAACCGCATACAACTCGCCCGCCGAATCGACGGCGACCGCGGGCATCGACGGCAGCCCAGTGCTATTGGAACCGATCGCGATCGGCTTCGCGAGCGCCGACGCAGTTCCAGCGAAGACCGCGAACAACGCACACACAGCCGCGCACGCACCGAGCGGACGACCGAACGACCAGGTCATAGTGCTGCCTCCGACCCGAAGGGGCCTTGCCTACTGACGACCACCGGAACGTACCACCGCGGCCCAGGAGATCAAAGGACCTGCGCGCGAGACTTTTGCTCCTCTACACGCGTGAGGCTGAGCGGCTGCGCGAGACGCTACGCGACGTGCTCGGCTGGGATTCCGTCGAGGGCCACGATCCGCCCGACGCTGGCTGATCTTCAAGCTGCCGCCCGCCGAACTCGGCGTCCATTCCGGCGACACGCCGCAGGACGAATTCACGCTCATGTGCGACGACCCCGACTCGACGGTGGCCGAATTGGGCGAGAAAGGGAATGAGGGGCTACCTGATCGTCAAGTAGTGCGGCCCAGCGTTATCCTCCGGTCCAAGGACTGCCTTCATGCCCTTGCGCATTCTCGTGCCAGCTTCGTTGCTCACTGTTCTTGCGGCGGCGGTCGCTGCGGGCATCGTCAGCGCCGCACGGACGAACGCCGGCTTGACGATCAACGCCACGCCTAACCCGATCACGACCGGCGAAGGGGTGCTGATCTACGGCCAGCTGGGCGGACCCCATCCCGGCGGCCAGAAGATCGTGCTCCATCGCCAAGTCAACCCCACAAGCACGTTCACGGTCGAGCAGACCACCACCACCGACGCGACCGGCCTCTACAAGTTCGCACGTTCCGCGGGCGCAGTGACCATCAACCAGAGCTGGTATGCGACCTCTGCCGGAGCGAGCCATCTTCGCAGCCGCACAGTGCACGAGCACGTTGCCACCCTCCTCACACTGCACACGAGCGCAACCAGCACTCACACCAGCCATCCGCTGACGTTTACCGGCCACATCCTCCCAGTCAGCGTCCACGTCGGCGAGCACGTGTTCCTACAGACAGGGAACGGCAGCACAAGCAACAGCTGGACCACAATCGGGAAAGCGTTGATCGACGCAGGCTCCAACTACTCGATCACGCACGACTTCCACCAGCCCGGGGCCTTCGACGTGCGGGTCGTGCTCAACGGTGACACACACAACACGCAGGGGACATCAGATTTCGTCACAGTCGTCGTCACGCCGGTCGCACTGCCGCCGAAGACAACGACAACGCCGACGACTACCGCGACACCGACGACGACCACGACGACGGGAACGGTCGTCGCCGTCAGGGCGAACACACCGACCGCGTTCAGTTTCACACTCTCGACCGCAGGCCAACCCAAGGTCGTGTCCGGTCGGCTCGTCAGGCTGACCGTCCCGACCGGGGAGGTGACCTTCAATGTCACCAACCCGATATCGAGCATCCTCTCCCACAACTTCAGGGTCTGCGACCTCGGCACCAAGGGGAAGAAGTGCCCCGGATGGCACACCAAAGTGCTCGCGCCCGGTGCGGCCAGCGCGACACTGACGATCGACTTCACCACGCCTGGGACCTACGAGTACCTGAGCTCGTACTCCGACGACCTGCTCGGTGGAATGAGGGGCTACCTGATCGTCAAGTAGTGCGGCCCGGCGTTATCCTCCGGTCCACAGACGGTCGCGGCGCAGCCCGCTTGGCTGTGCGACGGTCCTCTCCCTCGGCCACGGCGGACGCCGCCCTCGTAAGCTACTGACGAGTAGGGCGGTCGAGGACGGACGACCTGATGCGCTCCCGTCACCATCACGAGTGGTGGCGCGAGTCGCACTTCTCTCGGACCGACATTCGAGGGCAACCCGACTTCGCGCGCTGGACCTACGACCCTACCGGCGCGCTCGATCTTCTCCGACAGCACTGCACCGGTGGCCCGAGCGTGCCGTCAGCAGGCGCGCCGGTCTGGACGTGCGGGGGCGTGCAGGCGAACGTCCGGTTCATGTACGAAAGGACCGATCCGAGGCGCGCCATCATGTACAGGATGTTCGGCGACGAGCTCGCCCGCGTGGGGATCGCGCTCGGCGACGACGGCCTCACCACGTCGCAGCTCTTCGGCGCCAACGGGATCACATCCGCCGACGACGACCTGTTCGAGTTTGCCTGGGGATTCTTCGGCCCTAGTGGCGGGACAGGCGTCTGGAGCTGCCATGGAAGCACGAACTATCTCAACTACTGCAACGGCAAGGTGACATCGCTGCTGCAATCAGGCGCGAAGGAGACGAATCCGAGAAAGAGCAGCGCCGACTTCCGCAAGGCGGATGCGCTTCTCGCGGCGGACGTGCCCTCCATTCCGCTCTACGACCGGCCGTGGCCGCTCGTTCGCGCTGACGGGTTGCTTGGGACCCAGGATTCGGCGCTCCAGGTGTTCACCTGGAACGTCGAGGACTGGCACTGGTCGAAATGAGCTGCCGCCAAGCCGTTGCGAACGTCCTTGATGTGACGGAGGATCCTCGGGGTGGAGTGGCGGTTGTTGCGGGGGGTTCCCGATGAGGATGTGGGGCGACTGCTCGCGGTCGCGCGCCGACGCACGTTCCGTCGTGGCGAGGTCGTCTTTCATCGCGACGATCCGGCCGACTCGCTGCATCTGATCTCTCAAGGGCGTTTCGCGATTCGGGTGATGACACCTCTCGGGGAGCAGGCGACGCTTGCCCTTCGGGGGCCTGGGGAGAGCTTCGGCGAGATGGCGCTCGTCGGTGACGGTGCGCGCCGGTCGGCAACGGTGGAAGCGCTCGAGCCAGCAGAGACCTTCTGCGTCTACCAGGCGGAGTTCGACCGATTGCGGAGCGAGCACGCCAGCGTCACAGAAGTCCTCATTGCCGTTCTAGCGGACGAGGTGCGCACCGTGAACGAGCGGCTCCTCGAGGCGCTGTACGTCCCGGTCGAGCGGCGGGTGCTCCGACGGCTCGACGAGCTTGCGCGCGTCTACGCTCCCCGTGCCGATGGACCGGCCGAGATCCCGCTCACGCAGGAGGAGATCGCAGGTCTTGCCGGCACGTCACGGGCGACGGTGAATGCCGTACTCGGAGACGCGCAGGAACGCGGTCTGGTGAAGCTCGGTCGAGGCACGGTGTACGTCCTCGACCGTGACGGCCTCGCGCAGCGGGCCGCCCGCCCGTAGGGCCTACCCGGAGTAGGCAGGCCCTTCCAGCCCCCCGGCGTCAGCTACTGGCCGGCGAGGAACGCATCCTGCACCGCGGCCCAATGCACGAAGCGGTCGACGATCGGCAGCAACGCTCTCGTCCTCCGGGCCCGCAGAGGGCTGACGACGATGGCGCTCGACCTCTGCGGCAGCGCGGCGCACGAAGGCGTCATCGTGACATTGGATCCGCCGAAGCCGACCGGAACGGTGGTGCCGCAGGGAACGACGACCTGGTCCGAGGCCGGAGGCGCCTGTGATCCGTTCGAGGCTCCCTCGGGGATGCGCGCGAGCGCGGCTGAGGGAGCAGTGAGCGCGACCGCCGCGGCGGCGACGGCGAGATACGGGCGAGTGCTGGTCGACGTGAGCTTCATGGCTTCCTCCTTCGTCCGAGTGGTTGGAAAGAACGTAAGAGGACGCCGTTCGTGCGTCGTCCACCGAGGCGACGCTGCCAATGTCAAGGTGACGACAGAGCGTGTTGGTGACGAGTCACCTCACCCGATCGGGGATAGGGGGCCGAAGGGACGGGCGGGGCGCTTGTGATCGCGTTCTTCCTCGCGCCAACTCTCCCTGGCCACATCCTTGCGGCCGCAGGGCGCGCGGCGGCGACGGCCGGCAGCTTCATCAGCTACAAGATGGGCGTTGATTCCGCGGGCGTAGAGCCGCGCCCCGCCTCGGCATACATCTCCGCCGACTTTTGGCGCAGGTGCTCGACGTACGACTTTGTCCCAAACCTTGTCCCAACCTGCGGCAATCCGCCCAGCCTAGGCGCACCCAAGAGCACCTAAGACGCGCGAGAACACGTCAGAGCGCCTCGATTCGGAGACCTTCTAATCCGCGGGTCGGAGGTTCGAATCCTCCCGGGCGCGTACCGTCTGTCTAGGCGCCTTTCGAAAAGCCGAGCGGTGCGATGCCGAGCTTCCAGTGAGCAAGCATCATGGCGAGTGCGAGAGCGGGTACGGCGTAGCGGTACATCGGTGCCTCCTTGGGTTAGAAGTGGAAGTCCTGCAAGGCTTCGGCCGCACGCCGGTAGAGCTCGGCGGCCGATATGTGGTCTCCGTTCGCTCCGGCCAAGTCGCCGCGTGCCATCCAGACGGCGGCGCGCTGACTCGAGAATTCGGGCCTGGCGAAGGTGCGCTCCGCGCGGTCGAGCCACGCGGTCGCAGAAGACGTCTCGTGCTCGGCCGTGAACGACTGCGCGACGACGAGCTCGGCGTTTCCGAGCTCGTCGCGGAAGTCGTCGCGCCCGGCGAGTAGATCGATCGCGTTGAGCGCGCAGCCTCGAGCTTCAAGCGGACGATCGGTGTGAAGCATCACCTGGGCGAGCGACGACGTCGCCTGGGCGACATCGGCGTCGCTCCCCGCCTCGGACGCGGTGGCGGCAGCTTCTACGAGCGCTCGCTCGGCGCCTGCGACGTCGCCAAGCAGGAACTGCAGCCCGCCGAGGTTGTTGAGGATGCGTGCCCGTGAAAGCGTGTCGTTCTGCTCGATGTAGAGCTCGAGCGCCTGCTCGGCGTAGCAGCGGGCGAGCAGCCATTGGCGTTGACGCTCAGCGATGAGCGACGATTGGAAGAGCGCGTTCGCCCGCGCCCGGTCGTCGCACACGTTCTCTGCGAGCTCGAGCGAGGCTTCTGCGTCACGTCCGGCGGCGTCCCAGTCGCGACGGAGCTGATGGCAGCGTGAGCGCCAGTCGAGAACGTGCGCGGCAAGGAGCGGCGACGGCCGCGCGGAGCGCGCGTTCGTCTCGAGCGTGCGCGTGAAGAGCGCCGTTGCATCGGCGACCTCGCCTCGCGTGAGCGTGACGCAGCCGCGCCGGAACAGCACCTCGGCACGATCGGCCGCTTCGAAGAGCGGCGACTGGACGATCGCGTCGGCACGCTCGAGCAGACCCGCAGCCTCCTCGAGCCGCCCACGGTACATCTGCGCCCAGGCGGCGGCGAGCAGGTGGCGGCACGCAAGCACCGGGAAGGTGTGCGTCTCCGGCCAGAGCTCATCGAGGAGCTCCAACGCGGTGTCATGGTGATTCTCGAGGGTGAGCAGCTCGGCGTCCGCAAGACGCCGCTCGAGGTCTCCGCCCGGCAGCACTCCGAGTGGTCTTGCGTGTCCTTCGACCGGACTGCAGACAGGCGGCGGCTCATCGAAGAAGTGGAGGGCCGCGGTCATGCGTCTCAGCATCTCCATGCACGGGCTGCTGTCGATCCCCGTTCCCACTCGACCTGCCTCACCCGACCGGTGGCCCCTTCGTCGTTTTGCCGTAGGTTCACCCTGCGGGCAGGGCCCCAGGTTCGAATCCTGGCGGGCGCGTTACAGCGAATTTGCGTTTGGATTCCGGCTCGACGAATGGGACGCTCCCCTTCACGGGCGTCGACCTGCTCTACGCCGTGATCGCAGGCCTCGTGCTCGTCGGCGCGGGCCTCGGCCTCCGGCGGAGAGTTACCGCCTGACGCCGAAGTCGGTCGTCACGATCGTCACCGCGAGCCCCTGGTACACGCCAGGGGCTCGATCGGTGTGCACGGCGGAGACGCCGATCTCCTGCCAGTTCGGATCGAGCATGTTCTTGCGATGCTCGGGGCTCGCCTCCCACATCGTCAGCGCCTTCTGCGCGTCGACGTCGGGAGACGACCAGAGCAAGTTCTCGCCAACCGACCAGAAGCCGTACGTGCTCGACGGATAAAACGCCTGGATTCGCTTCCAGAAGGCGGTGCCGTCGAACGAGTTGTGCGCGAAGTAGCCGTCGGCCTCCATCTGCTCCGAGTGGGTGCGCGCCGCGTCCGTGAGAGCGGCCGACAGCCGGAGCGGTGCCAGATGATTCGCCGTCCGAAAGGCATTGATGTCGTAGAGAACGCCTTGCTCGAGCGACGAGAGCGCGACGGCCGGGCGGTGCGTCGCCGCCGGAGCGGCCGAAGCCACGACTCCCGCAAGGAGCGCAGCTGCCCCCAAGGCGATACTCCGGCGCATTCTGCGCCCCAGATTGGTCCCATCGCCGGACGTCGTCCATGGGCCGATCGGCCCGTTCTTGCGACCTCCAAGTCCTACTCTCGGGAAGAATGGCGCGATGACCTTGCGCGCTGGACCGCTGGAGCACGACGCGACGCTGCCTGACGGCCGTTCCGTCCACGTCCGCGTCGGCCTCCCCGAGGACGGATACATCCGGTCGAAGGACATGGAGACGGTGACCGTAGAGCTGTCCGGCGACGGCGAGCACCTCGCCGCGGTCAACACGATCCTCGAGCCCGATCAGGTCGACGCGGCCACGCACCTGCTGCGCCGAATCGTCGCCGGCCTCGAGAGCGGCGAGCTCGCACCGACCGCCGGCGCGATCGAGCCGCTCGCGGATAGCCTCCTGTGACATGACCGACGCGACGCTGCACACGAACCAGGGCGCCATCGCCGTCGAGCTGTTCGACGACGACGCGCCGAAGACGGTCGACAACTTCCTCTCGCTCGCGCGCAAAGGGTTCTACGACGGCGTCATCTTCCACCGCGTGATCCCCGACTTCATGATCCAGGGCGGCGATCCGACCGGCACCGGATCCGGCGGCCCCGGCTACACGTTCGAGGACGAGTTCAACGAGCACCCCGTCGAGCGCGGCGCGCTCGCGATGGCGAACGCAGGCCCGAACACGAACGGCAGCCAGTTCTTCATCGTCACCGCCGATGCCTGCCCGTGGCTGGACGGCAAGCACACCGTGTTCGGACGCGTCACCGGCGGCGTGGACGTCATCAACGCGATCTCGGCGCTCGACACCGACGCGCGCGACCGTCCCCGCCAGGACGTCGTCATCGAGCGCGTCGAGCTACCGACCTAGCAACTCGCAATGCTGACGTGGGAGGACGTCATCGAGATCGCCCGGGAGCTCCCCGAGACCGAGGAGTCGACGTCGTACGGCCGACCGGCGTTGAAGGTGCGCGGCAAGTTCGTCGCGGCGCTGCGCAGCGACCCGGCCGCCGTCGTTGTCCGCTGCGACCTCGACGAGAAGCCGCTGCTGCTCGAAGCGCGGCCCGAGATTCTGTTCGAGACGCCGCACTACCACGGTTGGGGTTACGTGCTCGTGCGCCTCGAGGCATCACGCGACGACATGCGCGAGTTCCTCACCGACTCGTGGCTGCTCGCCGCGCCGAAGAAGCTCGCGGCGACCATCAGCCTCGACTAGCGCGCAGGTCGTCGAAGACGCCGGCGGTCTGCTCCTCGTGGAGGAAGCGCAACAGGTAGACGGCGAACACGGCGAAGAACACGACCGCCTCCTCCGCCGCCATCGTGACGCCGGCGATCTGCTGGTCGGACTCGGGCGACGGCCCCCACGTGCGCGGCGCGTGCGCGTAGAACGAGTAGACCGGGCGCGGGATGAGCGCGAGCGCGAGGCCGAGCGGCGACGCGAGCACGAACGCCGCGAAGAGATACGCCGCCTTCGCACCTGCCGACTGGCGCCCATGCACGACGGGCCACCAGAGGCAGATTCCGGCGAGGAGATACGTGAGGTGCTCGACGTGCAGGAGCGAGTGCGGATGGCGCAACGCGAAGTCGTAGATCCACGGGAGGTGCCACGCGAAGTACGTGACGAGCCACAGCGGCAGCGCGACGAGCGGGCCGAAGAGCGGGAAGCCCCGCGCGCGGGCGACGGCGGCGGACGGGACGGCGAGCACGAGCAGCGCCGGCGCCCACTCGGCGAGGACGACGTTCTGCAGCAGGTGCGCCCACAGGAACGTATGCAGCGCGAACGGCTGCAGCTTCGTCGCGAACGCGGCGAAGATGAGTGTGAGCGCGGCGACGAGCGGGAGCACGCGAGCGCGGAGTGCGACGCCGGCGAGCGCCAGTACCGGAGCGAGGACAACGGCCTCCAGCGGAAAGTACACAGCGCTACGCTAGTTGCCCATTGCGGGCGTAGCTCAACGGTAGAGCACCAGGTTTCCACCCTGGGTACGAGGGTTCGACACCCTTCGCCCGCTTCAAAGTGCGACGAGGCGTATCGCCACGACGTGCTCCACAGCCTCGTGACTCGGCCCGTGGCCGGTCACGGCGGCGATGAAGTCGTCTCGCTCTAGTGCAAACAACCGCACCTCGTCCAGCGCACGCACGGTCGCCGTGCGCGGCACGTCGCGTAGGAGCGCGATCTCGCCGAAGAACTCACCCGGGCCGAGCTCGCGCGTGCCTCCGCCTTCGACATCGACGGCGACGCGCCCCGACGCGATCGCGTAGAAGCGGTCGCCCTCGTCGCCGCGCGCGAAGACCGTCCCGCCGGCCTGGACCGCCACCGGCACCGCCGACGAAGCCAGCCGCTCGAGCACCGGCGGCGGCAGCACTCCGAGGAACGCGATCGACCGCAACAGCTCGAGCGCCTCGACGGGCACGTGCGCCGCGGCATCGATCGCGCGCAGTTTCGGTGCGAGCAGGAGCACGACCGCCGGCAGCAGCAGGCCGGCGAGCACGAGCGTCGTGCGAACGCCGAGCGCCGACACCAGTGCAGGCGCGACCGCCGCACCGACGGCGAGCGTTGCGAGGATGAGGCTCTCGAGCACGCCGAAGACGCGGCCGAGCACCTCGTCGGCGGCGGAGCGCTGCAGAAGCGTCACGCCTGCGACGTCGACGAGCGTGTTGCCGACGCCGATGACCGCGAAGAGGACGAGCGCGAAGCCGAGGTTCGACCAGACGGCGATGAGCGCCATCGGCACACCCCAGAGGAGGACGCCGAGACCGAGGTCGGCGGCGAGGCGTTTGCGCCCCCCAAGCGCGGCCACCGCGAACGCGCCGAGCACGCCGCCGACGCCGAGCGCTGCGTTCAGCCACCCGACGCCACCGTTGCCTGCGTCGAGCAGCCTCAACGCGACGACGACGACGAGCACCTCGAAGACGCCGGTGACGAGCGTCTGCGCACTGGTGAGACCGACGACGACGCGCAGCGCCGGCTCGGCGGCGATGGCGCGGAAGCCCGCGAGCATCGAAGGCAACAGCGCCTCGGCCTCCCTGCGCGTGGGGGGATGGTCGGGCTGCAGCTGCAGGACGCATGCGGCCGACCACACGAGCGTCCCCGCAGTGACGGCGAAAACGACCGACGGCCCCGTGACGGCAAGCAACGCGCCGCCGAGGGCCGGCCCGGCGAGCATGCCGACGCTCGAGATCGTGCTCATGGAAACGTTGGCCGACGTCAGCTCCTCCGGCGTCGTCGCAAGCGACGGAAGCAACGCGCCCTGCGCGGGCTGGAACGCGGTCGACGCCGCCGTCGACGCGACCGCGAGCGCGTAAACGGCGAACGCCGGCCCGTGCGTCGCAACGATCGCGGCCATGCCGGCGACGAGACCGACGCGGCACGCGTCGGACGCGAGCATCACCTTCCGGCGGGAGACGCGGTCCGCGAGCAGCGCGAGCCAGGGCGCGAGAGCGGCAGCCAGACCCCACCGCGCAAAGAGCAGCAGCCCGACGGCGCGCGCTCCGCCCGCGTCGTACGAGTACACGGCGAGCGCGACACCGTACGCCCAGCTGCCGAGCGTCGACCCGACCCCGGCGAGCTGCAACCGCCGGAGCTGCGGATTGGCGAACGAGGTCGAGAACGCGCGCAACGGCTCGGCGATCCGGCTCACCGGGCCAGGATCTCAGCCCTCGTTGTGTTTTTGAAGGAGGAATGGGAAGATTCCCGTCCGCACGCACGTCTAGAGGGGGACAGCGCGAAAGCGCACAGACTTCCGACAAGGAGGGAAACCCGATGTCCGAGGACGAGACCCGCAAGGTCGCTGCACAGGACGACGACTCCGACGAGGTCGAGGCCCACAGGCGCGTCGCCGCGAACGAAGAGGCCGGCGACGACGACGAGAAGAGCGAGGACGACGAGGTCGAAGGGCACTCGCGCCGCGTTTCGTAGCGACCTCTCCACGAAGAAGAACTGACGAAGCCCGGGCTCGCCCGGGCTTCTCTTTTGGACCTACGGCTCCGGCGTGAGGAGCCGCTCGAGCGCGCGCAGCAGCTCGAGCCCGGCCTGCCGCGCCTCCTCGCCCGCCGCCTCGAGGTGTGCGGCGACGCGCGCGAGCGCGCCGAGCTCTCCGTCGCCTGCGAGCGCCGCGCGCGCACGGCGTGCTCGCTGCAGAAGGTCAAGCGCGACCGCCGCCTGGTTCGCGAAGAGGCCGAGGAGGTTCATGTCCGCGAGCGAGAACGGCTGCTCGCTCGAGCGGTCGAGCACCTCGAGCACGCCGAGCGCGCGATCCTCGACGAGCAGCGGCACGGCCATCAGCGCCTTCGGCACATAGCCGGTCGACTCGGCCGCCTCCTGCGAGAAACGAGTGTCCGCCGTGAGGTCGTCGACGACGAGCGGCTGCCGCGTGACGAGGGCCCAGCCTGCGACTCCGGTGCTGGACGGGAACCGCTGACCGATGAGCGTCTGTGCACCCTCGCCGGCGACGGCCTCGAAGACGAGCTCGTCCGTCTCGGTGTCGAGCAGGAAGATCGACGACGCCCTCGCCTTGAAGATCGCGCGTGCGACCTCGGCGGTCGACTGGAGCAGCGCGCGGTGTCCTTCCTCGGCGCCGAGTACGCCGGCCGCGACCGCCGCCTGGAGGTCACTCATCGCGCACGTTCGACGCGGTCAAGTGCAGGACGCTCTTCAGCTGGTACGGCGTCAGTTCCGGGTGCTTACCGAGGATGAGCGCGCAGATGCCGCTGATGTGCGGCGTCGCGAAGCTGTTGCCCGTCGAGCGCAGCGTGCCGCCGCCGAGCCAGGCCACGTCGATCTCGAGCCCGCGCGCGAAGAACTCGACCGGCGGCGTCGGGTTGGAATAGAACGTGAACGGGTCCGACTCCTCGTGACTGCCGACGGAGATGACGCTCGCGAAGCGCCAGGGGAAACTCTCGACCGGCATGTTATGCGCTGACGCGACCAGCATTGTGCGCTTGAAGTACGCGGTGTCGGCGAGCTCGTGCAACCTGTCGACGTAGTCGCGCTTTGTCGTCGACAGGCTCATGTTGACGACATCGAACCCCTGCTCGATCGCCCACTCGAGCCCGCGCAGCATCACCTTGGCGCTTCCGCTGTAACCCGCGCCGAGCACGCGAACGCTCACGAGCTCGCATTCTGGCGCGAGCATCCGGATGATCCCTGCGCACGCAGTGCCGTGCCCGCACAGATCGCCTTCCGCGTCGTCCTCGCGAACGACGATGCCGCCGTCCTCGCGGACGATCGCGACCGAGCGGTCGACGCCACCGACGAGCGGATGACCGTGCTCGATCCCGCTGTCGAGCACGCACACGCGCACGCCCTTCCCCGCCGTGCCGCCCCACGCCCACTCGCGTGTCACCGGCTCCGTCCACGCCTCCGGCAGCCGGATCGACTCGCCGGCAGCGGCGGGCAGGCTCCAGGCCGGAAGCTCCTCGTTCGACTCGTGCGCGAGGATCGACATTCCGTCGATCCTAGTAGGCTCGCGCGGTGGCGACACAGACGGACGCCGAGCTCGTCTCCCGCTGCCGCGCCGGAGACCCCGACGCGTGGAATGAGCTCGTCGAGCGCTTTTCGCGCTACGTGTACGCCATCTGCGTCCAGGCGTTCCGCCTCAACCACACCGATGCCGAAGACGTGTTCCAGGACGTCTTCGCACGCGTGTACGAGCGCCTTGACCGGCTTCGGAACGACGAGGCAGTGCGGCCATGGATCGCGCAGCTCACACGCCGGTTGTGCATCGACCGCCTGCGGGAGGGGCGCCGCGAAGGCCCTGCCGACCTGGAGGACCTCGAATCGGCTGAGGTCGACGAGACGCTCGGCAAGCTCGACGAGGCGTTGACCGTGCGGGCCGGCCTCGATGCGGTCGGGCCGCCGTGCAACGACATCCTCGACCGCTTCTTTTGCCGGGACGAGAGCTACAAGGCGATCGGGGACGCCCTCGGCCTGCCGTCGGGAACGATCGCCAGCAGGATCTCCCGCTGCCTGACGAAGCTCCGCGCCGAACTGGAGGGAAGATCGTGAGCCCCGAGCCCGTCTTGAGATCGAGATGACCGGATACGACGAAGAGCGGATCGCTGCCTCGCTCCGCCTGCTACCGCCGGCGCCGCAGGGGTGGGTGCAGGCCGCGCAGGAGCTTCCGCTCGCCCGGGCCGCGATCGAATCGATCGTCGCGCGCGCGGAGGCCGACGCAGCCTTCCGCGCCCGAATCGTCGCGGATCTCGAAGCGGCCCTAGCGGAAGCCGGCTGCGAGGCGACTCCCTCCGTTCTCGCCTCGCTCCGGCTCCGCCTCGGCGCCGAATGACGTCGCAGGATCGCGCGGACGCAGAGCCGATCGGCGGAACCGCGCTCGCCGCAGCCGGCGTCGCCGCCGCCCACGCGCTTGCCGAGGTCGCACGCGCCTCCGGCAAGGCGGCGCTCGCGGCGCAGGCCGAGGTGCTGCGGCTCCGCCTCACCGGAGCGGCGCGCATCAACGCCCTGCGCTACCCCCGCGCGCTCGCCGCGCAGGACACAACGGCCTCGCTTCCCGAGGATCGGCGCGACTGGGAGATCGGCCAGGCCTACGCGCGCGCAGCGGAGCCGCCGCTCGAGCTCGCGCGCATCGCCGCCGACATCGCCGAGCTCGGGGCGGAGCTCGCCACCCAGGCGGACGCGGGCCTACGCGCCGACGCCGTCGCGGCCGCACAGCTCGCAGCCGGCGCCGCCCGCGGCGCGTCGACGCTCGTGGCGATCAATCTCACCGCTGGGCAGGATGACGAGCGCGTCGTTGAAGCTCGTCGCTGTGCGGAGGCTGCGGATCACGCTGCGTCGCAGGCACTGGCTGCTCTGTGACGTCGCGACTGCGCTCGATCTCCGCGTCGAGCTCGGCGCCGAACAGCAACGCGAGCGCGGTCAGCCACAACCACGTGAGCACGACGATCACCCCGCCGAGCGAGCCCCACGTCTTGTTGTACGAGCCGAACGAAGCCGAGTAGAACGCAAAGGCGCCAGACGCCGCAAGCCACACGAACGCCGCGACGACCGATCCTGGAGCGAACAGGCGCCACGGGCGCACCGGCTTATCCGGTCCGAGATAGAGCAGCGTCTCGAATGCCACGAGCAGGCCTGCGAGCAGGATCGGCCATTGCGCGATCCACCACAGCCAGCTGACGACGCCGGACGCGGGCCCCGCGTGCGACGCGACCACCCGTTCCACTGACGGCCCGAACAGGAGCAGGATCGCGACGAGCAGGAACGCGAGCCCGATGACGGCGGACATCACCAGCGCGACGAGGCGCTTGCGCAGGAAGGGCCGCGATTCCTCCCGCTCGTACGCCAGGTTGATCGCCTTCATGTAGGTCGTCATCGCACCGGTCGTCGACCACAGCGCGAGCACGAACCCAACCGCGGTGACGACGACGCTCTGTGCGGTATGCGCATCGAGCCGCCTGAGGCTCGAGCCGAAAAGCGACGTCGCCTGCGCCGGCATGACGTGTCGAAGGTGCTGCATGAGTGTCGTGATCGTGTCCGGGCCTGCGACGAGCGTGAAGACGCCGACGGCGACAAGCAGCACGGACGGGATCGCGAAGAACGTGCTGTACGCGACCGCCGACGCGAGCAGCGTCCCGTTGTCGGCGAGGAGGCGCTTGCCGGCGCGAACGACGATCGAGCGCCACGTCCTCATGCACGGGATGGTATGACCACGGCCGTGGAGAACCATGCACTGGTCATCGTCGGCGCAGGATCGGCCGGCCTCGCCACCGCCGCGCTGCTCCGGAGGACAGGCATCGACCCGCTCGTGCTCGAGGCCGGCGCGGAGCCCGGCGCCGCCTGGCGCGAGCGCTACGACCGGCTGCGGCTGCACACGCCGCGGTTGCTTTCGGGCTTGCCGGGCAAGCGGATTCCGCGGCGTTACGGCCGCTGGGTGCGTCGCAACGATCTCATCGACTACTTCGCCGAGTACGTCGACGCACACGGCATCGACGTGCGCACGGGCGTGCGCGTGAACCGCATCGATCCCGGCTGGAACCTCGACACGACCGCCGGCCCGATGCAGGCGGAGACCGTCATCGTCGCGACGGGATACAACGGCGCGCCGTTCATCCCCGACTGGCCCGGGCTCGAGGGATTCACCGGCGAGCTGATCCACTCCTCCGAGTACCGGAACCCGGCGCGGTTCCGCGGGCGGGACGTCCTCGTCGTCGGCGCGGGAAACTCCGGCGCGGAGATCGCGACCGATGTCGCAGACGGCAGCGCCTCGCGCAGCCGCCTGTCGGTGCGGAACCCGCCGCAGATCGTGCGCCGCGCGACGGCGGGCATTCCTGCGCAGCTGATCGGCATCGGTATCCGCAAGCTCCCGCCCGGGTGGGTCGACCCGTTCTCCATCGCGCAGCGCAAGCTCTCGATCCCCGATCTCGCCGAGCAGGGACTTCCGCGTCCCGAGCACGGGATTCGCACGTCGTTCATCACGACCGGCACGACTCCGATCCTCGACGTCGGCATCGTCTCGGCGGTGAAGCATGGGCGCGTCGAAGTCGTTGCAGCGGTCGAGCGCTTCGACGGCGGCGATGTCGTGCTCGCGGACGGGTCGCGCGTGACGCCGGACGCGGTCATCGCCGCCACCGGCTTTCGTGCCGGCCTCGACTCGCTTGTCGGACATCTCGACGTCCTCAGCCCGCGCGGACTCCCTGCGAAGACGGACGGCGAGCCCGTGCTGCCGGGGCTGTGGTTCGTCGGCTTCACGCCGACGCTCGGCGGGCAGCTGCGCGAGGGAAGCATCGCCGCACGCAAGGTGGCGGCTGCCGTCGCTGCGTCCCTGAACTGATCGGGGCGGCCGGATCCGAACCGGCGACCTTCCGCTCCCAAAGCGGATGCTCTACCAGGCTGAGCTACGCCCCGTACGCAGAGGCTAGCGTGCGCGCGTGACCGAGCCGCTTTTGCCGAGCCGGGAGCCTCCGAGCGACCGGCGGCCGGTCGTCGGCTACGCGATGGTCGCCGTCGCGGCCACGCTCTTCGGGATCAACGGCCCGGTGTCGAAGGTCGCGCTCTCCTCCGGGCTGTCCTCGCTGCGCCTGACCGAGGCGCGCTCGGCCGGCGCGTTCATCGCGCTCACGGCGATCGCCCTCGTGCGTGCGCCGTCGTCGCTGCGCGTCCAGCGCCGCGAGCTCCCGCGGCTTGCGCTCTTCGGCATCGTCGGCGTCGCCTTCGTCCAGCTCTTCTACTTCCTCGCCATCCATCGGCTGCCGGTCGGCATCGCGCTCCTCATCCAGTACATCGGCCCTGTTCTGGTCGCAATCTACGCGCGAACGTTCGGGCACGAGCACGTGCGCCGACGCATCTGGCTCGCGCTCGCCCTCTCGCTGACAGGCCTGGCGCTGATGGTGCAACTGTGGAGCGGCGTCACGCTCGACGGTCTCGGCGTCACCTACGCGTTGATCGCGGCCGTCGTCTTCGCCGGCTACCTCCTGCTCGCCGAGCACGAGATGAAGAGCCGCGAGGCGATCCCGCTGCTCGCGTGGGCCTTCTTCTTCGCCCTCGTCTTCTGGACGATCGTGCAGCCGTGGTGGAGCTTCCCGGCATCGGCCGCTGCGCGCACGGTGTCGCTACAAGGACATCTGAGCTCGCATCACCTGCCCGTGTGGGCGCTCGTCCTCTGGGTGATCGTGCTCGGCTCCGCGCTCCCGTTCACGCTCATCGTCGGCGCGATGCGGCACATCACCGCGACGCAGGTCGGCGTCACGGCCATGCTGGAGCCCGTGGTCGCGACCGTCGTCGCGTGGATCTGGCTGCGCGAGTCGCTGTCGGCGGCGCAGCTCGCCGGCGCCGCCGTCGTCCTGTGCGGCATCGGCCTCGCGCAGACGGCGCGGTAAGTCCCCCGACTTACTCCGTCTGCATCAGAGAGCGTAGCTCGGCGAGCTTCTCGCCGCGCAGCTCGTCGCGCTCGCCGCGCTCGATCCGGTCGAGGAGCTCGCGCACGAGCGGCGCGAGGTCGAGCGGATTGAACGGCTTCGTGACGTAGTCGATCCCGCCGATGTCGAGGCCGCGCGCGCGGTCACGGAACTCGGCGCGCGCAGTGAGGAAGATGATCGGGATCTCACTCGTCCGCTCGTCTTCGAGCAGCTCCTCGGCGACGCGCCAGCCATCCAAGCGAGGCATCATCACGTCGAGGAGCACGACGTCCGGGCGCTGCTCGCGCGCGAGCTCCAGCCCGCTCGGCCCGTCACCGGCCTCGATCACTTCCATCCCCTCGGCCTCGAGGTTGACGCGGCAGAGCAGCCGGATCGGCGCCTCGTCGTCGATGACGAGCACGCGGATCACGACGGGACCCCTGCCAGCGGTAGTTCGATCGCGAACGTCGATCCTTCTCCTTCTCGGGAACTGACCGAAATCTTTCCACCCATCGCGGTCACGAGGCCGCGGGCGATGAACAGGCCGAGGCCGGTCCCGCCCGCGCCCACGCGGGCCTCGGCGTCCGTGCCCCGGTAGAACTTCCGGAAGATCTGCTCCTGATCGGCGAGCGGGATGCCGAGCCCTTCGTCCTCGACGACGAGCTCGACGGTGTCGCGCTTGCGCTCCGCTCCAACGCGCACGGTACCGCCGGCGGGCGAGTAGCGCACCGCGTTGTCGAGCAGGATCGCGAACACCTGCAGCAGCTTCTCGGGGTCGGCCTGCGCCGCGACGGGCTCCTCCGGGAGGTCGACGACGAACGATCGTCCATTCGGCGATCCGACCTGCATGCTCTGCACGGCCTCACCGACCACTTCGCGCACGTCCGTGGACGCGATGCGCACTTGCAGGTCTCCCGTGTCGAGGCGCGCGACGTTGAGCAGGGCATCGACGATCTGCGTCAATCGCTGCGACTCCGACGCGATGTAGCCGAGGAAGGTCGTCCGCTCCTCCTCGCCGAAGAGCACGTCCTGGCGAAGGAGCGTCTCCGCGAAGCCGTAGATGGAGGTCAACGGCGTTCGCAGCTCGTGCGACACGGTGGATACGAAGTCGGACTTCATCTGCTCGACGAGGCGATCCGCCGAGATGTCCCTGAACGCGAAGATGCGACCGGCGACGGCGCCGACCGGGTCGCGCATGACTGCTTCGCTCACCGAGAGCCACACCTCCTCGCGGCCGCGCATGATCGGCACGAGGCGGTCGGCGGGCGGAGTATCGGGGTCGGACTCGAGCTTCCTCTCCAGCACCTCGACCGGGGTACGGCCGACTGCGTCCATCGCCGGGACGCCGGTGATCTTCTCCGCGGCTGCATTCCAGAGGACGACAGTACCGTCGCGGTCGACCGCGACGATCCCGTCGGCGATGTTGGCGAGGATCGCAACGCTTCGTTCGCGTTCGAGTGCGACGCGCTGGTAGAGCTCCGCGTTCGCCAGCGCTGCGGACGTGCTCGCAGCGAGGGCGAGAAGCGCGTCGATCTCCTCCTCGCGCCAGATGCGCGGACGCGCGTCGTAAAGAGCGAGCACGCCGCGCGGCGAACGTTCGGAGCCGGCGAGGGGCACGCCGAGATACGCCGCGTTGCCGGCGGCGAGCATCGGATCGAGCTCGCGCAACCGGGGATCGGCTCCGGCGTCCTCCAGCGCGACCGGAGCGCGCGACTGCACGACGTCTCCTGAGAGCCATGCGCTCGCCGAGCTGCTCGAGTCGACGGCCGCCTCCGATCCGAGGCCGCTCGCCGCGCTGACGACGAGCTGGCCGTCCTTGAGCACGCGGATCGCGCAGCCGTCCGCCTTCAGCAGCTCTCGCGCCTGGTCGACGACTTCATCGAGCACTGCTTCAGGATCGAGCTCGGTCGTGAGCATCCCGCCGGTTCGCGCGAGCTGCTGAGCGAGAGCACGTGCGCTGCGTTCCGCCTCGTACAGCTCGCTGCGCTCCAACGCACCGCGAGCGGCGCCGGAAAGGTGCCGGGCGAGCTCGAGGTCGTCGTCGCTGAAGGAGTGGACGTCCCCGAAGAAGACGGCGACCAGCCCGCCCGCACCGTCACGCGGGCTCACGACCGGCACCGAGAGCAACGCACCGAATCCCGCCTGCGCCGCAGCCGCGCGCCACTCGGGCGCGACACGCTCGTCGTCGGCGAGAATCGGCGAGGCGACGACCCGTTCGTTCGACGCCGAACGGACGAGCGCCTCTGCACCGCGGACGGGCCCCGCCGCGAACAGCTCGACGAGAGCCGGCGGCAGATCGTGCGAGCCGCTCAGTGCAATGCCGCCCCCGACCGGCATCAGCGCGACCGCGGCAGCGCCCCCGAGCGCCTCGGATGCAGCCTGTGCGACTGCGTCGAGCGTCGCCGCGCGGGAAAGCGACTGGCTGAGCACGGCGGCGATCCGGTAGAAGCCGCGCTGGACACGGGCCTGCCTCGCGCTCCTGCTGAACGTCTCGGCGTTTCGAATCGCCAGCGACGCGAGCGCGGCAAAGGCCTCGAGCACGTCGCTGTCGCGCGGCCCGTACGGCCGCGACTCGCGGCGGCCGACGCCGAGCACGCCGCGCACCTCGTCGCTCCACCGCATCGGCGCCACGATCGCGTCGCTGAAGCCCGCGTACGCCGGATGCGGAACCTCGTCCGCCACGCTCCCGTACTCGGTCGCAACCAGCGCGTGCCCCTCGCGGATCGCAAGGCCCGAGAGCCCGCGCTCGGCCGGAAACTCGAAGCCGACGAGCGACGCGTCGAGGCCGTGCACCGCGGCACACCGAAGCACGCCGCGCTCGCGGTCGTACAGATAGCAGTCGGACGCGTCGGCCTGGAGCAACGCTGCGACCTCGTCGGCGAGCCGCTGCAGGACAGCCGTCAGCTCGAGCTCCCCGCTCACAACCGTCGCCGCTCGAAGCAGCGCCGTGCGCTCGCCCAGACGCTCACGATTCTCGTCGATCAGCCTGCCCAGACGGAGCGCGAGCCCGACCTCGACTGCGACCGCTTCGAGCAGCGCGAGGTCGCCGTGCGTCCACGCGCCGACGGCGTCACGGTGCGCAGTCAGCACCCCGAGCTGAGGCCCGTCCGCGCGCACCGGCGTCGATGCGACCGACTTGACGCCAAGCCCGCGCAGCCGGTCGAGCCCGCGGCTTGACGCACCCTCGAGCTCCGGCGCATCGTCGATGTCGACGATCGCGACCGTTTGCTTGGTTCGAGCTACGAGATCCGAGACCGGAAGATCTTCGCCATCCTCGGCCACGCCGGCCGCCCCACTTGCGAGCCACTCGGCGACGATCTCCCGGCCGCCACTCTCGCCGATGCGCACGAAGCAACGGCTGGCGCCGAGCGCGCGTCCCGCTTCGGCCACCGCCGCCTGCAGCGCGTCGTCGAGATCGAGCTCCGACCGCAGGCGCCGGCCGATCGACAGGATGAGTCGCTCGCGATCGAGCGCCTCGGCGAGCGCAAGCGTCGACTCGCGCTCCCCCTCCGCCATCGCCGCCTGCTGCCGGCGAACCGCGCGCACGCGGAAGACGGTCCCGACCGCGAGCCCGACAAGCAGCGCGCCGAGCGCCGCGGCCAGGGTTTCCCAAGCCACGGCGAGGCCGAGCAGACCTCCAACGTGCGACTCAGTTGTGCTCATACCGGGCGGCGAAGATCATACGGGGCGAAAAACCTGGCGGAGGCGTTTTCCGGTCCGAGAACGTGATTCCCACCCGTTGCAAAGATGGGCCGGACGGCCCATTGTCGGTGCTCCGGCGCCCGATTACCGTCCTGAGCACTGGGCGATGCACACTGCGGCCGTGCGTCTAGGCGTTTTGCAGCCGCGGTGAGCAACTTGGGAAAGCCCGCCGCACCGACCCCCCCGAGCGGCGGGCTTTTCCATATTCCGAGAACGTGCCAAGCGTTCACAGCCGCCCTTAACCCGGCCCTCACTCCTCGGAGCTACCCTCCTCCTGGTTTGGTGACGCGGGTTCTTCTGGCCTCTCCGAGGGGATATTGCGCCGGTGTCGAGCGGGCGGTCGAGACCGTCAAGCGAGCGCTCGCGCTGTACGGGGCACCCGTGTACGTGCGGAAGCAGATCGTCCACAACTCGCACGTCGTCCGCGAGCTCGAGGCGGACGGCGCCGTCTTCGTCGACTCCGTCCACGACGTTCCCGAGGGCTCGCCCGTCGTCTTCTCCGCGCACGGGGTCGCGCCCGCCGTGCGCG
The DNA here is from genome assembly GCA_963697005.1 of uncultured Actinomycetes bacterium. GTDB lineage: Bacteria > Actinomycetota > Thermoleophilia > Gaiellales > Gaiellaceae > Palsa-739. The sequence continues at coordinate 111,251 of CAVOMK010000020.1, read as the reverse complement.
ACGCCGCAGACGAGCGGAGCCTTACCTCGATCGACGCAACGTGTCCGCTCGTGACGAAGGTGCACACGCAGGCGCGCCGTTACGCCGAGCAGGGCTACCGCATCGTGCTCATCGGCCACGCGAAGCACGAGGAGGTCGAAGGCACGACCGGCGAAGCGCCGGACGCGATCGTCCTCGTCCAGTCGGCCGACGAGGCCGAACACGTCGAGCTCAGCGGCAGCCGCCTCGCCTACATCACGCAGACGACGCTGTCCGTCGACGAGACGCGCGAGATCATCGACGTCCTCCGGCGGCGGTTCCCGCACATCGAAGGACCCGCCCGCGAAGACATCTGTTACGCGACGTCGAACCGGCAGTGGGCGGTGAAGGAGCTGCTCGGCGAGGTCGACCTGCTGCTCGTCGTCGGCTCGCGGAACTCGTCCAACTCGTTACGACTCGTCGAAGTCGCGCGCGCGGCAGGCGTCGCGGCGCATCTCGTCGACGACGCCTCCGAGATCGACGAAAGCTGGCTCGCCGACGTGAGCGTCGTCGGAGTCACGTCGGGCGCGTCGGCTCCGGAGCGGCTCGTCGGCGGCGTGTGCGACTGGTTCCGCGCGCGCGGCGTGCACGACATCGAAGAGTTCAGATCCGCATACGAAGACGTCGTGTTCCGTCTTCCGGTCGAGCTCCGCCGCGCCGAGCGCTCTGCAGCTTAGGCCTTCGCGATCGAGAGCTCGGCGTCGCCGTCGATGCGGATCTCGACCGCCAGCACTTCACTCTTGATGTGCTCCGCCCAGCGGAGGAGCGGCTCGAGGTCGGCCGGCACGGTCAGTACGACACGGTCGGTGAGATCGAGGCCCTGCTCCTTGCGCATCGTGTTCACCTGGCGGATGAGATCGCGCACGCGGCCCTCGAGGATGAGCTCGTCGTCGAGCGACGTGTCGAGCGCGACGGTGACGCCGTCGGCGGAAGCGACGGCGAAGCCCTCGTGTCCGAGGCGCTCGACGAGCACCTCCTCGGGCTCCAGCTCGTAACCGGCCGTGCGGAATCGCCCGCCCGGAAGCTCCTCGAACTCGCCGGCCTGCAGCGCCTGGCGCACCGTGGGCAGATCCTTGCCGAGCCGCGGTCCGAGCGCCGGCAGGTGCGGCTTCACGCGCAGCTCCGCTTCGACGACGCCGAACTCGATGGCCTTGACGTTCACCTCGTTGGCGATCTCGTCGGCGTGCGCCGCGACCAGGGGAGCACCCTCGACGACGAGCCGCCGAAGCGGCTGCCGCAACGACATGCCCGCCGACGCGCGCGCCTGGTGCGCGAGCGTGACGACGCGACGCACCGCTGCGATCTCGTCGAGCAGCGCGCGGTCGGGCTCCTCGACCTCGGGCCAGCCGGAGAGATGCACCGACTCGGGGCCGTCGAGGACGAGATCGCGCCAGAGACGCTCGGTGACGAACGGCATGATCGGCGCCATCACGCGCAGCGACTGCACGAGCGCGTACCACAGCGTCTGGAACGCGGCCGGGTCGCCGCCCTCCTGCCAGAAGCGCGGCCGCGAGCGGCGGATGTACCAGTTGGAGAGGTCGTCCACGAACGCTTGGTATGCGCGCATGACTGTGACGGTGTCGTAGGCGTCGTACGCCGCCTCTGCGTCGCGCACGAACGCGTGCGTGCGCTCGGTCAGCCAGCGATCGAGCGAGGCGAGAGCGCCCTCCAGATGCAGCGCCCCCCACGACGGGCGAAAGCCCTCGACGTTCGCGTACTCGACGAAGAAGTTCACCGAGTTCCAGAAGGTGAGGAAGCGCCGCTTGACGTCGTCGGCGATCTGATAGCCGAAGCGCAGCGGCTCGCTCGGCGTCTGCGCGCAGTAGAGCCAGCGCATGACGTCGGCTCCCATCAAGTCGAGCGCCTCGTTCAGCTCGATCGCGTTGCCTGTCGACTTGTGCATCGGCTTGCCGTGCTCGTCGAAGACCTTCTCGTACGTCAGCACGCTCCGGTACGGCGAGACGCCCGTGAGCGTCGACGGACATGAAGGACTGCGCGTAGAACCACAGCCGAATCTGCTCGCGCATCTCCGAGACCCAGTCGGCCGGGTACCACTTCTCCCAGTACGCGTTATCCGGCAGGTCCGCGCCGGAGAGGCCGGCCGAGGCGCCCGTCGCGTAGCCGTGCGGAATCCACGTCTCGTTGTGCCAGCCGAGCGTGGAGAAGTGGACGATGCCGGCGTCGAGCCACGCGTCTCCGACCTCGGGGATGCGCTCGAGCTCGAGATCGCAGTCCTCGCAGCGGATGTGCACGGCGTCGATCCACGGCCGGTGGAGCTCCTCGAGTTGGTCGAGCCCGGAGACCGCTCGCGCCTCGAGCTCCTTGCGCGAGCCGATGACGTTCAAGTGTCCGCACTCGCACGGATAGAACGGGAGCGGCAGCCCGAAGTACCGCTTGCGCGAGATGTTCCAGTCGCCCATGTTGCGCAGCCAGTCGTCCATCCGTTTCTTGTACTGCGGCGGCGTCCATGCGACCGTGTCGTTCGCGTCGAGCATCGGCTGCCGGATCTCCTCGGCCGAGATGAACCAGTCGTCGACGACGCGGAAGACGAGCGGCGTCTTGCAGCGCCAACAGATCGGGTAGCGGTGCAGGATCGTCCCCTCGCCGACGAGGAGCCCCCGTTCGCGCAGCGCGCGCGTCACCGGCTCCGCCACCTCTCCCGTCGTCAACCCCGCGAACGCGCCGTACGCCGGCAGCATCCGGCCGGCCTCGTCGATCGGGGCGAGCACCGGAAGGCCGTGGACCTTCGAGAGCTCGAAGTCCTCCGAACCGGCGCCCGGCGCGATGTGCACGATGCCCGTTCCCTCGTCGAGCGAGACCTCGTCCCACGGGATGACGCGATGCACGACGCCGTCCTGCGCTGCGAGCTCGTCGAAGGGGCCGCTGTACTCGAGCCCGACGAGCTCCGCACCTGTGACGGTGCGCGAGAAGCTCTCCTCCGGGTAGCGCGCGACGGCCACCCAGCGGCCGTCGGCGGTCAGGCCGTAGTCCGCGTCCGGCTTGACCGCGGCGGCGACGTTCGCCGGCAGCGTCCACGGCGTCGTCGTCCAAACCACGAGCGCCTCGCCGTCGCGGCCCACGAGCGGGAAGCGGACGAAGAGCGACGGGTGCTCCATCTCGACGTAGTTCTCCTCGCCGGCCTGCTCGTGCTGCGAGAGCGATGTCCCGCAGCGGGGGCACCACTGGGTCGAGCGGTGGCCCATGTACAGCCAGCCGCGCTCGTGGACCGTCTTGAGGAAGCCCCAGATGTACTCGATGTTCGTGTCGCTGAACGTGTAGTAGTCGTTGTCCCAATCCATCCACTGGCCAAGGCGGCGGCACTGCTCGGTCATCACCTCGCTGTAGTACGCGACCCGCTCGACGCACTTGCGGGCGAACTTCGCGAGCCCGTACTCCTCGATCTCGCGCTTCGAACCGAGCCCGAGCTCCTTCTCGACCTCGACCTCGACCCATAGGCCCTGCGAGTCGAAGCCGTTCTGGTACCGCTCGTCGAAGCCCTGCATCGCCTTGTAGCGCTGGAAGACGTCCTTCAGCGTGCGGCCGTGGCCGTGGTGAACGCCGGCCGGGTTGTTGGCCGTGATCGGGCCGTCCATGAAGGAGAAGGTCGGGCCTCCCCGGTTCTGCTCCCTCAGCCGGTCGAAGATCCCGTGCTCGTCCCACCACGCGAGGACCTCCCGCTCCAGCGCGGGATGGTCGGGTACCGTCGGTAGGGGCTGGAAGACTTGCTCTGCCACTCGGGAAGCGAAGTGTAGAGAGCGACGTTCTATCTCTAGACGGACCGGATACTGAAAGGACTCAAATGGCTCAAGACGTGACCGACGCGACGTTCGACAACGAGGTGCTGCAGAGCGGCGAGCCTGTGCTCGTCGACTTCTGGGCGGAGTGGTGCGGCCCGTGCCACGCAGTCTCCCCCGTCCTCGAGCGCATCTCCGAGGAGCGGAACCTCAAGCTCGTCAAGGTGAACATCGACGAGAACCAGAGCCTCGCGATGCGGTACGGGATCCAGTCGATCCCGAACATGATCCTCTTCGAGAATGGCGAGCCGAAGGCGAACGCCGTCGGCGCCATGCCGAAGGGGATGCTCGAGAAGCAGCTCGGACTAGCGGAATGAGCCGCAGAGCGTCAGCTCTCGGTGTGACCCTCGAGGAAGCTGAGGAAGGCCGCGTGCTTGGCGAGGAAGTCCTCGATCTCGGCGACGCCCGCCCCGGCCCAGTCCTCGAGCCAGGTCTCGGCGAGGTCGTCCTCGATGCGATGGAGGCCCCGTTCGCTCATGGCGGGATGATCGACCCGATGCCGGACGTCCGCCATAGGCCGATCGGCTCAACTTCGGGGGCGTGGGGACCCACCGGCACAATGCGCCGATGCCCAGGTCCTCGGCCACCCAGCACGAGCTGAACCGCGTCGAGCTGCTCGCCGGCCTGCCCGGCCAGACGCTCGCCCAGCTGGCGAAGCGGATGGAGCGCGAGGAGGTGGCGCCCGGGACGGTGCTCGTCCGCGAGGGCGACCCCGGCGACCGGTTCTACGTCCTGTTCGCCGGCATGCTGGCAGTGAGCCAGGCCGGCTTCGGCGGGCGGAACGTGCTGCGGCCGGGCGACTACTTCGGCGAGGTGGCGCTCGCGATGGACGTCCCGCGCACGGCGACCGTGTCGGCGATCACGCCCGCGGTGGTCGCGAGCTGCGACCGCGAGACGTTCGACGAGTTCATCCGCCCGCTATTCGCCGACGACGACTGAGTCGCTGAGCGCGGGCCACGCGTCCTTCGCCCAGTCGCCGAACTCGCGGTCGGTGAGGACGCCGAGCGCGATGCCCGCGTCCGGATCGACCCAGAGGAACGTGCCCGCTGCGCCGAAGTGGCCGAACGTGCGCGGCGACGCACGCGTGCCCGTCCAGTGCGGCGACTTCGCGTCGCGGAGCTCGAAAGCGAGGCCCCAGTCGTTCGGGTCCATCCGCCCCCAACTCGGGAGGACGCCCGCGAGCCCGGGGAACTGGACGGACGTCGCCTCGGCGAGCGTCTCCGGCGCGACGAGCGTCGGGGCGAGCAGCTCGCGGGCGAGCGCGAGCAGGTCATCCAGCGGACCGCGGTAGCCCCACGCGGGCGACCCCTGCAGCGCGCCTGCGAGTCCGAGCGGCTCGAGCACCGAACCGCGCAGGTACTCCTCGAACGCCATGCCGGCCCGCTCGGCGACGAGCGCCGCCGCGAGCTCCATCCCGTAGTTGGAGTAGATGCGCCGCCGCTCGGGCGGCATCAGCGGCGGCCCCTCCTCGGGCGGCAGGCCGGACGCGTGCGCGAGGAGATGGCGGAGCGTCGAGCCCTCCGGGCCTGCCGGCTCGTCGAGGTCGACCGTCCCCTCCTCCACCGCCACGAGCGCCGCGACCCCGGTCAGGAGCTTCGTGACCGAGGCCCAGCGCAGCACGGTTTCGCGCGGGCCGTGAACGCCGATCTCGCGGTCAGCACGCACGACGCCGGCCGCGGCCGTGCGCGCACCCCACGAATCGATGGCCCGGAGCGCGTCCACGGCGCGATACTAGGTAGATGGAGCGCCAGTTCGTCCCGGCGATCTCTCCGCAGGCGGCGACCGTCGGCTACTCCCGCGCCGTGCGCGACGGCCGCCACATCCACGTCTCCGGTACCGCCCCAATCGGCATGAACTCGGCCGACCCGTACGTCCAGGCGCAGCGCTGCCTCGAGATCATCGTCGAGCGCGCTCGCCGAGCTGGGCGCCGCGCCGGAGCACGTCGTGCGGACGCGCGTCTACCTCACGGACGCAGCGGACTGGGAAGCGGTCGGGCGCGCGCACGGCGAGGTCTTCGGCGCGATAAAGCCCGCATCGGCGTTCGTCGTGGTCGCCGGGCTCCTCGACCCGGCCTGGCGCGTCGAGATCGAAGCGGAGGCGCTGCTCCCGTGAGCCAGATCTTCCCGCCTTCGATCACCGGCAAGGGCAGCGGGTACGCCGAGGGCGGCAGCGTGCTCGACCACGCGTTCGGCAAGAGCGACGCGTACACGCTCGGCGTCGAGGAGGAGTACATGCTGCTCGACGGGGAGTCGTTCGACCTCGTGCAGCACATCGACACGGTGCTCGAGGCGGTCGCCGGCCACGAGCTGGAGACGCGCATCAATGCCGAGCTGATGCAGTCCGTGCTCGAGATCGCGACGCCGGTCTGCCACACGGCCGGCGACGTCGCCGCGCAGCTCCGCATGCTGCGCGGCTATGTGGGCGAGGTCGCGCGCGAGCGCTCGATGCGCGTCGGATCGGCCGGCACGCATCCGTTCTCGCTCTTCGAGCGCCAGCGGATCACGGCGAAGGACCGCTACCGCGCGCTCGTCGACCAGCTCCAGTACATCGCGCGGCGCGAGCTCATCTTCGGGATGCACGTGCACGTCGCCGTCGACGATCCCGAGAAGGCGATCCAGGTCGTCAACGGGCTGATCGGCCACCTGGCCGAGCTCGTCGCGCTCTCGGCGAGCTCGCCGTTCTGGCGCGGCGAGGCGACGGGGCTGCGCGTCGTCGCGGCACATGGTGTTCGCAGCATTCCCGCGCTCGGGGCCGCCGCCCGCGCTTCCGCGACTACGCGGACTACGCGGAGGTCGTAGGACAGCTCGAGCGCACCGGCTGCATCGCCGACTACACGCACATCTGGTGGGACATCCGGCTCCACCCCCGGCTCGGCACGATCGAGATCCGCATCTGCGACGCCGTGACGAGGCTCGACGACGTGATCGCGATCACCGCGTTCTGCCAGGCGCTCGTCAAGCACTACAGCGAGCGCTTCGACGCCGGCGAGGAGATCCCGTCGTTCCACCGCATCCTCACCACCGAGAACAAGTGGCTCGCGGCGCGCTACGGGCTCGAGGCGCCCGTGATGGACCTGCACACCGGCCGCCGCAACCGCCTGCCGGTCGCGCAGGTGATCCGGCGGACGCTGCGGCTCGTGGAACCGCATGCGCGCGAGCTCGGCTCCGAGGCCGAGCTGGCGGGCATCGAGACGATCCTGCGGAGAGGGAACAGCGCCGACGCGCAGCTGCGCGTCTTCAACGCGAACCGCGACATCGTCGAGGTCGTGCGCGAGATCGCAGTACAGACGGAGAACGTCGACGTTCCCATAGGCTGAGCGCCATGCTGGCGGTCGGCGACCGTATCCCGAGGCGCGCGTCTGGACGACGCCGCAGGAGAGCGCGACCTTCGAGCAGCTCGTCGGCGACGGGCCGATCCTGTTGCTCTTCTACCTCTTCGACTGGTCCTCGACCTGAACGAGCGAGCTGGAGCTCCTGCGTGACAGGAGCGAGGAATTCCGCGCCGCCGGCGTGCAGCCGTACGCGATCTCGCGCGACTCGCCGTGGACGCACGTCGCCTGGATGCAGGCGCTCGACCTCGACTTCCCGCTCCTCTCGGACTGGAACGGCGAGGCGACGCACGGCTTCGGCGTCGCGATCGATCACCGCGGCCTGCGCGACGTGTCGCAGCGTTCCGCGTTCCTGATCGACGGCGCGGGAGTCTATCCGCGGGGCGTGGGGCTACGAGCCTGCCGAGCTCCCGGATTTCGACGTCTTGCTCGGGCCGCCGAGCCTTGTAGCGCCCGGACCCGCCGCGAAACCGTTCTGACTACATGCCCATCGCGTGGTACCCGCTGTCGACGTACAGCGTCGTACCCGTGACGTTCTTCGCCCCGTCGCCGAGCAGGTACGCGGCGGCGACGCCGACGTCCTCCGCAGTACGTGGCGGTGCAGCGGCGCGCGCTCCTCGACGATCGCCTCCATCGTCGGGAAGCCGGCGATCGACCGCGCTGCGAGCGTTCGCACAGGCCCGGCAGAGATCGCGTTCACGCGGATGTTCTTCTCGCCGAGATCCCAGGCGAGGTAGCGCACGGATGCGTCGAGCGTCGCCTTCGCGACGCCCATGACGTTGTAGTGGGGCACCGCGCGCTCGCCGCCGAGATAGGTCATGGTCACGATCGAGCCGCCGCCGGCCTTCTCCATCAGCGGCTCGGCCGCCCGCGCGCACGCAACGAGCGAGTACGCGCTCACGTCGATCGCGCGCCAGAAGCGGTCGCGCGGCGTGTCGGTGAACCGGCCCTCGAGATCCTCGGCGTGCGCGAACGCGACCGAGTGGACGAGGATGTCGAGCTCCCCGCCGAATGCGTCGCCGACTTCGCCGAAGACCCGCGCGATGTTGTCGTCCGAGCACACGTCGCATTCGGTGACGAGTGCCGTGTCGACGCCGGCCGCGAGATCGCGGACGTTCTGCTCGATGCGCTCCCCCTGGTAGGTGAACGCGAGCTTCGCGCCGCCCGACGCGAGCTCCTGCGCGATCGCCCAGGCGATCGAGCGCTTGTTCGCGACACCCAGCACGAGCGCGCGCTTGCCTGCGAAGTCTCCGGCCACCGGCGGATCCTAGTCGGCGTAGGCTGATCGGATGCAGAAGATCGCAGTCGTCACCGGCGCGTCCTCCGGCATCGGCGCCGAGATCGCGCGCGGCCTCGCCCGCAAGGGCTGGCGCTGCGTCCTCGTCGCGCGGCGGGAGGATCGCCTGCGCGCGCTCGCGGACGAGATCGGCGGCGAGATCGAGGTCTGCGACGTCGGCGACCGCGAGGCGGTCGACGCGACGGCGGCGCGGGTGCTCGAGCGGCATCCACTGATCCACCTGCTCGTGAACAACGCCGGGATACCCGGCCGCGCGAACTTCCTGAACGCCGACCCGGCCGCGATCGAGGACGTCATCCGCGTCAACTATCTCGGCAGCGTGTGGTGCCTGCGCGCCTTCCTGCCCGGGCTCGAAGCGGCGGCGCCCGCGGACGTCGTCAACATCGTCTCCGTGGCCGGGGACGTCGCGTTCCCGCCGTCCGGCCCGTACTCGGCGTCGAAGCACGCGCAGCTCGCATTCTCGCGCTCGACCGCTGCGCAGCTGCGACGGCGGCGGATCCGGGTGCACACGGTCAAGCCCGGATTCATCGAGACGGAGGGCTTCCCGCAGTCGTGGCTACCCCGGCCCATGCAGCGCCTCGTCGTCGGCCCGGAGGCGGTCGCCGCCCACGTGCTCGCGTCACTCGAGCACGGGCGCGGCGAGACGAGCGTCCCGCGCTACTACGGGATCGCCGGCCGGCTCCAGGCATTCCTACCGAATACATTCGCGCGCGTCCTCGGATTCTCGCGCCGAGCGGCGTAGAATCACCGGCTATGGGCCACGACGGCCACCCGATCGATGACGTCATCGCTGTCGCCGGCTTCCGAGCGGCGCTCCGCTCGTTCCTGCGCCAGAGCGAGCGCGTTGCACGACAGTCGGGGCTCACGCCTCAGCGCTACCTGCTGCTGCTGATGATCAAGGGCGCGCCCGACGGCAGCGGACAGTCCACCGTGACCGATCTCGCGCGCCGGCTGCAGCTCGCGCAGAGCACCGTCACCGAGCTCGTCAGCCGCGCCGAGGAGAGCGGGCTCGTCGCAGCGCGAGCAGTCCGGGCGAGACGGCCGCGTCGCGTATCTGCGGCTGACGCCCGAAGGAGAGCGGCGGCTCGAGCTGTCGTTCACCGGCCTCGACACGGAGCGCCGGCAGCTACGGGAGGCCGTCGACCAGCTCCCGACGCTGCACGAGTCACCCGCGCTGCAGTAGGTACCAGCCCAGTCGGGCCGTGTAGACGTCGCGGGCCTTCAGGCGCCAGGGCAGTGCCCGCGCCCGCTCGTCGCCGCCGCACGCCGCGAGGTCGAGATACGCGTCGAGGGGCCGGCGCTCGACGTCATGCCGGTCGCGCAGCGAGGACGAGCTCGTTCGCCTCGAACAGCTGCCGCAGATCGATCTCGGGCAGCAGCCGCGTGTGGCTCGGGTCGCGCGCACGCTCGAAGCGGTCGAGGTCGATCGCAACCAGCGGGTCGACGGGCGCGATCTGGTCGACGACGAGGAGCCGGCCGCCCGCGCCGTGTCACGCGGACGAGCTCGGCGAGGACGAGCTCGGGCCGCGGCACGTGGTGGAGCGTCCGCAGCGTGCACGCCAGGTCGAAGGAGCCGTCGTCGAACGGGAGATGCTCGGCGTCGCCCTCGACGAAGGTGACGTTCGGTTGCCCGGCGGCGCGGTCGCGCGCGAGCTCGAGCAGCTCCGGGACACGGTCGACGCCGACCACCTCGCGCACGAGCGGTGCGAGCGCAAGCGCGAGCGCGCCTGCCCCGGTGCCGACGTCGAGCGCCCGCTCGTCGCCGCTCGGCAGCACGAACGCGTGCACGACGCCGGCGAGCGCCGCGGCACGCTCGTCCTGATGCGCTGCCACCTGCGCAGCGGTGCGCGCGAAGCGGTCAGGCATCGACGACGGTGCGGCGGGCTCGTAGAGGACTGCTGTTGATCCCGCAGACGAGATCGTGGGGGATCGTCCCGGCCACGCGCGCGTGCTCCTCGGCGAGAACGCCGTGGCCGATGAGCACGACCGGCGTGCCGATCGGGACCTCGCCGTCGAGCTCGACCGCGAACGCGTCCATCGACACGGTTCCCACCACGCGCCGGGGCTCGCCGCCGACCCGGACGGTCGTTCCCGTCAGGTCGCGACGGAAGCCGTCCGCATAGCCGACCGGGACGATCCCGATCCATGTGTCCTGCTCGGCGACGAAGCGCCGGCCGTACCCCGTGCTCTGCCCCGGCCGCAGGAGCCTGCACAGCGCGACGTGGCTCGTCCAGCCGAGCACGGGCTGGAGCCCGTCCTCCGCCGGGTCGGTGCCGAAGGGCGAGACGCCGAGCACGGCGATGCCGCACCGCGCGGCGTCGAACGCGGCAGACGGGTAGCGGAGCGCGCCCGCGCTGTTCGCAATGTGCCGCTCGAGATGCGTGTACGGAGCGGTCGCGGCGCGGAAGCGCTCGATCTGCCACTCCGCGTACGCCGCATCGGTGTCGGCGGTGGCGAGGTGGCTCATCAAGCCGACGACCTCGAGCGGCGGCGACAGGAGCTCGCGAGACGCCCCACCGCCCCATGCCGGTGTCGAGCTTCACGTGCACGCGGACGCCGGGCGGAACGTCGTCCGAGGAGACGACGAGCTCGAGGTGCGCGTCGCGCGCCTGACCGACCTCGCGGTTCAGCGCCGGCCCCATGACGATGATGCGCGCGGTCGGAAAGTCGCGCCGGAGTGCGAGCGCCTCGGGAACGGTGGCGACGCAGAGCGCCGACGCGCCGGCGCCGAGCGCCGCGCCCGAAATGTCGGTCGCGCCGTGGGCGTACGCGTTCGCCTTCACGACCGCCCAGAGCTGCGCGCCCCGCAGCGCGTCGAGCAGGACGCGGACGTTGCGCCGCACGGCACCCAGGTCGACGGTGAGTCTCCGAGCGATGCATTACTTCAGCGCGCGCGGCAGCGCTTCGATCAGGTCGCTCGCGACGAGCCCTGCACGCTGCGGCGCCTCCACCGACGGCGCGCTGCTGCGCGACGGCCGCCGCGGCAGCGGCGAGCTGGGCATCCATCCCCTTGGCGAGGAACGCCGCCACGATCCCGGTCAGGACGTCGCCGGTCCCCGCGGTCGCGAGCGACGGGAGCCCGAGCGCCGAGACGAGCAGGCCGCGGCCGGGAGCGGCGACGAGTGTGTCCGCCCCCTTGAGCAGCACGACGCAGCGGAAGCGCTCCGCCGCCGCCTGCACGGAGGCGAGGCGGTGCGCGGCGATCTCCTTCGAATCGCGGCCGAGGAGCCGCGCGAGCTCGCCCTCGTGCGGCGTCAGGACGCGCGGCGCGGGCCAGTCCGCCGGCTCGAGGTCGAACAGCGCGTCCGCGTCGACGACCGCCGGCAACGCGAGCTCTGCGAGCGTGCGGCGCACGAGCGCGTGCACGGCAGCGCTCCGCCCGAGGCCCGGCCCGATTGCGAGCGCGGACGCCTTCGCCGCCAGCTCGGTCAGATCGTCGGGCAGGGGACGTTTCACCACTTCGAGCAGGCGCTGTTCGAAGACGGGCAGCGTCTCCTCCGGGGCTGCGAGCGTGACGTAGCCCGCGTCAGCGCGCAGCGCCGCCATCGCGGTGAGGGACGGCGCGCCCGTCAGGCCGGGCGATCCGCCGACGACGAGCACGTGGCCCGCGGTGTACTTGTTGTCGCGCGTCGCGCCGGCGCGGGACCGAGCGGAGGATCCCGGCGCCGACCAGCCGGTGCTCGGTGTCGAGCGGGTCGAGCCCGATGTCGGCAACGTGGACGGCGCCCGCGTGGAAGCGGCCGGGCGCGACCACGAGGCCGACCTTGCGCCCGTGGAAGGTGACGGTGGCGTCGGCGCGGACCGCCGCACCCGCAACCTCGCCTGTCGACGAGTCGACACCCGAGGGGAGGTCGATCGCGAGCACGCGCGCTGCGGACGCGTTGATCGCGCTCGATCAGCGCCGCGGCGTCGGGACGCGGCGCGCCCGCGAAGCCGGTGCCGAAGAGCGCGTCGACGATCACGTCCGGGTCGCCGAGGTCCGACTCTCCCGCCTTTGCGTCGACGACGCGTACGTCCTTGCCGGCCCGCTCCAGCTCGCCGGCCGCGATGCGCCCGTCGCCGCCGTTCGCTCCGCCGCCGCACACGACCGTCCAACGCTGCGCGCGCGGATACAGCTCCAGGCCGACACGCGCGGCCGCGTTTCCGGCACGCTCCATCAGCTCCGTCGACGGTCCCGGCGTACCGCTCCTCGGCGGCTCGCATCTCCGCCGCGGTGTACAGCGCCTCGAACTCAGTCATCGTTCACGACCGCCACCGCCTGGGCGAGCTCGCGGGAGTGCGTCATGGAGAGGTCGATCGCGCCTGCGCCGACGTGCTCCGCCCACGCGGCGACGCGCCCCGACAGCTGGACCGACGGCTTCGGCCGGCCGACGATCTCGATCTCCTTCCAGGCGAACGCACGCGCGACGCCGAAGCCGAGCGCCTTCCCGACCGCCTCCTTGCCCGCGAACCTGCCCGCGTAGCTCTGGGCCGGGTTCGGCCGCGAGTCGCAATACGCCTGCTCGGCGGCCGTGAAGCACCGCTCGCGGAACCGCTCGTACCGGTCGAGCGAGCGCCGCACGCGTTCGATCTCGATCAGGTCGGTGCCCACACGAACGCTCAGAGGTGCTCCTCCAGCCAGTCGGGCAGCTGGGCGATCGACGACACGATGCCGTCCGGCCGCACGCGCGACGCCTCGACGGCGTCCGGGCGGAACTTCCCGGTGCGCACGAGCACGGTGTGCATGTTCATCGCCTGCGCGCCGGCGATGTCGCTCTCGAGGTCGTCGCCGACCATCCAGGTGAGCTCGGGATCGGCGTCGAGCGCCTCGAGCGCCGCGGTGAAGTACGACGACGCTCGGCTTGCCGATGACGATCGCCTCGACGTCGGCTGCGTACTCGAGCCCGGCGACGAACGCCCCGGCGTCGAGCAGCGGCCCGCGGGCCGTCTGCCACCAGCGGTTGCGGTGCAGGCAGTAGAGCGAGGCGCCGAGCTCCAGCTCCGCGAACGCGCGCGCGAGGTTCATGTACGAGAAGACGAGGTTCGTCTCGGGCGTCTCGTCGGCCCCGCCGATGAGCACGGCGTCCGCGCTGTCGCCGACGAGCTCGATTCCCTCCAGGTCTCCGACGAGCCCCTGCATGACGAGCGCGAACACCCGCTTGCCGCGGAGCGCGGTGACGGCCGCGTCTGCGGTGGTCTGGACCTCGGCGTCGTCGACCTCGATTCCGGCCGGCGCGAAGCTCCTCGGCGAGCCGGTGCGCGCGAGCGCGTCGTCGTGTTCGTGACGAACCGGAGGCGGTGGCCGTCGCGCCGCAGGCGGCTGACGGCAGCGGCGGCTCCGGGGATCGGCTCGCCGGAGACGTGCAGCACACCGTCGACGTCAAGGAGAATCGCAGCCATGGACGGCGAGTCTATTCGCGTCACCCGCTCGGTCGTTCTGCCGCTGCGCGAGATCGTGCTGCGCACCTCACGGTCGAGCGGGCCCGGCGGCCAGCACGCGCAGAAGTCCGAGACGCGCGTCGAAGCGGTCTTCGACGTCGAGGCGTCGGAGGCGTTGTCGGCCGACGCAGAAGCGCCGCGTCGTCGCGAAAGCCGGGCCCGTGCTGCGCGCGGTCGCGCAGGACGAGCGCAGCCAGCTGCGCAACCGCGAGCTCGCCGTCGAGCGTCTCGTCGCAGCGCTGCGCGCAGCGCTGCACGTCGAACGGCGCCGGGTTGCGACGAAGCCGACGGCGGCCGTCGCGCGAGCGGCGGCTCGAGGAGAAGCGGCGGCGCTCGCAGGCGAAGCGCCTGCGGAAGCCACCGCCGGACTCAGGAGGGTCAGACCCTCCTACTACTCGACCGTGACGGTCTTCGCGAGGTTCCGCGGCTGATCGACGTTCAGCCCGCGGAGCCGGGCGATGCGGTACGCGAGCAGCTGGAGCGGGATGACCGCGAGCACCGCCTGCAGGAACGCCGGCGTGCGCGGGACGAAGATGACGTCGTCGGCGTGGTGCTGGATGTCCTCGTTGCCCTCGGTCGCGATCGCGATCACGTGCGCGCCGCGCGCGCGCGTCTCCTGGATGTTGGAGACGATCTTGTCGTAGACGTGGATGTTCGTCGCGACGACGACGACCGGCGTTCCCTCGTCGAGCAGCGCGATCGGGCCGTGCTTCATCTCGCCCGCCGAGTACGCGTCGGTCGGGATGTACGAGATCTCCTTCAGCTTGAGCGCGCCCTCGAGCGCGACGGGCAGCCCGATGTGGCGGCCGAGGTAGAGGAAGAACGGCTTCTCGTAGAAGCGCTGCGCGATCTCCTCGATCCGGTGGCGGCCGGCGTCGACGTCGTCGAGGAACGTCTGGATCTTCTCCGGCAGCTCGTGCAGGCGGTCGAGGATGAAGTCGATCTCATCCGGCGGCAGCGTCTTGCGGATCTGCGCCAGCTTCAGCGCGATCAGGCAGAGCAGCGCCGCCTGCGCGGTGAACGTCTTCGACGCGGCGACGCCGACCTCGAGGCCGCAGCGCGTGTACATCGTCGCCTCGGCCTCGCGCGTGATCTGCGTCCCCATCTGGTTCGTGATCGCGAGCGTGCGCGCGCCGAGCTCGCGCGCGAGCTTGACCGCGTTCACGGTGTCGCGCGTCTCGCCCGACTGCGAGATGCCGATCACGAGCGTGTCCTTCGACAGCACCGGGTTCCGGTAGATCCACTCGCTCGCGATGTCGGGCTCGACCGGGACGCGCGCCCACTCCTCGATCACGTAGCGCCCGACGACGCGCGGCGTGGTACGCGGTGCCGCACGCGACGATGACGACGCGACGGAGGTTCTGCACCTCGAGCTCGGTCATCCCGAGCGCCTCGAGGATGAGGTTGTGGCCGCGGACGCGGTCGCCGATCGTCTCCGCCACCGCCTCGGGCTGCTCGTAGATCTCCTTCAGCATGAACGTCTCGAAGCCGCCCTTCTCGGCGACCTCCTGGTCCCACTGGATCTCCTCGGCCTCGCGCTCGACCTCGGCGCCGCCGACGATGAAGCGCGCGCCCGCGGGCGTGATCTCGATGATCTCGCCGTCGATCGGGAAGTACGCACGGCGCGTCTCGCTGAGGAACGCGGCCACCGACGACGCGATGAACATCTCACCCTCGCCGACGCCGACGACGAGCGGCGTCTGGTGTCTGACACCGGCGAGCAGGTTGGGATGGTCGTGGTGGATGGCGACGATGGAGAAGTGGCCTTCGAGCTGCGGGAAGACGCGCTCGAGCGCCGCCGTCAGGTCGCCGTCGTATTCGCGCTCGAGCAGGTGCACGACGACTTCGGCGTCGGTCTCGGACGTGAACGTGTGCCCCTCCGCCTCGAGCTGTTCCTTGAGCTCGCGGTAGTTCTCGACGATGCCGTTGAGGACGATCGCGAGCTTCGACGCGTCGCAGCCGACGAGCGGATGGCAATTCCGCTCGGTGACGCCGCCGTGGGTCGCCCAGCGCGTGTGGCCGAGGCCCTGCCGCGACTTCGACCCGTTCGGCCCGACCGCATCGACGAGGTTCTGGAGATTGCCGACCGCGCGCACGTAGTCGAGCCCCTCGTCCTCGCGCAGCGCGATGCCCGCGGAGTCGTAGCCACGGTATTCGAGACGCTGCAGCCCCTGGAGCAGGAGCGGCTTCGCCTCACGTTCCCCGACGTATCCGATGATCCCGCACATATCGCCTCAGAAATGGAACGAGCCCGGCTGTCAGACCGGTCCGCAACGGCGCGGAACGGTCAGCCGAGCTCTTCTCGAACGAGCTCGACAACCCTACCACAGAGGGCTTCCGACTCCTCCTCCGTGGGGGCCTCCGCGAGCACGCGGACGACGGGCTCCGTGCCCGAAGGCCGCACGAGCACGCGGCCGTCGCCGTTCAGCTCCGCGTTCAGGCGCTCGACGGCTTCGAGCAGCGACTGCGGGAGCGGGCCGCGACCCGAGCGGGGCAGGTTCTGCTTCGCCTGCGGGTAGCGCGTCATCGCTGCGGCCGCCTCTGCGAGCGTCGTTCCACGGACCGCGTCGCAGAGGAGGAGCGCAGCGGCGAGGCCGTCACCGGTGACGTGGTCGCGCAGGAAGATGATGTGTCCCGACTGCTCGCCGCCGAGC
Organism: uncultured Actinomycetes bacterium; assembly: GCA_963697005.1. Lineage (GTDB taxonomy): Bacteria > Actinomycetota > Thermoleophilia > Gaiellales > Gaiellaceae > Palsa-739. Next base: position 94,742 of record CAVOMK010000020.1, on the reverse strand, counting down.
AGGCCTCCCTCGCGGTTGAGCGCTTCGAGCACGTACCGGTCGCCGACGTCGGTCGTGACGACGCGCACCCCGTGCTCTTCCATCAGACGGTGGAAGCCGAGGTTCGCCATCGTCGTCACCGCGACGAGGTCGACGCCGAGATGCAACGCGAGGACGGCGACGATCTGATCGCCGTCGACGACGTTTCCGTTGCCGTCGACCGCGAGCATGCGGTCGCCGTCGCCGTCGAAGGCGACGCCGAGATCGAAGTCGCCGTCGAGTAACAAGTCTGCTGCAAGCAGCCGAAGGTCGGTCGCGCCGCAGCCGACGTTGATGTTGTTGCCGTCCGGCGCGTTGCCGATCGCAGTCACGTCCGCGCCGAGCCGTTCGAATGCCTGCGGCGCGATGCCGGCATACGCGCCGTTGGCGCAGTCGACCGCGATGCGCAGACCCGAGAGATCGGAGCCGAAGCGCTCGAGCACGTGCTCGAGATAGCTGTCTGCCGCGAAGCCGACGCGGTCGATCTCGCCGCCACCGGGCGCGTCGGCGTCCAGGAGCGCTTCGATCTCCTCCTCGGCGTCGTCCGTGAGCTTGCGACCTTCGCGGTCGAAGAACTTCACGCCGTTGTACTCGGGCGGATTGTGCGAGGCCGAGATGACAACGCCGAGGTCGAGCCGGAGCAGCGCAACGGCCGGAGTCGGCACGACGCCCCCGACCACGGCGACGCCACCGGCAGATTCGACGCCACGCGCGAACGCGTCCGCGAGCTCCTCGCCCGAGGCGCGTGTGTCGCGGCCGACGAACACGCGGCCGCCTCCCGACCAGAGCGCCGACGCCTTGCCGAGCCGCTCGACGAGATCGGCGGTCACGAACTCGCCCACGATGCCGCGGACACCGTCGGTACCGAAAAGCTCCCGCGCCACGGCGGGTGACTCTAGCGACCTCATGTGCAGCGTCGGATGTCCGCTCGGAGGCGCCGGAAAACTACCGCGCGCCTAGCGCTTGGAGAACTGCGGCGCCTTGCGCGCCTTGTGCAGTCCGGCCTTCTTGCGCTCGACCTGGCGGGCATCCCGCGTGAGGTAGCCCTCGCGCTTGAGCGGGACGCGGAGCTCCGGATTCAGGTCGACGAGCGCCCGGGCGACGCCGTGCCGCACCGCGCCGGCCTGGCCGGTGAGGCCGCCGCCGTGGACGCGGACACGCAGGTCGTACTGGCCCTCGAGGCCCGCGGTGCGCAGCGGCGAAATGGCGAGCGAGCGCCAGACGGAGCGCGGGAAGTACTCGTCCAGCGTCCGGCCGTTCACCCAGGTGGCGCCGTCGCCGGGCCGGAGGATGACGCGTGCGACCGAGGTCTTGCGCTTGCCGGTACCGCGGTACTGAGCGATCTGGCTCACTTAGCTCTCCAATTCCAAAGGCTTGGGGTTCTGCGGGCCGTGCGGATGCTCCGGGCCTGCGTAGATCTTCAGCTTCGTGATCTGCTGCCGCGCCAGGCGGTTCTTCGGAAGCATGCCGCGCACGGCGACGCGCGAGCACCTCCGTCGGGCGCCGGTCGAGCTGCTCGCGCAGCGTCCGCTGCTTCAAGCCGCCCGGATACCCGGAGTGGCGGTAGTACTTCTTCTGGTCGAGCTTGTTGCCGGTGACCGCGATCTTCTCCGCGTTCACGACGATGACGAAGTCGCCCGTGTCGACGTGCGGCGTGAACTGCGGCTTGCGCTTGCCGCGCAGCGTGTCGGCGATCTGCGTGGCGAGCCGCCCCAGGGTCTTGCCCTGGGCGTCGACGAGATACCACTCGCGCGTGATCTCTCCCGGCTTGGCTGAATACGTTCTCATAGGAAAAGGGCGCGGGTGACGCGCCGGGGCGGGATTGTAGCGAAAGCCGCCCGCAATCCCTCCGCGAATGCCTGGGCGCCGCCGTGGCTCGGATGCCGGACGTACGGGGCATCCAGGGCCTCGGCGGCGACCCGGCCGACCGCCACGACCCGCCGGCCACGGACGAGCTCGGCGAGGAACGGCCTCGCCGCCTCCACCTCGGCCCGCGTCGGCCTGCGGTTCGAGCTCGCGCGTGCCGGGATGGGTCGGGACGACGTTCCAGAGCAGCACCGCGTCCTCCAGGCCGAGCTCGGCAAGCACCCGGTGCACGATCGTCGCCGACGCCTCGGCCGGGCCCGACCCGGTCAATTGCCGCTCGGACGTGAAGGCGAGGCCGCTGACGCGGGCGCCGCGGTAGCCGGCCGCCTCGCCGACGAGGATCGTCTCCGCCGCCTGCCCGGGCGGCCAGGTAGACGCGGAGCCGCTCGCGCCGCAGCTCCGAGGCCGCGTACTGGTTGAACGTGGCGCCGATCCGCGCCTCGGCGAGACGCGCTACGAGCTCCAGGTGTTCCATTTGACGAGCTCGTCGAGCGCGCGGCGCCGTTGCGTCGCGCGGCTCGTCTTCCTGCTCCAGAGCGGATCGGGCGCGCCGCGGCCGATGGTGACGCCGGCGACGATGCGCAGCTCGTCCGGGATGCTCAGCAATGCGCGCCAGGCGGGATCCTGCTCGACCGGCACGCCGTACACGCCGGCCGAGAGACCCTCGTCGACCGCGGTGAGGAGCACGAGCATGAGCGTTGCGCCGGCGTCGACGTACCAGAACGGGACGGGCCACTCGATCTCCTCGCCCTCCTGGAGCTTGTCGTCGCTCCGGTAGCGCTCGTGGTAGTCGGCCTCACGGGTCAGCACGAGCACGTGCGCCGGCGCGCTCGGGAACCACGGCTCGACCTCGGGATCGTCGTTGCCGGCAAGCGCCGCCAGATCGGCGAGCAGGCCCTGGTCGTCGACGACGAGCAGCCGCTGTCCCTGGCTGAAGCCGGCGCTCGGCGCGCGCCGGACGGTGGCGACGATGCGCTCGAGCGTCTCGCGCGGGATCGCCTCGCCCGTGTAGTGGCGCACCATGCGGCGCCGCTTGAGGATGTCCCTCAGGAATCCGACGTGCAGGCACTGTACGCCTAGGGATACGAGATCAGCTCGAGCAGCGTGCCGTCCGGGTCGCGGAAGTACACGCTCGTCCCGCGGCCGTTCCCGCCGGTGCGGGCCGCCGGGCCGAGCTCGACCTCGATGCCGTGCGAGAGGAGATGCGCGACCGCCTCCTCCGGCGTGCCGTCCCAGCGGAAGCAGAGGTCGCTGTTGCCGGGCTTGACCGGGTCGGCCGCGCGCGGCACGGGGCTCGCGCCCGGGCCGTGGACGTTCAGCTGCTGCCCGTCCGCGAGGCGGTAGGCGTAGCGGCCACGGGAGATCTCCTCCACCTCGACGCCGAGCACGTCGGCGTAGAAGCGATTCGATCGCTCGTAGTCGGTGACAGCTATGACGACGTGGTCGATCCGCGGGGGCAACGCCCGGAAACTTAGCGGGCTTGCGCGGACTATTCCCACTCGATCGTCGCGGGCGGCTTCGACGTCACGTCGAGCACGACCCGGTTCACGCCCGGGATCTCGTTCACGATCCGGCTCGAGATGGCCTCGATCAGCTCGTACGGAAGCCGCGCCCAGTCGGCCGTCATCGCGTCGTCGCTCGTCACCGCGCGCAGCACGATCGGGTAGCCGTACGTCCGCTCGTCCCCCTGGACGCCGACCGAGCGGATGGCGGGGAGCACCGCGAACGACTGCCACAGCTCGCGGTACATGCCGGCGCGGCGCACCTCCTCCTGCAGGATCGCGTCCGCGTCGCGAAGGATCTCGAGCCGTTCCGCCGTGACGTCGCCGATGATGCGGATCGCGAGGCCGGGGCCGGGGAACGGCTGCCGCCACACCATCCGCTCGGGCATGCCCAGCTCCTCGCCGACGCGCCGCACCTCGTCCTTGAAGAGCAGGCGCAGCGGCTCGACGAGGCGCATCTTCATGTCGTCCGGCAGGCCGCCGACGTTGTGGTGCGACTTGATCGTCGCGGCGACGCCCTCGGTGCCGCCCGACTCGATCACGTCGCTGTACAGCGTCCCCTGCACGAGCCAGTTCACGTCGCCCAGGCGACGGGCCTCCTCCTCGAACACGCGGATGAACTCGCGCCCGATGATCTTGCGCTTCTGCTCCGGATCCTCGACGCCGGCGAGCAGCTGGAGGAACCGCTCCTGCGCCTGCACGTGCACGAGCGGCACGCGGAAGTGCTCGCCGAACATCTCCACCACCTGCTCCGCCTCGTCCTTGCGCAGCAGCCCGTGGTCGACGAACACGCAGGTGAGCTGGTCGCCGACCGCCTTGTACACGAGCAGGGCCGCGACGGCGGAGTCGACGCCGCCGGAGAGCGCGCACAGCACGCGCTCGGAGCCGACCTGCTTGCGGATGCGCTCGACCTGTTCCTCGATCACGGCCGCGGGCGTCCACGTCGGCGGCGCGCCGCGCGATCTCGTAGAAGAAGTTCTTCAGCATCTCCATCCCGTGCGGCGTGTGCACGACCTCGGGATGGAACTGCACGCCGTACAGCGCACGCGCTCCGCAGCTTCAAATGCGGCCACCGGCGTCGCCGGCGAGCTCGCCAGCCACGATCGCGCCTTCAGGCGCGGCGACGACCGTGTCTCGGTGGCACATCCAGACCGTCTGCTCGGCCGGGCGTGTCGCCGATCAGCAGAACCGCGACTCGTCACCTTGGATCGCAGTTCTCCCGAACTCCGACACACCCGTGCGGTCGACGCGGCCGCCGAGGTCGAGCGCGAGCAGCTGCGCGCCGTAACAGATACCGAGCGTGGGAATGCCGAGCTCGAAGATGCGCGGATCGACGTGCGGCGCGTTCTCGGCGTACACGGACGCAGGGCCGCCGCTGAGGATGATCGCGTAGGGATTGCGCGCGCGCACCGCCTCGGGCGTGATCGTGTGCCCGACGAGCTCGGAGTACACGCGGCACTCGCGCACACGCCGTGCGATCAGCTGGGAGTACTGCCCGCCGAGATCGACCACCAGCACCGGCCGGTCCTCGGTGACCGGAAGCTGGACGACGTTCGACGGCTCAGCGGCGATAGTTCGGCGCCTCTTTCGTGATCGTCACGTCGTGCGGATGCGACTCGCGCAGCCCGGCTCCGGTGATGCGAACGAACTGCGCCGCCCTGAGTTCGTCGAGCGTCGCGGCGCCGCAGTACCCCATGGCCTGCCGAACGCCGCCGACGAGCTGGTAGACGATCGGCGCCAGCGGCCCCTTGTATGGGACGCGACCTTCGATCCCCTCGGGCACGAGCTTGTCCACGTCCTCGACGTCGTTCTGGAAATAGCGGTCCTTCGAGAAACCGCGCGCCTTCATCGCGCCGAGCGAGCCCATGCCGCGGTACTCCTTGAAGCGCTCGCCCTGGTGGACGATCACCTCGCCGGGAGCCTCGTCGGTGCCGGCGAGCATCGAGCCGAGCATCACGGCGCCGGCGCCGGCCGCGATCGCCTTCGCGATGTCGCCGGACGAGGTGATGCCGCCGTCGGCGATGATCGGCACGTCGACGGCCTGCGCAGCTTCGTAGACCGCCGTGATCTGCGGAACACCGACGCCGGCGACGATGCGCGTCGAACAGATAGATCCCGGGCCTTGGCCGGCCTTCACAGCGTCGGCACCGGCGGCGGCCAGTGCTTCCGCCCCTTCGGCGGTCGAGATGTTCCCGGCGATCACGTCGACGGCGACCGCATCCTTGATCCTGCGCACCATCTCGATCACGCCGATCGAATGGCCGTGCGCGGTGTCGACGACGAGCACGTCCGCGCCCGCAGCGGCGAGCGCCTGCGCGCGCTCGAGCGCGTCAGGCCCGACGCCGACGGCGGCGCCGACGCGCAGCCGGCCGCGCTCGTCCTTCGTCGCGAACGGAAACTGGACCTTCTTCTGGATGTCCTTGACCGTGATGAGCCCGCGCAGCCGCCCGTCGGCGTCGACGACGGGCAGCTTCTCGATCTTGTGCCGGTGGAGGATCTCCTCCGCCTCCGCGAGCGTCGTGCCGACCGGAGCGGTGACGAGGTTGCGCGCGGTCATGAGCGCCGACACCGGCTGCTCGACGTCGACCTCGAAGCGCAGATCGCGATTGGTGAGGATCCCCACGAGGACGCCGCCGTCGTCGGTGATCGGCACGCCCGACACCTTGTAGTGCGCCATCAGCTCGAGCGCCTCGCGCACGAGCGCGGCCGGAGGCAGCGTCACGGGCTCGACGATCATCCCGGCCTCGGAGCGCTTCACCTTGTCGACCTCCGCCACCTGTTCGGCGATGGAGAGGTTGCGATGGACGACGCCGAGGCCGCCTTCACGGGCGAGCGCGATCGCGAGCCGAGCCTCCGTGACGGTGTCCATCGCCGCGGAGACGATGGGAATGCTGAGCTCGATCGAGCGGGTGAGCTGCGTGCGGGTCGAGACCTCGTTCGGCAGCACGGACGATTCGGCCGGAACGAGGAGCACGTCGTCGAAGGTGAGACCCTCGCGGGCGAACTTCCGGTCCAGCTCGAGCAGCCGCTGCAGCTCGTCCGGACGGAGGTCGACGCTCAAGAAGGCAAGGGTACCAACCTCCGCGGACTACCTCTTTTCACCCTCCTAACACGAGGGGGCTACCGTGCAGGCGATGCGCATGCTGCTCGGCGCGCTCGCTCTTGCGGCCTCGATCCTCCATACGGGGAGCCGCGCTGGGCAGGTCGAGACGCTCTACACGAGCCCGGCCCACCGGACGATCGCCGCGTTCGCACAGGACGGCGGCCTGGTCGCATGGTTCGCTCCCAAAGACTCGAAGGGCTGCAACGAGGTGTGGCTCTGGCAGCTCGGAAGCGCGCGGCAGCCGCTCCCCGCGAAGGAGCCGCGTACCACAACGTCACGTGCGGCTGGCAGGTCCCTGCCGACTCGCCCGTCAGCCTGGCAGTCGCCGGAAACGGCGGCTCCCCGGCGCTGCTGTGGACGCTGCACGAATCCGCCGCACAGGCGCTGAGGTTCGACTACGTGCTCGGCGCCACGGTCGCCGATCCCAGAGAACGGCGCTTCCAGGAGGTCGCGCATGCGAGCCACGGGGCCGGCCTATGGCTCGGCGGCGTCGCCGGCAGCGGCGCAACGCTCGTCTACGCGGTCGCGCAGGTCGCGTACAAGGACCAGGTCGCCTGCCTGTCGTCGCCGAAGGAGCCGGGCGCGTGCGACCTGAAGGTGACGACGGGCGGAGGGATCTACCGCATCGTCGGCCGCAAGCACTCCGATACGGATCAAGGGCGCGCCGGCGGCCGTGGCCGTGGCGGCGTCGGGCAACGACGTGGCATACGTTCCGGCGACCGGCACGTCGACGGTGGACGGGCGCCCGCTCGCGTCGCGCGAACGCCCCGTCGAGGTGCGCGACGCCGACACCGGCTCGCTCGTGGCGAGCGTCTCGCCCGAGGCGGCGCCGCTCGCGATCGGGCTGTCGAGCACGGTCATCGGCGTGCTCGGCCAGTCGGCCGGCAGGCTCATCCTCGGCTGGTACGGCCTCGCAACAGGCAAGCAACTCGGAACGCTGCGGCTGCCGCTCGGCGCGTCGCCGGAGCTGTCCGTCGGCAACAGCGCGATCGTGTTCCGCGTCGGACGCTCCATCCGCGTCGTCGACGTCCACACCAAGCGCATCCGCACGGTCGCGAAGGCGGCGGGAACGCCCATCGGCCTCTCGATCGCGGGCGACCGCGTCGCGTGGGCCGAGAACGTCGCCGGGCGCGGGCGCATCCGCGCCATCACGCTCGCGCCGTGAGGGCGCTCGCCGCAGCTGTCGCCGCTGCGGCGCTGCTGCGGCGGCGCGCACGGCACAACCGCCTCGCTCATCGTCTTCTCCGCGGACCGCGCGCCCGCCGTGTCGGGAGACGTCTATCGCGCCGACTGGAACGGCCGCGTCGTGAACCTCACGCACAGCCCCTGGCAGGAGACGAACCCCGTCGTCTCGCCGAACGGCAAGCTCGTCGCGTTCGTGAGCGACCGACCTCGGCGGCGGCGTCTGGACGATCGGCGTGAACGGCGACGGCCTGCGACTCGTGTCCGGCGAAGGGCTTCCCGTCCGGGTACTACGTCGAGCTGGCCTGGTCGCCGGACAGCCGGACGCTCGTCTACACGACGGGCGGGGACAACCATCCTCTGCAGACGCTCTGGCTCACCGGGCCCGGAGCGGCGCCGCGCGCACTCGTGCGCGCGACGTCGCTCTTCGGGCCGGCATGGTCGCCGGACGGCCGGCTCATCACCGTGGAGACGAACGACGGCGCCGTCGACGCGTTCACGCCGACGGGAAAGCACGCGTGGAACGTCTCGAGCGGAGGCCAGCCCGGTCGGCTGGTCGACAACGGGCCTCTTCGCCACCGGCGCGTACGACGGTCGCGTCCACGTCGTCGGCGAAGACGGCAAGCAGCGCTTCTCCGTCGCGGCGACGTCCGCCGCGTGGTCTCCCGACGGGACGAAGCTCGCGTCGATCAACGGCCATCGTGGCGAGGTGCACACGAGCTCCGGCCGTCTCGTCTCATCCGAGGTCGTCGCCAGCCCGCTTTGCGGAGCCGATCTGGACGCCGACGGGCGTCGTCTTCGCGAGCCCACCGACGTCGCTCGGGCTCAACACCGTCGCGACGGGGACGACGTTCGCCGTCCGCGACGGCACGCATGTCTATACGCACGTCATCGGCTGCGACGACGACGGCGGTCCCGGAAGCCGCGATCGAGTCCCTGCAGCCCGTCCCCCACACGCGGTCGATCGTGTACCAGAGCTACTGCGCGGAGCCGTTCGACAATCTCTACTCGGTCTCGCCGGACGGCACCGGACTGCGGCGCATCACGAACGTGCAGGCGAATCAGGTGCGCCCGCGCATCTCGCCGGACCGGACGCGGATCGCGTTCGGCGAATCGCAGTACGCGGGCTTGAGCTGCAAGGGCTGCCCGGAGGCGCTGCGCACGATCGGCGTCGACGGCACGAGCGGCGTCACGCTGACGAGCCCGCCCGACTGCACGTTCGACGACTCGCCGAGCTGGTCGCCGGACGGGACCCAGATCATGTACGTCCACTCGGAGTGCGACACGGCGCCCGACGCGATGCTGATCGCGGCCGGCGGCGGGACGCCGACGGACCTCCACGTCCCGGCGTGGACGCTCGCGTGGGGACCGACGCAGATCGCGTATGCCAACGGGGCAACGGCTCCGTCGTCGCTGTGGACCGCCGCGCCGAACGGCGCCGGCCGTGTCAGGGTCGCGTCGATCGGCGCCGGGCTCACGACGCCAGCGTGGTCGGCTGACGGACGCCTCGCCTACCTCCTCGGGACGAGCGTCGTCGTCGCAGGGGAAGAAGGTCGCGCTCCCGTTCGCGACAGTCCGAAGCATCGCCTGGTCGCCCGACGGCACGCGCTTCCTCGTCGCGGCGAAGGCGAAGGGCACGCCGACGTTCGACCTCTACACGGTCGCGACCGACGGCACTGACGTGCAGCGCCTCACGTCCAACATGGACGTGTCAAGCGGAGACTGGCGCTAGCTCTTCGAGCTGGACGTCGGCCGCGAGACGGCTCGCCTCGCGCGGGTCGAACCGGCCCGCGCCCACCTCGAGCACGGACGCGGCGGCGCATCCGACCGCGCTGCGCAGCGCGTCACCGACCGGCTGGTCGTTGAACCGCGCGGCGAGGAAGCCGGCGAGCAGCACGTCGCCTGCGCCGACCGGCGCGATCGGCTCGATGCGCTCGATCGACGCGCGGAACCGGCGAACGGCGCGCTCCTCGCGCACGAGCGCGAAGCACGACGTCTCCTGCGTGATGATCACGTTCCGCGCGCCGAGATCGGCGATCGTGTCGAGGGCCATGAGGAAGTCGGCGTCGTCGGAGAACTCCTGCCCGACGAGGCTCTCCGCCTCGCGCTGGTTCGGCGAGACGAGGAACGGCTCGGCCTCGACGGCGACGCGCAGCGGCTCCCCCTCGCAATCGACGACGGACGGCACGCCTCGCCGGTTGAGGTCGCGGATCGCCTCCGCGTAGAAGTCGTCGTCGACGTCGCGCGGCAGCGAGCCGGAGAAGACGACGAACGACGCGACGCGCGACAGGTACCGCAGCTTGTCGAGCAGCATGTCCAGCTCCTCCGGCCGCACTGCAGGCCCCCACTCGTAGATCTCGGTCATCGACCCGCCGGTCGGATCGACGACGGCGGTCGACGTGCGCGACTCGTCGGAGATGCGAACGAAGTCGTTGAGGATCGCCTCGAGTGCGAGCTCTTCCACGATGCGCTCGCCCGTGCGGCCGCCTGCGAGCCCGGTGGCGATCACCGGCGTCTCGAGCGCCTTCAGCGCGCGTGCGACGTTGATGCCCTTGCCGCCGGCCGAGGTGAAGCTCGCGCTCGCACGGTGACGGTGCCCGAGCTGCACGTTCGGCACGGTGAGCGTGCGGTCGACGGCTGCGTTGAGGGTGACGGTGACGATCACGGGATGAGGCCCCAGAGGTCTTTCACGGTTCGCGTCGCGTACCAGCGTAGACGCCCGCCCATCCCGGGCCGAGAAACGGAGCGCGCCGCGAGTAGTGGCCTCGATCCGAGGAGGTTGCCGCCGGCCCAGACGTCGATGCGACCGAGCTGCTGGCCGCGATGGACGGGGAGGGTGACCGCCGACGGCGCGACGACGCGCTCGACCACCGCCCGGCCGGTGGGGACGACGCGCACGAGCGGCCGCGTCGCGACGAGGGAGACAGGCGCGCGCCCGTACGGGAGGGCAACGTGCGTCGACGGGATCGCGTCCCACGAGCGTCAGCGTGCGATAGCGCGACACGCCCCACGCGAGCAGGCGGTCGAGATCGGAGTTGCGCTGCGCCCGCGACGGGCTGCCGAGAATGACCGCGTAGATCGTGTATCCGGCGCGGCGCGCCGCCGCCACTTCGCACCAGCCCGCGTTGTCGGTGTGCCCGGTCTTCACGCCGATGAGACCGGGGAAGACGCCGAGCAGGTCGTTCCACGTGTGCAGTACGAGCGTGCCGTCCTCGATCGTGTCGCTGCGCTTGCGCACGATCTCGCGGACGATGGGCGAGTGCATCGCCACTTGCGCGAGCACGGCGACGTCGTGCGCGCTCGACACGTGCCCGGGCGCGTCGAGCCCGTCCGGCCGCACGAAGTGCGTGTCGGTCAGGCCGAGCTTCTTCGCCTCCTCGTTCATCCAGTCGACGAAGAGCGGAATGTTGCCGCCGGACGCGCCGGCCGCGAGCGCGTCGGCAGCGTCATTCGCGCTCTGGATCAGCGCGCCCTCGAGCAGGTCGTGCACGCTCAGCACCTGCCCTGCACGCAGCGGGATGCGCTCCTCGCCGACGCGCGCGGCCTGCGCCGTCACGGTCACGTCGTCGTCCAGCCGCAGGTGCTGGAGCGCGACGATCACCGTCATCAGCTTCGTGATGCTCGCGATGGGCAACTCCTCGTGCGCATTCGAGGACGCGAGCACCGTGCCGTTCGATGCATTGACGATCGTGTAGGCACGTGCGTCCACGGTCGGAGGAGCGGCGCGGGCCGATCCTGCAAAGGCCAGCGCGACCACGAGGACGAGCGACCCCCGGCGCATGCCGGCGGAAGGCTACTTCACCTTGAGCCGCTGGCCGACGCGCAGAGCGGTCGGGCTCACCTTCGGGTTGAGCCGCTCGAGGCGGGCGACGCTCGTGTGCGTCTTCGCCGCGATGACGGAGAAGCTGTCGCCGCGCTGCACGACGTAGACACGCGTGAAGGCGGCCGTACGCTTCACCCGCGGCCGGGCCGGGACCGTCTGAGTAACCGCGGGCGAGACAAGGGGCGAATGCTGCTGGAGCCCGTAGTGGACGGCGAGCACCGCCGCGGTCACGGCGAGCAGCGACGCCGCCGGTGCCGCGTACTGCCTCACCAGGCGGACGCCGCCCAGACGTCGTGCGCGAGCCGCGCAGCCGCGCCGCCGGCCGCTCCGCGCCAGTCGTCGGTCACGTTCCGGGAGGCATAGATGATCGACCGGGAGGCAGAGACGAGCGCGCTGGCGGGGCCGCTCGTGAACGCCGGAGCGAGATCGGAGGGCTTCCCTCCCTGCGCGCCGACGCCGGGAAGCAGCAGGACGGCCTGCGGGAGCAGGCGCCGCGCCTCCTCGACCTCGCGCGGGAACGTGGCGCCGACGACGGCACCGACGGCGGAGAGCCCGCCCTCGCCGAGGAGATCCTCGCCCCATTCGCCCACGAGCCCGGCGACGTGCTGCCACAGCAACGTCCCGTCGGAGAGCCGCACGTCCTGCACGTCGGCGCCGCCCGCATTCGACGTCTTCACGAGGCAGAAGAGCCCGGCGCCGTCACGGCGGCACGCGGCGAGGAACGGCTCGAGCGCGTCGCGGCCCAGATACGGATTGACCGTCACCGCGTCGGCGAGCGGCGGCGCATCGCCGCGCGGCTCGACGTACGCCGCCGCGTAGGCACGCGCGGTCGAGCCGATGTCGCCGCGCTTCGCGTCCGCGATCACGAGCAGCTCCGCCGCGCGCGCGTACTCGCAGACGTCCTCGAGCGCGCGCATGCCGTCGGCTCCGAGCGCCTCGAAGAACGCCAGCTGCGGCTTCACCGCCACTGCGTAGGGAGCGACCGCGTCGATGATGCCGCAGCAGAAGCGCGCGCACGCGGCCGCAGCGTGCTCGCGCCCGAGCACCGTCTCGCCTCGCAGCTCGACCGGCAGCTGGTCGGGAACCGGATCGAGGCCGACGACGACCTGGCTCCGCTTGCGCTCGACCGCCTCGGCGATGCGGTCGGCGAAGTGCGTCACGGCTACGCGGGCCATGTCGCCCAATGTACTTCTGCCTCCGGAATGCGCGAGGGGCCGCTTTCGCGGCCCCTCGCAGATCCTTAGAGGAGACGGCGCCGCGCTGACTAGCTGCCGCTGCCGCCCTTGACGGCGGCCTTGAGCGCGCTGCCGGCCGAGAACTTCGGAACCTGCGCGGCCGGGATGTGCACCTTCTCGGTCGGGTTACGGGGATTGACGCCTGTGCGAGCCGCACGATGCTGGCTCGAGAACTTGCCGAAACCGGTGAAGGCAACGTCGCCACCGCTCTTCAGCGTGTCCGTGATCGTCTCGAGGAACGCGTCGACCGCCTTGCCCGCATCGCGCGCCGTCAGCTGGCTCCGCCTCGCGACCTCGTTCACAAACTCCTGCTTGGTCACGTGCCTCTCCTCCTGTCGTTGATCGGTTCTACGGGCCTGAATGACCCTACCAGGGGTACCGGTCCCGCTCAACCATGCGGTTTTGCGGGGCTTTTCGCCTCTGCCAAGAGCTCTCCTGCCCGAAAGATAGGCCGCAGCCGCACGGCGCGGCGTGCGAGAGCGTCCGCGCCGCCCTCCTCGCGGTCGACGACGCACACGGCCGTCTGCACGACCAGGCCCGCGTCGCGCAGCGCGTCGACCGAGTCGAGGAGTGCGCCACCGGAGGTGACGACGTCCTCCACGAGGCACATGCACTCGCCCTCCTCGTACGGTCCTTCGAGGCGGTTGCCGGTGCCGTATTCCTTCGCCGCCTTGCGCACGATGACGAACGGCAGCCCGGACTCGAGCGACGCAGCGGCCGCGAGCGCGACCGCGCCCAGCTCGGGCGCCGCGAGGCGCGTCGCGTCCGGCGCGTGCGCCTCGACCTCGGCGGCGATCCGCTTTCCGAGCGCCCGCAGGATGTCGGGCCGGGTCTCGAATCGGTACTTGTCGAGGTAGTACTTCGACCGCCGGCCGGAACGGAGGACGAAGTCGCCCTCGAGGTACGCGTGCTCGACGAGCGCCGAGCGGAGCTCCGAGTCGTTCACGAGTGCTTGGCGGCCGAAAGAGCGTCGCGCGCGATCGGCAGGAGCGCGTCCGCCTCGGGCGAGCCGTCGTCGAACGTGATCATGGAGCCGTCGTCGAAGTAGACGTCGACGCGCTCGCGGCGGCGCGCGAGCGTCCGCCGGTAGAGGACGCTGCCCGCGAAGAGCCCGGTGCCGAACCCGAAGAGGCCGAGCGCCTTACGCCTCATCGTCGTCCTTCTTCGCCGCGCGCTTGCGTCGCGGCTTCGCCTCCGGCGCGCTGTCGCGCAGGCAGCTCTTGAGGTCGTAGAAGACGAGGCCGGTCGTCGGGTCCGCGGCGGTGGTGGCGGCGATCCGGCGCGACCCGTCGCGAACGACGAACACGCTGCCGGTCGGCGTCGAAGCCTCGACCTGCGTGACCTCGCCGCCGTCGCCGAGCGACGCCGCGCGCGCCAGCAGCTCACCGGCGGCGCGGGCGAGCGCCGCGGCGTCCTGCTCGCCGGGAAGCGTCGAGCCGGCCACCTCGCCGGTCTCGTCGAACAGGACGGCGGCCTCCACCTGCGAGGAGATCTCGGTCAGATCGGCGAGTGCCTGGGCCGCGTCCATCGCGGGCTACCAAGGCGTCGCTTGAGCGCCATAGGACGCCTTCACGGTGCCGTGAAACTGGGCCGATGCGACTCAGGAAGCGGGCCCTCTTTGCGAAGTTCTTCGCCGACCGCGGCACCCATCTGGCCGCGATGGTCGCCTACTTCGCGCTGCTCTCGTTCGTCCCGCTCATCTTCCTCGCGCTCTCGCTGCTCGGCCTCGCGCACCGCGCCGACGCATCCGACTTCCTCGTGCGGGAGCTGAAGCGCGCGTTCCCCGGCAGCTCGCTGCAGACATCCTCACGCTCGTCCACCGGGTGCAGGAGAACGCGGCGACGCTCGGCATCATCGGCGGCATCGGCCTGCTCTGGTCGTCGCTCTCGCTGTTCAGCGCGCTCGAGTCGGCGTTCAACATCGTGTACGGGCGGCCGAACCGTCCGTTCCTGCGCGGCAAGACCGTCGCGGCGGCGCTGATGGCGAGCGTGCTCGTGACGTTGTTCTCGAGCCTCGTCGTCGGCGCGCTCGGCGTCGAGGTGCTCAAGCGGTACGCACCGGGATTCGTCGGCGATGCCGTCATCGCGTACGCGCTTTCCGTGGCGGTGTCGCTGCTCGGCGTGTTCCTGTTCCTCCTCGCCGTCTACCGGCTGCTGCCGAACGCGTCGCTCACGCGTGCGCGAGGTGCTGCCCGGCGCGGTCATGGGAGCGATCGTGCTCGAGGCGTCGTTTCAGGTACTGCCGATCTTCGTGCGCCTCGCGGACGTGAACGTCACGCTGCGCGTGCTCGGCGGCCCGGCCATCCTGCTCATCTGGCTGTACGTGATGGCGAACGTCATCGTCCTCGGCGCCGAGCTGAACTGGTGGACAGCTCAGCGGCGCGGCGCCGGAGCGCCTTCTTGAATCACTGACTGCACCGTGCCGTCGCGCCGGATGAAGAAGAACCACGTGTGCGCCTTCGCACCGTGGTTCCACGCTTCCGTCAGCGTCACGACTGCGCGCGCGGGTTGAACGAGCGAGATGTCGGTCGCGCACGTCGCCTGCAGCTTCACGCCCTTCTCATGCAGCACGCACGGGAGCGTGCCGGGCTTGTGCGGGAAGCGCGCGCCGAGCGAGCGAACGACCGGGCCGCCGGCGAAGAACGCGTTCAACACCTGCTTCGTGTCGCGGTCCATGCCGCCGCAGCCGGCCGCGACGAGGACGATCGCCGCGCCGAGCGCCGCGAGCAGCGCGCGCGCCGCACGGGCGCGATGCGAGTTTCGCTCCTTCCAGGCGTCGCCGAGCTCGGCCACGGTGCGTTCCTCGCCCTCGGGGACGAACACCGGGTCGTAGCCGAAGCCCTCGTGCGCCGCGCGGCTCCTCGGCGATACGGCCGGCGAGCGTCCCGCTGCCGCGCACCTCGTCGCCCTCCGGTGTCAGACACACGAGCTCGGAGACGTAGCGTGCCGCGCGCTCGCGCACGCCGGCGAGCTCGCCGAGGAGCTTCGCGATCGCGGGCGCGCCCTCCGGCGCGTACCGCGCGGACTCGATGCCGGGACGGCCGCCGAGCGCCTCCACCTCGAGCCCCGAGTCCTCGCCGATCAGCCACGCGGCCGGCGCCGAGCACCTCGCGCCCGAACCGCGCCTTCGCGCGCGCGTTCTCGACGTACGTCGTGCCGGTCTCCTCGGGCCATCCTTCCGCCTCGAGCGGCTCGATCGTCCAGCCGGGGAGCAACCGCTCGAGCTCGCGCGCCTTGTGCGCGTTGCGCGAGCACAGGGTCGCCCTTACTCCGTCCACCGCACCTCGAGGACGCCGTCGATCTCGGCGACGCCGGCGACGATCGCGGGCGCCGCCGCGCCTGCAGCAGCTCGACGTCGCATCGCCACCGAGCGGCGGTCGCCCTCCTGCGCGATCTCGAGCGAGACGACGCGGCCGCCCTGCCGCTCGACGCCTTCGATGAGCGGAGCGGGGCTGCCGCCCGCCGGGATCTCGACGAGCAGCCGGTCGAGCTCGGGCCGGTACCGGCGGATGACGCTGGTACGCGAGGATGCGCAGCGGGCCGAGCGTGAACAGCGCGCCGAGCGTCGCGATGAGGGCGCCGTCGTAGTAGCCGGCGCCGGACGCCATCCCGATGGCGGCGACGAGCCAGAGCGTCGCGGCCGTCGTCAGCCCGCGCACGGAGAAGCCCTGGCGGATGATCGCGCCCGCGCCGAGGAAGCCGATGCCGCTGACGATCTGCGCTGCGATCCGCGTCGGGTCGACCTTGCTGCCCGAAGTTCCTGAAGGCGTAGGCGGAGACGAGCGTGAAGAGCGCCGCGCCGAGCGAGACGACGAGGTGCGTGCGCAAGCCCGCCTGCCGCTCGCGCAGCTCGCGCTCGAAGCCGATCGCGCCGCCGAGCCCGGCCGCGACGGCGAGTCGCAGCAGCACGTGCGGCCAGCTCAGCGCGGCGACGGCGCTAAGGAAGGGCGACAGCTGTGGCCTCCGCCTGGCGCTCGCCGATCTCGGCGATTCCGGCCGTCGCCAGCTCGAGCAGCTCGTCGAGCCGCTCCCGCGTGAACGGATCCTTCTCCGCCGTCGCCTGCACCTCGATCAGCCGGCCGTCGCCGGTCATGACGACGTTCATGTCGGTGTCCGCGTTCGAGTCCTCCGAGTAGTCGAGGTCGAGCATCGGCACGCCTTCGACGACGCCGACCGAGACGGCGGCGACGGAGTCCGCGAACGCGCGCGAGAGCCCGAAGCGGTCGAGCGCGCGCCGGCCTGCGACGTACGCGCCGCAGATCGCGGCGCAGCGTGTGCCGCCGTCGGCCTGCAGGACGTCGCAGTCGAGCCACATCGTGCGCTCGCCCAGCGCGCGGAAGTCGGCGACTGCACGCATTGCGCGGCCGATGAGCCGCTGGATCTCCACCGTGCGTCCCTGCTGCTTCCCGCGCGACGCCTCACGCTCGACGCGGTCGCCGGTCGACGCCGGCAGCAGCGAGTACTCGGCCGTGATCCAGCCGCGCCCCTGGTTGCGGAGCCAGCGCGGCACCTCCTCCTGGATCATCGCCGTGCAGAGAACGATCGTCTTGCCCTGCGTGACGAGCACGGAGCCGTGCGGCTGCTCGAGATAGTCGGGCTCGAACGCCAGCGGACGCAACTCGTCGCGCGCTTGCCGCCCGTCGGCGCGGCGTCACTGCACGCCGCCGCCCCTTCGAGCCGCGACACGGCGACGTGCTCGACGTCGGCGATCGGGAGCTGGAGGAAGCGGCGTCCCATCTCGCGGAACGCCGCGGGATCGCCGGTGGTGAGGAACCGGTACACGCCCGTGCGCGCTGCGTCGTTCTCGATCCGCTTGCGCGCGAGCGTGTCGGACACCTCGCGCGCGGTCTCCTCGGCCGAGAAGACGAGCGTCACGTCGCGACCGAAGACGCGCTGGAACAGCGGACGGATGAGCGGGTAGTGCGTGCACCCGAGGATGACGGTGTCGACGCCGGCGTCCTTCAGCGGCGCCGCGTACTCGCGCACCGCCTCCTCGGTCTCGTCGCCGTAGGGGTCGTCGCTCTCGATCAGCGGAACGAGCCGCGGGCACGCGACCGAATGGAGCTCGACGCCTGCGTCGAGCGCACGCACGAGGTCGCCGTAGCGGCCGGCGTCGACCGTCGCCTGCGTCGCGAGCAGCCCGATGCGGCGATTGTGTGTCGCCTGCACCGCCGCGCGCGCTTCGGGCGCGATCACGCCGATGACCGGGACGGACAGCTCGGACTGGAGCTGCGGCATCGCCGCCGACGTCGCGCTGTTGCAGGCGACGACGATCAGCTTCACGTCCTGCGCCTCGAGGAACGAGCCGATCTCGCGCGCGAACCCGCGCACCTGCGCGAGCGGGCGCGGGCCGTACGGCAGCCGCGCATGGTCGCCGAGGTACACGAAATCCTCGTGCGGCAGCGTGACGAGGCATTCGTGCAGGACGGTGAGGCCGCCCACTCCGGAATCGAAAACGCCCACGGCTCTCCCATCCATAGAGCGTGATCGTAGGCTAAGGGCATGCTCACTCTCCTGCTTGCCGCGCTCATCGGCGTCGCGACACCGCAACCGGTCACGATCACCGCCTCCGACGGCGTCCAGCTCGCCTGCTCGATCGTCGAGCCGGACGGCACGCCGCCGAGCGGCGGCTGGCCCGCCGTCATCCTCTTCCACGGCCTCGGCGGCTCCCATACCGATATGGAGCCGATCGCGACCGGCGCGTTGGCGCCCGCCGGCTACGTGTCGCTCGAGTGCGACGCGCGCGGCACCGGCGCGTCCGGTGGGCAGTTCGGGCTCGACGGCCCGCGCGAGAACCAGGACGCGCAGGATCTCTACACCTGGCTCGCAGCGCGACCGGAGGTATCCGACACCGAGATCGGAGCGCTCGGCATCTCACTCGGCGGCGGAGCCGTGTGGAACGCGACCGCCGCGGGTGTTCCCTTCAAGGCGATCGTCCCGGTGATCACGTGGACGAACCTGCAGACGGCGCTCGCGCCGCAGGGCGTCGCGAAGACGGAGCTCGTCGCGCTCCTCGCCGCGCTCACGCCCGCGTCGCGCTGGGACCCGGACCTGCTCGCCGCTTCGGCAGACGCTCGCGCAGGGGACGGTTACGCCGGCGGCAGCCGCAGCGGCCGAGGCGCGGTCGCCGCTCGCGCAGCTTCCGTCCATCTCCGTGCCGACGCTGCTCGTCCAAGGCCGCCACGACTTCCTCTTCGACATCGACCAGGCGGAGACGGCGTACCGGGAGCTCGCCGGTCCGAAGGAGCTGTATCTCGGCGACGTCGGCCACGTGCCGGCGCCGAACCCGCCGGCGGAGACGCCGACATACCTCGGCCTCGCCGTCAAGTGGTTCGACAAGTACCTGAAAGGGACCGGCAGCGCAGGCACGGGCGTGCAGCTCGCGCACGATCCGTGGGACGGCAAGCTGACGTCGTTCGCGGGGCTGCCTCCGACCAAGCGCGTGACCGTCTCGCTGCCGGGCACGACGAGGATCGGCCCGTCGGGGAAGGTCGTGCGCGGCGCGCGCATCACGGGCGGGCCGCACGAGACCTTCGGCGACTCGACGCTCACCGTGCACTACTCCGGCATGAAGAACTGGGGCCATCTCGTCGCCGTCCTGTCGGCGAACGGGATCCCGACTGCGATCAGCGCCGGCGCGTGCGCACTCACCGGGACGAGCGGCGTCGCGCAGATCCATTTCATGAACGAGAGCGTGCGCGTCCCCGCGGGCGCGAAGTTCGTCGTGACGCTCGCCGCGACTTCGGGGAACGCGCCCGTGTACGCGACGGGCGTTGCTGCCGGCGCATCGGTGACGGTCGGGCGCGAGACGCTCGCACTCTCCGTGTTGAAGCGAGCGGTGTCGAAATAGCGGCGACCGTCCGGATCGGCACCTGCTCCTGGGCGGACGAGGCGCTGTCGAAGTACTTCTATCCGCCCAAGATGCCGGCGAAGGAACGGCTCGCGTGGTACGCGCAACACTTCGACACGGTGGAGGTCGACTCCACGTACTACCGGCTGCCGGGCGAGTCGATGGTGGAAGGCTGGGCCGAGCGGACACCGCCCGGCTTCGTCATGCACGTGAAGGCGTTCGGGCTCATGACCCGTCACCCCGTGAAGGTCGAGGTCCTGCCGGAGGACCTGCGCGACGCGATGCCCGTCGACGAGCGCGGGCGCGTCGACCGGCCGCCGCGCGAGCTGCGCGGCGAGGTGTTCCGCCGCTTCCTCGCCGCGCTCGAGCCGCTGCGGTGCACGGGCAAGCTCGGCGGGATCCTCTTCCAGTTCCCGTCCTACGTCGTCTTCAAGGACCGGTCGCTCGACTACATCGAGTGGGCGCGCGAGCAGCTCGGCGGCGACGAGATGCTCGTCGAGCTCCGGCATCGCTCCTGGCTCGACGACGAGAACCGCGCAGAGACGCTCGCATTCCTCGAGCGCATCGGCGCGACCTACGTGACCGTCGACGCGCCGAAATCGGACGACGCGAAGAACCTCGTCCCGACGGTTCCCGCGGTGACCTCGACGACCGCGTACGTCCGCTTCCACGGGCGCAACCTGTCGACGTGGAACAAGCGCGGCGGCTCGGCGGCCGAGCGGTTCGACTACCTGTACTCCGAGGAGGAGCTCGCGGAGTGGGTGCCGGCGCTGAAAGCGCTCGCGGGCGAGTCCGAGCAGGCGTTCGCGCTCTTCAACAACAACGCGACGGCACAGGATCCGAGGAACCCGCTCGCGGTCGTGTCGCAGGCGGCGACGAACGCCTTCGAGTTGCGTAGTCTGCTCAGCACGTGAGAATCCTGTCCGTCGTCCACGGCCCCGAGGCGCGGGCCGAGCTGTTCGAGCCTGTCGTCGTCCGGGCGGGGCACGCGCTGGACGAGTGGAGCTTCTCCTGGGGACGGCGTCCGCCCCGGCCCCTCGACTCGTACGACGCCTACATGGTCTTCGGCGGTGCGATGCATCCCGACCAGGAGGCGCAGCACACGTGGCTGCCCGAGGAGATCGCGTGGCTCGAGCAGGTCATCGCCGACCGGCGGCCCGTCCTCGGCGTCTGCCTCGGCGTCCAGCTGCTCGCGCGCGCGGCGGGCGCGCAGGTGCGGCGTCTCGACGACCCCGAGATCGGCTGGATCGACATCGAGCTCAACGCGGCGGGTGCAGAAGATCCCGTCCTCAGTTCTCTCCCGCCGCGCTTTCCCGGGCTCGTGTGGCACCACTACACGTACGACCTCCCCAAGGGCGCGGTCGAGCTCGCGCGCACGACCGCACGACGCAGGCGTTCGTCTCGGCGACGCGTGCTGGGGCGTGCAGTTCCACCCAGAGGTGACGCGCTCCAGCTCGACCGCTGGACGGCCGACTTCGAGGACCGCCGCCGGACCCGGACGGGTTACGCGCTGAGACGCAGACGCACATCGGCGCCTGGAACGATCTCGGCCGCACGCTCTGCTCGGCGTTCCTCGACGCCGCTGAGCGCGTGCAGGCGCGCGCTGCCTAAGAGGCTCTCACATAATGACGTTCGTCGATCCGGGCGCAATCGGCGAGTGCGATGCAAGGACACAGGGAGGCCCGATAGTTGCACTATCGGGCCGACTGAGGACGCGGCAGCGCGCCGCCGAGTGTGGCCGGGCGACACATCGTTCATTGTGTGAGAGCCTCTAAGCCTTTAAGCGACGAGGACGACGCTGCAGTTGGCTTCGCGCTGAACCGCGGCGTCGACGTCTTCGCCGAAGAGGGCTCCGAGGAGTCGGTGGTGATGCTCGCCCAGAACGATCGTCGAGGCGCCGTTGGCGCGGGCGGCGTCGAGAATTTCGCGGGCGGGATCGCCCATGCGCCAGATGATCTCGGGTTCAAGCCCGGCGCCCGCGGCTCGCTTTGCAGCTTGTTCGACTGTCGGCTGCAAGGCGGGAGGCGCCTTGTCTTCCGCGACGTCGCGCGCAAGCGCCAGCTCGTCCTGGTCTTGCGGCCCGAGAACCCATGGACCGACCATGCTCGGGGCAAGGGGATCGACTGGCAGAGGTGCGACGACGACGACGATCAGGCGGCCCGCCGCCGCCTTCACATCACTGATCGCGCGATCGAGCGCTCGGCTCGAAGTGTCGCTTCCATCGAAGCCGACGACGGTCGTTGCAGCCATTGTCGAGAAGCATTGCAGAACGACCGGAGCTATCAGCGCTCGAGTGGCAGCTCGGCGTGGCGCGACCACTCGTGCCACGAGCCGGCGTAGTTGCGCGCGTCGTAGCCGGCGCTGCGCAGCGCAAGCGTGGCGAGTGCAGAGCGCGAGCCGGAGTGGCAGTACGCCACCACCTCGGCGCCTGCGGGCGCGCCGACGAGCTCGCGGATCCGTTCCGGCGACTCCGGCCGGCCGGGGCCTGCGAAGAGTGTCGAGACCTCGACGTTCCTCGCGCCCGGAATGTGCCCCTGGCGCGGGTCGCACGCGCTGCCGCCGCGGCCGCTGTACTCGTCGTCGCGACGGACGTCGAGGATGGTCAGCGACGCGTCGTCCAGTCGTCCTGCCAGCTCGTCGCGTGTCGGCAACGCGTGCAGGTTCGGCGTGAGGTCGGCCTCACGAACCGGCGCGAGCTCGAAAGGCCCGGTCTCGAGCTCCCCCTCCCACGCCGCCATCCCGCCGAGCAGGATGGACACTCGCGTGTGGCCCGCGAGCTCCGCGAGCTGCGCGGACGGCATCGCGCCGACGCCGTCGCCGCGGTCGACGAGCACGAGCCGCTCACGCCCCGCGATGCCGTGCCGCCGGAGGCGGAGCACGATCTCTTGCGCCAGCTCCTGCAGCGATTCCGCGTCGGCCGACGGCGAGGGCGATCCGAGCACGAGCGGCCGCGAGCCGGGGATGTGCCCGCGCGTGTGCGCGTTCGGGCCGCGTACGTCGCCGACGACGAGGTCATCATCGCCGAGATGCGACGCGAGCCAGCGCACGTCGACGACGGACGGAAACTCAGAGACCTGCGACGACATGTGCCTCCTCGGCGACGGCTGGTCGGTCGAGCAGCCGCACGAGCCACTCGCTGAGCGCAGGATATGGGTCGAGCTCGATTCCCATCGCGTCGCGCGCACGCAAGACCCACGGGATGTACGCGATGTCGGCGAGACCGTATTCGGCTCCACCGAGCCACGGCCGCTCCTCGAGGGCGGCGTCGAGCAGGTCGAGCTGCTCGGCGAAGAGCGCGTCTGCGCCGTCGGCGCCCCGACGCAGGGCGTAGTACGGCCCCGTGAACGCGTCGTGCCGAAAGATGCGCAGCCGCGCGAGTGCGCGGTCGGCCGGATCGGCGGGAAGCAGCGGCGGCTCCGGGTAGCGCTCTTCGAGGTACTCCATGATTACCGCCGACTCGGGCAGCGTCCACGCATCTTCCTCGACGACGGGAACGCGCCCCGTCGCGTTCTTCTCGTAGATCCACGCAGGGCGGTCGTTGAGGTCGATCTCGATCGTCTCGAACTCGATGCGCTTCTCGGCGATCACGATGCGCACGCGTGCGCAGTACGGGCAGCGGGCGGCGTCGTAGAGCGTGAGCATCAGGACCCGAATCCGAGCACGTCGGCGATCTGCTCGTACAGCTCATGCGCCGGCGGAAGCCCGGCGGGTGTCGCGGCCGTGCGCGCGACCTCGCGCACGCGCTTCGGGTCGGCGCCGGTCAACCGCGCGACCACGGTCGGGTTGGAGCCGAGCGCGATGACGTCGCCCGGCGGCAGTTCGCCGTAGAACTCCGGCACGGAGAGGTACTCGTCCATGTCCGCGCCGCGATCGAAGAGGTTGTAGCGGACGACCGCGCCGCGCTCGACGCCGAGCGCGACGACGACGCTCTCGCTCGTGTACGACAACTCCTTCGCGAGGGCCTTGAGCTGCTCCGGCTCGCGATCGGTCAGGTCGCTGCGGACGGCCACCCATCCGTTCGCGACCCCGCCGACGTCCACGCTCTCGGAGTGACCGAGCCGCGGCAGCATCTTCTGCACCGCGCGCTCGACAGCGCCCGCGTCGTCAGTCTGCACGTGCGCGATACCGAACGTCGGGCCTTCTGGTTCAACCGAGAGCCGCTGCTGAAGGGCGTCGACCGGCACGGCCAGTGTCAGCTCGGACGTCTGGAACCCCCAGCGCTCGTACACGGCGCGCGCGTGTGCGTTCGAGGCGAGCACGTCGAGCTCGAGCACGTCGGCGCCCCGCTCTTTCAGCCGCGCCGCCGCCTCCCGCGTGAGCTCGCGGGCAAGTCCGGTGCCGCGTGCCTGCGGGCGCACGTAGAGCATCTCGAGGAACCCGAGCCGCGTGCCCTTCATGAGCGCGACGGCGAGGCCGACGTCGTCCGCGAGCAGCACGGTCTCGTCGCGCACGGCCCCGGCGAGCCACTCGAGATCCTGCTCGAGGTCGTCGTCGTACCACGACGGCTCCGGGATCTCGGCCTCGAACGCACGCCAGAGCTCGCGGACGAGGGGCAGGTCGTCGGCGGTTGCTGGACGGATCACGGCACGCGTTTCGACAACAGGAGGTAGTGCGCGGAGAGGTTCTCGAAGGGATGGAAGCGTACGCGCGCCGCATCGATGTCCAGTGGGGCAACCGCCTTCCGCAAGGCCAGGTCGCCGGCCGGCCACGCGTTCGGCCGCGCGAGATGGCGGGCAAGGAACCATTCCGCCGTCCATTCGCCGATGCCGCGCTGTGCGACGAGCCGTGCGCGGACCTCGTCGTCCGCGAGCGCGCGAGCGCGTCCAGATCGAGCTCCGAGCGGGCGAGTGCCACGACGTACTCCGCTTTCCGCCGTGAGAAGCCGACAGCGACGAGCTCCTCCTCGCGCGCGCCGGCGAGCCGCTCGCGCGTCGGAAACGCCCATGCTTCGCGGGCGCGGACGCCGAAACGCTCGATCAGCCGGTTGCGGATCGCGAGCGCCGAGTAGAGTGACACCTGCTGCGATGTGATCGCGCCGACGAGCATCTCGAATGGGTCCCGGCGAGCGAGGGCCGGAAGCCGGCGAGACGCGGAACCATGGTGACGAGGATGTCGTCACCCGTCGCCCAGGCGTAGAAGCCGTCGAGGTCGAACACGAGACCGAGCACGGCGCGCACCACGGGCTCCGTCTCTCCGTCGAGCGGCTCGACCTCGACGCCGCCCGGTGCTGCTTCGATCCGCACCTCGCGCCCGCCGACGACGCGGTGCAGGCCGCCTTCGTGCCACAGGCTCGCGCGGTCGACGCCGAACGCGCGGAAGCGCTCGGTCGTCAGGTCGAAGTCGAACGGTCCCGGACACGGCGAGGAACGCCATGCCCGGACCGTACTTGGCCGTTAGCCCGTAGACCCCAACCAGGCGTGTAGCCCGCCGATCACCGTCTTGCAGGAAGGCGTCGAGCTTCTGAAGCTTCGCATGAGTTTCGTCATCGTCTCGCTCGATGTTTCCGTTCAAGCGTTTGCAGACGGGTAAGGGCCTTGTTCGCGAAGGTGAGACGCAGCGCTGCGGAGCGCCGGTCGAGCTCGTTCCACAGGCGCTTCACGAACCGCTCCGCGAGCTGGGCGATGCGGGCGTGCGTGCCCTGACTCCGTACCGCCGGCCGCGAGGGCGGTCGAGACGGCGGCGAGGGCGCGGGCGAGTATGCAGCGGAGTGCCACGAGTTTCTTCATAGCACCAACGATCTCCCCGCAACGTAAGAAGCCGCAGGATCGGCGGACGTAAGACGGACGTAAATCAGCTCGTGGACGATTCCTCCAGACGTGAAAGGCAAGGCCACCGTTGGGCAACACGCTGTTCGGCGCGCATCCTCGCCGTAGAACGTGTCGAGCTCTGCGAAAGGAGACCTCGATCGCTCGGTGTGGGGTAATGCGCGGGGCGAGAGAAGAGAAGTCTGCTCCTTCCGTGTCTCGCGCAGGTACGCGATCGCATCGTCGGCGACGTGCACGTCAACCGCATGCCGCACGAAGCAAGGGGCGTCGCTCGATCGCCGAAGCGCAATCAGCGTGCGATATGCGGAGAGGAGCTCTGTGTCCCACGACTCCGGGCTGGTTCCACGGCATCGCGCGCCGCGCCTGTCCTCGCCTCATTCTCCAACTCGTAGCCCATCTGCGTCCCCAGCGAAGACCATCGGCACGCCGGGCGTCGCTCATCTGCAACTGCCCATGCCGACGACGTGCGTCGTGCGACTACCGGCTGACCGTACGGAACGGTGCCGTAGGTCGCGGGCTGGCCTCGAGCAATGTCCATGAGTTGACGACGACATCCCAGGGAATGCCCGACCGGGAAGCTGCGCATGACGCTGACCGCCTCCGGCCCCGAGTACGACGGCGCCGGCGTCTTCGAAAACACCTCCTCTTCCAGCCTGCCGCCGTGCAGCCACCACCACGTCGGCCGCAGGAAACCTCGTAGTTCATGACGCCCTGCCATCCACGGCCATCCAGGTCGGGCCGGTAATCGTGGCCATGCTCGCCGACGAGCAGCCGGTCGCCGATGAGATCGCGCGCCCAGACGGCGACCTCGTGGTTCACGTCGAGCATTCGGTAGCGGCCGACCATGTCGGCGACGTCGATCCGCCACCCGTCGAGGCCTTCGGCCAACCAGCGCTCGAACACGTGAGCCATGCGGCGTCGAAGCTCGGGCGAGCCCCAGTTCAGCGTCGGGAGCGACGGCACGTCGAACCAGCACGCGTAGCCGCCCGGCGGCGACCCGTCGAAGAAGAAGAGATCGCGCTCAGGCGCAGACGATCCTCTTCGGCTCCGCAAGAACCAGTCGTGCGCGGCGCCGCAGTGATTCAGCGAGAGGTCACCGACGACGCGCATCTCGCGGCCGTGCGCACGGCGAGGAGCGAGCGAAGCGCAGCTTCGCCGCCGAGCAACGGATCGACGCGGTCGAAACTCGACGCGTCGTAGCGATGGGTGCTCCGCGCGGGAAGAACGGCGCCGAGATAGAGCGCGTTCGCGCCCAGGTCGGCGATGTAGTCGAGACGGTGATCGATGCCCGGGCAGATCCCCGCCGTAGAGCTCGTACGGCGTGTCCGGGCCACGCCCTTCCGGAATGGCGTCCCACTCGCGCCGCACGGCCCAGTCCGGAAGCTCGGCGCCGGCGGCCGCTCGACGTTGCGAACCTGTCCGGGAAGATCTGCAGACGACCGACCGGGCATGCCACTCCGGGGCGGCTGCCCCAGCGCGAGCGCAAAGTCATCGGCGCCGGCAACGTCGTGTGCGTGCGTGCCGACACCGTTGACCCACCGGTAGCCCGCGTTCCCGCCGTCGACGAGCCAGCGGTAGCCGGTGGTGGCGTTTGCGCACCGCGAGCTCGGCGCGCCACCAGGTCTCGCCGTGTCCGTCCTCGTCGACGACGGCCTCCGCGGTTTGCGGCTCGCCGTCGACGACGTAGCGCAGCCAGACACGCCCGGCTGCGCCCTCCGGCGTCCGCGAGCGGACGGCCGCCGAGCCGCCGGGCTGCTCCGGCCTCTCGAGCACGTACAGCTCGGAGCCGTCGTGGTGCGGCTCCGAGATCACGCTAGAGGTGCGACGTCAGGCCCGCGCCGGAGGCGTCCTCGACGTCGCCGGGCGTCTCCGCGTTCTCGTACCACGAGCGCCAGTAGCGGCCGTCGTCGAGCCCCTGCGCGAAGCGCGACAGCTTCAACGGATTGAACGTGTCGCACATGACCGCGAGCTCGTGCGTCTCGTGCAGGCCGATGCTCTTCTCCGCGAGGCCCGGCTGCGGCCCGTGCGGAAGCCCGGACGGATGCAGCGTGATCGACCCGACCTCGACGCCTTTGCGCGAGCCGAAGTTGCCGGAGACGTAATAGATCATCTCCTCCGACTGCAGATTCGAGTGGTGATACGGGATCGGCATCGCCTCGGGTCGAAGTCGAGCTTGCGCGGACAGAACGAGCAGATGACGAAGTTCTGGCCCTGGAAGGTCTGGTGCGACGGCGGCGGCTGGTGGATGCGGCCGGTGATGGGCTCGAAGTCGTGGATCGAGAACGTCCACGGATAGAGGTATCCGTCCCAGCCGACGACGTCGAACGGGTGGTAGTCGACGACGTACGTCTGGTAGCCGCCGCGCACGCGCACCTTCACCGGGAACTCGCCGTGCTCGCGCACCGTGTGCAGCTCGGTCGGCGGATGGATGTCGCGGTGGTAGTACGGCGCGCCTTCCATGATCTGCCCGTAGTGGTTGCGGTAGCGGCGCGGGATCTCGACAGCCCGGGCGTCTCGAACACGAGATAGCGCTGCGGGCCTTTCGGGTCGAACCGGTAGGTCGTCCCGCGCGGAATGACGATGTAGTCGCCTTCCTTGTACGGGACGTCGCCGAAGATCGTCTCCAGCGTCCCCGACCCCTCGTGCACGAAGACGACCTCGTCGCCCTCGCCGTTTCGGAAGAAGTAGTGCATGCGCTGCGTCGGCCGGCAGAGCGAGATCTCGACGTCGTTGTTCCACATCAGGAGGCGGCGCCCGGTGATCTCGTCTCCCTCCGGCTCGGTGTCGAAGGTCTTGAAGTGGCGGTGCGCGTGCTGCTCCGGCACCCACTCCTCGCGCTCGATCGGCTCGAACCCGCCGAGCTTCACCACCCGGCACGGCGACTGCAGGTGGTACAGGATCGACTCGTTGCCGGTGAAGCCCTCGAGGCCCATCACCTCTTCGGTGAGGAGCGTGCCGTTGTCGCGAAACTGGATGTGCCGCTTGCGCGGAACGTCGCCGAGGCGCTGGTAGAAGGGCATGCCGAGAGGTTACTGCAGCGCCAACGCCGCGAGCCGCCGCCCGACGGCGGGCGCGAACTTGAATCCGTGACCCGAGCAGGCGGAGCCGACGACCACGCGGCCGCGGCGGTC
Organism: uncultured Actinomycetes bacterium; assembly: GCA_963697005.1. Taxonomy (GTDB): domain Bacteria; phylum Actinomycetota; class Thermoleophilia; order Gaiellales; family Gaiellaceae; genus Palsa-739. The sequence goes on along the minus strand of CAVOMK010000020.1, from coordinate 66,268 downwards.
GAGCACGAACGTCTGGTCGTCCGTCGACGTGTACAGGCACGTGTCCGTCTCCACCGGCTCGGGGTCGACGTCGGGGAACCGCTCGCGCACCCAGGACGAGATGCGCTCGACGATCGCGGGATCCGGCGCGCCGTCGGACATCCGGATCGGCCGCCGCGCCCGCGTGGTGCGCGCCGGCCTTCAGCCCGTGCACCGGGTCGTACAGCGAGTACATCCCGTGCCCTCCGGTCGCGGGGTCCAGGTCGACGATCGACGGCGGCGGCGGGCCGTCGTGCTGGAAGTACGCGACCGTCTCGCGCGTGACGCGCACCGGCACGTCCGGGAGCAGCCGTCCGATCCACGGGCCGGCGGTGACGACGACGACGTCCGCATCGAGATCGTCGAGCGAGTCGACCCGGCTCCCGGTTTCCACGCGCGCGCCGGAGACCTCGAGGAACGCGTGCCGCGCGCGATCGGCCAGCACGATCCCGGCCTCCGGAGCGAAGAGCGCCGTCCAGCCGTCGGGAAGCACCGCGCCGAGCTCCCGGACTGCGGCCGCGTCGAGGAAGCGGTACTCGACGCCGCATTCGTCGAGCGCGCGCGCCGACGTCAGCGCAGCGTCGGCGACGAGCTCGACGAGCCCGTACAGGCCGAGCAGCTCCTGGCCCGACTGCCGCTCGAGATCGCGCCAGCCGGCGTAGGCCTCCTGCGCGTAGCGGATCCAGTACGGCTCGGGATACGCGATGCGGAAGATGCGCGAGCGCCCGTGACTCGACCCGTGGGTGTGGTCGAGCTCGAACTGCTCGTGCACGGTGACCTCGGCGCCGCGCTCGCTCAGCGCCCATGCAGCCGCGCAGCCCATCACGCCCGCGCCGACGACGGCAACCTTCGTCATACGGCGAGGATGTCGCCGGGATAGAGGCGCGTGTTCGCAGCCGCGTGCGCGACGAGCCGCTCCCAGTCGATGCCGGGCGGCACCTCCTCGTCGGGCGTCGTCACGATCGGGCCGAGCGAGAGCGCGAAGTCGCGCGCCTTCGCGCCCTCGAGCTCCGGAGCGACCCACTCGATCAACGGCGTGAAGCCGCCGATGCCGCCGTCCGCGTCGACGATGGCCGCGATGCGGCGCACCGGGACGACATCCGCGGCGCCCATCGGCGCGTGGACGACGTCGTCGGCCGCGAGGATCGCCGCCGGATTCGCGAACACGAAGTCGCCGTCTTCGTCGAAGAGCCGGATCGACGGCGGATGAAGCACGGGCGCGCGGAAGACGACGCCGTCGAGCGGGTACTCCGCGTGCTCGCGCGCGAGCCCGCCGCCGCTGAAGAACGACTGCAGCGTCTGCGCCGCCAGTTGGATCGACGCGGTCGCCGTCGATCCGCCCCGGCCAGCCTCGCTCGAGCGCAACGTCCTTCGGCGAGAACATGCAGAGCTTCATCGCTCGGGCTCCGTGTGCACGACGACATCTGCGATCTGCGGGAGCCTCAACCGGATGCGCTCCTCGATCTCGCTCGCACGCGCGTGCGCGTCGGCGAGCGCCTGGCCGGCACCGAGCCGCAACGTCATGTGGGCGACGAGCCCCTCGTCGGTATCGAGGAAGCGGAGCTCGCGCGGCTCGACTCCGGTCACCTCGCGGACGATCGACCGCACGGTGGCGGCGTCGCCGGCCACCTCGGCCGCGCCTGCGGTCTCCGAGAGCGGCTCCAGATGCGTCTGGACCGCTGCGACCTCGGGAACGGCCTCGATGATCGCTCGCTCGACCTCCTCCGCGATCGCGTGCGCCTCCTCGAGCGAGAGGTCACCGGGCAACTTGAGGTGCAGCGACACCTCCGTGCCGCCGCCGACGGAGAGGACGCTGACGTTGTGCACCTCGCGCACGCGCGGAACGGCGAGCGCAGCCGCATGCGCGCGCTCGCGCACGGCCGCTTCTTCGAGCGGCTCGACGTGGACGACGACGTCCGCCTCCGGCAGCGCACCCTGCACCGCGCGCTCGACCGCGTCCGCCGCGGCGTGCCCCTGGCCGACCGCAGCGTCGGGCGAGACGCCGATGACGACGTCGGCGAAGTGGCGGCCGGCCGCCTGGCGCATCCGGAGGCGGCGCAGGTCGACCTCCGGGAGCGCGACGATCGCCCGTCTCGCCGCGTCCTCGGCAGCGACCGGCGCACGATCCATGAGAACGTCGACGTTGCCGCGCATCATCCGCACAGCTGCGACGAGCACGAGGACGGCGACGAACAACGCGGCGACGGAGTCGGCGTTGCCGTAGCCGTCGCGGACGAGCAGCAGCCCGATCAGCACGGCGACGCGAGCCGGCGAGGTCGCTGGCGAAGTGGAGCGCGTTCGCCGCGATCGCGGCGCTCGCATATCTGCGCGCAACACGTACCGACGTGAGCGTGCGGGCGACGTCGAGCGCGATGACGACGCCGATGACGACGAACGCGTACCACTTCGCCTCGACCGGCACGTGCGCGCCGCCCGTGAGGCGGACAATTGCGCGCCACATGATCAACGCGCTCGCGAAGACGAGGATCGCCCCCTGGCCGAGCGCCGCGAGGTGCTCTGCCTTGCCGTGGCCGTACTGGTGCCCCACATCCGCCGGCCGGCCCGCGACGCCGACGGCGAAGAACGTCAGGAGCGCCGCGACGAGGTCGGTTCCGGAGTGCGCCGCCTCGGAGAGGAGCCCGAGGCTGTGCGTCAACAAGCCGGTCGTCAGCTTCAGCGCGATGAGCGCCACGGCCGCGAACACCGAGAGCAGCGCCGTACGTCGCTGCGCGGTCATGGCGCGAAGAGTACGGAGCGCGCGGGCTAGAGGTTGCCGCGGAGCGCTTGCTCGCGCTCGATGGCCTCGAAGAGGGCCTTGAAGTTGCCTTCGCCGAAGCTCGTCGCCCCGTGGCGCTCGATCACCTCGAAGAAGAGCGTCGGCCGGTCCTGCGCCGTCTTCGTGAAGATCTGGAGCAGGTACCCGTCGTCGTCGCGGTCGGCGAGGATCTTGTGGCGGTGCAGGTCGTCGTAGTCCTCGTCGATCTCTCCGACGCGCCCGACGACCTCGTCGTAATAGGAGTCCGGCGTGTCGAGGAAGATCATCCCGTGCTGCTTCAGGGTCTCGACCGTCCGGACGATGTCGGTCGTCGCGAGCGCGATGTGCTGCGCGCCGGCGCCGCCGTAGAACTCGATGTACTCCTCGATCTGGCTCTTGCGCTTGCCCTCGGCCGGCTCGTTGATCGGGAACTTGATCTTCCCCTCGCCGTCCGACATCACCTTCGACATGAGCGCCGAGTACTCGGTCTGAATCTGGTCGTCGCCGAAGTGGAGGATGTTCGTCATCCCGAACACGGTCTCGTAGAACTCGACCCAGTAGTCCATCTTCCCGAGCTCGACGTTGCCGACGACGTGGTCGATGTTCGTCAGGCCGAGGCCTGCGCCGCGGTTGCCGTTGCTCGACACCGACACGAAGCCCGGCTTGAACGGGCCGGCGTAGTCGCCGCGATTCACGAACGTGTGGATCGTGTCGCCGTACGTCGCGATCGCAGCGGTCTCGAGCGTTCCGAAGTCGTCCTCGACGCTGTTCGGCTCGGCGACGCTGCGTGCGCCGCGCTGCACCGCCTGGCGGTACGCCTCCGTCGCGTCCGGGACCGTCAGCGCGATGTCGCGCACGCCGTCGCCGTGCTTCGCGTGATGCCGCGTGATCTCGTGCTCCTCGCGCACCGCGGAGGTGAGGACGATGCGGATCTCCCCCTGCTCGAGCACGTACGACGCCCGGTCGCGCACACCGGTCTCCGGGCCTGCGTACGCCGTGCGCGTGAACCCGAGGGCGTGCTCGTAGAAGTACGCGGACTGCTTCGCGTTCCCGACCCACAGCTCGAGGTAGTCCCAGCCGAGCAGCGGCATGAAGTCTTCGGTCATGACCGGATTATGGCTCGCCCGGAGGCGCGACCGCGGGCCGGTGCCAAAACCGTTCCAGCGCGATCCCGGCGAAGATCAGCACGCCGCCCGCGATCTCGAGCGGATGGAGGGTCTCCGACAGCAGGACGAGCGCGAAGAACACCGCGAAGAACGGCTGGAGGTTCCCGAACAGCGAGGCGCGCGACGGGCCGACGCGGTCGATGGCGGTGAACCAGAGGATGTTCGTGAGGAAGAGCGGCCCGATGACGGCGTAGCCGAATCCGAGCCAGACCTTCCAGCCGAAGTGGAACTGCTGGTGCGCCACCTGCGGGATGCTGACGAGCGCGAGCGGAAGCCAGCCGGCCGCGAGCACGATCGCGCTGATCCGGAACGGCGAGTAGCGCCGCATCATCGGCGCGATCGCGACCGTGTAGCAGCTCCACGTGAACGTGAGCCCGACGGCGAGCAGGTCGCCGCCGAGGCCGGCGGAGAGGTTCCCGCCGCTCGCCGCCGCGATGAGCACGATGCCGCCGAGCGTCGTCATGGCTCCGAGCCAGAACGCGTTCGACAGGATCTCGAGCCGCAGCGTCAGCGTGATCAGCCCGATGAAGACGGGCGTCGCGCCGAGCAGGAGCGCCACCGTCGAGGCCTCCGAGAGCTTCAGCGCGTAGACGAAGCACAGCTGGTTGAGGAAGAGCGCGAGCGCCGCGATGCCGACCAGCCGGAAGTCCTTCCGGGCGATCCGGAACGACCGCTCCCGCGCGGTACGTGAAGATCCAGAAGAGCGCCGTCGCGGCGCCGTACCGGATCGTCCCGTACGCGAGCGGCTGCCAGCCGTGCGTCAGGACGTAGCGCGTGACGGTGACGTTCAGCGCCCACAGGAGCACCGTCCCGAGGAGCATGAGGTCCACGGGGGCGACTCGGCGCATGGTCTCGACCCTAACCTCCGTTAGGGTTCTGCCCATGGCCGATCCGACCATCGCCGACGTCGACGCCCTCGTCGGGCCTGCGACGCCGCACTTCGCCTACCAGCTTCGCGCGCGCGTGCGCGAGCTCGTCCGCGACCTGGACGAGGGGCACGCCGTGCGGCGGTACGCGGAGGAGAAGATGGAGCTGCTCGACCGGCTCGGACACGCGTCCTCGAAGGCCGAGGAGGGCGGGCGCGAGCCGCGCTCGCGACCCGGCTGGGACGAGCTGCCGAGCTCGGCGCCGGCGGATGCACCGCTGCCGCGCGGGCAATGAGCCTCGACGGATCCTCGGTGCTCGTCACCGGGGGAACGCGGGGGATCGGGCTGGCGATCGCGCACCGACTCGTGCGCGACGGCGCGGGCCGCGTCGTCCTCGGCTACATGCGCAACGACGCCGCAGCCGAAGCCGCGGCGGCGGAGCTCGGCAAGGCGGGCGTCGAGGTCGATCTCGTGCGCGGGAACGTCGCCTCGGAGTCGACGATCGCGAAGCTCGCCGCCGCGGGGCCCTACCGCGTCGTCGTCCACAACGCCGCCACCGGCGTCATCCGTCCGGCGCTCGAGACCGAGGACAAGCACTGGGACTGGACGATGAACGCGAACGCACGCTCCATGCTCGCGCTCACGCGCGCGACCGCACCGGCGATGGAGGCAGGCTCGTCGATCGTCGCCATCTCCAGCCTCGGCTCGCAGCGCGTGCTCGACAACTACATCCTGATCGGGACGTCCAAGGCGGCGCTCGAGTCGGTGTGCGCTACCTCGCGGTCGAGCTCGCGCCGCGCGGGATCCGCGTCAACGCGGTCTCGGCCGGCGTCGTCGACACCGAGGCGCTCGAGTGGTTCCCGAACAAGGACGAGATGCTCGCGCACCGTCGACCGCACGCCGGCCGGCCGGCTCGTGGAGCCCGACGACGTCGCCGCCGCCGTGTCCTTCCTCTGCTCCGGCGACGCGGCGATGGTGTGCGGCCAGACGCTCGTCGTCGACGGCGGCTTCTCCCTCCCTGCCTGAACATGGAGCCGACCGACGTCAACCGGCGGATGTTCGACGAGGTGCACCGCCGCCGCGGCGACGGGCGCACGTCGCTGCCGCCGATCGTGAAGCAGACGCTCGGCGACCTGACGAAGAAGAGCGTGCTCCACCTGCACTGCGGCTCGGGCGAGGGCAGCGCCGAGCTTGCCGAGCAGGGAGCCGTCGTGACCGCGATCGATCTCGACGAGGCGCTCCTCGACGCGGCGCGTGAGCGCTGGCCGTCGATCCTCTGGATCGCAGCGGACCCGCAGGCGCTGCCGGCGAACCTCCGGCGCGCGCGCTTCGACCTCGTGTACTCGCCGGAGGGCGTCCTCGGACGGCTCACCGATGTCGACGGCTGGGCGGCCGGGCTCGGGGCCGCGGTGCGTCGCCGCGGCGAGCTTCTCGTCTTCGACGACCATCCCGTCTCGCTGTGCGTGGACGGACTGCTGCGCTGGCACGCCGACTACTTCGACGACGGAATCGTGCGGCTCGGCCGTCTCGTCAGCGCGCTCGTGCGCGCCGGCTTCCGGGTCGAGGCGCTCGAGGAGTACCCGCTCGACGCAACCGGCCGGCGGCACGACCGCGGCATCCCGGGCTCGTTTCTGCTGTACGCCGTGCGCGTCTAGAGGCGGAGCGCGCGGCCGACCGCCGCCCGCGCGATCGTCGTCGCCATCGCCGGGTTCTCCTGCAGCCGGCGGAGCGAGTACGCGTACCACTGCTCGCCGAACGGCACGTAGATGCGCACGCGGCGGCCGTCTGCGACGAGCTCCCGCGCGCGCTCCTCGCGCACGCCGAGCAGCATCTGGAGCTCCGGCACGTCTCGGCGCAGTGCCTCGCCGATCAGCCGCTCGTCGTGCGTCGCGACCGCCACGTACGCGCCTGCTTCGAGGAGCGCGTCGAGGCACTGCACGAAGCTCGTGCGCACCGAGTCTGCGCCGCTGTACGCGAGCGAGGGCGGCTCGACGTAGATCCCCTTGCACAGCCGGACGTTCGGCTTCAGGTCGGCGAGCGCCCCGACGTCGTCGAGCGTCCGCCGGAGGTACGCCTGCAGGACGACACCGACGTTGTCGTGCCCGGCCTCGCGCAGCTCGCGGTAGAGGCGCAGCGTCGCGTCTGTCGTCGTCGAGTCCTCCATGTCGATGCGCACGAAACGGCCCTGCGCGAGAACCGTCGAGCACGTTCTCCTTGCACAGGTCGTACGAGAGCTTCAGCCCGAGCGCGGTGAGCTTGACGCTGACGTTCGCGTCCAGCTGCTCGCGCTCGATCGCGTCGAAGACGTCGAGGTATGCGCGCGCGATCGCGCGCGCTTCGTCGGCATGCGTGATCTCCTCGCCGAGGACGTCGATCGTCGCGAGCATCCCCTCGCCGTTGAGCCGGCGGACGACGCCGACGGCGTCGGGGAGCGTGGACCCGGCGATGTAGCGCGACGAGAAGCGCTGCACCACCGGCTTCGGCACAGCCGGCAGGAGACGGACGAGCGCTCTGTCGAGTAACAAGTTGGTACTAGCGCTCGCGCATGAAGCCCTGGCGCGCAGCGCTCACGAGCGCCACCGCCTCGGGGAAGAGCACGCGCATCGCGTCGCGGAGCGCGATCGCCTGCTCGTCGACGGTGCCCTGGGTCGCGACCTGCGCGAGCGCCGCCGAGGTCAGCTCGACCGCGGTGTTGAGCGTGAGGGTCGCGAACTGCTCGCGCTGCGCCTCCTGCACGTGCTCGGCCTGCTGCTCCGCGAACTCGCGCAGGCTGCGCATGAGGTCCTCTGGATCGCCGCCGAAGGGAAAGCCGCCTTCCATCTCCGTCACTCTAGGTGAGCGGTGTCGTGTGCCGCGCGATCACCTGTTCGGCCAGCTCCTCCACCGCGGGAAGCGCCTGTTGCAGCGCGTTCGCGAACGGCGACCCGGCCTCGTCGCCGAGCGTCTGCTCGAGCCGGCGGGACGCGACGCCGAGCGCGTCGAGGTACTCGGTCGTGGCGAGGCGCGGCGGCGGGCGCAGGGTGTCGGCGAGCGCCGCCGCGGCCTCCTCGGCCGCCTCGATGCCTTCGCCGGCGCCTCGGTCACGCGCAGCTCCGCGAGCCGCGCGCGCAGCTCGTCCAGGTGGCCGCCGCCGGCCGTCTCCTCCGCCACCTCGCACAGCGCGACGAGCGAGACGGCGTCGTGGACGAGCTGCCGCGACGCGATGGGCGCGCCTTCGTCGTCGAGCGCGAGCCAGCCGCCGGACTCGTATGCGCAGAGGTAGACGCGCGCTCCGTCGAGCAGCTCGGCGGCGAGAATCCCGGTGACCTGCTCGCCCGGCCTCGCCGCCGCGGAGGCGATCCGCTCCAGATCGTCGACCGATGCCATGATGCGCAGTGTGGCCGAAGCAACCGCGCGAGACGCTCTTTGCACCGCTCGGCCCGACGTACGACCGCTACGCGCGGCTGCTCTCGTTCGGACAGGATCCGCGCTGGCGGCGTTTCCTCGTCTCGCGCGTTCCCCGGTCGGCGCTGAAGGTGCTCGACGTCGCGACGGGCACGGCCGCGGTCGCGATCGAGCTCGCCCGAACGGTTCCGGAACGGACGGTCGTCGGCGTCGACCAGAGCCCGGAGATGCTCGCCGCCGGCAGGGCGCGCGTGGAGCGAGCCGGCCTCGGCGGCCGGATCGAGCTGCGCGATGGGCGCGCCGAGTCGCTGCCGTTCGCCGACGGCGAGTTCGACGCGCTCACCTTCACGTACCTGCTGCGCTACGTCGACGATCCGCTCGCGACCATGCGCGAGCTCGCTCGCGTCGTCCGGCCCGGCGGCGTCATCGCGATGCTCGAGTTCGACGTCCCGCGCGGGGTGTGGCGTCCGCTGTGGGAGCTGTACGTGCGCGTCGGCCTGCCGCTCGCGGGCGCGATCGTCTCGCCGGGCTGGCGGGAGGTCGGCGGCTTTCTCGGGCCGAGCATTCGCGGCTTCCACGAGCGCGTGTCGCTCGAGGATCTGTGGCGCGAGGCCGGCATCGCGGACGTTCACGCGCGTCGCCTCAGCCTCGGCGGCGGTGTCGTCGTGTGGGGCGTTCGCCCGTGAGCACCGACGTTCGCCCGGCCTTCTACGCGCTGCGCTCCGGCGGCTGGCGCGACTACCTCACGCTCCTACACCCGCCGTACACGCTGTGGCATCTCTCGTACGTCGCACTCGGCGCCGCCATCGCGCCGCACATGAACTGGGGCGTGCTCGGCTGGACCGTGCTGGCGTTCCTGCTCGCGATGGGCATCGGCGCGCACGCGCTCGACGAGATGAAGAGCCGGCCGTTGCGCACGCGCATCCCCGACCGTGTCCTCGTGCTCCTGGCTGCGTGGTCGATTGCGGGAGCGTGCGTGATCGGTATTCACGTCGCGATCTCCACGACCTGGTGGCTGCTCGCGTTCATCGCGTTCGGCGCCGCGATCGTCGTCGTCTACAACCTGGAGCTCTTCGGCGGGGCGCTGCACACGCCGTTCTGGTTCGCGGCGGCGTGGGGCGCGTTCCCGGCGCTCACCGGCTACTTCGCGTCGGCTCAGACGATCCGCGGCGAGGCGGTCGCGATGGCCGGCTTCGCCTTCGTCACCAGCATGGCCCAGCAGCGGCTGTCGGTCGACGTCCGCTTCGCGCGCCGGAACGCGGGCGATCCCGCGCAGGCGCGGACGGCAGAAGTCGGGCTGAAGCTGCTCGCGGCCTCGATGCCGCTGCTCGCGGGGGCTCTGCTGCTCACTCGCTGGAATTACTGAGTGCCCGGTGCAGACACTCCACGTGTCTCGGCACGGCGTGCCTACATAAGATGCCGCGATGTCCCTGACGACCGGATTCGACATCGGCCTCGCCGTCGCGATCGGCGTCGCGGCCCTGGCGCTCGCGGGCGCCGCGCTCCGGCTCTTCGGCCGCGTCGTCCTCGTCCTGCTCAGCCTGCTCGTCCTCGGCGGCGCGGCCGGCGGCTGGGCGATGTTCGCGCTCCGGCACAGCCATCCCCGCGAGCTCGCACTCGCCGCCGGCGGCCTCACCGGCGCCGCGCTCGCGTGCGGTGCGTCGCTCGTCGTCGCCTGGGCGCTCGCGCGCGCGACGGACACGGAGGCGCACGTCACTGCAGCGCAGAAGCGTCTGCAAGAGGTCGTCGACCAGGAGGCCGCCGACCGCGCCGAGGAGCTCGAGCGGACGCTCGCGCGCGCCCGCGCCGACTCGATCTCGCTGCTCGCCGAAGAGGAGCGCCGCATCGCCGAGGAGCGCCGGACCGCGTTCGGCGACCGCGAACGCGAGCTCATCGCGTCCATGACGGGCGCGCTGACCGAGACCCAGGCGCAGGTGTCGCAGCGACTCGCGGACTGGAAGCGCGACCTCGACCGGGCTGCCGACTCGACGAAGGAGCGGCTCGCCGAACTGGCGGAGCGCCAGAAGCTCCTCCTCGAGGACGCCGGCGCGCGCCTCCAAACCGACGGCGAGCGCCTCGTCGGCGGAGAGCGAGGCGCAGCGCGAGGCGCTCACCCGCCTGCGCGCCGACCTGGACAAGTCGCTCGAGGATCTGCTCCTCGGTGCGCGCAGCGAGGTGGAAGGTGAAGCGGCGGAGCGCCGCCGCGCGCTGCACGAGCTCGAGGAGCGCATGCGCCGCCGCGAGAAGGAGCTGATGGAGCGGATCGAGCGCGAGGAGGTCGAAGCCGCGCAACGCATCCGCTCCGGCTTCGAGGACGTGCAGCGCCGGCAGATCGAGCAGGTCGCGCGCACGGTCGAGCGCGCGACGGCGGCGTACGCAGACGAGGCGACGCAGCAGTTCGCCGCGCTCGTGAAGTCGAGCCGCGAGGACGCGGCGCGCCGGCTCGCGCGCGAGCTCGACCGCGCGGTCGAGACGTTCGCGCGCGAGGCCGAGGTCGTCCTCGCCGAGCGCCTCGCGCACGTCGGCGACGCGGGCGCCCAGCGGCTGGAGCGCAAGCTCGCCGACGCGGCGAAGTCGCTCGAGCGCCAGCGCGACGAGTGGATGTCGGGACTCGACGGCCGCATCGGCGAGCTGGAGCAGGACGTCCGCCGCCGGCTCGAGGAGCTGGGCGCGGACGCCGACGCCGAGCGTGCCGTCCTCGACGCGCGCCTGCAGGAATTGTTACGGCGCATCGACGCGACCGCCGCCGTCCAGAGCCCGTAAAGACACCGTTAACACTTTCGAGCGGCCGCCAACAAACCCGGGCAGGGTTCGTCGAAGCAAGCACGAACCCACGGTGTCATGAGCGAGACGACCGAAATACTGGAGCCTGAGACGAGCGAGCGCTCGAAGGTCGAGAGCTGGCGGCTCCACGTGCTCATCGAGGCCGGCTACCCGCTCCACGTCGCCGAGCGGCTCGCCGCCAGCGAGGCCGACCTGCACGTCGCGGTCGAGCTCGTCGGCCAGGGCTGCACGCACGCGACCGCCGCCGAGATCTTGCTGTAACACCCGCGGCGATACGCTGCGGGCCGTGGCGAAGGTCGACGCCCTTCCGTACGACGACAAGACGGTCTACTCCGTCGCCGCGTTCAACCGCGGCGTCGCGCAGTGGCTGGGCCGGCTGCCGACCGTCTGGGTCGAGGGCGAGATCACCGAGCTCCGCCGGCACGACCGCTGGGCGAGCGTCTTCTTCACGCTGAAGGATCCGGCCGACGGGTCGTGCCTCGGCGTGACGATGCCGCGCGGCCAGTTCGACGGGCTCCGCCTGGAGCTCGCGGACGGCGAGCGCGTGCACGTGTACGGCCGGCCGGAGCTGTTCGAGAAGCGCGGCGACTTCCGCCTGCGCGCGCTGACGATCGAGCGCTTCGGCATCGGCGCGCATCTCGCCGCGCTCGAGCGGCTGAAGACGAAGCTCGCCGCCGAAGGGTTGTTCGCCGCCGAGCGGAAGCGCCCGCTGCCGTTCCTGCCGCGCCGCATCGGCCTCATCACGGGCAACGACGCGGCAGCGAAGCGCGACGTGCTCACCACGATCCAGACCCGCTTCCCACCCGCGAACGTGCTCGTCGCGGAGACCTACGTGCAGGGACCGCGCGCCGCGCTCGAGATCGTCGACGCGCTGCGCGCGCTGTGCGACCACGACGACGTCGACGTGATCGTCCTCACGCGCGGCGGCGGCAGCTTCGAGGACCTGCTGCCGTTCAGCGACGAGCGGCTCGTGCGCGCAGTCGCCGACTGCCGCGTTCCGGTCGTCTCCGCGGTCGGGCACGAGCAGGACACGCCGCTCTGCGACCTCGCCGCGGACGTCCGCGCGTCCACGCCGACGGCAGCGGGGCGACTCGTCGTCCCCGAGCTCTCGGTTGTCGTGGCGACGCTCGACCGCGCGCGCGCGTCGCTCGCGCGCACCGTGAGGCTCACGCTCGCGCGCGACGGGCAGTCGCTCGCGCACATGCTCGAACGGCTCCGGGCCGCGCCCCGCCTCGCACTCGAGCGGGAGTCCCGGCGCATCGAGCAGGCCCGGGAACGGCTGCACCGGGCGCCCGCGCTCGCGGTCGAGCGCAAGCGGGCGGCGCTCGAGTCGGTTGCCGGTAAGCTGCGCGTGTTGTCCCCGTTGCAAACACTCGAGCGAGGTTACGCGATCGTCCGGACGGAGTCGAAGGTCGTGCGCTCGGCGGCCGACGTCGCTCCGGGCGCGCGAGTCGAGGTGGCGCTCGCCGAGGGCGGGTTCGGCGCCCGCGTCGAGGACACACATGGCTGAGCCGACCTTCGAGGAAGCGCAGGCCGAGCTGGAGCAGATCGTCGCTCGGCTCGAGCAGGGCCAGGCGTCGCTCGACGAAGCGATCAAGCTGTGGGAGCGCGGCGAGGAGCTGTATGCGTTCTGCCGCGCGAGGCTCGACGCCGCCGAAGGCAAGGTGGAGGAGCTAGCCCGCCGCGTCGAGCAGGCTCGCCCCTAGCTCTTCCAGATCGGCGGCGGCACGCGAAGGATCGCCCGACAGCGCGACCGTCTCGACGCCCGGGAGCTGCTGGGTGACGACGCCGCCGAAGACGACGCAGCGAACGCCGGCGGCGCGGCAGCGGCGCGCTACTTCGAACGGGACCTTGCCTTCGGCTGTCGTCGCGTCCACGCGCCCCTCGCCGGTGACGACGAGCCTGTAGGCCGTCGGGTCGAATCCGAGGAGGTCGAGCACCGTGGCCGCTCCGGGGACGAGCTCGGCTCCGAGCGAGGCGAGCGCAGCACCCAGCCCGCCGGCCGCTCCGGATCCGGGAAGGTGCGCATAGGGCTCGAGCCGCGCGTCTGCGCGAAAGCGCGCCTCGAGCTCGACGACCTGCTCCGGCGTCGCGCCCTTCTGCGGCCCGTACAGCCGCGGCGCGTCGTACAGCGTCGTCGCGACGTCGCAGAGGACGGTCGTGGGCGGAAGCGCGTCGAGCACTTCGAGCAGTCCGGCGCCGGCGTCCATGTTCGCGGTGCCGCCGAGGCCGACGATCAGCCGGTCGACGCGGAGCGACGCGAGCAGCTCGCCGAACGGCCGGCTCGAGGTGAACGGATCGAGGCGGGCCGGATCGAAGGGAATGACCGACGCCGCCTCGACGACTCCCGGCACGACGTCCGCCGTCCCCTCTCCCCCGTCGGCCAGCGGAAGCTGATCGCAATCGCCGAGCCCGCGCGCGAGCGCGGCGGCCGCTTCGCGCGCGGAGAGGACGCCCTTGAGGCTAGCCGGACACGCGAGCACGCTCGCGCTCGGCACGGTCGTCGCTCTCCTCTCTCCGCTGTCGGCAGCTCGGTCTGCGCGGCCGACGGCATCACCTTCAGCATCGCGACCGAGAGCCCCTCGCGCGCGAGGAAGATGAGGCCGACGCCGATGCCGACCGACGCCTCGATCGCCTGGAGCCCGAACCCGTATGCGACGCCGCGCGCGTACGCGACGCCGTAGCTCGCCGAGAGCGGCGCCGCGATCGCGAGCTGCACGGCGCCGATGTTGCCCGGCCAGAACGGGAAGATCGTGACGACGTTCATCACGAGCAGCACGACGCCCGCGGCCGGCAGCGGCGCGTGGATGTGGAACGCGCGCATCGCCGTGTACACGGCGAAGAGCTGGCAGACCCAGCCGGAGATCTGGAACGAGATCGCGAGCGCCATCCCGAGCGGCGAGCGCATCACGCCAAGTCCCTGACGCGCCATCGCTACCACGCGCCGCGCCGCGCCCACGCCGTCGAGGCGGCTGCCGTGGTCGGTGCGCGCGCTGACGATCGCGAACGTGAACAGACCGACGCCGATACCGACGACGGCGGCGAGGATGGTGATCGCCCACGCAGGCACCTTCGCGGTGATGAGCACGTAGATGATCAGCAGGAGCACCGGGACGATGTCGAAGACGCGGTGGGCGAGCACGGTGCCGACGAACGTCGCCCACAATCCCTTCCGCCGCGGCAGCTTGCGCGTGAGCACGGCCACGCGCGCGAGCTCGCCGATCCGGCCCGGCAGCACGGCGTTCGCGAAGAGCCCGACCGAGAACGCGGAGAAGACGGTCAGCGGCTTCGGGTGCGGCGGCGGCATCGCCGAGCGGATCACCGTCGTCCACGCGAGCGCGCGCACGACCACCGAGAGCAGGTTGAACGCGATCGCGACGACGACCCACTCCCAGACGACGGCGGTGAACGCGTCGCCGATGGCGCGGAAGCTCGGGCCGCGCCACCAGAAGAGCGCGAACACCGCGCCCATGAAGACGGCGGCGAGCGCGATGCGGCCCGCGAGCGACTTCGGCGGGCGGATGCGGCTCACGCCGCGGCGGACTCGTAGATGCCGACGAGCCGGGCCGCGATCGCGTCCCACGCGTAGCGCTGCTGCATCAGCGCGCGACCGGCGGCGCCCATGGCGGCGCGGCGCGGCTCGTCGGCGAGGAGCGACACGACCGCGTCCGCGAGCGCGTGCTCGTCCCCGGGCGGGAACGCCACCGACGTCTCCGGCGTCATCACGTCACGGTACCCGGAGATGTCGGACGCGACGACCGGCGTCGCGCAGGCGAGCGACCGCGTCAGCACCATCCCGAAGCTCTCGCCGCCGAGCGAGGGCGCGACGAGCGCTTTCGCCCCTACCAGCTCGGCAGTGAAGCGATCCTGATCGAGGAAGCCGAGCACCTCGATGCCGTCGTCCGGGACGCGCAGGCGCCGCATGAGCAGACGCACGCGGAGCGGGTCGGCGCCGATGACGTGCAGATCCGCTCCCGTGCGCGCGCGGATGTCCGGCCAGGCGCTCAGAAGCACGTGCAGGCCTTTGCGCTGCTCGTGGCGCCCGGCGAAGACGATCCGGTGCGCGCGGCCGTGGGGATCGGCGGCCGGCGGGATGAGGACGCCGTTCGGGACGATCTCGTAGTCGCCGGGCAGCCAGCGCTGCGCGGAGCGGCGCGCCATCTCGGAGACGGCGATGCGACGGTCGAGCCGGTCGGCGAGGAAGCCCCACGTGGGCTTGGCGATGTGCATCCAGCCCAGATCGCCGCTCGCGTGGAAGGTCGCGACCATGGGGCCGCGGGACAGGGCGAGCGCGGCGATGCACGGGATCGGCGTCATGGGCTCGTGCAGGTGGAGCACGTCGAAGCGCTCGCGCTCGAGCACCTGGCGGATGCGGAGGATCGACCGCGGGCTGAGGATGATGTTCGGAAGCGATCCGTTCGCGGGCACGATCACCGAGCGGCCGATCGGGATCACGTCGGGCGGCGGCGGGCCGTCGCGGCCGTGGCGCGGGTGCAGCGCGCGCGTGAACTGGCCGGGCGGGTCGTTGCCCATGATCGTCTTGACCTCGCAGCCCTGGCGGCGCAGCGCCTCCGACTGGAGCTCCGCGTGCTCGACGACGGCTCCCCAGAACGACCACGAGTACGGAACGACGATGCCCACCTTCACGAAGGCCATTATCGTCGGCGGATGGTGCGCCTCCGCTCGCCTCACGACCGGGAGATCCTGCGGCTGGCGCTGCCGGCCCTCGGCGCGCTCGCCGCGGAGCCGCTGTACGTCCTCGCCGACACGGCCATCGTCGGCCACCTTGGGCCGTCCGCAGATCGCCGCGCTCGGGCTCGCCGGCACCGTGCTCGCGGGAACGTTCACGATCTTCAACTTCCTCACGTACGGGACGACGGCGGTCGTCGCGCGCGCGACCGGAGCGGGACAGCACGAGCGGGCCGCGCGCCTGGCGGCGCAGGCGCTCTGGGTATCGCTCGCGATCGGCCTCACCCTGCTCGTGCTGTGCGAGGCGGCCGCCGCGCCGCTGTTGCGCGCGCTCGGCGGGCATGGGCAGTCGGGCCACGACGCGCTCGTGTACTTCCGCATCGCGGCGGTCGGACTGCCTGCCGCGCTCATCGCGCTGGGCGGACAGGGCTATCTGCGCGGCGTGTCCAACCTACGTCGGCCGCTCGAGATCGTCGTGGTGGCGAACGTCGTCAACATCGTTCTCGAGCTCGTGTTCGTGTACGGGTTCCATTGGGGGATCGCCGGCTCGGCGGCCGGAACGGCGATCGCGCAGGCGGGAATGGGCATCGCGTTCGCGCGCGAGCTCCTCCGGCCGCACGCCGACATCGCGCCGTCCGAGCCTGAAGGAGATGCGGCCGATGGTGCGCGTCGGACGCCAGATCTTCGTGCGCACGACCGCGCTGTACGCGTCGTTCCTCGTCGCGGCCTCGGTGCTCGCGCGCATGGGCGACGCAGAGCTCGGCGCGCATCAGATCGCGTTCGAGCTCTTCATCTTCCTCGCGCTGCTGCTCGACGCGGTCGCGATCGCGGGGCAGGTGATCGTCGGCCGGATGCTCGGAGCCGGGGACGCCGAGGGCGCGCACGCAGCAGCGCTGCGCATGATCGCCTGGTCGGTCGTCGTCGGCGGCTTCTTCGGGCTCGTGCTGCTGCCGCTCGGGCACGTCATCCCGCGCGCGTTCACGAGCGATCCATCGCTGTGCTCGCGCAGGCGGCGAAGCTGTGGCCGCTCTTCGCGCTCATGCAGCCGCTCGGCGGCGCGGTCTTCGCGCTCGACGGCATCCTCATCGGCGCGAGCGACACGGCGTACCTCATGTGGTCGATGCTCGCGGCGAGCGCCGTGTATATCGCGATCGCGGCGCTCGCCCTCGAGCTGCACTGGGGCATCGTCGGCGTGTGGGCCGGGCTCGACGTGCTCATCGCGGCCCGGCTCCTCCTGCTCTCAGCGTCCGCTTCGCCGGGAGACGCTGGGCGGTCGTGGGCTACGCCTAGGGCATGTCGACGGTCGCGGCTCGCGTGCGAGTCCCGCGCATCGCGGTGACGACGACCTCGCGACCGGTGACGCGGATCGTCTTCGCCATGTAGCCCGTCAGCGACGGGATCCGGTAATGCCGGAAGCTGCGCCCGCCGTCGAGCGTCACGGTGAGCGAGATCGTGCCGTAGGAGGGCGCGGAGCCGCACGCGGGACACCAGCCGACGAAGTACGCGGCGTTCTGCCCGACGATCGTCCATGGCCCCGAGTAGGAGTCGATCGTGAAGGGCGCATGGATCCCGAAATACGGCTCCGCGAGCAGGAGCTTCCAGTGGCGGCCGCGGTCGACCGAGCGGAGCCCGAGGTACAGCTCCTGACTCGACGCGGCGCCGCCGTGGAGGAGCACCCATACGACGCGGCCGGAGCATTTGATCTGTACGCGCGGGACGAAATTCCCCGGGTAGCGGTAGGTCGTCTGGCCGGCCGCGTCCACGATCCGCTTGCCGACGACGTGGACGGGGCACGCGGGCGTCGCGGCGAGCACGGGGCGGATTATGCTCGGCGGATGGACGGGCTGGCCGAGCTGCACACGCACCTGGGCGGCTCGGTCTCGTCCGACATCCTCTGGACGCTCGCGCACGAGCAGGGCATCGCCCTGCCGGTGAAGGACTACTGGGACTTCGACCGGCTCGTGACGGTGAGCGACCCGCGCGGCGTTCCCGACCTCGACGCGCTCGACCAGATCTACCACTGGACGGAGCTGATCCAGTCGAGCCCGATCGCGGTGGAGACGTCGGTGCACCAGGCCATCGGCGGCGCGTACCGGTCGCAGGGGATCACGACGCTCGAGCTGCGCTTCAACCCGATGAAGCGAAATCGCGGCGGCGAGCGCGACCTCGACCACATCATCCTCGCCGCCATCCGCGGGCTCGACCGTGCGAGCCTCGAGTATCCGCAGGTTCGCGCCGGGCTGATCCTGATGATGGACCGGACGTTCACGCAGCGGCAGAACGAGGTGATCGTCGAGAAGGCGATCGGGTGGTCGTCGCGCGGGATCGTCGGCGTCGACATCGCCGGCCCGCGCCCCGGGCATGCGCGGTACGACTACCGCAGCGTGCAGCCGATGATCGAGGAGGCGCGCAGCGCAGGCCTCGGCGTCACCATCCACGTCGGCGAAGAGGGCGGCGACTTCGGGCGGCAGGAGATCGGCGAGGTGCTCGAGGTGCTGCGTCCCGACCGGATCGGCCACGGCATCCTCGCCGCGGGCGACGCCGAGCTGATGCGCGAGCTGCGCGAGTCGGAGGTCGTGCTCGAGATCTGTCCGACGTCCAACCTGCTGACGAAAGCGCTTGCCGGACGAGGACGCGGTGCGCGCCGTCTTCCGCACGTTCGTGGAGAACGGCGTCCGGTTCACCATCGCGACGGACGGGCCGGAGATGATGCGGACGCACTTGCGTGACGAGTTCGACCTGCTCCTGCGCATCGGGGCGCTCACGCAGGACGAGCTGGACGAGGCGAACGCGCGCGGGCACGAGGCGAGCTTCGTGCGCGGCGGGTTCCGCGCCGCCCGGGTCTAGCCGGCGCCAATACTCCCATCGACCGATACCGCCGCCGCCGCGGCCGACGTAGCGTGCCGCGCCATGAGCACGACCCTCACAGGCACGCCTCCCGCCTTGACCCAGAGGCAGCTCCAGGTCGTCGGCTTGATTGCGCTCGGATGCTCGAACGACGAGGTCGGGCGCAGGCTCGGCATCTCGCCGCGGACGGCGAAGGCGCATTGCGACGCACTCCGTCTGAAGCTCGGCGTGCCCCGGCGGCGGCAAATCCCCGCCGCGTTCAGGACGCTCACGGGCCAGGATCCCCTCGCCCGCGAGCTCGCGCCGGTTCCGGCCGGCGTCGGGGGCTAACGGCGACCGCGCCCGGCCCTTCGCGGCCGGGCGCGGGCCCCCTGTTCACGGGGCCCGAAGTCGTCCACAATCGGCAGGCAAGGAGGAGAGGCCAGGGAGAACCCCGGCGTGCGGCAGCCCGGCAGGCGCAATGCACGAGGGCAGAGTCACAACTTCGCCGCGGACGCAGGTCATCATCAAGCGTCCACGGTTGACCAGGCTCCTGGATGAAGCTGGGGCTCGGATCATCCTGCTCCTCGCTCCGGCGGGGTACGGGAAGACGACGCTCGCGCGCGAGTGGACGGGCGAGCAGGAGCGGGTCGGCTGGTACACAGGCGGGCCGGCGATGATCGACGTCGCCGGGTTCTCGGTCGGGCTGGCCGAGACGCTGGCGGCCATGGGGGACACCGGCGCGCAACGACATGCTCGAGCGCGTGCGGATCCTCGCCGCGCGCGGCCACGACGCCCGCGGCCTGGCGAAGGCGGTGAGCGGCGGCGCCCCAGGCGCGGACTGGGTGCTCGTCGTCGACGACTACCACCATGCGCTCGGCTCGGCGGACGCGGAGGCGTTCTTCGAGGAGCTCGTCGGGCTGACGGAGTTCCGGTTGCTGATCACGAGCCGAGAGCGGCCGAGCTGGCTGCCGGCGCGGAGCGTCGTCTACGGCGAGGCGGCCGTCGTCGAGATGGAAGCGCTCGCGTTCACGGACGACGAGGCGCGAGCGGTGCTCGGCAGCGGCGGCGACGGAGATCGTCGTCGAGGCGCGCGGCTGGCCGGCCGTCATCGGGCTGGCCGCGATGCGGGGCGGTGCGACCGTGGCGGCGGGGCTTCCGCCGGATGACCTGTACCGGTTCTTCGCCGAGGATCTCTTCCGAAGCGCGTCGCCGCAGTTGAGAGAGGCGATGTTCCTGCTCTCGCTCGCCGGCGTTGACGGTGCGCGGGCGTTGCTCGGGAGCTCGCACGTCGAGCTGGTAGCGGAGGCGGCGGAGCGAGGCTTTCTCGCGGGCGAGAACCAGACTGTGCATCCGCTGCTGCGCGGGTTCCTGTTGGCGAAGCTTCGCGAGCTCGACGACGCGAAGATCGAAGGCAACCGTTGCGAGTGCGGTCGAGCTACCTCGCATGCGGCAGCATCGCTGGGACGACTGCCTCTTCGTGCTGGAGCAGTTCCCACGACGACGCGCTGATCCTCGCAACGCTTGCAGCGCGGCCTGCAGAGAAGTCCTCGACTCTGGTCGAATCGCATCCGTCAACACAGTGGCTCGCAGCTTGGCGAGAAAAGTGGACTCGCAAGCATCCGCTTGCTGCTTCTGGCCGAGGCAGAAGTCGCGCTCCGGGAACGCGCGAACTCGCCGGGCGCAGCGCTCGGCGAAGAGGCCGGCCGACACTCTGGACGGCGACCTCGCCGCTCGCGCCTATCTCGTCGCGGCTCGAGCGGCCCACCTGCGCGGATGATCGCATCCGAGTACGCGAGGCTCTGCGAGCTCGCGATCGCGAGCGCGCGAGTCGTGCTCCGAAGCGCGTCGACGCACTGTGGATCGCTTCGCCAACGCGATCGAACACGCGTCAGCAGAGGCAGAGCGCATTCTTCAAGCGCCTGCGAGACGCTTCAAGAATCCTGGGCCGACACATGCATTTCGGCTGCTGAATTGCGAAGGGGCCTCCTGCTTTGCCAGGCAGGGCTGTGTCGACGACGCGCTGCGAGACTTGGCTCGGCGAAGGAACTTCATGTCGAGGGTCGAGGATCCGTTCGCGCGCACCAACCTTCTGCATCATCTGTGCTTACGCGCTGCTGCTCGCCGGCGCGCTACGAAGACGCCCTGGCGGCAGCCGACGCCGCGATCGCCGAAGGGCGAGAGGCCGGGTTGCAGTTCGTCATCGACCATGGCTTGATTCGCCGCAGCGGGCGCCTCGATCGGAATGCGGAGGTTCGGCCAAGCCCGGGTGGCAATCGACGGACTCGAACGACGCTCAGCGTTCCGCGCCCGACTATGTCCTGAACCACATCTGTCCTGGAGCGCGTGCGGCTTGCGATCGCTGTCGGCGACCTAGGCTTGGCGCAGACGCTCCTTGCGACGCAGAGAGGCAGCAACCGTCCGCGCATTCCGCGGTGAGATCCGCGGTTATGAAGCGATTCTCCTCGGCCGCGTTCGGGCGATGTTTCGAGCGCGCCGCCGCAGAGCTGGAGTCTCGCAAGGGTTGCTTCCGCATTTGTCGAGGCCGCGGCGCTCCGCGAGGTCGCTCAGCGATCATCGCTGTTCGCGCAGGCGGTGGATCAGACGAAGTACTGGTACGGCTCCAAGGGCTATTCTGACCGCGGTGAAGCTCGACGCCGTGGTAGTTGGCTACCGCGCGTATCCGGACCTTGCGCGAAGGCGATCGGAACAGGCCTTGAGCCGAGGCGTGAAGGAACTGCTCGTGCGATCCCACGACTTCGACATCGCGAGACGCATCGGCTTCAAAGTCCCACGCGAGATTGCGCCCTAGAGGTCGGCTATCAGCCGCGCGAACAGGAGGTCTATGACCTTCTCGTTCAGGGGCGCGCGAACCATGAGATCGCAAAGACGCTCTTCATTAGTCAGTCGACAACCAAGGTTCACGTGCGACACATCTTCGAGAAGCTCGGCGTCCATTCCCGCGCCGAAGCAGCTCGTATGGCGAGCTTCGATGACGAGGCTGCTAGCCGAGAGCCTGCGCGGCCGTAAGACCGCTGAAGCGTTCTCGCTTCGACGTCTTCGGCTCGCGTCGTCGCGCGACGCAGTGCGGAGACCAAAGGCGTTCAGCCGATGCCAAGGCGATACGACTCGGAGCGCCGTCGCAAGTATGGCTTCGAAAGCCGCGACGACGCTCGTATCGAACTGACTCTCTACGGCCTGCGCGAGGCGAAGTCGCGCAACGCGGCTCGGCATCGCGTCGCGATAGGGGCGGTCAGACGTCATTGCGTTGTATGCATCCGCCACGGCGATGATGCGCGCGAGTATCGGGATTTCGTCACCGTCAAGACGATCGGGATACCCGGTTCCGTCGACGCGCTCGTGATGGCTCCGAACAACCTCGGCGATCTCGCCGTAGTCATCTACGTTGCGAAGGATCTCCTCGCCGATCTCGGGATGCCGCTCCATCTCGCGGCGCTCGTCGAGAGAGAGCGCGCCGGGCTTCTCGAGCAGTCCAGCAGGCAGGCCGATCTTCCCGACATCGTGGACGAGCCCGCAGACGTGGGCGAGCGCCTGCTCGTGTTCGCTCAAGCCCATTCTCTTCGCGATGTCCCGGGCGTAGACCGCGACGGCAGTCGAGTGTCCAGCCGGTGTAACGGTCTCGAGCATCCAGCGTCGCCACGAGGGCAGTCGCAAACGACAGGTTGGCGGACGCGAGGCGTTCGTTGGCAACGTCCGAGCGCGTCCGACGTGTCCCGCTGCTGGCGATAGAGAAGCAGGAGCCTTTGCGCGGCGAGCGCGGGGATCGCGAACAGCGCGACGCTCCAAGGCGAGATCGTCGAGGTACACGTAGGCGAGCACCGACACCGTCGGCACGTGGAGCGGCACGCTCACGAGATCGCGCGGCACGATCTCTCGGAAGGTCGCGCCCATGGAGCTTGATCGGCGGATGGCCGGCGCCACGAGGGCGAGTGCGTCACCCACGAACGTTTCGACCACGAAGGCAGCGGCCACAGCCAGCGAGACGACCGAGAAAACCGTGGCCCGAGCGACTCAGGACAACAGCCGCTGTCAGACCAGCAGCAGACCGTCGCCAGGACGCCTTTTGAGGTCCAGGTGGCCCAGCGGAGGACCGGCTGCGCAGTGTCCCGCCTGCGACAGATCGCGAAGCAGCCCCACCGCAGCGACGACGGCCCCGGATAGCGGCCCTAGTACGACCGCAGCAAACACCCAGACGAGCGACGCGACCGTCAGTTCGACGGACGGGCTGAGCTGGATCGTCCCGTACTCAGCGGCGAACGCCAGAGCGGCCAGAACTGCGACCGCCGCGGGCTGATGGATGCGATAACCCGCAGGAACAAGGCCAACGCAAAGTCCGGCCGCGCTCAGGGCGAGGGTCGAAACCCAGAGCTCCAGAAGACGGTCGCGGGTCAGCGACGGCCAGGTTGGCCGAAAAAAGGCGCTCGAATTCTCTTGAAGTCTCACCCATAAGGGGTATAAGCTTCGCGTTGCCGTTAGTCCCTAGACGTAGGAGTTCCCGTGCATAAGCGCATTGCCGCCGCTATCGCCCGCGCCGCGCTGGCTGGCGAAGCAAAGACCTGGTAGTTCAAGCCGACGCATCGTCCGTTGTCCACAGGACACTGGCATCCCCCGCGAGAGGGATATCGGATTCCTTGGACCGGAATGAAACCGCTTAGTTAGCGCGCTCCAGCACTTCGTTGCCGGGGCGCGCTTCCTTTTGGGAAGCGATTTTGTCTACAGCTCCGCCGGAGCTGTCCACAACCTCCATCGGGGCGAAACGGACTAACCGATGAGGCTGCGGCGGAAACCGACCGCCACTGCGTGGGCGCGCGAGCGCGCCTGAAGCTTCGCCAGAAGGTGCCGCACGTGCGACTTGACCGTCTCCTCGGAGAGGTAGAGCCGCTGCCCGATCTCCCGGTTCACAAGGCCGTCGGAGATGAGCTGGAGCACCTCGATCTCACGCGCCGTCGGCTCCTGCTCGAGCTCGGTGCGCGGGACGCTCTGGAAGGGGATCACCGCGGCCGTCGCCGGGCTCACAGAACGCCGGCGTGCGGCCACCTCCTCGAAGCGGCGCGAGTGGTCCAGGTACCGGTCGAGGATTTGCTGGCGTTCAGCGGCGTCCACGAACCGGGTATCGGCGGGGGCACAGCCCCCCTTTAGAGGTACTGGCCCTATTGAGGGATGCGGGATTGCCGCCGTTGAGCGGCTTCCGCGAGCGCCGTCTCGTCATACAGGTGGCACTCGACCTCGACGCTGCCGGACGGCAGCAGCCGCGGCTCGACCGGGTCGTACCAGTCGATCTCCAGGGAGCCGTTCGCATCCCGCACCTCCTGCACCCCGGTCCAGAACGGCTCGGCCGGATCCGCCGCCCGGGCGCGGTCCAGGAGGCCCCGCAGATCGGAGCCGTGGGCGCCGCCATGGGCCGCCAGCCGCACGTGCGTCTTCGCCTCGTCGAGCTCCTCGATCGGCCCCACCGCCGCCCGCTCCGCTTCGAACCCCTCCTCGTCGAGGCCGGCCCAGCGGCGCTCGAGCAGCTCCTTCAGGTCGCGCGACTCCCAGCCGCACACCTCGAACGCCTTCGGGCAGCGCGGATGGAACGAGCACCCGAGCGGCGGCCGCGACGCGTCCGGCACCTCGCCGCGCGGCAGGTCGCGCGGGATCGTCCGCCGCGGATCCGGCTCCGGGATCGCCCGCAGCAGCGCCTGCGTGTACGGATGCTTCGGATCCGCGTAGATCGCCTCCGACGGCCCGATCTCGACGATCCGCCCGAGGTACATGATCGCGATCCGGTCGCAGAAGAACTTCGCCGTCGCCAGATCGTGCGTGATGTACAGGTACGTCAGGTCGAAGTCGTGCTTCAGCGCGAGCATCAGCTCGAGGATCTTCGCCCGGACGCTCATGTCGAGCATCGACACGGGCTCGTCCGCCACGAGCAGCACCGGGTTGAGGATGATCGCGCGGGCGATCACCGCCCGCTGCTTCTGGCCGCCGGAGAGATCGGACGGGAACTTGTCCATGAACTGCTCCGCCGGCGCGAGCCCGACCCGCTCCAGCACGTCGGCCACGCGGGCGCGAACCTCCTCCCGGCCGCGCGCCAGCCCGTGGATCTCCAGCGGATGGCCCACCGCCTGCGCGACCGTCATCGCCGGGTTGAGCGACGCGTGCGGGTCCTGGAAGACGATCTGCATCCGCCGCCGCAGCAACCGCCGGTCGTGCTCGCTCGCGTGCGTGATGTCCTGCCCCTCGAACTCGACCGTCCCCTCCGTGGCCGGGACGAGGCCGAGGAGCGTCCGCCCGAGCGTCGTCTTGCCGCTGCCCGACTCGCCCACGAGGCCGAGCACCTCGCCCTTGCGCAGCTCGAGCGAGACGTCGTCGACCGCCCGCACCGCCGCGCCGGTCCGGCCGACGAGCCGGTCGAGGAAGCTCCCGCGGATCGAGTAGTACGTCTTCAGCCCGCGGACGGAGACGAGGACGTCGTCGTGGGCGCTCATGCCTCCTCCGCGACGGCGATCTGCTCGCGCTCGAGCGGCGCCGTCCCGCCCTCGGGAATCTCCCGCTCCGGCCCGTGCAGCCAGCAGAGCACCCGCCGGTCCGGGTCGGGCTGCGTCTCGATCGGGTCGTGCGCCGGGCACACCCGCATCACGTCCGGGCAGCGCGGATGGAAGTGGCAGCCGGACGGCGGCGAGATGAGGTTCGGCGGCGCGCCCGGGATCGAGTGCAGCACCTTCGTGTCCAGCGAGATCGTCGAGCGCAGGAGCTCCCGCGTGTACGGATGCTTCGGGTCGGCGAAGACGTCGCGGGCCGGCCCCTCCTCGGCGATCTGCCCGGCGTACATCACCGCCACCCGGTCGCAGGCCTCGGCCACGATCCCGAGGTTGTGCGTGATCAGCAGCAGCGCCGTGTCGAAGTTCTCCTTCAGGTCGGCGAGGATGCGCAGGATCTGCGCCTCGACGATCACGTCGAGCGACGTCGTCGGCTCGTCGGCGACGAGCAGCGACGGGCGGAGGACGAGCGCGAGCGCGATCATGATGCGCTGGCGCATGCCGCCGGAGAACTCGTGCGGGTACTGGCGGAACCGCGTCGGCGGGATGCCCATGCGGCCGAGCGTGTCGAGCGAGCGGCGGCGGACATCCTTGGCGGTGAGCTTCGAGTCGTGCTGCTCGATCGTCTCGCGGAAGTGATCCTCGATCCGCAGCAGCGGGTTCAGCCGCGTCATCGGCTCCTGGAAGATCAGCCCCAGCTCGGGGCCGCGCAGCCGGCGCAGCTCGCGCGGCGACATCGTCACGAGGTTGCGGCCCTTGTACAGCACCTCGCCGTCGGCGCGCGCGCCCTCCGGCAGCAGGCCGAGGATGCCGCGCCCGAGCGTCGACTTGCCGCAGCCGGACTCGCCGACGAGGCCGAGCACCGAGCCGGCGTCGATCTCGAGCGACACGCCGTCGACCGCGCGCACGGAGCCGCGCGCCGTCCCGTACCAGAGGCGCAGGTCGCGGACCTCGAGGACGGCCGTCACGCCTCGAGCAGCTCCGCGCCGGCGTCCATGCTCGGCGCCGCGAAGTCGACCTGCCGGATCGAGCGCCGTCGCAGCACCGGGTTGATCGTCTCGTTCAGTCCCTCGCCGAGCAGCGTGAGACCGGTGACGAGGAGCACGATGGCGAGCCCCGGGAAGAGGCCCGTCCACCAGATGCCCGAGGCCGCGTCCGACACGGCGCGCGAGACGTCGTAGCCCCACTCGGCGCCCTGCGTCGGCTGCACGCCGTAGCCCAGGAAGCCGAGCGCGGTCAGCGTCAGCACCGCGTCGGCGGCGTTGAGCGTCGCGATCACCGGCACGTTCTGCACGACGTTGAAGAAGACGTACCGGCGCAGGATCGTCAACGGCTTCGCGCCGAGCGCACGCGCAGCCTCGACGTACGGTTCCTCGCGCACGCTGATCACGTGGTTGCGCACGACGCGGAAGTACTGCGGGATGTACGTGATCGTGATCGCGATCGCCGCCACCAGCACGCCCGAGTTGACGCTGCCGCCGAGGAGGAACGCGATCACGATCGCGAGCAGCAGCGGCGGGAACGCGAACATCGCGTCCATGAACAGCACCGAGCCACGGTCGAACGGGCCGCCGAAGTACCCGGCGATCAGGCCGAGGGGCACGCCGACGACGAGGCCGAAGGCGAGCGCGAGCCCGACCACCTCCAGCTCGGTCTGCGCGCCCCAGACGATGCGGGAGAGGACGTCGGTCGACTGCACCGTCGTCCCGAAGAGGTGCGCGTGCGACGGGTGCGCGAGCTGCGCGAAGCGGTGACCGCCCGACTGTGTACTGGTCGAACCCGTACGGGGAGAGGATCGGCGCGAAGATCGCGAGCAGGACGAAGACGAGCGTGATGCCGCGCCCGTCCACAGCATGCGTGCGCGCCATGCCGCGCGCCTCGGCGATCGGCGCGAGCGCCCGCCGGATCCCGACCGTGCGCCGCTGCAGGCGGACTGCCGCGGTCGCCGCCATCAGTACCGCACCCGCGGGTCGATGAACGCGTTCGCGAAGTCGATCACGATGCTGGCGGCGACGACGACGAGCGCGAAGACGACGACGATGCCCTGGACGGCCGCGTAGTCGCGGTTCTGGAGGTAGATGTACAGCTCATGGCCGAGGCCCGGCCAGTTGAACGTCGTCTCCGTGAGGATCGCGCCGCCGAGCAGCAGCGCGAGCTGGAGGCCGACGACGGTGATGACCGGCACGAGCGCGTTGCGGAACGCGTGGTGGTAGACGACCGAGCGCTCGTTGATCCCGCGCGCGCGGGCGGCCTCGATGTAGTCCTCCTTCATCGTGCGGATCACGTTCACGCGGATGAGGCGGATGAAGACGCCGCCGTACACGATGCCGAGCGTCGTCGCGGGCAGGATCAGGTGCTGCGTGATGTCCCACAGCGCACTCCAGTTGCCGTCGATGATCGCGTCGAGGAAGAAGATGTTCGTGTGGGTCTTGAGCAAGGCCTGCGTGATCGGGCTCGCCTGGTCCGAGATCGGCAGCCAGCCGAGCCAGACGCCGAAGATGAGCTGGGCGAGCAGCCCGAGGAAGAACACCGGCGTCGCGTAGACGACGATCCCGAACAGGCGCCCGCCGGCGTCGATCGGCGAGTCGCGGATACCGGCCGGAGAGGAGGCCGATGAGCATGCCGACGAAGACCGCGACGATCATCGCGAAGAACGTCAGCTCGAGCGTCGCCGCGCCGTTCACGAGGATGATGCTCCCCACCGAGCGGCGGTCGGAGATGGTCGTGCCGAAGTTCCCCCGGATGATCTGCCCGAGGTAGTGCCCGTACTGCACGTAGACGGGCTTGTCGTAGCCGAGCTGATGGCTGATCTGCCTTGATCACCGCGGGCGGCGCGTGCCCGCCGAGCGACGCCGACACCGGGTTGCCCGGCGCCACCCGCATGAGCAGGAAGACGAGCGTCAGCAGGATGAACACCATCGGCACGACCAGGGCGAGGCGTGTGATGGCGTAGCGCTTGAGCGACGACCCCTGATTCATTGAGCAATCCTAGAAAAAGAGAGGGCGCCCGAAGGCGCCCTCTCTTCGCAGGCCGCTAGGACTTCGACAGCAGCCAGAACCGCATGAGGTAGTCGAGGTCGATCGTCTTCTGGATGTTCGTGGATGTTCGACCGCCCAACCACGAGCATCGAGTTCTGCCAGTACGGGATGATCGGCGCATCCTGCGCGGCGATCATCTGCGCCTGCTTGATGTACGTGAGGCGCTGCGGCGAGTGTCTTCGCGCCCTCTTCGTTCTTGATGATCGCGTCCATCTTCGCGTTCGAGTACCCGTTCGACGTGAAGTTGCGACTTCGTCCCGTAGAACGGCGTGATGTAGTCCTCGGCGTCCGGGTAATCCGGGAACCAGCCGAGCTGGAACGCGCCGTACTGCGTGCCGAGCGTCTTCGAATACGTCGCCCACTCGGCCGACTTCAACGTCACCTTGAACAGGCCGCTCGCGTTGAGCGACCGCTGGATCTCGGTGTACTCGTCCGCGGACGCGTCGCCGTAGTGCGACGGCGTCCACCAGACCGTGAGCGGCACCGGCGTCTTGATGTGGCCGGCCGCGAGGACCGCCTTCGCCTTTGCCGCGTTCGGCGCCATGCCGTACAGCTCACCGAACGCGTTGGTGTGACCGGGCAGGCCGGCAGGCGGCATCGAGTACAGCGGTACCACCTGGCCGTGGTACACGCGCGACGCGATGTCCTGCCTCGGGAAGAGGTAGGCGATCGCCTTGCGCACGGCGAGCTTGTTCGTCGGCGCGCGCTTCACGTTCAGCACGAGGTAGCGGATGCCGACGCCCTTGCCCTTGTACAGAGTGATGCCGCTCGTCTTGCCGAGCGCCGTGTACTCCGTCGGGGTGAAGTCACGGAAGGCCATGTCGATCGTCCCCTTCTGGAGATCGAGCTTCATGGTCGACGACTTCGAGTAGTACGTGATGATCAGACCGCCGTTCGGCAAGCTTCCCGTTCTCGCCCGCATAGTTCGGGTTCGGGGCGAAGACGGCCTGCTGGCCCGGCGTGAACTTGCTGAGCGTGTACGGGCCCGTCCCGACGAGGTCCTTCACGTCGGTGTTCGCGCACGAGCTTCGTCGCCGGATACACCTTGTGGTCGACGATCTCGCCTGCGCCCGTCGCGAGGATGTACGGCCACGTCGACTGCGCCGTGCTCAGGTGGAACGAGACGCTGTACGGGCCGCTCGTCGTGACGCTCTTCAGGTTCGAGATCAGACCCCAGATCCCGGAGGGATCGTGGATCTTGTTGACGCGGTCGAAGGACCACTTGACGTCAGTCGAGGTGAACGGGTCGCCGTTCGAGAACTTGACGCCCTTCCTGAGCGTGCAGGTCCACGCCGTGACCGACGCGTTCGCCTTGCATCCCGTGGCCAGCGACGGCGCCGGAATCGTGCTTCCTGCGTTGAGGTCGAGGAGATGCTGGTAGATCAGGATGTCGACGGTGCCCGAGCCGTAGTCGTAGTTGCCGGCCGGGTCGACGTTCGTCACCGTGTCCGTCGTACCGTCGAGAATCGTGCTCGCGGTCGAATGGTTCGCCGCCAGCGGCTTCGATTGCGCGGCGGTCACCCCGACCGCAGCCAGCACTAGGCCGGCGAGGCCGAGCACCACCAGGTACCTCAGCCGTGGTCTCAAATGCATGTTCCCTCCCGGGGGTTGGTTCGTAGGCCTGACTATCTCATGCAGATGGTCGAGTAGTCGAACCCGTAGACCACCTGGTTGACATAACAGCCGAGGTCCACCTTCGCGTTGAAGTAGTCGGTGAACTCCCGGTTGAGGAACGGCGCCCAGGGCGCCTGGAGCATGATCTGGCGGTCGAGCGAGGCCCAGCGCGAGTTCACCGGGCTCGTCGGGATCGGCTGCTTGTTCAGGTCGTCGATCTCGGCGTTCACCGCCTTGTCGTTGAAGTTCGCGTAGTTGTTGTTGTAGGTCTTCGTGATCCGCTCGCCGTTCAGGAGCACGTCGAACCAGTCGAGCGGGTGCGGGTAGTCCTGGAACCAGTCCGCGAAGCCGATCTGGGCGTTCGTCGCCTCGTTGCCGACCGTCGCCCAGTAGACCGCCGACGTGACGATGTGCTGCTTCGCCTTCAGCCCGATCGAGTCGAGCACCTTGACGAGGTACTCGGTCGCCTTCGGGTCGAGCCCGCGGTCGTGGTTCCAGACGGTCACGTGCGCGCCGGTCGCGCCCGCCTGCTTGATCAGCTTCCGCGCCTTGGCGACGTCGTGCCGGTACAGCGAGTGCTTCGTGTAGGACGGATACGTCGGCGGCAGGATGTTCTCGGTCGGGCGCGCGAGGCCGCCGTAGATGGCGACGAGGGCGTTCCGGTCGATGGCGTAGTTGACCGCCTGCCGCACCTTCAGCTTGTCGAACGGCGCGACGCGCGTGTTCATGAAGAAGTAGTAGGTGTTCGGCGGCGTGTACACCTTGAGCTGGTCGCCGTACTTCGCCTCCGTCTCCGCGAGGCTGTTCGCGGGGATCGCCTGCGGGTCCCAGTCGTCCTGGCCGGCCGTCGTGCGCTGGAGCGCCGAGGCGGCGTCGCCGACGATGTCCCAGATCACCTTGTCGGGATTGCCGGCCGGAACGTTCCCGCCGAGCCGCGCGGCATGGAACTGCGGGTTCCGGACCTCGACGATCTGCTTGTTCGGCGCGTAGCTCTGGATGACGTACGGGCCGGTCGCAGGCAACGGGTGCGTCGACGTGTCCGACGCCGGCGCGTTCGCCGGAACGGGCGCCGCGAACTCGCTCGCGAGCACGTTGGCGAAGTCGCCCTGCGGCGTCTTCAGCGTGATCGAGATCTTCCCCGTCGTGTCGTTGGCGACGATCCCGGAGATGTGGCCGCCCTTCGTCTTGCGCGCCGCGTCGGCGCCGACGATGTTGTAGAAGTAGCCCGCGCCGGGCGAGTCGAGCTTGAAGTCGCGCTCGACCGTCGCCTTGAAGTCGCTCGCCTTCACCGGCTGCCCGTTCGAGTACTTGAGACCAGAGCGCAGCACGAGCGTGTACGTGCGCCCGTCCGCGGATACCTTCGGCAGCGCGCGGGCGAGATACGGGACGATCGTCGCACCGCCGGCGCCGTTGACGTGCCGGTAGCCGAGCAGCGGCAGGTACACGTTCCAGATGACGTTCAGACCCTCAGGGCTGTAGGTCAGCCCGGGGTCGAGATAGTCGATCGACGTGTCCTCGGCGACGCGGAACACGGGGAACGTCGGCCCGCCCGAGGCCTTGGGTGTCGCCACGGGAGCGGCGGCCGCAGCCGCAGGGCCGCCGGCGTTCGACGCGCCGCCGCAGCCGGCCGCGGTCAGCGCGAGCGCAGCGAGCGGCACCAGGCCGAGCCATCGGGTGAGTCGAGTCAGTCGTTCCATACAGGCGGCACGCACGACCGGCGGCATTGATATTGACGTAAATAGGCCGTCCTGAGTTAGGTAATCGAACATATGTTCGTCTAGACTCGGGCGATGCAGCTCAGGCTCGACGCGGCCGACCGGCTGGTGGAGCTCGTCGAGGAGCGGCGCGGACCGGTGCTCGCCGAGGAGGCCGCCCGGCGGCTGTTCGCGCTCCGCTCCGCCCCGGTCTCCCTCGCGCGCAGCCTGCTCGCCGACGTCGTCGAGGCCGACGCGCGGCTCGCCTGGAACGGCGACGCGGTCGGGCTCGCGGCGCCCCTCGGCGGCGAGCTCCTGCTCGAGCAGGCGACGTACGTCGTCGTCGACCTGGAGACCACGGGCCTGCGGCCCGGGACGGCGCAGATCTGCGAGATCGGCGCGGTGCGCGTGCGCGGACTGGAGATCGAGGCCGAGTTCGAGACGCTCGTCGATCCCGGCATGCCGCTCGGGCCCGGCGTCGAAGCGCTGACCGGCCTCAGCAACAGGCAGCTGCGCGGCTCACCGCCGCCTGCTCTCGCCGTCCACCGGTTCCTCGCCTTCGCCGGCGACGCGGTGCTCGTCGCGCACAACGCGCGCTTCGACATGGCGTTCCTCGACCGCGAGACGGTGAAGCTCACCGGGTCGCGGCTGGCGTCGCCGGTCGTCGACACGGTCACGCTCGCGCGGCGGCTGCTCGCCGGGCCGCGTGCCGCGCGCGTCGCTGTCGCAGCTCGCGTGGTTCCTCGACACCTCCGTGCAGCCGTGCCATCGTGCGCTCCCCGACGCGCAGGCGACCGCGGAGATCCTGCTCGCGCTGATCGGGCTGGCGCAGGAGCGCGGCGCGCGAACGGTGGCCGACCTCAGCGCGCTCTCGGCGACACGCACGCGGCGCGTGTGGGACAAGCGGCAGCTCGCGTTCGGCGCGCCGCAGCGGCCGGGTGTCTACCTCTTCCGCGACCGCAACGACGAGGTGCTGTACGTCGGCTGCGCGCGCGACCTGCGCGCGCGGCTGCGCTCGTATTTCCGCTCGGAGCGGCTGCGGCCGGCGGTGGAGGCCGCGGTAGGCGCGACCGACCGGATCGAGTGGCGCGTGCTCGGATCGGAGCTCGAGGCGGCGCTCACCGAGCTGCGCTTGATCCGCGAGCTGCGGCCGCCCGCGAATGCGCGCGTCGCGCGGCCCGATCGGCACGTGTGGCTGCGGAAGCGCGGCGACGGCGTCGTCGCCTCCTCGCAACAGACTGCCGGTCGGGCCGATTCGCTCGCGCCGGCGCGCGCAGATGGCTGCGCGGGCGCTGCTCGCCGAGGAGCTGGAGCGGCCGGCGGCCGCGTTGCCGCGCCTGCGGAAGAAGCTCGCGGCGCTGTCGGACGAGCGGCGCTTCGAGGACGCGGCGCGGCTGCGCGACCGCATCGACGCGCTCGAGCACGTCTGCCGCGACCTCGACCGGCTCGAACGCCTGCGCGCGCTCGAGCGCTGCCTCCTCGTCCCGGCGGCCGAGCCGGGCTACACGCGCGCCTTCTTCCTCGCCGGCGGTCGCGTCGCCGCGGAGCGCACCCTGCCGCCGGGTGGCGGCGCGCACCTCGAGATCGAGGCCGGCCTCGCGGCGGCGCGGCGCGCAGGCGATCTCGACGTGGACGAGCTGTTCCTCGTCGCGCGCTTCCTCCGCCGGCCGCCGCCGGAGATGACCATCGTCCCGCTCGAGCGGGAGGCGATCCTCAGGCAGCTACGGAGATGAGGTCTCGCAGCGCGCCGAGCCGGGCCAGTGCCTGGCCCTCGAGCTGACGCACGCGCTCGCGCGTGAGGTCGAGCTCGTGCCCGATCGCCTCGAGCGTCCACGGCTCGCCCTCGAAGCCGAACCGCA
Organism: uncultured Actinomycetes bacterium; assembly: GCA_963697005.1. Taxonomy (GTDB): domain Bacteria; phylum Actinomycetota; class Thermoleophilia; order Gaiellales; family Gaiellaceae; genus Palsa-739. The sequence continues at coordinate 33,032 of CAVOMK010000020.1, read as the reverse complement.
GCTCGAGGATCCGCCGCTCGCGCTCCGGGAGCGCGTCGAGTGCCCGCCGCACGCCCTGCCGGCGGAGCGACTCCTCGGCCTCGTCGAACGGGTCCGCGGCCTCGCGGTCGGCGAAGAGATCGCCGAGCTCACCCTCGTCGTCCGCGCCGACCGTCTGGTTCAGCGAGACCGACGCGTGCGCCGCGCCGAGCGCTTCGTCGACGTGCTGCATCGGCAGCCCGGTCGCCTCGGCGAGCTCCGCCTTCGTCGCCTCGCGGCCGAGCTCGACCTCGAGCCGCCGCGCCGCACGCGAGAGCTTCTGCTGACGCTCGACGACGTGGACCGGAACGCGGATCGTGCGCGCGTGATTCGCAACCGCGCGCTGCACGGACTGCCGGATCCACCACGTCGCGTACGTGGAAAACTTGTAGCCGCGGCGCCAGTCGAACTTCTCGACCGCGCGGTTCAGGCCGAGCGTCCCTTCCTGGATGAGATCGAGGAACGGAACGCCGAGGCCGCGGTACCCCTTCGCGATCGACACGACGAGACGCAGGTTCGACTCGATCATCCGCCGCTTCGCGGTCGGGTCGCCGCGCTCGATGCGCTTCGCGAGCATGACCTCGTCGGCTGCGGTGAGCAGCTTGTGCTTGCCGACGTCGGCGAGGAACAGCTGCAGGCTGTCGGCCGCGCCCGACATCGCCGCGGTCGCCTCGAGCCGCGCTGCCTCCTCCTCCGCCGCCTTCTCGGCCGCGTCGGCGGCGGCGGCAGCCTCGGCCACCGCTTTCGGCGCGCCGATCTCGAGCCCGATGCGCTCGAGCTCGTGCGTCAGCTCCTCGACCTCCTGGTCGTTCAGGTCGAGCTCGACGGCGAATGCCTCCAGCTCGGCCGGCTCCAGGTAGCCGCGCTCCTGCGCCGCCTCGACGAGGGCGCGCGCCTGGTCGGTCTCGAGCAACTCCTGCAGCTGGTTCTGGCTCAGCTCTCGTCAGTCCTCTCTGGGCGCTGCTTCGACTGGGTCAACGATCCTTCTCACTCTACGAGGGAAACCCTCTCGGTGCCAGGGGATCCTTCGACCACGGCCCTTCGAGACTTCGAACGGGCCTACCCACCCACTTATTCCGCTGCTGCGGGCTCGGCTTCCTGCTCTTTCGCCGGTGTCGTCCGGACGGGGAAGTCGAACTCGACCTTCCCCTCCTCATTTAGGACGAGACGCGCCCGGAACGGTTTGTTGTTCCGTGAGCGGAAACCGGACAAGACCTCGCGCGTCTTGCCCTCCTCGAGCAGCTGCCGCGCGATCTCGGGCGTGAGCGTGCGACCTGCAACGCGCTTCCAGATGACGAAGCCGCAGCCGACCTCCTCACGGTTCTTCCAGCTCGTGCAGCCGTAGGCGCGAGAGTTCTCGCGGATGATCTCTCCGGTCACGGCGCCGCAGCGCGGGCACAGTCCGAGCTCGACGCGCTCGGGCCGGAGCTGCTCCTTGTCGAGCGCCTCGATCTGTCCGACGATCTCCTTCGTGAAGTTGGCGATCTCCTTGATGAACGCGGCGCGATCGCCGGTTCCGTGCTCGATGTCGGAAAGCTTGTGCTCCCACTCGCCGGTGAGCTCGGGCGACGTGATCTTGTGCTCCTCGAGCATCGTGATCACCTGCAGGCCCTTCGGTGTCGGCTGCAGGTCGCGACCGACGCGCTCGATGTACTCGCGACGGATGAGCGTCTCGATGATCTCCGCGCGCGTCGCCGGCGTGCCGAGGCCCGAGTCCTTCATCGCCTCGCGCAGCTCCTCGTCGTCGACGAGCTTGCCGGCGGTCTCCATCGCCGACAGCAGCGTCGCCTCCGTGTAGCGCGGCGGCGCCTTCGTCATCTTGTCCTCGCGCTCGGCGGCGAGGCAGCGCACCGTCTGCCCCTCCTGCAGCGTCGGCAGCTCGCCGCCGTCGGAGTCCTCGTCCTCCGACTGCTTCTCCGCATCCGGCTCCAGGCCGTACACGCCGCGCCAGCCGGCCTCGAGCGTGATCTTGCCGCGCGTGCGGAAGCTCTCGCCCTCGACCTCGGTGACGACCGTCGTGCGCGCGTACCGCGCCGGCGGATGGAAGACGGCGAGGAAGCGGCGCGCGACGAGGTCGAAGATGCGGCGCTCGTCGGGCGAGTACGCCTCGATGTCGTGCGGGATGTCGGTCGGGATGACCGCGTGGTGGTCGGTGACCTTCGCGTCGTTGATCACGCGCTGGAGCGGAAGCTGGTCGAGCCGCATGACGTACGTCGCTGCCTCGCGGTAGTCGGAGATGTCCTGCAGCGTCGAGGCGACGATCTTCAGCTGCGGCACCATGTCGCCGGACAGGTAGCGGGACGAGGTGCGCGGATACGTGATCGCCTTCTTGTCCTCGTACAGCTTCTGCGCCGCCTGCAGCGTGCGCCGCGCGCTGAACCCGAAGCGGCGGTTCGCGTCGCGCTGCAGCGACGTGAGGTCGTACAGGAGCGGCGCGCGCTCGGACTGCTCCTTGCGCTCGACCTTCGTGATCGTCCCGTCCTTGCCGGAGACCTTGGAGACGATCTCGTCGGCGCGCTCGACCGCCTTGATGCGCGTCTCGTCCTTCTCGAACCAGATGCCCTGGTACGGCGGCTGGAAGGCGGCGTGCACGAGCCAGTACGGCTCGGCGACGAACGCCTGGATCTCGCGCTCGCGCTTGACGAGCATGGCGAGCGTCGGCGTCTGCACCCGGCCGAGCGAGACGACGCCGCCGACCCACGCGCGGCCGCGAATGGTCGCAGCGCGCGTTGCGTTCATGCCGACGATCCAGTCCGCCTCCGAGCGCGACCGCGCGGCCCGCTCGAGCGACTGGAGCTGCTCGCCGGGGCGCAGCTTCTCGAAGCCTTCGCGGATCGCCTGCTTCGTCATCGACGAGATCCACAGGCGCTGCACCTGCTTCGGGGGGCCGTCCTTCTTCTTCAGCGACTGCGCGTACATCTCGTAGATGTAGGCGAAGATCAGCTCGCCTTCGCGCCCGGCGTCACACGCGTTGATGAAGTCGGAGACGTCCTCGCGCTTCATCAGCTTCAAGATCAGGTTGAGCTGCTTCTTCGACTTCGCGTCGCGCGGGACGAGGTGAAAGTCCTCGGGGACGATCGGCAGGTCGGCCATCTTCCACTTCTTGAACTTCTCGTCGTACTCCTCGGGATCGGCGAGCTGCACGAGGTGCCCGACGGCCCACGTGATGACGTATTCGTCCGACTCCAGGAAGCCCTCGTCCTTCTCGAATTTGCCGGCCAGCGCGGACGAGAGGTCTCTCCCTACCGATGGTTTTTCTGCAACGACGAGCGTCTTGGCCATAGATTCACCATAGCGTGAGGCCAACCCGTACCTACAGCGCGGTTGCCGCCCTGAGCTGGCCGATTCTGGTCGTGGTCTACCGGTTACGCGCGCGCGGGCGCGAGAACATTCCCTCCGAGGGTGGTTTCGTCCTGGCATGCAACCACATGTCCAGCTTCGACCCATGGCCGCTCGGGCTGCCGCTCTGGCCGCGGCGGTTTCTGCGGTTCATGGCGAAGTCGGAGCTGTACTGGTTCCCGCTCACGCTCATCCTGAACGGGGCCGGCGCGTTCCCCGTCCGCCGCGGGCAGGCGGACACGGAGGCGATCGAGACCGCGGTGCAACTCGCCCGAGCCGGGCACGTGGTGGCGATGTTCCCGGAGGGAACGCGGCGGCGGAAAGGCCTCGTGAAGCGCTTCGAGGCGCGGCCGCGTTCGGGTGCAGCGCGCATCGCGCTCGAGGCCGGCGTGCCGCTCGTGCCGGCCGCGGTCCGCGGCACCGACCATCTCCGCCGGCTCGCGGCGATCCGCGTCGCGTACGGGCCGCCCGTCGACATCGACGACCTGCGCGGCGGCGCCGACGTGCGCGAGGCGGCACTGGAGGCGACCGACCGGCTGATGGCCCGCATCGACGAGCTCGAGGCATCGCTCTGAGCACGCTCCTCGTCGTCGACGGCGACTCGTTCGCGCATCGCGCCTACCACGGCCTGCCGAAGTCGATCCGCCTGAACGCGGTCGTCGGCTTCACGAACATGCTCGTGCGCCTGTGGGAGGTGGAGCAGCCCGATGCGGTGCTCGTCGGCTGGGATACGCTCACCACGCCGACGTACCGGCACGAGGCGTTCGCGGCCTACCAGTCCGGCCGCGTGTTCGAGGAGTCGTTGCTCGAGCAGCTCGATGTGCTCCCGGACGTCGTCCGCGCCTGCGGCTTCGCCGCCGCGAAGGCCGAGGGCTACGAGGCCGACGACTTCCTCGCAGCGGCGGCGCACACGTGGCCCGGACAGGTGCTCGTCGCGACGTCGGACCGCGACGCGTTCCAGCTCGTGTCCGACCGGGTGACCATCCTCCAGCCGACGAAGGGCGTCAGCGAGGTGGCGCGCATCGAGCCTGCCGGCGTGCGGGAGCGGTACGGCGTCGAGCCCGAGCAGGTGCCGGATCTCATCGCGCTCCGCGGCGACCCCTCGGACAAGCTCCCCGGCGCCCGGGGCATCGGGCCGAAGAAGGCCGCCGATGTCCTGCGCGAGTTCGGCACACTCGAGGCGGCGCTCGCGGCGGGACGCTTCGAGTCCGAAGCGGAGGACTTGCGCCTCTACCGGCGAATCGCTGCGATGGACGCCTCTGCTCCTCTTCCTCCCCTCGCAGATCAGTCACCTACATGGGCGGAGGCGTCCACCTTCGTTCGGAGCCTCGGGCTCAACGCGCTGGCCGACCGGCTTTTTCTCGGCAGATAGCGTCTCTCGCATGAACGAGTGGCTCACGGCGCCAGGCCGACGCACTCGGCGTCGACGGGCTCAGCGACGCGGAGCAGACGACGCTGCTCGACCTCGCGCGCATCGCGGCGCACGAGAGCGGCGACCGGACGAACGCGCCGCTCCTCTGCTATCTGCTGGGGCGCGCCGGCGGAGAGCTCGACACGCTCGCCGAGATCGTCCGATCGACGTCCTGACGCATCCCGCGCTCGCGCGACTCCATCCCACCGGCCATCATCCGGAACGGCCGGAGCGGATCGCCGTGCTGCTCGAGCACCAGCACGTGTGGAGCGAGGGGCGGGCCGCGACAGACGAGGAGCTCCTTCTTGTACACACGCGCGAGCACGTCGAGCTCGTGCGGACGGTCGAGTCTCCCACGTGGCTCGACGGCGACACGCTCGCCACAGAGACGACGTTCGAAGCCGCGTCCCTGGCCGCCGGCACGGCCGTCGAAGCGGCGCGGCGCGGCGCCTTCGCCCTCGTGCGGCCGCCCGGCCACCACGCGCTGCCGGATCGCGCCATGGGCTTCTGCATCTTCAACAACGTCGCGATCGCGGCACGGGCGTCCGGGTTCGAGCGCGTTGCGATCGTCGATTTCGACGTGCACCACGGCAACGGCACGCAGGCGGCGTTCTGGGACGACGACAGCGTGCTCTTCATCTCGCTCCACCAGTGGCCGTTCTATCCCGGAAGCGGCGGCCCGGACGAGCAGCGCGACACGACCGTGAACGTGCCCATGTCAGCCGGATCGGGCGACGAGGAGTACCTGCATGCGTTCGACCACGTCGTCGAGCCCGCGCTCGCGCGCTTCGAGCCCGAGCTCGTGCTCGTGTCCGCCGGCTTCGACGCGCACGAGGACGACCCGCTCGCCGGGATGAACGTCACTGCGGACGGCTTCCGCGAGATGGCGCGGCGGTGCCGCGCCGCGGCGCCGCGTGTCGCGGCCGTGCTCGAGGGCGGCTACAACCTGGAGACGCTGCCGGCTCTCGTCGACGCGGCCCTGGAAGGGCTCATCTCGCCGTGAGGATCGACAAGTGGCTGTGGGCGGCGCGGTTCTTCAAGACGCGCTCGCTCGCGACCGAGGCCGTCCTCGCCGGCCATGTCCAGGTGGGTGGCGCGCGCGTGAAGCCGGCGCGCGAGGTGCGCATCGGCGACACGCTCGAGATCCGGCGCGGCCAGGTCGCCTCGACCGTCGTCGTGCGCGCGCTGGCGGAGCGGCGCGGCCCGGCGAGCGAGGCGGCGACCCTCTACGAGGAGACGAAGGAGTCGCAGGAGGCGCGAGAGCAGCAGCGGCTGCAGCGGCGAGACGCCCGTCCCCTCGGCGCCGACCTCGGAGCCCGGCCGACGAAACAGGACCGCCGCCGACTCGACGCCCTGCGCAAGGGCGAGCGCAGGCGTAGGAGGGTCGGCGGAATGGTGCTCGTCGCAGGGATGCGCTGGGCGGATGCGATGCAAGGACGCAGGCCGCGTTCGTCGTTTCACTACGGACGCGGCCGAGGACGCAGCAGCGCGCCGATCCAGCGCACCATCTGCGACACAGCCACTATTCCGCCGTACCCTCCTAGGCGGCGCGGGCGAGCGACAGCCGCTCGAGCGCCTCGCGCCGCGAGGAGACGCCGAGCTTCTTCAGCAGGCTCTTCACGTGCGAGCGCACGGTGTGCTCGGAGATGTACAGCCGCTTCGCGATCTCGTCCGTGCCCAGGTGCTCGTCGAGCAGGAGGAGCACCTCGAGCTCGCGAGCGGACAGCTTCTGCGCGATCGCGTCCGGGACACCGCCGACGTGGTCGGAGCCGGTGCGCACGCGGTCGAGCAGGCGCCGTGCGACCGCGCCGGAGAGCGCCGCCTCGCCGTGGACGACCCCTTCGAGGAATTCCGCGATCCGCTCCGGCGGCTCTGTCTTCAACAGGTAGCCGGCGGCTCCGGCGCGGACCGCAGCGAGCAGGTTGTCCTCTGTGCCGGACGCCGTCAGGACAACCACCTCGCTCCCGGGCGAGGCGTTGAGGATGCCGGGCAGGGCCGATAGGCCGTCGATACCGGGCATCGAGAGATCGAGCAGGACGAGGTCGGGCTGGAGGCGGCCGGCCTCCTGGACGGCCTCCTCCCCGTCCGATGCCGTGCCGCAGACGTCGAAACCATGCGCGCCGAGCAGCGAGGCGAGGGCCTCACGGGTCAGCGGGTGGTCGTCGACGATGATGACGCGGGCACTCATCTTGACCGCTTATCGGCAGCGGCGGTTCTGCCGACAAGGGGAAAGTGAAAGATCAGAACGACTTCGAGGGCTGGCTCCTCAGCGAGACGCTGCTCGCGGGCCTGCTCGGCGCGATTCTGGCGCTCTTCCTCACGCACCCGGGCATGCGGACGCGGTTCAACCTGCCGGAGCTCCGGCTCGTGCTGGAGACCACGATGGCGCTCGCCGGGCTGCTCGTCGCCCTGCTGGCGGCCGCCCGCTTCTCGGCCGAGGGCCGGCGCGTCGACCTCCTGCTGGCGAGCGGCTTCCTGGTCACCTCTCTCTCCGCGGCGGGATTCGGCATCGGCCCGCAGCTCGGCGGCCAGACCACCCGCCCCTCGGAGGAATGGGCGTACCTCCTCGGCGGGATGGTCGGCGCGGCGCTCATCGCGATCGCGCCGTTCGCGCGCGGCCGCACGCGCCGCCGAGACTGGGCGATCGCCAACGCGGTCGCGGCCGCGGGGCTCGTTCTTTTCGTCGCCTGGTCGCTCCTGCGCGACGCCGGCGACGCGTTGCCGCCGCTGAGTGTCCCCGCCGGCCAGACGCAGCCCTTCTACCTCACGGGCACGCTCGCGTTGCAGGCGCTGATCATGCTCGTCGCCATCGTCGGGTGGGGCGAACGCTTCCGAACGCACCACGAGGACATCTCCCGCTGGCTCGCGCTCGGCTTTACGCTCATGCTCTTCGCCGCGCTGCAGCTCGTCTTCCAGCCGCTCGTCGCCGGCAGATGGGTGTCGCAGGGCGATTTCCTGCGCATTCTCGCGTACACGGTCATCCTCATCGGCGCCTGGCGCGCCATCCGTTCCGCGGAGTTCGGACGTGCCGTCGCGGACGAACGCGCGCGCGTCGCGCGCGAGATCCACGACGGCCTCGCGCAGTACCTCTTCGCGGTCTCGACGCACGCGTCCATGCTCGAATCGGGTGCCGCCGTCGCGGACACGCTGCCGCGCCTGAAGGAAGCGGCACTGCTGGCGCAGCAGGAAGCCCGCTTCGCGATCCTGGCGCTGTCGTCCGCGAGCGGGACGGCCCCGTTCGACGCCGCCCTGCGCCGCTACGTCGAGGTCCTCACCGCCGACGGCGCGCTGGACGTCGAGCTCGAGGTCGACCCGGCGATGCATCTCGCACCCGACGAGCAGATCGAGATCTTCCGCATCGTGCAGGAAGGGCTCGCGAACGTCCGCAAGCACGCGCAGGCGACGTGCGCGGAGGTCGTCATCGGCTGGCGCGACGGCGAGCGCTTCGTCTCGATCCACGACGACGGCGAGGGCTTCGACGGCGAGGACAGCGTGGCCGGGCAGGGGCTGAAGAACATGCGCGCTCGCGCGGCGTCGATCGACGGCGGACTCTCCCTCCGGTCCATCCCCGGGCGGGGAACTGCGCTGGAGGTCGTGCTCCGCACGTAGGCTCGCGGGGTGCCCATCCCCGCGACCGAATTCCAGGAGCGGCGCGAGCGGCTGCTCGAGTACGTCCGCGGCGCGGGGCTCACAGGGTACGTCCTCTTCGGCGCCGACTTCATCCAGTACTTCACCGGTTTCTGGTTCCTCTCCAACGAGCGCCCGGTCGTCTACGGGGAGAGCGTCGGCGGCGAGTCGACGATCTTCGTGCCGGAGTTCGAGACCGAGCGCGCCCGTGCCGAGACGGCTTTCGAACGCATCGACGCGTACGCCGAGTATCCGGGCCTCGAGCACCCGATGCGCCTCTTCGCGCGCGTGCTCGCCGACCTCGGCATCGAGCGCGCGATCGGCGCAGACCAGGACGGGTACCCGGGAATCCTCGGCTACAAAGGCCCGCCGCTGAGCGAAGTCACCGGCGCTTCGATCACGCCGCTCGGCGACGTCATCGAGTCGATGATGGCGCGCAAGAGCGAGAACGAGCTCGAGCTGATCCGTGAGAGCGGGCGCTGGTGCGCGCACGCGCACCGGCTGCTGCAGGAGTACACGCGGCCGGGCGTCACCGAGGCGGAGGCGAGCCTCCGCGCCGGGCAGGAGACGACGCTCGCGATGCTCGCGGAGCTCGGCGACGTCGGCGGGCTGTCATCGTCGGCCGGCGTCTCTGCCGGCTACCGCGGGCAGATCGGCGTGCGCAGCTCGTGGGCGCATGCGGTCGCGCACGCGATCGAGTTCCGCGCCGGCGACATGCTCGTCAGCGAGACGAGCGCGCCGATCTGGGGCTACAACGCCGAGCTCGAGCGCGGGATGGTCATCGGCCCGCCGACCGACGAGCAGCGGCGGCTCTTCGGGCACGTCGTCGCAGCGCAGGAAGCAGCGTTCGCCGCCATCCGGCCGGGCGCGACGTGCGCCGACGTCGACGGGGCGGTCATGCGCTACTTCGAGGACAACGACCTGCTCGAGTACTGGCGTCAGCACACCGGCCACGGGATCGGCCTGCGCAACCACGAGGCGCCGTTCCTCGACCTTGGCGACCACACCGTGCTCCAGCCCGGGATGGTCTTCACCGTGGAGCCGGGCCTGTACGACTCGGCGCTCGGCGGCTTCCGCCACTCCGACACGGTCGTCGTGACCGAGCACGGGATGCAGACGCTGACGGATTACCCGCGCGACATCGAGAGTCTCACGCTGCCGCTCGACTAGTCGCGATACGAGATCGTCTCGCGCGCGCCGGTCTCGCCGGAGCGGACGATCGCGTCGCAGATCTCGGAAGCGCGGTAGCCATCCTCGAAGTCGGCGCCGTACGGCGCGACGCCGGTGTCATCGGCGATCGCCTGCAGCATGTGGTGCAGCTCGTGCACGAACGTGTCGCCCCAGCCGATGATGTGGCCCGGCGGCCACCAGTACTTCCAGAACGGATGGTCGGCCTCGGAGACGAGCACCCGCTTGAAGCCGCGAGCGCGGTCGCCGTCGGCGCGGAAGACTTCCAGCTCGTTCAGCCGCTCCATGTCGAAGGCGAGCGAGCCCTTCGTGCCGTTGATCTCCCACTGGAACGCGTTGCGACGGCCGTGCGCGAAGCGCGTCGCCTCGAGCGTGCCGACCGAGCCGTTCGCCGAACTCGACCGCGGCCTCGACCGCGTCGTCCACCTTCCGGCCCGGCAGGAACGTGTGCGCGAAGCCGGACACGGTCGCGATCTCGCCGTTGAGGAAGCGCGCGAGATCGACGACGTGCGTCATCAGGTCGCCGAGCGCGCCGGACCCGGCTTCGTCGGGATTGAAGCGCCACGTGTCGAGCGACGGATCGTCGCCCCAGTCCTGGAGGTAGCGCCCGCGGAAGTGCCGCACCTCGCCGAGCTCGCCGGCCTCGATCATCTCCCGCGCGAGGCGGACGGCCGGCACGAACCGGTAGTTGAACGCGCACATGTGCTTGACGCCGGTCGCGGCGACCTGCTTCCAGATCTCGTAGCTCTCGCCCGCGTCGCGGCCGAGCGGCTTCTCGCACACGACGTGCTTGCCCGCCCGCGCGGCGGCGATCGTCGGTTCGGCGTGCAGCGAGTTCGGGCCGCCGTTGTCGAACAGGCCGATGCGCTCGTCGGCGATCAGTTCGCGCCAGTCGGTGGTCGCGTAGTCCCAGCCGTAGCGGAGCGCGGCCTCGCCGACCGCCTGCTCGTTCCGGCCGGCGATCCCGATCAGCAGCGGCTCGAGCGGCGGCGGCCACGTGATGTACGGGATCTTCCGGAACGCGTTCGAATGCGCCTTCCCCATGAACGCGTACCCGAGCATCCCCACGCCGATCTGCGCCATTTCGCGATAGTACGCGCATGAGTTCCAGAGTGAAGTGGGGAATCGTCTCCACCGCGGACATCAACCGGAAGGTGATCCCGGGTGCGCACGCGTCGGAGAAGGTCGAGCTCCTTGCGGTCGCGAGCCGCGACCAGGCGCGCGCCGACGCCTACGCACGCGAGTGGGAGATCCCGCGGGCATACGGGACGTACGAGGCGCTCTTGGCCGACCCGGAGATCGAGGCGGTCTACATCTCGCTCCCGAACACGACTGCACGCGGAGTGGTCGATCAAGGCGCTGGAGGCGGGCAAGCACGTCCTGTGCGAGAAGCCGTTCACGCGGCATCCGGAGGAGGTCGACGCCGCGTTCGACACCGCGGAGCGCACCGGCCTCCTGCTGAGCGAGGCGTTCATGTACCGGCACAACCCGCAGACGAAGCGGCTGACGCAGCTCGTCGCGAAGGGCGCGATCGGAGAGCTGCGCGTCATCCGCGCCGCGTTCTCGTACTCGCTCTATGACGTGGACAACATCCGCCTCCGCACCGACGTCGAGGGCGGCGCGCTCATGGACGTCGGCTGCTACTGCGTCAGCGGGTCACGCCTCCTCGGCGGCGAACCGGTCGCGGTGCACGGCGAAGCGTGGGTCGGGCCGTCCGGCACCGACTGGACCTTCGGCGGGCTTCTGCGCTTCCCGAACGACGTGATCGCAACGTTCGACTGCGGCACGGCGCTCCCCAATCGCGACGAGCTGGAGGCGATCGGCAGCGAGGGATCGCTCTTCCTCGACGACCCCTGGCATTGCGTCAACCCGGTGATCGAGCTGCGGCGCGACGGCGGCGTTGAACGAATCGAGCTCGAGCGACAGGACTCGTACCGCCTGGAGCTCGAGAACGTGAGCGACGCGATTCGCGGCGAGGCGGAGCTCCTGCTCGGCCGCGAGGACGCGATGGGCCAGGCGCGGACGCTCGAGGCGCTGCACGATGACGCACTCCGAGGCTAGGGAGCGCGCAGCGACGATGCTGGCCGACGCCGGCATCGTCCTCACGCCGACGGAGCGAGACGCGATCGAGGTGACCGACCTCGGGCTCGGCAAGCTCGAAGAGACCGGCGTGCAGATCGTCGTCTACATCAACACGGACCGCGTGTGCGCGAAGGAGCTCGTCATGTTCCCGCGGCAGATCTGCCCCGAGCACCGGCATCCGCCCGTCGGCGACGACCCGGGCAAGGAGGAGACCTTCCGCTGCCGCACGGGCGTCGTCCACTTGCACGTCGAGGGGCACCGAGGAGATCGTGCTCGAGCCCGGAGACCAGTTCACGATCCCGCCCGACACGCTGCACTGGTTCCAGGCGGGACCCGACGGCGCGATCGTGTCGGAGTTCTCGACGCGCAGCACCGACGAGCACGACGTCTTCACCGATCCGCAGATCAGTCGCTGAGCACGAGCGTCGCCTTCCCGCCGGAGAACGCGAGCGCGTCCTCGAAGCGGTCGAGCGGCACGCGCAGCCCGAGCAGCTGTTCGAGCGTTCCCGGCCAGCGGCGGCGCATCCCGTCGAGCGCGTCGATGCCGGCGAGCCAGTCCTCGCGCCGCGCGTTCACGCTGCCGAAGATGACGCGATTCTCGAGCACCATGTCGACGCCGATCGTGCGCCCGTCGAGCGACACCGTCTGCTCCCGCCCATCGATGCCGAGGATGCACGCGACGCCGCTCCGGCGTAGAAGACCAAGGCGTCGGCCATCAGCTGCGCGTTGCCCGCGCACTCGACGACGAGGTCGAAGCCGCCGAGGTCGCCGCTCCCCGCGGGGACGTATTCGGCGCCGGCCTCCTCGATCAGCGGCTTCGCCGGCTCGAGCGCCGTCGTCACCACCTCGATTCCGTCGAGCCGGAGCAGGAAGGTGACGAGCGTCCCGATCGCGCCCGCGCCGATGACGAGGGCGCGCTGCAGCTCCCACGGCTGGCGGCCGCCGATCATGCGCGCGTGCCGCAGCGCGCGCACGCAATCCGACGTGGGCTCTGCGAGGACGCCGAGGCGACCGAGGCCGCGCGGGATCGGGACGAGCTGTGCGGGGTCTTCGCCGACGAGCTCGCGCGCGAATCCGTGCAGGCGCGTAATGCCGCGCTCGCTGTAGTCGCCGGTCAGGCACGAGTCGGGCGAGCTCTCCGCGCACGCGACGCAGTGGCCGCACGAACGGCGAACGGTGGCCGACACGAGATCGCCGCGCGCGAAGCCATGGCCGTCGCGCTCGACGACCCCGAGCGCCTCGTGCCCGAGCACGAGCAACTCTTCGCCCTCGGGCGCGATCCCGAAGAGGCCGTGCACGATCTCGCGGTCGGTCCCGCACACGCCGACCTCGAGCACGCGCACGGGGACCTCGTCGCTGCCGACCACGGTGTCGGGCACGTCCTCGACGCGCGCGCCCGGCGCGCCCGGGCTCGACGACGAGCGCCTTCACGACAGGACCGCTCCTTCCGACGCCGGCCCGACGAGCGCGCGGTAGCGCGCGAACACGCCGGTCACGTCGGACCGGGCGGCGTCCATCCGGCGAGCCGACGCGGCGAGCTCGGCGTCGTCGACCTCGAGGACGAGCGTGCCCGCGTCCGCGTCGATCGCGACGACGTCGCCGTCGCGCACGACGGCGAGCGGCCCGCCGCGAAACGCCTCCGGCGAGACGTAGCCGACCATCAGTCCGCGCGTCGCGCCCGAGAAGCGGCCGTCGGTGACGAGCGCGACCGAGTCGCCGAGCCCGGCGCCGACGATCGAGGACGTGACGCTGAGCAGCTCGCGCATGCCCGGCCCGCCCGCCGGCCCTTCGTAGCGGACGACGAGCACGTCGCCCGGCAGGACGTTGCCCGCGCGAACGGCGTCCGTGCACGCTTCCTCGCCGTCGAAGACGCGCGCGGGGCCGCGGTGCGCGCGCATGCCGCTGACCTTCACGAGGCTGCCGCCGGGGGCGAGGTTGCCGCGCAGAGCGCGCAGCGCGCCGCCCGCCTTGAACGGCTGCTCGACCGTGGAGAGCACCGCACCGTCCGGCGCAGGCGCGCCTTCCGTTCGCTCCGCGAGCGTCGAGCCGTCGACAGTGGGCGCACTGCCGTCCACGTGCCCGGTGCGGATCAGCTCGCGCAGCAGCGCGGCGGTCCCGCCGGCGCGATAGAAGTCCTCGGCGGCGAAGCGGCCGGTCGGCAGGAGGCTCGCGATCACCGGCGTTCGTTCGCTCACCGCGGCGAGATCGTCGAGCGTCAGCTCGACGCCGGCCTCCCGCGCGATCGCGAGCAGATGGAGCACGCCGTTCGTCGAGCCGCCGGTCGCGGCGATCCCGGCCATCGCGTGCAGGAGCGCGCGGCGGTCGAGGAAACGGCGCGCGCCGCCCGTCAGACGAGCGGCGAGCTCACCCGCGCGCCGCGCTGCGTCGCCCTTTGCGTCGGTCTCGTCGGCGGGGATCAGGCCGTCGCCGATCACGGAGATCCCGAGGCAGTCGAGCGCGACCGCCATCGTGTTGGCGGTGAAGTGACCGGCGCACGTGCCAGGCCCGGGGCACGCGACGCGCTCGAGCTCGTCCAGCACGGGACGAGGGCCGGGAATGGCTTCCCAGACGTCCTGGATCGTCGTGCGGTTCGGGCCGGCGCGCATCGGCCCGCTGTAGAGCACGACCGCGGGCTTGTCGACGCGCGCGAGCGCCATCAGCGCAGCGGGCACCGTCTTGTCGCAGCCGACGAGACACACGAGCGCATCGAAGTCGTGCGCGGCCGTCATCAGCTCGATGGAGTCCGCGATCACCTCGCGCGAGATCAGCGATGCGCGCATCCCCGGCGTCGCCTGCGACTGGTTGTCGGACACCGCGATCGTGTTGAAGACGAGGCCGACGCCGCCGGCTGCGGTGACGCCCTCGACGACGCGATCGGCGAGCTCGCGCTGGTTCAGGTTGCACGGCATCGTTCCCGTCCACGTCGACGCGATCCCGACGATCGGCCCGCTGAGACGCGCCGGGTCGATGCCCATAGCGCGGAAGTGCGCACGTGCGGGCGCGCGCGCCGCGCCGGTGGCAAGCTCCTCGCGGGCCTTGCGCGAGGCGTCGTGCATGTCAGGCGGTGGCGTCGATTGCGGCAATCGCGAGGCGCTCGTCCTCGGCGCCCGGGAGGCCGCTGACGCCGACCGCGCCGACGCGCGTCTCGCCCTCGAACACGGCGACGCCGCCGAGGAAGAACGTGAAGAACGGATCGAAGCTCGCCCGCTCGACTGCGTCGTCGCGCACCTTCTCCGCCAGCTCGCGGGTCGAACGGGCATCGCTGCGCGCGGCGGTGTACGCCTTCCGCTGCGCGTTCAGGCGCGTGTCGGGCGCGGCGCCGTCCATCGTGGCAGCGGCGACGAGCTCGCCATGCGTATCGGCGACGTAGACGGAGAGCGGGGCCGGAGCCGCGGCGACGACGTGCTCGACGATGCGACGGGCGCGATCGAGCCTCATCGCGCCATTGTCACCTATTTCCTTAGGACACTAGGATGGGTCAGGCTTTGAGCGCGACCGCGGCACCCATCCTGGAGATCCGCGGCAGGTCGTATCCGGTTCTCCTCCCAAAGCTCAACGATCCGCGCCTGCACCTGGCGGCGACGATCACGTCGCTGCAGGTGATCGGCCAGATCGGCTTCCACTTCGAGGTCTCCATCGCCCAGATCCTGCTCGCGCTCGGGACGTGCGCCGTGCTCGAAATCGCGATCGCCCTCCGGAGCCAGCACGTCATCCTGTGGCCGGCGAGCGCGATGCTGACCGGGAACGGCGTCGCCTTCGTCCTGCGGGTGCCGGGGACCGCGCACGGCGACTGGTGGAGCCTGCGCGGCTGGTGGATCTTCGTCGGCACCGCCGCCGTCTCGCTCCTCTCGAAGCACGTGATCAAGTGGCGCGGCGAGCACATCTTCAACCCGTCGAACATCGGCCTCGTCATCTGCTTCCTCGCGCTCGGCCGGAACCGTGCGGCGCCGCTCGACTTCTGGTGGGGGCCGACCTCGGCGTGGCTCGCGCTCGCGCTCGTCGTCATCGTCACCGGCGGCTTCGCCATCCTCCGCCGGCTCCATCTGCTGCGCGTCGCGCTCGGCTTCTGGGTGTCGTTCGCCGCGGGCATCGGCGTGCTCGCGCTCGCGGGTCACTCGATGACCGCGCGCTGGCACCTCGGGCCGATCAGCGGCTTCCATCTCTGGTGGGTGCTGATCACGTCGCCCGAGGTGCTCGTGTTCCTCTTCTTCATGATCACCGACCCGAAGACGGCGCCCCGCTCGCCGCAGGCGCGGCTCGTGTACGCCGTTTCGCTCGGGCTGCTCTCGTCCGTTCTCATCGCGCCGACGACGACGGAGTTCGCCGCCAAGGTCGCGCTGCTCGGAGCACTCGCGATCGTGTGCCTGGCGATGCCGATCCTGCGGCTCGTCCCGTTCGCGCTCGACCGGCGGCGTTTCCTCACTCTCGCCCCTGTCGCTGTCGGGCTCGCAGCAGCGGCGATCGTGCTCGCGAGCCCGCCGACCGCAGCGAACGCGTTCCGCGCGCTGCCGCCTGGCGCCCTGCCTCCGATCACGATCCTTCCGGCGCACGGAGTGCAGACCAAGCTCGACCGCCACACCGCCGAGCTGATCGCGCACGACCTGCTCGCGGCGAAGCCGGCGAGCACGAGCGACCGGTTGCGGATCTTCCTCGTGCAAGGCCGGGAACAAGGGCCGCCGACGGCCACCGTGCAGCTCGCCGACGTCACGTACCACCTCCACCAGACCTCGAACGGTCACTGGGCGCTCCCCGCTGCCGCGACGCCGACGCAGATCGCGGCGCCGGTGGTCGAGCGACGCGCTTGCCGGTACCCATCTCACGAACGTCGCAGCCTCGGTGGGGCTCGACTTCCGCCAGGGCTCGTTCCGCTTCGGCCCGTCGACCGAGACGCAGGCGATGATGGGCGGCGGCCTCTGCTGGCTCGATTACAACGGCGACGGCTGGCAGGACCTGTTCGTCGTCAACTCGTACTCGAGCGCGGACACCGCGCAGTGGAGCGCGCACGGTGGGCTGCCGCGCTCAGCCCTGTTCGAGAACGTGCACGGGAAGTTCCGCAACGTCACCGCTGCGTCGCACGCCGGACTGCAGGCGCAGGGCGACGGCTGCGCCGCCGCCGACCTCACCGGCAACGGGCGCCCCGATCTCGTCGTCTCGACGACGCGCGGCGTCGACGTCCTGTGGAACGACGGCAACGGCACGTTCACGACAACGGCGCTGCCGGCGCACGGCTGGTACACCGGCGTCGCGGTCGCCGACGTCAACGGGGACGGCCGGCCCGACATCTTCGTCGCCGGCTACTCCGACACGAACGAGCCCGTGCCGAACTCGCTCGCAGGCTTCCCGACGAACGTCGCGGGCGTGCGCGACCTGCTCTTCCTGAACGAGGGTCACAGGCACTTCCGCGAGGTCGGCGTCCAGGCGGGGCTCGAGTCGGCGAACTTCCGGCACGGTCTCGGCGCGCAGTTCATCGACGTCAACGGCGACGGCCGTCCCGACTTGTACGTCGCGAACGACGAGGACCCGAACGACCTGTACGTGAACGTGCCGTGGCCGGGCGGCGCGAAGGCGGATCCGGCCGGCCTCGGCTTCCGGTTCGAGGAGCGCGGCGTGGCGACGGGCGTCGCCGATCCGTTCGCGGGCATGGGCATCGCGACCGCGAACGGCAACCTCGTGGTGACGAACTCGCGCGGCGAGCCGACCGCCGCCTTCCGGCAAGTCGGCTCGACGTTCCTGAACGCGCGCCCCGACTTCGACGCCGCGCTCGGCACGGGCTTCGCCGGCTGGGGCGCGTCGTGGGTCGACCTCGCGAACTCCGGCAGCCCCGACCTCGTGCTCGCGGCCGGAGCGATCCCGGTGACGAAGCTCGCCGCCGACGCAGAGCCCGTGCGCGTGCTCGCGCCTCTCGGCGCGCGCTTCGGCACGGCATCCGGCGTGCTCCGGAACCTGCCGCTGAACGGTCGCGGCGTCGCCGCCGCCGATGTAGGACAACGACGGCCGCATGGACGTCGCCATCAACACGATCGGCGGCAAGCTCGTGCTCCTCCGTCCGAGCGGCCCGACCGGCAACTGGATCGACGTATCGCTGTCGCGGTTCGTGCCCGGCGCGGTCGTGAGCCTGACGCTGCCGAACGGCGTCTCGCTCGAGCGCACGGTGCAGGCCGGAAGCAGTTACCTCTCGTCCGAGGACCCGCGCGTCCACTGTGGGGCTCGGCGCTGCGACATCCGCCGTCGTCTATGTGCGCTACCCGTGGGGCGCGACGACCGAGACGCACGTCCGCCGCGTAGACCGCATCGTCCGAGTGGTCGTTCCGCCGCTCCGTACGCCGCTCGTCCAGCCCGTCCCCGGCTCCGCCTGCACTCCTGCGCAGCACGCCGGCTCGATCGCGACGGTCTGGGACGAGACGGCCGTCGCGGTGCTGCGCGCCGGCGACGCGTCCGAGCCGGTACAGGCCCGCGACCTGTACGACCTCGCGACCACGATGTCGTCCGCCGGCCCCTCACCGGTCGCGATCAGCTACGCCGCATACCAATTGCTGCTGTGGCGTGCATCGTTCAACTCGAACCTCGCGTCGACCTTCGCAATCCTGACGAAGCAGCTGCGCTCGCTGTGTCTCTCGCCGGACGCGCCTGCGAACAGGATCGCGGCGGCAGCCATCGCGGCGGGCGGCCGCGACGGCTCGTACGAGTCGATGCACTACGCCGATCCGAGCTTCGTGTCGCAGAACGCTCCGCTGATCGTGAAGCAGCCGGGCTCGACGGTGCACGACCCGACGTTCTGGCAGCCGCTCGCGTTCTCGCGCACGGATGTCCAGAGCTTCGTCGGTGCGCAGTGGGGCGGCGTCCGCACGTTCGCGGGCCGCGTCCACGTCGGCAAGCCGCCGTTCGGGACTTCCGTCGAGCGCCGCCTACAAGGACGCGGCGATCGCGGTCCTGCGCGCGACCTCCGGCGCGAGCGCCACGCGCGTCGACACGTCGCCGCTCGCGTGGAACCGCATCGCAGCCGCGGCCGCCAGCGGCAATCTCACGCAGGACTTGCGCCTCTACCGCACGCTGAACGGCGCGCTCAACGACGCCGCCGTCTCCGCCTGGGCTGCGAAGCGCGAATACCAGGCGCCGCGCCCGATCTCGATGATCCGCTATCTCGCCTTCAACGGGCAGCTGCCGATCGTCGCCGGCGTGAGCAAGCGCGTCGGCGGCCAGGTCTTCGTGCTCGAGCGCGGCCGCTGGGTCTCCGGGCGCCGCGTGGACGCCGCCGGCCCCGACGCCCGCCTCACCGGGCTGGGTCTCGGAGGGCAGCGCCTTCGCGTATGCAGCCGACCGAGGTGCTGACCGCGCTCACGGGTCGATCGTTCGCAGCGCAGGCGGAGCGCCTGAGCGCGGCCGGTCCCGCCGAGGGCATCGAGACGCCGGCCGACGAAGCGGCCGGGCGCGCGCTCGGCACGAAGATCGGGAAGCTCGCGCTCGCACGCAGGTAACGTCTCGGCTTCGTCAGGGTTCGGTCGCCGGTTGCAGGCCCGGGATCGCAGCTTCTTTCCGGGTGACTTGGAGATCGGGGACATGAACGCGCGCGCAGGGCTGATCAGGGTGCCGGAGGTCACGGCCTACTTCTGGATCGCCAAGATCCTCACAACGGCGTTGGGCGAGTCCACCTCCGACTACCTCGTCCACACTGTCAACCCCTACCTGGCGGTGATCGCAGGCTTCGTTGCCTTCGCCCTCGCGATGACCGTCCAGCTGCGGGCGGGTCGCTACATCACCTGGGTGTACTGGCTCGCAGTCACGATGGTGGCGGTGTTCGGAACGATGGCGGCCGACGTCGTGCACATCGAATTCGGAGTGCCCTACATCGCCTCGACGATCCTGTTCGCGGTCGCGCTCGTGACCGTCTTCGCGTGGTGGTATCGGAGCGAACGGACCCTGTCGATCCACAGCATCAACACATCGGTGCGGGAGAGGTTCTACTGGGCAGCGGTGCTTGCCACCTTCGCCATGGGCACCGCGCTCGGCGACCTCGCCGCCTACACCGCCCACCTCGGCTTCCTGACCGCCGGCATCGTCTTTGCCGTCGTGTTCGCACTGCCGGGCCTCGCCTACCGCTTCCTGGCCCTCAACGGGATCCTCGCCTTTTGGCTCGCATACATCGTCACCCGCCCGCTCGGAGCCTCATTCGCCGACTGGACCGGCAAGTCCCGCGCCGCACACGGCCTCGGCTGGGGCGACGGCCCCGTCGCCTTCGTCCTCGCCGCACTCCTCATCGCCGTCGTCGCGTACCTCGGCACGACCGGCAAAGACCGCCAGGCCGCTGCTCGTGGAGCGCGCTAGCGCCCGGAGCGCTTCTGCAGCCGGACGGCGAACGTGTCGAGCGTCACCGCGAAGAGCAGGACGAGGCCGGTGATGATGTAGATCCAGCCGTTGGACACGTTCAACGTGTTCAGGCCGTTCTGGAGCGTCCCGATGAGGACTGCGCCGAGCAGCGCGCCGCGTACCTCGCCGCGGCCGCCGAAGAGGCTGACGCCGCCGATGACGGCGGACGCGATCGCGTTCAGCAGCAGGTTCCCCGGAGGGAACGTGAGCGCGACCGAGTTGACCTGCGCGGCGAAGATGATGCCGCCGATTCCGGCCGTCGCGCCCGAGATCATGAAGACGAGGACGCGGATGCGCGGGACGTTGATGCCCGCTCTGCGCGCCGCCTCGGCATTGCCTCCGACCGCGTAGACGTGACGGCCGAACGTCGTCCAGCGCGCGAGGAACGTCAGCAGGATCAGGAAGACGACGAGGATCACGCCTGCCAGCGGCAGGCCGAGCGACGTGGTGATCACCTTGGCGTGGTTGGAGATCCCGACGATGCCGAACGCCACGATCGCGAGACCGCCGGCGCGCACGGCGAAGATGACCGGGTTCACCTGGGCGATGTGGGTGCCGCGTGCCGTGATCGCCTTGTAGAGGACGCTGATCGGATAGAGCGCCGTGACGATCGCGGCGATCACCCAGCCGAGCCAGTGGGAGAAGAAATAGCTGTCGGTGTAGTTGATCCAGCGGTCCTGGATGATGATCGTCCCGCGTTGCTCCAGCTTGTTCAGGATCACGCCCTGCCAGATGAGGAAGCCGCCGAGCGTGACGACGAACGACGGCACGCCGACATAGGCGACGATCGAGCCCTGGAAGCCGCCGATGAGCGCGCAGACGACGACCGCGATCAGCATCGCGAGGATGCCGTTCATCTGCCAGCTGCTCCCGGGGAGCTGCAGCTCGGCGACGATGAGTGCGCCGATGCCGGCCAGGTAGCCGATCGAGAGGTCGATCTCACCGAGGAGGAGCACGAACACGACGCCGTACGCGAGCATCGCCGTGCCTGCGCTCTCGGTGATCAGGTTCGCGAAGTTGGTGGCCGTGAAGAAGTTCGTCGCCGTGAGCCCGAAGATCGCGACCGTGACGGCCAACCCGACGATGATCGGCGCCGGCCCGAGGTTGCCCGTCCGGAGATTCAGCCAGGCGCGCGCCCGCAGCCCTGCGAGACCGCCGGGGAGCTCCTCCTCCGGATCGACCGGCGGCCTCGCGTCCTGGCCGATGACGTCTGCGCTCGTCACTCCTCGACCGCCGCCTTCGCCGGTGCGCCGCCGAAGGTGATCGCCTCGACGATCGCCTGCTGCGTCGTGTTGCGGCGCTCGAACACGCCGACGCTTCTGCCGAGCCGCAGGACCGTGATCCGGTCGGCGGTCTCGAAGATGTCGTTGAGGTTGTGCGAGATGAGCACGACGGCGAGGCCCTTGCTCGCCGAGCCGCCGCACGAGCGCCAGCACCTGCTCGGTCTGCGCGACGCCGAGCGCCGCGGTCGGCTCGTCGAGGATCACGAGCTTCGAGTTCCACTGCACTGCTTTCGCGACCGCGACCGACTGCCGCTGGCCGCCCGAGAGGGTGGCGACGGGCTGGCGCACCGACTTGATGGTCGTGACCGCGAGTGACTTCAGCGTCTTCGCGGTCTGCTGCTCCATCGTCGCCTCCTCGAGGATCTGGAAGCGGTTGAGCTCGCGCCCGAGGTACATGTTCTGGACGACGTCGAGGTTGTCGCAGAGCGCGAGATCCTGGTACACGACCTCGATGCCGAGCCTCGCCGCGTCCTTCGGGCCGTGGATGTGCACCTCTTGGCCCTCGAAGAAGATCTGGCCGCCGTCGGCCGCGTGCGTGCCGGCGACGCACTTGACGAGCGTCGACTTGCCCGCGCCGTTGTCGCCGACGAGCGCCATGACCTCGCCCGTTCCGAACCTCGAAGTCGACCCCCGCGAGCGCCTGCACCGAGCCGAACGACTTGGTGATGTTCGCGGAGCTCGAGGAGTGGCGTGTCTGTCACAGGCTGAGCGTTCTTACCACAGGTAGACGATGGAGGCGCCCGAGTGGGGCGCCTCCATCGTCGGGACTTCCTACTTGCAGTACTGCGCGTACGCGCCGATGCAGACCTCGCTCTTCTTGAGCCAGCCCTGCGTGAACAGCTGCTTGTAGTTCGCCTTCGTGATCCACTTGACGGGAAGAGCGAGCGTCGGCTCCTTCTTCTTGCCGTTCAGGCGGAACCCGTTCGTCTTCGGCGTCTGGCCCTTGATGAGCGCGACCGCTGCAGCAGCAGCGGCGTTCGCCTCGTCCGGCACGTACTTGTAGACCGTGCCCGACTGCCAGCCGGAGATGATGTACTGAATGCCCTGGGCGGTCGTGTCCTGGCCGCTCAGCGCGACCGGCTTGAGATGCTTCGCCTTCAGGTCGGCAACCACGGCGCCGGCGATGTTGTCGTTCGCCGCGAGCACGCCCTGGATGTTGTTGTTCGTCTTGACGAGCATCTGGTTGAAGATGTTCGCCGCGTTGGTCGCATCCCAGTCGGGCACGAACTGCTGCGGGCCCTTCTTGAACGCGCCGCTCTTGAAGAGCGGGTTGAACACGGCGTCGTTGCCGCTCTTGAACCAGAACGCGTTCTGGTCGGTCTGGCCGCCCCACAGCTCGGCGACGACCGCGGACTTGCTGTAGGTGCCATTCGCCTTCATGCCGGCGATGACGCCCTTGGCCTGCGCCTCGCCGACGGCCTTGCCGTCGAACGTGACGTAGTCCGCCGCGCTACCGCCGGTGACCTGGCGGTCGTAGTCGATCGCGTATCCGCCCTTCGAGGTGAAGAGCTTCTCGATCGACGCGGCAGAGCCGTTGTCGAGCGCCGTCTCGATGACCACCGTCGCGCCGGCGGCCAGGCACGCCTGTGCCTGCGCCTTCTGCTTCAGCGGGTCGTTGAGGGCGTTGTTGATCGAATAGGTCACGCCGGCAGCCTTCAGCGCCTTCGCGATGTCGGGCGCGTCGAACTGCACCCACCGCACGGACGACTTCGTGTCCGGGAGGAGAACGCAGACCTGGTAGCTCTTCGTCGGCTTCGCGGTTGCGGCCGACACGAGGACGGTCGCGATCCCTGCGCACAGCACAGCGACCAATCCCGCCCTGAGAACAAGCTTCTTCACCCTTGATGCCTCCTCTTGCGATTGCACTTTCGAGAGCGCCTCCTGGATGCGCGGCTCCGTCGCATTCCCAGGGCAATTTCCAGTCCCACCACCCGTCGTCGTCTTCGTCCCGCCGGAGCGCGCCAATACTACTCTGCTAGGGGAATAGTTCAAGCCAAACCGGTCGTCAGCCGACCGGGTACTGCTCGCGGCTCGAGCTGCCCTCGAAGCGGCTCTTCGTCGTCAGGTAGCGGGAGACGTTCGCGCGGGTGACGAAGTGGAGGCCCGTGTTCGTGTCCGCCGGGGCGACGAGGCCGCTGCTGTAGCGGTAGAGGAAGAGCTGGAGCACCGGCAGGAAGCCCTGCAAATACGGCTGTTGGTCGATCGTGAAGTCGAGCTCGCGGTCGTGGATCGCCCGCAGCGTCGCCGGCAGGAGGTCGTAGCCGCCGGCCTTCACGCCGCGCTCGTGCAGCCCGTACTTGCGCATCACGGCGGCGACGCCCGCGGTCGAGCCGGCATCCACCGCGAACAGGCCGCGCAGGCCGCGGTTCGCCTTGTAGGTCGCCTCGATCTTCGTGAGCTCGCGGCCGACGTCGACGCCGCTGGCGACGACGTGCGCCGTGATCGGGCTGCCGGAGTCGCGGATGGCGTCGAGCGCGCCGTCGATCCGCGGCTGGATGTTCTGCTGCCGCGGCGTCGCGATGAACAGATAGACGTCGCCGCGCGTCGACGAGCCTGACGAGCCTCGCGCCGAGCTCGAGCCCGGACTGGTAGTTGTCCTGGCCGTAGTACGCGAGACGCGTGTTCGCCTTTCCGCCGTCGGCGTTGTACGAGACGACCGGGATGCCGCTGAGCGAGCGCGAGCGCCGTCGGCCCGTTGAAGGCCAGCGGGTCGATGATCGAGACCGCGATGCCGTCCGCCTGCGTCGCGACCGCGTGGCGCATCGCCTTGACCATCTCGCCGACGTCGCTGCTCGTCGAGCCCGTCCACTCGACGTTCGTGCCGAGCAGCGCGGCAGCGTCGTAGCTGCCGTCTTTCGCAGGAACGAAGAAGGGATTCGTGAGCGCGTGGTTGACGAACACGAAGCGCCACTGTCGGGTGCGGCTGCGGAAAGTCGACGGTGAGCGCCTTCCGGACGCCGTCCGGGATGGCGCCGACTGCGGCCGCGCCGGCGGCGAGCCGCAGCAGCGCGGCCCGGTCGAGCGGCTGCGTCACGTCGGCGTCCGCCGGACGAGCCAGACCGCGACGAGGACGACGAGCGCGGCGAGCGCCGACGAAGAGGCCCGCCTCGAGCAGCTGGAACGTCCAGAACCGGCCCGCCGGCTGGTACGAGATCAGGCGCTTCCAGCCGAGCGTGAGGATGTACGTGTGCGGGTCGATCCCGGCCTGCGTCGCGTGCAGGACGGCGAGGTCCTCGCGCGCGGCCGTGATCTGGCGGCCGCCGCCGTCGACGAGCGTGTTGCTGAGCACCCAGTCGCCCGGCTGGAGGCCGGTGTCGGTTGCGAGCACGACGCGGTGCAACGGCGCGAGGAAGTGCGGGCGGACGAACTCGAGGACGAGGAACCGGGTCGCGGCGAACGCGATGAGGGTCGACGTCATCGCAGCGACGGTGCGGCGGAAGACGAGGCCGGCGAGCACGCCGAGCGCGAGCGCATAGAGCGCGTACGCGGGCACGACGAGCCCCTCGACGTCGAAGCTGCTCGGCCCGATCCGCCCCTCGAGCGTGTCGAAGGGGCCGCGCCACCACATGACGACCGCGCTTGCGGCTGCACCCGCGAGCAGCGTCGCGGCCGCGAGGAGCGCGGTCTTCGAGAGCAGCCAGCGGCGGCGCGTGACCCCCTGCGTCCACGCGAACCGGTACGTGCCCTGCTCGAGCTCGCGGGCAAGAAGTGGCGCGCCGACGAACAGCCCCGCGAGGACCGGGAGCACGGCGAGCACGCGCGCGGCCGTGACCCAGCCGGCGAACTCACCCTCGAAGTGCGGGACGATGATGTCGCACCCGCTCCGCGCCGCCGGCGGCAGGCAGGCCGAGAGCGAGTCGCGGTGGAACGCCGCCTGGATCGGCAGGCGCGTGCCGAACGCGGCGACGGCGAGCGCGAGCAGCAGGCCGGCGGTAGCAACGAGCTGCGACCGGTGCTGCCGCCACGTCACCCATGCCATCGGAGCGGGACCTTCTCGGGCGTGCGTGGCAGTGGGCAGGCGCTCGGGCGCCATGTAGGCGAGCAGCAGCTCCTCGAGGCTGACGGGCTCGACCGTCCACGACGGGTCGACGATCGGGCCGTCGACGACGGTGAGCAGCGTCAGCTGGCGGCCGCTGTGCCGCTCGCGGACGACCTCGCGCACGCCGCGGACCGCGCCGAGCGGCCGGCGCGGACCGGTCAGCAGCCGGTGCGAGTCGAGCAGCTCCTCGACGTTGCCCTCCAGGCGGACGCCGCCGCCGGCGAGCAGGACGATGTGGTCGCAGACGCGCTCGATGTCGGCGACGACGTGCGAGGCGACGACGACGGTGGCCGACGTCTCGGCGACGCCGTCCATCAGCAGCTGCAGGAGCTCGCGGCCGGCGAGCGGGTCGAGGCTCGCGAACGGCTCGTCGAGCAGGACGAGCTGCGGGCGCTTGCCGAGGACGAGCGCGAGCGCGAGCCGCGCGCGCTCGCCCTCCGACAGCGCACCGACCTTCGTCTTCGAGTCGATGCGGGTGAGCAGTCCGGTCGCGACCTCGTCGTCCCAGACGCGGGTTCGTGCGGCGCGCGTACTCGATCGTGTCGGCGACGCTGAACGAGCGGTAGAGCGGCGCCCCCTGCGGGACGTATCCGACCTCGGCGAGCACGCCCGGGTCGCGCAGCGGGTCGCGGCCGAGGACGGAGATCGCGCCTTCCGTCGGCGCCAGCAAGCCGGTGGCGAGCGCGAGCAGCGTCGACTTGCCGGCCCCGTTCGGCCCCGCGAGCCCGACGACCGCGCCCTGCGGAATCTCGAGCGTCAGCCCGCGCAGGCCCCACTCGCGACGGAAGCGCTTTCCCAGGCCGTGCGCGACGAGCGGCGACGGGCTCATGCCACGCGACGCGCCAGAGACTCCCGGAGCGTTGCGGAGATGAGCGCGCGAATGCTCTCCTCGTCGAGCCCGGCAGTGGCCGCCGACTCGAGCCAGCGCTCGAGCGCCGCCCTGAGCTCGTCGTGGTGCCGGAGCGACGCCGGCGCGAGCGTGCTCGAGACGAAGGTGCCGCGTCCCTGACGCGCGACGACGAGGCCCTCGCGCTCGAGGTCGCGGTACGCCTTCGCGACGGTGTTCGGGTTGATGGCGAGATCGGCGACGACCTCGCGTACGGTCGGCAGCTGGTCGCCGACGTCGATCGTGCCGAGGCGCAGCGCCTCCTTCACCTGTTGCACGATCTGGAGATACGTCGCAACTCCGGAGCGCGGGTCGAGGTGGAACTCGATCACGGCGCGACATCGTAGTACGCTCGCGCCATGAAGACGAGCCTCGGCATCTGGGCCTTCGGCGGCATGGCCACCCGTTTCAACCCGGGCGGGTACAAGCCGGAGCTGGCGGGGATCCCGACCGCGACGAAGGTGCGGACCGCGGTCGAGGGGTTGGGCGACCTGATGGACGACTACGAGTTCCACTATCCGCAGGAGCTCTCGCCCGCGAACCTGGACGAGGTCCGCGAGGCGCTCGACGGGCACGGGATCTACTGCGTCGCGAGCGGGCTGCATCTCGATCCGCGCTTCGGCAAGGGCGCGTTCTGCTCTCCCGACGACGCGCTGCGCGCGGACGCGCTGCGGCTGACGCGGGAGGCGATCGACCTCGCGGCGGAGGTCGGCGCGCACATGATCATCTGGCCCGGGATCGAGGGCTACAACTACCCGTTCCAGACGCCGTACAAGGAGTCGTGGGCGCGCTTCATCGACGGCGTCGGCGAGTCGGCCACGTACGCGCACGGGAAGGGCGTCACCGTGTTCCTCGAGCACAAGAACTCCGAGCCGGCGATGAAGATCCTCATGCGCAACATCGGGCATGACGCTGCACGTGATCCACACGCTGCGCACGCGCGGGATCGACAACGTGCTCGTCAACATGGACTGGCAGCACCTGATCATGAACGGCGAGAACCTGGCCGAGTACGCGGCGCTGCTCGCCGCGCGACGGCCTGCTCGGCCACCAGCACGCGAACTCCGGCTGGGGCACCTTCGACGACGACAACATGGTCGGCGCGACCGCGTTCATGGAGACGCTCGAGCTCGCGATCGAGCTGCGCCGCGCCGGCTACGGCGACAACGGCGAGCGGCTCGGCTTCGACCTGTACCCGTACACCGAGGACGCCGTCGGCGCGGTGAAGCGCTCCGTCCTGCAGTGGAACTTCATCGACGGCATCGCGGCGAAGGTCGACGGGGCCGAGCTGCGGGCGGCACAGCACGAGAAGGACGCGGTGCGCGCGTACGAGCTCGTCTACGCCGCACTCGGTGCCTGACGCTCTTGTCGGGCTCGATGTCGGCACCTCCGGCGTCAAGGGCGTCGCCATCGACGCGGACGGACGCGTGCTCGCGACCGCGACGGCGGACTATCCGCTCTCGACGCCGCAGCCCGGCTGGTCGGAGCAGGAGCCGGAGGACTGGTGGCGCGCCGCCGAGGACTGCCTCGCGCGTCTGCCCGAGGGGCCGGTCGGCCTCTCGGGGCAGATGCACGGGCTCGTCGTCGCTCGGCGCCGACGGGAGCGTGCTGCGGCCGGCGATCCTCTGGAACGACCAGCGCACCGCGCGTCGAGGCGGCCGAGATCGAGGAGCGCGTCGGCCTCGCGCGGCTGATCGAGCTGACCGGCAACCGCGCGCTGACGGGCTTCACCGCGCCGAAGCTGCTCTGGCTGCGGCGCCACGAGCCCGAGGTGTACGCGCGGATCCGGCACATCCTGCTCCCGAAGGACTACGTGCGGCTACCGGCTCACCGGCGAGCTCGCGATCGACGCCGCCGACGCGTCCGGAACGGTGCTCTTCGACGTCCGCCGGCGCGCGTGGTCGGAGGAGGTGTGCGCCGCGCTCGACATCCCGCTCGAGTGGCTGCCCCAGTCGCACGAGTCGACCGAGATCGCCGGCGCGGGCGACCAGGCCGCGGCGGCGCTCGGCGTCGGGATCGCGCGGCCGGGACCGGTGTCGGTCGTGCTCGGGACGTCGGGCGTCGTCTTCGCTGCACTGCCGGCCTACACGCACGACCCGCAGGCGCGGCTGCACGTCTTCTGCCACGCCGTTCCGAGCACGTGGCACGCGATGGGCGTGATGCTGAGCGCGGCCGGATCGGCCGCCTGGCTGCGCGGCGTGCTCGGCGCCGGGCTGGCCGAGCTGGACGCGGAAGCGGAGCGCTGGGAGCCGGGCGCCGAAGGGTTGCTCTTCGCTCCCTACCTCGCCGGCGAGCGCACGCCGCATCCCGATCCCGACGCGCGCGGCGCGTTCACCGGGCTCTCGGCGCGACACGACCGCGGCGCGCTCTGGCGCGCGATGCTCGAGGGCGTCGCCTTCGGCCTGCGCGACTCGCTCGAGCTGCTCCGCGAGCTCGGCGCGCAGGCCGGAGTCGGGCCGCGTCTCGGGCGGCGGCGCGCGCAGCGAGCTCTGGCTCCGCATCGTCGCGTCGGTGCTCGGCCTGCCGCTCGAGCTGACCGAGTCGGAGGAGGGATCGGCGTTCGGCGCGGCGCTCCTCGCCGGCGTGCGCGCAGGCGTTTTCGCCGACGCAGAGGACGCGGTCGCGCGCTGCGTGCGAATCCGGCGGCGCATCGAGCCCGAGTGGGACTACGACGCCGGCTACGCGCGGTTCCGGAAGCTCTACCCCGCGCTCAGCGCTGTCGCATCGCCGTGATGGCGTAGCCGCCCTCGAGCATCGCCGGCGCGCGCGCCTGGAGCCGGTCCCACTCGGGGACGTCCCAGCCGAGCGAGTCGGCGAGGCGGACGATCATGCTGAAGAGCGAGCAGACGGTGGCCGCGTCGAGCAGCGCCTGCCGGGAGACGCCCGCGGCGTACGCCGCCTCGGCGTCGGCCGCGGTCAGCTCGTCGGGGCGCAGCGTCAGCTTCTCGATGAACGCCGAGCGTCGCGTGCAGCTCGGGCCGGAGCGGCGCGGTGCGCCAGTCGGCGACGACCGCGTTCCAGACTTCCTCGCCGAGCGCATACGACGCGACCGCGCCGTGGGAGCCCGTTCAGAAGGGACATTGATTGAGCAGCGACGTGAAGCCTGCGAACAGTTCCCGCTCGCCCGGCGCTCCACTCGGACGGGCCGCGCATGACGCGTTCGAGCGCGTCCGAGAACGGGCGCCCGAAGAGCTCCGGCCGGTAGAGGATCGTCTTCACGACGCCGAGCGGCTCATTGCCGGAGCGCTCGCGAATCATCGCGAGCATCGCGGCCTCGTCCGGCGCGTGCCCGCCGTCGACGACTGCGAGCCTCACCGGATCACCGCCTCGGCGCGGTCGAGTCGGCGCAGCCCTTCGCGAAGCGCGGCGGCAACCGTCTGCTCGAAGATCTCGTCCTCGCGAAACGCCCGCTTCCTTCAACTCCTCGACGTCGCGGTCGACGACGGTGTACGCGCGCTCGCGCACCTTGGCGAGATAGGCGTCCATCGCGACAGGCGCGGGGGACGCGGCCGCCGCAAGCTCGCGCAGCTCGTCGATCGGGTCGGTCACGAGGCAGATCCTAGTTGGCGACGGTGAGCGCGATCTGGTTCTCGCCGAAGGCGCCGGCGAGGTTCGCCGCCTGAACGTCGACCCAGTACGTGCCGTTCGCGAGCGACGTCGTGTCGAGCGACTGCGTGAGCCAGAAGCGGTAGTCGCCGGGACGGTTCGCCTTGTTCTGGTACGTCCCCGGCGCGTAGACCGACGAATAGAGCGAGGAGGGCCAGAGCCGGTAGCGGAAGTCGGCGACCGTGTGCCACGGCGACGGTGGATCGCCGTTGTCCGGGATGAGCCGCCAGCGGACGACGCTCGGGACGAGTCGCGCGCGGTTCCACGGCGGCGCCGGCTCGATGGAGGGAAGCTCATAGGCGTCGGCGACGAGCGCGACCGTCCCGCTGACGTCCGTCCCCTCGGCCTGCAGCGCGTGGGCCTCGATGCGGACGACGGAGATCGCGTCCACGACGGGCGTGTTCAATTCCCGGAAGGGCGTCAGCGCGCCGGGGCGCAGCGGGTTGCGATACCGCCCTGCGACGGTCTCGGCGAAGTGGACGTGCCCCCAGCCCGGGAGGATGTATCCGAGGAGCTGGTGCATGCGCACGTGCGTGCCCGTCTTCACGACCGGACGGATGTGCCAGTAGGCGAACCCGCGCCGGTTCGGCCGGCGGAGGTCGACCGAGTCGGGTCCGCGCACCGCGATCCCGGGCTCGACGGCGTAGACGGGAGTGCCGTCCGGCGCGGCGATGTCCACGCCGAAGTGGAACGAGCCCTTCCACGTCAGGTTCGGGGCGACGTGGAAGCGCGGGTCGTCCAGCGTCCCGCGAATGGCGTGCATCCGGTCGAACGGCTTGACCGGCCAGCCATAGGCCTGCGCAACGCCCGGCACCATGAGCGTGAGCGCCAGGACCGTCGTCAGCAATGCTCCCCGCAGCATCGTTCCATTGTGCCGATGCCCGCGGTTACAGCTTCGCAAACGATGAGTTGCAACTTCGGCATCGTCATACCATCGACACTGAACCGGAGGCACACGATGCGCAAGCTGAAACTCGCCATGTACGTCTCGCTCGACGGCGTCGTCGCGGAGCCGGCCTGGACCGGCCCGTTCTGGAGCGACCAGCTCGCCGACATGCAGGCGGAGTACCTGTACTCGAGCGACGCGCTCGTGCTCGGGCGTGTGACCTACGAGGGCTTCGCCGCCGCGTGGCCCGGCATGGAGGAGAGCACGGGCGACTTCGGCAAGAAGATGAACAGCATGCCCAAGTTCGTCGCCTCGCGGACGCTCGACCAGGGCGAGTGGAACGCCACCATCCTCAAGGGCGACCTGGCGACCGCGGTGGCCGCGCTCAAGGACGAGACCGGCGGCGATCTCCTGATCTACGGCAGCGGCGACGTCGTCGACGAGCTCACTCGGCACGGCCTCATCGACGAGTACCGGCTGATGGTCCACCCGGTCCTCGTCGGCTCCGGCAAGAAGCTCTTCCAGGGTGTCGCGTCCACGGTCGGCCTGCGGCTCGTCGACACCGTCACGACGGATACCGGCGTCGCGATCCTCACGTACGCGAGGGCGTAGCTACGCCTTGCCGGCGCTGAGCCCGCCGTCCACGACGAGTCCCGAGCCGAGCACGAAGCGGGACTCGTCGGACGCGAGGTAGAGCGCGGCGTGCGCGACGTCCTCCGGCGTACCGAGCTCTCCGCCGAGCTGGCGCGAGCGGATCGAGCGCCGGCCTTCTTCCGGGTCGTCGTACGACTCCTCGAGATAGCGCTCGACGAACGGGGTCATGATCGTGCCCGGTAGCAGCGCGTTGACGCGGACGCCGTGCGGCGCGAGGTCGACCTGCATCGACTTCGTCAGCGCGAGGACCGCGCCCTTCGACGCGGCGTACGAGACGCGCCGAGCGAGACCGGTCTCGGCGATCGCGGACGACATGTTCACGATCGACCCGGAGCGCTGCGCGATCATCGTCGGGACGACCGCGCGCGACATGAGGAACACGCCGCGCACGTTCACGCGCATGACCTGCTCCCAGAGCTCGAGGCTCGTCTCCTCGACGTCGCCGACGCCGGCGATGCCCGCGTTGTTGAAGAGGACGTCGATGCGGCCGTGCTCGGAGACCACCGCGGCCGCAAGCGCGAGCGTCTCCGCTTCGTCGGCGACGTCGACGCGGTACGGCGTGCCCGTCGAGGTCGGCGGCGACGACCGTCGCGCCCTCGGCGGCGAACAGCTCGGCGCTCGCGAGCGCCGATCCCGGACGCCGCGCCGGTGACGATGCAGACCTTGCCCGCGAGCCTCATCCGTATAGGTTCGCAGCAATGAAGATCGTCTGTGTCGGGCTCAACTACGTCGACCACGCGCGCGAAGTCGATCTCGCGCTACCGGAGCGGCCGCTGCTCTTCGCGAAATGGCAGAGCGCGGTGATCGCGTCGGGCGAGCCGATCGTCATTCCGGCCGGCGTCGAGCAGGTCGACTACGAGGCCGAGCTCGCGGCGGTCATCGGCTCGCGCGTGAAGCACGTCTCGGTCGAGAACGCGCTCGAGGCGGTCGAGGGCTACACGTGCCTCAACGACGTGTCGGCGCGTGTCTTCCAGTTCGCGGACGGGCAGTGGACGCGGGCGAAGTCGATCGACACGTTCTGCCCGATCGGCCCGCGCGTCGTGCCGCGCGACGAGGTCGGCGACCCGCAGTCGCTGCGCATCCAGTGCCGCGTGAACGGCGAGACGGTGCAGGACGCATCGACCGCCGACATGATCTTCGGCGTCGCCGAGCTCATCGCGTACATCACCGAGACGATCACGCTCGAGCCCGGCGACGTGATCGCCACCGGGACGCCGCCCGGCGTCGCCTTCGGCCGGCCCGACGGCCGCTACCTCCAGGCCGGCGACACCGTCGAGGTGGAGATCGAGCGGCATCGGCGTCCTCGTCAACTCGGTGGTCGCGTCATGAGCCGTCGCGGAGCTCGCGGAGCCGGCCGGCCTCGAAGCGGATCTCGTCGAAGTCACCTCGCAGCCTTCGCCTGTCGGCGATTGCGCCTCGAATCCGACCGCAGGCTCCACGTCCTCTCCAAGCGTGAAGTGACGGATCAGCTTCCACTCCCGGCCGTCGGTCGAGGCGTGGAACGCGAACGCAGAGCCCATGCGGGCGATGCGAAGCCAGACCTCCTCACCGTCGACGACGAAGCCGTTCGCATCGTCCGAGGCTCCGCGCGTCACGACCGAGACGACCATCGGCTGGTTCGCCGGCGAGTACTCGAAGCAGAGCTTCGC
>CAVOMK010000019.1:0-36142 GCA_963697005.1 uncultured Actinomycetes bacterium | reverse complement strand
GGCTAGGCGGACTTCTCGACGGGCTCGTCGAGATCGGTGTCGGCCCCGGCGCTCGTAACGAGCGTGGGCCGAATGCCCTGCGCGATGCACTCCTTTGTGATCACGCACTTGGTGACGTCGCGGCGCGAGGGGAGCTCGAACATCACGTCGAGGAGCGCGCCTTCGATGATCGAACGCAGGCCGCGTGCGCCGGTCTCGCGCGCGAGCGCCTTCTCGGCGATCTCCCACAGCCCGTCCTCGGTGAAGACGAGCTCGATGTTGTCGTAACCGAAGAAGCGCTGGTACTGCTTCGCGAGCGCGTTCTTCGGCTCGGTGAGGATCTGCACGAGATCTTCCTTGCGCAGCTGGTGCACCGCCGAGACGACCGGCAGCCGGCCGATGAACTCGGGGATGAGGCCGAAGTTGAGCAGGTCTTCCGGCATCACCTGCGTGAGCAGCTCGGACGCCTCGGTCGAGTGCTTCGAGCGCACCTCGGCGCCGAAGCCGACCGCGTTCTTGCCGATCCGGCGCGCGATGATCTTGTCCAGCCCGGCGAACGCGCCGCCGCAGATGAACAGGATGTTCGTCGTGTCGATGGACAGGAACTCCTGGTGCGGGTGCTTGCGCCCGCCCTGCGGCGGCACCGAGGCGACCGTCCCCTCGAGGATCTTCAGCAGCGCCTGCTGCACGCCCTCGCCGGAGACGTCGCGCGTGATGGACGGGTTGTCCGCCTTGCGCGCGATCTTGTCGACCTCGTCGATGTAGATGATCCCGGTCTCGGCCTTCTTGATGTCGAAGTCGGCCGCCTGGATGAGCTTGAGCAGGATGTTCTCGACGTCCTCGCCGACGTAGCCGGCCTCGGTGAGCGCGGTCGCGTCGGCGATCGCGAACGGGACGTTGAGGATGCGCGCCAGCGTCTGCGCCAGCAGCGTCTTGCCGCAACCGGTCGGGCCGAGCAGGAGGATGTTCGACTTCTGCAGCTCGACCTCGTCCTCGTCGGTGCCCATCTGGACGCGCTTGTAGTGGTTGTAGACCGCGACCGACAGCGTGCGCTTCGCCTCTTCCTGCGAGACGACGTAGTCGTTGAGGACGGTGTAGATGTCCCGCGGGCGCGGCAGGTTGTCGAGGTCGAGCTGGGTCGGAGAGGTGAGCTCCTCGTCGATGATCTCGTTGCAGAGATCGATGCACTCGTCGCAGATGTAGACGCCGGGGCCGGCGATCAGCTTCTTGACCTGCCGCTGGCTCTTCCCGCAGAAGCTGCAGAGGAGCTGCTCGTTTCCTTCGCTGGCCCTGGCCACTGTGCTCTCCTTGTACCTCGGATCCCGCTTTTCGTCTACCGGTGGGCGACGACGTTGTCGACGATCCCGTATTCCTTGGCCTCTTCTGCGGTCATGTAGTAGTCGCGCTCCATGTCCTTCGAGACCTTTTCGACCGGCTGATTCGTGTGCTTACCGATGATCTCCTCCAGGCCGCGCTTGAGATTGATCGTCTCGCGCGCCTGGATCTCGATGTCGGTGCCCTGCCCTTGGAACCCGCCGGAGACTTGGTGGATGAGGATCTTGGAGTTCGGCAGCGCCGACCGCTTTCCCTCCGTGCCGGCCGCAAGAAGGAGGGCGCCCATCGACATCGCGATGCCGACGCAGGTGGTCGCGACCTCGCAGCGGATGAACTGCATCGTGTCGTAGATGGCGAGCCCGGCATACACCGAGCCGCCCGGCGAGTTGATGTACAGCTGGATGTCCTTGTCGGGATCCTCCGACTCCAGATGGATCATCTGGGCGACGATGAGGTTCGCAACGACGTCGTCGATCGGCGTCCCGAGGAAGATGATGCGCTCGTTCAGGAGCCGCGAGTAGATGTCGAAGAAACGCTCGCCACGCGAGGTCTGTTCGATGACGGACGGTATGACGAGGTTCGACGGTGTCGGATTCATGTGGCTCCTCAGCTTCCCGGGGTCCAGAGTTTCGCTTCGGTGTCAGGCTTTTCCTTGTCGGGCGTCCAGAGCGCCTCGCGTGCCGCCGCCAGCTCTCGCGGAATCCGCTTGACCTCCGACGCGACGGTGTCGAGCGCCTTGCGCAGGCGCAGGTCCTCGCGCAGCGACTCGAAGCGACCCGACTCGCGCAGGCGCAGCAGCTGATCCTCGGGGTCCTCGTCGAACGCCTCCGCCTGCTCGCGGATGAGCGCCTCGATCTCGGAATCCGGAATGTCGATGCCGAGCTTCTCGGCGGCCGCCTCGAGCACGAGCTCGCGCGCGACCGAGCGCGTGGCTTCCTCGCGCAGGCGATCGAGCAGGTCGTCGGCGGACTGGCCCGTCATCGTCAGATACGTCTCGAGCCGCACGCCGCGTGACTCGACCTGGCGGGCCAGCGAGCGCAGCAGCTCACGTGTGCGCGACTCGACGAGTGGCCCGGAGGCTTCCACCTTCGACGCCGCGACGAGCGCGTCGGCGACGTCTGAGCGGAACTGGGCGTCGATCTCTTCCTCGATCTGCTCGCGCAGGCGCGACTCGACGTCGGCGCGCAGATCGGCGAACGAATCGAACTCGCTCGCGGCGCGCGCCAGCTCGTCGTCGAGCGGCGGCAGCACCTTCTCCTTGATCTCCTTCACCGTCACCGAGACGTTCTGCTTCGACCCGTCGACGAGCTCGAACTCGATCTCCCTCGTCTCGTCGGCGCTCAGGCCGACGATGCCCTGTTCGATCTCCTCGACGACGGCGCCGCGCCCGAGCTCGACGACGTAGTCGCGCCGCGTCTCGCCCTGGGGCGAGACCATGTCGACGATGACGGTGTCGTCGGGGCCGACCGCCCTGCCCTCGACGGGCACGAGCTCGGCGACGGTGGAGCGAAGCGCGTCCAGCTCTCGCTCGACGAGCTCCTCCGGGACCTCAGGCTCGTACGCGCCGACCTCGAGCTTCTTCCAGTCAGCGACTTCCGGCTTCGCCTGGACGGTCACCGTCGCGGTGAACTGCCAGTCCTGATCCTCGGAGTCGGGAAGCTCGAAGTCGAACTCGGGTTGCTCGACGGGCCGCACGCGGGAGCTCGCGGCGGCGTTCCAGAACCAGCCGCCGATGTGGCTGTCGACCGCCTCCGCCATGAGGCGCTCGCGGCCGACGCGCTGCACGAGGATGCTGCCGCGGCACCTTGCCCTTTCGGAAGCCGGGGATCTTCGCGCTCTTCGCGAGGTCGGAGGCGGCGTGCTCGACGGCATGGTGGACGTCGTGGGACGGCACCTGCACTGTGATCCGGACCCGGTTCTCGGGTAGCTCTTCGACTTGCGTCTGCACCCGGCCATTCAAGCAGAGGGGGTGTAGCCTGCGGCCTCGGTTGCGCCTGTTCATCCTGACTCGGCACGCCCATTCCACCCTGAACGTCGAGGGTCGAATCAACGGCGACCCTGCCGTCCCCGTGCCGCTGACGGACGAGGGGCGGGCAGAAGCGGCTCGCCTGGGGCACCAGCTCGCGCCGCTCGGGCTCCAGCTCTGCGTCCACACCCGCTTCGAGCGAACGAAGGAGACGGCCGAGTGCATCCTGCAGGGACGGAACGTCCCGTTCCTCGTGGAGCCGCTGCTCGACGACATCGATGTCGGCGAGCTCGAGGGAGACACGCTCGCCGAGTACCGGGCGTGGAAGCACGCGCATACGCGGGCCGATGCATTCCCCGGCGGCGAGAGCCTCGACGACGCGGCCCGACGCTACGCCCGCGCTTTCCGGCGGCTCCTCGACCGCGACGAGACCGCGACGCTCGTCGTCTGTCACGAGATCCCCATCCGGTATGCGCTGAACGCCGCCGCCGGCTCGCCCGACCTGGACGCGCCGGAGCACGCGATCCCGAACACGACGCCGTATCTCTTCGACGACGACTCCCTGCGCCGCGCCGTGGAGGGAATCGAGCGAACCGTGGCGAATCCCATCGAGCGATGACCGCGTTCTCGTGGCTTCTCGTCGCCGGTACGACCCTCCTCTGGGTCGCGATGGCCGGCGCGGTCGCATGGCGCGCGCGACTCGTCACTAGGCGATGACCCACCTCCTCCACGAGCTCTGGCGCGCGCTGAGCTTCGCGTTCGGCATGACGTGGGAGATCCTGTGGGCGCTCGTGCTCGGCTTCGCGCTCTCCGCGGCGGTGCAGGCGGTCGTGTCGAAGCGGGAGATGCGCAAGCTGCTGCCGGACTCGTCGCCGCGCACGCTCGTCGTCGCGTCGGCCCTCGGCGCAGCGTCGTCGTCGTGCTCGTACGCGTCGGTGGCGCTCGCGCGGTCGCTCTTCCGCAAGGGCGCCGACTTCACCGCTGCGATGGCGTTCGAGATCGCGTCGACGAATCTCGTGATCGAGCTCGGCATCGTCATGGCGCTCCTGCTCGGCTGGCAGTTCGTCGTCGGCGAGTTCGTCGGCGGCCCGCTCATGATCGTGTTCGTCGCGCTGCTCTTCCGCGCGTTCCTCCGTCCGCGGCTCGTCGAGGCGGCGCGCGCCGAGGCGGAGAAGGGCCGGCTCGGCTCGATGGAGGGGCACGCCGAGATGGATATGTCGATCGGTCCCGGGAAACGGCTGCTGTCGGCGGCGGGATTGACGTCGACCGCGGACTACTTCGTCATGGACTGGGCGGCGGTCGGCCGCGATGTGCTCGGCGGGCTGCTCATCGCCGGCGCGCTCGCCGCGTGGGTCCCGGACTCGTTCTGGCGCGGGCTCTTCCTCGAGCACCACGGCACGCTCGGGAAGGTGTGGGGGCCGCTGATCGGGCCGGCGGTCGCGATGCTCAGCTTCGTGTGCTCGATCGGGAACGTTCCGCTCGCGGCCGTGCTGTGGAACGGCGGCATCAGCTTCGGCGGCGTGATCGCGTTCGTGTTCGCCGACCTACTGATCCTTCCCATCCTCGACATCTACCGCCGCTACTACGGCAAACGGATGGCGGTGTTCATCTTCGTCACCTTCTATGCCGCGATGGCATCAGCGGGGCTGGTCGTCGAGTTCCTCTTCCAGGGGCTCGGCATCGAGCGGACCGTGCGCAACGCGAAGGTCATGACCGCGTCGGTGACGTGGAACTACACGACGTATCTCAACATCGTCTTCCTGCTCGTCGCCGCTGCGCTCGTGTGGCGGTACTTCCGCCGCGGCGGCGGCTGGTCGATGCTGAAGATGATGGACACGCCCATGGAGGAGCATGCGCATCACCATGCGTGACTATTCCTTAGGACCGATGAAGGCCTCCAATCGGGCGACGGCATCTTTGCGATAAACGGAGACCGTGGTGACGCTCGAGCGAGTGCAGTACACGTCCACCAGGCCACATGTCGTCGCGAAGAGCCGCAGGATGTCCTCTGAGCGGTTCTTGAAGCTGTACCGCAGGACCCGCGCGAACGGACTTGCCCTTCCGCTCGACACCGGCGAATGTCTACAGCTCGTCGGCTGTGGATAAGGCCGCGAAGGAACGACACTTGGGATCGCGCCGGCACCAGCGCGACTCTGAAATGAGACCCGGATATCTGGCGTCTTGGGTAACCCGTAGCAACCACGTGCGCCCCGATCGAGATATGTACCCGTCACCGAGGTACAGACCGAGCAGATGATTCCCAGGTCGAGGTCGGCAGGTCGGTTGCATGCGACCCCCGTTCACAAACCCGTCAGGCGTTACGCGCGCCGCTCCGACAGGGCCGGGACGCACGCGACCCCAAACCCGCAGGCGTTCGCGGCCGTCCGACGGGGCGAAGCCGGAAGCCGACCGTGACTCCAATCGCGGACGGTCGACCTCGGAATGCCCAGAGCACGACCAACGTCCGTCGGGCATCGCCCCGTCGCCAGGAGTGTGATGACCCGATCAACCTCGTCCTGTGACCTCATTCGTTGTCAGTTTAGAAAATGAACCGGATGTATCGGTCCAGGAAAACGCGTAAGCTTGTGCGGAACGCGGGCGTGGTGGAATTGGCTAGACACCCCGGCTTTAGGTGCCGGTGCTCGAAAGAGCGTGGGGGTTCGAGTCCCTCCGCCCGCATCGATTGTTTTGAAGCTCAGCGTGCGGGCGGAGGGACTCGAACCCCCAAGGGCTTTCGCCCAATGGCTCCTAAGGCCATCGCGTTTGCCATTTCCGCCACGCCCGCGCGCGCGCTAACGGTACTCGGCCCGAATCGTGCCGAGCAGCGTCCCGCCGTGGGCGACCGTCCCATCCCGATGGAGGACGTCCACCTCGAAGCCGGGGTAACGCAGCCGGAAGCGCCCCTCGCGCCACGCCTTGACGTTCACCGCGTCCGCCATCGCACGCCGGTACTGGTACGTCGGCATGTGCGTCCGGTCGCCGCGCACGTTGCGCCCGTCCAGGTGGCGCACCGCGACGCGGAACCCCTCGACCGACCGGATCTTCCGTTCCACGGCCTCGACTGTCGCCATGCGCCAATCGTCTCATGGCAACGGCCTCCGATCTATAGTCCCGCCTCGTGACCGGCATGCGACCCGAGGACGTCTACGAGCTCACCGGCGTCGCCGATCCCCGCATCTCACCGGACGGGACGCGGGTCGCGTACCAGGTCTGGTCGATCGACAAGGACAAGAACGACTACCGCGGTGCGATCTGGATCGCCCGCCTCGACGGATCCGCGGAGCCGGAACAGTTCACCTCCGGCGAGCGCCGCGACGGACTGCCGCGCTGGTCACCCGACGGCCGGTGGCTCTCGTTCGTGTCCAACCGCGGCGAGGACAAGACGCCCGCGAGCCTCTACCTCATCCCGGCCGAGGGCGGCGAGGCGCGCAAGCTCACCGACCTGAAGGAGAGCGTCGAGAGTGCGGAGTGGTCGCCCGACTCGACCCGCATCGTCTTCACCGCGCGCGACCGCGACGAGGCCTACGACGAAGAGGACGACCGCAAGCGCACGCCGCGCCGCTTCCGGCGCGTCTTCCACAAGCTCGACAGCGTCGGATGGACGGGCGACCGCCGCAAACATCTGTGGATCGTCGACCTCGACGGGCACACGCGCCAGCTCACCGACGGCGACTTCGAGGACGACACGCCGGCGTGGACACCGGACGGGAAGCGCGTGTTCTTCGCTGCGCTCCGCACCCCGAATTGGGACGTCGAGCTGATCACGCGGCTCTACGCCGTCGACGCGTCCGGCGGCGAGCCGGAGCAGATCACCGGCGACGACGCAGCGTGCGGATGGCCGGCATTCTCGGCCGACGGCCGGCTCGCGTACGAGTGGACCGTCGAGGACGGCACCGATCCGCATCACACGCAGGTCGCCGTCGCGGACAAGCCCGGCGCCGCGGCGAAGGTCCTGACCACATCACTCGACCGCCAGTGCGGGCCGTACCCACCGATCCGCGGACCGGTGTGGAACGGCGACCGCATCGTGTTCGCACTCGAGGACGGCGGCAACGCCCACCTCTACTCGGTCGCGGCCGACGGCAGCGGCGAGCCGGAGCTGCTCGTCGGCGGCGAGCAGGTGATCGGCGGCTTCGACATCGCCGGAGACGCACTCGTATACGTCGGCAGCACGCACACGACGATGCGCGAGCTCTACAGCGGCCGCGACGGCAAGCAGCTCACGCACGTCGGCACGGACTTCACCGCAGGACGCGAGCTGAGCGATCCCGAGCGCTTCACCGCAGTGTCGAAGGACGGCACCGAGGTCGACGCGTGGATCGTTCGCCCTCCGGGCTTCGATCCCAAGAAGCGCTACCCCGTGATCCTGACCATCCACGGCGGGCCGTTCACGCAGTACGGCACCGGCTTCTTCGACGAGGTGCAGGTGATGGCGGCCGGCGGCTACGTCGTCCTGTTCTCGAACCCGCGCGGCGGGTCCGGCTACTCGGAGGCGTGGGGACGCGCGATCCGCGGACCGGTCGGAGACGCAGGACCGGGCTGGGGCACCGTCGACTACGAGGACGTCATGGCCGTCGTCGACACGGCGCTCGAGAAGTTCGACTTCATCGACGGCGAGCGCATGGGCGTGATCGGCGGCTCGTACGGCGGCTTCATGACGTCGTGGATCGTCGGGCACACGAACCGCTTCAAGGCCGC
Organism: uncultured Actinomycetes bacterium; assembly: GCA_963697005.1. GTDB lineage: Bacteria > Actinomycetota > Thermoleophilia > Gaiellales > Gaiellaceae > Palsa-739. The sequence goes on along the minus strand of CAVOMK010000019.1, from coordinate 28,164 downwards.
GATAACCGAGCGGAGCGTGAACAACCTCGTGAGCATGTTCGGCTCGAGCGACCTCTTCTGGGTGTTCGAGCGGCAGTTCGGCGGCCCGATGTGGGACAACGTCGAGTCGCATCTCGAGAAGTCGCCGTCGACGTACGCGAAGAACATCGAGACGCCGCTCCTCATCCTCCACTCCGAGAACGACCTGCGCTGCCCGGTCGAGCAGGGCGAGCACCTCTTCTCGCTGCTACGCCTGCTCGGCAAGGAGGTCGAGCTCCTGCGCTTCCCGGCGGAGAGCCACGAGCTCACGCGCAGCGGTTCGCCCATCCACCGCGTCCAAAGGTTCGACGCGGTTCTCGAGTACTTCGGGCGCTACCTCTCGCCCTGACTCACCACTCGTCCCAGTGGACCATGGAGTCCAGGGACTTGCGCTTGCCCGGCTTGAAGTCCGTTCCGATCGTGTACGCGACCGGAATGAGCGCCACTTGTGTGACCTCGTCGTAGGGGATGCCGAGGATCTCCGCCGCCTCGCGCTCGTGCATGAGATGGAACGTCGTCCAGCACGTGCCGAGCCCGCGTGAGCGAGCCGCCAGCATGAACGACCAGGCCGCCGGGACGATCGACCCGAACATCGAGGAGACGAGCGGGTTCGACTTCCCTTCGTAGCGGCCGATCACGCACGGGATCACGTGCACCGGCACCTCGTGGATGTGATCGGCGAGGTGGACGACCGCGTCGCCGATCCGCGCCATCTGCCCCTCGCGCGGCCCTCCGCCCCGCTGGAGATACGGGAAGGCGACCTCGCGCCAGAGCTCTCCGAGCTGCGCCCGCTTCTCGGCGTCGGTGACGACGACGAAGTGCCAGTTCTGCGAATAGCTCGCCGTGGGCGCCTGCTGCGCGAGCCGGAGGCACTCCTCGAGCACCTCGCGCTCGACCGGCCGGGTGAGGTCGAGGCGCTTGCGGACGGCGCGCGTCGTGGACAGGAGCTCGTCGGGTGTCAGCTCGAGCACGTGCCCAAACTACTCTCTTTGCAGGAGGGCACGCCGCCATAGATCCCAGGTGAAAGTCCGGTTTCGGACGGATTCCGCTCGAGGCCGATCGCACTGATCATGAGGGAGTGACCGGAAAGCCGATTCTCTGCGTCGACGACGATCCGCAGGTCCGCTCGTGCATCAAGCGCCTGCTCAACGTGGCCGGCTACACGTGCGACTGCGCAGGGGACGCCCACGAGGCCCGGCGGCTCCTCGCCGTCCACGACTACGCAGTCGTCCTCTGCGACATCGGCCTCCCCGGGGAGTCCGGGCTCGTGCTCCTCTCCGAGCTCGCCCCGCTGCCGGGCACAGCCACGGTGATGGTGACCGGCAATGACGACCCCTACACCGCCGACCGCGCGCTCGCACTCGGCGCCCACGGCTACCTCACGAAGCCCTTCGTCCAGAACGACCTCCTCATCAGCGTCGCCGGCGCGGTCCATCGCAGCCGCATCGAGGAGTCCCGCTCCGCGCAGCTCGAGCTGGCGTACGCGACGATCGCAGCGTCGGAGGAAGAACTGCGGCGCGCATACGCGGAGACGGTCGCCCGACTCGGCCGCGCGATGGAGTTCCACGATCTCGAGACCGGCGAGCACGTCGAGCGCGTCGCAGAATCCGCGCGCCTGATTGCGGTCGAGCTCGGACTGACCAACGTCGTCGCCGAGCGGCTGCGTCTGGCCGGCCCACTGCACGACATCGGCAAGATCGCGATCAGCGAGGCGATCCTGCGCAAGCCGGGCGAGCTCTCGCCCGACGAGCGCGGCGCGATGGAGCGTCACACCGATGTCGGGCGGGAGTTGCTCGCCGGCTCCGGGAACGAGCTCCTCGAGCTGGCCGCGACCGTGGCCTGGACGCACCACGAGTGTTGGGACGGCTCCGGCTATCCGCGCGGGCTCGCCGGCGACGCGATTCCCCTCGCCGGGAGGATCGTCACCGTCGCCGACGTCTTCGATGCGCTCACGAGCGACCGTCCCTACCGCAGCGCGTGGACGCGAGAGGAAGCCCTTGCGTACGTCATCGAGCAGCGTGGACGGAAATTCGACCCGGCGGTCGTCGACGCGTTCGCGCGCTCATTCGTCCGCCACGAGGAGGCTATCGCGGTATGACCAAGCCCTGCCCCGACCGCTCGACGGTCACCTGTCTCGTCGTCGACGACCATCCACCCATCGTCGACGCCGTGTCGCGGTACCTCGCTGCGGCCGGATACGCCGTCGTCGCGACGGCACGCGACGGGGAGCAGGCGCTCGCAGCCGTCCGGCTGCACCGCCCGGCCGTCTGCGTCGCCGACCTCCGTATGCCAGGGATCGGCGGCCTCGAGCTCGCCCGGTCGGCCAAGTCCGTCTCGCCGGAGACCGCGGTGCTCCTGTATTCCGGGTTCTCCGACCGCGGCCTCGTCGCCGAGGCGCTCGACGCCGGCGCAAAGGGGTTTGCCCTCAAGGACTCGCCGCTCGACGACCTCACGCGCGCGATCGACCTCATCGCATCGGGCTCGGTGTACATCGACCCGGTCCTCGCCGCCGACCTCGCCCGCACCGATCCAACCGCCGCCAAGCGACTGAGCGGCCGCGAGCGCGAGGTGCTCGGGCTCCTCGCCGAAGGCGGTTCGTATGGGGAGATCGGTGCCAAGCTCTTCCTCTCTCCGGACACCGTCCGAGCGCACGCCCACCGGGCGATGACGAAGCTCGGCGCGAAGACGCGCACGCAGGCGGTCGCGGTTGCGCTCCGCGACGCCTTGATTGCCTGAGCGCACCGCCTATACTTTTGTCCAATCATGGCCTTTCGGTGCTTTGTGGCCGACGACCATCCCGCGATCGTCGACGCGGTCTCGCGCTTCCTCGGCAATGAGGAAGACATCGAGATCGCCGGGACTGCAGGAGGAGGAGCGGACACGGTCGCCCGGGTTCAGGAGCTCCAGCCCGACGTCGCTGTCGTCGACGTGCAGATGCCGGGAATCGGAGGCATCGAGGTAGCGCGACAGCTCGCGGCCGCGGGATGCCCGACCGGGGTGATCATCTACACCGGGTATTCGGAGCGGGCCGTCGTGATCGAGGCGATCGACGCCGGCGCGCGCGGCTTCGTGCTGAAGGAGTCGCCGCTGTCCGACCTCGTGCGCGCGATCCGTACCGTCGCCGGAGGCCAGACGTATGTCGATCCCGTGCTCGCCGGCGTCCTCGCGGGACCGGATGCAACAGCCCGCATCCCCGGGCTGACGAAGCGAGAGCGCGAAGTGCTGCGACTCCTGGCCGACGGCATGCGGAACGAGCAGGTCGGGCTCGAGTTGGGCATCTCTCCGCTCACCGTGCGGACGCACATCGAGAAGGCGATGGCGAAGCTCGAGGCCGATACGCGGACACAGGCGGTCGCCAACGCGCTCCGGATGTCGCTAATCGATTAGTCCGCGTCGAGCAGGTCGCGGACCTTCTGCGCCAGCTTGTCGGCGCCGAACGGCTTCTGGAGAAACGCGGTGCCCGCTTCGATGACCCCACGCGCGATCACAGCGTCGTCGGTGTAGCCGGACATGTACAGGACCTTCAGCTCGGGTCGGTCGGCAAGCAGTCTCTCTGCCAGCTGGCGACCGTTCATCAACGGCATGACGACGTCGGTCACGAGGAGATCGAGCGTCCGCCCGGCGGCAAGCCGGAGCGCTTCCTCGGGCCCATCCGCCGGCACGACCTCGTAGCCGAAGTCGGAGAGGAGCCGGGCGATCGGCCGCCGAACAGCGTCGTTGTCCTCGACGAGGAGGATGACGCCGCTCCCTACCGGGCGGTCTTGCGTCGCCACACCCTCGGGCGCGCGCTCGGGCGCCGGAGCCACGCCGCCGATCGGCATGTACACCTTGAAGGTCGTGCCGACGCCGGGCTCGCTGTACACGCTGACGCGGCCGCCCGACTGCTCGACGATCCCGAGCACGGTGGAGAGGCCGAGACCGGTTCCCTTGCCGGGCTCCTTCGTCGTGAAGAACGGCTCGAAGATCCGCTCGCGCGTCGCCGCGTCCATCCCGCAGCCGGTGTCGCTCACGGCGAGCAGCACGTGCGGCCCGCTCACGATCCCCGTCATCGTCGGAGCGCGGTCGAGATCGACGCTCTGCGTTTCGATGATGAGGGTCCCGCCATCGTCCGGCATCGCATCGCGCGCGTTGACGGCGAGGTTCATCACCACCTGCGCGAGCTGACCCTCGTCCATCGTCACTGCAGGAAGGCCGGGCTCGAGCGCGAGGCGGATGCTGACATCGTCGCCGAGCAGGCGCCGGAGCAACCGCGTCTGGTCGGAGACAGCCGAGTTGAGGTCGAGCGGCTTCAGCTCGAGCACCTGCTGCCGGCTGAAGGCGAGCAGCTGTTGCGTGACGTCGGCCCCGCGGCTGGCCGCGCTGCGAATGCCGTCGACGCTGGCGCGCAGCACCGGATTGCTGTCATCCTCGAGCGCGTCTGACGCGAGGTCGCAATAGCTCGCAACCGCCGTGAGCAGGTTGTTGAAGTCATGCGCGACGCCGCCGGCGAGCTGCCCGACCGCTTCCATGCGCTGGGACTGACGCAACTGGTCCCCGAGCGCGCGGCGCTCGGTGATGTCGTCGAGGACGCCGATCGCCAGACGCGGGCCGCCGCCTGGATTGGGCAGCGCGAACGCGGTCAGATGCCCCCAGACCAGCCCGCCGTCCGGCCGGAGGAAGCGCTTCTCCAGCTCGTAGTGCGTCCGCCGGCCTTCCATCAGCTCGGTGTAGAGCTCGAGATCGGCCGCGCAGTCGTCCGGGTGCGTGAACTCGGTGAACTCGAGGCCGACGAGCTCGCTCGAGTCGCAGCCGAGGATCTTCCCGAGCGCGGCATTGGACTGCAGGAGCCTGCCGTTCTCGTCGACAACCGCCATCCCCTGCGGGCTCGACTCGAACAGCCGCCGGAAGCGCTCTTCGCTCTGGCGCCGTGCGCTGACGTCGTTGATCTGCGCGACGGTGCACGTCAGGTCGCCGTCCGCGTCCCGGACGGTCGAGATCGACCTGCGAGCCCAGACCGTTTCGCCCGACTTGCGCAGGTAGCGCTTCTCCAACGTCTGGCTGTTCAGCTCTCCGCTCGCCAGCCCGGCGAGCGTCTCGCGCGTCTGATCGCGGTCGTCCGGGTGGGTGAGCGCAATGACGTCCAGCTCCCGGAGCTCCTCCGGCGTGTAGCCGAGCAGCTCGCACACCGAAGCGTTGCGCTTGCACGATCCGGCCGTCGGGCGCTACGAGCATCATCCCGGCCTCGACTTCTTCGAACGCGGCGCGGAACAGTTCCCCCGTCTCGCGCAACGCAGCCTCGACCGCACGCTGCTCGGTCAGGTCGAGGATCTGCGAGATGAACGAGGTGACTTCGCCGGTCGCGCTCAAGACCGGCGAGATTCCGATCTGGGCGCGCACCGTCCCGCCGTCCTTGCACTGATAGCGCTTCTCGCCGGTGAACCGACGCAGATCGCCGCTGCGCAGTTGCCCGATCGCCGTCATGACCATGAGTCGATCGTCGGGATGCGTGATGTCGAGCATGCTCGTCCCGCGCAGCTCTTCGGATGTGTAGCCGAGCAGGTCGCAAAACGCCTGGTTGGCGCGCTCGATCAAACCCTCCGCCGTGGTCACGACCATGCTGACCGCCGTGTCCTCGAACGCGCGCCGCATGAAGTCGTCGCGTTCGGCGATCTCCGCCCGCATAGTCCGCAACTCCTCTTCGGCAGCGTTGCGCTCGCTCATGTCGCGACAGATCGCCTGAACGGCGCGGGGCTGCCCGTCCTCGATGACGACCCAGCTCGACACCTCCACGGGCACCGTCCGGCCGTCCTCGGCAAGCAGCTCGAGGTCGTAGACCGTCGCGTTCGGATCGCGCCTGAGCTTCGCCGACGTCGCGTCACGAAGCTGCCCGTGCCATGCGGGCACGACGACGCTCGAGAGCGGCTGACCGAGCAGGTCTAACCGGGAGCGGCCCAACGCACGCTCGAACGCCGCATTGACGCTCGTGATCCGGTCGTCGAGATCGACCGTGAAGATGAGGTCGCTCGCGTTCTCGACGATGTCGCGGTAGCGCCCGGCGTTTTCCTCGTGAGCGGTGGGGATCTCCGGAGACAGAGTCACTACATGGATCATCGGGCCCGAGCAGCCGTCCGACCAGTCGAGAGATCGCGGACTGCCCATCCCCTAAATCGAGGATGGCAGTGCGCCGGCGCGAGAGACGTCGCCCGGTTCCGGGAATCGCCCTGAAGGGCATCGAGGCCGATATTGGCGCCATGGCGGCTGTCTGCGACCTCCCGTCTGTCCTCGTCGTCGAGGGCGGCGATGCTACGGACGCGCTCGAACGGGGACTCCCCCACTTCGGCCATCGCGTGTTCACCGCGGCGGACGGCGATGACGCCCTGCAGGCGCTGCCCGACATCGACCCCGACCTCGTGCTGCTTCGACGCTCGCCGTTGCGGCCTGTCGACCCGAACGTCTTCGACGACGGCACGCTCAGAGTCGCTCGAGGCAACCCCGAAGTGTCGTCCGCGGCGAGCCCGTCCGCCTCACGCCGATCGAGCTGCGCCTGCTGGAGGCGCTCACCGCGAATCCCGGCCGCGTGCTGTCGCCCGAGCAGCTCGGTCATCTCGTCTGGGGCGCGGCTCATCGCAGAGACCGCCGACAACGCACGCCTCTACGTCAGCTACCTCCGCGCGAAGATCGAGCAAGACACCGCACATCCCGAGCTGATCGAGACGGTGCGGGGCGCGGCTATCGCTATGCGCCATCCCGGCCCCGGGAGGAGTCGAACCTCCGCGCGCAGATTCGAAGTCTGCCGCTCTATCCGCTGAGCTACGGGGCCGAGCCGGAGAAATGTAACCCGGGGCTACGCCGCGACCGGAGCGCCGTACTTGTGCTTCAGGTACGCGAGGTACGGCTTTGCGTCGATGCCCGAGCCGATCGGCTCGTCGCAGCGTCTCCTGCGGCGTGAACTTCCGCCCGAGCGCGTGCACGTTGTCGCCGAGCCACTCGCGCAGCGCGCTGAAGTCCCCGCGCTCGATGCGGTCCTCGAGATCGGGCACGTCCTCCTGGATCTTCTCCCAGATCTGCACCGACATCACGGTGCCGAGCAGGTAGGTCGAGAAGTATCCGATGAGCCCCGACGCCCAGTGGGTGTCCTGGAGCACGCCGTTCGCATCGTCGGGCACCTCGACGCCGAGGTACTCGTCCATCTTCTCCGCCCACGCGCTGCGGCAGGTCGCGCAGCTCGACGCGTCCGTTGACGATGTCCTGCTCGAGCTCGAAGCGGAGGATGACGTGCATCCCGTACGTGACCTCGTCGGCGCGGATTCGGATGAGCGACGGGCGCACGCGGTTGACGGCGGCATAGAAGCGATCGAGCTCGACGCCGCGGAACTGCTCCGGGAAGACCTCCTGCAGGCGCGGATAGAAGAAGCGCCAGAACGGCATGCTGCGTCCGACGAGGTTCTCCCACAGGCGGCTCTGCGACTCGTGCAGGCCGAGCGAGGCGCCGGTGCCGATCGGAAGATTCGCGAAGCGGCGCGGGATCTGGTGCTCGTACAGCCCGTGCCCGTACTCGTGCATAGTCGAGAACAGCGACTTGAGGCTGTCCTCGTAGTAGTGCGTGGTGATGCGGATGTCGTCGATGCCGGCACCGCCTGCGAACGGATGCTCGGTCGGATCGATGCGCCACGTGTCGGGCCGGTGGCCGAACAGATCGACGACCTCGTGATCGAGAGCAATCTGCCGGTCGAGCGGGAAGTGGCCGAAGAGAAACGAGTCGTCGACCTCCCGGTCGCGCGAACTCGGCGATCAGCGGCACGAGCTCGGCCTTGATCTCGTCGAAGATGCGCGTGACCTCCGCGGTCTTCATCTCCGGCTCGAAGTCGTCGAGCAGGATGTCGTAGATCTCGTCCTGCGGGCCGAAGCACTCGATGTACCGCCGGCGCAGATCCACGTTGCGCTCGAGCGGCCCGAGGAACAGCTCGAAGTCCGACGTCTCCTTCGCCTTCACCCAGATCGGGTTCGCCTCGGCCGACGCGATGGCCATCTCGCTCCGGAGCTCGACGGGGACCTGGACGGCCTTGTCGTACGTCCTCCGCGCGAGCCGGAGGAGGCCCGCATCGTCAGACTCCGGGTCGAGCGACCCCGCATCCACCTCGTCGAGCAGGCGCCCGATCTCGGGATCGGTCAGCCGCTCGTGCGCGATGCGCTGGAGAAGAGCGAGATGCTGCGCGCGGTGGCCGACGCCTGCCGGCGGCATGGTCGTGCGCTGGTCCCAGACCAGGAGAGACGCGACGTCCTGAATGCCGTGCAGGTCGGTGAGGCGTGCCTTCAGCTGAGCGAGGGCGTCAGCCACGGCCCGTCACCCTACTAGAGTCCAACGGATGGCGACGTTCGTGCTCCGCCGCCTGCTGCTTGCCGCGTCGATCGTTGTCGCGGTCTCTTTCGCGGCCTTCGTCGGGTTCGGTCTCTCGCTCGATCCGAGCTTCCCGCTCGCCTTCAACCCGCGCGGCCAGGCGCTGGTGCGCGCGACCTACCACCTCACCGATCCGATCGTGTCGCGCTACTGGCGCTGGGCCTCCGGTCTCGTCCATCACGGCTTCGGAACGACGGTGTCGACGGCCGTCGGCGGCGTGCCTCCGCACCTCGAGCAACCCGGCCTACCCATCGGCCCCGAGCTGCTCCACGCGACCGCCGTCAGCGCGGCCCTCGTCGTGCTCTCGCTCGTATTCGTCGTGCTCGGCAGCACCGCCGTCGGTGTGTTCGCCGCCGAGCGGCGACGGTTCGACGCCGACGTCGGCACGCGCGCACTCGCGTATCTCGGCGCCGCCATCCCGACGTTCCTCCTCGCCGACCTCGTCCGGCGCGCGGTTGCGCCGGACGAACACGCCGCGTTCTCGCACGGTCATTTCACGCTCACGGCGCACGCGGGATGGTTCATCCTCGGACCGCCGGTGGGAGGGCCGATCGGTTGGCTGCGTCATCTCCTCCTGCCGGCGGCGACACTCGCGGTCGGACTGATCGCCGTGTATGCGCGCTACGTCCGCTCGTCGATGGCGGTCGAGCTCGGACGCCCGTACGTGATGGTCGCGCGCGCGAAAGGGCTCGCGAGCGCCGGGTGCTCCTCCGCCACGCGCTGCGCAACTCACTCGTCCCGGTGGCGTCCCTCCTGTCGCTCGAGCTCGGCGGCATCGTCGGCGCGTCGATGGCGGCCGACGGTGTCTTCGGCAGCGGCGGGCTTGCGTCCGTCTTCCTCGGCGCGCTCGGGCACGCGGACCCGTTCGAGTTCACGGCGATCGTCGTGATGAGCGCCGTGCTCGTCAGCGGGCTCACGCTGGCCGGCGACCTCCTCGTCGGCCTGCTCGATCCGCGCGTGTCTACGTCGTAATCGGGTTGAGCGCGTCGTCGAGCGTGTCGCCGGCGAACGCAACCGCCAGAAGGACGATCACGAGCAACCCAGCCGGGATGACGTACAGCCACCAGACCGATGCGATCGAGGAGGCGCCTGCCGCCGAAGCGGCGTTGGCCGCATCGGCGATGAGGCCACCGAGCGTCGGCCGTTCCGGCTGGTTGTAGCCGTAACCCAGAAAGTCGACCGTCGCGATGATTGCGATCGATTGACCGATGATCGTCGTTGCAGCGACGATGATCTGCCCGCTCGAGTTCGGCAGGAGATGACGAAAGATCACGCGCAGGTCGGACGCGCCGGACGCGTGCGCTGCCTCGACGTACTCGCGCGTTCGCAGCGATGCCACCGACGCACGCACGACGCGCGCGACGCCGGGCCAGAGGAGCGCCATCAGCCAAAGGCCGTCGGTGAGCGGCTTCACGGGGAGCTGCGACCAGATTGCGATGATGATGAGCACGGCGATCGCCGGGACGGCGACCACGACTCCGGTCGCCCACGTGACGAGATCGTCGAACCGTCCGCCGTAATAGCCGGCGAACGCGCCGACGATGGCGCCGATCACCGTCGCGCCGCCGGCACAGATCAGCGCCGACAGGATCGTCTCGCGGATGCCGAAGAGGAGCTCGGTGAGGAAGTCCCGCCCGAGTGCGTCCGTCCCAAGGAAGTGGTGCGCAGTGAGCGGCGGGTGCGCGTTGCCGATGAGCTGGACGAACTCCTGGCCCGGGTAGTACGGCGCGAGCACCCCGGCGAGCGCGCCCACGACGACGAAAGCCACGAGGATCGCCCGCGCCGCCAGCCCCAGCGGCCGGCGGCGAAACCGAGAGATCGCCTGCCGCCAGGGCCCGCGCCGTTCGTTCACGAGGGTGGCGGACGGGATTCGAACCCGCGACCACCGGGACCACAACCCGGGGCTCTACCAACTGAGCTACCGCCACCGCGAAGCCGCTACAGCGTAACGCCTGGCGTCGCAGGAACCCCGGTATTCCAGCGGTACCCTCTGCGGCACGCGCCCGTAGCTCAGTGGACAGAGCGGCGGACTTCTAATCCGCGGGTCGGAGGTTCGAATCCTCCCGGGCGCGTTAACCGGCCTCGTGCTCCTCGGCGCGGGCCTCCGCCTCCGGCGGAGAGTTACCGCCTGACGCCGAAGTCGGTCGTCACGATCGTCACCGCGAGCCCCTGGTACACGCCAGGGGCTCGATCGGTGTGCACGGCGGAGACGCCGATCTCCTGCCAGTGCGGATCGAGCATGTTCTTGCGATGCTCGGGGCTGTTCTCCCACATCGTGACCGCCTTCTGCGCGTCGACGTCGGGAGACGACCACAGCAGGTTCTCGCCCACCGACCAGAACCCGTACTTGCTCGACGGATAGAAGGCCTGGATGCGCTTCCAGAAGGCCGTGCCGTCGAACGAGTTGTGCGCGAAGTAGCCGTCGGCCTCCATCTGCTCCGAGTGGTCGCGCGCCGCAACCGTGAGCGCGGCCGACAGCCGGAGCGGCGCCAGGTGATTCGCCGCGCGAAAGGCATTGATGTCGAAGAGAACGCCCTGCTCGAGCGACGAGAGCGCGATGCCCGGGCGATGCGTCGCCGCCGGAGCGGCCGAAGCCACGACTCCAGCAAGGAGCGCAGCGGCCGCGAAGGCGATCCCCCGGCGCATTCTGCGCCCCAGCGTGGTCCCTGCCGCGGACGGCGTCTATGGGCCGATCGGCCCCTTCTTACGACCCACAAGTCCTACTCTCGGGAAGAATGGCGCGATGACCTTGCGCGCCGGCCCGCTGGAGCACGATGCGACGCTGCCTGACGGCCGTTCCGTCCACGTCCGCGTCGGCCTCCCCGAGGACGGATACATCCGGCCGAAAGACATCGAGACGGTGACCGTGGAGCTGTACGGCGACGGCGAGCACCTCGCCGCGGTGAACACGATCCTCGACCCCGATCAGGTCGACGCGGCCACGCACCTGCTGCGGCGAATCGTCGCACGGCCTCGAGAGCGGCGAGCTCGCACCTACCGCCGGCGCGATCGAGCCGCTCGCGGATAGCCTCCTGTGACATGACCGACGCGACGCTGCACACGAACCAGGGCGCCATCGCCGTCGAGCTGTTCGACGACGACGCGCCGAAGACGGTCGACAACTTCCTCTCGCTCGCGCGCAAGGGGTTCTACGACGGCGTCATCTTCCACCGCGTGATCCCCGACTTCATGATCCAGGGCGGCGATCCGACCGGCACCGGCTCGGGCGGCCCCGGCTACACGTTCGAGGACGAGTTCAACGACCACCCCGTGGAGCGGGGCGCGCTCGCGATGGCGAACGCAGGCCCGAACACGAACGGCAGCCAGTTCTTCATCGTCACCGCCGAGGCCTGCCCGTGGCTGGACGGCAAGCACACGGTGTTCGGACGCGTGACCGGCGGCATGGACGTCATCAACGCGATCTCGGCGCTCGATACCGACGCGCGCGACCGTCCCCGCCAGGACGTCGTCATCGAGCGCGTCGAGCTCCCGACCGCTGACCGATGCTGACGTGGGAGGACGTCGTCGAGATCGCCCGGGAGCTCCCCGAGATCGAGGAGTCGACGTCGTACGGACGGCCGGCGTTGAAGGTGCGCGGCAAGTTCGTCGCGGCACTGCGCAGCGACCCGGCCGCCGTCGTGGTCCGCTGCGACCTCGACGAGAAGCCGCTCCTGCTCGAGGCGCGGCCCGAGATTCTGTTCGAGACGCCGCACTACCACGGCTGGGGTTACGTGCTCGTGCGCCTCGAGGCGTCACGCGACGACATGCGCGAGTTCCTCACCGACTCGTGGCTGCTCGCCGCGCCGAAGAAGCTCGCGGACAACCATCAGCCTCGACTAGCGCGCAGGTCGTCGAAGACGCCGGCTGTCTGCTCCTCGCGGAGGAAGCGCGACAGGTAGACGGCGAACACGGCGAAGAACACGAGCGCCTCCTCCGCCGCCATCGTGACGCCGGCGATCTGCTGGTCGGACTCGGGCGACGGCCCCCACGTGCGCGGCGCGTGCGCGTAGAACGAGTAGACCGGGCGCGGGAAGAGCGCGAGCGCGAGGCCGAGCGGCGACGCGAGGACGAACGCCGCGAAGAGATATGCCGCCTTCGCGCCCGCCGACTGGCGCCCGTGCACGACGGGCCACCACAGGCAGATGCCGGCGAGGAGATACGTGAGGTGCTCGACGTGCAACAGCGAGTGCGGATGACGCAGCGCGAAGTCGTAGATCCACGGGAGGTGCCACGAGAAGTACGTGACGAGCCACAGCGGCAGCGCGACGAGCGGACGGAAGAGCGGGAAGCCCCGCGCGCGGGCGACGGCGGCGGACGGGACGGCGAGGACGAGCAGCGCCGGCGCCCACTCGGCGAGGACGACGTTCTGCAGGAGGTGCGCCCACAGGAACGTGTGCAGCGCGAACGGCTGCAGCTTCGTCGCGAACGCCGCGAAGATCAGTGCGAGTGCGGCGACGAACGGGAGGGCGCGAGCGCGCACGTGCGAGGCCGGCGAGCGCAAGCGACGGGACGAGGACGACGGCCTCCAGCGAGGCAGTGCATAGCGCTACGCTAGTTGCCCCTTGCGGGCGTAGCTCAACGGTAGAGCACCAGGTTTCCACCCTAGTTGCCGGTTCATCCCCGGCCGGGCGCTTTACCCGTCCGAGCCACGTTGGATACGTTGTCTGTTGTGAAAACGGACGAACGACGGCGCGCCCGCGAGTTACGAGCGAGTGGGCTGCTCCGTGCAAGGAGATCGCAGCAACTCGCCGGGTATCGCACGTTCCTCGGCGAGCGTCTGGGTGCGCGACGTCTCCACTCGAACGTCGGCTCAGCGACGCGCGCTCGATCTACCGCAGCCGAACGCGGGCCGATCGTCGCGCGCGAGCTCAAGGTCCGCCCGTGCGCGCGAGGTTCGCCGCGCCTATCAGGACGAAGGCCGGCGCCTCGCCCGCGAGCGCGGACAGCCTCGTACACCGCAGGCTGCATGCTCTACTGGGCCGAGGGCTCGAAAGCAGCGCAACTCGCTGCAGCTCGTCGAACTCCGACCCCGAGGTACATCGCGTTCTTTGCCGAACTTCTTGCGAAGAGCAGCTTCGATGTTTCAGTACGAGCAAGATGCGCCTCTACGTGCAACCTCTTCGCCGACCACCTCGAGCGTCAGCGCGAAATCGAGAACTACTGGCTCACACGGCTCGGCCTTCCCAGGGTCCTGCTTCAAGCAAGTCCAGGCGTGAACGCGTATTCTCAAGTAGCAGCCAGAAGAAGCGAACCAACAAGCTCCCCTTCGGCACGTGCGGCTCTGCTGCGTGCACAGCACCCGCATCGTGCAGACGATCTACGGCTCCATCCAGGAGTACGGCGGTTCGAGCGTCCCGAGTGGCTCGACTGATCAGAGCGCGACGAGGCGGATCGCCACGACGTGCTCCACGGCTTCGTGGCTCGGCCCGTGACCGGTGACGGCGGCGATGAAGTCGTCCCGCTCCAACGCGTACAGCCGCACGTCGTCGAGCGCACGCACGGTCGCCGTGCGCGGCACGTCGCGCAGGAGCGCGATCTCGCCGAAGAACTCCCCGGGGCCGAGCTCGCGCGTCTCTCCGCCTTCGACGTCGACGGCGACGCGCCCCGACGCGATCGCATAGAAGCGGTCGCCCTCGTCGCCGCGCGCGAACACCGTCTCCGCCGGCCGGGACCGCCACCGGCACCGCGGACGAAGCCAGCCGCTCGAGCACCGGCGGCGGCAGCATCCCGAGGAACGCGATCGACCGCAGCAGCTCGAGCGCCTCGCCGGGCACGTGCGCCGCGGCATCGATCGCGCGCAGCTTCGGCGCGAGCAGGAGCACGACCGCGGGCAGGAGCAGCCCGGCCAGCACGAGCGTCGTGCGAATACCGAGCGCCGACACGAGCGCAGGGGCGACCGCCGCACCGACGGCGAGCGTTGCGAGGATGAGGCTTTCGAGCACGCCGAAGACGCGGCCGAGCACCTCGTCGGCGGCCGTCCGCTGCAGGAGCGTCACGCCGGCGACGTCGACGAGCGTGTTGCCGACGCCGATGACCGCGAAGAGGACGAGCGCAAAGCCGAGGTTCGACCACGCGGCGACGAGCGCCATCGGCACGCCCCAGAGGAGCACGCCGAGACCGAGGTCGGCGGCGAGGCGCTTGCGCCCTGCGAGCGCTGCGACCGCGAACGCGCCGAGCACGCCGCCGACGCCGAGCGCCGCGTTCAGCCACCCGACGCCGCCGTTGCCGGCGTCGAGCAGCCGCAGCGCGACGACGACGACAAGCACCTCGAAGACGCCGGTGACGAGGGTCTGCGCACTGTTGAGGCCGACGACGACGCGCAGCGCCGGCTCGGCGGCGATGGCGCGAAAGCCCGCGAGCATCGACGGCAACAGCGGCTCGGCCTCGCCGCTCGCAGGCGGATGGTCGGGCCGCAGCTGCAGCACGCAGTGCCGCCGACCACACGAGCGTTCCCGCAGTGACGGCGAAGACGACCGACGGCCCCGTGACAGCAAGCAACGCGCCGCCGAGCGCGGGCCCGGCGAGCATGCCGACGCTCGAGATCGTGCTCATGGCGACGTTCGCCGACGTCAGCTCCTCCGGCGTCCTCGCAAGCGACGGAAGCAATGCCCCCTGCGCGGGCTGGAACGCGGTCGACGCCGCCGTCGACGCGACCGCGAGCGCGTAGACGGCGAATGCCGGCCCGTGCGTTGCGACGATCGCCGCCATGCCGGCGACGAGACCGACGCGGCACGCATCGGACGCGAGCATCACCTTCCGGCGGGAGACGCGGTCCGCGAGCAGCGCGAGCCACGGCGCGAGAACGGCAGCCAGACCCCAACGCGCGAAGAGCAGCAGCCCGACGGCGCGCGCTCCGCCCGCGTCGTACGCGTAGACGGCGAGCGCGACGCCGTACGCCCAGCTGCCGAGCGTCGAGCCGACGCCGGCGAGCTGCAGCCGGCGGAGCTGCGGGTTGGCGAACGAGGTCGAGAACGCGCGCAACGACTCGGCGATCCGGCTCACCGAGCCAGGATCGCAGCCCTCGTTGTGTTTTTGAAGGCGGAATGGGAAGATTCTCGTCCGCATGCACGTCTAGAGGGGGACAGCGCGAAAGCGCACAGACTTCCGACAAGGAGGGAAACCCATGTCCGAGGACGAGGCCGCAGGGTCGCAGCGAAGGACGACGACTCCGACGAGGTCGAGGCCCACGGGCGTCGCGTCGCCGCCAACGACGAGGCCGCGACGACGACGGAAGAGCGAGGACGACGAGGTCGAAGGGCACTCGCGCCGCGTCGAATAGCGACCCTCTCCAAGAAGAACTGACGAAGCCCGGGCTCGCCCGGGCTTCTCTTGGACCTACGGCTCCGGCGTGAGCAACCGCTCGAGCGCGCGCAGCAGCTCGAGCCCGGCCTGCCGCGCCTCCTCGCCCGCCGCCTCGAGCTGTGCGGCGACGCGCGCGAGCGCGCCGAGCTCCCCTTCGCCTGCAAGCGCTGCGCGCGCACGACGCGCGCGCTGCAACAGGTCGAGCGCGACCGCCGCCTGGCTCGCGAAGAGACCGAGGAGGTTCATGTCCGCGAGCGAGAACGGCTGCTCGCTCGAGCGGTCGAGCACCTCGAGCACGCCGAGCGCGCGATCTTCGACGAGCAGCGGCACGGCCATGAGCGCCTTCGGCACGTAGCCGGTCGACTCGGCCGCCTCCTGCGAGAAACGGGTGTCCGCCGTGAGGTCGTCGACGACGAGCGGCTGCCGCGTGACGAGGGCCCAGCCTGCGACTCCGGTGCTGGACGGGAACCGCTGACCGACGAGCGTCTGCGCGCCCTCGCCGGCGACCGCCTCGAAGACGAGCTCGTCCGTCTCGGTGTCGAGCAGGAAGATCGACGACGCCCTGCGCCTTGAAGATCGCCCGGGCGACCTCGGCGGTCGACTGGAGCAGCGCGCGGTGTCCTTCCTCGGCGCCGAGCACGCCGGCCGCGACCGCCGCCTGGAGGTCACTCATCGCGCACGTTCGACGCAGTCAGGTGCAGGACGCTCTTCAGCTGGTACGGCGTCAGCTCCGGGTGCTTGCCGAGGATGAGCGCGCAGATGCCGCTGATGTGCGGCGTCGCGAAGCTGTTGCCGGTCGAGCGCAGCGTGCCGCCGCCGAGCCAGGCGACGTCGATCTCGAGCCCGCGCGCGAAGAACTCGACCGGCGGCGTCGGGTTGGAATAGAAGGTGAACGGGTCCGCACTCCTCGTGACTGCCGACGGAGATGACGCTCGCGAAGCGCCAGGGGAAGCTCTCGACCGGCATGTTGTGCGCTGAGGCGACCAGCATCGTGCGCTTGAAGTACGCGCGTGTCGGCGAGCTCGTGCAACCGGTCGACGTAGTCGCGCTTCGTCGTCGAGAGGCTCATGTTGACGACGTCGAACCCCTGCTCGATCGCCCACTCGAGCCCGCGCAGCATCACCTTGGCGCTTCCGGTGTAGCCGGCGCCGAGCACGCGCACGCTCACGAGCTCGCACTCGGGCGCGAGCATGCGGATGATCCCGGCGCACGCAGTGCCGTGCCCGCACAGATCGCCTTCTGCGTCGTCCTCGCGAACGACGATGCCGCCGTCCTCGCGGACGATCGCGACCGAGCGGTCGACGCGGCCGACGAGCGGATGGCCGTGCTCGATCCCGCTGTCGAGCACGCATACGCGCACGCCCTTCCCCGCCGTGCCGCCCCAGGCCCACTCGCGTGTCACGGGCTCCGTCCACGCCTCCGGCAGCCGGATCGACTCGCCGGCAGCGGCGGGCAGGCTCCAGGCCGGAAGCTCCTCGTTCGACTCGTGCGCGAGGATCCGGCATCTACGGCCGCACGAAGCCTAGTAGGCTCGCGCGGTGGCGACACGGACGGACGCCGAGCTCGTCTCCCGCTGCCGCGCCGGCGACGCCGACGCGTGGAACGAGCTCGTCGAGCGCTTCTCGCGCTACGTCTACGCCATCTGCGTGCAGGGGTTCCGCCTGAATCACGACGACGCCGAAGACGTGTTCCAGGACGTCTTCGCGCGCGTTACGAGCACCTCGACCGGCTCCGGAACGACGAGGCCGTGCGGCCGTGGATCGCGCAGCTCACGCGCCGGCTGTGCATCGACCGCTTGCGGGAGGGACGCCGCGAAGGCCCGGCCGACCTGGAGGAGCTCGAGCCGGCCGACGTCGACGAGACGCTCGGCAAGCTCGACGAGGCGTTGACCGTCCGCGCCGGCCTCGAGCGGTCGGCCGACCGTGCAGCGACATCCTCGACCGCTTCTTCTGCCGGGACGAGAGCTACAGGGCAATCGGGGACGCCCTCGGCCTGCCCTCGGGAACGATCGCCAGCAGGATCTCCCGCTGCCTGACGAAGCTCCGCGCCGAGCTGGAGGGAAGATCGTGAGCCCCCGCGCCCGTCTTGAGATCGAGATGACCGGATACGACGAAGAGCGGATCGCTGCCTCGCTCCGCCTGCTTCCGCCGGCGCCGCGGGGTGGGTGCAGGCCGCGCAGGAGCTTCCGCTCGCCCGGGCCGCGATCGATCGATCGTCGCGCGCGCGGAGGCAGACGCAGCCTTCCGCGCCCGGCTCGTCGCGGATCTCGAGCGGCCCTAGCGGAAGCCGGCTGCGAGGCGACTCCCTCCGTTCTCGCCTCGCTCCGGCTCCGCCTCGGCGCGAATGACGTCGCAGGATCGCTCGGACGCAGAGCCGATCGGCGCGACCGCGCTCGCCGCGGCCGGCGTCGCCGCCGCGCACGCACTGGCCGAGGTCGCACGCGCCTCCGGCAAGGCGGCCCTCGCGGCGCAGGCCGAGGCGCTGCGGCTCCGGCTCACCGGAGCGGCGCGCATCAACGCCCTCCGCTACCCCCGCGCGCTCGCCGCGCAGAACATGACGGCCTCGCTCCCGGAGGATCGCCGGGACTGGGAGATCGGCCAGGCCTACGCGCGCGCAGCGGAGCCGCCGCTCGAGCTCGCGCGCATCGCCGCCGACATCGCCGAGCTCGGGGCGGAGCTCGCCACCCAGGCGGACGCGGGCCTGCGCGCGGACGCCGTCGCGGCCGCACAGCTCGCAGCCGGCGCCGCCCGCGGCGCGGTGACGCTCGTCGCGATCAATCTCACCGCCGGGCAGGATGACGAGCGCGTCGTGGAAGCTCGGCGCTGTGCGGAGGCTGCGGACCACGCTGCGTCGAACGCGCTGGCTGCTCTGTGACGTCGCGACTGCGCTCGATCTCCGCGTCGATCTCGGCGCCGAACAGCAACGCGAGCGGCATCACCTGGTGAACGTCGCCTCGGCCGGACCGGTTGCGGCCGGGATGGTATGACCTCCGCCGTGGAGATCGCGACCTCGTCATCATCGGCGCCGGATCCGCGGGCCTCGCCACGGCCGCGCTGGTCGCCGCCGCGACGGCATCGAGCCGCTCGTGCTCGAGGCGGGGCCGAGCCCGGCGCCGCGTGGCGGAAGCGCTACGACCGGCTGCGCCTGCACACGCCGCGGCTCCTCTCCGGCCTCCCCGGCCTGCGCATCCCGCGGCGCTACGGCCGCTGGGTCGCGCGCGACGACCTGCTCGAGTACTTCCGCCGCTACGCCGAGCGCACGGCCTCGAGGTGCGCACGGGCGGCGCGTCGAACGGATCGAGCACGACGGCGCGCTGGCAGCTCGACACCGCCGCGGGCCCGTTCGCAGCGCGAGCGGTGATCGTGGCGACGGGATACAACGGCGCGCCGTTCGTTCCGGACTGGCCCGGCCGTGGGGCTTCACCGGCGAGCTGATCCACTCGTCGGAGTACCGGAACCCGGCGCCGTTCCGCGGCCGCGACGTCCTCGTCGTCGGCGCGGGCAACTCCGGCGCGGAGATCGCGCACGACGTCGCCGACGGCGGCGCGCGCGCGGTCGCGACTGTCGGTGCGCACGCCGCCGCAGATCGTGCGCCGCGCGACGGCAGGGATTCCGGCGCAGCTGATCGGCATGGCGATCAGGCACCTGCCCCCCGACTGGGTCGACCCGATCTCGAAGACGCAGCGCAAGCTCTCGATCCCCGATCTCGCCGCGCAAGGACTGCCGCGCCCCGAGCACGGGATTCGCACGTCGTTCATCGCGACGGGCACGACGCCGATCCTCGACGTCGGCATCGTCGGCGCGGTGCGCAACGGCCGCGTCGAGATCGTCGCTGCGGTCGAGGGCTTCGACGGCGCGCGACGTCGTGCTCGCGGACGGATCGCGCATCGAGCCCGACGCGGTCATCGCCGCGACCGGCTTCCGCGCCGGCCTCGACGCGCTCGTCGGACATCTCGACGTCCTCGGTCCGCGCGGCCTGCCGACGAAGACGGACGGCGAGCCCGTGCTGCCGGGCCTCTGGTTCGTCGGCTTCACGCCGACGCTCGGCGGACAGCTGCGCGAGGGAAGCATCGCGGCGCGCAAGGTGGCCGCGGCGGTCGCTGCATCACTGCGCTGATCGGGACGGACAGATTCGAACTGTCGGCCTTCTGCTCCCAAACGCATGCTCTACCAGGCTGAGCTACGCCCCGTACGCAGTAGGCTAGCTTTGCGCGCGTGACCGAGCCGCTGCTGCCGGCCGGGAGCCGCAGCGAGCGGCGGCCGGTCCTCGGCTACGCGATGGTCGCCGTCGCGGCGACGCTCTTCGGCGTCAACGGCCCGGTGTCGAAGGTCGCGCTCGCCTCCGGGCTCTCCTCGCTGCGGCTGACCGAGGCCCGCTGCGCCGGCGCGGGCATCGCGCTCACGCTCGATCGCCCTCGTCCGCGCGCCCGTCGCTGCGCGTCGAGCGCCGCGAGCTCCCCCGGCTCGCCCTCTTCGGCATCGTCGGCGTCGCGTTCGTCCAGCTCTTCTACTTCCTCGCCATCCACCGGCTGCAGATCGGCATCGCGCTCCTGATCCAGTACCTCGGCCCGCTTCTCGTCGCGATCTGGGCGCGGACGTTCGGGCACGAGCACGTGCGCCGCCGCATCTGGCTCGCGCTCGCGCTCTCGCTCACCGGCCTGGCGCTGATGGTGGAGCTCTGGAGCGGCGTCACGCTCGACGGCCTCGGCGTCACCTTCGCGCTGATCTCGGCCGTGATCTTCGCCGTGTACCTCCTGCTCGCCGAGCACGAGGTGAAGAGCCGCGACGCGATCCCGCTGCTCGCGTGGGGCTTCTTCTTCGCCGTCGTCTTCTGGACGATCGTGCAGCCGTGGTGGAGCTTCCCGGCGTCGGCGGCCGCGCGGACGGTCTCGCTGCAGGGACATCTGCTCGCATCACCTGCCCGTGTGGGCGCTCGTCCTCTGGGTGATCGTCCTCGGCTCCGCGCTCCCGTTCACGCTGTTCGTCGGCGCGCTGCGGCACATCACCGCGACGCAGGTCGGCGTCACGGCCATGCTCGAGCCGGTGGTCGCGACCGTCGTCGCCTGGGTCTGGCTGCGCGAGTCGCTCTCGGCGGCGCAGCTCGCCGGCGCCGCCGTCGTCCTGTGACGGCATCGGCTCACGCGGCGCGGTCTCGCCCCGGTCGAGGGACGACGATCGCGACGCGTGCGACCTGTTCAAGGCCGAGGGTTGAAGTTCGTCGCGAGGGCGAGGGGCCACGAGGCGCCCTCTCCATTACTCCGCCTGCATCAGCGAGCGCAGCTCGGCGAGCTTCTCGCCGCGCAGCTCGTCCCGCTCGCCGCGCTCGATCCGCTCGAGGAGCTCGCGCACGAGCGGCGCGAGGTCGAGCGGGTTGAACGGCTTCGTGACGTAGTCGATCCCGCCGATGTCGAGGCCGCGCGCGCGGTCGCGGAACTCGGCGCGCGCGGTGAGGAAGATGATCGGGATCTCGCTCGTCCGCTCGTCCTCGAGCAGCTCCTCGGCGACGCGCCAGCCGTCGAGGCGGGGCATCATCACGTCGAGGAGCACGACGTCCGGGCGCTGCTCGCGCGCGAGCTCGAGCCCGCTCGGCCCGTCGCCGGCCTCGATCACCTCCATCCCCTCGGCCTCGAGGTTGACGCGGCAGAGCAGCCGGATCGGCGCCTCGTCGTCGATGACGAGCACGCGGATCACGACGAGGCCCCTGCCAGCGGTAGTTCGATTGCGAACGTCGATCCTTCTCCTTCTCGCGACTGACCGAGATCTTTCCACCCATGGCGGTCACGAGGCCGCGGGCGATGAACAGGCCGAGGCCGGTCCCGCCCGCGCCGACGCGGGCCTCGGCGTCCGTGCCCCGGTAGAACTTGCGGAAGATCTGCTCCTGGTCGGCGAGCGGAATGCCGAGCCCCTCGTCCTCGACGACGAGCTCGACGGTGTCGCGCTTGCGCTCGGCTCCGACGCGCACGGTGCCGCCGGCGGGCGAGTAGCGCACCGCGTTGTCGAGCAGGATCGCGAAGACCTGCAGCAGCTTCTCGGGGTCGGCCTTCGCCGCGACCGGCTCCTCCGGGAGGTCGACGACGAACGATCGCCCGTTCGGCGACCCGACCTGCATGCTCTGCACGGCCTCGCCGACCACCTCGCGCACGTCGGTCGGCGCGATGCGCACCTGGAGGTCGCCGGTGTCGAGCCGCGCGACGTTGAGCAGCGCATCGACGATCTGCGTCAGTCGCTGCGACTCCGACGCGATGTAGCCGAGGAACGTCGTCCGCTCCTCCTCGCCGAAGAGGACGTCCTGGCGGAGCAGCGTCTCCGCGAAGCCGTAGATCGAGGTCAACGGCGTGCGCAGCTCGTGCGACACCGTGGAAACGAAGTCGGACTTCATCTGCTCGACGAGGCGATCCGCCGAGATGTCCCTGAACGCGAAGATGCGACCTGCGACGGCGCCGACCGGATCGCGCATGACCGCTTCGCTCACCGAGAGCCACACCTCCTCGCGACCGCGCATGATCGGCACGAGGCGGTCGGCGGGCGGCGTCTCGGTGTCCGACTCGAGCTTCCGCTCCAGCACCTCGACCGGGGTACGGCCGAGTGCGTCCATCGCCGGGACGCCGGTGATCTTCTCCGCGGCTGCATTCCAGAGGACGACCGTGCCGTCGCGGTCGACCGCGACGATCCCGTCGGCGATGTTGGCGAGGATCGCGACGCTTCGTTCGCGCTCGAGCGCGACGCGCTGGTAGAGCTCCGCGTTCGCCAGCGCGGCGGACGTGCTCGCGGCGAGCGCGAGCAGCGCGTCGATCTCCTCCTCGCGCCAGACGCGCGGGCGCGCGTCGTAGAGGGCGAGCACGCCGCGCGGCGAACGCTCGGAGCCGGCGAGCGGCACGCCGAGATACGCCGCGTTCCCGGCGGCGAGCATCGGATCGAGCTCGCGCAGCCGCGGATCGGCTCCGGCGTCCTCCAGCGCGACGGGGCGCGCGACTGCACGACGTCTCCGAGAGCCACGCGCTCGCAGAGCTGCTCGAGCCGACGGCCGCCTCGGAGCCGAGGCCGCTCGCCGCGCTGACGACGAGCTCGCCGTCCTTGAGCACGCGGATCGCGCAGCCGTCCGCCTTCAAGAGCTCTGGCGCCTGGTCGACGACTTCGTCGAGCACCGCCTCAGGATCGAGCTCGGTCGTGAGCATCCCTCCGGTGCGCGCCAGCTGCTGAGCGAGAGCACGCGCGCTGCGTTCCGCCTCGTACAGCTCGCTGCGCTCGAGCGCACCGCGGGCGGCGCCGGAGAGGTGCCGGGCGAGCTCGAGGTCGTCGTCGCTGAAGGAGTGGCGTCCTCGAAGAAGACGGCGACCAGCCCGCCGGCGCCGTCACGCGGGCTGACGACCGGCACCGAGAGCAACGCTCCGAAGCCCGCCTGCGCAGCGGCAGCGCGCCACTCGGGCGCGACGCGCTCGTCGTCGGCGAGGTTCGGCGAGGCGATGACCCGCTCGTTCGACGCCGAACGGACGAGCGCCTCTGCGCCGCGGACAGGCCCCGCGGCGAACAGCTCGACCAGGGCCGGCGGCAGATCGTGCGAGCCGCTCAGTGCGAGGCCGCCCCCGGCCGGCATCAGCGCGGCCGCGGCGGCGCCGCCGAGCGCCTCGGCTGCAGCCTGTGCGACGGCGTCGAGCGTGGCCGCGCGCGAAAGCGACTGGCCGAGCACGGCGGCGATCCGGTAGAAGCCGCGCTGGACACGCGCCTGCCTCGCGCTCCTGCTGAACGTCTCGGCGTTTCGAATCGCCAGCGACGCGAGCGCGGCGAAGGCCTCGAGCACGTCGCTGTCGCGCGGCCCGTACGGCCGCGACTCGCGGCGGCCGACGCCGAGCACGCCGCGCACCTCGTCGCTCCATCGCATCGGCGCGACGATCGCGTCGCTGAACCCCGCGTACGCCGCATGCGGAACCTCGTCAGCGCACGCTCCCGTACTCGGTCGCAACCAGCGCGTGCCCTTCGCGGATCGCAAGGCCCGAGAGCCCGCGCGTCGGCCGGAAACTCGAAGCCGACGAGCGACGGGTCGAGGCCGTGCACCGCGGCGCACCGGAGCACTCCGCGCTCGCGGTCGTAGAGATAGCAGTCCGACGCGTCGGCCTGGAGCAACGCTGCGACCTCGTCGGCGAGCCGCTGCAGGACCGCCGTCAGCTCGAGCTCCCCGCTCACCACCGTCGCCGCGCGCAGCAGCGCCGAGCGCTCGCCCAGCCGCTCGCGGTTCTCGTCGATCAGCCGGCCGAGGCGGAGCGCGAGCCCGACCTCGACGGCGACCGCTTCGAGCAGCGCGAGGTCGCCCTGGGTCCACGCGCCGGCGGCGTCGCGATGCACCGTTAGCACTCCGAGCCGAGGCCCTGTCCGAGCGCACCGGCGTGGACGCGGCGGCCTGGGCGCCGAGCCCGCGCAGCTGCTCGAGCTCGCGACCGACGGCCCTCGCTCCGGCGCATCCTCGACGTCGACGATCGCGACCGTTTGCTCGGTCTCGAGCCGCGAGATCCGAGACCGGAAGGTTTTCGCCGTCCTGGGCCACGCCGGCCGCCCCACTCGCGACGCCACTCCGCGACGATCTCACGGCCGCCGCTCTCGCCGAGGCGCACGAAGCAGCGGCTGGCGCGCGAGCGCGCGTCCCGCTTCGGCCACCGCCGCCTGCAGTGCGGCGCCGAGATCGAGCTCCGTCCGCAGGCGCCGCCCGATCGACACCATGAGTCGCTCGCGATCGAGCGCCTCGGCGAGCGCGAGTGTCGACCGCGTGCGCTCGAACGCGACGTCGCCTCCGATGCAAGCGTCTGCATTAGCGCAGCTCGTCGGGCGAGAACGCGCGCTGTTCCTCGGTCGTCGCAACCGAGATCACGGCGATCACGCGATCTGCGCTGATGAGCGGCATGTACGCGGCGCTCTTCGCGCCGGACTCGGGCGCAAGCCGCGAGGCCACACGCGTCGACCCCGTCGACGTCGTCGACGGCGAACCCCGCCGCTCTCGTGGACCGCCGCTCGCGATCCCCGAAGGCTCGCGCACGAGATCGACCCGGCACGTCCCTCCACCACTCGACGTCCTTGCCGTTCGACGCGGGCGAGATAGCCGCGACGCCTCGCTGCCGTCCTCCGAGACGAAGGCGAGGGCGACGAAGTCCGACTCCGAACAGCGAGCCGATCTCGTCGAGCAGCGCCCGCGCGACGCCCTCGACGTCGGACGTCCGCGCCAGCTCAGCCGCGACGCGGCGCAGGCTCGCCAGCTCGCGCTCCCGCTTCCGCCATCGCGGCCTTCTGCCGGCGAACCGCGCGCACGCGGAAGACGAGGCCGACCGCGAGCCCCGACGAGCAGCGCGCCGAGCGCCGCGGCCACGCGTGTCCCAAGCCACGGCGAGGCCGAGCAGACCTCCGACCTGCAACTCGAGCTGTCCACATACTGGGCGGCGATGATCATACGGCGCGGAAAACCCGGCGGAGGCGTTTTCCGGTCCGAGAACGTGATTCCCACCGGTTGAAAAGATGGGCCGGACCGGCCCATTGTCGGTGCTCCGGCGCCCGATTACCGTCCTGAGCACTGGGCGATGCGACACTGCGGCCGCGCGTCTGGCGCTTGCAGTCCGCGGTGAGCAACTTGGGAAGAGCCCGCCGCACCGACCCCCCCGAGCGGCGGGCTTTTTCATATCCGGCGGGAGTTCACAGCTGCCCTTAACCCGGCCCTCACGCCACGGAGCTATCCTGGCCCGCGGTTTGGTGAAGCGGGTCCTCTGGCCTCTCCTCGTGGCTATTGCGCCGGGGTCGAGCGGGCCGTCGACACGGTCGAGCGCGCGCTCACGCTGTACGGGCAACCCGTGTACGTCCGGAAGCAGATCGTCCACAACTCGCACGTCGTCCGCGAGCTCGAGGCGCTCGGCGCGATCTTCGTCGACTCGGTCGACGAGATCCCCGAGGGCTCGACCGTCGTCTTCTCCGCCCACGGCGTCGCGCCGGCCGTTCGCGACGCCGCCGATGAACGGCGAGCTGACCTCGATCGACGCGACCTGCCCGCTCGTGACGAAGGTGCACACGCAGGCCCGCCGCTACGCAGAGCGGGCTACACGATCGTGCTGATCGGCCACGCGGGGCACGAGGAGGTCGAAGGCACGACGCGGTGAAGCACCCGGACGCGACCGTGCTCGTCGAGTCGGTCGCCGACGCCGACCGCGCTCGAGCTTCCCGCGACACGCCGCCTCGCGTACATCACGCAGACGACCCTGTCGGTGGACGAGACGCGCGAGATCATCGACGCGCTGCGGCGCCGTTTCCCGCAGATCGAAGGCCCGGCCCGCGAAGACATCTGTTACGCGACGTCCAACCGGCAATGGGCGGTGAAGGAGCTGCTCGCCGAGGTCGTCTGCTGCTCGTCGTCGGCTCGCGGAACTCGTCGATCGTTACGCCTCGTCGAGGTCCGCGTGCAGCCGGCGTCCCGGCGTATCTCGTCGACGACGCTTCCGAGATCGACGAGGCTGGCTCGCCGGTATCGAGCGTCGTTGGCGTGACCTCGGGCGCCTCGGTTCCGGAGCGACTCGTGGGCGAGGTCTGTGACTGGTTCGGCGAGCACGGCGTACGCGACATCGACGAGCTCACTCCGCGCTCGAAGACGTCGTGTTCAGTCTTCCGGTCGAGCTCCGCCGTGCCGAGCGTTCGGCTGCCTGACAGACCCGGCCCCGTGGATTACGTCCTCGGGGAGAACCGTACGGCCGCTACTGCATTCCGACCGAGAGTCGTCACCGGCCTGCCGCTCTGGCCGTTCTCGCCGGCGAGGTCGGGAGCCCGCGACGACCGCGTTCATCGCCGAGCGAAGTCGACGCGGTGACGTCGTCACCGGCGGCGCGTACTTCGGCGACATGCTCCCAGCGGCGGCCACGGGCGGAAACATCGTCTACGCCGCGGAGCCGAATCCAGTGAACTTCGCCGCCGCACAGTCGACTCTCTGAGGCGAACGGCATCGAGAACGTCAAGCTTCTCAATGCCGGCTTCGGCGCGAAGAAGGGAGTCGGCCGGAATCCAGGTCGCCGACGCGGCGGGCACGGCGCACGGCGGCGGTTCCTGGATCACATCGCAGCGTCGAATCAGCCGGCGTGGGGCAACGCGTGCGCCCTGCTCACTCGTGGCGATCGACGACGTCGTCCCGCCGGAACGGGAGGTCTCACTCATACATCCCGACGTCGAAGGCTTCGCAGGAAGAGGCACTGCGTGGCGCGATGGTAACGATCACCGCGCGCCTCCCCAGTTACCTCGAGAAGCGTCCACGTCACGGACGCGTTGCCCGCCGGCTTGCCCTCGCTCGGTTACCGCGACGTTGCCGAGATGGACGGCAACACGCTGCTGTCGGCTGCCTAGCCTCCTAAGAGGCTCTCACATAATGACGTTCGTCGATCCGGGCGCGATCGGCGAGTGCGATGCAAGGACGCGGCAGCGCGCCGCCGAGTGTGGCCCGGCGACACACCCGCTCATTGTGTGAGAGCCTCTTAAGCCCTCGCGATCGAGAGCTTGGCGCTCGCCGTCGACGCGGATCTCGACAGCCAGCACTTCGTTCTCGATGTGCCCCTCCAGCGGAGGAGCGGCTCGAGCTTGGCCGGCACGGTCAGCACGACGTGGTCCGTGAGCCTCGAGACCCTGTTCCTTGCGCATGGTGTTGACCTCGCGGACGAGGTCGCGTACCCGGCCTTCGAGGATGAGCTCGTCGTCAAGCGCGGTGTCAAGCGCGACGGTGACGCCGTCCGCCGAGGCGACGGCGAAGCCCTCGCGACCGAGACGCTCGACGAGCACCTCGCCCGGGCTCCAGCTCGTAGCCCGCGGCGCGGAAGCGTCCGGCCGGAAGCTCCTCCAACTCGCCCGCCTGCAGCGCCTGCGCGCACCGCGCGCAGCTCCTTGCCCAGGCGGGGGCCGAGCGCCGGCAGGTTCAGCTTCACGCGCAGCTCTGCCTCGACGGGGCCGAACTCGACCTCCTCGACGTTCACCTCCGTCGGCGATCTCGCCCGCGTGCCCCGCGTGCCGTCGCACCCTCGATCACCAGCCGGCGCAGCGGCTGCCGGAGCTCGAGCCCTGACGCGTTGCGCGCCTGGTGCGCGAGCGTGACCACTCGGCGGACGTCGGCGACCTCGTCGAGGAGGGCGCGGTCGGGCTCGGGGACGTCCGGCCAGCCGGCGAGATGCCCCGACTCGGTCCCCTCGAGCACGAGGTTGCGCCAGAGATGGTCGGTGACGAACGGCAGGATCGGCGCCATCACCCGCAGCCATCTGCACGATCGCGTACCAGAGCGTCTGGAACGGGGCCTGGGTCGTCGCCGCCCCAGAACCGCGAGCCGCGAGCGCCGGATCAACCAGTTGGAGAGATCGTCGACGTACACCTCGTAGGCGCGCATCACGCCCGACCGTGTCGTACGCGTCGTACGCGGCCCCTGCGTCGTGCACGAACAGCGCGCGTGTGCTCGACGAGCCAGAGATCGAG
>CAVOMK010000018.1:0-21076 GCA_963697005.1 uncultured Actinomycetes bacterium | reverse complement strand
TAAGGCGTCGCTTGCGATGCCGACCATAAAAGGAGCGCCGATTCACTCGGCGCTCCGCTTACGGTGCAAACTGGGCCGATGCGACTCAGGAAGCGCGCCCTCTTCGCGAAGTTCTTCGCCGACCGCGGCACCCATCTGGCCGCGATGGTCGCCTACTTCGCACTCCTCTCGTTCGTCCCGCTTGATCTTCATCGCGCTCTCACTGCTCGGCCTCGCGCACCGCGCCGACGCATCCGACTTCCTCGTCAAGGAGCTGAAGCGCGCATTCCCCGGCAGCTCGCTCCAAGACATCCTCACGCTCGTCCACCGTGTGCAGGAGAACGCGGCGACGCTCGGCATCATCGGCGGCATCGGCCTGCTCTGGTCGTCGCTCTCGCTGTTCAGCGCGCTCGAGTCGGCGTTCAACATCGTGTACGGCCGGCCGAACCGTCCATTCCTGCGCGGCAAGACCGTCGCTGCGGCGCTGATGGTGAGCGTGCTCGTGACGTTGTTCTCGAGCCTCGTCATCGGCGCGCTCGGCGTCGAGGTGCTCAAGCAGTACGCACCGGGATTCGTCGGCGATGCAGTCGTCGCGTACGGGCTCTCCGTTGTGGTATCGCTGCTCGGCGTGTTCGTGTTCCTCCTCGCCGTCTACCGGCTGCTGCCGAACGCGTCGCTCACGGTGCGCGAGGTGCTGCCCGGCGCGATCATGGGAGCGATCGTGCTCGAGGCGTCGTTTCAGATACTGCCGGTGTTCGTGCGCCTCGCGGACGTGAACGTCACGCTGCGCGTGCTCGGCGGCCCGGCCATCCTGCTCATCTGGCTGTACGTGATGGCGAACGTCATCGTTCTCGGCGCCGAGCTGAACTGGTGGACCGCTCAGCGGCGCGGCGCCGGAGCGCCTTCTTGAATCACTGACTGCACCGTGCCGTCGCGCCGGATGAAGAAGAACCAGGTGTGCGCCTTCGCACCGTGGTTCCACGCTTCCGTCAGTGTCACGACCGCACGCGCGGGTTGAACGAGCGAGATGTCGGTCGCGCACGTCGCCTGCAGCTTCACGCCCTTGTCGTGCAGCACGCACGGGAGCGTGCCGGGCTTGTGCGGGAAGCGCCCGCCGAGCGAGCGAACGACCGGGCCGCCGGCGAAGAACGCATTCAAAACCTGCTTCGTGTCGCGGTCCATGCCGCCGCAGCCTGCCGCGACGAGGATGACCGCCGCGCCGAGCGCCGCGAGCAGCGCGCGCGCCGCACGAGCGCGATGCGAGTTTCGCTCCTTCCACGCGTCGCCGAGCTCGGCCACGGTGCGTTCCTCGCCATCGGGGACGAACACCGGGTCGTAGCCGAAGCCCTCGTGCCCGCGCGGCTCCTCGGCGATACGGCCGACGAGCGTGCCGGTGCCGCGCACCTCACGGGCCGGGGTCAGGCAGACGAGCTCGGACACGTATCGAGCCGCGCGGTCGTCCACGCCGTCGAGCTCTTCGAGGAGCTTCGCGATCGCAGGCGCGCCCTCCGGCGCGTACCGCGCCGACTCGATCCCCGGACGGCCGCCGAGCGCGGCTACCTCGAGGCCCGAGTCCTCGCCGATGTATGTGCGCTCAGGCCCGAGCACCTTCCGCCCGAACCGCGCCTTCGCGCGCGCGTTCTCGACATAGGTTGCGCCGGTCTCCCCGGGCCATCCCTCCGCCTCGAGCGGCTCGATCGTCCAGCCGGGGAGCAACCGCTCGAGCTCGCGCGCCTTGTGCGCGTTGCGCGAGCACAGGATTGCTCTTACTCGCTCCACCGCACCTCGAGCACGCCGTCGATCTCGGCGATTCCGGCGACGATCTCGGGCGCCCCCGCCTGCAGCAGCTCGACGTCGATCGCCACCGAGCGGCGGTCGCCCTCCTGCGTGACTTCGAGCGCGACGACGCGGCCGCCCTGGCGCTCGACGCCTTCGATGAGCGGCGCAGGACTGCCGCCCGCCGGGATCTCGACGAGCAGCCGGTCGAGCTCGGGCCGGTACCGGCGGATGACCTTGTACGCGAGGATGCGCAACGGGCCGAGCGTGAACAGCGCGCCGAGTGTCGCGATGAGGGCGCCGTCGTAGTAGCCGGCGCCGGACGCCATTCCGATGGCGGCGACGAGCCAGAGGGTGGCCGCGGTCGTGAGCCCCTTGACGGAAAGACCCTGGCGGATGATCGCGCCCGCGCCGAGGAAGCCGATGCCGCTGACGATCTGCGCCGCGATCCGCGTCGGGTCGACCTTGCTGCCGAAGTTCCTGAAGGCGTAGGCGGAGACGAGCGTGAAAAGCGCTGCGCCGAGCGAAACCACGAGATGCGTGCGCAAGCCCGCCTGCCGCTCGCGCAGCTCGCGCTCGAAGCCGATCGCGCCGCCGAGCCCGGCCGCGACGGCGAGGCGCAGCAGGACGTGAGGCCAGCTCAGCGCTGCGACGGCGCTAAGGAAGGGCGACAGCGGTGGCCTCCGCCTGGCGCTCGCCGATCTCGGCGATTCCGGCCGTCGCCAACTCGAGCAGCTCATCGAGCCGCTCCCGCGTGAAGGGATCCTTCTCCGCCGTCGCCTGCACCTCGACCAGCCGGCCGTCGCCGGTCATGACGACGTTCATATCCGTGTCCGCGTTCGAGTCCTCCGAGTAGTCGAGGTCGAGCATCGGCACGCCTTCGACGACGCCGACCGAGACGGCGGCGACGGAGTCCGCGAACGCACGCGAAAGACCGAAGCGGTCGAGCGCGCGCCGGCCTGCGACATACGCGCCGCAGATCGCCGCGCAGCGTGTGCCGCCGTCGGCCTGCAGCACGTCACAGTCGAGCCACATCGTGCGCTCGCCCAGCGCGCGGAAGTCGGCGACGGCGCGCACCGCCCGGCCGATGAGACGCTGGATCTCGATCGTGCGTCCCTGCTGCTTCCCGCGCGATGCCTCACGCTCGACGCGGTCGCCGGTCGACGCCGGCAGCAGCGAGTACTCGGCCGTAATCCAGCCGCGCCCCTGGTTCCGGAGCCAGCGCGGCACCTCCTCCTGGATCATCGCCGTGCAGAGAACGATCGTCTTGCCCTGCGTGACGAGCACGGAGCCGTGCGGCTGCTCGAGATAGTCGGGCTCGAACGTGAGGAAGCGCAACTCGTCCGTCTTCCTTCCGTCGGCGCGACTCATGCAGCCGCCCCCTCGAGCCGCGACACGGCGACGTGCTCGACGTCGGCGATCGGCAGCTGGAGGAATCGGCGCCCCATCTCGCGGAACGCCGCGGGATCGCCGGTCGTGAGGAACCGATACACACCCGTGCGCGCCGCGTCGTTTTCGATCCGCTTGCGCGCAAGCGTGTCGGACACTTCACGCGCGGTCTCCTCCGCCGAGAAGACGAGGGTGACGTCGCGGCCGAAGACGCGCTGGAAGAGCGGACGGATGAGCGGGTAGTGCGTGCACCCGAGGATGACCGTGTCGACACCGGCGTCCTTCAGCGGCGCCGCGTATTCGCGCACCGCCTCCTCGGTCTCGTCGCCGTAGGGATCGTCGCTCTCGATCAGCGGAACGAGCCGCGGACACGCGACCGAATAGAGCTCGACGCCGGCATCGAGCGCGCGCACGAGGTCGCCGTAGCGGCCGGCGTCGACCGTCGCCTGCGTCGCAAGCAGCCCGACGCGACGGTTGCGTGTCGCCTGCACCGCCGCGCGGGCTTCGGGCGCGATCACGCCGATGACCGGGACGGACAGCTCGGACTGAAGCTGCGGCATCGCCGCCGACGTCGCGCTGTTGCAGGCGACGACGATCAGCTTCACGTCCTGCGCCTCGAGAAACGAACCGATCTCGCGCGCGAACCCGCGCACCTGCGCGAGGGGGCGCGGGCCGTACGGCAGCCGCGCGTGGTCTCCGAGATAGACGAAGTCCTCATGCGGCAACGTGACGAGGCACTCGTGCAGGACGGTGAGACCGCCCACTCCCGAATCGAAAACGCCTACGGCTCTCGCATCCATTGAGCCTGATCGTAGGCTACGGGGATGCTCGCTCTCCTCCTTGCCGCGCTCATCGGCGTCGCGACACCGCAACCGGTCACGATCACCGCCTCGGACGGCGTCCAGCTCGCCTGCTCGATCGTCGAGCCGGACGGGACGCCCCCGAGCGGCGGCTGGCCGGCCGTCATCCTCTTCCACGGCCTCGGCGGCTCCCACACCGATATGGAGCCGATCGCGACCGGCGCGTTGGCGCCCGCCGGCTACGTCTCGCTCGAGTGCGACGCGCGCGGCACCGGCGCCTCCGGCGGCCAGTTCGGGCTCGACGGCCCGCGCGAGAACCAGGATGCGCAGGATCTCTACACGTGGCTCGCCGCGCGACCGGAGGTGTCCGACACCGAGATCGGAGCGCTCGGCACCTCACTCGGCGGCGGGGCCGTGTGGAACGCGACCGCCGCGGGGGTCCCCTTCAAGGCGATCGTCCCGGTGATCACGTGGACGAACCTGCAGACGGCGCTTGCGCCTGAGGGCGTCGCGAAGACGGAGCTCGTCGCGCTCCTCGCGGCGCTCACGCCTGCGTCGCGCTGGGATCCAGACCTGCTCGGCGCCTCGCAGTCGCTCGCGCAGGGGACGGTCACCGCCGCAGCAACGGCGGCGGCCGCGGCGCGGTCGCCGCTCGCGCAGCTTCCGGCCATCTCCGTGCCGACGCTGCTCGTCCAGGGCCGCCACGACTTCCTCTTCGACATCGACCAGGCGGAGACGGCGTACAAGCAGCTCGCCGGTCCGAAGGAGCTGTACCTCGGCGACGTCGGCCACGTGCCGGCGCCGAACCCGCCGGCGGAGACGCCGACGTACCTCGGCCTCGCGGTCAAGTGGTTCGACAAGTACCTGAAGGGGAGCGGCAGCGTAGGTACGGGCGTGCAGCTCGCGCACGATCCGTGGGACGGCAAGCTGACGTCGTTCGCGGGGTTGCCTCCGACGAAGCGCGTGACCGTCTCGCTGCCGGGCACGACGAGGATCGGCTCGTCGGGGAAGGTCGTGCGCGACGTGCGCATCACGGGCGGGCCGCACGAGACGTTCGGCGACTCGACGCTCACGGTCCACTACTCCGGCATGAAGAACTGGGACCATCTCGTCGCCGTCCTGTCGGCGAGCGGGATCCCGACCGCGATCAGCACCGGCGCGTGCGCGCTCACGGGAACGAGCGGCGTCGCGCAGATCCACTTCATGAACGAGAGCGTGCGCGTCCCCGCGGGCGCGAAGTTCGTCGTCACACTCGCCGCGACGTCGGGGAACGCGCCCGTGTACGCCACGGGCGTCGCTACCGGCGCATCGGTGACGGTCGGGCGCGAGACGCTCGCGCTCTCAGTGCTGAAGCGGGCGGTGTCGAAATAGCAGCGACCGTGCGGATCGGCACCTGCTCCTGGGCGGACGAGGCGCTGTCGAAGTACTTCTATCCGCCCAAGATGCCGGCGAAGGAACGGCTCGCGTGGTACTCGGAGCACTTCGACACAGTAGAGGTCGACTCCACGTACTACCGGCTGCCGGGCGAGTCGATGGTGGAGGGATGGGCCGAGCGGACACCGCCGGGCTTCGTCATGCACGTAAAGGCGTTCGGGCTCATGACCCGTCATCCCGTGAAGATCGAAGTCCTACCGGAGGACCTGCGCGACGAGATGCCTGTCGACGAGCGCGGGCGCGTCGACCGGCCGCCGCGTGAGCTGCGCGGCGAGGTGTTCCGCCGCTTCCTCGCCGCGCTCGAGCCGCTGCGGCGCACGGGGAAGCTGGGCGGGATCCTCTTCCAGTTTCCGTCGTACGTCGTCTTCAAGGAGCGGTCGCTCGACTATCTCGAGTGGGCGCGCGAGCAGCTCGGCGGGGACGAGATGCTCGTCGAGCTCCGGCATCGCTCCTGGCTCGACGACGAGAACCGCGCAGAGACGCTCGCGTTCCTCGAGCGGATCGGCGCGACGTACGTGACCGTCGACGCGCCGAAGTCGGACGACGCGAAGAACCTCGTCCCGACGGTTCCCGCGGTGACGTCGAAAACAGCGTACGTCCGTTTCCACGGGCGCAACCTGTCGACGTGGAACAAGCGCGGCGGGTCGGCGGCCGAGCGCTTCGACTACCTCTACTCCGAGGAGGAACTGGCCGAATGGGTGCCGACGCTGCGCGAGCTCGCGGGCGAGTCCGAGCAGGCGTTCGCGCTCTTCAACAACAACGCGACGGCACAGGATCCGCGGAACCCGCTCGCGACCGTATCGCAGGCGGCGACGAACGCCTTCGAGTTGCGTAGTCTGCTCAGCACGTGAGGATCCTGTCCGTCGTCCACGGCCCCGAGGCGCGGGCCGAGCTGTTCGAGCCGGTCGCGGTGCGCGCCGGGCACCCGCTGGACGAGTGGAGCTTCTCCTGGGGACGGCGCCCGCCCCGGCCTCTCGAGTCGTACGACGCGTACATGGTCTTCGGCGGCGCGATGCATCCCGACCAGGAGGCGCAGCACACGTGGCTGCCCGAGGAGATCGCCTGGCTCGAGCAGGTCCTCGCCGACCGGCGTCCTGTCCTCGGCGTCTGCCTCGGCGTCCAACTGCTCGCGCGCGCCGCTGGCGCGCAGGTGCGGCGCCTCGACGAGCCGGAGATCGGCTGGATCGACATCGAGCTCAACGACGCGGGCGCAGAGGACCCGGTGCTTGGGTCGTTACCGCGCAGCTTCCCTGGGCTCGTCTGGCACCACTACACGTACGACCTCCCGGACGGCGCCGTCGAGCTCGCGCGCACCGATCGCACGACGCAGGCGTTCCGCCTCGGCGACGCGTGCTGGGGCGTGCAGTTCCATCCCGAGGTGACGGCGCTCCAGCTCGACCGCTGGACTGCCGACTTCGAGGACCCGCCGCCGGACCCGGACGGGTTGCGCGCCGAGACACAGACGCACATTGGCGCCTGGAACGATCTCGGCCGCACGCTTTGCAGCGCGTTCCTCGACGCCGCCGAGCGCGTGTCCGCCCAGGCGGCCTAACTAGCGCTCGAGCGGCAACTCGGCGTGGCGCGACCACTCGTGCCACGAGCCGGCGTAGTTGCGCGCGTCGTAGCCGGCGCTGCGCAGCGCTAGCGTGGCGAGCGCGGAACGCGAGCCGGAGTGGCAGTACGCCACCACCTCCGCGCCTGCGGGCGCGCCGACGAGCTCGCGGATCCGTTCCGGCGACTGCGGCCGGCCGGGGCCTGCAAAGAGCGTCGAGACCTCGACGTTCTTCGCGCTCGGAATGTGCCCTTGCCGCGGGTCGCACGCGCTGCCGCCGCGACCGGTGTACTCGTCGTCGCGACGGACGTCGAGGATGGTCAGCGACGGATCGTCCAGTCGTCCTGCCAGCTCGTCGCGCGTCGGCAATGCGTGCAGGTTCGGCGTGAGGTCGGCCTCACGGACCGGCACGAGCTCGAACGGCCCCGTCTCGAGCTCTCCCTCCCACGCTGCCATCCCGCCGAGCAGGATGGACACCCGCGTGTGGCCCGCAAGCTCCGCGAGCTGCGCGGACGGCATCGCGCCGACGCCATCGCCACGATCGACGAGCACGAGCCGCTCACGTCCCGTGATGCCGTGCCGCCGGAGGCGGAGCACGATCTCCTGCGCGAGCGCCTGCAACGACGCGGCGTCCGCGGACGGCGAGGGCGATCCGAGCACGAGCGGCCGCGAACCGGGGATATGCCCGCGCGTGTGCGCGTTCGGGCCGCGCACGTCGCCGACGACGAGGTCGTCCTCGCCGAGATGCGACGCGAGCCAGTGCACGTCGACGACGGACGGAAACTCAGAGGCCTGCGACGACATGTGCCTCCTCGGCGACGGCTGGTCGGTCGAGCAGCCGCACGAGCCACTCGCTGAGCGCAGGATATGGGTCGAGCTCGATTCCCATCGCGTCGCGGGCACGCAGGATCCACGGGACGTACGCGATGTCGGCGAGACCGTATTCGGCTCCGCCGAGCCACGGCCGCTCCTCGAGGGCCGCGTCGAGCCGGTCGAGCTGCTCGGCGAAGAGCGCGGCCGCGCCGTCGGCGCCACGTCGCAGCGCGTAATACGGCCCGGTGAACGCGTCGTGCCGAAGGATCCGCAGCCGCGCGAGCGCGCGGTCGGCAGGATCGGCAGGGAGCAGCGGCGGCTCCGGGTAGCGCTCTTCGAGGTATTCCATGATCACCGCCGACTCGGGCAGCGTCCACGCGTCCTCCTCGATGACGGGAACGCGTCCCGTGGAGTTCTTCTCGTAGATCCACGCCGGTCTGTCGTTGAGATCGATCTCGATCGTCTCGATCTCGATGCGCTTCTCGACGATCACGATGCGCACGCGTGCGCAGTAGGGGCAGCGGGCGGCGTCGTAGAGCGTGAGCATCAGGACGTGACTCCGAGCACGTCGGCGATCTGCTCGTACAACTCTTGCGCGCGCGGAAGCCCGGCGGGTGTCGTGGCCGTGCGCGCGACCTCACGCATGCGCTTCGGGTCGGCGCCGGTCAGACGCGCGACCACCGTCGGGTTGGAACCGAGCGCGATGACGTCGCCGGGCGGCAGTTCGCCGTAGAACTCCGGGACCGAGAGATACTCGTCCATGTCCGCGCCGCGATCGAAGAGGTTGTAACGGACGACCGCGCCGCGCTCGACGCCGAGCGCGACGACGACGCTCTCGCTCGTGTACGACAGCTCCTTCGCGAGCGCCTTGAGCTTCTCCGGCTCGCGATCGGTGACGTCGCTGCGGACGGCCACCCATCCGTTCGCGACCCCGCCGACGTCCACGCTCTCGGAGTGGCCGAGCCGCGGCAGCATCTTCTGCACCGCGCGCTCGACGGCGCCCGCGTCGTCAGTCTGGATGTGGGCGATGCCGAACGTCCGGCCTTCTGGTTCGACCGAGAGCCGCTGTTGCAGGGCGTCGACCGGCACAGCCAGCGTCAGCTCGGACGTCTGGAAGCCCCAGCGCTCGTACACCGCGCGTGCATGTGCGTTCGACGCGAGCACCTCGAGCTCGAGCACCTCGGCACCCCGCGCTTTCAGTCGCGCCGCGACCTCCCGCGTGAGCTCGCGGGCAACACCGGTGCCGCGTGCTTGCGGGCGCACGTAGAGCATCTCGAGGAGCCCGAGCCGCGTGCCCTTCATGAGCGCGACGGCGAGGCCGGCGTCGTCCGCGAGCAGCACGGTCTCGTCGCGCACGGCCTCGGCGAGCCACTCGAGATCCTTGTCGAGCTCGTCGTCGTGCCACGGCGGCTCCGGGATCTCGGCCTCGAACGCACGCCAGAGCTCGCGGACGAGGGGCAGGTCGTCGGCGGTTGCTGGGCGGATCACGGGACGCGTTTCGACAGCAGGAGGTAGTGCGCGGAGAGGTTCTCGAAGGGATGGAAGCGTATGCGCCCCGCATCGATGTCCAGAGGCGCAACCGCCTTCCGCAGAGCCAGATCCCCGACCGGCCACGCGTTCGGCCGCGCGAGATGCCGCGCGAGGAACCATTCCGCCGTCCATTCGCCGATGCCGCGCTGCGCGACGAGCTGCGCACGCACCTCGTCGTCCGGGAGCTGGGCGAGCGCCTCCAGATCGAGCTCCGAGCGGGCGAGCGCGACGACGTACTCCGCCTTTCGCCCCGAGAAGCCGACTGCGACGAGCTCGTCCTCGCGCGCGCCGGCGAGCCGCTCGCGCGTCGGGAACGCCCAGGCTTCATCCGCGCGGACGCCGAAGCGCTCGATCAGCCGGTTGCGAATCGCGAGCGCCGAGTAGAGCGACACCTGCTGCGACGTGATCGCGCCGACGAGCATCTCGAACGGGTCCGGGCTGAGCGAGGGCCGGAAGCCGGCAAGGTGCGGGACGACGGTGGCGAGGATGTCGTCATCCGCCGCCCAGGCGTAGAAGGGGTCGAGGTCGAACGCGAGGCCGAGCACGGCGCGCACGACGGGCTCCGTCTCTCCGTCGAGCGGCTCGACCTCGACTCCACCGGGTGCTGCTTCGATCCGCACCTCCCGTCCGCCGACGGCGCGGTGCAGGCCGCCCTCGTGCCACAAGGTCGCGCGGTCGGCGCCGAACACGCGAAAGCGCTCTGTCGTCAGGTCGAAGTCGAACGGCCCGGGCACGGCGAGAAACGCCATGCCCGGACCGTACTGGCCGTTAGCCCGTAGACCCCAACCAGGCGTCTAGCCGGCCCATCACCGTCTGCAGGAAGGTGTCGAGCTTCTGGAGCTTCGGATGGCTAGCCATCCTCTGCTCGACGTTTCCGTCCAGAGTTTGCAGGCGGGTGAGGGCCTTGTTCGCGAAGGTGACGCAGCGCTGCGGAGCGCCGGTCGAGCTCGTTCCGCAGTGCTTCACGAACCGCTCCGCGAGCTGGGCGATGCGGGCGTGCTTGCCCTGGATCCCCGCACCGCCGGCCGCGAGGGCGGTCGGGACGGCGGCGAAGGCGAGGGCGACGACTGCGAGTACCACGAGTTTCTTCACGGCACCAACCATCTCTCCGCAACGTAAGCCGCAGGATCGGCGCACGTAAGACGGACGTAAATCACGGAACGGTGAACGGGACGACCGCGGACGGCGCGATGCTTCCGTCCAGCGCCCGCTCGATCGCGATCACCTGGATGCGCTCGCGCCGCTTGAACTTCGCCGGGTCGATGAACCCGCGGAACGGCGGCGAGGTGTCGACGTCGATGCGGCGCCACGCCGTCGTGCCCGTGCGCCGGTAGGCGAACGCGACGCTGACGGGCGCGGTGCCCGGCACCGTCGCCGTCGCCGCGAAGAGGTTGCTGAGATCGTCGGCGGCAATCGTGAGCTTCGGCTTCTGCGCGTGCCCGCCGAACACCTCGCCGTCGGCCTTCAGCACCGTCGCGTTGACAGCTCCGACGATCACCTCGAGCTTCCCGGACGCGGTCGAGGTCGAGCGGGGGATGCCGGCGGGGAGCAGCGTCGTCCATGCGCCGGCGGTCGAGGTCGGCACGGTCACCTTCACCGCCGTCGGCCCGTTGTTGAAGGCCTCGACGATCTCTCGCTTCGTCGCAGGGTCGATGCGGCTGACGACGAGGACGCCGCCCTTCGCATAGCGGGGGATCGTCCAGCCGGTCGCGAGCGCCGGATTAGCCTGCCGTAGCGCCGAGAGCTGCTTCAGCTCCCCCTCGATGGGGTTGTTCGTGACATCGAACGACGAGCCCTTGCCGATCGGCGGCGAGCCTGCGCGCGGCTGCGTCTGCCAGTCGGTCACCTGCGTCGGGAACATGTCCTGCCGCGCCTGCTGGTCGCCGCCCGAGCCGATCATCCCGACCTCGTCGCCGTACATGACCACGGGCGCGCCGCGCATGAGATAGAGCAGGTCGTATCCGAGCTCGAGGTGCTGGAGCAGCGCCACGCCGGTCAGCCCGAATCCCTGCGTCTCGATCTCGTAGGCGGCGCGACCCATGTCGTGGTTGCCGAGGAACGTCGGCGGCGTCGGGTCGGAGCCGTCGGACGTCCGGTAGTAGTCGTCGTCCTGGAGTCGATGCAGCATGGCGACGGCGCTCGAGCCCCCCGCCGCGTATCCGCT
This sequence comes from uncultured Actinomycetes bacterium, assembly GCA_963697005.1. Taxonomy (GTDB): domain Bacteria; phylum Actinomycetota; class Thermoleophilia; order Gaiellales; family Gaiellaceae; genus Palsa-739. The sequence goes on along the minus strand of CAVOMK010000018.1, from coordinate 9,639 downwards.
CGCGGCTGCCTGGAACGGGAAGTCGAGAACACTCGGCATCCCGTCGTCGCGGACGTAGACCGACTGGGCGATCGTGTCGGTCGTGTACGCCTCGCCGAAGATCTGGAAGTCCTTCACGCCGACCGATCGTGCGGCCGCCAGCATCTTCGGCACCCACAGGCGCCAGAAGCCGGGATTCACCTGCAGGACGGTGTCGACGCGGAACCCGTCGAGCTTGTACTTCGTGATCCAGCCGGAGTAGATCTTCACGAGCCCCGCGACGACCGCCGGCTTCTCCGTGAAGAGGTCGTCGAGGCCGTCGAGATCACCCTGCGTCTGGCACTGCGCGCTGCACGAGCCGCTGATCGGCCCGCGATCGTGGTAGTTCGTCAGATCGTTCAGCCACGCCGGCTTCTTGATGTGCGCAAGTGCAGACAGGACGACCGGATCGTTGGGCATGTCGCGCACGCTCATGCACGGGAACGTTCGCTTGCCGACGTACTTCGCAGGGTTGAACACCTTGCCGTGGCAGTCGCGGTACGGCGCGGAGTTGTACGTCGAGCCGTCGAGGATGACGTCGCCCGTGTGGTTGACGACGACGTCGAGGATGACCTTCATGCCGAGCTTGTGCGCGCAGCTCACGAAATCGGCGAAGTCCTGCTGAGTGCCGAGGTGCGGATCGACGGTCGTGAAATCGATCCCCCAGTAGCCGTGGTAGCCGCCCGAGCTGCCCTGGGACACCTGGTTCACGACCACCGGAGTGATCCAGATGGTGTTGAACCCGAGATCCTCGATGCGGGCAAGCCCGTGCTTCGGATCGGTGCAGCCGCCGGTCAGCCCCTTCAGGTCGCCGCCGTGCCACCACGCCGGCGAGGTCGGGTCGTAGCCCGTGATCTGGGACGAACCCGTCTTGCCGCCGGTGTCGTTCGCCGGATCCCCGTTCGCGTACCGGTCGGTCATGACGAAGTAGATGCGATCGGTCGCGAGCGAGGAGTCGGGCGCCGGGGTTGCGAGCGACGCCAGGCTCGGTCCCGGCCGCGGCGCGCCCGACGCGGCGGCGACGAGGACGAGCGCTACTGCGAGGACGAGTGCGCTACCGAAGCGGCGCACCGGTCTCGCCGTCGAAGAAGTGCATGCGCGCAACGTCGACAGCGACGGGGACCTGCTCGGTGATCCGCAGGATGGTGTGGGCGGGGAACTCGGCGACGAGGTTCGGTCGCGCGGCGACGATGCCCTCCGCACTCGTCGGCACCTCGCCGACCTCCTCGTGCTGGCCCTCGCGGATCGCGAACGCGTCGATCTTGAAGTACACCATCGACTCGCTCCCGAGTGCCTCGACGAGCTCGACCTCGGCGTCCAGCGCAGGCAGGTCCGGCCGTTCGGCTCCGGGATGGAGATTCTGGCTCCGTATGCCCGCCACGACCTTCTGTCCGTTCGCACCGCGCAGTTTCGGATACGCCCGCAACGCCTCGTCCGGGACGGTGAGCTGCGCGCCGCCGAGGGAGATCGAGACGCCGCCGTTCACCGTCACCGTCGACTCGAGGAGGTTCATCGGCGGTGTACCGATGAAGCCGGCGACGAACTGATTCGCGGGCACGTCATACAGCTCCTGCGGCGTGCCTACCTGCTGGAGAACGCCGTCGCGCATGAGCGCGACGCGGTCGCCCATCGTCATCGCCTCGACCTGGTCGTGCGTCACGTAGATCGTCGTCGTCGCAAGCTCGTGCTGGAGCTTCGCGATGTCGGCCCGCATCTGCACGCGGAGCTTCGCATCGAGGTTCGAGAGCGGCTCGTCCATGAGGAAGACCTGCGGCTTGCGCACGATCGCGCGACCCATCGCGACCCGCTGCCGCTGGCCTCCGGAGAGCTGCTTCGGCTTGCGGTCGAGGTACGGCGTCAAATCGAGCATCTGCGCCGCCCAGGTGACGCGGCGGTGCGTCTCGTCCTTCGCCTCCTTGCGCAGGCGCAAGCCGAAGGCGATGTTCTCGTACACCGACAAGTGTGGATAGAGCGCGTAGTTCTGGAAGACCATCGCGATGTCTCGTTCCTTCGGCGTCAGGTTGTTGACCACGCGGTTGCCGATGAAGACCTCGCCGTCAGTGATCTCCTCGAGTCCGGCGACCATGCGCAGCGCGGTCGTCTTGCCACAGCCGGACGGCCCGACGAGGACCAGGAACTCCCCATCCGCGATGTCGAGCGACAGGTCATGCACGGCGTGGAAGCCGTTCTCGTAGACCTTCTCGACGCCGTTGAACGCAACTTCAGCCATTGATCCTCCAGATGTGAAATGCCGGGCCGTCGGCGGGAAGCACGCCGTCGCGAACGTCCTCTCCGTAGATGGTCTCGAGGTCGGTGAAGGGGATACGAATCGGGTCGTGCGGCGCGCGAGCCGCGAGGCAGAGGAGGCGCTCCTCGCGCGACTCGCGGATGTACGCGATCGCGTCGGCGCCGACATGGATGTAGCGCATGCCGCCGTAGGCGAGCGCATGGCTCGAGCGGCGGAGCGCTATGAGCTCGCGATACGACGAGAGCAGCTCGCGGTCCCACGTCGTCCTCATGGCTCCACGGCATCGTGCGGCGCGCGTCCTCGCCCCACTCCCCTTCGAGGCCGATCTCGTCGCCCGCGAAGAGCATGGGAACGCCGGGCGTCGTCATCTGCATGCCGATGCCGACGACGTGCTTTGCGCGCGACGCGGTCACGGTGCGGAAGCGCGCGGTGTCGTGGCTGTCGAGCAGGGTCCACGAGTTGACGACGGCGTCCCAGGAGACGCCCGCGCGGAACGCGCGCATCGCCGCGACCGCCTCCGGCCCCGTGTACGCAGGAGCGGGCGTGTCCGAGAAGACGTCCTTCTCCAGCGTGCCGCCGTGCAGCCACCACCACGTCGGCCGCAGGAAGCCGGAGTAGTTCATGACGCCGTGCCAGCCACGGCCGTCGAGGTCGGGACGGTAGTCGTGGCCGTGCTCCGCGAGGAGCAGGCCGTCCCCGATGCGCTCGCGCGACCACGCGCCGACTTCGTGGTTGAGGTCCATCAGGCGGTGGCGGCCGACCATGTTGGCGACGTCGATCCGCCAACCGTCGAGGCCCTCGCTCAGCCAATGGCGGAACACGCGGTCCATCCGGCGTGCGCAGCTCCGAGGAGCTCCAGTTCAGCGTCGGGAGCGAACGCACGCCGATCCAGCACGCGTACCCGAGCGGCGGCGAGCCGTCGAAGAAGAACATCTCGCGCTCGGGCGAAGCCGCATCGTGCTCCGCGCGCAGGAACCAGTCGTTGCCGGCGCCGCAGTGATTGAGCGTCAGGTCGCCGACGATGCGAATGTCGCGCGCGTGCGCTGCGGCGATCAACGAACGCAGCGCCTCGTCCCCGCCCAGCAGCGGATCGACGCGCTCGAAGCTGGACGCGTCGTAGCGGTGCGTGCTCCGCGCCGGGAAGAATGGCGTCATATAGACGAGGTTCGCGCCGAGCTCCTCGATGTGGTCGAGGTGCTGCTCGACGCCGCGCAGGTCGCCGCCGTACAGCTCGCGCGCCGTGTTGCGGCTGCGGCCCTCCGGAAGACGATCCCACTCGCGCGGGACCGCCCAGTCGGGCCGCTGCGCTCCGGCGGCCGCACCCGACGACGCAAACCGGTCCGGGAAGATCTCGTACACGACCGAGCGCGCGTGCCAGGCCGGCGCACCCGGATCGAGCGCGAGCACGAAGTCGTCGGATCCGGCGACCTCATGCGGATGCAGCCCGAGGCCGTTCACCCAGCGATAGCCGGCCGAGCCGCCGTCGACGACCCAGCGATAGCGGACGTCGGGATTCGACACCTGCATCTCCGCCCGCCACCACGTCTCGCCGTTCGACTCCTCGTCGACGACCGCCTCGGTGGTGCGCGGCTCGCCGTCGGACACGTACCGCAGCCAGACGTTCGCCGCCGCACCGCGCCGGCGCGCGGAGCCTCACGACCGCCGTGCCCCCCACCTCGTCGGGACGGTCGACGACGTACAGCTCCGAACCGTCGTGATGCGGCTCCGCGAACGCGGCCGCACGTTCGCCTCCGCGATGCTCATCCCTTGACCGCCCCCTGCGAGAGACCGCTGACGATGTACCGCTGAAGCCACGCGAAGAGCAGCGTCGCCGGAATGGCCGCGAGCAGCGCGCCGGCAGCGAACGGCCCCCACAGCTGGCCGTAGTTGTTCGAGATGAACCCCTGCATACCGAGCGGCAGTGTGAAGTGGTTCGTCGTCTCGAGGATCGCGCTCGCGAGCACGAACTCGTTCAGCGTGAAGATGAACGACCACAGTCCGATGACCGCGAGCACGGGCAGCGCGAGCGGAAGGACGACGCCCCAGAAGATCTGCGCAGCCGTGGCGCCGTCCACGCGAGCCGACTCGTCGAGCTCCCTCGGGATGGTGTCGAAGAAGCCCTTCATGAGCCACGTGTTCACGCCCATCGCGCCTCCGAGGTACACGAGGATGAGCGCGAGGTACGTGTTGAGGCCGATCGCCGGGAAGATCGACCCGACGTTGAGGATGATCAGGTAGATCGCGACCACGGTCAGCAGCTGCCGGGAACATCTGGATCAGCAGCAGCGCGAGCATGCCCATCCGGCGGCCGCGGAAGCGGAAGCGGCTGAACGCGTACGCGGCCATCGCCGAGATGAGCACCGTGCAGATCGCAGTGATGACGGCGATCAACGAGCGTGTTCCCGAACCAGTGCAGGAACGGCGCGTTGATCTTGCTCCGGCTCGAGGGGTCGATGACGGAGTTGTGCAGCAGGTTGCCGAAGTTGTGCAGCGTGAAGTGCGTCGGCAGGTAGCTCGTGCCGGAGACGGACTGGTCGGCGTTGAACGCGGCCGAGGCGACGAACCAGACCGGGAACAGCGCGACGAGACAGGCGACGATCCCCGACAGGTGACGCCACCAGGTCTCCGCGAGCTTCGGCCGCTTCTTCGGCGGCGCCTCGAGCACCTTCGGAACGGCGGCACCGCACCGATGTCGATGGTCGTCACACGACCTCCTCGAGCACGCGCGTACGCGCGAAGCCTGCCGTCGAGATGCGCCGCTGTGATCACAAAGATGATGATCGTGATCGCCGCGGCGAGGCCGTAGTCGTTCCCGAGGCCGGACGCGATCGCGAGCTTGTACGTGTAGCTGATCAGGATGTCTGTGGCGCCCGCGACGCCCGATCCCGTGAAGGTCGGACCGCCCTTCGTGAGCAAGTAGATGTTGTTGAAGTTGTTGAAGTTGAAGGCGAACGACGTGATGAGCAGCGGGCCGACGGCGACGAGCAGCAGCGGCAGCGTCACGCGGCGAAAGACTTGAACGGCCCGCCGCCGTCGACGCGCGCGGCTTCGGTCAGCTCCTCGGGAATCGACTGCAGCGCTCCCATCGAGACGACGAAGAAGAACGGCGTCGTCGAGCCAGGTGCTGACGAGGATGCACGACACCCGCGCCCAATTCGCGTCGAACAGCCAAGGGACGTTGAGGTGGAAGACACGATTCACCACGCCGAACTGGTCGTTCAGCAATCCGGCCCACACGAGCAGCGACAGGAAGCCCGGGACCGCCCACGGGATGATGAGGATCGAGCGGTAGACCTGCTGGAAGCGCATGCCGCGCTTGTCCAGCGCGACCGCGAGGAAGAGTCCGATCGCGAACGAGAAGAACACCGTCGCGCCGGCGAAGACGAATGTCCAGACGAACACGCGGATGAACGGCGAGCGCACGGTCGGGTTGTGCGCGATGCTCGCGAAGTTCTTCGTTCCCGACGTAGGTCTTCCAGCCGGGGAGGAGCGGCGCGCCCTTGTACGCGAACTCGCCGTTGCCGTCGTCCTTGAAGATGGCGCCGTCGGTGATGCGGACGAACACGTCGCGCTTGGCGTCGTAGCGCAGCGTCGGCGTCAGCTCGACCGCAGTGCGTGCTCGACTGCGGGCGGATGCCCGCCGATCCGACCGGCACGACGTAGCTCTGGAGCTGCTTGTCGACGTCGAAGAGCTGGATGCCGTGCAGGAGCGTGTAGCCCTTGGCAGAGACGATCTGCCCGCCGCTGACGTTCGCCGTTCCGGGCGGTAGCGCCGTCAGTCCCTTCGTCGTGCCGACGTAGAGCTTCTTCGTCGCGTCGTCCTGCAGGAGGAGCACGAGGCTTGCCCGCGCCGTTGCGCGCGACGGCCATCGTGTACGTCTTCGGGTTCGCAGCCGGCTGCAGCGACGTGATCTCGATCTGCTGGATCGCCTGCGACTTCGTGAGGATGTGACCCGTGGAGTAGTTCGTGAACGCGACGTCGATCGTGTAGGCGATCGGAATCAGGACGAACGCGACGAGCAGCACCGTGCCGGGAATGAGGAACTTCGCCGGCAACGTCCGGCGCCGAGCGAGATAGAGGACGTCGATCAGCGCGGCCGCCACAGCCAGGACGACGATCGCGATCCAGTGATGGCGGGTCGCGAGCACGTACGCCGCCCACACGGCCAACGCGTTCATGAGCGCAAGCAGGAGCGATCTTGACGACGAACCCGGTCGTGCCGGAGAACGCGGAGATGAGGCGCGGCATGACGGCCGCGCGCGGGCACCTCCGGCGGCACGCTCGATGCAGTGGTCGCGCTCATTCCGCTCCAGGGCGTCGAAGAAGGCGTGGGCGCCCCCGAAGGGGCACCCACGCGATCGATGCTGCTAGCCGATCTTGTCCGCGATCGATCGTGCCGCCGCGGCGAAGGCCTGCTTGGCCGGCGTCGCGCCGGAGCCCTTCGTCGCATTGACCCAGGCGGAGCCGAGGTCCGACCAGACGCTCGCCATCTGCGGGATGTTGGGCATCGGGACGCCGCCGACGCCGGCCTTGCCGAACTCGGCGAGGACCGCATCGGTGACGTGCTTGCCCGCGATGGTGTTGGCCGGATAGCGGCCGCCCGCATTGGCGAGAACGAGCTGCGCGGGAGGCGTCGTCATGTAGTTGCCGACCAGGTCCTGCGCCAGCGTGTCGACGCCGTGCTCAGTGGCCCACTTCGTGACCATGAACCCGCCGACGCCGAGGAACGGCACTGCCGGCTTCACGATCGCCGGGATCTGAACGATCTTGAACTTGATGCCGCTCTGCTCGAGCAGCTGCGAGTTCCACGGGCCGGTGACCCAGAAGGCGGCCTGCTTCTTGAGGAAGGCGTTCTGCGCCGTCGAGGAGTCGACTGCGGAGTTGATCAGGCCTTCCTTGTTCCACTTGTCGATCAGCGAGGCGCTCTTCAGGAACGTCTTGTTCGCGACGCCGATGTTCGACGGGTCGAGGTTGCCGGCGGAGTTGGTGCCGAAGATGTAGCCGCCGAGCCCGGAGAAGAACGGGTACATGTGGTACGCGTCGCCGCCGGAGCCCTGCTGGACGGCGATCGCGAGGTTGCCCGACTTCTTGTGCTTGTACGCGAGCGCTTCCTTCTCGAGCTGCGCGAACGTCGTCGGCACCTTGACGAGGCCGGTGTTGACGACGAGGCCGATGTTCTCGATCTGGACCGGAACGCCGTAGAGGTGCTTGACGGCGATCCCGTACGAGAACGCGTTGAGCGTGTACGACGGGAACTCCTTCTTGATCGCGGCGCTGAGGTAGATCGGCTCGACGAGGCCGTTGGCCGCGAGCTGTCCTGTCCAGTCGTTCTCCGCGACGATGACGTCCGGGGCGCTGCTCGAGGCGACGGTCCCGACCTGCGTCTCGATGTCGCCGAAGTTCTTGACGACGATGTTGAGCGTGACGCCGGGGTTCTTCGCCGCCCACTGGTTCGCGACCTGGGTGACCGCGTTCAGGCGGTTCTGGTCGGTCCAGATCGTCAGGGACGGCCCTGCCGCCCTGGCCGAGCCGATGCTGCCGGCGAGCGCCGCGAGAAAGCCGGCGACCACGACGGCGAGAAGCGCGCCGATGCGCTTTCTCGAGTTCATGTGACCCTCCTGTGCTCCGACAATGTTGGCCGACCCGCAGCCTCGGGCCCTCGCCCCCGCGGGCGACGAGCCAGACGTGTAACGCGTGCAAACCGGCATGTAACAGCGCGTGACGCTATGCCCCTCCAGCAGGAAAGTCAAGACGCGCTTGTCCTTTTCGGTACTGCCCCGCAAACGGGCTGGTAGAAAGCCGCAAACCCATAATCGCTCCTTGCGCAGGAGCCAAGAAACTTGTTACATAGGGTCGGAACATGGCGAGTCTCCGCGAGGTAGCCCGGCGAGCCGGGGTCAGCGTTGCCACCGCTTCGCGCGTCGCCAACGGCAGTCTCGCGGTCGCCCCGGCGACCCGCGAGCGCGTCGAGCGGGCGATGCGCGAGCTGCTCTACGTCCCGACCGGACGACGGTCCGAGACCGGGCTCATCGGCATCCTCGTGCCCGAGCTGGCGAACCCCATCTTCCCCGCGCTCGCGCAGGCGATCGAGACCCGGGCCGCCCCCGACGGTCTCGCGTCGATCCTGTGCAACACGGGCGAGGCGGCATTCCGCGAGATCGACTACGTGCACATGCTGCTCGACCGCCGCGTCGAGGGGATGATCTTCATCTCCTGCGAGATGACGAACCTGCGCGGCGAGCACAGCCACTACCTCCGGCTCGCCGACGAAGGCGCACGAATCGTCTTCGTCAACGGCGCGATCAACACGCTCGACGTCCCGTCAGTGGGCGTCGACGAGCGTGCAGCCGGAGAGATCGCGACGCAGTATCTCCTCGAGCTGGGGCATGAACGGATCGGCTTCGTCGCCGGCCTCGAGCACTACCTGCCGACACAGTTGAAGGCGGCCGGGCGGGCCTCGGCGCTCGCGGGCGCCGGCATCGAGGGCGACAGCCTGGTCGCGTATGCGGAGTTCAGCACCGAAGGCGGCGGGCGCGCGCTCGAGAAGCTGCTCGGCCTTCCCGACCCGCCCACCGGCGTCATCTGCTCCAGCGACATGATGGCGATCGGCGCGCTGCACGCGGCCGCGCGCCTCGGCTACCGCGTGCCGGAGGACCTCTCCATCGTCGGCTTCGACGGCATCGACGCGACGCGCTGGACCGTGCCGGAGCTGACGACCGTGGAGCAGCCGATCGCGCAGATCGCGGACACGGCGGTGCAGACGCTGCAGACGCTCATCGAGCAGCCGGGCCGCGCACTCCCGAGCTCGTACTTCCGCCCGACATTGCGTGTCCGCGCCTCGACCGCGAAGCCGCGCGCCCGCGTTCGAGCTGCCGCAGGCCAGGCGCTCCCGCGCAGCGGCGAGCCGTCGAGGCACTTGCCGTGGCCGACGGCGACGAGGAACTGGTTGCCGAGGATCCAGGTCCAGCGGCCTGACACGGCGACGGCGTGCAACCGATAGGTCAATGGGGCGATGCCCGGCTCCTGGAACCTGATCGTGACGAGCTTCGACGTGTGCTGCGGAACGCCCTGAACGTGGATCGGGTCGTCCTGCACGGCAAGGATGTGGAACGTCTCCTTGCCCGTACCGAAGTTCGTGCGCATCTTCTTCGAGCACGCGACGTACTCGGCGCGCGTGATCAGCTTCTGATGTCCAGGGTGCAGCTCCAACCACTGCTTGCTCCACTGGCCGTTGATCTCCTCGCGCAGGATGCGCGTCATGAACAGTCCGACGCCTTCCTTCGGCGCACTCGCGCTCGCCCCACCGCAACCCGCTGCGACGAGCAGCAGCGCGACGAGTGCCACGGCGCGCTTCACAGGTGCGACGTGAGCC
>CAVOMK010000017.1:0-27790 GCA_963697005.1 uncultured Actinomycetes bacterium | reverse complement strand
GCGAGGGGCAACGCTACGGCGACAGCGGCGGGTAGGCCAAACAGATGACCAACTGCGCGAGCGATAAAGAGCATCGCCTCGCGGATAGGTTCAGGGGGAACAACGGACTGCACAACAAGTCCGAGCAAAGCGCCGACGAACGCCTCACGCCAATCGATCCGTCCCATGCGTCTAACGGCTTCCGCCAGGTAGTCGATTCGGGCGTCGAAAGCGTCAAGCTGGACGGCGTCTAAGAGCGCCTTTCGAAAAGCAGGGACCCGCGGTGTGGTCGGCGAAGTCGGCTGCGTCCACTTCGACTGGGAGGATGGGGCGCAGATGGCGAAGCCGTTGGTGTCGGACGAGTTGTGGGAGCTGGTCGAGCCGTTGATCCCGAAGGTGCCGCGGCGGCACCGGTTTCCGGGGCGGAAGCGGATCGACGATCGCAAGGTGCTGACGGGGATCCTGTTCGTGCTGCAGACGGGGATCCCGTGGGAGTACCTGCCGCAGGAGATGGGCTGCGGCTCGGGGATGACCTGCTGGCGCCGGCTGCGGGAGTGGCAGGAGGCCGGGCGTCTGGCAGCGGCTGCACGAGCTGCTGCTCGCGAAGCTGAACGAGGCCGAGCGGATCGACTGGTCGCGGGCGGCGATCGACAGCTCGCACGTGCGGGCGTTTGGGGGGGCGCCAAGACCGGCCCGAGCCCGGTCGACCGCGCCCGGAGCGGCTCCAAGCACCATCTGATCGCCTGCGGCCGCGGCAGCCCGCTCGACGGTCGGGCTGACCGGCGGCAACCGCAACGACATCACGCAGATGATCCCGCTGCGTCGACGCGATCCCGCCGGTGCGCGGCCGCCGCGGCCGTCCGCGCCGCCGACCGAAGCGGCTGCTCGGCGACCGCGCCTACCACTCGCGCGAGGGCCGCGCGCGAGCTGCGCGCGCCGCGGCATCCAGGCGAAGATCGCCGGCCCAAGAGCGCCGCACGGCTCCGGGCTCGGCAAGCAGCGCTGGGTCGTCGAGCGCACGATCGCCTGGCTGCACCAGTACCGCCGCCTGCGCGTCCGCTACGAACGCCGCGACGACATCCACGAAGCCTTCCTCGCGATCGGCTGCAGCCTGATCTGCCTCAAGCTCCTCCACCCCGAGAACTCATTTTGATAGGCGCTCTAAGGCGTACGTACCGCGAATCAGCGCTTTGACCTCATCGAGATGTCTCCGAACCTCTGCCTGCTCGTTCGGCGAGAACGCTGTATTTCCGGCATTGGTGGGCGCACCCGCGACGAGCTTCGCTTCGCGTCTCAGTTCTCCCCAAAGGTCGGGGGCCTCGATCTTCGCGCCGGACGCGAGACAACCACTCGGGCAACTGCGGCTGACGATCCGAGCCCAACTCCCGGCGCCGTAGGCGCCAAGCATGCTGTCCTCGCCCGGCGAGAAGTCGACCGTGTATCTGGTGTCTTGTGCAGACGCCGTACCGAAAATGAAGTAGAAGCCGGAGTTTCGATGGTTGAGCGCAGGACCACGGCGCCCGGCTGGCGAGGTGCGGTCAGTGACTAGATCGAACTCGCGCGGATCGAAGCCAGCCTCGGTGACCCGCTCAAAGACCCACACCTCTTGCGTTCGGAGAAGTGGCACGTCGGCGGGAGGTTACTCAGGCGTGCGGTCTAGATGCTCCCCGTCGACGGAGCACGAGGACGAGGACGAGGATTCTCAACCTAGGATGGAGAGTCGTGATCGACCTGCATTCTCACGTGCTTCCGGGGATCGACGACGGCGTGAAGACGATTGCCGAGAGCCTCGACCTGCTCCGCGCGGCGCACGACGACGGCATCCGGCAGATCGCAGCCACTCCGCACGTGCGGGAGGACTATCCGACCTCGCCGAGGGAGATGGAGCTCCGTATCGCCGAGGTGTGTGGTGCTGCTCGTGAGGCCGCGATCCCAGTCGAGGTGCTGCCGGGAGGAGAGCTCGACCTCGAGTACGCGGCGCGGCTCGACGACGCCGATCTCCGCCGGTTCGGGCTCGGCGGCAACGCCTCGCTCCTGCTGCTCGAGTTCCCGTACTTCGGCTGGCCACTGCAGCTCCCCGACCTCGTCTTCGACCTCCAGCTCCGGGGGTTCCGCATCGTGCTTGCGCATCCAGAGCGAAATGCCGACGTCCAGCATCGACCCGGAACGCCTTCGCCCGCTCGTGGATGGCGGTGTCGTCGTGCAGCTGACGGCCGCGTCGCTCGACGGTCGGCTCGGCGGAGCGCCGCGCGCCGCCGCGAAGCGACTGCTCGACGGACGGCTCGCCCATCTGCTGGCCAGCGACGCGCATGCGCCGGATGTGCGTTCCGTCGGGTTGTCCGGTGCCGGGGACGCAGCCGGTGACGCCGCGCTCGCGCATTGGCTCACCGAAGACGTTCCGGCAGCACTCCTCGCTGGCGCTGCTCTGCCTGACCGGCCGGAGTCGCCGCGCAGGCGGTTGCTACGCCGTTAGTTTCAGCGTGGCGATCATCTTCGCGAACGTCGGCGCATCGGCCGCGTAGCGCGCTGCCGTCGTCGTGAAGGTGAACGTGTAGGCGGTCGCGCCGCCGTCGACGACGTACTGGACCTGCACGAGCTTCACGCCGTTGGCGGTGTGCGTCACGGTGAGCTTTACGGCCTTCCCGGCCGGAAGCGTGACGAGGCTCGCGGTCGGAGCGATGCCCGCGGCCGACGCGAGCTCCAGCTTGAGGTTGGTCTCCCACTGCGCCATGGTCCGGCTGCCGCGGCCCGATGCCGTCACCTCGACGACGTTCGTGCCGGTGGACTTGTTCACGTAGATGAACGTCGCGACGCTGTCCTTGAGCGTCTGTTTTGTCCAGCCGGTCGGAACGCCCAGGCTGAACCCGGTGCCGCTGAAGGAGTGCAGCCCGGTCATCGAGGCCGCGGCGGTCTTCTTGGTCGCCTTCGCCTTCTTCGGCGTCGCCGCCTTCGCGCCGACGATCGAGAACTTCGGCGCGGCGACTAGGAGCTTCGCGGGATCGGACCACGACATCTGCTGCGCACCGGTCGGCAGCGAGTAGTCGAAGCCGCGCACGCGGTAGTACCACGTTCCCGGTCCCGACCGGAAGCACGACCGAGGTCGACGACGTGATCAATCCGAGAGCGCCGGTGGCGGCAGGCTGCGGGTTGAACGGATACGAGGTCTTGCTCCACTGCACCTCGTAGACCTCCGCGCCGAGCGCCGGCGTCCACGAGACGAGCGGCTGGCCGTAGAACGCGGTCGTGTGCACGGCGGACGTCAGGCGCCCGTCGGACGACAGCCCGGTCGCAAAGAGTTGGCCGGCGGCGACGAGCGACGGCTCGCTTTCCTTGCCGAAGCGCATGACGCGTCCCGCCGCGCAGACGTCCTGCGGCAGCTCGAGGTCGCGGTACTCGAAGCTTCCGCCCGTGCGGACGACCGGCTCGCCGAAGCCGTGCCCGAACTTGAGCGCGACGGCGAGCGTGAGCCCTGCTCCGGTGACGCCGGTGACGGTTGTCCGTCTCCTGGGTCGCTCCGGTGCCGATCAGCACGGTGTCGCCCGGGTTGATGCCAGTCGCGCTCGTCAGAGGCAGCGTGAGCGCACCCGACGTGGCTCCCGCAGGTCCGACGGTCGTCGAGATGGAGTCCGGCGAGCCGGCGGCCACGCCGACGACGGTCCAGTAGTACCCGCTCTGCGGCCAGTCCGTGTCCCAGAGGTCCGTCGGCGCGCCGGTCCGTCCGAGCACCGTCACCCCTGCGCCGGAGCCGCCGGAAGGCGCGGACGACGAGGACCCCGAGGACGACGAAGACGAAGAGTCGGAGCTCGTCGGAGTCGTGCTGTCCGGCGCCCCGGGAACCGCGGTCGTCGGCGCCGCGTCCGGGGTCGACTCGGACGTGGTGACGGAGTCGCCGTCATACGTGAACGACGCCGGCTCTGCGCCGTCTTGAAGGTAGGTCGAGCGCGCGCTCACGATGCCGGCGGCGGTTGTCGGAAGCTGGAGCGGCCCCATCGGACGGGGGGCATACGCCGGCGACCCGATGACGGCACTCGTGTAGACGGTGTTCAGGCACTGCTTGTCCGTGAAGATGTACATCCGGTACAGCTCGACCGCTTTGCCGTCGATCGTCTGGTTCCCCGTCCAGAGGAACCCGGGCATGAGCTTGTGCGCCGGCGAGCCGGCGCTTCCGTTCGAGAAGACGTCCGACACGGTGCCGACGAGCTTGATCGGGCCGCCCGTGACACCGGGGTTCGTCGACGCTGTAGATCGGGCTCCACGCGCCGTAGGTGACCGCGGGAATGCCGTTCAGGCGTGTGCTCTCGCCGATCGTGGCGTCGGTGCGAAGCGCGCGGATGCGCCAGCGCACGGTGCCGATCCAGTTCGGAGTCACGTGGAAGGTGTAGAACTCGCGCTCGTCGAGGGTGTTCGTGGCCGAGAACTCCGTCTTGTGCGCGTCGATGAGCCAGACCTGGTAGCCGGCGGCGCCTTCGACAGGCGTCCAGCGCAGGAGGCCCGGATAGCTCGAGAGCGGCGTCGGCGGAGCCGGCGGCACCATGTCGAACCCGAAGTTCGCGCTCCAAGGCGTTGCGCCGTCGGGGGTGATGGCGCGAACGCGCGCATAGAGCGAGTGCGGAGAGCCGGTGATCCAGGGGAGCGTGATCGGCGGAGCCTCGACCGGCGTCAGTGCATTCGAGTCGGCGTAGATGATCGAGTTGTCGTGGAACGCCGTGCTGAGGGAGAGCTGGAACTCGTAGTGAAGGGCGCCGGGCACCGGGTCCCACGCGAACGAGGGCGTGCGCGAGAAGCTCGTGCTCTGCGGCTCGTCCGCGCGCAGGAGGAAGCCGTGCAGGCCGGTCGGGCCGGTGTCGGCCGAGCGGGCGCTGCCTGCCGCGACGGAGATCGTCAGCAGGGCAAGGAGCAGCATGAGGAGGCGGGCGGCGCGCATCGTCTCCTGTGTGTGTCGGCAGTCGTGGAGCCGCGCGACTCCCTCAGATGAGGGATGCGAGCAAGGCGCCGGCGGCCAAGACGAGCGAATCCGAGCCCGGGCGGCCCGACGAGCTGCACGGAGGCCGGCAGATCGCCCTCCGCCGGCCCACACGGGAGCGCGAGAGCGGGCCACCCGAGCGAGTCGAACGGGAACGTCAGGGAGATGCCGCGCTCGCGGATCGTCAGCTCGTCGATGTCCGCCGGAGGGGCGACGAAGGCGATGGTCGGCGTCACGAGCAGGTCGATTCCTGCGTCGCCTCGTCGCAGCGGTCGCGGTACTCCGCTCGGAGACGGCGGGCCGTCTCGACCTGCTCATCCGTCACCTGCGTGCAGCGCTCGATCTTGCCGCGGACGTTCTCCCCGTACTCGTCCGCCCGCTCGGGGAAGAGCCCCCGATGGACGTCCGCGACCTCGCGCATGAAGAGCCGGTACTCGCCGGGCTCGTTCAGCGGCAAGTCGATCGGCCTCACGGCGCGGGAAGAGGGCCAGGGCCTCGGCGACCCGCTCCCGGACGAGCGGGTCGGCGTGCTCGAGCCACGCGAATCCGACGCGCAGCTCGCCCAGCGTCTCGACGTCCACGGGCTCCCATTCCGGGACGAGCGCGCGCATGAGCTCGGCGCAGCCCTCGACGGTGGATGCGATCGGGCCGACGTGGTCGTAGCTCGGCGCGAGCGGGAAGCAGCCGTCCGCGGGGACGAGGTCGTACGTCGGCTTGAAGCCGATGACGCCGCACCATGCCGCCGGGATGCGGATCGACCCGCCGGAGTCCGTTCCCAGTGCGAGCTCGACGTCGCCTGCGGCGACGGCGGCGGCCGAGCCGCCGCTCGATCCCCCCGCGAGCCGTCCGGGGTAATCCGGGTTCGGAACCGTGCCGAAGTGCGGGTTCTGCGACGAGATCCCGTACGCGAACTCGTGCAGGTTCGTCTTTCCCGCGATCCGCGTACCCGGCCTGCTCGAGCGCGCTCGACCGCGGCCGCGCTTCGTTCGGGCATGTGTTCGGCGAAGAGCGCCGACCCGTACGTCGTGACGAGGCCGGCGGTGTCGAGAAGATCCTTGATCGCGACCGGCGTCCCGCGGGGCGGCTCGTCCGGTTGCGCGAGCCAGATGCCCTCCACGGGCGCGACTCTACTTCTTCTTTTTGTGCTTGACGGCCTTCGGCGCGGCTGCGATCGACGACCTTGCGCGTCACCGCCTGGCCGGCGACGCATTGCCGCTCGCCGACACCGGCGTCAGCGTCAGGATGTTGGATGCGCTCGCTGAGCGGCGAAGCGACGTGAGCATGCTCTTCGGGACTGCGAAACGGACGATCGTTGTTGCCGGCGCGCAGCGAGCAGCTGCCGAGCACCGGCGCCGCCGAGCGTCGCGGTTCACCGTCCCGGGTCCGCTCGAGTCGACGATCAGCCGGATCGTCGGGTCTTCGGTCGAAAGCTGGAGGAGCTCGGGCCCGAAGACGTCGATGCTCGGGGGGACGTCGGCCGTCGGCACGGGGATGGTCGTTCCCCACACGGACGTCGGAAGAGGCGGAGCGGTCGCGGTCGCCGGCGTATTCGGGTCGACCGTCACGGAGCTCGTCACGGTGAAGTTGGCGGCGTCCACGGTCGTGCCGGCATTCGGGATCGAGAGCCAGCCGCGCGTCAGTCCCCAATCGCACGTGTCCCAGGGAACGGTGATCGAGGCGGTGCTGCCGCTGACGTTGAGGGCCGTCGGCGTGCTTCCCGCGACGTCCCAGAAGAAGTACGGCTGCGCTGACGTCCCGGCCGGAATCGCGACGTTGATCGAAAGCGTCGCCGCGAAGCAGGCGTGCGAGCCGTCGCCGTCACCGCGCTGGAACGTGACGTAGCGCGCGGAAAGGTGGTTTATCGGCGTCACGTTGACCGGTGGGAGCGCTGTGGCCGCTGGGACCGGTGGAGTCGTCACGGTGCCGACAAGGACGTTCGCGTCCGGCGTCGGCCGAACGCCCGCAAGGCCGGCGACCCCGAAGCTCCCCGTCATAAGGTCGGCTGCATACGCGTTGAACTGGCTCGCGAGCGACGAGCCTTTCGCCGCAATCGCGTTCGACAGCGCAGTCGTTGGACGGCTGACCGGCCGCGCCGTTCGTGAAGGCGTTGAGGATGAAGGAGTTCCCGTACTCGTTCGCGAGCATCTGGAAGAACGCCCAGCGGGAGTAGCCGCTGTCGATGAACGGATTCGGATCGCACTTCTGCCAGCCGGCCAGGCTGTCGCGGCAGTTGAGCGCGATGTCCGGCGGTGCGACGCTCGTACCCGACGCTGGGATAGCCGCTCGCGACGTAGCCCGCCCACTGTGCCGCACCCTCCTCGAGCCACTGTTCGTCCTGGGTCGTCGGCAGCCCACGTTGCCCAGGCGAACATGAGGAAGACGTCGACGGAGATCTCCGTCTGCTCCTCCTGCGCGAGCGTCGAGCCGTCGGCGGTGGCGTACCCCTGCAACTCCGTCGGGGTGGCGATGGTGATGTAGCCCGTGTCCGGCGACACGACGGGAGCATCGGGCTTGACGAGCGACTCATATGCCGGAGGGCCGGAGGTATCGGTGACCTCGATGTCGATGAGGCCGTCCCCGTCGCTGGGCGGCGCCGGGAAGCCCCACGACCGGTACAGGGCGTACGCTTGCTCGGCGTATCCCGCGAAGTCTCCAGCGTCCGTCTCGGTCGAGTAGTCGATTGCCGGGACGCGTTCGGCGCGTCGGTGTGGTAGGTGACGAGGAAGTGCGTCGTCGCCAGCGTGTGGTTCCCGGGGCTGCTCGGCCGCGGACCGCCCAGCGCCGATGCCGGCGAGGCGACGATCCCAATCGGCAAGAGCGGCGCCGAACGCCACCCCAAGGGCACGGGCAAAGGCCATCACCCGGCAGATCGGCTCCGGGCCCCTTTGACTTTAGGAGAAGTGCAGATACAGGAACGCGATCCCGAAGCATCCGGCGAAGAGAAGCCAGAACACGCCGAAGAGCAGCCAGCCGAGGCGGAGGTTCCTGCGGTTGAGCTCGTCGTCCATCAGAAGGCGAGGTCGAGGGCCAGCGCTGCGAAGAGCAGCGCGAGGTACAGGAGGGAGTAGTGGAAGAGCAACGCGGCGCGCCGTGGCGTCGTGTCGCGCCGCAGCCGCTCGGCGAGGCCCACGAAGACGGCCCCGAGCGCGAGCGCCGCGACGACGTAGATCGGCCCGGCCCCGCCGGCGGCCCAGGGCAGGAGCGTGACGCCGAGCAGCACGATCGAGTAGAGGACGATCTGCCGCGCCGTCTCGCGCTCCCCGCGGACGACGGGCAGCATCGGCACCTTGGCGTTCGCGTAGTTGTCCTTGATCAGGAGCGCGAGCGCCCAGAAGTGCGGCGGCGTCCAGACGAAGACGATGGCGAACAGGATCCACGCGGCGATCCCCAGGTGGCCGGTCGCGGCGGCCCAGCCGACGAGGGGCGGCACAGCGCCGGCGGCGCCGCCGATGACGATGTTCTGCGACGTCGTGCGCTTGAGCCAGCGCGTGTACACGAGGACGTAGAAGAGGTTGCCGACGAGCGCAAGTACCGCGGTAAGCAGGTTCACCGTGCCGGCGAGCAGGACGAACGAGAGCGCGGAGAGCGCGAGGCCGAACTCGAGCGCCCGGCTCGGGGCCACGCGGCCCGACGCGACCGGACGCCGCCGCGTGCGCTCGCCCATGAGCGGGTCGATGTCGCGGTCGAGGACGTGGTTGAGCGCGCTGGCCCCGCCGCACGCGAGTGCGAGCCCGACCGTGGCGGCGACTGCCCGTTCGGTGCCGGGCCAGCCGCGGGCGCCCGCGATCATGCCGCAGAAGCCCGTGACGAGCAGCAGGCTCATGATCCTCGGCTTCGTCAGCGTGACGTAGTCGCGCCAGGCGCCCCAGGGAGCCCGATCCTCCTGCAGGCTCTGCACGACGACGACGAGGAGTGTCGCGAGCGCGAGAGCTGCGAACACGATGTGCGTCGCGCGACCCGGCAGCGCGGCCGCGGCTGCGAACAGCGCGGACGACGCGAGGACTGCCGGCACGAGCCGGCGGTGCGCGAGCCACGCGCAGACGAGCAGCGCGGCGAGCGGCGGCGCGACGAGGGCCGCGATGACGCGATGGGCCGCGCCGAGATGCGCCTCGCCGGAGACGACGGCGAGGACAGCCCCGCCGGCGGCGACGAGCGCGCACGCTGCGCAGCCACGGCCCGGGCGCGACGCCTGTCACGACGTCTCCTCCGCGAGCCGCAGCCGCAGGTCGCGAAGCGGCCGCGCGCTCGTGACGTACGGGACGCTGTCGAAGTTGTGCGGCGGCGGCGGCGACGTCGTGTACCACTCGAGCGTGTCGGCGAGCCACGGGTCGTTGCCGGCGCGCACGCCCATGCGCAGCACGTGCGTGCGGTAGACGTTCACGAGGAACACCGCGACGGCGATCGTCATCACGCCCGAGCCGATCGTCGAGATGAGGTTGTACGCCTCCCACAGGCCGCCGTGGTGGTACGTGAAGACGCGGCGCGGCATCCCCAGCAACCCGAGCATGTGCTGCGGCAGGAACGTGAGGTTGAAGCCGACGAACAGCAGCCAGAAGAACCACTTGCCGAGCCGCTCGTCGAGCATGCGCCCGAACATCTTCGGCCACCAGTAGAAGAGGCCGGCGAAGAAACCGAACGCCGATCCGCCGAACAGCACGTAGTGGAAGTGCGCGACGACGTAGTACGAGTCGTTCAACTGCCAGTCGACCGGGAACGCGGCGAGGAAGATCCCCGACAGGCCGCCCATCGTGAACAGCACGATGAACCCCAGGGCGAACAGCATCGGCGTGTCGAAGATGAGGTTGCCGCGCCATGTCGTCGCGACCCAGTTGAAGATCTTGATGCCGGTCGGCACCGCGATCACCAGCGACGAGATCATGAAGAAGCTGTCGAGCCCGGTTCCGAGGCCGGTCGTGAACATGTGGTGCGCCCACACGAGCAGTGACAGGAACGCGATGCCGATGGTCGCGAACGCCACCGCCTTGTACCCGAAGATCGGCTTGCGCGAGAAGACCGGAATGATCTCGGAGATCATCCCGAACACGGGCAACACCATGATGTAGACCTCGGGATGCCCGAAGAACCAGAACATGTGCTGGTACAGCACGATGCTCCCGCCCTCCGAAGGGATGAAGAAATGCGTGCCGGCGTGGCGGTCCAGCAGGAGCATCGTCACCGCGGCCGAGAGCGCGGGGAGCGCGACGAGCAGCAGGATCGCGTACGTGAAGATCGACCACACGAACAGCGGCATGCGCATCCACGTCATGCCGCGCGCGCGCATGTTCACGATCGTCACGATGAAGTTGATGGCTCCGAGGAGCGATGCGAGCGACAGGATGTGGATGCTCAGGATCCAGTAGTCCTGTCCGTGCCCGGGGCTGAACTTCGCCTCGGAGAGCGTCGGGTACGACCACCAGCCGGCCTTCGCCGTGCCGCCGGTCGCGAACCAGCTCGACCAGAGGACGATCCCGCCGAGCAGGTAGAGCCAGTAGGAGAGGGCGTTCAGTCGCGGGAACGCGACGTCGCGCGCGCCGATCATCAGCGGTACGAGGTAGTTCCCGAAGCCCGCGAGGATCGGGACGACGACGAGGAAGATCATCGTCGTGCCGTGCATCGTCAGCACCTCGTCGTACGAGCCCTTCGTCAGCAGCTTCTCGCCGGGCGTCGCGAGCTGCGCGCGCATGAGCACGGCGAGGATGCCGCCCAGCACGAAGAAGAAGAGCGACGTGCCGATGTACAAGATCCCGATGCGCTTGTGGTCGACGGTGACGAGCCAGCTCGCCACGCGCCCGTCCTTCCACGTCACCGGGTAGACGGCTTCGGCGTTAACCGCCACTCGCCGCTCCCTTGTAGACGTGCGCCTTGACGTACGACGGCGAGCGCCTGCAGCTGCGTCTTCGTCCACGTGTCGCCGACGGCCGGCATCTTCCCGCGGCCGTTCTGCACGATCGACGAGCAGTCCGGCCTTCTGCGTCAGCAACGGATTGTTCGAGAGGTTCGGCCCGTAGCCGCCCTGCCCGGTCATGCCGTGACAGGTCGCGCAGGCGCCGGTGAACTCGGCCTTGCCGAGATTCGCCGGCGCGGTCGTCGTGACGGTCGACCTGGTATCCGCGTGCTCGGTGGTCGCGACCACGCTCGCGGTCATCGAGGCGTGGTAGAGGCCGCACAGCTCGGCGCACTGGCCGGTGTACGTGCCGGGATCGTCCGCCTCGAACCACGTGTGGTTCGTGATGCCCGGGATCGCCTGGATCTTCCCGCCGAGTGCGGGGATCCACCAGCTGTGGATGACGTCCTGCGACACGACCTTCAGGTCGACGACGCGTCCGACCGGGACGTACAGGTCGTTGATCGTCCGCGCGCCGTTCGGGTAGTCGAACTGCCAGTAGAACTGGTGGCCCTCGACGGTGACGTTCAGCGGATCGGCGGCGGCCGGCGCGTCTGGAGATCGTCGGCAGCTCGAGGAAGACGACGATGGCGATGACGCAGAGGATGAGCACGGGAATCGACAGTCCAGATCAGCTCGAGGCGCGTGTGGCCGTGCACCTGCGCGCCGTCCTCAGTGCGCGGGCGTCCGCGTCTGCGGTACTTGACGATGAAGGTGACGAGCGCTCCTTCGACGAGCACGAAGATCGCCGAGGTGAAGCCGAGGATGACGTAGTACGCGGTGTTGATGTGCTTCGCGTTGGGCGAGTGCGGCTGTACGGGCGTGAAGCCGCCGTTGGCGGCTGCGGCGCCGGCCACCACGACCAGCGCGGCGACCGCGACGAGCGCGAAGAACATCAGCTTCCGACGCAACCCGCGGGCATTCTATGGAGGTGGCCGAGCGCACGCGGGTCGATCTGCCGTCCCATGTCCCCGATCGGTTCGAGGTGTTCGTCAACGGCGTCCGCCAGGATCGTGGCGTCGATTACGAAGTGGTCGGTCGCTCGCTCGTCTTTCCGAGGCCCGTCGCCCAGGAGGGCAACCTCGGCTTCTTCCGCTGGCTGTCGATGTGGCTCGGCATCGCGGGGTCGTACCGCCCTCACGAGAACGTCGACGTCGTCTTCGAGTCCGGGGGCAAACGCGGCGTGGTCACCGGTCTGAAGCCGGAGCCGTTCGAGCTGACGAAGCTCATCTCTAGGCGCCGACGAGCTCGAGCGCGCGCCGGTCGTGGGCGGTGCGGAGGAGCTCCAGCACGGCCTCCGTGAAGACGTCCTCGACGTCGAGCGCGTAGTACGAGTGGAAGTCGACCGCGCCGTTCAGCTCGGAGATGACGTAGCCGTTGTTCGTCGGCATCAGGTCGACGCCCACGAGGTCGCCGCGCACGGCGGCCGCGGCGGAGAGCGCGAGGGAGCGGGCCAGCGGAGGCGGCGAGAACGGCTCGCTGCGCCCGCCGAGCGAGACGTTCGTGCGCCACTCGCCCGGAGCGGCGACGCGCCGCGCCGCGCCGACGATGCGCCCGCCGGCCACGACGATGCGGATGTCCCAGCCGAGCGGCGGGACGAGCTCCTGCGCGAGTGCGCCGTGCTCGCGGAACCAGCCGCGGAACGCGGCGCGCTCGAGGGCGGCGTCGAGGTCGGCCGCCGTCCGGCAGAGGACGACGTCGCGGCCCCAGCTCCCGAAGCGCGGCTTGAGGACGAGTGGCAGCTCGGGTGCGGGTGACGGCATTCCTTCCGCGATCAGCCACGTGTGCGGATGCGGCAGGCCGGAGAGCCGGAGGGCGCGCGCGGTGAGCAGCTTGTCGTGCGCGGCGACGAGCGCGCACGGCCGGTTGAGCACCGTGACGCCGGCCGCGGTCAGCCGCTCGAGCTCGACGGAGCCGCTTTCGATCCCGTCCAGACCCTCGCGGACGTCGAGCCGCCCCAGCGCGACGTCTCCAGGCTCGAGGATTCGAAGCGCGTCGCGCGGGGGCAGCACGGCTGCGGCCACGCCCACTGCCTCGGCGGCGGCAGCGAGCGCCTCGTTCGTTTCCGTGCATCGATGCGCGATGACGACGAACCGCATGCTGAGGATGGTGCGGCGGAGCCCGCCGATCGTGGGGGTCCCTCTGGTGACGCTCCTGTGTCTACTTGGGTACGGCTTCGAGCTTGTACCCGACGCCGTAGCGCGTCTGGATGAAGGTGTGGCGCGACGCGCGCTGGTCGATCTTCTCCCGCAGCCGGCGGACGAAGACGTCCACCGTGCGGTCGCGATGCGACTCGCGCCGCCCCCACAGCTTCTGCAGCAGCTCGTCCCGCGTGGCGACGCGGCCCTGGTCGAGCGCGAGCTGGTACAGGAGGCGAAACTCGGTCGGCGTGAGCTCGGCGCTCGCGCCGTCGACGTAGGCCTGCACCTCGCGCGGATCCACGCGGAGCTCCTCGATCTCGATCGGCTCTCCGCGCGGGATCTCGTCGCGGCGGATCCCTCGGCGTGCCGCCGCGCGCACGCGGGCGACGAGCTCCTTCATCGAGAACGGTTTCACGAGGTAGTCGTCGGCGCCGATCTCGAGCGCGTGCACGCGGTCGTGCTCGGTGCCGCGCGCGGAGACGACGACGACGGGTGTCGAGATCCCTTCGGCGCGAACGGTCTCGATCAGCTTCCAGCCGTCCATGCCGGGGAGCATGAGGTCGAGCACGCACACGTCCGGCTGCTCGTAGCGGAGACGGGCGAGGCCCTGTTCGCCGTTCGCGACCCAGACGGCGTCGAAGCCGGCCGCGCTCAGGTGGCGCGCCATCCCCTGGGCGATGACCTCGTCGTCCTCGACGATGAGCACCTTGGGCATCGGCATCATTATCGAGACAAGCCCGTAATCGACGGGTCACCGGCGGGTGAAGGACTGGTGAAGGGGTGGTGAACGGCGAACAGTAGAGCGCGTCCAGGCCCTCGTCGGCGCGCTCGACGAGCCGGTCATCGTGCTCGACAGCGAGCGGCGGCTCGTGGCCGCCAGCCCGTCGGGTGCGGCCGCCCTCGGTGACGGGACGCCCGGCCGGCGCGTGGCCGAGGAGGCGCTCTTCGTCGATCCCGCGCCGCTCGTCCTCTTCCTGGCGGCGCTCCCGGAGCTCTCGGCCTACCAGGAGCTGCGGGCCGGGTTCACGGCAGCCGTCTCGCACGAGCTGCGCACGCCGCTCGCCCGCCTCCTCGTGCTGCTCGAGAGCGCGACGCTCCCCGGCGCGCGCGTCGAGGACCTCGTCGAGCAGGCCCGGCAGGAGATCCAGCAGGCGGGCGAGCTGATCGACGACGTGCTCTTCCTCGGCGAGCTCGAGACCGGCCGCGAGGTGGTCTCGCTCGGCCGCACCGTCGCGCTCCCGATCCTCGAGGAGGTCGCGCGCGCGCTACGTCGACCGCGCGGAGCACGCGGGCGTCGAGATCGTCGTCACCGGAGATGCTGCGATCGAGCTTCCGCTGCGGCCGCGGATGATCCGCGTCGTCGCCGAGAACCTCGTCCAGAACGCGATCCGCTATGCCGGGCCAGGAAGCACGTGCCGCGTCTCGGTCGAGGACGAGGGGACGGCGGCCGTGCTCGCCGTCGCCGACGACGGAGCCGGCGTCCGCGAGAGCGAGCTCCCGCGGCTGTTCGAGCGCTTCTACCGCGCCGACCAGGCGCGCACGTCGCGCGGCACCGGGCTCGGGCTCGCGATCGTGAAGCACGTGGTGACGTCGGCCGGCGGGACCGTCGAGGCATCGAGCCCCCCGGGCCGCGGCCTCGAGATCGTCTGCCGCTTCCCGGTCTAGGCGAGGATCGCGCGGAGCGCGGCGAGCGGCTCGGGCTTGACGCGGAAGAACGCCCAGCTCCCGCGCTGCTCGCGCTCGACGAGGCCGGACTCGAGCAGCACCTTCAGGTGGTGGCTGACGGTCGGCTGGCTGAGGCCGAGCGGCTCGGTGAGATGGCACACGCACGCCTCGCCGTCCGGCTGAGCCTGGATGAGGCTCAGCAGCCGCAGGCGCGCTGGTTCGGCCAGGACCTTGAGGGCCGCCGCGACGCGGTCGGCCTCACTCCGGCTGATGGCGCCTTCGAGCAGCGGCGGGCAGGACAGCGTCGCGATCGTCTTCACCAGATAGATATTGACAGCCATCGATGTGTTCGGCAAGATCCGGCCGGTGTCCGAGACGCTCGATCCGATCACGCGCAACCAGATCAGGCACGCGGCGGAGGAGCTCCACGAGGAGTTCGCGGGCATCTTCTCCAGCGAGACCATCGCGCGGTACATCGAGGAGTCGAGCGACCTGCTCAGCGGCGCGCGGATCTCGACGTACGTCCCGCTCCTCGTGCATCGCTTCGCACGCGAGCGGCTTCAAGCTCTCGCGCAGGCACAGGGCGCCATCGTGAAGGCGCAGCCCGAGGTGCTCTTCGTGTGCGTGCACAACGCCGGCCGCAGCCAGATGGCGGCCGGGCTCGTCAGCCTGCGCTCGCACGGGCGCATCCACGTTCGCTCGGCGGGCTCCGACCCGGCCGAGACCATCAACCCCGCGGTCGTCGAGGCGATGAACGAGATCGGCGTCGACATGACGCAGGAGTTCCCGAAGCCGCTCACGGACGAAGTCGTGCGTGCGGCCGACGTCGTCATCACCATGGGCTGCGGTGACGCGTGCCCGATCTATCCGGGCAAGAAGTACGAGGACTGGGAGCTCGACGACCCCGCCGGCCAGGGGATCGACGCGGTGCGGAAGATCCGCGACGACATCGACAGCCGAGTGCAGCGCCTGATCGCCGAGCTTCTTCCTGAGTGAGGGCGCTCCTCGCGGAGGCGATCGGGACGTTCGCGCTCGTCTTCGCCGGCTGCGGCGCGATCGTCGTCGACGCGAAGACCGGCGCACTCGGTCATCTCGGGGTCGCGCTCACGTTCGGCCTCGTGATCATGGTGATGATCTACGCGCGTCGGGCACATCTCCGGCGCGCACTTCAACCCAGCGGTGACGTTCGCCTTCTCGCTCTCGCGCCACTTCCCGTGGTCACGCGCGCTCGGCTACTGGGGCGCACAGATCGCCGGCGCGCTCGTGGCCGCCGCCCTCGTCCGCGGCTCGCTCGGAAACCACGCGCACGACGGCGCCACGCTTCCGAGCGGATCGCAGGGACAGGCGTTCCTGTGGGAGCTCGTGCTCACGTTCTTCCTGATGTTCGTGATCATGGCCGTCGCGACCGACACACGTGCGGTTGGCGAAGCGGCCGCGATCGCCGTCGGCGGCACCGTCGGGCTGGACGCGCTCTTCGGCGGCCCCGTCACAGGCGCGTCGATGAATCCCGCGCGCTCGCTCGCGCCGGCGCTCGTCTCCGGCGACCTGCATGCGCTCTGGCTCTATCTCGTCGCGCCGCCGCTCGGCGCGGCGCTGGCGGCACTGACGTATCGGTACCTGCGCGCCTAGCCGAAACGGCCGGTGACGTAATCTTCTGTGCGCTTGTCGGAAGGCGCGGTGAAGATCTTTTCGGTCGCGTCGTACTCGATGAGCTCGCCGTAGCGTTGGCCTTCCTCGCCGCGCGAGATGGAGAAGAACGCCGTCATGTCGGCGACGCGCGCCGCCTGCTGCATGTTGTGCGTGACGATGACGAACGTGTACTGGCTCTTGAGCTGGTGCATGAGCTGCTCGATCGCCTGCGTCGCGATCGGATCGAGCGCCGACGCGGGCTCGTCCATGAGCACGACGTCCGGCTCGACGGCGATCGCGCGCGCGATGCAGAGGCGCTGCTGCTGGCCGCCGGAGAGCGAGAGCCCGCTCGCCTTCAACCGGTCCTTCACCTCGTCCCAGAGCGCGGCCTGCGTGAGTGCGCGCTCGACGCGCTCGTCGAGACCGTCCTTCATGCCGAGCACGCGGCAGCCCCACGCGACGTTGTCGTAGATCGACTTCGGGAACGGATTCGGCCGCTGGAAGACCATGCCGATGTTCCGGCGCACGGCCACCGGGTCGATGTTCGACGTGCAGATGTCCTGGCCGTGGTAGCGAATCGTGCCCGTCTGCCTGAAGCTCGGGATGAGGTCGTTCATCCGGTTGAAGCAGCGGATGTACGTGCTCTTGCCGCAGCCCGAGGGACCGATGATGGCCGTGACGAGGTTCTTGTAGACCACCATCGAGACGTCCTTGATCGCCGGCTTGGTGCCGTAGATCGCGTCGAGGCCTTCGACCTCGAAGATCGACTCGAGCTGCTCGCGCGGCGGGAGCGGCTGACGACGGGTCTCGACCCTCATGGTCGGTTCGATCGTAGTTGACATGTCTTCTGCTCCTTCCATCAACGGCCGGCGATCTTACGGGCGTTACGGGTGGCGAGCCAGCGTGCGGTCAGGCTGGCGAAGAGGATGAACATCAGCAGGACGAATCCCGCCGCCCAGGCACGGGCGTGATCCTTCGGGTCGGGGGATTCCGACAGCTCGAAGATCGCCACCGGAATCGTCTGGAGGGCGTGCGTCGGATTCCAGCTCGTCTGCGTGCCGACGAGCGAGGACGTGAAGAGCAGAGGCGCAGTCTCTCCGGCCACGCGTGCGACCGCGAGCACGGTGCCCGTGAGGATGCCGCCGATCGCGCGCGGAAGGACGATGCTCAGCGTCGTCCGCCACTGCGGGATGCCCAGACCGAGGCTCGCCTCGCGCAGCGCATTCGGCACGAGCGCGAGCACCTCGATCGTCGTCCGCGCGACGAACGGGAGCATGAGGATCGCGAGCGCGAACGCGCCCTTGATCGCGCTCTGCCCGCTGCCGGTGACGAGCAGCACGAAGACGAAGATCCCGACGACGATCGCCGGCACGCCGGCGAGGACGTCGAGCACCAGGCCGACCCCGGTGCGAATCGACGGAGGCGCGAACTCGTTCAGGTAGACGGCGACGAGGATCCCGACGGGCAGCGCCATCGCCGTCGCGAGGCCGACGATCACGAGGGTCCCGGCGAAGGCGTTCGAGAGACCTTGCGGCGCGTTCGTGAGGCTGAACGGGATCGGCGACTTCGTGAGCAGGTCGAGGTTCAGCTCGCTCCAGCCCTTCCGCGCGACCGACCAGACGACGATGCCGAGGATCGCGATCGCGATCGCGGCGGCGAGCCAGGCCAGCCCTTCCATCGCGCGGTTGACCCGCCGGCGGCGAGGAAGATGGTCGAGCCTGAGGCCCGGCCCGCTTAGTCCCGTGCGCGCTCATGCGTGGCCTCCGCGCGTGACGCCGTGCTTCCGAGCGACCTTGCGCACGATCCACTGCGCCACGATGTTCGCGACGAGCGAGAGCACGAGCAGGATGAGGCCGAGGTAGATGAGGGACGAGGCCTGCAGATTCGTGCTCGCTCCCTGGTACGAGGCGGCGATCTTGCTCCCGAGGGTGTCGCCGCCGCCGAACAGGCTCCAGTGGATGAAGACGCCGCCGCCGATCACCTGCGTGACGGCGATCGCCTCTCCCATCGCGCGGCCGAGACCGAGGATGAGGGCCGCGGCGACACCGCCGCGCGCGTACGGGAACACGACGCCGCGTACCATCTCCCACCGAGTCGTCCCGAGCGCGAGCGCGCCTTCCTTCAGCTCGGGCGGCACACCGAGGAAGAGCTCCCGGCTGATGCTCGACACGATCGGCAGGATCATGATCGCGAGGACGATGATCGCGGTGAAGATGCTCGCGCCGGCCGCCGAGGGTGGCCCGAAGAGCGGGATGAAGCCGAGCGCGGAGTGAAGCCACGGCTCGATGTGCGTGCGCAGCTGCGGCCCGAGCACGAGGATGCCCCAGAGGCCGATCAGGACGCTCGGCACCGCGGCAAGGGTCTCGACGAGCGCGGTCACGGGCGCCCGAAGGACGCGAGGTGCGAGCTCGGTGAGGAAGAGCGCGACTCCCATCGCGAGCGGCGTCGCGAGCAGGAGCGCGAAGAACGAGGTGATGACGGTGCCGAAGAGGAAGCTGCCGGCGCCGTAGAGCTCGTGGCCGATGACCGGGTTCCACGCGACTCGCGTGACGAAGCCGAGGCCGTACTTCGAGAGCGAGAGGCGCGACCCATCGATGAGCTTCCAGACGATGAGGCCGACCAGCACGGTCGCACCGAGGGCGGCCGCGCCGGCGAGGAGCTGAAGCGCCAGGTCGCCAAAGCGGACCCGCCGCCCCGTGAAGGGGCGGCGGGTCGATCCTGCGCTGACGTCGGCCGCGGACATGCGGCGCTAACTATGAATCTTGGCGATCGCCTTCTCGGCGACGACCAGCACCGACTTCGGCAGCGGGACGAAGCGGAGCTTGGCGGTGTACTGGCCCGTCTGCCCCTTCGTCACCGCCCAGAACAGGAAGTGCTTCAGGTCCGAGGCCTTGCTCGACTGAAGCGGCACGATCGCGTACGAGAACGTCGCGATCGGGTACGCGTTGTCGTACTTCTTCGGCGGGTTCACGATCGAGAGCGAGTTGTCCGCAGCGGGCTTCTGGTCGCTCGTTGCGGCCGAGAGGATCCCACGTGCGCCCGGCGTTGTGAACTTGCCGGAGCGGTTCTTGATCGCGAAGTACTTCAGATGGTTCGCGAGCGAGTACGCGACGTCCGCGTAGCCGATCGCGCCGGGGGTGGAGGACACGACGCCGGCGACGCCGGAGCTGCCCTTCGCAGCCGACTCCGACGGGCCAGTTGACCGCGACGCCCCTACCAAGCTGCGACGACCATGCCGGGCTGACGCTCGAGAGGTAGTCGGTCAGGTTGTACGTCGTCCCGGAGTTGTCGGAGCGATGGGCGATCGTAATCGCCGTGCTCGGGAGCGACACGCCCTTGTTGAGCGCGGCGATCGCGGGGTCGTTCCACTTAGTGATCTGCCCCATGAAGATCTTCGCGAGCGTCGGACCGTCCATGTGCAGGAGGTTCTTGACGCCGGGAAGGTTGTACATGATTGCCGTGCCACCGAGCACCCACGGGATCTGCTCGCAACCATTGCAGGCCGTGAACTGGTCGGGCGTGAGCGGCGCATCGCTCGCGCCGAAGTCGACGGTGCGGGACGTGATCGCCGCGACGCCGCCGCCGGAGCCGATGGCGCTGTACTGCAGCTCGATGCCGTAGGCGGAGCCGATACCCGCCACCCACTGGGCGACGAGCGGCGCGACGAACGTGCTGCCCGCGCCGGAGATGGTCGTGGCGTGGCGGGCGGTCCTTGCATTTGCCGCACCGGCGACAACGACCGCGAGGAGCGCGGCCGCCGCGACGGCGCTGATGATGCGAATCGAAGTGCCGAGTTTCGGCATTGAATTTCCTCCTCCGTGGGTTCGCGGCCAACGTACGGCCCGACCGGAGGCGAATGGGAAAACGGCCTGTTGCAGCCTGGTTACGGAGTGGTGACGTACACTGCAACCCCAGCACCCATCGGGTGTACGGTGTCGCGATGGCCATCGACGAAGCCCTCGACCGGATCGAAGCGCAGCTCCAGGAGGAGGGCCAGAGAGTGCTCTCGGCCGTCCGTGGCGCGATTCGGGCGCTCCAGGAGGCGCGACGTCGAGCTCGCCGACGAGGTCATCGCCTTCGACGACGAGATCGACCAGCTCTTCCTCGGCATCGAGGGCTCGATCCAGGCGCTGCTCGCGTTGCAGACGCCGGTCGCCCGCGATCTGCGCCTCCTCCTCGCCATCCTGCACATCAACCTGCTGCTCGAGCGCTCCGGCGACGGCTGCGTCACGGTCGCGAAGCTGTCCAAGCTCGTGGTGGACGCGGACCCGGATCCCGCGCTCGTGGGCGTGCTCGTCGAGATGGGCGACCGCGCCGAGGAGATGCTGCGTGTGGCCCTCGACTCGTTCTCGCACCGCGACCTCTCCGGCGCGGAGAGCCTCGTCGAGCTGGACGAGCTGATCGACCGGGCGAACCGCCGCTTCGTCGAGCGCCTCGTCGACGTCATGGCCGAGCCCTCGCTGCGCGAATGGGGCCTGCGCATGGTGGTCGTCGCCCGCACGATCGAGCGCATCGGCGACCGCGCCGTCGACATCGGCGAGCAGACCGCCTATCTGCTCACGGCCCAGTTCCGCGAGTTCACCGACGCCTCGCACCCGGTCGACGGGCTACGCCCCTAGAATACATTGAGCCGTGAACCGCCGGACCCTCGCCGCCCTGGCCGTCGTGCTCGGGATCGCGCTCATCGCGATCGCGATCGTCTACTGGGTCGAGCCGGCGAAGTCGCTGCCGTCCTTCTTCCCGGGTCACCAGGCAGGCTCGAGCCACCACCACACGAAGCACGGGATCGCGTCGTTCCTCGTCGGGCTCGCGTGCTTCGCCTTCGCCTGGTTCAACACCGGCCCGAAGAAGACGCGCGCGGCTTCCGTGTAGTGCCCATCAGCTACTTCCATGCGGCGATGCTCGGCCTGCTGCAGGGCGTGTCCGAGCTCTTCCCGGTCTCCAGCCTCGGCCACACGGTCATCCTTCCGAAGCTCTTCGGCTGGAACATCCACCAGAACGCGCCGTACTTCCTGACCTTCCTCGTCGCACTGCATCTCGCGACGGCGCTCGTGCTCCTCGGCCTTCTTCTGGCGCGACTGGGTGCGGATCGTCAAGGGCCTCGGGCGCTCGCTGCGCGACCGCGAGATCGCGCCCGATGACGCCGACGCAAAGCTCGGCTGGCTGCTCGTCGTCGGCACGATCCCGGCGGGGATCCTCGGGCTCACGCTCCAGGACAAGCTGCGGTCGCTCTTCGCCTCACCGCAGTACGCGTCCATCTTCCTGGCGCTCAACGCGCTCGTGCTCTACGGCGCCGAGCTGCTCCGCCGCCGCGCGCCGGTGACGAGTCGGACGACGACGACGAGCGCATCGCGCGCACGGTCGGCTGGCGCGACAGCGCGCTCGTCGGTGCCGCCCAGGCGCTCGCGCTCATTCCGGGCTTCTCGCGCTCCGGCGCGTCCATGGGCGGCGGCCTGCTCGTCGGCCTCTCGCACAAGGACGCCGCGCGCTTCGCGTTCCTGCTCGCGACGCCGATCATCCTCGCCGCCGCCGTGCTGAAGCTGCCGGACCTCGCGGCTCGCAGGGCAACGGAGTCCGAGGTCCGGCGCTCGTCGGCGCGCTCTGCTCGGCCGTGACCGCCTTCCTCGCGGTCCGGTTCCTCATGCGCTACTTCGAGACGAACACGCTCTTGCCGTTCGCGATCTACTGCGCCGCCGCCGGCACCGCCTCCGCGATCTACTTCGCCGTCTCGTAACCAGATCGCAACCCGCCGCTCGGGCGACGAGGCATAGTGTGGTCTGTCCCGATGGCAGCGGTCCGCGCGAAAAAGCGATCCCTCACGGGCGGCGACCGGCTCATCAACCGCGAGCTGTCCTTCCTCGACTACGACGCCCGCGTGCTCGACCTCGCCTCCGACGCGAGTCTGCCGCTCCTGGAGCGCGTGCGCTTCTGCGCGATCTTCTCCTCGATGCTGGACGAGTTCTTCATGACGCGCATCGCGGGCCTCACGGGCCAGGCGGCGGCGGGCGTCGCCGTCCGCTCGCCGGACGGGCGGACGGCGCAGCAGACGATCGCCGAGTCACGCGCGCGCGTGCTCGAGCTGTACGCCGACCAGGCGCGGATCTGGTCGGACGAGCTCTGTCCGGCTCTCGCCGACGAGGGGATCGTCGTCTCCGGCGTCGACGACCTCGGCCGGCCACGAGCTCGAAGGAGCTCGTGCATCTGTACGAGGACGAGATCTACCCGGTGCTGACGCCGCTCGCCGTGGGCCCGGGCCAGCCGTTCCCGTACATCTCGGCGCTCTCGGTCAGTCTCGCCGTGTTCGCCCGCGACCCCGAGTCGGGGGAGGAGCGGTTCGCGCGCGTGAAGGTACCCGAGGGCCTACCCCGCTTCGTCTCCGTCGGCGACGCCGGCCGCTTCGTCCCGCTCGAGCAGGTCCTCGACGCACTTCCTGCCGTCGCTGTTCCCGGGCATGGACATCCTCGAACGCTCGGTGTTCCGGGTCACGCGCGACGCCGACCTCGACGTCTCGGACGAAGCCGATGACCTGCTCGAGGCGGTCGAGCTCGAGCTTCGCCGGCGGCGCTTCGGGGAGGTCACGCGCCTCGAGGTGTCGAGCTCGATGTCCCGCCCGATGCGCGAGCGCCTGCAGCAGGGGCTCAGAGTCGCCGACGACCTCGTCTACCCGGTGACGGGTCTGCTCGACCTCGACGACGCGAGCGAGCTGACGAAGCTCGACCGGCCCGACCTGAAGCCCGACCCGTGGGTGCCGGTCGCACGGCCGCCGCTCGCGAACGTTGAGGCCGACGAGCAGTTTGCAGTCATCCGCGCCGGCGACGTGATCGTCCACCACCCGTACGACTCGTTCGCAGCGAGCTTCGAGTCGTTCGCGACGAGTGCGCGCAGGATCCGGACGTCATCGCGCTCAAGTCGACCGTGTATCGCACGAGCGACGAGTCGCCACTCGTGCCGGCGCTGATCGAGGCTTCGGAGAACGGCAAGCAGACGGTGTGCCTCGTCGAGCTCAAGGCCCGCGGAGACGAGCGGCGCAACATCGAGTGGTCGCGCGCGATGGAGCAGGCGGGCGTGCACGTCGCGTACGGGTTTCCGTCGCTCAAGATCCACGCGAAGATGACGCTCGTCGTCCGGCGCGAGGGCGGCGGCCTGCGCCGCTACGTCCACATCGGCACCGGCAACTACAACAGCGTCACCGCGCGCGGGTACGAGGACTTCGGTCTCTTCACCGCCGACGAGGACATCGCCGCCGACGTCGCCGATCTCTTCAACTACGTGACGGGCTTCGGCCGCCCGGCGCACTTCCGCAAGCTGCTCGTCGCGCCGTTCACGCTGCGGCAGCGCCTGATCGACGAGATCCGCGGCGTGGCCGCGGCGGCGCGCGACGGCCGCAAGGCCCGCATCCGCATCAAGGTGAATGGGCTCACGCACACGGACGTGATCGACGAGCTCTACGCGGCGTCGGAGGCGGGTGCGCGGATCGACCTGCTCGTGCGCGGCGTGTGCTCGCTGCGTCCGGGCGTTGCCGGGCCTGAGCGAGAACATCCGCGTGCGCAGCGTGCTCGGCCGCTTCCTCGAGCACAGCCGCCTCTTCTTCTTCGAGGCAGGCGACCGCACCGCGTACTACCTCGGGAGCGCGGACATGATGCCGCGCAACCTCGACCACCGCGTCGAGGTCGTCGCGCCGGTGGAGGACGTCGCGATCCAGGCCGAGCTGGCCGCGACGTTCGAGACGCTGCTCACCGACAACACCTCCTCGTGGGAGCTTCGCTCCGACGGATCGTGGGAGCGCGTCCGGACGAAGAAGGACGACCGCGTTCGCTCGGCGCAGGCGACGATGATGCGGCGGGCCCGCCGACGCGTCTCGCTCGCCCGCGCGGCTCGGTAGCCACGTTCTCACGACTTCGACACCGGCTGTTCACGGCCGCGGTTGAGCCGTCCTCCGGCGGGGGACCTACCATGCATGGACGTGCGGATCGGAGTCGTCGACGTCGGGTCGAACACCATTCGCCTGCTCCTGGCGCAGGTCGACGGCCGCGACCTCGTCCCGCTGGAGAAGGAGCGCGTGCGGCTCTCGCTCGGCGCGGAGATCGAACGCACCGGTGTCGTCTCCGACGTCAGCATCGCGGCCGCGGCGAAGGCGGTCGGCAAGCTCTGCGGCCTCGCGCGCCGCGGCGGCGCCGAGACGCTCGACGTGTTCCTCACCGCGCCGGGCCGGCAGAGCGCGGAATGCCGACGCGCTCGTCGACGCGATCACGCGCAGTGCGGCGCACACGTGGTGCGCGTGCTCTCCACCGAGGAGGAGGGCCGGCTCGCCTACGCAGGGGCGGTCGCGACCGCCGACGTCGCGCTGCCCCGTGCGATCGCCGTCTGCGACGTCGGCGGCGCATCGACGGAGATCGCCGTCGGCGCATCCCGGAGCGGATCCGCGCTGGGTGCGGTCGGTCGACCTCGGCTCCGTTCGGCTGACGGAGCGCGTCGAAGGAACCGAGGCTGCGCGGGCCGAAGCGTCGCGGGCGTTCGCGGCGGTCGCGCCGCCGCAGGTCCAGGTCGCTCTCGCCGTCGGCGGCAGCGCGCGCGCGGCGCGCCGGCTCGTCGGTCCGTGGCTCGGCGAAGCGGAGCTGGCGGAAGCGCTGCGCATCGTCGAGACGAAGCGCGAGCAGACCATCGCGCGGCGGTACGGCGTGCATCGCACGCGCGCGCGGATCCTCCCGCCGGGCCTCGTGCTCCTCGCCGAGGTCCAGCAGCGGCTCGGCGTTCCGCTGCACGTCTGCGACGGCGGCATCCGCGAGGGCGCGGTACTCGCCACCGTCGCCGAGCTCGCGGCCTAGAGCAGCGTCAGGTCGCGCGGATAGCTGAGCAGGCCGCGGCCGTCTCCGGGTCGACCCAGCGCAGCTCGTCGACCTCCTCGTTCGGCGGTGAAGCCGTCGTCCGCCAGCACGCTGCATGCGCCACCAGCGCACGCGCTTCGGCCTGCCCTTCGCGTCGACGTAGTGCGTGGAGGGCGAGCTCGTCCTCGAGCGCACAGTGCAGACCGGTCTCCTCGTGCACCTCGCGCAGCGCGCAGTCCTCGTCCGACTCGCCCGTCCTCGGCCTTCCCCTTCGGGAACGTCCAGTCGTCGTATCTCGGACGGTGCACGAGGAGCACGTCGCCGTCGCGCTCGCACCACGCCGCCGGCTGCGCGGACGACGTCGGTCACTTCGCGGCGCGGGCGAGTCGGTCCCAGGCCTTGCGCCAACCATTGCGCGCGCCTGCGCGCCGGGCGCGCTCGCGCTCGATCAGGCGGCCGGCGACGATCGCCCGCTCCGGCGCGGAGGACGAGGTCGCGCAGCGTCGTTTCCGCGACGACGGAGTCCTGGTGCTCGCCGAGCACGTCCTGCAGCGCTTTCGCACGCTTGACCACCGCGTCCTTGCCGGCGAGCTCGTACGCGTAGCGGACGCGCTTGCCGCGCTTGCGCAGCGCGTGCAGCTCGTCGTCCGCCGGATCCGTCGCCCGTCGCGCGGACGTCCTTGCGCAGCTTCTTCAGCTCGCGCTTAGCGAGATCGTCGAGCGTGATGTCGACACCGCTGGGCGTGAGCGCGTCGACCTCCGCGGCGAAGCGATCGAGCAGCGCGAAGTACCGGTCGCTGCCGAGCGCCTTCAGCAGCGCCGTGCGCGCGCTCGTGCGCCGGCGCTCGAGCGTCCGCAGCAGCGTGCGAGACAGCCGTGCGGTCGGCGGCATCGAGATCCTCCGCCTCCGCGCGCAGGCGCTCGAGGAGGACGTCGAGGTCGCGGACGGCGCCGAGCTTCTCGCCGACCCACCGCAGCTCCTCGGCGAGACCGCTCACGTCGTTCGCGTACAGCGGCTCTCCGGCGCGCAGGAGCGCGCGCGAGCGGCGGACGGCGACGCGCATGTCGTGCAGGCTCTCCGGATCGCGGCCGAGCCTCGTGCCGGGATCGTTGGCGAGCACGGTGCGCAGCTGCGCGCGTAGCCGCATGCGCAAAGCATCGAGCGGACCCGTGGGCGCATGGTCGTCTACCGGAAGGCGAAGCACCCGGAACAGTTTCGGGGTGCCATCAGTGGGCCGGGCGCCTGCGTGTTCGAGCTCGTCCGCGATCGCCTCCAGCTGCTTCGGCTTGCCCTGCTTCAGCTCGACCTCGACCTCGACGAACTCCTCGACGACGCGAAGCGCGTCCATGACCGAGACGTCGTCGATCGTCACCTCGGCGGTGCTGCCGTTGCGCGCCACGAGCGCTCCGTGGCGGCGCGTGCGGAGCTCGGCGACGGGTGCGACCGGGCCGTGCCGGAGGTGCGCGACGAGCAGCTGCGCGATCGACTTCGGCGCTCCTGCAGGGCCGCCCACCTCCTCGAGCTCGAGCCGCGCGTCGCCGGCCGGGAGCTTGAGCTGCCAGAGGCTCCGTCCGCGCTCCGTGCGCCGGCGCAGCGTGATCCCGGCGTGCGCCAGCGAGCGGTCGGCGGTGTCGTGGTAGATCGACGTGAAGACCCGCGGCTCGAGCGGCTCCGCCGCCCAGGTCGGGGAGCTCGAAGCCCTCCGGCGCGTCCAGCTTCCGCTCGTACTCGGTGACCGCCTCCACAGGCTTGACCTTAGCCATCCCGCGCGCTTTCACCGGACCGTTACACGATCGCCGCCCACTTGGACCCGGGGGCCGCGCGTAGGGTCGTGCAGAACCCTCCGTACGGCAACGAACGACAGCGCCCCGCCCGAGGGGCGCTGCTCGTTTCGTAGGCTAGGCGGCGCGGGAGGCTCGGCTGGGCGGGTCGATGCGCGTCAGGAAGGCCGGCCGCGGCGAGCGGAGGTAGCCGACCACGGCGCCCTCGTCCTTCGCGCACGGCAGCAGCGTCTTCCAGTCGCCAGGTGCTCGAGCCGGTGGAAGTCGCCGCAGGCGACCGCGGCAGCCCCGCGCGGCGACCCAGCCGAAGAGCGTGTCGCGGTTGAAGAGCTCGAAGCGGTCGACGAGCGGCGCCGCTGCCGCGGATCGCTGCGAAGGCAGCCGTGCGCCGGAGCGAACGTTGCGCCGTCCGCCAGCGATACGGGTGGGCGGCGACGAGCGCCGCCCCTTGCGCGCGCGCAGCGCGAAAGCTAGTTCGAGTCCGTCGTCGACCCCGACGAATGCGCGGCAGCCCGACCGCCACCGCGTGCCCGGCGAGATCGGTATCCAGGTCGTTCGTAGGTGAGCTCGAGGCCCGGAAGGAGAGCAGGTCGTAGTCGCGCCGCGCCGCTCCGCCTGCGCGGCGAGCTCGGCGAGGTATCCGGGCGACCCGGCGTACGCCGCGCGCGGGCGCGTCGGCCAGCCGGGTCGTCGGTGCGATTCACGTGGTCGGTGACGGCAGAGGACGTCGAAGCCGCTGCGGCCGTACAGGTCGCACGAGCTCCGGAACGGGTCAGCGAGCCGTCGCTCCAGGTGTGTGGGCGTGGAGCTCGCAGAGCAGCGGCTCGATCTTGCGGCGCATCGTCGCACGAAGTGTGCGGAGCGTTTCCACAGCATGGTCGGACGGATGGTGACGATGTGGTGCAGGATCGGTGAACGGCGC
>CAVOMK010000016.1:0-15877 GCA_963697005.1 uncultured Actinomycetes bacterium | reverse complement strand
GGGAGCCCGCTACGGCTCAGAGATGATGTCGTCGGGCTCGCTGAACGCTTCGATCGCGTCCTGCGCAGCCTCGAGCGCGCCTTCCGGGACCATCACGTTCAGGCCGTCCTCGTTGTCGACCGGCTCGAGCTCTGCCTCGATGCCGGCGGTGCGCAGGGCTCCTGCAGCTCCTCGGCCTCGGTGACGTCACCCGCCGTTGCGACCTGGACCATGCGGCTCATCGCGCTCGGATCATAGGCGGTCCGCTCCGGCGCGGCTCCGCCCCGCTTCACGAGTAGCGGCGCGCCGCGCTCGGCATACGGGACCTCGATCGTGTCGAAGTCCCGCGGGGCCACCGTCTCGGGGAAGATCGCCCGCGCCTCGCGCACGAGCTCCCCGCCGGCGTACCGCGGCGACAGATGCGTGATCGCCAGGAGCTTCACCTCGGCGAGCTTCGCCACCTGCGCCGCCTCCGCCGCGGTCGCGTGCAGCGTCTCGCGCGCGCGCTCCTTGTCCTCGTCGCCGAACGTCGCCTCGTGCACGAGCAGGTCGGCCCGGTACGCCGCCTGGATGACGCTCGGCGCCGGTGCGGTGTCGCCGGTGAGCGCGAGCTTCCGCCCCGGCCGCGCCGGACCGAGCACCGCGTCCGGCGTGATGACGCGACCGTCCTCGAGCGTGACCGGATCGCCACCTTGCAGGATCCCCCGCTCCGGCCCCGGCGGCACTCCAAGAGCATCGGCGGCGGCCACATCGAAGCGGCCGGGACGCTCGTTCTCGACGAGCGCGTAGCCGACGGCGTACACGCCGTGGTCGACGGCGAAGACCTCGATCCGGTACTCCCCCCGCTCCAGGACGTCGCCGGGCGCCAGCTCGACAATCGTCAGGGCATAGGGCAAGCGGCCAAGGAACGGCTTGAGATTCGCGAAGAGGTCGCGCACCCCACGCGGCCCGTGCACCGTGAGCCCGGCTTCCTCGCGGCCCCGCAACGCGAACGTCTTGAGCATCCCCGGCAGGCCGAGCACGTGGTCGGCATGGAGGTGCGTCAGGAAGATCTCCTCGATCTCCGGCAACCCAACGGCTGAGCGCTGAAGCTGCCGCTGCGTTCCCTCGGCGCAGTCGAACAGGAGCCGCTCGCCGCCACGGCGCAGGAGGATGGCTGCCGGAGCCCGCCTGGCGGTGGGCATCGAGGCGGACGTGCCCAGGAAGACGAGATCGAGGTCCACTCCGGAGGAGTGTATGGAGGTCTCGAGCCGGAGAACCGACGCGCCGACAGCGCCGTAGAGCGGAGAAAATCGTCCCCGCGGGTTAGTCTCTGCCGCAATGGCGGACGCAGCGATTTCGAGCTCTATCGGCGCGAGATCACGCCGGCGCTCTACACCGAGATCCGCGACCTGTACAAGCGGCACTCGATCGCCGAGGACGCGCGCGACCTTCCCGGCCTCATCTCGACGCTGACACCGGACTGCTCTACGAATCGTCCAGACCGGCCACCGGTGGGAAGGGCACGAGGGCGCGGCCCGCTTCTACACGCAGCTGTTGACTGCGTTCCCCGATATCAAGTTCGACCTGACCGACATCGTCATCGGCCCGCAGGGCGTCTGCGAGGAGGCACACGTCACCGCGACGCACGCCGCGCCGTGGCTCGGCGTAGACCGACCGGCGAGCGCCTCGAATGGGACGTCGTCATCTGGTTCCCGTGGGACGAGGAGCAACGGCTCTTCCGCGGCGAGAAGGTCTACGTCTTCGGGATCGACATCCCGGACGTCGACTAGCCCGGCAGGACGAGCTTCTGGCCCGGACGCAGCGTGTCCGTGGCCAGGTGATTCCGCTGCTCGAGCTCCCACACGCCCTGGCGCGGATCGCCGGCATAGGTGCGGGCGGCGATCGACCAGAGGGTGTCGGCCGGCCGGACGACGTACGTCCGCTCGCGGGCCTGCCCCGTGGGAGGTGCGGGCGACGAGGCCGACCGCGAGGGCGGCCACCACGGAAACGATGAGGAGCTTTCCGAACATGTGTTCGCCATGGTACGGCGAACAGGTGTTCGTGTCAAGTGCCTCCTACGGCTTCTTCGTGCCGCCCCTCCCCTTCTTCATGCCGCCCTTCCCGTTCCCCTTGCCCTGGACCGCGCTCGCCTGCAGGGGCTTCCAGTCGTCCATCCCGCTCGTGCACGCGGCGCGGCCCGCCGCGAAGAGCGGCGCATCCTCGGTGTAGGCGACCTTGGCGGTCGAGACGCCTTCGCCCCCGGCCGTGAGCAGGCCGCTCTGCCAACCGCCGCCCACCGGCTTCCCCTTCCTGGTCTTCCCGTTCCGCGAGGACTCGTCCACGAGCAGGAACCACTCCACGTCGGAGACCGTGGGGTCGCAGGCGAAGTACCTCTGCACGGCTTGGCGGATGTAGTTCGCCTGCGTCTGCTGGCTCACGACGCCGACGTTCTCGCGGTTGTAGTACTGCGGATAACCGACAGTGCTCGTCTGCCAGCCGAGCTCGTCGATGCGGAACGTCAGACCGTTCAGCGTCGTCGGCTGCCCGGTGCCGTGAAACGCCTGCCACACCGCCTGCTTGACCCGGTCGAGATTCGGGACGCCGTAGTCGCCGACGTTCGTGTAGCCGACGCTCGGCCCATCCGTCGGGTTGCTCGGATTCGGATACGGATGCACCGACATCTGGTCCATGATCGGCGTCGTCCGGCCGGAGGCCCGGTAGGCCGCGCCGGCGGCGAGGATGAACGGGATCGGCTCCGTCTGCGTCGGCCCGTTCGAGCGCGGCGAGAGCCCGAAGCCGATCACCTGCGCCTCCGGGTCGGCGGCGTGGATCGCGTCGTAGCAGCTGGCGAGCAGCGCTTCGTAGGCGGCCGGCGCCTTCGCGTTCTGCGGCGACCAGTACAGCGCGGTGTTGGGCTCGTTCCAGACGATGTAGTCGTGGATGCCCCACTGGGCGACCGTCTTCGCGACGAGCGCCGCCCAGCCGCAGAACGCAGCCGGGCTGTGCGCCCTCGCGGGACGTGCGTAAAGCGCGAGCACGACGTGGATGCCGTCGGTCTGCGCCTGCGGCGCCGCACGCTGGA
The DNA here is from genome assembly GCA_963697005.1 of uncultured Actinomycetes bacterium. Classification (GTDB taxonomy): domain Bacteria; phylum Actinomycetota; class Thermoleophilia; order Gaiellales; family Gaiellaceae; genus Palsa-739. Next base: position 12,834 of record CAVOMK010000016.1, on the reverse strand, counting down.
TGAACGGCAGCTCGTCGATCCCGGCCGGGTTCTTCGGGTCGTATGCGAGCGTCCAGCGCTCCTCGGTCAGGTTTGCCCCCTTCAGCATCGTGTCGAACCACGCGCCGCCGTCGTCGGCGTACTTGCCCGTGTCGTCCGCGACGCCGTAGTTGATCGGAGGAATCGTCGGGACGGTGGTCGTCGTCGGCGCCGTCGTGGTGGTCGGCGTCGTCTCCGTGGTCGTCGTCTCCGTGGACGTCGTCACCGTGGACGTTGTATCCGTTGTGGTCGTGTCCGTCGTGGTCGTGTCGGCGACGTCGACGTCATCGTCGTGTCCGGCGGCGTGTCCCCCCTGGCCCACGGCGCCGCCGGCGACTGCCCCGCCGAGCAGGACAGCGCCGAGCGCGGCTACGCAGCAATCTTCATTCGCATATTCGGATCGACCCGGTCCCGCGCCCAAGAGTCTCGACCACCGGGCTTCGAGGTCATGGGCCGGCCGGCCCATCTTCGACAGGCCCGGGGACTACCCTCTCGCAGCGCAGCACTGCGTCGACGAGACGTCCGGCGCCGAACCGGACGGGATCGTCGGCCGGGAGGCCCGTCTCGGCCTCGGCGTCGGCGATCGCCGCGCGCGCGGCTTCCTCGTCGAGCGCGCGGGTGTTCAGCGCGACCGCGACGACGCGCGCCGGCCGGATCGGGAGCGCGAGCCGCTCGTGCAGATCGACGAGCTCGCGCAGCGGCGGGATGGCATGCGGGCCCCCGCCGGCGCCCTCGATCTCGGTCCGCCCCGCCTCGTGGCAGAGCACGAGCAGATGCGGCGCGCTGCCGTGGTAGAGGCCGACCGTGACGCCGGAGTACACCGGGTGCAGGATCGCGCCCTGCCCCTCGACCCAGAGGAGCTCGCCGCCGCGTGCGCTCCCTTCGACGACGAGCCGCTCCGCCGCGCCGGCGATGAAGTCGGCGACGACCGCGTCGACGGCGATCCCCCACCCCGCGATGGCGATACCCGTCTGTCCCGTCGGAACGAAGAACGAGCGCTCGCCGCGCCGGCGCGCCTCGAGGTCGAGCTCGAGCGCGACGGTCATCTTTCCGATCGCGCAGTCGGAGCCGACGGTCAGCACGATCGTCCCGCGGTACCTCGAGGTTCGCGCCCGTCGCCGTCGAGAGGTCGGCAGGCGGCCGGCGCAGGTCGCGCAACACGACGCCGTGCTGGTCTGCGAGCGCGCGCAGCTCCGAGTCGTCGGCGAGGAACACGTGCAGGCCGTTCTCGACGTCGATGCCGTTGACGATGCACTGCTTGAGGATCTCGATCCACGCGGGCGGGAAGCGTCCGCCCTGCGTCGCGACGCCGACGAGCGCCGTCGTCGGCGCGAACGGGAGCGCGTCCTCGACCGCGCCGACGACCGGAACGCCGTCGTCGCTCTCGCCCGCGCGCTTCGAGTCGAGGATGGCAACGACGTCGGCGCGCCGGTAGCGGAGGACACCGAGCGCCGTCTTCCCGTAGTGCGGGTCGGCGGAGAAGCCCTCAGCGAGGATCAGATATTTGGTGTCTGACACCGAGCCCCGGCTCGTCGGAGGGAAGCTGCACGCCGTCGGCGAAGCGGACGCCCGGCCACGGGTCGTGCGCGATGAGGATGTTTCCGTCCAGGTCGACGTGGTCGAACAGGCTCGCGATGTGCGCGCCCGCTGCGATGCCGAGGCCCGACTCGACCATGCAGCCGAGCATGCAGCCGAGACCGAGCGCGCGCGCGGCGTGCACCATGCGCACCGCCTCGCGGATGCCGCCCGACTTCGCGAGCTTGACGTTGATCCCGTGCGCGCGCTCCGCGCACGCGGCGACGTCCGCGAGCGTGTGGCAGTCCTCGTCGACGTAGATCGGAACCGGGGAGCGCCGCTTCAGCTCTGCACCGCCCGGGTCGCCGGCGCGCAGCGGCTGTTCGCAGTACTGGACGTCGATCTGCGGCAGCGCGTCGAGTGCCTCCTCGAGCGTCCACGCCTCGTTGACGTCGCACTGCAGCGGCAACTCCGTGACGGAGCGCACCGCGCGCACGCGCTCGACGTCGAGCCCGTCCCCGCCGCCGAGCTTCAGCTTCAGGCGCAAAAAACGGTCGCCGACCTTCTCTGCGCGGCGGGCCATGTCGTCGGGGTCGCCGAGCCAGATCGTCCAGCTCGTCGGCGGGCCTTCGCGCCGGAGGCCGAGCAACTTCCACACCGGCAGGCCGGCGAGCTTCCCCTGAAGGTCGTGGAGCGCCGCGTCCAACGCGGCGCGCGCGGCGAACTCCGTCGCGGGGAGGCGCGCCATCACGTCCTCGATCGCGAACGGATCGTCGCCGAGCAGCCCGGCATGCTCCTCGACATACGCGAGCGCCGACGCCGGCGACTCGTCGTACCGCTCGATCGGCGCCGCCTCGCCGTGGCCGCGCACGCCACTGTGCGTCAGCTCGACCTGGACGACGTCGACCTCGTCGCTCGATTCGCGCGCGATGACGAACGTCTCCGCGAGCTCGAGCGTCACGATCCGCGCGGAGACGTCCACGCGGGTAATCTGTCTTCCCGCGCCCGTAGCTCAGGGGATAGAGCGCGCGCCTCCGGAGCGCGAGGTCGCAGGTTCGAATCCTGCCGGGCGCACTCGCTCTGCCAAGCCGTCGCGGAACCCTCGTTTGGGGGCGACGCTCGGCGCTTCTCGCAGCCGAAGCACTTCCGACATGTCGCCACCGACGGCAACGGCGCGGCTGGGCTACGTCCCGGCCTTGAACGGCCTGCGCGGGATCGCCATCCTCGGTGTGCTCGGCGTGCATCTCTTCGGGTTGAGCGGTGGCTTCTACGGCGTCGACCTCTTCTTCGTCCTCTCCGGCTTTCTCATCACGACGCTGCTGCTCGAGGAGCACGACCGGACCGGGCTCGTGTCTCTCCGGGCGTTCTACATCCGGCGTGCGCGGCGACTGCTGCCCGCGCTCGGCGCCGTGCTCATCCTCATCGCCGTCGTCGGCCCCATGTTCTATTCACCGGGCCTCGTCGCGAGCATCGTGGCCTCCGGGCTGTACGCGGCGAACATCGTGCGAGGATTCGGTCATTCGGACTTCCTCGCGGCGACGCCCGCCGCTCACCTCTGGTCACTCGCGCAGGAAGAGCAGTTCTATGTTCTCTGGCCGATCGCGCTCCTCGCGCTCCGACGCCGGCTCACCGAACGACGCGTGATGACGCTCCTGGCAGCAGGCTTCGTCGCGCTGGTCCTGTACCGCGCCGCTCTTGCCGGCGCCGGCGCCGGCTGGCACCGCCTCTACTACGCGCCCGATACGCACATGGACGGGCTCGTCCTCGGCTGCCTCCTTGCGTACGCGCGCCGGCGCGGGCTCACGACGGTCTCGGCAGTGACGGGCTGCGTCGCCGGCGCGCTCGTCGTAGCCGCGTTCATCCTCGGCGCCCAAACAGTTCCCTGGTCGGTCGGCGGGTTGCCCGTCGTCGAGGTGGCGGCCGCCGCGCTCGTGCTCGCAGCGCTTTCGCCCGGGCCGGTCCGCGCCGTGTTGAGCGCGCGGCCGCTCGTCTGGATCGGCGCGCTCTCGTACAGCCTGTATCTCTGGCAGATCCCGGCGATGTGGTTGACGGGCTGGAACGATCGCTGGGGCGCGCTTGCGCTCACCGCGGCCCTCACGCTCATCTCCTACTACGTGATCGAGCGGCCGTTCCGCCGCCCTCGTGCGGGCGAGCAGGCGGACGGGAAGTTCGGGGTCGAGAGCACGCGGCCGTCGGAGAGCATCGTCATCGCCTCGTAGCCGCGCAGCCGCGCCGTCCAGCCGGGCGCGCGGCGCGCACCCATCGCGAACGCGGCGGTCGCATACGCGTCGGCGGTGCCGAGATCAGGGCCGGTGATGGTCACCGACAGGATTCCGCTTGGTGCGTCACCGCGTGTGCGGATCGCGGACGTGGTCTCCCCGCTCGTACGCGCCGGACGTGGCGACGGCGAGGTCGTCGCCCTCGACGACCTTCGCGATCGACTGCGGCTCGAGCGGATGCTGGATGCCGATCGTCCACTCGGCCGCGCGTGCGGATGTCGCCGCCCGCGTTGACGCCGTACTCGGTCACGCCGGCGCGGTCGAGGATCGTGCACGCCTCGTCGACGGCCCAGCCCTTGACGAAGCCGGACGGATCGCCGTCGACCGCATCGATATCGAAGAACCCGACGTCTCCTCGCGCAGCTCGTCGCAGCGCGCGAGCACCTGCTGTACCTCGTCGCTCGCGTCCGTCGCGAGCGAGCTCGCCCCGGCGTAAGCGGCTGATCTCGCTGTCCTCCTTGAACGTGCTGAACGTCGCGTCGACGTGCCGGAACCAGTCGAACACCCTCGTCGGGCACGTCGCCGTCGCGCACCGAGACGACGATCGGCATCCCCATGATGTGCTCGACGCGGTGCATCAGTCTTCTTCGCCGCGAGGATCGCCGCCTGCAGCGACTGCGCGAACGCGTAACTCGTCGCCGTCGCGCCTCCGACGAGCTCGATGTTCGGGTTGAACTGCGTCATGGTCAGCACCTCGTTCGTCAGCAAGGGACCGCTTGCTGGTTGATGAAGATCGAGCGGCTGGTGTGATTCGGAAAGATCGGCACGAGGACGTTCGTGATCTTGCGCGTCACCGTCTTGTGCGTCCCGACGGTCGTCGTCGTCTTCCGGACGACGAGCGTGACTTCGACGTAACCGAATTGGCTGGCGACCGCCTGCGGGCCTGTGACGCGTTTCGTCGTGACGACCTTCTTCGCGGCGGCGGCGGTGGCGTTCGCCACGGGGAGGACGATGGCGACCAGCGAGACGGCCGCACCTGACGAGCTTCCTGCGCATACGTATTCCTTTCTCAGAGGGCAAAGCGTTCGACGTGGATGTGCCGGCGGGGGACGCCCGCGCGGCGGACGTTCCGGACTGCGAAATCGGTCATGCCGGGCGGCCCGCAGACGTAGACGTCGCGCTCGGCGAGATCGGGGACGAGCTCGCGCAGGTGCTCGGGCGACAGGAGCAGGTCGCCCCCGGGCGCCGCGTGGTCGCCGACGACGTAGTGCGCATCGACGCCCAGCTCGCTCGAGCTCTCGCCGCAGGACGAGCTCGTCTTCGCGCAGGGCGCGGTAGATCACGACGTCGTCGCCCGTCGAGCTCTCGACGAGCGCGCGAACCGGCGTGATGCCGATGCCGCCGGCGATGAGCAGGCGCTTGCTCCGGCGCCGCAGCGAATCGGTGAAGACGCCGAACGGCCCCTCGGCGAGCGACGCGCGTCCCGACCGGAAGCGACCCCAGCTTGCGGCCGTGTGGTCGCCGAGCGCCTTGACGGTGATGCGCAACGACCGCCCGTCGGGAGCCTCCGAGAGCGAGAACGGATGCGCCGTCGCCCAGCGGCCGCGCGTGAGGAAGCGCCACAGGAAGAACTGCCCCGGCACGTGCGTGCAGCCGCTCGAGCCGGCGGCCGGTGATCCGAACCGAGACGACGCCCGGTCCTTCCTCGACGACCTCGGCGACGCGCAGCCGGTAGCGGAACGCGTTCACGAGCGGGACGACGACGCGGAAGCCGACGATGAGCGCCAGGGTCGCGGCGAACAACGACCGCCAGTAGTCGGCGGCGACCGTGTCGAGCACGAGCTCGTTGCCGGTCGGGATCTGGTGGAACCACGCGAGCGCGATCCCGGCGTACGCGAGCAGGTGCACGGCGTACCACCACTCGTACCGGAGCCGCCTGCGCACGATCACGTACGACGTCGCCACGACGGCGAGCAGGAACGCGGTGCCGATCGTCGCGACGATCATCCCCGGGTAGATCCCGCCCCAGATCATGGTCGAGATCTCCTTGCCGATCGAGAACTTGTCCATCAGCGCGTAGCCCCAGACGCTGAAGAAGACGTGCGCGACGACGAGGTCGATGGTCGCGTGACCGTTCCACCGGTGCCAGACCGTCAGCCGGTCGAAGCCGACGAGCCGCTCGAGCACGGGCAGCCGCGCGAGGAGGATGACCTGGATGAGCGCCATGTACGCGCTCAGGAGCCCGGTGATGCGCGCGACGCTCGTGAGCGCCTCGCCGGTCGTCGTGCGTCGAGAGGTTCCCGCCGTTCGCCCACAGCCAGAAGATCCCGGCCGCGTTCCCGAGCACGAAGGTCCAGACGACAGCGAGGCCTACGGCCCGGCGCACATGCGTCCGCCGGCGCGGCGGCGCCTCGGAAGCGGCTCTCGCGATCGCCACCTCGCTCACGACGCCCATGAAAGCCGGGAAGTCTGAGGATCGCCTGAGAGGATGCGCTCCTTTACGTCTGACTTACCCGTGCCAGTGCAGCCAGGGTCCTGCGTACTGGACGGTCGACACCGCGACGATCGCGCCGGCCACGACGGAGGCCGCGAGGAGCGACCGCCGGGCGAGGGAGCCCGGGACGGCGCCGGCGCCGCTGCGCCAGTCCGCCACGGCGAGCCGCGGGACGCGCGAGAGGTACGCGAGCACGTGGACGCCGGTGGCGACGAGCCACACGACGAAGCTCGCTTTGTGGAGTCCGAGGACGATGCCCCGGCCCGGCCCCTGAACGAGGAGGGCGACGCCGGTGACGAACACGGCGACGGTGGACGCGACGACGACCGGAGCGAGCAGCCGCAGCGGCAGCAGCGGCGGGCCTTTCTCCCGGTAAGGCCGCGATCCGCGGTAGTACCGCACGAAGCGCCAGCTCGTACTCGCGAGCTTCAGCGCGACCGGCGGAATGAGCAGCATGCCGATGAAGACGTGGACGGAGAGCAGCTGCCGGATCGACAGGATGGTCACGCCCTCTGCAGCGAGCATGAGGAAGAGCACTGCGGCCGATGCCGCCGTCAGGCGCTCGTTGCCGTCCGGTCCCCCGCGCATCGTTTGCATTGCAGCGCGCGAAGCTGAAGATCCGCTGTGAGCTGGGTAGACTTGGACGCATGACAAGGCAGGCAACAGGAGACCCTCTCAGTACCGATGCCGAGCCCGCCTCGCATCCGCACGCGCCGCGGCCGTCCGGTCACTGTCGCTGACGCCGCTCCGCCGCCGCGCCTCGCCGAGCTCCATCACGCCGGGCTGACCTGGATCAACCTCGAGCGCCCGACGCAGGAGGAGGCGCTCCAGCTCGCGCAGCGCTTCGGCTGGCATCCGCTCGACGTCGAGGACGTCATGTCCCGCCGTCAGCGGCCCAAGGTCGACGCCTACACGGAGGAGGAGGGCGAGAGCTATCTCTTCGCGGTCCTCCACTTCCCGGTGTACGACAACGCGATCGGCCGCCTCAACGCAGGCGAGCTCGACGTCTTCCTGGGGCCGAGCTACCTCGTGACGCTGCCGAGCGTCGAGCTCCGACCCGTGTCTTCGCTCTTCCGCCGCGCGTACGAGAACGAGGACTTTCGCGAGTCGCTCTTCACCCGCGGTTCCGGCCGCCTTTTCTACGAGGTGCTCGACGATCTGTACGACTACTGCTTCCCGATCCTCGACAAGATCGGCTTCAAGCTCGAGCAGATCGACGAGGAGATCGACGACGTCGCGATCCGCGCGAAGGACCTTGTGCGTGACATCCACAAGGTCAAGCAGGAGATCATCTCCTACCGCAAGATCATCAAGCCGCAGCGGCCGACCCTGCGACAGCTCGAGCGCGGCGTCGAGCGCTTCCTGCCCGAGGAGCTCGAGCTCTACTTCGACGACATCGTCGATGCGAGCGAGCGCATCTGGGACCTGCTCGACAACTACAAGGAAGTGGTCGAGGCGCTCGAGGACACGAACGAGTCGCTCATCTCGCACCAGCAGAACGACATCCTGTACGTGCTGACCATCTTCAGCGTCGTCGTCCTACCGCTGACGTTCCTCACCGGCCTCTTCGGGATGAACGTGACGTTCCCGGGCTTCGGCAGCGAGACCGCGTTCTGGGCGATCCTGGCGTCGTTCGTCGTCCTCATCGTCTCGATGCTCGGCTTCTTCCGCTACAAGCGCTGGCTGTAGCTCAAGCGGACGACGGGATTCGAACCCGCGACACCTGGCTTGGGAAGCCAGTGCTCTACCAACTGAGCTACGTCCGCGCTGAGGCCGGATTCTAGCCCCGGCCGGCGGCAGCTCCCCGGTCCCGTGAAAACACGGATTCGCGCCCCGCGGAGTGGCGATACCGTTGGGGGAAAGCATCCGAACGGGAGAGAGACGGCATGGCCAACAACGAGCTGCACGAGACCGCCAAGGCGCTCGTCGCCGAGGGCAAGGGCATCCTCGCCGCGGACGAGAGCACCGGCACGATCAAGAAGCGCTTCGACTCGATCGGCCTCGAGTCGACCGAGGACACGCGGCGCGCGTATCGCGACTTGCTCTTCACGACGCCGGGGGTCGAGGAGTACATCAGCGGCGTCATCCTGTACGACGAGACGATCCGGCAGAGCGGGCACGACGGGACGCCGTTCCCGCAGCTGCTCGAGTCGAAGGGCGTCATCCCCGGCATCAAGGTGGACGAGGGCGCGAAGCCGCTCGCGCACGCCGAGGGCGAGACCGTGACGGAGGGCCTCGACGGCCTGCGGGAGCGGCTCGCCGAGTACCGCCAGCTCGGCGCGCGCTTCGCCAAGTGGCGCGGCGTCTATTCGATCTCGGACACGCACCCGAGCGAGTACTGCATCTGGACGAACGCGCACGCGCTCGCCCGGTATGCCGCGCTCTGCCAGGAGGCGGGCATCGTCCCGATCGTCGAGCCGGAAGTGCTGCAGGACGGCACGCATACGATCGAGCGCAGCGAGTTCGTCACCTCGCGCGTGCTCGCCGCGCTGTACACGGAGCTGTTCGATCAGAAGGTCGACGTGGCAGGGACCCTGCTCAAGCCGAACATGGTGCTCTCCGGCTACGAAGCGTCGAAGCGCGCCGGCGTCGACGAGGTCGCCGAGCAGAGCCTGCACGCGTACTACAAGCACGTGCCCGCCGCGGTGCCCGGCATCGTGTTCCTCTCCGGCGGCCAGACGGACGAGGACGCGACCGCGCACCTCAATGCGATGAACGCCCGCGGCCCGCACCCGTGGCAGCTGTCGTTCTCGTACGGCCGAGCGCTGCAGGCGCCCGCGCTGCACGCGTGGGGCGGCAAGCCGGAGAACGTCGAGGCCGGCCAGCGTGCCGTACTACCACCGCGCGAAGATGAACTCGGCCGCGCGCAGCGGGCTTGTATGCACCGGAGATGGAACGCGAGGCGGTCGCCGTCTAGACACCGCCAGAGGCCGGTACTAGGTACCCAAACGGAAGTGTCACGAGATCAGCCGCGTCGATGGCCGCGGCGGCAGCCATCCGTGAAGGTTTCGTGACGGTACCTAGTACCGGTCTTTCTACGTGTACTCGAATCCGGTGAGTGCGGAGAGCTTCGTCAGCGACTGCTGCGCGACGACTCTCCGCACCGTGCCGGATCGCGAGCGCATGACGATCGAGTCCGTGGTCGCGCCGTCGGCTGTGTACTGCACGCCGCGGAGCAGCGCGCCGGTGGTGACGCCGGTCGCGGCGACGAAGACGTCCTCCCCGAGACGAGGTCGTCCGTGTACAGCACACGTTCGGGGTCGAGCCCTGCTGCGACGAGCTGACGGCGCTCGTCGTCGTTCCGCGGCCACAGCCGTCCCTGGATTCCGCCGCCGAGGCACTTGAGCGCCGCGGCCGAAATAACGCCTTCCGGCGTGCCGCCGATGCCGTACAGCATGTCCACGCCGGTGCCCGGCTGCGCCGCGGCGATGGACGGCGCGACGTCGCCGTCGCGAATGAGCCGCACGCGGGCGCCGGCCTCGCGCAGCTCCGCGATCAGCACCTCGTGGCGCTCGCGCTCGAGCACGACCACGTCGACCGCACGCGGCGACTTGCCGAGCGCGTCCGCGACGGCGCGCACGTTCTCCGCCGGGCTGCGCGTGATGTCGATCGCGTCGATCGCCGCCGGGCCGACCGCAATCTTCTCCATGTAAAAGGCCGCGCCGGGGAACAGCATCGTGCCGCGCTCGGCGACGGCGATGACAGTGATCGCATTCGGCTGGCCGAGAGCCGTGAGGCGCGTGCCCTCGAGCGGGTCGACGGCGACGTCGACCTCGGGGCCTTCGCCGCTGCCGACCTCCTCGCCGTTGTAGAGCATCGGCGCCTCGTCCTTCTCCCCCTCGCCGATGACGACGACGCCGCGCATCGCGACGCTGTCGAGGACGTAGCGCATGGCGTCGACCGCGGCCTTGTCCGCCGCCTCCTTGTCGCCGCGCCCGATCCAGCGCGCGGCCGCCATCGCCCCCGCCTCGGTGACGCGGACGAGCTCCATGGCGATGTTCCGGTCGGGGGCCTGCCGGGCGCTCACGGCGCTACATCCTGTCAGGTGCCTCGACGCCGACGAGCTGCAAGCAGCGCGCGATCACCGTCTGCGTCGCCCGGCAGAGGCCGAGCCGGAAGGCCTCCTGCTCGCTCTCGAGCACGCGATGCTCGTGGTAGAAGCGGTGAAAGTCGTCGGCGACGCGGATCGCGTACGCGGGGATCGCCTGCGGCCCGCGATGCTCGGTCGCCTCGCGCAGGACGGCGGGAAGCTCGGCGAGTCGTTTGACGAGCTCTCGCTCCTCGGGCGCGAGCGGCGCCGCTAGCGACACGTCGTTCGTCGCGTGATCCGTGTTGCGGAGGATGCCCGCGATGCGCGCGTGCGCGTACTGCACGTAGTACACGGGGTTCTTCTGCGAGCGCTCGGCGGCGAGGTCGACGTCGATCTCGATCGTCTGGTCGGGACCGCGGTTGACGAGGTACCAGCGCGCCGCGTCGACACCGATCTCGTCGAGGAACTCGTCGAGGAACACGATGTCGCCGCGCCGGCGCGACATGCGCGCCTGCTCGCCGCCCCTCGTCAGGTGCACGAGCTGGTACAGCAGCACCTCGACGCGGCCGGGGTCGTATCCGAGCATGCGCGCGACCGCCGCGTACCAGTTCCGCGTGCCGTGGTGGTCGGCGCCGAGGACGTAGATCGCGCGGTCGTAGCCGCGCTCGAGCTTCTCCACGAGATACGGCACGTCCGCCGCGCGATAGGTCGGGCTGCGGTCCTCCGAGCGGAGCAGCACACGGTCCTCCTCGTCCCCGTACGCCGACGACCGCGCCCACAGCGCACCGTCCTTCTCGTACGTGTCGAGCTTCGGCAGCAGCTCGGGAAGCCGCTGCTCGACGACGCTCTGCCGCTCCCACGAGTCGAAATGGATGCGGAAGCGTTCGAGCGACGCCTCGATCCGATGCAGCATCTCGGGAACGGGGTCGCCGGGCTGCGCCGCGAGCTCGCGGACGTAGTCGCCGCGGTACCCGTCGGCGGGCGGCTCCTCCCCGCGCCGGATCGCATCGACGGACGCACGGAAGCGGTCCATCTGGCCGCCGGAATCGTTGTAGTAGTACTCACGGCTCACGTCGTTCCCGGCGAACTCGAGGAGACGCGCGACCGAGTCCCCGTACGCGCCGTTGCGCGCGTGCGCAACGTGCAGCGGCCCCGTCGGATTCGCGGACACCATCTCCACCTGGTAGCGCAGCCGCGGGTCGGCGCTGCCGCCGCCGAAGCGGTCTCCCTCGGCGAGGACGACCGCGAGCGCGTCGGCGAACCACGCATCGCCGAGGAACAGGTTCACGAACCCCGGGCCGGCCACCTCTGCGCGCTCGACCGCCGCGAGCGACTCCGCGCTCTGCGCGAGCTCGGCCGCGAGCTGCCGCGGTGGCAGGCGCCGCGCGCCGGCGAGCTTCAGCGCGGCATTCGTCGCATAGTCGCCGTGCGCGGATTCGCCGGGCCGCTCGAGCACGACGTCCGGCCCGAGCGCCTCGGCCAGCTGGCTGACGGGATCAGACGCCAACGGCGAAGAGATCCTCGAGGCGCTGCAGCTCGTCCGTCGTCCCGATCCCGACGATGACGTCGCCCGGGTCGATCGAGACGTCCGGCTCCGGCGTCGTGTCGAAGCTGCCGTCGCCCTTGCGCAACGCGATGATGAGCGCGCCGGTCTCGTGCCGGACACGGATGTCGCGGATGGTCTTGCCGGCCTGGAGGCACGTCCGGTGCACGACGATCTCGGCCATGTGCAGGTCGGGGCCTGTCGCCGTCGTCACCGCGTCGAGAAACGCGGTCACCTGCGGCTTGAGGACGAGGTTCGCCATCGTTCGGCCGGCGGTCGCGTACGGGAGGACCACGCGATCGGCGCCGGCGAGCCGCAGCTTCTTCGCCGCATCCTCGTCGGAGCCGCGCGCGACGATCTGCAGCTCGGGCCGCGCCGAGCGCGCCGAGAGGACGATGTACAGGTTGTCGGCGTCCGAGTCGGAGGCGGCCACGAGCCCCTTCGCGCGATCGAGCCCCGCATGCTGCAGGTCCTCGTCCTTCGTCGCATCTCCCTCGATGAAGAGGTCGCCATGCTCCTTCGCGGCGTCGATCGACTCCGGGCGGAAGTCGAGCACGACGTACTGGACGCGCGCCGCGCGGAACTCCTCGGCCACGCGGCGGCCGACGCGGCCGTAGCCGCAGATGATGAAGTGGTCGTTGAGCTTCTCGATGGTGCGCTCCCTCCGCCGTTCCGCCACGGCGCCGGTCAAGACGCCGCCGGCGATCGCCTCGACGATAACCGCGCCGGCGTAGGCGATGATCGTCAGACCGGCGAGGATCATCGCGATCGAGAGCAGACGCGCGCCGTTCGACGACGGCACGGTGTCGAGGCCCGTGAGCGTGGCCGTGATGACCGCGCGGTAGACGGACTGCAGCCAGGACTCGTGCAGGATCAGCCGGAACCCGACCGTTCCCGCCCCCAGCGTGGCGGCCACTGCGAGCAGCAGCCATTCGATCCGGCGGAGGCGGCGGACGGGGTCCACGAGGCCTCTAGTATCGTGGCGCCGTGGACGAGGACGAGATTCAGGAGACCG
>CAVOMK010000015.1:0-133302 GCA_963697005.1 uncultured Actinomycetes bacterium | reverse complement strand
ATGGCGGCGAGACTGCCTGACTAGACGGGGTTTGCGCCGTGGCGGCGCACGAGCGCAAGCGCGACGGCCAGCGCGAGAGCCAGGAAGCCGAGCAGACCGAGCTCGAGGAGCAGATTCGTGAGCGCGCGGCCCGCCGCCGGCGGGCGCTCGAACTGAGCGGTGACGATGAGTATCCGCCGCACGACCGCGATGAGCCCGATGAAGAGGAATGGCTCGACGACGATCTCGTGCGTTCGAAGAACGAAGCGGAGCGTGTACACGAGCTCCGCGATGATCAGCGTGAGCAGGATGCGGTCGAGCACTGTGACGCCGGTCTGGACGGCGTCTTGACCAGAGGAGATCGCGTGTACGAGCTCGTGCACTGTGCCGACGAGAACGAGCACCGCCGCCGCGGCGAGCAGAACTGCGACCGCCCCGTACAGCACGACCTCGAAGCGGACGAGCGCGTCGAGCAGCGGACCCGTCCGCACTGACTCAGACGGTGAACCGACCGGACTTGGCCGTCCTTGCGTGTCCATGTGCCGACCTTACGACGATCCAGGCCCGCCTTCCAGCGGACAGCCTGCCGACTGACTATGAGGCCTTGGTCAACCCGACCGGGCAGGCGACGCCGGTGCCGCCCAGCCCGCAGTACCCATTGGGGTTCTTCGCCAGGTACTGCTGGTGGTACGACTCGGCGTAGTAGAAGGGACCCGCCTCGGCGATCTCGGTCGTGATCTCGCCGTAGCCGGCGCGGGTGAGCTCCACCTGGAACATGTCTCGCGACGCCTCCGCCGCTTCACGCTGCGCGTCGTTCATCCAGTAGATGGCTGAGCGGTACTGCGTGCCGCCGTCGTTGCCCTGGCGCATTCCCTGTGTCGGATCGTGGTTCTCCCAGAACAGCCGCAGGATCTCCTCGTAGCTCGTCTGCGCCGGGTCGAAGACCACGAGGACCGCCTCCGTGTGGCCGGTGCGGCCGGAACAGACCTCTTCGTATGTCGGATTGGGCGTGAATCCGCCGGCGTAGCCGACGGCGGTCGTGTAGACGCCCGGGGCGCGCCAGAAGACGCGCTCGGCGCCCCAGAAGCAGCCCATGCCGACGACCGCCTGCTCGAGGCCCTCTGGGAAAGGCGGCGCGATCGGCGTGCCGAGCACCTCGTGGCGCTCGGGGACGGGCATCGGGTCGCTGCGGCCGGGGAGCGCCTCCTCCGGCGTGACCATGTGTGCTGGCTTCATGAACGAGAACATGAGGAAAGGGTACGGATTTACCTCGATCTACGTTCTGAACGTTTTCTGACGGGTACGGTCGAACCGGAAGCCAACAAAGGGGGGTACTTGTGAGGATGCGCATTATTCGCGTCGCTGCGGCGGCGCTGATCGTGACCGGGCTCGCCGCGGCGAGCGCCACCGCGACGACGAAGAAGCACACGACCACGAAGTCCAGCAATCTGCTCGTCGGGATCAACGACGAGGCTTTCACGCTGTACGGCGATCCCACCACGGCGTTCGAGACCCTGCAGTCCTTGCACGTGCAGGTGCTGCGCGTGAACCTGTACTGGGGCGGGAACCAGTGGGCGGTCGCGAACACGAAGCCGGCGAATGGCGCCAATCCGGGCGACCCGGCCTACGACTGGTCGCTCTACGACCGGCTCGACATCTACGCGGCCAACTCGGGGATCAAGCTCCTGCTCTCGGTCGTCGGCACGCCTTCGTGGGCGAACCACGGCGCAGGCAAGAACCACGCGCCGACGAGCTTCGCCAACCTACAGTCGTTCGCGCGCGCCGCGGCGCTGCGCTACAGCGGCACGTACGTTCCGCCGGCGGCGCAGCGGGATCCCTCGCTCGGCGATCCGACAATCCCGCTCCCCGCGATCAAGATGTGGACGGCCTGGAACGAACCGAACAACCCGGTCTTCCTCTCGCCGCAGTACAAGAAGGTCGGCGGGAAGTGGATAATCGAGAGCGCGTACAACTACGCGCGCATCTGCAATGCCGTGTACGCCGGGATCCACACCCAGTCCGGTGAGAAGGTTGCCTGCGGCGTGACCGACCCGAAGGGCAACGACGCGCCGGCCACGAGCCGCGCCTCGGTCGATCCGCTCTCGTTCCTCCTGGCGGCACACAAGTACGGGATGAAGACGTTCGACGCGTACGCACACAACCCGTACCCGGCTGCAGGGACGGAGTCGCCGACGTTCGTGCCGACCGGCAAGACGCAGCGGCGAACGCAGCTCGGCAACATCTCGCAGCTCCTGGCGGAGATCACGCGCCTGTACGGGCCGAAGCATCTCTGGATCACCGAGTACGGCTACGAGACGAACCCGCCCGACAAGACGATCATGGGCGTCAGCTGGGCGAAGCAGGCGGCCGACCTGAAGCAGGCCTACGCGATCGCGCGGAAGAACCCGCGCATCGACATGCTGCTCTGGTTCCTCGTCCGCGACCAACCTGAGATCGGCGGCTGGCAGTCGGGCCTGGAAACCGTCACGGGCGTCCACAAGCCGGCGTGGAACGCGTTCCTGAGCGTGCCGCGCGGCTAGTCGTGCATGGAGACGCGCAGGAAGAGGCGCCTCCGGCCGAAGCGGAGCCGGGGGCTCAGCCGTAGCGTGATCCGACCCACAGTCGCTCAGCAAATCATGGGCCCGCCTGGATTCGAACCAGGGACCAAGGGATTATGAGTCCCCTGCTCTAACCAGCTGAGCTACGGGCCCGACGGTCGCAGATTCTCTTGAGGATCGCATTCTCCCGCCGGTCGCGCCGTCAGATCCAGCAGAATACGCAGCGGTGAAGGTTTTCCAGCACGAGAAGCAGCTCCGAACCGCCGGTGGGCTGACGGTCACCGACATCACCGAGGACGTGCAGACCGCCGTCCGCGAGAGTGGGATCACCGACGGCATCGCGTGCGTGTACTCCCCGCACACCACCTGCTGCGTGCGCGTGAACGAGCTCGAAGAAGGATTCCTCGAGGACTTCACGAGCCTGCTGCGTCGGCTCGTCCCGAACGACACCTATTACGCGCACGACGACTGGGACCGCCGCACCGAGAACATCTGCCCCGAGGACATGGAGATCGGCAACGGCCACTCGCACTGCATGGCGATGCTGCTCGGCACCGCCGGCGAGTCCGTGCCGGTGCGCGAAGGCGAGCTCCAGCTCGGGACGTGGCAGAAGGTGCTCTTCATCGAACTGGACCGCGAGCGCGACCGGCGCTGGCTCGTCCAGGTCGTCGGGACGTAATCGTTCGCCGGTGTCAGACACCGGAACGGTGTCTGACACCGGAGTACCTTTATTCCGGCGTGACGTACGCGGCCGTGAGGCCGCCGTCCACGAGGAACGTCGACGCGTTCACGTACGACGACTCGTCGCTCGCGAGGAAGAGCGCGGCATTGACGATCTCGCGTGGCTTCGCCATCCGCCCCATCGGCACGTGCACGAGACGGCGCTCGGCTGCCCCGGGCGTCTCGCTCCAGATGCGGAGCAGAAGCGGCGTCTCCACCGGGCCCGGGCAGAGCGCGTTCACGCGCACGCCCTGTCGCGCGAACTGGACGCCGAGCTCGCGGCTCATCGACAACACGGCACCCTTCGACGCCGTGTACGAGATCTGCGACGTCGCCGCGCCGACGAGCGCGACGAACGACGCGACGTTGATCACCGATCCGCCGCCGCGCTCGAGCAGATACGGAATGCCGTGCTTGCAGCACAGGTAGACGCCGCGCGTGTTGACGGCCTGCACGCGTTCCCAGGCGTCGAGCTCGGTCTCGAGGATGGAGTCGTCGTCAGCGGGCGAGATGCCTGCGTTGTTGTAGAGCACGTCGATGCCGCCGAACTTCTCCTTCGCGGCTGCGTACATCGCACGGACGGAGTCTTCGTCGGCGACGTTCACCTGCACCGCGAGCCCGCCGACCTCGCCGGCGACCGTCTCGGCAGCCTCGAGGTTCACGTCGGCGACGCATACCTTCGCTCCCTCTTCCGTGAAGAGGTGGGCCGCGTCGGCACCCATGCCGCCGCCGGCGCCGGTGATCACGCACACCTTTCCGTCGAGCCGTCCCATCAGTCGGTTGAGTAGAACACGTTCTTGACCTCGCTGTAGCCGGCCATCGCCTCCATGCCGAGCTCGCGGCCGAAGCCGCTCTGCTTGAAGCCCCCGAACGGCGTGGAGACGCGGACGGACGAGTTGGAGTTGATGGACAGCACACCGGTCTCGAGCGCACGGGCGACACGGAGCGCACGGGCTCCGTCCCTGGTCCAGATCGAGCCGGAGAGCCCGTAGACGGAGTCGTTCGCGATCCGCACCGCCTCCGCCTCGTCGTTGAACGGAATGAGCGCGGCGACCGGCCCGAAGACCTCCTCGCGCGCGATCCGGTCGTCCGGCCGCGCCTCGACGAGCGTGGCTGGGTACCAGTAGCCCTTGCCGCCGGGAACGTCGCCGCGGAAGAGCGGCTCGCCTTCGACGAACGACGCGACGGTCTCCCGATGCGCGGCGGAGATCAGCGGCCCCATCTCCGTCTCGTCCAATTCCGGATCGCCGACGCGCACCCCGCGCGTGGCGGTCACGAGCAGCTCCGCGAAGCGGTCGTAGACCGATTTCTCGACGAGGATGCGCGAGCGCGCGCAGCAGTCCTGGCCGGCGTTGTCGAACACCGCATACGGCGCCGACGCGGCCGCCTTCTCGAGATCGGCGTCCGCGAAGACGACGTTCGCCGACTTGCCGCCGAGCTCGAGCGTCACGCGCTTGATCGTGCCGGCCGCACCGCGCATGACCTGCTGACCCACCTCGGTCGACCCGGTGAAGCCGATCTTCGCCACGTCGGGATGCTCGATCAGCCGCTGCCCGACGACGGAGCCCTTGCCGGTGACGACGTTGAGCACGCCCTCCGGGATGCCCGCCTCGAGCGCGAGCTCCGCGAGACGGAGCGCCGAGAGCGGCGTCAGCTCCGCAGGCTTCAACACCACCGTGTTGCCACACGCCAGAGCCGGCCCGAGCTTCCAGGACGAGATGTTGAGCGGGAAGTTCCACGGCACGATCAGACCGACGACGCCGAGCGGTTCGCGGAAGGTCATGTCGACGCCGCCGGCGACGGGAATCGTCTCGCCGTAGTGCTTGTCCACCGCGCCCGCGTAGAAGTGGAAGACCTGCGCGACCATCCCGATCTCGCCGCGCGCGCCGGCGATCGGCTTGCCCGCGTTGCGCGACTCGATGCGCGAGAGCTCCTCGTGGTGCTCCTCGACGAGCGTCGCGAGCCTGCGCAGCAGGCGGGCGCGGTCTGCGGGCGCGACGGCGCGCCACGCCGGGAAGGCGGCCTTCGCGCGCGCAATCACCTCGTCGGTCTGCTCGGCACTGTGCGCCTCGACCTCGGCGATCGTCTCCTCGGTGGCCGGATTGATGACCGCGGTCATCCGCGCTCCTCGCGGTAGCGCGCGGCCTCGCCGACGAGCGTCTCGAACAGCCGCGCATCCTCGCCCGCCTCTGGGTGCCAGAGGACGCCGACGGTGAATCGCCGATCGGGCGCCTCGACCGCCTCCAGAATCCCGTCGTCGGCGCGCGCCGTCTCGACGAGCCCGGGAGCGAGCGTGCGCAGCCCCTGATGATGATGGGACATAACTGTCGTGCGCTCGCCGAGCATCGTCGCGAGCCGCGTGTTCGGCTCGATCGCTACGTCGTGTTGCACGAACTCGCCCGGCGGATCGTGCCTGTGCCCCTCGAAGTGCTGGTCGATGTCGCCGCCCATGCCGACGTTCAGCACCTGGATGCCGCGGCAGATGCCGAGCACCGGCATGTCGCGATCGAGGGCCGCTCGCAGGAGCGCGAGCTCCGCGTCGTCGCGCAGGCGCACGACGCCGAGCGTCTCGGCCTGCGCCTCCGCCCCGTACAGCTCGGGATCGACGTCGGAGCCGCCGGTGAAGATGACGCCGTCGAGCGCGTCGAGGGTCTCCTCCACCCCGTCCAGCGACGGCGGCACGAGCAGCGCGCGCCCGCCTGCCCGTTCGACCGCCTTCACGTAGTCGAAGGGGATGAGCGCCGCCTCGAGGTTCCAGTACCCCCACTTGGCGTCGGTCGACGTATGTCGTGTCATGCCCAGACGACGAGCGGTCTAACCACGTTCGAACATCCGCTCCCGCTCGTAGCCCGTCACCGTCTTGTCGAACAGCTCCTGCTCGCGTGCGCGCGTAGTTCAGGTAGTGGTCGATCACCTCGTCGCCGAGGAGCTGCCGCGCGACCGTGCTCTGCTCGAGCCGGGCGATCGCCTCGCGCATCGCGTGCGGGAAGCGCTCCGCGTCGGAGATGTATGCGTTGCCCTCGAGCGCAGGCCCGAGCTCGAGCTTCTGCTCGATGCCGTACAGCCCCGCTGCAAGGAGCGCCGAGAACGCGAGGTACGGGTTCGCGTCCGCGCCCGGAATCCGCGTCTCCGCCCGCAGCGCCGAGCCCTTGCCGACGACGCGGAACCCGCACGTGCGGTTGTCGTATCCCCAGGCGAGCGTCGTCGGCGCCCAGCTTCCCGCCGCGAAGCGCTTGTACGAGTTGATCGTCGGCGCGATGAACACGGCGAGATCGGCGGCGCATGCGATCTGTCCGGCGAGATAGCTCTTGAACGTCTCCGACTCCCCGGCGAACGCGGCCTTCCCGTCCTGCCACAGCGAGGAGTGGATGTGGCACGACGAGCCGACCCATTCGTGGTGCGGCTTCGCCATGAACGTCACGGAGCAGTCGTTCTGATACGCGATCTCCTTGATCCCCGTCTTGTAGACGACGTGATCGTCCGCGGCCTTCAGCGCGTCGGCGAAACGGAAGTTGATCTCGTGCTGGCCGGCCCACGCCTCGCCCTTCGACGACTCGACGATCATCCCCGCCGCCTTCATCGAGGTCCGCACCTCGCGCAGGAACGGCTCGTCGTAGCTCGAGGCGAGGATGTGGTAGTCGAGGATGTACGGCACCGACGGCGTCAGGTCGTGGTAGTGCTTCGCGTGCGCTTCCTCGTAGCTCTCGCGGAAGAGGAAGAACTCGAGCTCCGACCCGAACATCGGCTCGTAGCCGAGCGCGCGCGCCTTCTCCACCTGCGCCTTCAGCACCTGCCGCGGCGACGGCGCGACCGGCGTCCCGTCGTGCCACTCGACGTCGCACTGCACCATCACGGTCGCCTCGTGCCACGGGATCCGCCGCAGCGTCGCCAGGTCGGGGATGAGCCCGAAGTCGCCGTAACCGCGCTCCCAGCTCGCGATCGCGTACCCCGGCACCGGGTCCATCTCCATCTCCAGCGCGAGCAGGTAGTTGCACCCCTCGCTGCCGTGGCCGCCCTCGAGCTCGTGCAGGAAGAACTCCGCGTCGAGGCGCTTGCCCATCAGGCGGCCCTGCATGTCGGTGAACGCGGCGATGACCGTGTCCACGTCGCCGGTCTCGGCGTCCGCCCTCAGCTCCTCCAGGGTGAGCATCGGTGCGACATTACATCGCGCTCAGTGCGGGACGACGAACGAGCCCGGCGATCCCGAGGCCGAAGACGACCACCGCGAGCATCGAGTCCCGGCCCAGGCGCGCGTAGGCGCGCTCGTGGCGGAGGATCACCCCGTACGCATAGATCACCGTGAGCGCGATGCCGAGGACGGCGAGCCAGGCTGTTCTGATCGTCCGGAGCCCGGCAGGACGGGCTTTCCCGCGATCAGGTCGGCGAGGAGGAAGAGCACGACCTGGAACGAGTTGCCGCCGAAGATGTCCGCGACCGCGAGCTCGTTGTCGCCGAGGCGCACGGCGGCGATGCCGGAGCTGATCTCCGGCAGCGCGGACGCGACCGCGAGCACGGTCGCTCCGAAGATGACGCCGTTGATGCCGGCGCGGTTGGCGAGGTCGTTGCCCGCCACCTCGAGGATCGACGCCGGCGACGAGGGTGACGACGCAGCCGACGGCGAAGACGATCATCGCCCGCGCGGTCGACTCGGTCATCGGCGTCGGCTTCTCGGCGGGATGCGCGATGCGCCGGTGCGGGCGGCCCGGGTGGCTGCCGGGCATGGCGCACTCCCAGCGCGGCTTCTTCCGCGCCGCGTTGAGCGCGTAGATGCCCGCGAACCAGGCGATCGCGATCCCGAGCGAGGCGGGGCTTACCGGCCCGATTCGCGTCGACTCCGGCAGGAGCGCCCCCATGAGGACGCCGCAGACGACGAAGATGACGAGCAGCCCCTCGAGCACGGGCACGAGCGAGCCGACGAGGTAGGTCAGGGACTGCTTCCGCGATGCGAGCGGCGTCGCAGATGACGAGCACCATCGTCTGCACGGCGATGCCGCCGATGAGGTTGCCGGCGGCGAGACCGAGGTTGCCCTTCGCGACGGCCGAGACGGTGATCGCGATCTCGGGCAGCGTCCCGGCGATCGCGAGCAGAACGACGCCGCCGAGCGCCTCGCCGAGGTCGAAGCGCCGGTCGAGGACGTCGGTCGTCTTCGACAGCGCGGTTCCGGCGACCCAGGTGGCGATCGCGCCTGCGGCGAAGACGACCACGAGCAGCGGCGTCGAGAGCGATCCCACCTACGCGAAGTGTGACAAAGGCGTCGGCCGGATTGAAAACGTCCGGCAGCAGGCGTAGCGTCGCGCGCAACTGCTATGTCCAAGGGAGGCTGAATGAGCGCGGAAGCGCCGCGGGCCGGCGTCGACGACGACGAGCGGACCCTGCACAAGCTCGGTTATGCCCAGGTGCTTTACCGCGAGATGGGCGGGTTCTCGAACTTCGCCATCTCGTTCACGATCATCTCGATCCTCGCCGGCTGCCTGACGTCGTACTTCATCGCGTTCGGCAACGGCGGCCCGGTCGCAGTGACGTGGGGCTGGCTCATCGTCGGCTTCTTCGTCATCCTCGTCGCTCTGGCGATGGCGGAGGTCGCTTCGTCGATGCCGACGGCAGGAGCGATCTACTACTGGGCGTCGAAGCTCGGGTCGCCCGCCTGGGGCTGGTTCTCCGGCTGGTTCAACCTCATCGGCCAGATCGGCGTCACGGCGGCCATCGACTACGGCGCGGCCATCTTCTGGACGTCGCTGATGAACCTCTGGTTCCCGAGCGTGAGCACCGGCAAGCACACGGTATTCCTCACGTTCACGGCCATCGTCGCCGCGCATCTGCTGCTCAACCTGAACGGCGTCAGGCTCCTCGCCATGATCAACTCGATCTCGGCGTGGTGGCACATGGCCGGCGTCGCCTTCATCGTGTTCGTCCTGGCGATCGTGCCGAATCACCACCAGTCGTTCAGCTTCGTCTTCACGAAGACGCTCAACTCCTCGGGCTTCAGCGGCCACAACTTCTCGAGCCCGGTGTTCTGGTTCGTCTTCGGGATCGGCCTGCTGATGGCGCAGTACACCTACACCGGATACGACGCGTCGGCTCACATGAGCGAGGAGACACGCCAGGCGTCTCGCTCAGCAGCGTGGGGCGTCGTCATGTCCGTCGTCATGTCGGTCGTCTTCGGGTTCATCCTGCTCGTCGCGGTCACGTTCGCGGTGCCCGACGTGCAGGGCACGCTCGGCGCCGGCGGCTTCGACGTGACGTACATCTGGCAGCACTCGATGAACACCCGGTGGGCGGAGGCGCTGCTCGTCGTCGTGTGCATCGCGCAGTTCTTCTGCGGGCTCGCGTCGATGACGGCCGCGTCGCGGATGATGTTCGCGTTCTCGCGCGACGGCGCGGTGCCGGGCGGCCGGACGTTCTTCCGCAAGGTCAGCCGGACACATCGCGTGCCGGTCAACGCAGTGATCGCGATCGCCGTCCTCTCGTGGGCTGCTCATGCTCCCGACGTACTGGAACAACACGGTCGGCTACCTCGTCGGAACTTCGATCGCGGTCATCGGGCTGTACATCGCGTACGGCATCCCGATCTACCTGCGCTGGCGTGCAGGCGACAAGTTCGAAGCCGGCGCGTGGACGCTCGGCAACCACTACAAGTGGATCAACCCGATCGCGTTCCTGTGGATCGTGTTGATCGCGATCCTGTTCATCATGCCGACGGTTCCGACCGGCATCCCGTGGCACAGCGGGTTCAACTGGAACGTCGTCAACTACGCACCAATCACGGTCGGCGGCGTCATCGTGCTCGCCGGCGGCTGGTGGATCATCTCGGCGCACAAGTGGTTCAAGGGCCCGGTGCGTGAAGGCACCGAGGAAGAGCTCGAGCGGATCGAGGCCGGCATGGACGCCGCCGCCGGCGCCGCTCAGCCCGCGTCGACGTAGATCAGTAGTTCCAGGCGGCGCCGCTCGGTATTGCGCACGATGCGCGGCCGGCGGCGCCGCCGGACCATGGTCCCGACTCGACGAAAGGACACGAAATGTTCGAGACCATCGTCTGGGCGACCGACGGATCGGAGCTCGCTGACAGCGCGCTCGACACCGTGCTCGGCCTCGCCCGGCAGCACGATTCGAGGATCGTGGCGGTCCACGCGAACGAGCTGCTCAAGGGCCGCTTCGGCGGAGCGCCGCTGCTGGCCGACGAGCCCGAGCTGGTCGCGAAGATCACGGACCAGGTGACCGAGCTCCGCAAGCTCGGCCTGACGGCCGAGCTGAACGTCGTCAACGGCACGCACGGCGTGCCCGAGCTGATCGCGAAGGCCGCGCGCGAAGTCGACGCCGACCTGATCGTGATCGGGACGCACGGCTGGGGCGGCTTCCGCTCCACGGTGCTCGGGAGCGTCGCCCGCGGGCTGCTGCACACGGCGTTCTGCCCGGTCCTCGCCATCCCGCCCGAGACCCGGGTGCCTGCGATCTCTTAGCAAGCGCTCACCCGCACGTCGTACCGTGCGGGCATGAATCCATCCCCTCCGTTCCAGGTGCGGGGCCGTGGCTTCGGCTACGGCCCCGGACCGTTCAACGTCCACGAGCACGTGGCCAACTCCCCGCTCGCCTGGGCGACCTTCGCGCTCGTCCTCCTGCTCGTCCTCACTGTCGGGGCGCTGCTCGTCGCACGCTTCTCGCGTGGCGGCCGGCGGCACCGCGGGCACTTCGGCCCGCCGATGATGCGGATGCGCGGCGGCGGTGGCCGGCCCGACCCGCTCGAGATTCTGCGCATGCGTTTCGCCAGCGGTCAGATGACGCGTGACGAGTTCCTGCAGGCGACGAGCGACCTGACGGCGACCGCGACGACGGTCGAGCAGCCGCCCCCGCCGACAGCGGACTAGTCGCCGAACAACGGCGCGACGAGCAGCAGCTCCGAACGGGGCGGCTGCTCGCACGCCACCGGCGCGAGCCAGCGCGCGACCTTCAGACGGGCCTGCTGCGCCATGCACGTGCGGAGCGCGATGCGGGCATGCGCACGGTCGAGTTTGAGGGCATGCAGCGTCAGCGGGCCGGGCGGAGGCATGATCGACCCGGCCGCAGGCGCGACCAGCACGAGAGCCGCCGCGAGCGACGCGATCCAGGCAATCCTCACGCCGGAAACTGTACTCCCTGCGGCTTCCTACCGATGCTTCCGTCCGGGCCATTCGGCACCTTTTTCACATGCGCGGTAAGGGGCTCCTCCCGGCGATCCTCTTCGGCCTTTTGGGCATGGTCGTCGCCGGCGTCGCAGTGGGCTTCGCCGCCGGCCACTACACCTCGCGGGTCACGACGGTCACGACCGTCGTCGCTTCCGCACCGGTAGCCGCGACCCCGTCGCCGACGTCGGTCGACCCCACCATCGCGGCCGGCGCGCACACGTTCGTCCAGTTCGCGTGCGCGCAATGCCACGGCGCGCTCGGCCGCGGCGGCGTCTCGCCCGACGTCCCCGCGCTGACGACCGTCGGCCGCGCGCTCACCGTGCAGCAGCTGACGCACATCATCAACCACGGGCTCGGCGAGTCGAAGAACCCGACGAAGCCGTACATGCCGGTCTGGGGCGAGGTCATCTCGGGCACGCAGGTGCACGACCTCGTCGCGTACATCCGCGCCGGGCTTCCAGCGGTGCCCGACACGCAGTCGGTCGTCATCCCGCAGGGACAAGGGCCGGCGGTCGCGGGCGCAGCGCTCTACGTCCGGTACGGCTGCATCAACTGCCATGGCCCGAACGGGCTCGGCGGCGTCGCGAACCCGCTGTCTGCCGACAAGAGCATCCCGCCGCTTTCCGGCGGCGGCTTCCGCCACGACTTCCCGACCGACAAGGCCATCGCCGCCGTGATCAGGAGCGGCAGCGTCATCGGCCGCGCACCGATCGTCAGCATGCCGCACTGGGGCGGGATCATCCCGGCCCAGGACGTGCAGTCGCTGATCGCTTACCTCAAGACGCTGAAGTAGCGCGCGCCGCGTTAGTGGCCGTTGGACGAGAAGTGCATGTAGTCCTTCGTCGAGCCGTACCACGATCCGCCCCAGCCCCAGCCGACGGCGTGGAACGCGGCGAGCACGGCCGGCGTCACCATCCCCTTGCGGAGCGGCGTGCGCTTCATGAACGAGACGGCGGTCTTGTCGCGCGTCTGCCCGCAGCCGACGTAGGGGTTCTCCACCGGGTTGATGTCGATCGCCTCGCCGTACGCGTGCATCGACCAGCTGCCGGTGCCCGTCCCGCCGCTGCACGGTGACGGAACCGCCTGGCGGCACGAGAACGAGTACGTGACGTCCAGGTCCTTCGGCCACTCGCTCACCGGGCCGTACGCATCGGTCAGCTTCATGTGGTGGATCGGAAAGTGCATCGCGTACAGCGTCCGGAAAACGCTTGTCAGCGGTCCGACCGAGACTGCGTTGGTGACGAGCTGGCCGGTGTGCATCTTCCCGTCGAAGCCCCAGTAGTTCAACGTCATGAGGCGCAGGCCGGAGAGCGGGACCGGGCACTTGGAATACCAGTGGTGGCTCGCGATGAGCTCGTGCTTGGCAGTCGCGGTGAGCGGCTGCGAGGACGCGTGGTAGGCCTGGACAGACAGGGCAGCGAGGACGCCTGCGACGACGAAGCGCATCGGCCCCAGTGTGCCCTGGATTGCGAAAGTCAGTCGGGCTGAAGCTCGGCGAGGCGCCGCAGCAGCCCAGCGGCTTCGACGAGCAATGCCTGTTCCTCGGGGCTGAGCTCGTCGGCGATCGCCTGGGAGAGCCAGTCTTCTCGTCTGCGCCGCTCGGTCTTGACGAACTCCCTGCCTTCCTGCGTGAGCGCAACGAGCAACTGGCGGCGGTCGGCTGTATCCGGGGTGCGATCGACGAGGCCCTCGCCCTGCAGCTCGGCGACCACCTCCGCCATGGACTGCGGGCGCATGTGCTCCGCCGCCGCGAGACCGCTCGTCGTCTGCGGGCCGGCGCGATCGAGTCGGCTCAACACCGCGAGCTGCGCCTGCGGCCGCGTGTTCTCCGACCGAAGCCGGCGCATGAGCTGGCCCAGCACCGCGCGCAGCTCGGTTGCCGCGCGGATCGCATCGGCGCTCCGCCGCATGCGGCCAATGATAGGGGTCTTCAGGTAGCCTGTCTATCTGGATGGACGCCGGGCCGCGCTACAAGTGGATCGCGCTCTCGAACGTCACGCTTGGGGTGCTGCTGGCGACGCTCGACGCGTCCATCGTCCTGATCGCGATGCCGGACATCTTCCGCGGCATCCACCTGAGCCCGCTCCAGCCGGGGAACAGCTTCTACCTCCTCTGGATGATCCTCGGCTACCTCGTCGTGACGAGCGTGCTCGTCGTCGGCCTCGGCAGGCTCGGCGATCTGTTTGGTCGCGTGCGGATGTACACGCTCGGCTTTGCGATCTACACCATCGCGTCCCTCCTGCTCACGATCGACTGGATGCATGGCTCGGCCGGCGCCGATTGGCTGATCGGCTTCCGGCTCGTACAGGGCGTCGGAGCCGCGTTCCTGATCGCGAACTCGGCCGCGATCCTCACCGACGCGTTCCCCGCGAATCAGCGCGGGCTCGCACTCGGGCTCAACAACGTCGTCGGGATCAGCGGCCAGTTCATCGGCCTCCTCGTGGGCGGACTGCTCGCGCCCATCGATTGGCGGCTCGTGTTTCTCGTCTCCGTGCCGTTCGGCCTCGTCGGAACGGTGTGGTCGCATCGCAAGCTCAAGGAGATCGGCGTGCGCAACCGCGCACCGATCGACTGGGTCGGAAACGCGACGTTCGCGGTCGGACTCGTCCTGATCATGATCGGGATCACATACGGCATCCGCCCGCACGGCTCGAGCCCGATGGGCTGGACGAGCCCGTTCGTGCTCGGCTGCATGGCGGCGGGCGTCCTCCTGCTCACGTGGTTTGCGTTCGTCGAGGCGCACATCGCGCACCCGATGTTCAAGCTGCCGTTGTTCCGCATCCGCGCCTTCACGTTCGGAGTGCTCTCGAGCTTCCTTTCCGCAGTCGCGCGCGGCGGGCTCATGTTCATGCTGATCATCTGGCTGCAGGGCATCTGGCTGCCGCAGCACGGATACAGCTTCAGCCGCACGCCGTTGTGGGCGGGGATCTACATGCTGCCGCTCACCATTGGGTTCCTCGCAGCGGGGCCTGTGTCGGGATTCTTGTCCGACCGCTTCGGCTCGCGTCCGTTCGCGACGAGCGGGATGATCGGCTCAGCGCTCAGCTTCGTCCTGCTCGACATGCTGCCGGT
The DNA here is from genome assembly GCA_963697005.1 of uncultured Actinomycetes bacterium. GTDB lineage: Bacteria > Actinomycetota > Thermoleophilia > Gaiellales > Gaiellaceae > Palsa-739. The sequence goes on along the minus strand of CAVOMK010000015.1, from coordinate 118,813 downwards.
GAACTTCTCGTATCCGGTCTTCGCCGGCGCGCTGCTGTTGATGGGCCTCTCGATGGGCGCGTTCGCGGCACCGAATCGCGCGGGCGTGATGAACAGCCTCCCGGCCGGCGACCGCGGCGCCGGAGGCGCGATGAACCAGACGTTCCAGAACTCCGCGCAGGTGCTGTCGATCGGGATCTTCTTCACGTTGATGATCGTCGGGCTCGCAGCGACCCTGCCGTCGTCCCTCGCGGCCGGGCTCGAGGCGCACGGCGTGCCGGCGGCGGCCGCGACACATGCCGCCCATCTGCCCCCGGTGTCGGTGCTGTTCGCGGCGTTCCTCGGCTACGACCCTGTGCGCTCCCTCATCGGGCCCGGCGTGATCTCGCACCTGTCACGGGCAAACGCCGCGGCGCTCACGAACCACAGTTTCTTCCCGAACCTCATCGCCGAGCCGTTCCACTCGGGGCTGCACAAGGCGTTCGCGTTCGCGATCATTGCGTGCGCGCTCGCGGCGGTCATGTCGTGGTCGAGAGGCGCACGCCGCCCCGAGCGCCGCGCCGCCGTCCTGGCCGACAGCTCCGAGCCCGACACCATCTAAGGAGGACGCAGTGCGCATTCGTTGGTATGGACAGTCCGCATTCCTGCTCTCGGGTGAGCACACGGTGTTCATCGACCCGTTCGGCGACATGAGCGGGCTGGCCGCGCGCGGCATCGAGTTCAACTACCCGCCGGTCACGGATGTGACCGCAGACCTGTTGCTCGTGACGCACGAGCACGGCGACCACAACGTGGTCGGCGTCGTCGACGGAGACCCGGTGACGATCCGCTCGACCGCGGGCCGGTTCGAGTCGCCCGTCGGCGAGGTCGTCGCGATCGCCTCGGAGCACGACGACGCCGCGGGAACGGTGCGCGGGCCGAACACGATCTTCCGCTTCGAGCTCGACGGCGTGCGCGTCTGCCATCTCGGCGACTTCGGCCAACGGGCGCTTCGTCCGGAGCAGCACGAGGCGATCGGCGAGGTCGACGTCTTGTTCATCCCGGTCGGCGGCGGCCCCACGATCGGCGGCGAAGCAGCCGCCGATGTCGTGCGCGCGATCGCGCCGCGCGTGGTCGTGCCGATGCACTACCGGACGCCGGCGGTGAACTTCCTCGATCCGCCCGACGAGTTCATCGCAGCCCTCGGCATGCCGTCGAGGAAGGTTCCGTCGAGCGAGGTCGAGGTCGACGCGATCGAGGGAGTCGTGCTGCTCGCGCCGCCGTCGGCCGGTTAAGACGGGTAGCGCCGGCGAAACGCCAGGTAGGCGACGCCTCCGAGGGGGATCGGGAGCCAGAACGCCACGAGTCGATACAGGAGCGTGGCCACGAGGGCGTGCGGGGCGCTCACGCCGGCGAGCGTGAGCGTGGCGACGAGTCCCGCCTCGACGAAACCGAGCCCGCCCGGAGTGAACGGTATGAGGCTCAGGAACGAAGCGGCGACGTACGCGAGCAGGACGAGCGACGGTCGTGGCTGCGCACCGACGGCGCGAAGCGCGCAGAGAAGCGCGATGTAATCGAAGGCGGCGTTCCCCGTCGCCGAGAGAAGCGCTGCGCGCCACCGCTGACCGAGCGTGGTACGAATGACGTTCCGCTGCTCGAGTAGCCTCTGCGGTAGCGCGGCGAGCCGATGACGCCAGGGCACGATCGGGGACAGCGCCCAGCGAATGCCGCGCCCCGCGAGCGTCAACGGCCAGTCGGTCGCGAAGGAGAGCGCTCCCGCCGTCAGCAGCAACAGCAACGCAGCGACCCCGAGGTAGAGCGACACGATGAGGCTCCTGCTCACGGGAGCACCGGCGAAGATCGCCGGCAACGCAAGCAGCGGGAGCGCCAGTGTCGTGGCGATCTGCAGACCGGTGGACGCCGCGAGCGCTGCAACACCCCGACCGACCGCGACCTGCGCACGGCGCAACATCCCCACCTCGAACGCAGTCGCGGTTGCGCCCCCGCCGGGCACCACATGCCCGACCGCGTTCCCGCTCAACTGCATGCAGGCAATCACGAACCAGCTCTTCGTTCGAAGCGCGATTCGATCGAGCTGCCACAAAGAGGCGAAGCTGGCGCTCTCAGCGAGGAGAGCGAGCACCGCCCAAATCCACTCGAGATGAACGAGCGACCTCCAAGAGCCGAACACGGACACAAGACTCGGGAACACGAGGTAGAGCGAGATCCCGGTGACAAAGAGGACGACCCCACGACGCGCGCCGTGGCTCGACCCGATGTGACGCCAGCGCACCACGCGCGACTTAGAACACCACAAAGCGAGTGCCGCGCGCCAACGATACGAAGACGCGGACATCACGGGATGTCATACCAAGATCCATGGCATCCCGACCGGACCTGGATGGAGGCGGCGGGAATCGAACCCGCGTCTGGCGAGTCGGAGAGCGAGTCAGAAGGGGAATCAGACTTAGCAAGCCCTGACGCGGGGCGAATCGCGTCAGATGACAGTCACGAAGTAGCTCCGACGAGCGACGACCCGCGTAGTGAGCGCGGGCCGTCAGGAACTACTGCGACTCCGCCTGGTGGTGCAGGCGATGAGCCAGCGGGCTGAGCTTACTGCGGCCGGCCAGCTGACGCTGCTGCCGGATGAACCGCACACACGAGCGCGATATGGACACGAGCACACGGAGCCGCGCACGCCTTACCGGCACGAGCACACGACAGAGGAGCTTGCCGCGTTTGCGCATACGCGGGCAACTGTTGAGTGGATACGGCTGGGCGGACTGGAGGCGGCGCGCGTGCAGTGTCCTGGCTGCAGGACGATTCTGTGGCCGGGGACGCGGACGTGCGGACGGCGGTGGTGTGACGCGGTTCGGCCGATGTGGGGTCGCCGGTCGGCGAGATCGTCCGAGCCGCCCTCACGGCGTACATTGATCTCCACGGCGGCAATGGGCGCGTGCTCGCGACGGTGCTTACCTGCACCCACAAGCCGGGCTGGTGGGACACAGAGCGGTGTGGCCATCCGGCGGATGGGTTGCTGTGTTCGGGGCCGGCGGGATGCCGCGTGCGCCCATGGGTGGAGGAGCAAGAGCGGAGGCTGTTTCCGGCGCGGTCGCGGGCGGCGAAAAAGATGGCACGAGCCGAAGCGTTGCGGAAGTTGCGAGCGCGCCGGCTACGCGATCGACAAGGAGCAAGCGAAGCGACTCGGCGTGCTGATCTCCGTCGTTGAGGATCAACAGCGCGGCGTCCCGCACGAGCACGTCGTCTGCCCGCACACAACCGCGCTCGAGATCGCGTTCACGCGGGCGTTCTTCGACGCTCTCCCCCGCGCCGCCCGCCACCACAAGCTCGGCAACACCGACCGCTACCGATACGCCGTCGCCAAACAAGGCCGGCACGAGGCGCAGAAGTTCCACGGCTACCTCGGGAAGCTCGCCCGCTACCTCGCCAAGTCGCATCAGCGGGCGAGTTCCTGCAGAAGCACCACGGCGAGCGCGTGTTCTACGTCGCACCCTGGCTATGCGAGCTGTCAGGTCTGACGATGACGGTTGCTCGGATCTGCGGCCGAGTCTGGGCGGCTCGCATGGCTATTGCGACTTGCCGAAGATTCCGGAGAGGCTTCTGCCGACTGGTCGAGCGGCTTATCGGGCCACTTGTCGCGGCTCCCGCGGCCCCATGAGTCATCCGCGGCGCCGATGTGCCAGAGGTCAGGGCGCGGCGGTGCTGGGCGAGGTTCGTGGTTCATCGCCCTGTCGAGTATGACCGAGCTGTTGACGTTTGGGCCGGTAGACTCCGCGCCTGTGGCAGGCCGCGTTGCGGTTGTGACAGTGCTTGTCTTGGCCGGAATGGTCGTCGCGGGGGGTGCGCTCGGGGCGAAGGCCAGTTGGGACGAGATGTATCCAGTCGGCCAGCCGGTAACTCTGGAGTTGCCGAGTAGCTGGACTGTGACATCCCCGTCCGGGCCAGGCACCAAGTTTGAGGCATACACGGCCACCGCGGAGGTGCAGCTCACTGTGCTGCCGTTTGCTGGCTCGTGGAGCAGGCTGGTTGCAAACGACAAGCGGAACGCTCCGCAGGCGTTTCTGACGCGCGATCCGCACGCCGTCGTTCACGTGGCTGTAACAACACTTCCGGCTGGGCGCGCGTTCCATACCTCGGCTCAGCTCGTTGACGCATCCAAACGGGCGCCTCCGCCATATCTCCGAAGAGGACTGGGTATTCCTCCGCGGCGGGAAGAGCTACGAGTTCACATACACGACGTCGGTGTTCCCAGCGAACAGCGAGCTCGGCGTCTTCGAGAAGTCCGCCCGCACCATCCGCTTCCAAGGATCAGTGGTGGGCGCGACAGCGGGTGTCCTCCGGGGCGGGTGGACAACATTCCATGTGGTCGGGAGGCCCGTCACGCTTCAGCTGCCGAGTGATTGGTTTGCGGTAGCGCCACCGACCGGGATTGCGTTCTGGGCGTATGCGCCCGGACGGCGGACGTATGCGAACGTCCAGACGGCCACGTGGACGGGCTCGTTTGAGAGCTACGCACGAAGCTTCGTGGCAAATGTCCGGCAGTACGACCTGACGAGAGACCCGCAAGCGACGGTACACGTAGGAGATGTCGCCCTCCGAGTGGGTCGGGCCGAAGAGGTGGTATCGCGACTCACGTATTCGGGCCGGAAGATGGCGTCCTTCGGGTTCGCGTTCCTTCGCGGCCAGCGGTCGTATGTTGTGACGTACGCCTGCCCTGCGAGCCTCGCTCCGTCCTATGCCGCCAGTTTTACGAAATCCGCGAAAACGATTCGCGTCGGGTAACCGCGCCGTCCGCCCACGCGGAGCGTCTTGGCGCTCTCGACTTGAAAGCCTTTTAGGCAGAGCGTTCACAGCAGCGGGGGATCGCTTCTCACGGTTCTAGTCCGGGCCGGCTTCGGTGCAGCGCAAGCCTCATGTCCGAGTTGAATGCGACCATTCCAACATGCCAGTTGCGCCAAATGACATCGCGTTGGCTGCTGTAGTCGTTGCGGGGACGTCCCCCGTTCTGGCAGCGTTCGTCGCGGGCGCGGGTCGCCATCATGAGCGGCAGATGGCGCAAGACGGACGGAACTACGAGAGTCGGCGGGACATCTACGTTCGGCTATTGAACGACGCGCGTGTTCGCTACTACTGGGCTAGCCAAATGCGGAAGTGGATGGACGATCCTGATCGGGAGGAGTCGCTTTTGGCAGACATGCCTTCAGCGGGGACGTCGGCCGACTGGCTTGACATGTACGCACAGGTCGCCTTATTCGGTTCAGAAGCGAGCCTCGACGCTCAGGGGGCCTTCGAGAATGCGTATGAGGAGGCGACTGCTCTCATCCCACTCTCGCGTTCAGCGTGGGATGCGATGGCCGATCAGGAGGGGGTCAAAGCACGCTACGACGAGTTGATGAAGGTCGTTCTAAGGTCGCGGAAGACGCTTGAAGGTGTGTGTCGCGCCGACGTAACCGAGCTCCCGCCGGGCAGTGGGTGGGTTCGGAGAGTCCTCACGCTTGTCCGCTACGCACGGCGCCTGAAGTCGTCCCGTCGCTCCGCTGACTCGATCACGTAAACCACGCCGGTAACAGCGCGGCAGCGCAACGCGCCCGCCGCGTCTACTCTCTCTAGTGGCTGAATGGGCCGGGAGGGGTTCGGACCCTCATCCTCCCGATCCAGAATCGGGGGCTCTACCGGCAATTGAGCTACCGGCCCATTCAGCCACTGCAGAGGCCTACGTTCCGCCGACGGTTGCGCTGTCGGCGTCCCTAACTGTCTACCAGCCCACTTCAGGCCTCGCCAGGTGGTGAAGAGTCCCCTGTGAACATGTCTTTTCTGGCAATTTGCAGGGGAATCGACCATGGTTGCACCAGGGTCGGACGGTGCGGCTGTGGACGGATTCGCCGCAGGGAGCGGGAACTTCGCCCGCTATTCCACAGGTCTGTGGACAGACGAACAGGGGCGGACGCCGAGTCGGAAGCTACAGGGAGCCGACTCGTGAGACAAGGGCGGCGACACAGTCATGACCGCACCTTGCGGTGAATTTCGCGGCGCAGGAGCGCCGATTTCGCCCAGCCCTGCAAGGACGCGGACAGTACGTTGCTCCTGCCTGCCGTACCTGCCGACGGTCCCGCGCGCCCGCGCGCAGTTTGCGAGCACGGGCCGCGGCCCGGAGGGCGTCACGGGTTAGCTTGACAGAGGTTGGTTTCTGTTGTACAACGCGTTCATGGGTCGCCCCCGGAACCCGAACCGCATGACGCGCATGCTCACGCTTCGCGTGCCGGACGAGCAGTACGACTGGCTCATTGAAGGCGCAATTGCCGCGGACGGCGATCTAAGCGCAGCGACCCGCGATGCCATTGATGCAGCTCGCACCTTTCACGCGGTGATGGGGTCGGCTGATCCGCACGCGGCCCTTCAGGCCCTGATCGACGCGCGTAACGAGGAGGAGGGCCGCGAGGTCTACTTCGACATCCACGGGCACTACCCGGGTGAGGACCCGCCGAAATGAGAATCGAGCGGGCCATCGACGCGTACCTCGATTGGCGGCGGCTGGAACGGGACGCTACGCCACGGTCGATCGACTCGTACCGACGGATCCTCTGGAAGCTCGCCGAGGACTACCCGGAGGTCGAACCTCTGCGAGCTGACGACGGCCGACCTGCGGGCGTTCCTGAAGCGCGTGGGAGACGAAGAGCGCGGCGACAAGAGCTAACGTCGATTTCGGTGTTGCATTCGTTCTTCGACTGGGCGAACGTCGAAGACCTGATCGAGGTTGATCCGTCCACGAAGATTCGGCGCCCGACGAAGCGTACGTCCAGACGTATACCGGCCGAGTCTCGACGAGCTCGCACGACTCCGCGCGTCGACTCTCCCCGCATGAGCGGCCGGCACTGGTGCTCATGGAAGGAGCAGGGCTACGGAGCGCAGAGGTCTCGATCATGTCGGTGGGCCGATTTCGACATGGTGAAGAGGCCGGCTCCGAGTGCGTCCGGAAGGGCCAGCGATTTGGTACTACCTACCGCTTGCGCCGGATGTGGTGGACGAGCTGCGGATGCTCGTGCAAATCTTGCAGCCGGAGCTGGACGATTACATGTTCACGGTGGAGGTCGAGCAATGGGTGTCGCAGTTCGAGCGTGTGCGCGGCGGAAGAATCCGAAGAAGCCGGCGAGCGAGCAGGCGCTCTGGCGCATGCTCGCGCGAGTATGCAAACGGGCTGGTGTTCGGCCGCTCTACCCGCATCAGCTGCGGCACGGCTTTGCGAATCGCTTCCTGCGCGAGAGTGGCCACGACGTAGCCGCCCTCCGACCGCTGATGGGTCACTCACGCATCGACACGACGCAGCTCTACACGGACGACTTCGAGATGGACGAGCTTGCGCGCGCGTTGGCCCAGCGCGTCGGCTTCCGAGAATTACAAGCGTCGTCCGATCTGGACAACGCTTGATGAGGCAACCCTCAACTACCCTCGAAACCGTTTGATGGAGGCGGCGGGAATCGAACCCGCGTCCGCAGCCGCACCGAATGAGCATCTACAAGCGTAGGCTGCCCTTTGATTTCGCCCGACGGCCGGAGTGCAGCCGCCCTACCGTCGCGCTAGCCATCCTTTCGTGTTGCGCTCCGGCGATTGGCTTTCCCTCGGCGCCGAGCCCGTTAGTTGGCGCCGCCTCCGGGCCACGGGCCCAACTCGGAGGGGCGTCGCCTTCTAGCTCTTACGAACTAGGCAGCGAGTGCGAGATCACGAGGATTCGCATTTGTTGTTTGCCGGTGGATTTACGAGGCCAACCGGCGACCTCGGCTTGCAGCTCATCCGGATGGATCGACCACGTCGAAACCAGGTCGCCCCCGTATGTCACTTTGCCCACAAGTGTAGCCCGGCCCGAGAACGGGCGAGGGGCGCCATGCCGGCGCCCCTCCCCATTCGCGTTCAGCCGATGCAGACGGTGGGCGATCCGGTGACGATCGCGCCCCCGGCGACGAGGTCGCCTTCGCGAGCGGCGGGCCGGCATCCGGACTGGTTGAGGCCGACGATCGCGGCGTTGAGCCCGAGGCTCGCGCCGGCAGTCACCGACTCGTTGGCGCCGACAGTCACCGACTCGTTGGCGCCGACCGTCTCCGTGCGAGTGGCGCCGACCTTGACCGACTCGTTACCACCAACCGACTCGGACCGATCCTGGGACACCTTGATCGTCTCGTTGCCGCCGACCTCCTCCGAGCGGTCGCCCGACACTTTGATCGTCTCGTTGCCGCCGACAGTCTCCGTGCGGTTGTCCGCAATGGTGACGCTCTCATTCGCGCCCGTGACGGCGACGTTGCCCGAGCTGTCGAGACTGACGCTCGCATGCGGGCCGGCGATCGACACTCCGGTGTCTGACACCGTGAGCGAGAAGAGACCGTTCGGGCTCGTGAACGTGCCGGACGTCTGCGCGCTGCAGACGTACGCGGTCGAGCCCGACGCGTCGGTGATCGCTGCGCCGCCCGCCAGGCAATGCGAATCGCCCGCGGACAGCGGCGTCACGGTCGGGCTGGCGCCGTTCGTGCCGGCCGGCCCCTGCGTGTTCCACGTCACTTGCTGCTCCACCTTGTTGCACTGGTCGACCGACGGGTCGATGATCCGCACCGGCCCCCGTCGTCTTGTGCACGCACGCTGTGACCACGCTGCCTCCGTCCGAGATCGACGCGTACGCGGCTCCAGCCAGAACGAGCAGCCCGGCCGCCGACACCGCGACGACGAAGCGCCTGCTCGCGCATATGCCTTCGAGTCCTCATTGTGTCCTCCGCCGCTCGTTGACGAGTCGTGCGGGTCCTGCCACGGCTAACGCGCCGGCGGCCTAGCTCGCGCTCGATCTGCCGCTGCGCGTCCCGCGTCGGCGATGTCGCGCCGCTTGTCGTGCAGCTCCTTGCCGCGCGCGAGCGCGAGCTCGACCTTCACGCGGCCGTCCTTGAAATACATCCGCGTCGGGACGAGCGTCACGCCCTTCTCCTTCACCTCTCCGTACAGGCGGTCGATCTCGCGCCGGTGCAGCAGCAGCTTGCGCTCCCGGTCGGGCTCGTGGTTGGCGGCGTTGCCCTGCGCGTACTCCGCGATGTGCAGGCCGACGAGCCACGCCTCGCCGTCGTGAATGTCCGCGTACGCGCGCTGCAGCGACGTCTTCGAGTCGCGCAGCGCCTTCACCTCGGTGCCGGTCAGCGCGACGCCCGCCTCGAAACGGTCGAGGAGGTGGTAGTCGTGGCGCGCGCGCCGGTTGTCGGAGATGAGCTTTTCGCCCTTGGCCCTTGCCATCGAGGGCCAGTGTAGGCTCGCCGCCGTGGAGCTCACACTTGCGCAGCTCAGGGAAACGGGCGAGCGACATCTCCCGGGCCTGCTCGGCATCGACGTCTATGACGTCGCCGCCGGTATCGCCCGCGCGCGCCTCGAGCTCGACGAGCGCCACTTGGCGCCCAACGGCTACCTGCACGCGGGGACGGTGGTCACGCTCGCCGACACCGCTTGCGGCTACGGCTGCATCCTCAACCTGCCGGAAGAAGCGACCGGCTTCACCACGATCGAGCTGAAGACGAACTTCCTCCGCAGCGCCCGGACCGGGACGATCGACTGCGAGGCACGGCTCGTGCACGGCGGCCGCACGACGCAGGTCTGGGACGCGACCGTCACCGACTCGGACACCGAGAGATGGCGCTCTTCCGCTGTACTCAGTTCCTTTTGCGCGCGCGGTAACCGCGCGCCATGAAGCAGCGGTCGCACAGCTTCGCCCACGGCGCCGTCCGCGCGCCGCATGCGCGGCAGCGGCCGATGGTCGGATCGGCGATCTCGGCCCGCAGCTCCTCGACGACGCGCGCCGAGGCAGCCTCCTCGAGCGCCGCCGCCCTCTCGATCGTCACGCCCGCGACACCCGGATACTGGAGCGCAAACCAGCGCAGGATCGACGCCTCGCGCGCCGCCTGCTCGGCCTCCGTGAGCCCGGCAGCCTGGAGACGCACCGGGTCGAGCAGCCAGCCGATGATGGTCTGCTGCGGCAGATCGCCGGCCAGAGCGCACGCGAGCGTCCCAAGCAGCGCGAGGCCGTCCTCGTCGATCGGCGCCTGCATCAGCCTCCACACGTCCGCGAGCTCGAGCCGGCGCCGGCTGTGGTGCAGCGCCTCGCGCACGGCGTCGAGCCGTTCGAGCAGCGGCTGGATGGACTCGACGGTGAGCCAGCCGTCGACGCTCCAGTACCGGAGCGCCGCCTGCCGCCACGCGTGCAGCGCCGGCTCGAGCTCGTCGACGTTCCTGACGTTCAGGTCGGAGAGCTGCGGCCGCAACCGGCCCGTGTCGACGACGCGGTAGCCGAGATGTCCGCCCGGCAGCTCGACGTGCGGCGTCAGCGCGGCGCGCACGAGCTCCGGATCCGGATTCGCCCAAGGCAGCCCGGTGAGGACGCCGACGTTGCCGCGCTCGTGGAAGCCGAAGCGCCCCGCGCGGCCGGCGATCTGCGCGATCTCCCACGGCTCGAGGTCGCGCCGCTCCTTCCCGTCGAACTTCTCCGTCTCCGCGAAGAGGAGCGTCTCGCACGGCAGGTTGACGCCGTGGCCGAGCACGTCGGTGGCGGCGCACACTTCGGCGGCGCCGGAGATGAAGCGATCGATCTCCTCCCGCCGCGACGCGAGCGGCATCGCGCCATACAGCGCGGCGACGCGTCCCGGGTGCAGCTGGTTGAGCTCGCCGGCGATGCCGATGACGGCGCGGCGGCTGAACGCGACCACCACCGTCCCGCCGCGCAAGCCGGTGATCGGCCGGCGGCCGACCCAGTCGAGCGGCGCCTTTCGCTCGAAGAAGCGCACGTCGGCGTTGGGGAACGCGTGCCGCACGAGCGGCAGCGCCTCGACCGCTCCGAGCAGCAGGATGTGCCGGTACTCGCCGCCGAGCATGAGCCGCGTCCAGGCGGAGCCGCGCTCGTCGTCCTCGGCCCACTGCACCTCGTCGAGAACGAGCGTCTCGCCGCGCATCGGCGCCATCTCGGCCGTGCAGCAGATGATCGGCGCGTCCGGGATTGACGCGCTCCTCGCCGGTGACGATGCCGACGCGCTCCTCGCCGATCTCGGCGGAGAGGCGCCGGTGCGCTTCCTGCGCGAGCATGCGGAGCGGCGCCGCGTACACGCCGCGGCCCGTCTCGACGAGGAAGCGCAGCGCGTCGTGCGTCTTCCCGGAGTTCGTCGGTCCGAGGTGCGCGACGACGCTCTCGGGCTCGGTCGTCCGGTGCGGAAGCCGGACGGTCAGCTCTGCAGTCGGCTTGCGCCCGGGCTGCCGCCGCTCGTACCGCTGGCTCCGGGACGGTCGTTTCTGGCGCCGGGAGGCCACAGCGCCACGGTAGCTAGCGAGTGCTATGAGGGCGGGCGTGCGAGCGCGTGCAGGGCGGCGAGGAGCGCCTCGTCCTGCGGCGTCGCCGGATCGTCGACCGCGCGCTGCTGCGGGACGATGCCGACGTGCTCGATGCCGTCGCCGTCGGGCGTGAAGTAGCGGGCCACGGTCAGGATCAGCGCGGAGCCGTTGTCGAGCGGATCGACCGCTTGGACGACGCCCTTTCCGAACGTCCGCTCGCCGACGAGCTCCGCCCGGTGGTGCTGGCTCAGCGCGGCGGCGACGATCTCGGCCGAGCTCGCCGTGTAGCGGTCGACGAGCACGACCACCGGCAGTCGCGTCGCTTCGCCGGTCGTCGCGCGAAACACCTCGTGCACGAAGTGGGCCCCAGACAGGGAGACGACGACGCCACCGTTGAGGAAGAGCGACGAGACTGCGATCGCCTGGCTCAGCAGCCCGCCGGGATCGCCGCGCAGGTCGAGCACGAAGCCGCTCGCGCCCTTTCGCTCGAGGAGCTTCAGCTCGCGCGCAACGAGCTTGGCCGCGCCGGCGCGGAAGCTGGCGAGCCGGACATAGCCCCACTGCGCGCCGGCGTACGGGATCAGCCGCCCCTGCACCGTTGGCGCGCGGATGAAGCCGCGGTGCACGCTGAGCTGGACCATCTCGCCCTGGCGGTCGAGCACGAGCCGGATGCGCTTGCCGGGCGCGCCGACGACGCGCGCGAGCGCCTTGGCGGCGTTCAGGCCGACGACCGAGCTGCCGCCGATGTCGACGATGACGTCGCCGCGGTGCACGCCGGCCCGGGCAGCCGGGCCGGGCGGCACGGTGACCACGACGAGCCCGCGCTCCGTCGGCAGCACCTCGACGCCGATCCCGGAGTAGCTCGCAGCGGTGTCGTGCCGGACGAGCCGGTAGCTCAGCGGCGTGAGGTACGCCGTGTACGGATCGCGCAGGGCCGAGAGCATTGCGCCGACCGAGTCGAGGCGCAGGACGCCGGCGGAGACGGGCCGGTAGTAGCGGGCTGCGAGCGCCTCGCGCACCTCGTCGACGAGCGACGGGATCGCCACCGGCGCCGTGGCGCGGTCAGGGCGCGAAAGGAAGTATCCGGCCACGAACGGGCCGGCGAGAACGATGATCGCAGCCGGCAGGATCAGCGCGCGCCGCATCGGACCGGCGGGAGCATACGACCCCCGGGGCCCGGTTGCTAGACCTGGAGGAAGCGGCGGAGCGTCAGCCCGGAGCCGGCGGCCCCGAGCAGGAGCCCGGCGGCCAGGAGCGCGAGGGCGTTCAGGGCGAACGGCAGGGCGTGGACGTCGCTCGTGCTGTGCAGGTGGCCGAGGATCGACGGCAGGGCGACCGACTTCCCGAGCACGAGCAGGATGACGGCGAAGAGGGAGCCGACGAAACCCTGCAGGAGGCCCTCGAGCATGAACGGGCCGCGGACGAACCAGTTCGTCGCGCCGACGAGCTTCATGACCTCGATCTCGCGACGGCGCGCGAAGATCGACAGTCGGATCGTGTTCGCGATCAGGAGCATGGACGCGGTCACGAGCAGGACGATCGCAACGAGGAAGACGATCGAGATCACCTCCGCGACCGTGAGCACGCGCTTCGTCGTCTTGTCGCCCCAGCCCACGCCGTTCACGCCCGGCCACAGCGCGCGCTGCGCGGGCGTTCCCTTCACCTGGGACTGGATCTCGCGCCCGAGCGTCGGCGAGTCGTTCGCGTTCTTCAGCTTCACGACCCACGAGTCCGGAAGCGGGTTCGTCGGGACGTTCCGATAGAGCAGCGGCAGCTGCTTCGATTGCGTCTTGAAGGCCGCTTCCTTGGAGACGAACGTCGCCGACTTCACGCGCGGGTCCTGCCGCAAGCGCTGCCCGACCTGCGCCTCCGCGGCCTGCGTCGGCTGGTGTGCCCCGGTGGCGAAGTAGACCTTCACGACCAGCTCCCGCTTCACGTGGTTGCTGTAGGAGAGCACCCACGTGCCGAGCGCGAGGAAGAGACCGAGCAGGAACATCGAGATGAGGACGGTGATCGTCGCGGCGAACGTCGTCGAGATGTTCGCGGAGATCGAGGACCACGCCTCGGAGAAGATCAGGCGCACCTTGCTCACTCTGACGCGTACCCTCCGCGGCGCTCGTCGCGGGCGAGCCTGCCGTCCTCGAGCGCGATCACGCGCTTGCGCATCTTGTCGACCATCTCGCGGTCGTGGGTCACCATCAAGATCGTTGTGCCGGAGCGGTTGATGCGGTAGAGCAGCTGCATGATCCCGACCGACGTGTCGGGGTCGAGGTTCCCCGTCGGCTCGTCACAGACGAGCAGCGGCGGGTGGTTGACGACGGCGCGCGCGATCGAGACACGCTGCTGCTCGCCGCCGGAGAGCTCGTCGGGGAACGAATTCATCTTGTGCGCGAGGCCGACCATGTTCATCACCTCGGGCACCTTGCGCCGGATCATCGCCCGGCTCTCGCCCTGCACCTTCAGCGCGTACGCGACGTTGTCGGCGGCGCTCCGGCTCGGCAGCAGCTTGAAGTCCTGGAACACGCAGCCGACGTTGCGGCGCAGCAACGGCACCTGACTGTGCTTCAGCCGAGAGAGGTCGCGGCCGCCGACCATGATCCGGCCGCCGGTCGGATCGATCTCCTTCAGGAGGAGCTTCACGAGCGTCGACTTGCCCGGATCCGGACGCGCCGACGACGAAGACGAAGTCGCCCTTCTCGATCACGAACGTGACGCCCTTGAGCGCTGCGACGTCGGGCTCGTACACCTTCGTCACGTCGTCGAAGGTGATCATCGAGCCGGCGCCGATCGGCGCCCGTTCGACTTCTCCGACTTCCGCCGGCTGTGGCTCTATCTCAAGCTCTGTCACGTTTCGAACCGGTCGCAGAGACCCCGCACCGAAAGCCGAGTCTAGCGAACCATTCGGCGGGTCAACTTCCGTTTCCTGCCGCTTGCAGCAGAAATGCGCGAATGAAGCCGTCCAGGTCCCCGTCGAGCACGCCCTGGGCGTTTCCGACCTCCATGCCGGTGCGCGCGTCCTTGACCTGCTGGTACGGGTGCAGGACGTAGCTCCTGATCGCGTTTCCGCCGAAGCCCATGTTCACGCCGCCGCGCTCGCGGGCCAGCTCCGTCTCGCGCTCCTCCTCCGCCTTCTCGGCGAGGCGCGAGCGGAGGATCTTGAGCGCGGTCTCCTTGTTCGCGCCCTGGCTGCGCTCGTTCTGCACCGACACAACGATGTTGGACGGGATGTGCGTGATGCGCACGGCGCTGTCGGTCTTGTTCACGTGCTGACCGCCGGCGCCGGAGGAACGGAAGGTGTCGATGCGGATGTCGTCGTCGTCGATCTCGATGCCGGCGACGTCCTCGAGCAGCGGCGCGACGATGACCTGCGCGAAGCTCGTGTGCCGCCGGTGCGCCTGGTCGAAGGGGCTCAGGCGCACGAGCCGGTGCTTTCCGCGCTCGGCCTTGAGGATCCCGTACGCGTTCTCGCCCTTCACGGTGAACGTCGCCGACTTGATCCCGTACTCCTCCCCCGGGCTCGCCTCGAGGATCTCGGTCGGGAACCCGCGGCGCTCCGCCCAGCGCAGGTACATGCGCAGCAGGATCTCGGCCCAGTCCTGCGCGTCGGTGCCGCCCGCGTCCGCCTGGATCGTGACGACCGCGTCGCCGGCGTCGTACTCGCCGGAGAAGAGCGCGTCCTCCTGCAGCTGGCCCAGCTCTTGCTGCGTCTCGTGCAGCACGGGGAGCAGCTCCTCCTCGGGGAACGTGCCGACGCTCTCCGTCAGGAAGGCGAAGTTGTTCTGCAGCTGCGCGTAGCGGTCGAGCTTGCGCTGCGCGCGCGTGTGCTCGGACGACAGCTTCGCGGCGCGCTGCTGGTCGTTCCAGAAATCGGGCTTTCCGAGCTCCTCTTCGAGCTCGGCGACACGGGCCGTCAGCGACGCGACGTCAAAGGTAACCACGAACCCAGTCCAGCTGGGCTCCGATCTCCTTCAGTTGGTCTTCGAGTGAGAGCTCGCGTTCGTCAGCCATCGCGCTACGCCCCGTGGCACTTCTTGAACTTCTTGCCGGAGCCGCACCAGCAGGGATCGTTGCGGCCGACCTTGTGCGGCGAGCTCGTCTGCACTGCGACGGGTGAGAGACCCAGCGTCGGCGCAACGCCGGCGCCCCGGCGGCCGCGATCGCCTCCGCGCCTTGCGCGGTCTCGTGCTCGTACCGGACGTTGCCGTTGCCCTGCTGCTGCTGCGCGAGCTCCTGCTGCGCCTGCTCGGGCGCGAGCTCCGCATGGAACAGATGCAGCACGACCTCTCCGCGGATCGAGCGGCTCAGGTCGGTGAACATGCGCTCGCCCTCGGCGGTGTACTCGACGAGCGGATCCTTCTGCGCCATCGCGCGCAGGCCGATGCCCTCGCGCAGGTAGTCCATGTGCTCGAGGTGCTCGCGCCACCGGACGTCGACCACCTGGAGGATCACGAACCGCTCCAGCTCGCGCATCAGCTCCGAGCCGAACTCCTCCTCCTTGGCCCGGTACTCGTCGCGCGCGTCCTGCTGGAACTCCTCGATCAGCGCTTCGCGCGTGATGTCGCCGAGATCCTCGCGCAGCTCCGCTGCGGTGATCTCCGTCTGGTACAGCGCCGCCATCGCGTTCGTCAGCGCCTCGAGGTCCCACTCCTCCGCGTACGCCTCCTCGGTGAACTGCGCGACGGTGTCCTCGACCACCTCGTCGATCCAGAGGTTCACCTGCTCCGACATGTCCTCGCCCTCGAGCACCTGGAAGCGCTGCTCGTAGATGCGCCCGCGGTGACGGTTGAGGACGTCGTCGTACTTGAGGACGTTCTTGCGCATGACGAAGTTCTGCTCCTCGACCTTCTTCTGCGCGCCCTCGATCTGACGGCTGAGGATCTTCGCCTCCATGGGCTGGTCCTCGGGGATCTTGAAGCGCTCCATGATCCCCTTGATCCGGTCGCCGGCGAACAGGCGCACGAGATCGTCCTCGCCGGAGAGGTAGAAGCGCGTCTCGCCGGGGTCGCCCTGGCGGCCTGAGCGGCCGCGCAGCTGGTTGTCGATGCGGCGCGACTCGTGGCGCTCGGTGCCGAGCACGTACAGGCCGCCGACCTCGACCACGCCCTCGCCGAGCTTGATGTCGACGCCGCGGCCGGCCATGTTCGTCGCGATCGTCACCGCGCCGGGCTGCCCCGCGTCCTTGATGATCTCCGCCTCGCGCGCGTGCTCCTTCGCGTTCAGGACGTTGTGGCGCACGCCCTGGCGCGTGAGCAGCTGCGACAGGTACTCGGACGTCTCGACCGCGATCGTGCCGACGAGCACCGGCTGGCCCTTCTCGGCGCGCTCCTTGATGTCGCGCGCGACCGCCGCGAACTTCCCCTCCTTCGTCTTGAAGACGAAGTCCTGCTTGTCGTCGCGTGCGACCGCGACGTTGGTCGGGATCTCGACGACGTGCAGGTTGTAGATCTCGACGAACTCCTTCTCCTCCGTCTTCGCCGTACCGGTCATGCCGCCGAGCTTCTCGTACAGGCGGAAGTAGTTCTGGAGCGTGATCGTCGCCATCGTCAGGTGCTCTTCCTGGATGCGAACGCCTTCCTTCGCCTCCACGGCCTGGTGCAGGCCCTCGCTCCAGCGGCGGCCTTCCATGATGCGGCCGGTGAACTCGTCGACGATCTTCACCTCGTTGTCCTGGATGACGTAGTCGACGTCACGCTGGAAGAGCGACTGCGCCTTCAGCGCCTGGATCGCGTGGTTGACGAGCTGCGCGTTCTGCGGCGCGTACAGGTTCTCGATGCGGAGCGCCCGCTCGACCTTCGCGACGCCCTGCTCGGTGATGGCGACGGTCTTGTGCTTCTCGTCGTACTCGTAGTCGACGCCGAGCTGTTCCGCGTGGCCCTTCGGATCGCCCGGGCTCGAGCGGTGCCCGACGAGCTGTGCAGCGACGCGGGCGAAGTCGTAGTAGATCTGCGCGGCCGTCTCCGGCTCGCCGGAGATGATCAGCGGCGTGCGCGCCTCGTCGACGAGGATGGAGTCGACCTCGTCCACGATCGCGTACGGATGCCCGCGCTGCACGACGCCGTCGAGCGAGACGGACATGTTGTCGCGCAGGTAGTCGAACCCG
The DNA here is from genome assembly GCA_963697005.1 of uncultured Actinomycetes bacterium. Taxonomy (GTDB): domain Bacteria; phylum Actinomycetota; class Thermoleophilia; order Gaiellales; family Gaiellaceae; genus Palsa-739. Next base: position 101,397 of record CAVOMK010000015.1, on the reverse strand, counting down.
AACTCGGAGTTCGTCCCGTACGTGACGTCGGCCTGGTATGCCTCGCGCCGCGGCTCGAACGGCATCATGTTCTCGATGAACGCGGTGCGCATCCCGAGCGCCTGGAAGACGGGCTCCGTCCACTTCTGGTCGCGCTGGGCGAGGTAGTCGTTCGTCGTCACGAGATGCACGCCGCGGGCGGCGAGGCCGTTCAGGTACATCGGCTGCACGGCGACGAACGTCTTGCCCTCGCCGGTCTTCATCTCGGCGATGTCGCCCTCGTGCAGGACGATGCCGCCCATCAGCTGGACGTCGAAGAGGCGCACCCCCATCGTGCGCTTGAACGCCTCGCGCACGGCCGCGAACGCCTCGAAGACGAGGTCGTCCAGGCTCTCGCCGTTCTCGATCCGCTGGCGGAACTCGACCGTCTTCGCTGCGAGCTCGGCGTCCGAGAGCTTCTCGAATTCGGGCTCGAGCGTGCCGATGTAGGCCGCCTGCTCGGCGAGCCGCTTGAGGCGCCGGCCTTCGCCGGCGCGGAGAACCTTTTCGAGAGAGCCGAACTGCTGGGCCATACAGGAGACAGGGTAGCGGGGGCTACAGCGTCGAGGCCCTGACTTCCCAGAGGTCGCCGTCGAGCCGCTCGGCGTGCACCGCGTAGTCGCGCCCTTCCCGCTCGCCGCGCTTCTCCAGCGCCGGCAGCGAGCCGAAGATCCGCGTGCCGTCCACGCTCAGCACGTGGTCGTCCTGCGTCTGCGTCAGGTCGATCGCGTCGCCGACCGGCGCGTCCGGCAGCGACAGCACCTCGATCCGCCGCGCCTGCACCGCCCACAGGTCGCCGCGCTGCCGGGCGGCGCGGGCGCGGTACGGCGGCTGCAGCTGATGCTCGATCGCGTCGGCCAGCGTCTGCAGCGACGAGTCGGAGCCTTCCTCGACGAGCACGGAGCCGTCGGGAAGCACGACGAAGGTGACCGCGTCGCCCTCGATGCCGGGCGCCTCCACCGTCTGCGTCGCGTCCCATTCGCGCCCGCGCTGCATGCCGTGGACGCCCACCTCGCGCCACGGCGCAGACGGCTCAGGTTGCGCGCGCTCGACCAGGCCGCCCTCGCGCGCGAGACGCTCGTGCAGCGACTCCTTGCGCCGGAAGAGGCTCAAACGTCGGGCGTTGCGGCGGCGTCGGCGTCCAGCGCGTGCTTGTCGATCTTCCGCTTGGACGCCTTGCGCTCGCGTTCGTCCTTGACCTGCCGCAGGAGCTTCTCGGTCAGCTCGTCGATCGACAGCTTCATGTCGCGCGTCGCTTCGCGCGCACGCAGCGTGTGTCCTTTGAGCCAGACGGTCGCCTCCGCCACCTGGTTCGCGGCGATGGAGGGGTTCTTCTCCACCGCAAGCTCGAGCTCGACGCGCACGGGCTTGCTCACCTGCTTGTCGAGCTTGCTCAGCTTGCGCTCGGCATAGCTCCTGATGGCGTCGCTCACCTGGAGATTCTTGCCCTTGACGTGGAGCTCCATCCTGCCTCCTGAGGTCGCCGAATCTGCCTCTCTTACCTTAGTCCGCCGGTCCGAACCGCGCGGGCGAAACTCACAACATTCACATGTGCCGCGCCGGAAGCGCGGAGCGCCGCAGCCGCCGCAGAGACGGTGGCGCCGCTCGTGTACACGTCGTCGACGAGCAGCACCTCGCCGCTCACCGGGCGCGCGGCAAAGGCGCCGGCGACGTTGCGGCGACGATCCGCGAGCGCGAGTCCCCGCTGCCGCTCCGTCTCCCTCACTCGCACGACGAGTGAGCGGCACGGCAGCCGCCAGCGCTCGCCGAGGGCGCGCGCGAGCCGTTCCGCCGGATGGTGGCCGCGCTCGCCCTGCCGACGACGGTCTGCCGGGACGAACGTCACGACGTCTGCCTGCGGCGCCGGAACGCACTCGACGACGAGCGCTGCCGCATCGTCCGCGATCCTGCGCAGCCCGCGCTCCTTCCAGCCGGCCACGAGCCGGCGCACCGCGTCGTCGTACGCGACTGCCGCTCGGGCCTGGCTGAAGGCGAGCCGGCGGCCGGAGCACTCGCGGCAGCGCTGCACGGGCCACGCGGTCGGCGCGCCGCAGCGCTCGCACCACGGCGGCTCGATCCGCGGCAAGCCGTCGCGACAGGCGGCGCACAGGTGAGCGCCGGCCGCGCCGCAGACGAGACAGCGCCGCGGCAGCAGAACATCGCAGCACACCGGATGACGCTAGATCCCGGAAGTGTGACGTCAATCGAGCGAGTACGTGTCGCGCGCGGGCAAGCCGGCGCGCTTCCGCATGCGGTTGTCGGCCGCGAGCAGCTGATCCGGATCGCCGATGTCCCACCAGCCGCCCTCGAAGCGATAGGCGTACACCGGCTCGCGCTTGTGCAGCCACGCGACGTAGTTGCCGGGCTGGTCCGGCGGGTTTCCCTCGTCCAGATACGCCGGCACGAGTCGTGCATGCGCGCGTGCGTACAGATACGTGGCGGTCGCGGCGAGCGTGCTCGGCGGATCGTCGGGCTTTTCGACGAAGCCGACGATCCGGTCGTCCTCGTCCACGGAGACGATGCCGTACTTCCGCGCGAGATCGCGGTTGCCGACATCGTGCACGGCAAGTGCGCTCGCGCCGTCCTTGCTCCGCCAGAAGTCGACGTAGTCGGAGAGCGCGTAGTCGAAGAGGTTGTCGCCCGCGATGACGAGCAGGTCGTCGTCGATATCCGCTTGCTCCTGCACGAAGCGGATGTCGCCGATCGCGCCGAGCCGGTCGTCGTTCGAGGTCGTGCCGTCGTCGTGGACGTGGACGTCCTTGCCCTCCGCCCAGCGCTCGAACAGCGGCGCGAAGCGCCCGTTCGTCACGAGGTGGACGTCGTCGATGCCGGCTTCGCGGATCTTGTCGAGGATCCAGTCGACCATCGGCCGCCCGCCCACCGGCAGCAGCTGCTTGGGGACGCTGTCGGTGAGCGGGCGAAGCCGGGTCGCGTATCCGGCCGCGAGGATGAGGGCTTTCAGGTCCCCTCGTCCCACGACGCGAGGTACTTCGCCTGTTCCTCGGTGAGCTTGTCGATCTCGACGCCCATCGTCTCGAGCTTCAGGCGGGCGATCTCCTTGTCGATGTCGGCCGGCACCGGGTACACCTTGCGGTCGAGCTCACCGGCGTGCTGCACCGCGTACTCGACGCCGAGCGCCTGGTTGGCGAACGACATGTCCATGACGAGCGCCGGATGGCCTTCGGCGGCGGCGAGGTTGACGAGCCTGCCGTCGGCGATCAGGTACAGCCGGTTCCCGTTCGCGAGCGTGAACTCCTCGACGAACTCGCGCGCCATGCGCGTGTCGCTCGCGAGCTCACGTAGCGCCGGGATCTCGATCTCGACGTTGAAGTGGCCCGTGTTCGACAGGATCGCGCCGTCCTTCATCAGCTCCATGTGCTGCTTGGCGATGACGTGCTTGTCGCCCGTCGCCGTGCAGAAGATGTCGCCGACCTCGGCCGCCCGCTCCATCGTCATGACCTCGAAGCCGTCCATGGACGCCTCGAGCGCGCGCAGCGGATCGACCTCGGTGATGATCACGAGCGCGCCCATCCCGCGTGCGCGCGACGCGACGCCGCGGCCGACCCAGCCGTAGCCGGCGACGACGAACTTCTTGCCGGCGAGGAGGACGTTGGTCGCGCGGATGATCCCGTCGACCGTGGACTGGCCGGTCCCGTACCGGTTGTCGAACAGGTGCTTCGTCTGCGCCTCGTTGACGGCGATGATCGGGAAGCCGAGCTTGCCCTCCGCCTCGAGCGCCTTCAGGCGGATGACGCCGGTGGTCGTCTCCTCCGTGCCGGCGATGATGTCGCCGAGCTGCTCGCGCCGGGCCGAGTGCAGGACGCCGATCACGTCCGCGCCGTCGTCCATCGTCAGGTGCGGCTTGTGGTCGACCGCGGCCTCGATGTGCGAGTAGTACGTGTCGTGATCCTCGCCCTTGATGGCGAAGACGGAGATGTCGTACTCCTCGACGAGCGCTGCGGCGACGTCGTCCTGAGTCGAGAGCGGATTGGACGCGCACAAGACCACGTCCGCGCCGCCGGCCTTCAGCGTCCGCATGAGGTTCGCCGTCTCGGTCGTGACGTGCAGGCACGCCGAGATGCGATGGCCGTTGAGGGGCTGTTCCTGCTCGAAGCGTTCGCGGATCGCGGCGAGCACCGGCATCTGCCGGTCGGCCCACTCGATCCTGCGCTTGCCCTCGCTCGCGAGCGCGAGGTCCTTCACGTCGTACCGTTTCGTCGCTGCCATTCGATCCTTTCGGTTATGCGGCAAGGAGTTTCTCGTGCTTGCGCTGCTCCCACTCGACCCACGCGAGGTCGTCTGCGCCGGCGAGCCAGCCATCGACCGCGCGCCGCAGCTCCGGCTCGCGGCGCAGCCGCGCCGCGAACGCGATCTCGGCGAGGTCGACCTGGAACCGGCGGCGGAGCTCGGCGAGCGAGCTGAGCTGGTTCAGCTCCCGCAGGCCGTAGCGCCGGTAGCCGGCGGCCGTCCGTGCCGGGACGACGAGGCCGACCCGCTCGAGGTAGCGGAGCATGCGCGGCGACCAGCCTGTGCGGGCGGCCGCCTCGGAGACGTGGGTTTCGTCCACTGCGGCAACCCTAACACATTCGTGTCAAGGTTCGCTCGTGCCTGCGCGGCCGTACGCGTCCTCGAGGCGGACGACGTCGTCCAGCTGCGGGGTCGAGACCTCGATGATCGTCGTGTCCTCGAGCGCCGTCACGCGGTGGACGGTGCCCGGCCGGTAGTGGAAGCACGCCCCGATCGAGACGATCTCGCTCTTGAGCACGGCCTCGCCGGTGTCGCCCAGCTCGAGCTTCGCCCGCCCGCTCTCGACGTACCAGCTCTCGTCCTTCTCGCGGTGGAACTGCAGGCTGAGCGACTGGCCGGCGCGAACGAAGAGCAGCTTGCCGACGTACGCCTCGGTGTGCGCCCAGATGAGCTCCCAGCCCCAGGGCTTCTCCACCCGGCGCGGCTCGAACGACCAGGCGTCGAGGCTCTCGTAGTTCGGGGAGTCGACGCTCACGGAAGGATTCTCTGCGGTTTCCAGTCGGGATGCGCGGCGATGAACTCCTCCGCCGTGCGCAAGTCCTTGGGCGTGTTCACGGTGAGCCAGACGCCGTGGTGGCGGTGGCCGCGGAGCTTGCCCTCGGCCGCCAGCTCGGGGAACGTCGTCTGCTCGTGGTCGCCGCGTTCGGGCAGACGCGCGAGCGCCTCCTCGCCGAGCGCGTAGACCCCGGAGTTGACCCAGTCGGACAGAAGCGGCGCCTCGCGGAAGCCGGTGATGCTGCCGTCGTCCTCGATCGAGACGACGCCGAACGGCGACCGGACCTGGGAGACGACGATCGTCGCAGCGGCACCGGAGCGCTCGTGATCCTCGTAGAGCGCGGCGAAGTCGACGTCGAGCAGCTCGTCGCCGTTCAGCGCCAGCACCGTCCCGGTCTCCTCGCGCCGCGACGCGGCGAGGCGAAGGCCGCCGCCCCGACCGAGCGGCTCCGGCTCGCCGACCGGCTCGATCTCGGCGCCGAGGCCGGCGAGCGCATTCACGAACACGTCCTCCTGGCCGGCGCGGCAGGCGACGATCACCCGCGTGACGCCGGCGGCGACGAGGCGGCCGACCGTGTACTCGGCGAGCGGGAAGCCGGCGACGGGGACGAGCGGCTTCGGCAGCCCCTGCGCCGCCTCCCCCATCCGCTCTGCCTTGCCGCCCGCAAGGACCAACGCCTCCATCAGGCGGTTGTAACCGGCGAAGCGTGGCGCGGGCGGCCGATCCCCTCGTACGCGAACCCGGCCGCCTGCGTGGCTTCCGGATCGAGGAGGTTGCGTCCGTCGACGATCAGCGGGCGCGCCATCGCGTCGCGCACTTCGGGAGACGCGAGCGTCGCGAGCTCGGGCCACTCGGTGACGATGACCGCCGCGTCGGCGTCGCGCACCGTGTCGAGGACGGTGTCGCACAGCTCGATGCCGACGAGGTCGTCCGGATGCGCGACCGGATCCCACGCGCGCACCGTCGCGCCCTCGGCCAGCAGCCGGTAGGCGATTACGCGGCTCGGCGCCTCGCGCATGTCGTCGGTATTGGGCTTGAACGCGAGACCGAGGAGCGCGATCTTCTTGCCGCGCAGAGAGCCGAGGTGCTTCTGCAGCTTCTGCACGACGCGTCGCTTCTGGAGCTCGTTCACCTCCCACACGGCGTGCAGGAGCATGAACGGGTACCCCTCGTTTCCGGCGAGCTGCTTGAGCGCGCTCACATCTTTGGGAAAACATGAGCCACCGAAGCCAATGCCCGCGCGAAGAAAGTGCGGGCCGAGGCGATGGTCGAGGCCGACACCCTTCGCGACGTCGACGACGTCGGCGCCGACGAGCTCGCACACGTTCGCGATCTCGTTGATGAAGCTGATGCGCGTCGAGAGGAATGCGTTCGAGGCGAGCTTCACGAGCTCGGCCGACGGGACGTCAGTTCGCACGATCTGCCCGTCGATACCGTCGAAGAGCTCGACGACGCGGTCGGCGTCGGCGGGGTCGAACGCGCCGACGACGATCCGGTCCGGGCTCTTGAAGTCGGCGACGGCACTGCCTTCGGCGAGGAACTCCGGATTCGAGACGTAGCCGACGTGCGAGAGGCCGCGCGCGTCGAGGCGCGCGCGCACGTGCTTGCCCGTCCCGACGGGGACCGTGCTCTTCATCACCACGATCGGCCGCCCGGGCACGTCGACCGGCAGCTCGTCGACGACCGACCACACGGCGGCGAGATCGGCGTCGCCGGACTCGGTCGGCGGCGTCCCGACGGCGACGTACAGGAAGTCGGCTCCGTCGACCGCGTCCCCCACGTCGAGCGTGAAGTGGAGCCGGTCGCGGTTGCGGGCGAGGACGTCCTCGAGGCCGGGCTCGTAGATCGGCACCTCGCCGGCCTGAAGCCGCTCGATCCGCTGCGGGAGGATGTCGCGGATCACGACGTCGTGCCCCAGATCGGCGAAGCAGGCACCGGTGACGAGGCCGACGTAGCCGGCGCCGAACATTCCGATCTTCACCGGGCAAGCCTAGTGCGCCTTCGCGAGAGGCTGCAGGCCCTTCGCGATGGCGATCATCGTCTCGTTCGAGAGCTCGTCCCGAAGCGTGTTCACGACCCAGTAGCTCGCCCCGCCCTGCCGCAGAACGATCATGTGGATGTTCCCGCCGGTCGTGTAGAGCCGGTACGTGCGGCCGCGCGATGTGCACGAACGACGTCGGGTGGCGGAGCACCGGCGCGTCCGTCCAGTCGGTCTCGATCACCTGCCAGTAGACGTTGCCCGCCCCGGTCACGAAGGTCAGCGCCAGCTCGTGGTGATACGGGATCGGCTTGAAGGCCCGCACCGGGTCGAGGTAGGCCAGCCGCGAGCTCTGCTCCACCGACGTGGGGACGAGGACGCGGAACGGCACCTTCGACCGAACCTGCTCGAGCGAGTAGGTCGTCAGGCTCGCCTCGCTGCGCACCGCCGCCGTCTGGTGCGGCGGGGTTGGCGCCACGTGCGCCTGCGGATTGTTGAGCTGTCCGCTGAAGCTCGAGCCGACGACGATTACGGTCAGCGGATTCCCCGCCTGTTGCGCGAACCCGGAGAGCTCGGGCGGCAGCGGCGCGATCGTCGTATGCGCGCCGAACGCCGTCTTCAGCTCGCGCGCCGCCTGCTTCGCGTTCGCCTGCACGGCGTCGTAGTAGACGGTCGTCCCGTAGTAGCCCTGGCTCGGCGCGTCGGCGAGCACGTTCGCCGGCAGTTGGACGGTATGGAAGCCGGCCACCGACAGCTTGTACGACGTGTCGCGCGCAAGCCCCGGGATCGTCGTCCCGTTGAGGACGACCGTCGAGATCTGGCTCGACTTGAGCGGCGGCCCCTTCGGCAGCTTGGCCTTGCGTCCGAGCGCGGCGTCGGTCGAGCGCGCCGCCTGCGTCACGTCGGGATTCTCGAACGAGGTCACCGCGGTCTGGATGTCCGGCGTCTGCGCGATCAGCTCGGCGTTCGCGATCCCGTACGGCTGCAGATTCTGCAGCGCGACGCGGAACAGGTGGCCCGGCGGCAGCTTGTACGCGAGGCCCGCGTACGACTCGATCTCGGAGAAGCTCGGCGGGCAGGTGGCGCAGTTCCCGCTGCCGATCTCGACGCTGCCCTTGAGCGCACCGATCAGCTTCGGGATCTGGAAGATCGAGACCCCCGTCGAGAGCCGGTCTTTGAGCGCCTCGATGAAGAGCTGCTGGCGAGCGACGCGATAGAGGTCGCTGTCCGTGTGCCGGAAGCGCACGAAGTCGAGCGCCTGCTGGCCGTTGAGTTTCTGGTAGCCGGGCTCGAGGTCGATCGTCGCGTAGCCGCCCGGGCCGCCGACCGTGTTCAGGTAGCGGTGGTCGACGTCCATGTACACGCCGTGCAGCTTGTTGACGAGCAACTTGAAGCCGTGGAAGTCGATCGTGATCAAGTAGTTGACGTTGATGCCCGTCAGCTTCTCCACCGTGTTCAGCGTCCCCGTAGGCCCACAGCTCGTCCACGCGCTGTTGATGCGGTCGGTGGTGATCGGGGTCGTCTGGTCCTTGCAGTAGATCGGGACGACGAGGTCGCGCGGGAACGAGAAGAGGGACAGCGTGTTCTGCTGAGGATCGGCGCGGACGAGCATGATCGTGTCCGAGCGCGACCCCGCCGCGCCGAACGAGTCGACGCCCGCGCGTGCGTCGTAACCGATGAGGAGAGCCGTGGCCGGCTGCGACGGCGGAACGGTGTGCAGGAACTTCGTCGACTCCTTGACCGACTTCGAGTGCGGTGCGAGTGCGTTCAGCGTCTGGTGCGCGTACAGGTAGAGGCCGCCGGCGAGGCCGGCGACGACGACGAGCAGCGCAATCAGGATCCAGCCGAAGACCTGCGCGAGCAGCCGCTTCGTCGAACGCCGCGGCGGATCCGGCTGCCGGTAGCGCCGCATCGGCTCGATCGCGCCCGGCGGAAGAACGCCGTGACCGTTGCCGTTGACAGCCGCCCCGCGGCCGATTCCTCTCTTCAGCGTCGTCCGCACCGGCGGAGACCAAGGTTACCGGGCGACGCGGCCGATCCTCCTCGGTGTCCCGCGACGTAACGAAAACGTTGCAAAACCGGCGGTCGCTCGTGACCATACGCATCAGCGCCGGGGTAGGCTCACGCCGACGGGGCGGGAGGTGGGTCTCCCGTTGTGGACGCGTGTACCTGTTAGACGGGAACGGCGTCCGGCTCGTACGCGAGGTTCGGCCGCAGCCAGCGCTCGGCCTCCGCGAGGGAGACGCCCTTGCGCGCGGCGTAGTCCTCGACCTGGTCGCGGCCGATGCGGCCGACGGAGAAGTACCGCGCGTCGGGATGCCCGAAGTAGACGCCGCTCACGCTCGCGGCCGGCGTCATCGCGAACGACTCCGTCAACGCGAGCCCGATGGACTCCGCACCGAGAAGGTCGAAGAGCTTCCGCTTCTCGCTGTGGTCCGGGCAGGCGGGATAGCCGAACGCGGGCCGGATGCCGCGATAGCGCTCCGCGGCCAACTCCTCGCTCGAGAGCTTCCGCCCCGTCTCGTACCACTCGCGCCGAGCGATCTCGTGCAGGTACTCGGCGAACGCCTCCGCGAGACGGTCGGCGAGCGCCTTGGCCATGATCGCGCGGTAGTCGTCGTGCTCGGCCTCGAATCGCGCGGCCAGCTCGTCGGCGCCGATGCCCGCGGTGACGGCGAACGCGCCGAGGTGGTCGCCGGCGGGCGCGACGATGTCCGCGAGGCTGCGGTTCGGCCGCGAGTCGCCGTACGCGGCCTGCTGGCGCAGGAAGCAGAAGCGCGTCCCGTCGGCGAGGACGACGTCGTCCCCGTCCGAGGACGCCGGCCAGAAGCCGTAGACGCCGCGCGCGCGCAGCAAGCCGTCGCGCACGATCTCGTCGAGCAGCTCCTGGGCGTCGTCCCATACCTCGCGCGCGGCCGGCTGGTCGAGGATGGCCGGGTACTTCCCCTTCAGCTCCCAGGCGTGGAAGAAGAACTGCCAGTCGATGTACTCGCGCAGCGTGGCCAGCTCCGGCTCGACGACGCGCAGGCCGGTGAAGTTCGGGACCGGCAGGTCGTCGAACGGGAGCTGCTGCCGATTGGTACGCGCCTCTTCAATCGGGAGCAGCGGCTTCTGCTCGCGCTCGGCGTACTGGTCGCGCAGCCGTTCCTGCTCGTCACGGTTCTCCGCGTCGAGACGGCGACGCCGCTCCGGATCGAGCAGATCGGAGACGACGCCGACGACGCGCGAGGCATCGTGCACGTGCACGACCGGTTGCGAGTACTGCGGCGCGATGCGCACAGCGGTGTGCTGCCGTGAGGTCGTGGCGCCGCCGATCAGCAGCGGCAGCGACAGCCCGCGCCGCTCCATCTCGTGCGCGACGTCGACCATGTGGTCGAGCGACGGCGTGATCAGGCCGGACAGCCCGACGACGTCGGCGCCGTGCTCGCGCGCGGCTTCGAGCACCGCGTCGCCGGCAACCATGACGCCGAGGTCGATGACCTCGTAGTTGTTGCAGCCGAGGACGACGCCGACGATGTTCTTGCCGATGTCGTGGACGTCGCCCTTCACGGTCGCGAGCACGACCTTGCCTTGCACGCGCCCGGAGTCCTTCTCCTCGGCCATGAACGGCTCCAGGTAGGCGACGGCCCGCTTCATCGCGCGCGCGCTCTTCACCACCTGCGGCAGGAACATCTTCCCGGCCCCGAAGAGGTCGCCGACCACCTGCATGCCGGCCATCAGCGGCCCCTCGATCACGTCGAGCGGGCGGGCGAGCTTCTGCCGCGCCTCCTCGGCGTCCTCTTCGATGAAGTCGACGATGCCGTGGACGAGCGCGTGCTCGAGGCGCTTCTCCACCGTTGTCTCGCGCCAGGACAGGTCGATCTCGCGGCGCGTGCCTTCGCCCTTGACGCGACTGGCGTACTCGACGAGCCGCTCGGTCGCGTCGTCCCGCCGGTTGAAGATGACGTCCTCGACGCGCTCGAGCAGCTCCGGCTCGATGTCGGCATACAGGATGAGCTGGCCGGCGTTGACGATGCCCATGTCGAGCCCCGCCGCGATCGCGTGGTAGAGAAACGCGGAGTGCATCGCCTCGCGGACGACGTCGTTCCCGCGGAACGAGAAGCTGAGATTGGAGATGCCGCCGCTCGTCTTCACGCCGGGGCAGCGCTCCTTGATGAGCGGCAGCGCCGCGATGAACGCCTTCGCGAACTCGGCGTGCTCCTCGATCCCCGTCGCGACGGCGAGCACGTTCGAATCGAAGATGATGTCCTCGGGCGCGAAGCCGACCTCGTCGACGAGTAGCCGGTAGGCGCGCTCGCAGATGGCCACCTTGCGCTCGACCGTCTCCGCCTGTCCTTGTTCGTCGAACGCCATGACGACGACGCCGGCGCCGTAGCCGAGCACGGCGCGCGCCTGCTCGAGGAAGAGCTCCTCGCCTTCCTTGAGGCTCAGCGAGTTGACGACACCCTTGCCCTGCAGGCACTTGAGGCCCGCCTCGAGCACCGTCCAGCGCGAGCTGTCCACCATGATCGGCAGCCGCGCGATCTCGGGCTCGGTGGCGACGAGGTTGAGGAACGTCGTCATCGCCTGCTCGCCGTCGAGCAGGTCGGCGTCCATGTTCACGTCGAGCAGGTTTGCGCCGCCGCGCACCTGCTCGAGCGCAACGTCGAGCGCCTGCTGGTAGTCGCCCCCCTCGACGAGGCGGCGGAAGCGCGCCGACCCGGTGACGTTCGTGCGCTCGCCGATCATCACGAAGTTCGTGTCGGGCGTGATCGCGAACGGCTCCAGCCCGCTGAAGCGCGTCAGGCGCGGCGGCGACGGCACCTGACGCGGAGCGACGCCGTCGACGGCGGCCTTGATCGCGCGCACGTGGTCGGGCGTCGTGCCGCAGCAGCCGCCGACGATGTTGACGAGGCCGTCGCGCGCGAATTCGCCGAGCAGGCGGCTCGTGTCGGCCGGCTGCTCGTCGTGCGTCCCGAACTCGTTCGGCAGACCCGCGTTGGGGTAGCAGGCGACCCAGGTGGTCGCCGCGCGCGAGATGTCCTCGACGAACGGGCGCATCTCGCTCGCGCCGAGCGAGCAGTTGACGCCGACGATGAGCGGCTTCGCCTGCTCGACCGACACCCAGAACGACTCCACCGTCTGGCCGGAGAGGTTGCGGCCGCTGCGGTCGACGGCCGTGAACGAGAGCCACAGCGGTACCTCCGGCGCGGCCTCGCGCGCGGCGACGATGGCCGCCTTCGCGTTGAGCGAGTCGAAGATCGTCTCGATCAGGAACAGGTCGACGCCGCCCTCGCGCAGAGCCGCCATCTGTTCGGCGTACGTCGCGACGACCTCGTCGAAGGTCACCGCCCGGTACGCGGCGTCCTCCACCTTCGGCGAGAGCGAAAGCGTCACGTTCAGCGGGCCGACGGAGCCGGCGACGAGCCCGCCGAACTCGTCGGCAACCTCCCGGGCGATGCGGGCTCCGGCGAGGCTCATCTCCGCCGCGTAGTCCTCGAGCGCGTAGTCGGCCTGGCCGATGCGGGTGGCCGTGAACGTGTTCGTCGAGGCGATGTCGGCGCCGGCTTCGAAGTAGGAGCGGTGGATGTCGCGCACGATCTCCGGCTGCGTCAGGTTGAGCAGGTCGGGATCGCCGGCGACGTCGCGCGGATGGTGGCGGAAGCGCTCGCCGCGGTAGGCCTCCTCCCCGCGCACCTCGCGCTGGATGAGCACGCCCCACGACCCGTCGAGCACGGCAATGCGCTCGCCGAGGATCGCTTCCAGTTTGTCGCGTGCGTCCCGCATGTCCCGTCTCCGCTCCCGCCTTCTAGGTCCGGGAGCGCCGGGGAAGCGCCCACGGGCTCTTTAGGCGTTTGTTAACCCGGTCGCCAAGCTGCCTGTCAAATCTCTCCGGGTAACCGAAGGGTACCAACCGCCGCTTCGGTAGGGTGCCGCCGGAATGTCGGACGTCGCACGACGGGGCGAGCCTTCGCGCTGCGCTCGCAGAGATCGCAGGCAACTTCTCCTTCAGCTGGACGCCGGGCGCGCGCCAGCTCTTCGCGGAGCTCGACCGGAGGCGATTCAGCGAGCTCATGCACAACCCGACCGCGCTCCTCTCCGAGCTGACCGACGACGATCTCGCCCGCGCGCTCGACGCCCGAGTACGCGATGCGGCTCGGACGGGTGCAGGAGCGGCTTGCCTCCGAGGCCGAGCGCCCCAGCTGGTGGGAGACCCAGGAGAGCCACCCCGAGGACTTCCTCGTCGCCTATTTCTCCGCCGAGTTCGGGCTGGACGAGAGCCTCCCGATCTACTCCGGCGGTCTCGGCGTGCTCGCCGGGGACCATCTGAAGTCCGCCTCCGAGCTGGGCGTGCCCCTCGTCGGCATCGGGCTGAACTACTTCCGCGGCTACTTCCGGCAGCTGCTGGACGAGGGAGACCGCCAGGTCGAGCGCTACCCGCGCAACGACAACGTCCGGCTGCCGCTCACGCTCGTGCCGATGGCGCCGCAAGGTCGATGCTCGCCGACGACGACGGCACCCTCGTCGCCGGTCCGCATCGGCGTCTGGCGCGCGCTCGTCGGCCGGGTCTCGCTCTACCTCCTCGACACGAAGGTGGAGGGCAACCCCGACTGGGCGCGCGACGTGACGAACCACGCTGTACGGCGGCGACCGGCAGAACCGGCTGCGCCAGGAGCTCGTGCTCGGCATCGGCGGCGTCCGCGTGCTGCGCCGCGCTCGGGCTCGAGCCGACGGTGTTCCACATGAACGAGGGCCACTCGGCGTTCTTGCAGCTCGAACGGCTGCGCGAGCTCGTCGAGGAAGAGGGCGTCGACCGCGACGCCGCGCTCGAGCGGCTGCGCGCATCCACGGTCTTCACGACGCACACGCCCGTGCCGGCCGGGAACGAGGTGTTCGAGCCGGGCTCGTGCGGCGGAACCTCGAACCGCTCGTCGAGCGCTGCGGATTCTCCTGGGACGAGTTCGAGGCGCTCGGCAAGGTTCACCCGGAAGACTCGGTCTTCGGGATGACGCCGTTCGCCCTCAAGACGTCGGCGTATGCGAACGGTGTCTCGAAGCTCCACGGCGCCGTCTCACGCGAGATGTGGCACGACCTCTGGCCGGACCGCCCGGTGGACGAGGTGCCGATCACGTCGATCACGAACGGCGTGCACGTGCGCACGTGGCTCGGCGGCGAGCTCGAAGGGATGCTCGGAACGAACACGCCGCAGCTCGAGCGCGCGCTCGAGCTCCCGGCGCACGTGCTCTGGGAGGCGCACTGCTCGGCGAAGGCACGCCTCATGGAGTTCATCTCGCGCACGCGCGGCGCGCCGGAGCTCGATCCCGAGGCGCTCACGATCGGCTTCGCGCGGCGGTTCGCGACGTACAAACGCGCGGGACTCCTCCTCAGCCAGCCGGAGCGGCTGGCGACGCTGCTCGGCGATCCCGATCGTCCGCTGCAGATCGTCGTCGCCGGCAAGGCGCACCCGGCGGACGAGGGCGGCAAGGACGTCATCCGCCAGGTGGTCGACTTCTCGCGCGGCGACGGCGCGAACCACCACGTCGTGTTCCTGCCCGACTACGAGATGACGCTCGCGCGCCGGCTCGTGCAGGGCGTGGACGTCTGGCTCAACACGCCGCGGCGGCCGATGGAGGCGTCGGGCACGTCGGGGATGAAGGCGGCGCTGAACGGCGTGCTCAACTGCTCCATCCTCGACGGCTGGTGGGCCGAGGGCTACGCGCCCGACCGCGGCTTCGCCATCGGCAGACGAAGACGCGACGCGGAGCGAAGAAGAGCAGGACGCGGCCGACGCGGAGGCGCTCTTCGCCGTGCTCGAGCAACAGGTGCTGCCGGCGTTCTTCGAGCGGGACGCGGACGGGCTGCCGACGCGATGGGTCGAGATGATGCGGCACTCGATCGCCGAGCTCGGGACCGAGTTCAGCACGAACCGCATGGTGCGCGAATACGTCGAGCGCCTGTATCTCCCGGCGCACCGCGACCTCGCGGCCAGCCCGCGCCGCCTGAATCTCGTGACACTTACGTCCGGGTACCTGTACCCGCACGTTGGTCTGCTAGCCGGAGGCGCCGCTGACGTTCAGCTGGTTCTCGGCGTGCCGGATGCGCTGCTCGAGCTGCCACCGGTCCGCGGTCGACTCCCCCGCCTCGATCTTCGCCAGCTCCGCCTGCGCCTCCTCGAGCTGATGCCGCGCGCGCTCGACGTCGATCGCCGTCGCGATGACGGCATCGTCGACGAGCGCGATCGCGCGGTCCTCCAGCACCTGGAAGAACCCGGGCCCGGTCGCGAACGTCTGGATCTGGTCGCTGTCCATGTCGACGTACACACGCGTCGAGCCGGCGTTCAGCATCGCCACGAGCGGCGCGTGCCGCGCGAGCACGCCGATCTCGCCCGCCGCGCCCGGCACGACGATCATCTCCGCCTCGCCCTCGAACGCGGGGCCTTCCGGCGTGACGAGCGATACCGAGAACTTCGGGTGTGCCATCTACGACTCCGCCAGCTGCTTGCCGCGCTCGACCGCCTGCTCGATGACGCCCACCATGTAGAACGCCTGCTCAGGCAGGTCGTCGTGCTTGCCGTCGAGGATCTCCGTGAAGCCGCGGATCGTGTCCTCGAGCTTCACGTACTCGCCCGGCGTGCCGGTGAACTGCTCGGCGACGAAGTTCGGCTGCGAGAAGAACCGCTCGATCTTGCGCGCCCGGGTGACGACGAGCTTGTCCTCGTCGGAGAGCTCGTCGATGCCGAGGATGGCGATGATGTCCTGCAGGTCGCGGTAGCGCTGCAGCACCTCCTGCACGCGCGTCGCGCACCGGTAGTGCTCGTCGGAGACGATCCCCGGCTGGAGCGCGCGCGACGTCGAGTCGAGCGGGTCGACCGCGGGATAGAGGCCCTTCTCGGCGATGCTGCGCGAGAGCACCGTCGTCGAGTCGAGGTGCGCGAACGTGCTCGCCGGCGCCGGGTCGGTGAGGTCGTCCGCGGGGACGTAGACCGCCTGCACCGACGTGACCGAGCCGGTGCGCGTCGACGTGATCCGTTCCTGCAGCTGCCCCATCTCGGTGGCGAGCGTCGGCTGGTAGCCGACGGCGCTCGGCATGCGGCCGAGCAGCGCCGACACCTCCGAGCCCGCCTGGACGAAGCGGAAGATGTTGTCGATGAAGAGCAGCACGTCCTGGCCCTGGTCGCGGAAGTACTCGGCCATCGTCAGACCGGAGAGCGCCACCCGCAGGCGCGCGCCCGGCGGCTCGTTCATCTGACCGAAGACGAGCGCGACCTTGTCGATCACCTTCGACTCCGTCATCTCGAGGATGAGGTCGTTGCCCTCGCGCGTGCGCTCGCCGACGCCGGAGAAGACGGACACGCCGCCGTGCTCGCTCGCGACGTTGTGGATCAGCTCCTGGATGAGCACCGTCTTGCCCACGCCGGCGCCGCCGAACAGGCCGATCTTGCCGCCGCGCACGTACGGCGCGATCAGGTCGACGACCTTGAGGCCGGTCTCGAAGATCTCCACCTTCGGCGACAGCTCGCTGAAGCTCGGCGGATCGGCGTGGATCGGCCGGCGGTCACCGCTCGCCGCTTCCTTGCCGTCGACGGGATCGCCGAGGACGTTCCAGACGCGGCCGAGCGTCTGGTCGCCGACCGGGACGGAGATCGGCGCGCCGGTGTCGACGATGTCGACGCCGCGCGCGAGGCCGTCGGTCGAGTCCATCGCCACCGCGCGCACGCGGTCGTCGCCGAGGTGCTGCTGCACCTCCGCGATCAGCTCGCGCGTGCCGTCGCCGTCGGGCACCTGGATGCTGAGCGCGTGGTTGATCTCCGGCAGCCCGCTCGGGAAGACGGCGTCCAGGACGACGCCCTTGATCTCGATGATCCGGCCGGTGCTCTTCTTGGTCTTCGTAGCGGGCATCTGTCTCCTTATGCGGTGCAGTGCGTCGGCGCCGGCGACGACTTCGAGGATCTCCTGGGTGATCTCCGCCTGGCGGGCGCGGTTCATCTGCAACGTGTAGCTGTCGATCAAGTCGTTCGCGTTCTTCGACGCGTTCCGCATCGCCGTCATCTGCGACGCGAGGAACGACGCGGCCGACTCGAGCAGCGCGCGGTAGATCTCGGTCTCGAGATACACCGGCAGCAGCCGCTCGAGGATCTCTTCAGGCTCGGGCTCGTAGATGAAGTCGCCGCGCAGCGCCTGCTTCTTCGGGTCCGGGTCCTCCTCCTCGCTTCCCTCGAGCACGTGCTCGGGGATCGGCAGGAGGTCGGAGACGACCACTTGCTGGACGAGCGCCGAGACGAACCGGTTGTACACGACGACGACGCGGTCGACCTGCTCCTCCGTGTAGAGCTCGGCGAGCCTGTGCGCCACCGCCTGCGCGTCGTGGTAGGTCGGCTTGTCGACGAATCCCTCCCAGTGCGCGGCGACCTCGAAGCGGCGGAAGCGCAGCGTCGAGCCGCCCTTGCGGCCGACCACGGTCCACACGACCTCGTGGCCGTCGGCGCGCTCCTTGCGCTCCAGCTCGAACGCGCGGCGCATGACCTGCCCGTTGAACGGGCCGGCGAGACCGCGGTCGCCACTGAAGATGAGAACGCCGACGCGCTTCTCCTCGCGGCGCTGCATGAGCGGCAGATTTCGGAACGAGGAGGCCGCGCGCGCGGTGCCGACCATCAGCTCCTGCATGCGGTCCGCGTACGGCCGCATCTCCTCGATCCGCGTCTGCGCGCGCCGCAGCCGGGCGCTCGCGACGAGCTCGAGCGCCTTCGTGATCTTGCGCGTGTTGCGGACGGAGGCGATCCGCCGGCGGATGTCCTGCTGCGACGCCATTTAGATGAGCCCGGTCGCCTCCTCGACGTTGAACGTGTTCTTGAACTTCTCGATCTCGCCGTTCAGCTTCTCCGCGAGGTCGTCCGGAAGCTCGCCCGTGTCCTTGATCTGCTGTGTAGATCGTCCCCTCGGCGCGCATGAACTCGCGCAGCTCGTCCTGGAAGCGCTGCACCTGCGGCGTCGGGATGTCGTCGAGGTAGCCGTGGATGCCGGCGTAGATGCCGACCACCTGGTCCTCCATCGGCCACGGCTGGTACTGCGGCTGGTTCAGCGTCGCGACCATCTTCTCGCCGCGCGTCAGCGACTGCTGCGTGGCGCGGTCGAGCTCGGAGCCGAACTGCGCGAACGCCTCCAGCTCGCGGTACTGCGCAAGGTCGAGGCGCAGACGCCCGGCGACCTTCTTCGTCGCCTTCGTCTGCGCATTGCCGCCGACGCGCGACACGGAGATGCCGACGTTCACGGCCGGACGGACGCCCGAGAAGAAGAGGTCGGACTGCAGGTAGATCTGGCCGTCGGTGATGGAGATGACGTTCGTCGGGATGTACGCCGAGACGTCACCGGCCTGCGTCTCGATCACCGGGAGCGCGGTCAGCGATCCGCCTCCGAGGTCGTCCGAGAGCTTGCACGCGCGCTCGAGCAGCCGCGAGTGCAGGTAGAAGACGTCGCCCGGGAACGCCTCGCGGCCCGGCGGACGACGGAGCAGCAGCGACAGCTGCCGGTACGCGTCCGCGTGCTTCGAGAGGTCGTCGTACATGACGAGCGCGTGCTTGCCGTTGAAGAGGTAGTGCTCGCCCATCGCGCAGCCCGCGAACGGCGCCATCCACTTGATCGGCGCGGCCTCGTTCGCGGACGCGGTCACGATCGTCGTGTACTCCATCGCGCCGGCGTCGCGCAGGCGCTCGTAGATGCCTGCGACGGTCGACGCCTTCTGGCCGATGGCGACGTAGATGCAGTGCACGTCCGTGTCGCGCTGGTTGAGGATCGTGTCGATCAGGATGGCCGTCTTGCCGGTGGAGCGGTCGCCGATGATCAGCTCGCGCTGTCCGCGGCCGATGGGGGTCATCGAGTCGATCGCCTTGATGCCGGTGGCGAGCGGCTCCTTCACCGGCTGGCGCTCGATGACGCCCGGCGCCTTGAACTCGAGCGGGCGGCTCTCGTCCGACTCGATCGGGCCGCGCCCGTCGAGCGGGTTGCCGAGCGGGTCGACGACGCGGCCGAGCAGAGCCGTCGCCGACGGGAACGCTGGCGACGGTGCCGGTGCGGCGCACGGGCTCGCCCTCGCCGACCTTCTCCCACTCGCCGAACAGCGCGACGCCGACCTGGTCCTCCTCGAGGTTGAACGCGAGGCCGACGACGCCGTGCTCGAGCTCGAGCATCTCCAGCGCCACGGCGTTCTCGAGGCCGTAGACGCGCGCGATGCCGTCGCCGATCGAGAGGACGGTGCCGACCTCGGCGAGATCGGTCTCGACGTCGTACTGCTCGATCCGCTGGCGGAGGATCGACGTGATCTCTTCGGGGCGCAGCTTCAAGGGTCCCTCCTATCTCCTGACGAGTTCTTGTCTCAAGCGTTCCAATCGTCCGCGGACGCTCGCGTCGACGCGGTACGAGCCTGCCTGCAGCACGATGCCTCCCACGAGGTCCGGGTCGACGCTGCGCGTCGCCTCGACCTTGCGGCCGGCCGCCTTCTCGATCTGCGCGACGATGTCCTGCGCTTCGTCGTCGGTGAGCTCGCGCGCGGTGGTCAGCTCGACCGTGAGGCGGCGCTCTTCGCGCGCCATCAGCCGTTCGAACTCCATGGCGATCTCCTCGATCTCCCCCGCGCGGCCCTTCTCGGCGACGAGCAGGAGGAAGTTCTTGAACAGCGGCTCCTCGTCGCCGGCGAGATCGGCGAGGATGCGCGCCTTCTCCGTCGACTCCAGCTGCGGGTTGCGCAGGACCATGCGCAGCTCCGGCGTCTGCTCGATCGCGGCCGCGAAGTCGGTGAGGGCCTCGTGCACCTGCGCGAGCCGCTTCTCCTCCTTCGCCGCGCCGAACAGCGCCTCGGCGTAGATCCGTTGCGCGGCGGCTATGCCGACTCCTCGAGGCGCGAGAAGTCGAGCGAGCCGATTGCCTCGCTGATGAGCTCGCGGTCGCGGTCGGCGTCGAGCGTGCGTGCCGACGACGCGGGACGTCGCCTCGAGCGTGAGGTCGGCGACCTCGTTGCGAATCTGCTCCAGTGCGCGTGCCGCCTCGGCGTCGATCTCCTTGCGCGTCTCCTCGAGCCGGCGCTGCCGCTCGGCCTCCGTCTCCTCGCGCATGCGCAGCTCCATCGATTCCCGCGTCTTGCGCGCCTCGGCAAGGATGCCCTCCGCGTCGCTGCGCGCCTGTCCGATGAGCTGGCGGTGCTCCTCCAGCAGCTTGCGCGCCTCGTCCCGCGCGTTGTCGGCCTCTTCGATCGAACGGCGGATCTGCTCGCGCCGCTCGTCGATCAGCTTCTGGATGGCGCCGAAGGCGTACTTGCGCAGCACCAGGAAGACGATCACGAAGAAGACGAGCGTCCAGATCATCAGCCCCGGGATGATCTTGGTGAGCGGACTGCTGGCTGCGACGAGCATCTACTTGACGAGCACGAAGCCGAGGAAGCCGCCGACGAGGCCGTAGAACACGACCGCCTCGGTGAGTGCGAAGCCGAGCCACATGATCCCCTGCAGCTCGCCGCGCAGCTCGGGCTGGCGGGCGACCGACTGGATCATCGAGGCGAAGACGGTGCCGATGCCGATGCCGGCGCCGAGCGAGCCGAGGCCCATGCCGAGGCCGAAGCCGAGCGCCTGCGCGGCCTTGATGGTGGATGACGTTGCTGCGAGCACGTGGAGCACCGGTTTCCTCCTTAGTGGGCCGGCTCGATGGCGGAGCCGATGTAGATGGCGGTCAGGGCGGCGAAGATGAACGCCTGGATGGTGACGACGATCACGACCTCGAAGAGGTAGAAGGCGATGCCGATCGGCAGCGAGAAGACTGCGACGATCCAGAACGTCAGGCCGCTCAGGATGAAGAACAGGCCGATCGAGACGAGGATCAGGATGTGCCCGGCCAGCATGTTCGCGTAGAGCCGGACGCTGAGGCTGATCACGCGGAAGACGTGCGAGATGGTCTCGAGAACGAACATGACCGGGACCATGCCCTTCGGAACGCCGGCGGGGACGAAGCTCTTGAAGTACTTGAGCCCGTTGTACCGCACGCCTTCGACGTGCGTGAAGACGACGGTCAGGACCGCGAGCACGAGCGTCACCGACAGCTGCGACGTGACGGCGTAGATGCCCCACGTCGGCACGCCGTGCCACTTGTCGCCGGTGAGCGGCAGCGGGATGAAGCCGACCAGATTCATGGTGAAGATGAAGAGGAAGAGCGACGCGACGTATGGGAACCAGCGTCCGATCGCCTTCGTCGGCAACCCCTGCTCGGCGATCTGCGTCTGCGCAAGCTCGTACACGGCCTCGCCGATCGTCTGCCGCTTGCTCGGCAGGAGCGCGAGCCGGCTGCGCATCGTGAAGATGCCGAGCAGGATCGTCAGCAGCGCGCTGATCGCGAGGTAGACGACCGCCTTGTTGATCGACATGTCGAGCGGGCCGAGGTGAATCCCGACCCATTGCTTCAGCGCGAACTCGTCCGCAGGGTTGAACGTCGCGGCGATCATGCGCTGAAGTACTCCAGAAGCGAGACACCGAGCGACAGCGAGTACGCGAGCGCGTACACGATGACGGCGGGGACGCCGAGGCCCTTGTTCGCGACCGTCACCGCGAGCAGGACGACCATGACGCCGATGCCGCGGAACGACATTGCGAGCGCGACCATCCCGGACTTGCGCAGGTTGTCGGCGCCGGTCGGAATCCGCCCGAGCCAGACGCTCAGCGCCTCACCCGCAGCCCAGAGCACGGCGGCGAGCGCCCAGCCGCCGAGCGAGTAGCCGGCGACGAGGAAGACGGGCAGCCCGAGCACGATCACCGCCGCCCCTGCGAGCGCGGGTACACGGCGGCCCGGAGCGGGTCGCGGGGTGGAGAACACGCCGGCCATCACGAGAAGTAGCCCTTGAAGCGGCGGTAGACGGCGAAGACTCCGGTGGGGATGCCGACGATCACGCCGCCGAGCACGCCGAGACCGGCGGAGCCGAAGCCCCAGCCGACGAGCGCGCCGCCGGCGGCGCACATTCCCGTCGTGCCGGCCAGGATTGCGCCCGCTTCGACGGGCTGAAACGACGAGCGGGAGGCGGCCTGCATGCGCGGCGAGAATAGCATGTTCGACCCCCGAAAAGCGCCGACTTTGTAACAGTGGAATCCGTGATGGGAAAAGGGCCACGCCTTCTGCTCGTGCACGGCAGCGTACTCAACGGCGAGGCCACCTGGAACGCCCAGCGGCCGCTCGCCGAGCGGCTCGAGCTCGTCGTCCCGAACCGGCGCGGATTCCCGCCCGGACCATGCGTGGAGGCTCTCAAACTAGGGCGCGTTAGCGCAGCCGCCGAGGCCGTCTGGCTCGAGCAGTTTCTCGTGCCCGGGACGCACCTCGTCGGGCAGTCGTACGGCGGCGTCATCGCGCTGCTCGCCGCCGCCCGGCGCCCGGAGCTCCTGGCGTCGCTGACCGTGATCGAGCCGCCCGCGTTCGACATCGCGCGCGGCCATCCCGCAGTCGATGCGTTCGTTGCCGCCGGCGAGGCGATCTCCGGCGACCCGGAGTCGTACCTGCGCGACTTCCTCGACCTCGTCGGCGCGCCGCAACCCGGGTACCCGCTCTCCCCCGCGCTCCTGCAGGGCGCGCGCATGCTCATGGTCGAGCGCCCGCCGTGGGAGGCCGAGATCCCCCTGGAGGAGCTGGCGGCGGCGCCCTTCCCGATGCTCGCGGTCAGCGGCGCCCACAGCGCGGCCTTCGACGCGGTCTGCGACGTCCTCGAACAGCGGATCGGAGCCGAGCGGGCGGTGCTGCCCGGCGCCGGCCACTCGCCGCAGAGGCTCGGCAAGCCGTTCAACGAACTGCCCGCGTCCTTCATCAAATAAATCGGGCCTCTGGCGCGTTTCATCACTCAGTGGACGCGGCAGCCGACCTCCCGGTCCCGACGCGCGACTACGCGGCGCTCGGCGCCGCCGGCATCACCGTGCTCCTCTGGGGCTCCGCCTTCGTCGGGATCCGCTCCGCCGGGCGCAGCTACTCGCCCGGCGCGCTGTCGCTCGGCCGCCTCGCCGTCGCCGTCGTCGCCCTCGCCGCCATCGGCCTGGCGCGCGGCGAGCGCCTCCCGAGCCGCGACGCCCTGCGCGAGGTCGGCATCCCACTCCTCGTCTGCGGCCTGCTCTGGTTCGGCGCGTACAACGTCGCGCTCAACTCGGGAGAGCGGCGCGTCGACGCGGGAACGGCGGCGCATGCTCGTCGGCGTCGGGCCGATCCTCATCGCCGTCCTGGCGGGCCTGCTCCTGCACGAGGGATTCCCGCGCAGCCTCTTCGCCGGGGTCGGCGTCGCCTTCGCCGGCATCGTCGTCATCGCGATCGCGAGCTCGACGCACACCGCGACGACGACCGGCGTGCTCCTCTGCCTCGCCGCCGCGGGCGCCTACGCGGCCGGCGTGATCGCGCAGAAGATCGTGCTGCGGCGGCTGACGCCGGTGCAGACGGTGTTCTCCTGCGCCGTCATCGGCGCAGTCGCGTGCGCGCCGTTCGCGCCGCAGCTCGTCCACCAGCTCGGCCCCGCCCACGGCGGCTCGACGGGATGGATCGCGTACCTCGGCATCGGCCCGACGGCGCTCGGCTTCATCACGTGGGGCTTCGCGCTCTCCCGCACGACGCAGGCCGCCTCGCGGCGACGACGTACCTCGTCCCGCCGGTCTCGGTGCTCCTCGGCTGGGCGTGGCTCAACGAGTCGCCGGCAGCGCTCACCTACCTCGGCGGCGCGCTGTGCCTCGCCGGCGTCGCGGTGTCAAGGCGGTCCGGTGTCAGACACCGAAAAGGTGTCTGACACCGGCGTGCTTACGACGCCTTCCGCAACGGGTCGCCGGGCTCCCGCCGCCGCTGGTACGGGTTCGCGATCTTGACGATCTCGAGCACGTACACGACGTAAGCCGAGATCGAGAGCGCGAGCAGCGCGATCGCGGCTGCGCCGATCGTCGGCCACACGTGCCACTTGCCGTGCGCGTGGATCGGCAGGAAGCGCGTGCCGAGCGCCGCGGCGGCGAGGGACAGGCACCAGGCCCAGATCGTCATCGTCGCCTGCGGCTGCGAGAACCCGCGCCGCAGGAAGCGGTGGTGCAGATGCGCCTGGTCGCCCTCGAACACGCGCTCGCCGTGCTTCAGCCGCCGCGCGACGACGAACGTCGTGTCCACGATCGGGACGGCGAGCACGAGCAGCGGGAAGAACAGGGCCACGGTCGCCGCCGTCTTCAGCAAGCCCTGCACCGACACGGCGGCGAGCACGAAGCCGAGCAGGAGCGCGCCCGAGTCGCCCATGAAGATCCGCGCCGGATAGAAGTTGTGCCGCAGGAAGCCGAGCGACGCGCCGAGCACGATCGCCGACAGCACGGCCGCATCCGGCTTCCCGAGCGAGAGCGCGATGACGGCGAACGTGCCGCCTGCGATGGCGGCGACGCCTGCGGCGAGGCCGTCCATCCCGTCGAGGAAGTTGACCATGTTCATGATCGCGACGATCCACATCACGGTCAGCGGCATGCCGACCCACGCCGGCAACGTGTGGATGCCGATCACCGGGAACGTGAAGCGGTCGACCCAGACCCCGAACCCAACCGGGATGGCGCGCCGCCAGCACCTGGCCGGCGAGCTTCTCGAACCAGCGCAGGCCGCGGAAGTCGTCGATCGCGCCGACGGTCACCGCGACCGCCGAGCCGAGGAGCACGCCGCGCGTCTCGTGCCCGAGGTGCAGGAACGCGAGCGCCGGGACGAAGATGCCGAGGAAGAGGGCGAGCCCGCCGAGCCGCGGGACCGGGCTGCGATTGAGCCGCCGGCCGCCGGGCGCGTCGACCGCGCCGAGGAGCCGGGCCATCCCGCCCACCGCCGGCGTCAGCAGGACGACGATGACGAGCGCGACGAGCGCGCCCCACACGACCTGCAGATGCTGGTCGAGCTGGTCGAGGACGTCGTAGTGCGCGGCGGCGGCACCGATCATCACGGGTTATTTCGTGCCGTAGAGCCGGTCTCCCGCATCGCCGAGCCCCGGGACGATGTAGCCGCGCTCGTCGAGCCCGCGGTCGACGGCGGCGCAGACGATGTGCACGTCCGGATGCCGCTCGTGCACGTGCTCGACGCCGGGTGGAGCGGCGACGATGCAGACGAGCGTCACCGACTGCGCACCGGCCTCCTTCACCGCGTCGATCGCGGCGGCGCTCGAGTGTCCCGTCGCGAGCATCGGGTCGAGCACGATCGCGTCGCGGTCGGCGAGATCGGTCGGAAGCTTCGAGTAGTACTGCACCGGCTCGAGCGTCTCCTCGTCGCGATACATGCCGATGAATCCGACGCGCGCGCTCGACACGAGCGAGAGCACGCCGTCGAGCATCCCGACGCCGGCGCGCAGCACCGGGCAGACGGCGACCTTCTTCCCGGAGATCCGCTGCGCGGTCATCGGCTCGAGCGGCGTCTCGATGTCGTAGTCCTCGGTGGGGAACTCCTTCGTCGCCTCGTACGTGAGCAGCAGCGTGATCTCGTTCGCGAGCTTGCGGAAGTGGACGGTCGGCGTCTCCTTGTCGCGCAGGTAGCTCAGCTTGTGCTGGACGAGCGGGTGCTCGACGACGGTGAGACGGCGCGTCTCGATCACGTGAAGCTCGTGTAGCCGCGCCAGCCGGGATAGAGCGGCCGCTTCTTGCACAACGCGGCGACGCGCGAACGCAGACCGTCGATGTCGGGCGACTCCACCAGCGCCTCGGCGATGATGCGGCCGGTCTCGCGGAAGTCCTCTTCGTCGAAGCCGCGCATCGTCATCGCCGGCGTGCCGACGCGAACGCCCGAGGTCACGAAGGGAGAGCGCTCGTCGAACGGGACGGTGTTGCGATTGACGGTCACGTTCACCTCGGCGAGGCGCTCTTCCGCGTCCTTGCCGGTCCAATCGGACTCGCGCAGATCGATCAGCAGCAGGTGCGTGTCCGTGCCGCCGGTGACGAGCTCGAGCCCGCTCTCCAGCAGCGCCTCGCCGAGCGCGTCGGCGTTCGCCCGGATCTGCGACTGGTAGGAGCGGAATGCGTCCGTCATCGCGATTCGGAAGCACGTCGCCTTCGCCGCGATCGTGTGCATGAGCGGCCCGCCCTGCATGCCCGGCATCACCGCGCTGTCGAGCGCCTTCGCGTGCTTCTCGCGGCAGAGGATGAAGCCGCCACGCGGCCCCGCGAGCGTCTTGTGCGTCGTCGACGAGACGAAGTCGCAGTACTCGACCGGGCTCGGCACGAGACCGGCGGCGACCAAGCCGGCGAAGTGCGCCATGTCGCAGAGCAGGAGCGCGCCGACCTCATCCGCGATCGCGCGGAACCGGTCGGCCTCGACCGTGCGCGGATACGCGGAGCCGCCGCACACGATCACCTTCGGCCGCGCCTCCTTCGCCAGCCGCAGCACCTCGTCGTAGTCGACCGTCATCGTCTCGCGCGAGACTCCGTAATGGACGACGTTGTAGAGCCGGCCCGAGAAGTTGACCTTGTGACCGTGCGTCAGGTGGCCGCCCTGATCGAGCCGCAGCGCCAGCAGCGTGTCGCCGGGCTCCATCGTGGCCGCGTACACCGCCATGTTCGTCTGCGCGCCCGCGTGCGGCTGCACGTTGGCGTGCTCGGCGCCGAACAGCGCCTTCGCGCGCTCGATCGCGAGCTCCTCGATCTCGTCCACGACCTCGCAGCCGCCGTAGTAGCGGCGCCCGGGATACCCCTCGGCGTACTTGTTCGTCGGCACCGACCCGACCGCCTCGAACACCGCCGGCCAGGTGAAGTTCTCGGACGCGATCAGCTCCAGCTGGCCCCGCTCCCGCTCCAGCTCCCTCGTCAAAAGCGAGGCGATGTCGGGATCGACGTCGGCCAGGCCCGCGGTCTTCAGGTGCTCGAACGTCTCCTGGGCCAGAGCCATCGAGAGGATGGTAACCAGTCCTCCAGCGATCACGGGTTCAGGCCGATAGACAGGAGGTGGGCGTCCTCCGACTTCTCGCGGTCCTCGCGACCGCGCTCGTAATCACGCCTGCCGCCTTCGCCGGCCCCAACCTCTTCGTGGGCGCCGCCGAGGACGGCGCGGTCTGGGGCGACCCGACCGCCCAGATGAACCTCGCGCAGCAGGCCGGCTTCGACTCGATCCGCATGACGGCGCAGTGGGTCTCGGGCAACACCCAGCTCGACCCGATTATCGCCGCGAAGCTCCGGAACGCAGCCGCCGCCGCCGAGGCACGCGGGATCCGGCCGGTGGTCTCGATCTACAACGTGAACTCGATCCAGGCGCCGGAGGACCCGATCCTCCAGTCGGAGTTCGCGACCTTCGCGCAAAACGTCGTCCTCGCGCTTCCCAGCGTCACGACGTTCATCGTCGGCAACGAGCCCAACTCGTCCTACTACTGGCAGCCGCAGTTCGACACGCGCGGCGCGGACATCGCGGCGTCCGCCTACGAGGCGGTGCTCGCCGATACGTATGACGCCATCAAGGCCGTCCGGCCGAACGTGACGGTCATCGGCGGGGCGCTGGACTCGCACGGGACCGACAACCCGAAGAACCGTCCCTCCCACTCGCCCATCGTGTTCATCCGCGACATGGGTCGCGCGTATCGCGCGAGCAAGCGGACGCGGCCGATCATGGACGTCTTCGACGAGCACATCTACGGCGACAACTCCACTGATGCCGCCGAGCATGTCGCATCCGAACTCGAACACGATCACCGAGGGCGACTATCCGAAGCTCGTCGCGGCGCTCGGCCAGGCGTTCGACGGCACGGCTCAGCCCGGTTCGACGCTGCCGATCGTGTACGGCGAGTACGGCGTCGAGTCCGTCATCCCGCCGAACGAGGCCGCCAACTACACCGGCCACGAGAGCGCGTCGGCGAACCCCGTGGACGAGACGACGCAGGCGGCGTACTACGTCCAGGCGATCAAGCTCGCGATGTGTCAGCCCAACGTCGTCGGGATCATGCTCTTCCATGTCGAGGACGAGGCCGGCCTCCCCGGCTGGCAGTCAGGACTGTTCTACGCCGACGGAACACCGAAATCGTCGCTCGACGCAGTGCGGACCGCAATGGCCGCAGCGCGCGCGGGGACGCTGACTGCATGCCCCGACGCAACGGCTCCGACGGTGAGCATGCGATCCGTTGCGAACGGGACACTCGTCGCCCAGGCGACCGACGACGTCGGCGTCGCCAAGGTCGAGCTGTACGCGAACGGCGTCCTCATCGGGACCGACTACGCCGCGCCGTACACGTTCTCGCTCGCGATCCTGCCCAAGGGGAGCTTCAACCTCGTGGTGAAGGCATACGACGCCGCCGGGAACGTCGGCCAGTCTACGGCCGCGCTGCGCCTTCGCGTAACACAAGCGGCTCATCGCCGGTGAGGTCGAGCACCGTCGACGGCGTGCCCGGTAGCTCGCCGGCGTCGATGACGGCGCCGCAGGCATTCCGGATCTCCTCCGGCACGTCCTGAACGCGGCGCGGATTCGGCCCGCCCGCTGCGTTCGCGCTCGTCGCGCAGACCACGCCGACCTCGCGCAGCACCGCTGCGGCCTCCGGCGGTAGCTCGGGGACGCGGACGCCGATCGCATTCGGGTTGTCGCCGGTCAGCCACGGGAAGCGGTGCTCCGGGTTGGGGACGACGAGCGTGTACGGCCCCGGCAGCAACCCCTCGGTGAGCGTCACGTCGAGCTCGGGGAGCACGAGCAACGAGCGCGTCGAGATCGGCCGCGAGCAGGGCGATCGGCTTCGACATGTCCCGCCCTTTCAGGCGGAAGAGGCGCTCGACCGGCTCGGGCCGGAACGGCAATGCGCACAGGCCGTAGACCGTGTCCGTCGGGAGGATCACCGGCCGGCGCGCGCGGAGTGCGGCGACGGCTGCATGCACGCTGTTCAACGTTCCCCTTCCACGACTCTCGCAATCCCGCTCAAATCTGCCGTAATCCGGACGTTTCTGTACGCGAGCGCCTCGAGCGCCGCAGCGACGCGCTCTGCTTGGCCCGCGCCGACCTCGAGCACGAGCGCGCGCGTGCGGGCCTCCTCGGCGAGCCGCTCGTGCAGCCCCGAGCCGACGAGCGCCATCTCCGGCTCGAAGCGCAGCTCCGGCTGGAGGCCGTCGAGCGTGTCGACGTACGGCGGGTTGGAGACGACGAGGTCCCAGCCGTCCTGGGCGGCCTCGAGGCCGCCGATCCGCAGGTCGACGTCGAGGCCGAGCTGCTCCGCGTTCTCGCGCGCGAGCGCGAGCGCCGCCTCCGACTCGTCGACCCCGGTCACGCGTGCATCGGGGCGCTCGTCCTTCAGTGCCAGCGCGATCGCGCCAGAGCCGACCCCCACGTCCAGAACGCGGGGCGCCTTCATCCCGTCGAGGAGCGCCAGTGCGCGTTCGACGACGACCTCCGTCTCGGGCCGCGGGACGAGCGCACGCGCGTCGGTCTTCAACGTCAGGCGGCGGAAGCCCCAATCGCCGAGGACGTACGCGAGCGGTTCGCGGCTTTCCCGCCGCGCCAGCAGCGGCTCGAGCCCGTCGACCTCGCGGTCGAGGTCGGCGTAGAGCTGCGTGCGCGAGACGCCGAGCACGTGCGCGACGAGCAGCTCCGCATCCACGCGCGGCGTGTCGACGCCCGCGGCGGCAAGACGCCGCTCCGCGTCCGCGATCGCCTCGCGAACGGTCACGCGAGCGCGCGCTGCCGCTCTTCCGCCGTCAGCGCTTCGGTGAAGGGCTCGAGCTCGCCCTGTAGCACGCGGTCGAGCTGGTGCTGCGTCAGCTTGATGCGATGGTCGGTGACGCGGTTCTCCGGGAAGTTGTAGGTGCGGATCTTCTCCGCGCGCGCGCCGGTGCCGATCTGCAGGCTCCGCGTCGCGTCGAGCTCTGCGCGCTGCCGCTCCAGCTCGCGGTCGTACAGCCGCGCACGGAGAACGCGCATCGCCTTGTCCTTGTTCTGGAGCTGCGACTTCTCGTCCTGCATCGAGACGACGACACCGGTCGGCAGGTGCGTGATGCGGACGGCGGAGTCGGTCGTGTTCACCGACTGGCCGCCGGGGCCTGTCGAGCGGTAGACGTCGATCTTCAGATCGTTCGGATCGATTTCGATCTCGACTTCCTCCGCTTCCGGCATGACGGCGACGGTCGCCGTCGAGGTGTGGATGCGGCCCTGGCTCTCGGTCTCGGGGACGCGCTGCACGCGGTGCGTGCCGCCCTCGTACTTGAAGATCGAGTAGGCCCCGTCGCCCTTGACCGCGAACGTGACCTCCTTGTAGCCGCCGCCGTCGCTCGGGCTCGATCCGAGCTCCTCGACCTTGAACCCGCGCCGCTCGGCGTAGCGAGCGAGCATGCGGTAGATGTCGCCGGCCCACAGCGCAGCCTCGTCGCCGCCGACGCCCTGCCGGACTTCGAGGATGACGTCCTTGCGGTCGGCGGGATCGGTCGGGACGAGCGCCTGGCGGAGCTCCTGCTCGAGGTGCGTCGTGCGCTCTTCCAGCTCGGGCACGAGCTCGCGCAGGTCGGAGTCCTCGCGCGCGGCCTCGAGGTCGTCGCGGGCGGCGCGCCACTCCTGCGCGAGGCGATGCGGCGCCTCCAGCTCCTTCAGACGGCGTCCGACGTCGGCCGCCTCCCGGCGGTCGTTGTGCAGCGTCGGATCGGACATGCGCGCCTGCGTCTCCGCGTAGTTGCGCTCGATCTCGTCGACGAGGTTGTCCAGCGTGGCGTCCATCTTTCACCGCACAGGGTAGTGGCCCAACAAGCCACGACTGGGGCCAGGCCCCAATACGTCGGTGTCACAACTGTGTGCCGCTTCGATCGGTGCGCCTTATGTACATAGGCGGCGGCCGCCACTCGTGCGCCTTTCATTACACATCCATAACGGGGCCTGGCCCCGGACGTGTCTTGCGGGGTCACGGGGATGGACGGGTAGCGTTCCTCTCGTGGAGCTCGTCGAGGCGCAGACGCTCGGAGACGCGTGGCTCGAGGTCGCACGGCGGATCGTGGAGTACGGCGCCGACGCCGCCTGGGACGGCGCACCGACGCGCGAGCTCGCGCTGCTGACGCTCTCCGTCGCGCACCCGGATCCCGCCGACGCGTTGATCGCCGAGCTCGGAGACCCGGACTGGCTGCGGTGGATGCACGAGAACTTCTTCGTCCAGAAGACCGTGCCGGAGCTCGGCGGCGCGGCGAGCTACGCCGTGCGGCTCTTCAACTACGAGGGCGGCGGGCGCGACCAGATCGCATGGGTGGTCGAGCGGCTACGGGCGAACCCGGAGTGCCGCGACGCGACCATCACGACGTTCCAGCCGCACACGGACACGACGTACATCCCCTGCGTCAGCGTGCTCGACTTCTGGCTCCGCGACGGCGCGGTCGAACTGATCGTGTACGCGCACAGCCTCGACTTCGGCAATAAGGCCTACGGGAACCTCGTCGAACTGGCGGCGCTGCAGGCGCACGTCGCGACCGAGCTCGGTGCCACGGTGGGCGCGCTCGTTCTGCACGTGAAGACGGCGCACGTGTACGAGCCGGAGCTCGAGCTGATGGCCTCGCTAGCTTTGTTGCCCGGTGTCTGACACCGAAACGGTGTCAGACACCGGTGTTACTTCAGACGCGCTTCGAGCGTGATCTCGGGGACGCCGGCGAGCGCCTTCGAGACCGGGCAGTTCGCCTTCGCGCCCTCGGCGGCGGCCTGAAACGCGGCCGCGTCGATGCCCGGCACCGTTCCCTCGACGGCTGAGCGCGATCTTCGCGATCCCCTCGCCGGGCTGGAACGTCACCGTCGCCGACGTCTTCAGCTGCTCCGGCGGATGGCCTTCCTTCGACAGCCCGGCCGCAAGCGCCATCGAGAAGCACGCGGCGTGCGCGGCGGCGATCAACTCCTCGGGGCTCGTGCTGCCGCCGGCCTCGTCCGTGGAGCGCGCCTTCCAGCTGACCGTCTGGCCGCCGATTGCGCCACTCGTCGACGAATCGATCGTCCCGCTCCCTTCGAGCAGGCTCCCGTTCCATGTCACCTCTGCCCGGCGGTCCGTTGCCATGACGCTCCCTTCGTTCGTTGGATGCGTAGGCAACGTACCGCCGGGCATGGGTGCCGCGCGTCAGGCCACGGCGGGCGTGACAACGCGGCGCGGCTCGCGCCGGACGAGCCCGATGCTCACGCAGACGACCCAGATCGGCCACAGCAGCTGCGTGAACTGGCCGAGGTTGTCGACCGAGAGCGGCGTGAGGACGAGCGTGAGCGCGACGATCGCGAGCGCGCTGCGGCCGGCGAAGCGCCGCCCCGCCTGGAGCGCGAGGAGGCCGACGGCGGCGAGGAAACCGGCGATGACGAACCACGAGCACACATAGGCGGCCTCGTTCGCGATGACGAGCCCACGCGCCACGGGCACGGTCATGCCGCGGCCTGCACCGTACGAGATCGCGTCGCCGATCCCGAGCGAAACGATCGTCGCCCCCGCGTACGCCGCGGCGGTCAAACGCGCGATTGAGCCGAGCACGCCGCCGCCGAGCTTCTCGGTCACCCATACCGCGAATGCGAGGAAGAAGAAGACGCTGACGATCTCCATGTACGCACCGACCCACGTTCCCGTGCCGACGGGGCGGGCCAGCGCCGTCGCGATGTCGGAGGTCGTGCTCGAGACGGTGAGGCTATGGGTCTTCCCCGTGCCCATGGCGATGAAGGCGCCGCCGAGCTCGAGGACGACGAAGAGGATGCCGCAAGCGGCGAAGAGACGGTCGTGCAGACGTGCAGTCATGGGATTGCTCCTTCGGTCGCTGACCTCCTCGACGCTAAGGAGCCGCCGCCTCACCGTCATCGGCGGAGTGGGCGATCTTCGTGTCAGCCGATCGGCTGATGACACCGCGCGCCGGGCCGACTAGCGTCCCGTCCATGTCGCCGGTGACGCTCGACCGCGCCCTCGCAGCCGTCCTGCTCGCCATTGGCGAGACGGAGGTGTGGACGACACACGACGCCGGCGGGCACCGGCTCCTGGCGGCGCTCGTCGCACCGATCCTGGCAGCCGCTCTCACCCTCCGCCGCCGCTATCCCCTCGGCGCGGGCATCGTCGGACAGACGGCCAGCCTCGCCCAGTTCACGATCTCGCGCGACGTTCAGATCATCGCCACGTCGGTTGCGTGGTTCTGCGTTCTCTACGGCCTCACCGTGTGGACGTCGAAAAGGCGGTTCGCGCTCGGCGCTGCGTATGTCTTCGCGTCGAATCTCTTCCCCGCGATCGCGGGCTACGGCAAGCCGAACAGCGTCGTTCCGTTCGGTGTCGTGACGCTCGTGGTGATGCTGCTCATCCGCCGCGTGCTCGGAGACCGCGAGCGCCGCCTCGCCCTCGCGGAGCGGGAGCGGGACATCGTGGCGCGCGAGGCTGTGGTCGAGGAGCGCGCGCGGATCGCCCGCGAGCTGCACGACGCGATCGCGCACAACGTGTCGATGATGGTGGTGCAGGCCGGCGCGGAGCGGCGCACGCTCGCCGAGGCGTCGCCGACACGCGAGGTGCTGGAGACGGTCGAGCACATCGGGCGTGCCGCTCTTACCGAAATGCGCCGTCTCGTCGGGATGCTGCGCAGCGAGGGCGACGACCCACTCGCACCGCAGCCGGGGCTGCGCGACCTGCCGACTACTCGTCACGCAGGTCCGCGAAGCAGGGCTTCCCGTCGACCTCGAGATCAACGGCGACCCGCGCGAGCTGCCGGTCGGGCTCGAGCTCTCTGCCTATCGCATCGTCCAGGAGGCGCTGACGAACGCGCTGAAGCACGCCGGCGACGCGCACGCGACCGTCCGGGTCGCGTACGGCGCCGACTCGCTCGAGCTCGAGATCGTCGATGACGGCCCTGGCGACGCGGCCGCCGTCGCAAGCGGTGGCCACGGGCTCGTCGGCATGCGCGAGCGCGTCGCCCTGTACGGCGGCCGGTTCGAGGCGACCCGCCGCGCGACCGGTGGCTTCGCCGTCCGCGTCCTCCTCCCGATCCGATGACGAGCGTCCTCATCGTCGACGACCAGGCCCTCGTCCGCGTCGGGCTGCGCAAGATCCTGGAGAGCGAGGCGGGCCTCACGGTCTGCGGCGAGGCGGAGGATGGAAGCGACGCGGTGGCGGCGGCGAGGCGGCTCCGGCCGGAAGTCGTCCTCATGGACGTGCGGATGCCGGTCCTCGATGGGATCGAGGCGACGCGGCGCATCATCTCCAGCGGCGCTGCGACGAAGGTGCTGATCCTGACGACGTTCGGCCTCGACACGTACGTGTTCGAGGCGCTCCGCGCCGGCGCGAGCGGGTTCATGCTCAAGGACGCCCCGCCGGAGGAGATCGTCGCCGGCGTGCGCATCGTCGCCAACGGCGAAGCGCTGCTCGCCCCGGCAGTGACGCGCTCGGTGATCGAGGAGTTCGCGCGCCGCGACGTTCCGCCGCCCGCGGCCCTCCCGCCGGCGGTCGAGGAACTGACGCCGCGGGAGCGAGAGGTGCTCGACCTGCTCGCGGCCGGCCTTTCCAACCCGGAGATCTGCGCGCGCCTCGTCATCAGCGAAGCGACTGCGAAGACGCACGTGGCGCGGATCCTGCAGAAGCTCGGACTGCGAGACCGCGTCCAGGTCGTGATCTATGCGTACGAGGTCGGCCTCGTACGCCCCGGCGTCAGGCCATGACCTCCACGCGCTGAGCCGACGGGTCACGGGTTCCCTCGAGCTCCAGGACCTCGCGCAGCGCGCGAATCGACACCTCGAGCTGTTCGAGCGACGGCTCGCGCGTCGTCAGCCGCTGCAGCCACAGCCCCGGCGCGAGGATCGTCATCACGACGCGGTTCTGGTGCTTGCCGGCGAAGCGGATGAGCTCGTATGCGAGCCCGGCGATGAACGGCAGCAGCGCGATGCGCTCGACGATCAGCCAGTACCAGGACGGGCGCCCGAAGAACGCGAAGACGAAGACCGCGATCACCATCACCCAGAGCAAGAACGCAGTGCCGCAGCGCGGGTGGATGAGCGAGTAGCGCTGCACGGTCTCGGGGTCGAGCTCCTCCCCCGCTTCGTACGCGTTGATCGCCTTGTGCTCGGCGCCGTGATACTGGAACACGCGCTTGAGGTCCGGCAGGAGCGAGATCAGGCTGAGGTATGCGACGAAGATCGACACGCGAATTGCGCCCTCGACGATCACGAACCAGCCGCCGCTCTTGATCGGCAGCGCCTCGGTGATCAGGCCCGGCGTGACCTTGAAGAGCGCGACGGCGAATCCGATGGCGATCGCGAACGCGAAGATGAGCGCGCCCCGCGAGAGCTCCTTCTCGGCCTCTGCGGGATCGGCGCCTTCTTCCTGCGCCGCGTAGTTCGCGGAGATGGCGAGCGCGCGGAAACCGATGGCGAGCGACTCGCCGAGGGCCATCACGCCGCGGATGACGGGCAGGCGCAGGACCCAGTGCCGCGCCATGGCGGAGTCGATCGAGCGCGTCACCTGAGCGATCGTGCCGCCGGGCGTCCGGACGGCGACGGCCCAGTTCCCGGGGCTGCGCATCATGACGCCCTCGAGGACGGCCTGGCCTCCGACAGTCATCACGGCGCGCCTAGTTGCTGCTGCGCTTGGCGCGCTCGGCGCGCTCGAGCCGGCGCTGGAAGCGCTCGACCCGTCCGCCGGTGTCCACGAGCTTCTGCTTGCCCGTATAGAAGGGGTGGCACTGGGAGCAGATCTCGACGTGCAGCTCCGGTTTGGTCGAGTGGACCTGGAACGTGTTCCCGCAGGAGCACGTCACCGTCGAGAGCACGTAATCGGGATGAATACCGGCCTTCATCGTCCACCCAGGATAGCAGCGGCCTGTTCGGCTACCGCGTTGCCGCCCGACACGATGGCGACGGTCGGGCCTGCGATATCGACTTTTCCCGCGAGGATCGCCGCGACGGCGGCGGCTCCGGCGGGCTCGCAGGCGAGCTTCGCGCGGGCATAGAGGAAGCGCATGCCCTCCGCGATTTCGTCTTCGCTCACAAGGACGCTATCGACAGCCCCGCGGCAGATCTGGAGGGCCAGCTCTCCCGCAAACGGGGGTGCGAGCCCGTCGGCGATCGTGTTCGTCTCGACCCTGACGCTGTGACCGGCCTCGAGGCCGGCCCGGAAGGCCTGCGCCTGCTCCGGCTCGACGGCGACGATCCGCGCCCGGCCCGCCAGGGCGGTGACGATGCCGGACACGAGCCCGCCGCCGCCCACGCCGACGACGACCGTGGCGAGGTCGGGGACGTCTTCGAGCATCTCGAGCGCGAGCGTCCCGTGGCCGGCGATCACGTACGGATCGTTGTGCGGATGGACGAAGACGCGCCCGGTCTCCTCGACGATCGCCATCGCGCGGTCGAAGGCGATTGCGTGGTCGGGCGCCTCGAGGTCGACGGTGGCGCCGTAGCCGCGCGTGGCGGCCACCTTCGTGGGGTTCGCGTGCATGCTCATGACGACCACGCAGTCGACGCCGTATTGCGCAGCCGCCCACGCCACCGCCTGCGCATGGTTCCCGGCCGACCAGGTGACGACCCCGCGGCTGCGCTCGTCGGGCGTGAGCGCGGCGACGCGGTTCAGCGCGCCGCGGGCCTTGAACGAGCCCGTCTTCTGGAAGAGCTCGGCCTTCAGGTGTGCGCCGAGCGCGGCCGAAGAGAGCATCGGCGTGCGGTGGATCCGGCCGGCGAGGACGCCTCGGGCGCGCTCGACGTCGTCGCTCGTCGGGGTCGACACTCGTCAGCCTACGGTGACCGTAGACGGTTACGATCGTGGGAGCTCCACGGTGAATGCGGTCAAGTGTCCCGGTTCGCTCACGACTTCCACGCGTCCGCCCATCGCCTCGGTCAGCTCCTTCACGATCGCGAGACCGAGACCCGTTCCGACTGCGCGCTCGCGGCCGTACCGCTCGTGCAGATAGAAGCGCTCGAAGGCCCGGCTGCGCTCCTCCGGCTGGAGGCCCGGCCCGGTGTCCTCGACCCGCAGGACGCCGGGAGCCGTGACGACGCGCACCTCTCCGCCGCGCGGCGTCAGCCGCAGCGCGTTCTCGACGAGGTTCGAGACCACCTGAAGCGCGCGGTCGGCGTCGGCGAACGCGGGCGCCGGCCCCTCCGACGTCGCCACGAGGTCGACGCCGAACGCGGCCGCCTGCTGCTGGTAGCGCCGGACGGCGTCGTCCGCCACCTCGGCGAGGTCGACGTCACTCGGATGGACGCTGAAGTCGGTGCGGTTCATGCGCGCGAGATCGAGGAGGTCGCCGACGAGCCGCTCGAGGCGCGCCGACTCGGCGCTGACCGTCTCTGCGGCGTCGTGCGCGTCGACTGCTCCTTCTCCGAGCGCCTCGGCCCAGCCGCGGATCGCGGTCAGCGGCGTCTTCAGCTCGTGGCTGACGGAGAGCAGGAACGACCGCTCCGCCTCCTGCGCGCGCGCCAGCTGCTCGGCGAGGTCGTTGAAGGCGGCAGCGAGGGTCGCGAGCTCCGCCGCGCCCTCGACCGGCACCGGCTCGGGACGCGTGCCGCGCGCGAGGGTGCGCGCCGCCTCGGCCACGCGGTGCACCGGCCCGGCGATACGTCGTGCGAGCAGCAGCGCGGCCACGCCGGCGAGCAGGGCGCCGGCGAGCGCCGCGATCAGCAGCGCCCACACGAACGGCGACCACTGCGACTTCGTCACGCTCTTCGGCCGTAGGAGGACGAACGCCTGGCCCTCGACCGGCTGCGCGGCGAAGAAGTACGCCGTGCCGCCGATCGTCACCGAGCCCTGCGCCGGCCACGTTGTGCAGCAGCGCGTCCTGCGCCGACGCCGGCAGCGCCGCCGCGCTCGTGCGGTAGCTCTCGTGCTGCTTCTTCAGGTACGGCCGCAGCGGCTTCAGATACGTGAACGGCGACACGGCGACGCGCTCGCGCTCGGCGATGAGCGCCGCCTGGTGGGCGACGTCGTCGAGCGTCGCCCGGTCGACCGCGCGGCGCGTCAGCAGCAGGCCGAGCGCGAGCGTCAGCCCGACGCACAGGACGACGATCAGCGTGATCGCCCGGAAGAGCCTCGTGCGCAGGCTCGTCATGCTCAAGAGCTTACGTCGCGACGAGCTTGTACCCGGACCCGCGCACGGTGCGAATGGACTCCGGGTTGCCGAGCTTGCGGCGCAGCTGCG
Source organism: uncultured Actinomycetes bacterium (assembly GCA_963697005.1). GTDB lineage: Bacteria > Actinomycetota > Thermoleophilia > Gaiellales > Gaiellaceae > Palsa-739. The sequence continues at coordinate 63,357 of CAVOMK010000015.1, read as the reverse complement.
CGACGTGGACGTCCACCGTCCGCGTGCCGCCCGGGTAGGTCATCCCCCAGACGAGGTCGAGCAGCCGCTCGCGCGAGAGCACGATGCCGGGATGCTCGAGGAAGCACGCGAGCAGGTCGAACTCCTTGCTCGTCAGGTCGACCGCGGATCCGTCGACCGTGACGTCGTGCTCGTCGCGGCGCAGCTCGATCGGCCCGGAGATGAGCACCTCGCTCGGATCGCGGTGCTCGGCCCGGCGCAGGATCGCCTTGATGCGCGCGGCGAGCTCGCGCGGCGAGAACGGCTTCGAGACGTAGTCGTCGGCGCCGAGCTCGAGGCCGGCGACACGGTCGGGCTCCTCGTCGCGCGCGGTGAGCATCACGATCGGGACCTTCGAGTGGGCGCGCAGCGCGCGGCAGACCTCGAAGCCGTCGATGCCGGGAAGGCCGATGTCGAGCACGACGAGCCGCACGGGATGGCGGCGCAGCTCGGCGATCGCCTCCTCGCCGGTGCGCAGCCACAGCACGCGCCAGCCGTCCTGCTGTTCGAGGTACGACTTGACGAGCCGGCCGATCGCGTCGTCGTCTTCGACGAGCAGAAGGACTCCCCCGGTCCCTGCCCCCGTCATGCTCAGCCGCCGAAGCCCTCGACCTGGATCGTGTCCGCCGGCTCGTTCGCGCCTCGCGCGACGACGACGCGCATCCCCCGCCTCAGCTGCGACGTCGTCTCGACCTGCGCGCCGATGCGCACCGTCGCGTCCGGGGCGACGGGGATGACGTCGGCCGGGCGGTCCCTCTCCCGGAGGGTGATCGAGCCGGGCGAGACGGCCGTGATGACGCCCCGGTAGAGCTGGGTGTCGCGGATGGTGCCGTCCGGCGCCTGCCAGACGATCTCGGCGCGGATCATCCGCCCGCCGAGGAGCGTCTGGATGAGTCCCCCGGTCCCGGGCAGCGCGAAGCCGCTCCCGGCGAGCCAGAAGAAGACGTTGACCGAGACGAGCACGACGGCCAGGACCGCGAAGCGACGGCGAGTCACGCCCACATGATCCCTCCAAGGCCGGAAAGAACGCGTAAGACCTCTGTAAATCAAGTCAATTAGGTGTCAGACACCGTCGACGTAGGCCCGCAGCGATTCCAGCTTCCCGCCGACCGCGGCGACGACAAGCCGCGAATCGATGAAGCCGAACTCCGACTCTCGAGCCCGACCGGCGCTGCCGGCGTAGCTGCTCCAGCGCCAGCCTCCGCCCGTCCGGCTACTGGCCGGCCTCGCACCCGGCGTCGACGGCGGTCGAACCTGGACTTGATCTCGCCCCCAGCAGCGACGACGCTCGTCCGCTTTACGTCGGCATCCGTCGGTTATGCCGGATCGTCCTCCGGCTGCAGACAGGGCGAGATGCTTTGGCGCACGGTCGACGGCGGCCGCAGCTGGAGCCGGTCCCCGGAACGTGCGCAGCGCTCCCCTTCACAGACGTCGAGGCCCATGAACGACTCGTTACGGCCGCCCAGGCAGTCGGCTTTCAGCAGGCGCTCGGCGACCACTCCATCATTCGCCTCTCACTCGACGGCGGTCGCAGCTGGCGCGTTGTCGCCGACGAGCGAACGTGGCGGGAGGTCGCATACGTCGACTTCACGAGCGCCGAGGACGGGTTCGCCGTCTCGGCCGAGAACAGCCAGGGCTTCGAGTTCGATCAACTGCACGTCACCGCCGACGGCGGCCGCACCTGGTCGAAACGGGCGGAACCGTTCGCTCCGGTCTCGACATTCGGGCCCGGACCGACGCAGGCCGCGTTCGCCGGGAAGAGCATCTGGGCCGGCGAGCCGCAAGATAGGCTGCTCTGGCGAAGCCGTGATCTCGGACGCGCGTGGACGGTTTCGACCCGACCGCAATACATCGACGCTCAGAAGTCCTCGTGCGTCCGGACGACACGCCCGTGGTCACGACCGACGCCGGGATCTTCGAGCGCCACGGCGGCGGGGCTTACTGGCTGCCGATCCATTACTACTCCGCGCGAGAGGCAGCGACGATGAGCGGTGCTCACGCCTACATCGGGCACGGTGGGAACTCCCTGTCCAGCGCCGCCTATCGCTTCGACGGCGTGCGTTGGCGTCTCCTGCATCCGCCGACGCTCGGCGCGGGAGCACTGTCGTTTAGCAACTCGAAGGACGGCCTCGTCGCCTCCGGCCAAGGCGACGGGTACGGCCGGACGCCGATCGCCGTTACGACGGATGGCGGCGGCGGTTGGACGAGGTGCGCGTCCCGCGCAGCGTTCGCCGCGGAGACCTTGCCGTTCTCGGCCCCGGAGTCATTGTCCTCGTCGAGTCACCGACCCTCTACGTCAGCACGGACGATGGAGGCCACTGGCAGCGACTCGAGGTCCCGCGCACCATCTTCGACTGCAACGCCGGTAATTACGGCGGCAGCATCTGGATTGCTTGTCCTGGTCCTGGCAGCGGCCCGATGGTGCTTCTCCGAAGCACCGATGACGGGCACAGCTGGACGAGCCGCCGCCTCGACAGCTATCTCACGGTCACACCCGTTTCCGCCGGCGAGGCATGGGCGGTCGGCGGCAGGGCAGACCTCGTCGGCCTGCAAGGTCTGTGGCATACGACCGATGGCGGCAAGACGTGGGAGCCGGCGGCGGTGCGCGTCTCGGCCGACGAGCCGCTTCCGATAATCGCCTGCGAGGTGCCGGGCGCGGGGCTCGCGCCGCAGAGTCAGTGCTAACGGACGCCGGTCAGGTGTTGGTGTACTCGGGCCCCGAGCCGCCCTCGGGCGGGGTGAGGCGCCCGCCCTTGGCGGTGATCGCGCCGCACTGGACGCAGTTCGAGGGCGCGAGCTGCACCGTCACGGTGCCGTCGCCGCCCTCGGTGCCGAGCTCGTACACGTGCGCCGGGCACATGTTGATCCACAGATCGGCCACGTCGCGGGGAACTCGCCGCTCGATGCGGATGTGGTTCGGCTGGTCGTCACGCGTCTTGTTCCCGGAGAGGAAGACGGACGAGAGCTTGTCGAACGTGAGGATCCCGTCCGGCCCCGGATAGCGCGAGCCGCGGTCGGTGCGCAGCAGCGGCTGGTCCGCGTCCGGCTCCGCCTGCAGCTTGCCCGGCGCGAGGCGCCCCTTCGACACCGTCATCGCACTCGCGAGCGCGCCGCCGACGAAGAAGCCGCGGCCGAACACCTGACGCATGTCGCGCACCTCGCGCAGGTCGTCCCAGATGAAGCTGGAGCGGATCGCGTCGTCGTACGAGCCGAGCGCCGTCGCCGGCGTCGCGCCACGCTGCAGCGACGCGAACGCGGACTCGGCCGCGAGACGGCCCGACTCGATCGCGTAGTGCACGCCTTTCAGCCGCGCGATGTTGACGAGCCCGACGCCGTCGCCGCACAGCAGCAGCCCGGGCGCGTGCAACCGAGTCGGCAACGAGTGGAAGCCGCCGCTCGGGATCGTCTTCGCGCCCCACGCCACGCGCTCGCCGCCCGCGAGCAGCTTGCGGATCTTCGGATGCGTCTTCAGCTCCTGCAGCAGGTCGTGCGCCGACAGCTCGACGTCCCGGTAGTCGAGGCCGACCACCATCCCGATGGTGAGCATGTCGTCGCCCATCGGGTAGATGAACGAGCCGCCGAACTCGCGGTACTTCGCCGCCGTTCGCAGCGGCCAGCCCATCGTGTGGATGACGCGGTCGAGCTTGCGCGGAACCTTCCAGACTTCTTTCACGCCGAGCTCCCACACCTGCGGCTCGTCGCCGCGCAGCCCGAAGTGGTCGAGCGCGACGCCGGTGAGATGGCCCTGCGTCCCCTCCGCGAGGACGGTCACCTTCGCGACGAGATCCGCACCCGGCTCGTAGTTGCCGAGCGGCTCGCCGTCGCGACCGCGCCCCTTGTCGCCGGTGCGCACGCCGACGACGCGGCCGTGCGCGACGAGCAGCTTCTCCGCCGTCGTCTCGGGGAGGATCGTCGTCCCGCCCTCCTCCGCGCGCTCGCCGAGCCAGCGGCCGAGGCGCGAGAGCGAGAACACCCAGTTGCCGTGGTTGCGCATCGTCGGCGGCGGCGGGATGCGCAATGCGTTGCGACCCGTGAGCACGTACACGGACTCGTTGTGCACCGGCCCGTACGACGGCAGGTCCTCCATGCGGAAGCCGAGCTTGCGCAGCGCGCGCGGGTTGACGACGGCGCCGGAGAGGAGATGCGAGCCGGGCTGCTTGCCCTTCTCGAGCAGCGCGACCGGCACGTCGCCGAGCCGCTCCGCCACCTCCGGGTGCTGCTCGAGGAGCTGGCCGAGGCGGATCGCGCACGCGAGCCCGGCCGGGCCGGCGCCGACGATGAGCACGCCGACCTCGATGCGCTCGTCGACCGGGTCGGTCGGCTCGCCGACGAACTCGGCCGCCGCGAACGGCGGCGGGTAGTCGGACGCCCGGACGGTCACGAGCTCTTGCGCTGGTTCACGAGCTCGGTCAGCTTCGGCACGATCTCGTGCACGTCGCCGACGACGCCGAGGTCGGAGAACTCGAAGATGGGCGCGTTCGCGTCCTTGTTGATCGCGACGATGACGCTCGAGCTCTGCATGCCGACCTTGTGCTGGATGGCGCCGGAGATGCCGAGCGCGACGTAGAGCTTCGGCGACACCGTCTTGCCGGTCTGGCCGATCTGCGCCGAGTACGGGTACCAGCCCGCGTCGACGACCGCGCGCGTCGCGCCGACGGCGCCGCCGAGCGCGCGCGCGAGCTCCTCCGCGAGCGTGAAGTTCTCGGGCGCGCCGAGCCCGCGGCCGCCGGCGACGATCACGTCGGCGTCCTCGATCGACGGGCCGCTCGCCTCCTCCAGCTGCTGGTCGACGATCGTCGCCGCGCGCGAGTGCTCCTCGAGCTCGACGGCGGCCTGCACGACCTGCGGCGCGCCGCCTGCGCTACGCGCCTAGGTACAGCGTCGAACGAGCCGGCGCGGAAGAGCCCGAGCCGCGGAGTCGACTTCCAGCCGACGTCGACGAGGACGGAGTCCTGCAGCGCGGGACGCTTGCCGACGAAGTCGCTCGTGAGGTCGACGAGATCCCAGTTGAGGCCTGCGTCGAGGCGCGCGGCGAGCCCGGCCGCGATGTCGGCCGCGAGGACGGAGTTCGCGAACAGCACGGTGTCGTAGCCGCCGTCGGCGACGACCTTCGCGATCACGTCGACGCGCGCCTGCGGCAGCGGCGGGTCGAGCGAGGCATCGTCGGCAACGTGGACCTTCTTCGCGCCGTACGTGCCCGCTTCAGCGGCGAGCGCGGACACGCCGCCGCCGATCAGCACCGCATCGGCGTCACCGAGCGACGCAGCCTTCGCGAGCACGCCGAGCGAGCCCTTCTGCAGCTCGCCGCCGTGATGCTCGAGGAAGACGAGCGTGCTCATACGAGCCGCTTCTCCGCGAGGAAGTCGACGATCGCCTGCGCCGCGTTCGCGTCGCCCTCGATCTTGCGGGCGTCGCCGCGCGCGGGCGGGTTGCCGAGCGCGAGCACCTCGGTCTTCGATCCGGCCTCGCCCGCGTCCGCGGCGTCGACGCCGGTGTCGGCGAGGGTGAGCGTCTCGAACGGCTTCTTCTTCGCGCCCATGATCCCCTTCAGGGACGGGTAGCGCGGCTCGTTGATCGCGTCGCTGACCGCGACGACCGCGGGGAGCCGCGCCTCGATCACGTCGTAGCCGAACTCGGTCTGGCGCTTCACGCGCACGGTGTCGCCCGTGATCGTGACCTCGGCCGCCTGCGAGACGACCGGCCGGCGCAGCCGCTCGGCGACGGCGGCCCAGAGGACGGCGCCGTCGGCGTCCTCGGCCTGCTGCCCGAAGAGGACGAGATCGGCCTCCTCGCGCGCGAGCGCGCCCGCGAGGACCTTGCTCGTGGCCACGAGATCAGAGCCGGCAAGCGCCTCGTCGCTGACGAGCACGGCCCGGTCGGCGCCCATCGCGAGCGCCTTGCGGAGGGAGTCGGCCGCCTTCTCCGGCCCCATGGAGACGACGACCACCTCGCCGTCGCCGTCGCCCTTGAGCCGCAGCGCCTCCTCGACCGCGTTCGCGTCGAAGTGGTTCAGGGCGCCCTCACCCGATCGGTCGAGGCGCTTCGAGCCAGGATCGATCCGGCCGTGGCCCTCGGGGACGTGCTTGACGCAGACGGCGATCTTCATGCCGCCCGCGATCCTATTTACATCCGGGTCTTGAGAGCCTCCACATCGGAGACGAAGACCTTGCTCACCTTGTAGAGGCCGTGCTTCCGGACGGCGCGCTCGCCCTGGTACCAGGCGGCGAGCGCGAGCCGCTCGTTGCCGCCGAACACGCCGAGGAGATGGTGGATCAGCGCGACGCCGACTTCGACGTTCCCGTCGGCCGTGTGCGCGACCGGGTGGCCGATGAGGACGTTCTCGACGTACTTCCACGTCGACGGGAGGAGCTGCATGACGCCCTGCGCGCCGACGGAGGAGACGACGTCGTTCTGGTAGCCCGACTCCATCCACGCGAGCGCGCGGGCGAGGCTCGGGTTGACGCCGTAGTGCGCCGCCCACTGGTCGATCGACGCGCGCACGGCGGTCGCGTCCGTCGCCGACACGGACACGGAGTGCGACGCCGATGACACCGACGCCGGCAGGCGCAGCTTCGCGCCGATCAACAGGTAACGACGCGGATTGAGGCCGTTCAGCCGCGCGAGCCTCGTCAGCGTCGTGTGCGACCTGCGGGCGATCGCGGTGAGCGAGTCGCCCGGCTTGACGACGTAGAGCCGCATCGACACGCGTACCGCCCGCACGGGAATGCGCGTCTGCAGCCCGAGCGCGGTGAACGTCGCGCGGCCGGCGACTCCGTCGGCGGCGAGATGGAGCTCGCGCTGGTAGCGGCGGATGCCGCGGATCGTCGGCCCGTCGACGTAACCGTTCACCGGCACGCCGATGCCGTGGCGGACGAGCAGGAACTGGAGGACGGCGACGTCCCAGCCGAACTCGCCGCGCGAGATCGTGCGCGCGCCGAAGAGCGGCGTGCCGAACGGGCCGAGCGCGCGGCGCATGCGCACGTCCGCGAGACCGGTGACCTTCAAGCCCGTGCGTTCGCTGGAACGCGCGGATGCCGGCCACCGTCCGCGGCCCGACGATCGCGTCGATCGGGCCGTCGTACAGCCCCTGCGCGCGCAGGGCGACCTGCAGCCCCGCGTGCTGCGGATTCAGTGCGCTCGCCGTCATGGGTGCCGCCAGACCCGCCGCGAGCGCCCCCGCCAGTGCCAGCCGGAAGCGCATGGACCACCTGATTACTCCTCGAGAGTGGGAAGTCCTTCTCGCCCGTGGGCAAAGCGAACGAGGCTCTCTTTCGAGAGCCTCGCCGCAGTGCCGATCTCTACCGCGTAACCGTTAGTGCTGACGCTTCGCGGCTGCGCTCACGCACAGGCTGTAGGGAGTCCCTTTCTGCCCGTCTACGTGCTTCTTCGACAGCGCTGCACAGGCCGCCTTGAAAGACGCACCATGCGCGGCCTTTGCCATCGCGGTCACGCACTGGCTGAACGGCGTGCCCTTCTGGCCGGCGATGTGCTTCTTGCTCTCGTTCCGGCAGTAGAAGCCGTACGCCTTCGCGGTCGACGGCAGCGTGCTCGTCGAGGTCGTTCCGGTCGTTGTGGTGGCGGTCGTCGAGGTCTGTCCCATGCCCATTGTTTGGATGGTTCGGGTTGCTTGCAAGCGCCACGCCGGCTGTGAACAAGGCAGCGCCGCAGACGACGGCGACGATGCTATGACGAAGCTTTCGCATACTTGTCCTTTCCGGATTTTCCTCAGCTGACGCGTTTCTGCGCCACACACCAGATCCCTGGTCGAGGCGAAACTTGCGGCGCGCGTTCGTTTCGTCATCCGATGGATCCTGGACGGGGTTAGCAGCTGCGAAGCGGGGCTCGATGTTCGCTCGGCGCGTTCCGGGCAGGCTCCTCCTAGGTGCGGTCGCGAGTGCCGCTCAAGTGGACGGCGGAGCGGATCAGCGTGCGGTGAAGCGCGGTGGGCGCTTCTCGACGAAGGCGATGAGGCCTTCCTTCGTGTCGGCGCTGTCGAACAACTCGCCGAACTCGCGCGCCTCGGCCTCGAGCGCGTCCGGTGCCATGTTCACGAGCCGCTTCGCGAGCGCGAGCGCGCCGGCGCTCTTCGCCGCGAGCGAATGCGCCACCTCGAGCGCGTGCTCGAGCACCGGGTCGGCGATCCCGTTGACGAGCCCGATGCGCAGTGCCTCTTCGGCGCCGACGGTGCGGCCGGTGTAAATGAGGTCCTTCGCGACGCCGATCCCGCACACGCGGGTGAGCCGTTGTGTGCCGCCCCACCCCGGGACGATGGCCAGGTTGATCTCCGGCTGGCCGAGCATCGCGCGCGCTGTCACGGATCTTGAGCCGTGCCTGCCGGCGTGGCCTCATCGGCGCGAATCCGGTACGCCAACTTGAGAGCGAAGAGCTTCCCGAAGGCGAAGCGGCGCGAGTTTCCCACACTCGACCGCGAAGCGATCGGCAGGCTGCTCGCAAACACGCCCGACCGCTTTCGAGCCGCAGTCGCGCTCTCTGTACTGACCGGCCTTCGCCAAAGCGAGACGCTCGGCCTGCGCTGGCAGGACATCGACAGTGAGGGCGGATTTCTGCGAGTCAGACACCAGCTCGACCGTCACGGCCGACTTGTCGTACCAATACCCCTGCGTCTAAGCGAGATGTCCCGATCCCGCCCTCGCTCGCACGCATGCTTGAGCGGCGCAGACGGGAGGCCGAGGAGCGCGGATACGGACGGCCGAGCGATCTCGTGTTCACTTCGAAGACCGGCGGGCCGATCTCCCGTCGGAACCTCATGCGTCGAGGTCTGGCAACCGCGGTCGCTCGCGCCAGCCTACCGAAACTGACTTGGCACGACCTTCGCCACATCGCCGCCTCGGCGCTCATCGCCGAGGGAGCGAGCGTCGCCTACCTCGCACGCATACTCGGCCATTCCACTCCGACGATCACGCTGGCCGTGTACGCGCACGACTTCGCTCAGGCCGAACATGCCGAACGCACCCGGCAGCGAATGGAGGCGGCTTTCGGCGAATTCATTGGTTAGCACCATGCCCAGCTTGGTGAGCAGGCCCGGTAGCTCGTCTCGACGATGTCCGTGCCAGGGCGAACGCTTTCTGCGCGCAGGTCACACCTTTACTTCAGCGACCTCCAGAGGAGATCGCGCAGCTCCGTAGCGCGCGATGTCGAGCGGATAGAGCGCCACCTCGCGGTCGAACGTGACTGCTTACGCGGGGATCGCGCCCTTGAGGAAGTCGACGATGTCGCTCGTCGGCGCGCCGGGCCCGAAGACGCCGGCGACGCCCAGCTGCTTCAGCGTCGCCGCATCGTCGTCGGGGATCGTTCCCCCGAGCGACGACGAGCACGTCCTCCGCGCCGTTCTCGCGCAGCAGCTCGAGGATGCGCGGCACGAGCGTCATATGCGCACCGGAGAGGAGCGAGATGCCGACTGCGTCGGCATCCTCCTGGATCGCGGTCTCGACGATCTGCTCCGGCGTCTGGTGGAGGCCGGTGTAGATGACCTCCATGCCGGCGTCGCGGAGCGCGCGCGCGACGATCTTCGCGCCGCGGTCGTGCCCGTCGAGCCCCGGCTTGGCGACGACGACGCGGATCTTCCGGTCCATGCGCGAAGTGTAGAAGCACGGCGGAAGTCGCGCCTGTCCCCGTCCGTCAGAAGACGGGCGTCTCGCGCCAGGTTCCCCAGACGCTGGCGGAGGGCGTCGCACATCTCGCCCATCGTCACGTAGGCGCGCGCGGCGTCGATGATCGCGGGCATGAGGTTCGTGTCCGGCGCGGCGTCTCGGCAAGCCGCGCAGCGCCGCCTCGACCGCGGCGCAGTCGCGGCGCGCGCGCACGCCTCGCACGCGCTCGATCTGCTTGCGCCTCGAGCGCGGGTCGATCCGGAGGATCTCGACCGGCTGCTCGTCCTCCGAGCTCGTACCGGTTGACGCCGACGATGACCCGCTCGCCGCGCTCGACCTCGCGCTGGTAGCGGAACGACGCCTCGGCGATCTCGCGCTGCAGGAAGTTCTCCTCGATCGCGGCGACGACGCCGCCGAGCTTCTCGATCCGCTCGAAGTAGTCGTACGCCTGCCGCTCGAGCTCGTTCGTCAGGTGCTCGAGGTAGTACGAGCCGCCGAGCGGGTCGGCCGTGTTGACGACGCCGGTCTCGTGCGCGATCACCTGCTGCGTGCGCAGCGCGATGCCGCACCGCGTCCTCGGTCGGCAGCGCGAGCGCCTCGTCGAAGCGAGTTCGTGTGCAGCGACTGCGTGCCGCCGAGCACGGCCGCCAGCGCCTCGATCGCGGTGCGGACGATGTTCACCTCCGGCTGCTGCGCCGTCAGCGACACGCCCGGCCGTCTGGGTGTGGAAGCGCATCAGCCACGAGCGCGGATCCTTCGCGCCGTAGTGGTCGCGCATCTCGCGTCGCCCAGATCCGGCGCGCCGCGCGGTACTTCGCGATCTCCTCGAAGAAGTCGAGATGCGCGTTGAAGAAGAACGACAGCCGCGGCGCGAACGCGTCGACGTCGAGCCCGCGCTCGATGCACGCGTCGACGTAGGCGAAGCCGTCGGCGAGCGTGAACGCGAGCTCCTGCGCCGCCGTCGAGCCGGCCTCGCGGATGTGGTAGCCGCAGATCGACACCGGGTGCATCAGCGGCATCTCCCGCGTGCACCACTCGATCATGTCCGACGACGAGCCGCATCGACGGCTCCGGCGGGAAGATCCACTCCTTCTGCGCGATGTACTCCTTGAGGATGTCCGTCTGCACCGTCCCGCGCAGCGACGCGAGCGGCACGCCCTGCTCCTCCCCCACGCAGGCGTAGAACGCGAGCAGCATCGCCGCCGGCCCGTTGATCGTCATCGACGTCGACACCTCGCCGAGCGGGATCCCGTCGAACAGCGTCTCCATGTCCGCGAGCGAGTCGATCGCGACGCCCTCGCGGCCGACCTCGCCGAGCGAGCGCGGATGATCGCGAGTCGTAGCCCATCAGCGTCGGCATGTCGAACGCCGTCGACAGACCCGTCTGCCCGTGCTCGAGCAGGTACCGGAAGCGCTCGTTCGTCTCCTCCGCCGTCCCGAACCCCGCGAACTGCCGCATCGTCCACAGCCGGCCGCGGTACATCGACGGGTACACGCCGCGCGTGAACGGGAACTCGCCCGGGCGCCCGAGGTCGCGCTCGTAGTCGATCTCGACGTTCCGGGCGAGTACAGCGGCTCGTTCTCGATCCCCGAGATCGTCGAGAGCAGCTCCCCCGGCCGCTCCGGCCTGCCGTCGTAGAGCTCCTCGCGCCAAGCGCCAGTCGCGGTCTGCGGCTGCCCCGTCGTCGTCACGATCCGATTGTAGGGGCCCACGGTGTCGAACCGGCACAATGCAAACACGAGGACGACACGAAATCGCATGTACCCGTGTCCCCGGTCCGAGCGACATGCCCGACTGAGCGCGATGCCCGCCTAAGCGTTCAGTGGCGTGTCCCTTCTTCGGTCCGGACGGCCACCCCCTCGGGCTCTTCGGCGCGGTGCGCGACGACGCTAACTACGCAGCGGTTCGCCGCTCGAGACGAAGCTTCGTCGCCGAGATTCGTCCCTGAACGCGATCGGGGCGGCCTTCGCGGCCGCCCCGATGCGCCCGTCAGTCCCCGGCTTCTACGTCTTGCAGAAGCCAGCCTTGAAGTGGAGCTTCTTCAGTGTGGCGAGCTCCGACAGGGCGACGGTGACGTTCCTGCCCTTGAAGCACATTCTCGTGAGCTTTGTCGCCGGCTTGACGGTCGAGCGACGAGTCGTCGTGCCCTTCAAGCAGTCGCTCCGGAAGCTCTGCCGTCTCCGTCGCACGTTGCACCGCCGCGTCGGCGATGCAACAGCGTGCCATCCCGATCAGCCAAGCGGCGGGATCGCCTCGGCGCGGATCGAAGCTGTCCCGATAACGAAGAGCGCACTCGAACGTCTCGCTCGTCTCGTCCTCAGCGTCGGGACCGGCGCCGATCCGGTAGGCGGCGTACGCATAGAGGCGGCGGATCAGTGGGCGCGGATCGCGAGCGGGTCACGCATCGCTGAGACCGTCTGCCGTGACGACGTCGACTCCGGATGGGTGCGCTTCGTGAACTTCGGTGAGCCGCTTCAGAAGGGCGCAGTATCGGTCGCGGCTGATCGACCATCGATATTGCTCGAGGCGTACTGCAGCATTGTCCGCCCGCGTCCGGGCGTCCTCGGGGTGAGAAGCGACATCCATGAGCGCATCGAGCAGGCCGTCCTCGTCGCCTGCTCGGAAGAACCGAACTTCCCGGTCGTCGAAGTGCTCCCTCATCGTCGGAAGGTCCGAGACGATCGTCGGGATGCGCAACGCACAGTATTCGAAGAGCTTCGTCGAGAGGGCGAATCTGTTAGACCGATGGGTAGGTTGGGAATCAGTCCGGCAGAAGCGCCTCGAATGCGCTCGAGCACAACTGCGCGAACCCGGTGAGGTATGTGGCGGCCCAGAAGAGCCAGATGCACACCCTGACCATGTGGAACACGCCGGCGAAGTCGTCCGCGGTCGAATGGTGCCCGGCAGTAGTCACTCCCCCTCCTCGGCTGTTCCGACGGCCGCCCGCGGAGGCTCCGTACTCCGTTCAGAGGTTGAACCAGTCAAGGACCGATGGTCCTGTTTGGCGGAGAATCCCAGTCCTTCCGCTAGGAGGTTCGCTGAGAATCTAGGAGAAATCAGGAGGTTTTCGGACTAGGGAAAATGAAAATGGTTCTCCGCTAGGCCGAACTGCCCTGTGCGGCCTGCGTCAACAGACCAGTCCACAGACCACTCGTCAACCGGATTGGTACCTCTTCGTTACCGAATCACGGTCGAGCGACGAAGCAGGCCGTCGCCGGGCTCGAGGCGCCGGCACAGGCCACCCGGCGCAGGCCGGTGGTCCTCGAGGGCTGGAGATCGACGTCGATCTGCCCTACGTGGGCGAGATGAACGACTGCCGAGCCTCCGAAGGGGCTGACGATTGGTAGGGATGCCTGCGCAGGTCCGAGCGCGTGGCCCGCGAGCACAACCGATGCGGCGGCGACCGCAGCCGCAGATCCGAGGATGGGTCCGACCATGCAAGCAGCATCGGCGTGCCCGCACCTCCCCGAGATTCCCGGAACGACTCGACCGACCTCACCCGATCGAGGGACGAAATCGCCATCTGCAGGAGACCAGGTAGGAAAAACGTAGGAAGTGCACGCATACCCCTATCGGGTTAGGGGCAGCCCGAAAAAGGGGCCGATAAGAGCATTTGTGGAAGCAACGCGTAGGAAAGTCGTAGGAGTCCCCTCGTATTCGTTGACGATCCCTTAGACCGGAACTACAACCAAAGAGCGTCTTCCGAGCGACTTGCGGCGCACGGAAGACGGCGAAAGGCGAATCAAGAGAGTCGCCGCATTCACAACACAGCCCCTAGAAGGAGCAACCATGTCCAAGAAGAGAATCAAGCAGTACCTGATGCTCTTGACGGTGATCGGCCTCGTGTCGATCGCGTCGGGCTCGGGTACGTTCGCGAGCTTCAGCGCGCAGACGACGAACGCAGGCAACACGTTCTCGGCCGGCACGCTCTTCCTGCACGACACGGCGAACGGAGGGACGACGTGCAACTCGGAGTCGCCAGACGACCGGCCCGAACTACAACGTCGACCCGGCCGGCTGCGGCATCCCTCTTCACGGCCGATCTGAGCCACGGCGCAATGACGGCCGATCTCGCGCTCGACAACGCCGGGTCGCTCGCCTCGACCGACCTGCTCGCGAGCGTCCCGAACTGCTCGTGGAGCACAACAGCCGAACGGCGGCAACGTCCCCAACGTTCATCTCGCTTCCGGCCGACTGCTCCGGGTTGTACATCACGATCCAGGAGACGACGACCAGCAGCTATCTGAGCAACCAGTACTGCGCCTACGGCCCGAGCACGACCCAGCCGGCCTGCGATGCGCCGAACAACACGGCGACGCTCGACAGCCTGACGTCGGCGACCCAGCTCAAGACGACGCGTCGGTGCGAACGCCACCCTCGGCGCCGGCGCAGACTCGCTACTACGTCATCACGATCGATCCGTCGGGTGTGGGATCCGGAAACGCGCTCCAGAACCTGAAGGTGACGTTCGATCTCCGCTGGCACATCGATCACTAAGGACAGGCACTGAGGCACTGGCACATGAACACCAGACCGGATCCGCTCCTGTTCGGTCTGACGCAAGACGGTGCCGCCACCGGAACCGGTGGCGGCACCACCACCCCACACACACCATGAGAAACCTCCAGACATACAAGCTCGGCACACCCTTGATCGGCGGTGCCGCCCCCCGGCAGACTCCGGTGGCAGCCCCCGTCGAGGAGACGCCGGAGCTCCCCGCTGCCGCACCGGCGCCCGAGACGCCCAAGACGCGGCGCGCAGGGATCGGCGGCAAGACGCTTCTCGCGCTTCTGGCGCTCGACGTGATCGCGACGCTCGCGGCAGTCGAAGCGACGGGCGCAGTCCACAACGGCTACATCCGCCTGGTGACCTTCGGCGCGGCGATCTTCGTCGCAGCCGGCGCCCTCGCCGCCGTCGCGATCGTCTTCACGAGCCGCCGCCGCGCGACGAGCCGCAACTCAGCAGGTCGCCGCCGCTTCCACCGGCCGGAAGAGCTTTAGCCCGACGAAGGCGATCCTGATGCTGATGATGCTGGTAGGCGTCGTCGCCTACTTCGGCGGCGCCGGCACCTTCGCCGGCTTCACGGCGCAGACGACGAACCCGAACTCCACGCTCGGCTCCGGCTCGCTGCTCCTGCAGAACACGGTGAACGCCAACCCGGTCTGCGAGTCGAAGACCGGCGAGTCGAACAACAACGTCAACGCGAACTGCACCGCCCTCTTCTCGTTCACGAACCAGGAGCCGGGCGTCTTCAGCGGCGTCTCCACCGTCACGATCAAGAACTCGGGCACGCTCCCCGCATCGACGATGTACCTGTGGGCCCCGTACGCGAACGGCGTCCTCAGCTCGACGATCACCTCCGGCGCCAGCGTCACCTCGCTCAGCTTGTACGCGAGCGGGCACGGCCCGGCCGGCCTCGAGGGCACCGTCACGAGCGGCGACCACATCCTCGTCACCTACGGCGGCGCCTCGCAGACGTTCGTCGCGAGTGCAGGCGCGGTGCCCGGCGCCACGACGATCAGCGTCAACTCGCTCACGGCGACCGCGACCTTCCAGGCGGGCGCCACCGTCGAGGACCTCGACAGCAACACCTCGGCGGCGAACACGAACTGCTACGACACCCAGCTCGTCAACCTCGGCTTCAACTCGACGACGAACAACCCGCTCTGCTCCGGGAGCGTCCTGTTCGTCCAGGAGCAGACCGGCGGCTTCAACTACTGCTGGTGGGGCAGCGGCGCCGGCTCGGCGAACGGCCAGTGCGACGCGCCCATCTCGAGCAACCCGACAGCCCTTGGCACGAGCGCGAACCAGACGATCGCGGCCGGTGCGTACGCCGTGAGCGCCCTGAAGGGGAACATCAAGAGCGGCGACACCGTCGCGTTCACCGAGGGCGCGAACCAGATCACCTGCCCGGCGTCGAGCGACTACTACTACGGCGCGACGAGCATCACCGTCGGCGCCTGCACGCTCCGAGCCGGCTCTGTCAACGGCGTGTTCGACAACAACGCGATCATCACCGATACCTCGTCGCTCACCCGCATCGGCAACGACACGACGCACAACATCTCGAAGTTCGACCAGACCGCCGGCTACGCGAACAAGATCGAGCTCACGCCGGTGACGGCGAACGGCACGAAGACGCCGAGCGGCACCGATCTCGCCTCGAACGCGACGCGCACCTTCATCGTGGGCGTCGTCATCGCCGGCTCGAACGCCGTTGCCCCTGCGAACGCACAGAACCAGCTGCAGCAGCTCAAGTCGACCTTCGGTCTCGTCTGGCACATCGACCAGTAGGCGACATGTCGTCCAGGTCGATCAAAAAGCTGCTTCTGAGCCTGATCGTCGTGGGGGTCCTCGCCTCGTTCACCGCCCGCGGCACGTTCGCCGTCCTCAACAGCTCGACGAACAACTCGGGCACTTCGATCGCGAGCGGGTCGATCCTCATGACGAACTCCGTCGGCGGCGGCGCGAACTGCTACTCGGACCTCACCTCCGCGAACAAGAACGTCAACACGGGCTGCACGCAGCCGTTCTCGACGGGCCTGCTCTACCCGATCACGAGCTCGACGCCGCCGACGCCGCCGCAGACGACGGTCGCCTACGCGGACATCACGATCACGAGCGCCGGCCTCCCGGTCTCGACCAACTCGACGCTGCCGGCCACGCTGATGGTGTACATGCCGAACTGCGACGCGAGCAACAACGCGACGGCCGGCGCCTACCACGGCGGCGGCGAACCCCTGCTGCCCGGGCGACGCCTTCGGGCGCGGGAGTCCTCCCCGCCTCGGTCGCCAACTGCCCGACGACGCCGAACCACAGCCTCGACTTCTTCATCCAGGAGTACACGAGCTCCGCCTTCACGACGACGACGGGCACCTGCGCCTATCCGGCCGCGGGCTCGGCGTGCACGTTCCAGGACGACACGCTCGGCAACTTCTTCGGCAACTACCACGACAACACGCACTACTTCTCCCTCGGCTCGATCGCCGCCGGGGCGACCCGCTACTTCCGCATCGGGGTGGCCGAGCCGATCGACCGCGCAAAACAACCTGCAGGGCGAGACGGCGACGCTCTCCCTGTACTGGCACATGGAGCAGTAGGCGGAGGGCTGTTGACCGCCGAAGCGAACATAATGGGACCCGAGATGACGACGTCGCCGCAGACGACGCCGCAGGACAACGACGCAAGCGCTTCCTCGGACCGGCCCACGGCTCGGGATCGTGGGCAGGGTCGTGGCCTGGGTGGTCATGATCGCAGCCGGGCTGGTCGTGCTCGGCCTCGTCGCGATCACCATCGGCCCCCGCTTCCTGCCCTACCAGGCGCTGATCGTCCGCTCCGGCTCGATGTCCCCCACCATCCCGACGGGATCGATCGTCTTCTACACGAAGATCCCGTCCGCGAAGGTCAAGGTCGGGGACGTCATCGTGTTCACGCAAGCCGGGCGACACGACGGAGAAGGTCACGCACCGCGTCTACCAGATCGGTCACAGCGCAACCGGTGAGTACTTCATCACCAAGGGTGACGCGAACGGGACGCCGGACGACTGGCGCGTGCCCGCGGTGGGCACCGGCTGGATCGCACGCTTCCACCTGCCGGCGATCGGATACGCGCTCGTGTACCTCCAGTCCACGCTCGCACGTCTGCTCCTGCTCGTCATCCCCGCGATCCTGCTCGGAGCGATCACGCTCTACGAGATCTGGCAGGACCGCGCTCGAGGCGAACCGGCGTGAACCGTCAGGCCCGCAGATGGGCCGCCGCAGCAGCGCTTCTCCTGCTCGTCGCAGGCGGGGCCCTCGCGTACGGTCAGACGTCCGGGACGTTCGCGATCTTCACGGCGGAGACGGAGAACCCGAACGCGGTCTTCCAGGGCGGCTGGATCCCGGCGCCGACGACGAGCAGCATCGCGATCGGCGGGGCCGGAAACCTGAAGGCGGTCATGACGTGGGCCCTCGGGACCTGGACCGGCACCGGCTCGAATCCGCAGACGGGGGACAACGTCCTGTTCGCCGACGGCGGCAGCGCCACCAGCGCGAGCTGCCCAGGCGGGACGTACGGGTCGACGGTGGACACGATCAACAACACGACGACGCTCACCGACTCGCTCACCGGAACTCCCAACACCGACTGGTGGTGCTACCAGGTGATCGCCACGTCGAGCGGCACGTGGACGTCCCAGCCGGCGACGTTCAGCGCCGTGCGCCCGCTCGTGCCGACCGCGCTCACCACTGCCAACGGCGCGGCACCAGCGGGCACGATGGATGCAGCGCGACACGATCACCATCAAGTACGACTTGAACCAGAACGAGCCGGTCTCCTACTCCGGTGGCAACGTCTTCGTCTGCGCCTATGCAGGCGCCGGCGGGACCGGCTGGATCGTCATCGGCGACTCGAGCGTCGCCGGCGGCAGCACCACGAACGCCGCCTGCTCCGGGTCCGGCTCCGGCGATACGGCGACGATCGGGAAGATCAGCGGCGTCACCATCACCATGGGGGGATCCGGGTCGTCAAGGCTCTTCTACGGGTCGTCCGTCAATGCGTCCACCTCGACGATCGCCGTCACGCTCGGCACCGCCGGCGGCAGCGGCACCAACGCCTACGCCACCGTCAGCGGAACCGGAACGTTCACCGCCGCCGGCTCGGCCGTCACCGCCACGACGGGCGGGTGGACGCAGTGCACCACTGCCAGCACCTGTACCCCGTCGCAGACGATCGAGCTTCTAGGCGGCGGCGATGGCCGTCACCGAGGATCCCTGGCTCACCTGGCCCGAGGACTTCCCCGGAGGGGAGACCCGCGCGTCGAGGCCCGAGCCGCCGAGGCACTGGTACATGCGGCGGGAGCTCCATCTCCTGATCGGCATCGCCGTCGCCGTCCTCACCGTGTACCTCGCGGGGCAGCGCGCCTCCGCGGGCGCGCGCGCGACGCTCGACGCGCGGCTCGTGCAGTCCGGCGCCGGCGCCGACGCGGCGCTCATCGGGATCGAGTCCGAGCAGCTCTCCGCGGTGCGCGCGGTCGCGTTCACCCAGGGCGTCGGCGAGGCGATCGTCAAGCACGACGGCCCGGCGCTGAACCGGCTCGTCACCCCGCTGCAGGCCAACTCCGACGGTCCCGATGATCGACATCGTCGAGCCGGACGGCCGCGTGCTCTTCGCCGTCCGTTCGAAGGGTGCGCCTGCGCCGGTCGCGTCGCGCGAAGGCCTGCACGCGCTCGATCGCAGTCGCTGCGCGAAGCGCGCGGCACACGCGGCGGACGTCTCAGCGAGATCGTCATCTACCGAAGCGGGCCGACGCTGCTGACGATCAGCCCGATCGTCGTCGGCGGCGCGCCGGTCGGCGCCGTGCTCGCGATGTCGCCGCTCGCGGACGTGCTCGGACGCATCTCGCAGGAGGTCAACGTCGAGCTGACCGCCTACGACGCGATCGGCGACCCGATCGCGACCACTGCGAGCTTCGATCCGAAGCCGGTCGACTCGGAGCACGGCGCAGGCGCTCATGGGCGGAGGCGCGATCGTCACCCGCTACAACTGGGCCGACCACCGCGAGAAGCTCGGCCGCCTCATCGTCGACCACCAGCCCGACGCCGTGCTCGGCGTCTCGCTCGAGGACGACAGCAACGTCATCGGCCGCACGGTGAGCATCTACGTCGCCACTCGGCCTTCTGTGCACGCCGCTCATCTTCGCGAGCTTCTGGGCCCGCGTCGTGCTGGCGCGGCGGCGGCGGTTCGAGTGAAGCGCCTCGCCGTCCTCGCCGTCGTGCTCGGAGCGCTCGCCGCGCCGGCGCTCGCGCACGCCGCCGCGCCGCCGATCGCGCGTCCCGATCCGGTGCTCTATCCGGTCCGGCTCGACTACACGAATCCGCTACCGGGCTCGCTCGCCCCGCTGGGGCAGGGCGTGATCATGGCCTCCGTCAGGGACGACGCTGGTCTCGCGTACGGGCGCGACGACCTCGGCGGGTTCGGCCAGGCGCGGATCGGCGTGTCCCCGCTGACGAGCGGCGGCCGCGACGTGCTGTTGCCGGGCAAGCACGCGACCCAGATCCCGCTCTTCAAGGTGGCCGGCGGCGGGACGATCTCGAGCTTTACCTTCACCTCGCCTCCCACTGGGCCGACGCCCCCGCCGGACAACGGCTCGGGCCCCGGTATCACGCCGCCGCCTCCGCCCTCGCCCGGCGAGAGCGTCCCGCCGGCAAACCAGGGCTTCGGCGGGAACCCAGGCGGCGGTTCGTCCGGCGGCGGCTCGACGACGACCACCACCGGCGGCGGGGGCACGACGACGAGGAAACGGCCACCGCCTACGACGACGACGACCCCGCCCGTCACCACGGCTCCGTCGACGACGACGATCACCGCCTCCGGCGGCGGCAGCGGCGGCGGAGGGTCGGGCGGCGGGGGCGGCAGCGCGTGCTCGGGCGGAAGCTGCAGCCCGGGCGCATGCGGCACGCCCGGCATCTCGATCACGAGCACGATCCCGAGCTGCACGATCGTCTTCGGCAACGGCGGGCCAGGAGACTCGACGTCCGAGATCTTGACCATCACGAACACGAGCGGCTCGCCGTACACGCTCTCGCTGCGAGCGAGCGGGTCCCAGAACAGCTCGCTGTGGCAGAGCGGGCCGGACGGCCTGCTCATGGGAGTGTGGGACATCTCCGGCCCGGCGCCCGGGAGCTTCCCGACGCTCTTCTCCTGGACGACCGGGTACTGGCCGCTGACGACGCTGAACCCCGGCCAGACCGTCCAGTACGAGATCGAGCTCTTCCTGCCGACCACGGTAGGCAACGCCGACCAGAACAAGGCCGCCGTCATCGACTTCGACTGGACAGCGAGCTAGACGGACCGACGCTCGAGCTCGGCGGAAGCGGTGCTCGAGCTCGGAGGAACAGGCTCGTGGTCGGGGTGCAGGATCGGATCGGGACGTCGCTGCTCGTATTCGTCGAGCGTCAAGACGACCGTCCGCCGGCAGGTTGGATCGCCGCATTCGCAGATGAATTCCATCGGTTCCTGACCCGGGATGCCGTGGAAGGCGGCGCGGCAACGCGCGCCCTCCACCTGCCCGAGACTCTCCTAGCTGCCGCAGTACTCGGCGCGGTATTCAGCGATGTTGGCCGCCGTCGCCGAATGGAGGAAGTAGCCGGGGCCGGCCGATGCCTTCGGATTGCCCGAAGCGCCGTACGCGCCGCTGGCATGGTTCGAGATCGCCACGAGCTGACCGTCGCAGCTCGGGGTTCCCGGCACGGGGACCGGGCTGTTTGCTGCCGCAGATCCGCTGCCCGCCGCGACGAGCGCGACGACAACAGCGGCACACGTCGTGAGTGCCGTCTTCATGAGTTGCTCTCCTTGTTATGCCCGGCCGCAACCGGGCGCCGCAGTACAGCTCTTACTTTGGTCAGCGGCGGCGAAGTATCAACCCCCCTAAGAGGGATTGTCTCCCGGACGCCAGAGCGGCTCGTCGACGCCTGCGGCGGCGTTCGCCGTGCGCGCAGCGATGAAGAGCAGGTCGGAGAGCCGGTTCAGGTACACGCGCGCGAGCGGATTGACGTCCGCCTGAAGTGAGGCGAGCTCGGCGCGGCGGGCGACCGTGCGCGCGACGTGCAGCCGGGCTGCGGCCTCGGAGCCGCCCGGGAGAACGAAGCTCTTCAGCTCCGGCAGCGGCTCGTTCAGCTCGTCGCAGAGACGCTCGAGGCCGTCCACCATCGCCTGCGTCGTGCGCAGCCTGCCGTCCACCTGGTACGGCACCGACAGGTCGGCGCCGACGTCGAAGAGCTCGTTCTGGATGCGTGCGAGCGGCGTGTGCAGCACATCGGGGAGGTCGCCGGCCAGAACGACGCCGATGTGCGAGTTCAGCTCGTCGACGATGCCGTACGCGGCGATGCGCGGGTCGAGCTTCGAGACGCGCGAGCCGTCGCCGAGGCTCGTCTCCCCCGCGTCGCCGCCGCGCGTGTAGATCTTCGTCAGGCGCACCGGCTCGTCGCGCTTCCGCATGCGCAAAGACTACGGCCGATAGCAGCTACCGCACGCCATCCGTGCGGAAGTCGGGGCGGTCTCGTGACCGTACCTAGTACCGGTCGCGTCCTCTCGAGGGCCTCGAGCTCGAGCTGGCCGACGCCGCATTCGAGCTCCGCCGCCCTGCCACGCGCCGCAAGCTGCGGCTCCTCGTCGGTGCCGGTGGAGGCCGTCCTAGACTGGTCGTGTGAGAGAGATCGCCGCCAGCGAGTTCAGAGCGAAGTGCCTGGCCCTTCTAGACGAGGTCGCGAAAACGAGAGAGGAGCTCGTCGTCACGAAGCGCGGTCAGCCTGTCGCGAAAATCGTCCCCGTCGAGGCACCACCCAGCCTGGTCGGGAGTGTCAGATACAACATCACCGACGACGAGCTCGTACACGGCAGCGTTTGGGAGGGCTACGCGGAGGACGCGAGGCTCTGATCGGTTCAGTTCCGCTCGCGTAGTCGCTACGCAGAGACGCGTTCCTGCAGCCCGAGGATCGAGCGCGCGATCACGAGCCGCTGGATCTCGCTCGTCCCCTCGTAGATCTCGGTGATCTTCGCGTCGCGGTAGTAGCGCTCGACCGGGAACTCCTTCGTGTACCCGTAGCCGCCGAGGATCTGGATCGCCTCGCCGGTCTGCCGCCGCGCCACCCCGGACGCGAACAGCTTCGCCTTCGCGCCCGCTTCGGTGTGCGGCTCGCCGCGCTCGCGCAGCGTCGCGGCCCGATAGGTCAGCAGTCGCGCGGCGTCGATCTCCGTCGCCATGTCGGCGAGCTTGTGCTGGATGGCCTGGAACTGGGAGATCGGCCGCCCGAAAGCATGCCGCTCCTTCGCGTACTCGCGCGCGACGTCGTATGCGGCCTGAGCGATGCCGACCGCCTGCGCGGCGATGCCGATGCGGCCGCCGTCGAGCGTCTTCATCGCGACGTGGAAGCCGTGGTTCTCCTCGTGCAGTAGGCGGTCGCGGCCGACGACGGCGCCCTCGATCACGATGTCGTTCGTCGTCGACGAGTTGAGCCCGAGCTTCTCCTCGTCGCGAGTCACCCGCACGTGTTCCGCGTCGAGCACGAACGCGCTGACACCGCGTGCTCCCGCGGTCTCCTGATCGGTACGCGCGAAGAGCAGGAACGTGCCCGCGTAGCGCGCGTTCGTGATCCACTGCTTCGCGCCCGTGATGCGCCAGCCGTCGCCCTCCGCCTCGGCGCGTGTGCGCAGGGCGCCCGCGTCGGAGCCTGCCTCCGGCTCGGTGAGCGCGAACGCGCCCAGGTGGTCGCCGCGGGCGAGCGGCGGGACGAAGCGCGCCCGCTGCTCGTCGGTGCCGAAGGCGAGCAGCGGCAGCGTCACCGCGCTCGTGTGCACCGCCACCGTCACGCCCACGCCGGCGTCGGCGCGCGAGAGCTGCTCGAGCACGAGGATGTAGGAGAGGAAGTCGGCGCCGGCGCCCCCGTACTCCTCCGGCACGCACGTCCCCATCAGGCCGAGCTCGGCCAGCTTGGCGAAGATCTCGCGCGGGAAGCGGTGCTCGCGATCCCACTCGGCGGCGTTCGGCTCGATCTCGCGGGCGGCGAATTCGCGCGCGAGCTCCTGGATCTCCCTCTGCTCCTGCGCCAGCTCGAAATCCACGCGGGAAGCGTAGTCGTAGTCTTCCCACATGCTCGTCGCTCCGCCCACCCTCGCCCGCCGCGATCGTCCGCGCCTGGAGCGCTGCCCTGAACGCGAATCACAACGCCGCGGCCGCGAAGCTCTTCGCGCCGAACGCGCGCGTCGTGCAACCGCCGCTCGAGGCGCGGCTGACGTCACCGCAGCTCGCGCTCGCGTTCAACGCGTCGCTGCCGTGCGCGGGGACAGATCATCCGGATCACCGTCAAGGGCGATCGCGCGACCGCGACGTTCGTCCTCGGCCACCGCCCCCGGCACACGTGCACGGCGACCCGCGGCGAGAAGGCGGCCGCGGTCTTCGTCGTCCAGGCCGGAAAGATCGTGCTCTGGGAACAGGTGCCGGTGCCGAAGGGCGCCGGCGGCTTGCCGGCTTAAGCCGCGGCAGTCTCGCGGTAGGCCGCGACCAGCAGGGGCTCGCAGTCGTGGAAGGCTTCGACGACGACTGGGTCGAACTGGCGGCCCGACTCGGCGACGATCTCCTCGCGCGCCGCGTTCCAGCGCGAGCGCGCGCCGGTACGGCCGGTCGCTCGTCATCGCGTCGAGCGCGTCCGCGACGGCGAAGATGCGCGCGCCGATCGGCGTGTCGTCCGCGCGAAGCCGGTCCGGGTAGCCCTTCCCGTCCCAGCGCTCGTGGTGCGAGCGCACGACGTGCAGGCCTTCGCCCTGGAGCAGCGCGACGCCGGTGAGCATCTCCTCGCCAAGCAGGGTGTGCTGCTGCATGCGCTTCCGCTCGGCCGCCGTCAGCGGCCCGGCCTTCTGGAGGATCTCGTCGGGGATCCCGATCTTCCCGACGTCGTGGAGCAGGAAGCCGTACTCGATCCCCCGGTCGCGGTCGACGAAGCCAGGCTCCATGACGGCGAGCAGCTCGAGCGCATAGCGAACGACGCGCTGCGAGTGCGTCGTGCGTGCTCGCGTCCTTCCACTCGAGCGCGGTCGCGAGCGCGGTCACCGTCTCGAGATACGAGCCCTCGAGCAGCGCGCGCTGTCTCCGCTCGACCGCGAGCATGTGGCGGAGGTCGCGCGCGTAGAGCAGCAGCTCTTCGTCGTCGTGCATCTCAACGGCACGCGGATGCATGGTGGGCGTCCGCGTGCCGTTCCTGGTGAGCCGGTCGACGACCGCGAGCAGCTCGAGCGGGCTGAACGGCTTGCGCACGAGTGCCTCGGCTCCCGCATCCTGGCCGCGTCGAGCCTCTTCGAGATCGGCGCCCGTGAGGAGGACGATCGGGATCTCGCGCGTGTCCGGCGATCCTTTGAGCCGTGCGCACAGCTCGGCACCGCCGACGCCGGGCATGCGCAAGTCGAGCACGATGAGATCGGGGCGAGCCGTCCGGATGCGCGCCTCGGCTTCGAGTGCCGAGCCGGCCTCGTCCACGGTCACGTCTGCGCCCTCGAAGGTGACGCGCAGGAGCTCGCGCAGGGCGGGCTCGTCGTCGACCAGCAGAATCTTCATTCCCGCCTTGCCTGTCGGCAGCCAGGGCTGTGCGGGTTCGTCCCCCGAACGGGTTACTATGTACTCGTAGAAGCCGCGACCGCTCTTGCGGCCGAGGCGTCCCGCCTGCACGTACTGGCGCAGGAGCGGGCAGGGCGCGTACTTCGGGTCGCCGAGGCCGTGCTGGAGCACTTCCATGATGGCGACGCACGTGTCGAGGCCGATGAGGTCGGCGAGGGCGAGCGGCCCCATCGGGTGCGCGAAGCCGAGCTTCGCGATCGTGTCGATCGCCTCCGGCTTCGGCGACTCCCTCGAGGACGGCGTAGGCGGCCTCGTTGATGAACGGCATGAGGATGCGGTTGGAGACGAACCCGGGGAAGTCGCGCGCCTCCGCCGGCGTCTTGCCGAGGTCGCGGGCGAGGGCGACGATCGCGGCCGCGGTCTCGTCCGAGGTGTCGAGCCCGCGGATCACCTCGACGAGCTGGAGGACCGGGACGGGGTTGAAGAAGTGCATGCCGATGACGCGCTCGGGGCGGTTCGTCGCGGCGGCGAGGCTCGTGATCGGGATGGACGACGTGTTCGAGGCGAGGATCGCGGCCGGCGGAAATAGCTCGTCGGCACGGCGGAAGATGCCCCTCCTTGCCTCCGGAGTCCTCGACGATGGCCTCGATCAGGAGGTCGGCGGGAACGAGGTCGTCGACCGGCTAGATGCGCGCGAGCACCTCCGCCGGGTCAACGTCGCCTTTCTCGGCGAGCTTCGTGAGGCTCCGCCGATCGCCCCGAGGCCCCGCTCGACGGCTCCCGGAAACGCATCGTGCAGCGAGACGCGGCGCCCCGAGGCGGCGACGACCTGCGCAATTCCGCCGCCCATCTGCCCCGCGCCGACGACCAGAACGTGCTCGAAGTCCACGTCCGGAGGCTATCGGTGCACCGAACGACCGGTAACAGCTAGTGAGGGCAGCTCGCGAGCGCGGATTCGTCGATCAGGTCGAGGGGATTCTCCGGCACCGCTAGCTCGAATCTCCCCGCGGTGCGAACGACGAGCGTCGACTCGCCGCCGGGCGCCGGTTTGACGCAGACGTCCCCCGCGCGCACCTGCAGGTACGGGGTTGGCTGGATGCGCAGGCGATACGAGCCCGCCGTCCGACAGAGCCGGCGATCGTCGACGCCCCGAGCGTCGTTAGTCGCGCGGGGCCGGGGCCGGTGAGGATCGGCGTCGCATTCCGGACTTCGTACACGGTCAGCGTCGGGGCGACGAGCACGGGCCGCAGCTGCGGGCCGGCGTGCTCGACGAGGCGCAGCTCGCTCGTGCCGACCCGCGGGTCGAGCGTCGTGTGCGGCACGACCACGTAGCGCACGCCGACGCTACGCAACCACGCGATGTAGGCGGCGCCGTCGAGCTCGACTTGAAGAGCACCGGGTTGCGCGCGAGGTCGAGTTGGCGGTACCACCCACGCACGAGCGGGAAGCCGTCGCGCGGGAACCAGTACGACTCCCAGTTTCCGGCTGTTTCTACCACTTCGACGCGGTAGTTCGGCGCCTCGTTCCGATCGAGGAAGGTGAGCGCCGGCTGCCAGAAAGCGCGGTGCTGCGGCCGCGTGTCGAGCCGGTACGGGATCAGCATGAAGTACGGCACGAGGTTGTAGGCGAGGGCTCCGGAGATCGCGAGCACGGCGAGCCAGCGCGGGCGGAAGCGCGTGAGGATCCCGGTGAGCAGCATCAGTGGCAGCACGAGCGAGCGCAGGCGCGTGACGTTGTCGCCGATCGGCGAGGCCGTCGAGAAGGCGAAGATCGCGGCGGCGGCCCAGAGCAGGAAGAAGGTGACTAACACACGTCCGCCCGGCGCGCGCCGCGCGAGCAGAGCGCCGCAGACGCAGAGCGCCAGCAGACTCGCGAAGTCGTAATGGTTGAACGGGTAGACGCCGGGCGACGGGAAGAGCTTCAGCAGGTAAGCCTCGATCCCGGCGAGCCCGACCGCGATCGTCCCGACGACGAGGTTGCGGCGGTTGAGCCGCGGGTGCGCGCAGAATGACGCCGCGAGCAGGAGCAGCAGGAAGAGGAACGCGAGCGGGCTGAAGCCGAGCGTCAGCGCGGCGAGGACGCCGTATACCCAGACGCTCCCGCGCTGCAGCGCCCGGATAGCTCCGAGCATGGTGACGAGCCCGAGCGAGTACGCGAAGAGGCCGGTGAACGCCGGCGCAGCGCAGAGAACGCCCGCGATACGTGCAGGCCACTTCGCCTGTTCCCCCCAACGCTCGAGGAAGATGCGCGCGAAGAGCCACGCCGAGAGCGCAGCGGAGACGAGCACGAGCGCGAGGTTGCCGACGAGCGCCGCCGGCAGGTAGTAGAGGACGCTGTAGTCGGCGAGCGGGTAGACGCCCTCGAACCAGAGGTTGTCCCAGACGAAGTCGCCGCGCCGGACGAGCAGGGTGCGGTACAGGTGTGCGGGCGCATCGCCCGGTGCGGGGCCGAAGCAGAGGATCGCTACGGCGATCGCGAGGGCGACGAGGCCGGCGATCGCAGCCTCCTGCCGGGACAAGCTGAACCGGCGCACCGGCAGCGGGAACGCGGTCATTCCCTCATACCATGCCCGTTGCGGCGCACATGCAGGGCGCTCTTTCGGTTACGGAGTGGTTGCGAAGCGCTCATTCCTATTTGAAGGGCACGGTGACGGGCCCGGGCAGGCGACGGTACACGGCGAAGAAGTCGCGGTCGTCCGGGACGAGGTAGCGCGTTGCGGGTTGCATGACTTCGGAACGACTTTCGTCGGCAGGAGCCCGTTTGCGTGCCGATAGGTGATCAGGCTCGGCCACTCGGGGTTGATGTCGAACTGCATCGCCTGTACTGCGCCGGCGCGCTGGAGGATCTGGGCGAGCGTGACCACTGTCTGGTCGTTGGCGGCTGCGTAGATGACGTTGCCGCGTCGGTCGATGCCGACGCCGGTGCGCCACACGCGCACTGCGTTGCCCAGCGTCGCGCCCCACTGGGAGCTCTCGTTCAAGGCGGGGCTGAGCTTTCCGTTCACGATGATCGGCGGCAGGCTCTGCCGCGCGAACGCGACGTCGGCACCCACGTTCGGACCGCCGGTCCAGGTCTTTATCCGGAGGCGGCCGTCGCGGTACCCGATGAGCGTTGCGAGGCCGTCCTTGAGCGGCTCGTACGTGCGTCCGTTGATTGCCGAGCCGTTCTGTCCGTCGATGTAGGTGAAGCCGCCGTTGAACGTCGCAAAGAGTCGCCAGCGCTGGCCGTACGGCACCGACATAGGGCCCGCGGATGGGCGCGCTGGGCGGCTCGTAGCGCCCGGGGTAGAAGGCAAGTGCGGTGCGCGTGTGGTCGAACCAGGCGACGTAGGCGACGATTTGCGGGTAGTCGAGCTCCGTGCGAAAGGTCGTGACGAGCACGGGCGGCCGGCCGCGGACGAAGGCGCCGATGCCTTGCCAGACGCCTTCGCCGGGCAACGCGCGAGCGAAGACGGGCTTGATCCTCCGCGGCCACACCGCTGCGTGCGCTCGAGGTCGCGGGACAGCGCCGGCGGACGCTGTTCCGACCCGGGGTAGCGCCTTCAGCTGCGGTCCGCCCTTCTTCGGCTTGTTCCAGGTGTAGTAGATGCGCTCGGCCTCGTCGACGAGCCAGTTGCCGTGGTGGGTCCGGAGCCACTCGACACTGCGCACTCCGAGGGGAAGGCTCGACGGCAGGAGCATCGTCGACGTATAGGAGTAGAGAGCCGGCGAGAGGAGCACGAGCACTCCGACAGTGACTCCGAGCCGCGTACGTCGCCGACGACGTCTGGACGCTGCAGCCTCGCGTCGAGCGTGGCGCGTGTCGACGGGGCCTGACGCTCCGGAGCAGGAGTCGACTCGGCCACCTCGGGCGGCACGCTCACTGCCCGAACGTAAGCCACCCAGCTGGGAAAGTGCTGAGCGTTACTTACGCTACGGGTCCGCGACGAGCCGTGTCAGACCCGGGACGCGCGCCGTTCGCTCGAAGACGGCGAGCGGGCGGCCTTTCTCGTAGTGGTCCAGGAATGCGATCGTCGTCCGCTCGACGATTCCGAGCTGCGGCTGCTCGTCTGTGTACGGCGGAAGGTGACTCGCGCCGACGAGCCAAAGCAGAAACTTCGGCCGCGGGGCGAGCCCGAAGAACGTCGCCGTCGTCGCCGGCGCGTTGAGCGTGTCGGCCGTTCCCTGCACTGCCAGAAGCGGCGGACCGCGAAGCGGGAACGCACCCATCCCACCGAGCCTTGCTCCCGAGAGGACGATCGCCGCATCGACACGCCTGTCCCGAAAGCGGCTGTCGTACGCAACGGCGAGAGCCGTCACTCCGCCGTCGGATTGGCCGGCGACCGCGATGCGCGCCGCATCGATCTTCCCGGCCAAGACGCCCGCCGAGCGCCTGCTCATGGCAAGCAACCTCGTGATGACGACGCTGACGTCCCGGGGCTGATTGACGATGTCGGCTTCATTCGGGCCGCCGGGCGCGCGCGCGTTGGTGAGCGGGAACACCGGCGCCGCGACGACGTAACCGGCGGCGGCCCACGCGTTCAACATTCCCGCGTAGGACGCCGGCGTGAGCGCGAAACCCGTGCGCGAACACAATCAACGGGCGAAGGCCCGCCGCCGACGGATACCGGACGACGGTCCGGAGCACACGCGGCACGCGCTTCCCGTCCGGCAGCACGATCGTGCGCGACCGGTCGACGAACTCGAAGACACGAATCTGCGCAGCCGGCCCGTGCGCCTGCGCGGCCGCCACCGCGACGACACCGGCACCGAGGGCACAGAGCCGGGCGCATCTCCCCCGCGTCAGGAGTCTGTTGATGGAGTGATCGTATTGTCTATGCGACGAGCTCTGGCTCCGGGACGTCTTCGCGGAGGATCTTGGCCAGCTCGCGCTCAGTTCCGGCCGGGCGGTGGCGACGGAGGCCACAGCAGCGCGAGCGGAAGGACGAGGAACGCCAGCGTCCACCACGGGAACCCACCGCGGTGCGCGGGCGACACGCGCCACGTGACCGTGTCGACGTTCACGAACGGCCGCCCGCTGCGCCAGTGCACCGACAGCGTCTTTCCGTGCAGCGCGAGCACGATGTTGTAGATGCCGTTCTGATTCGTCATCGGCAGGCCGACGCAATGCGCGACGCCGCGCACGGTGTCGAGCGCGTGGATGAACGGATAGCCGGCGGGATTCGAGTACAGCGTGTACACCCAGCGTCCGTCCGCGCTCGTCGTGCGCGTCACGGGGCTGCCCTGCATGACCCAGCTCTTCTGCGTCCGGTCGGCGATGCGGCCCGGAACGAGCAGGTTCGCCTTCAGGTCGTAGCCGCGGACGACGTAATGCTCGAGGTCGAGCGTGTTTGGCCCGGACTTGACGTACTGGATGAAGTACAGCTTCGAGCCGTCCGGCGACATCGCGTCGAATGAGAAGTAGCCGTTCAGCGTGATCCGCTTCGTGATCCGCATCGTCTTCGGGTTGACGACCATGAACCTGCTCGGGGACGTCTGCCCCGAGCTCGTGTCCGCGAGCACGAGCCTCTTGCCGTCGAGCGAAAGCCCCTGCGCCCCGGCAGGCGTGGAGGGCAGGCCCCAGCTGCCGAGGAGCGGGGTCTGGTTCAGCTCCGTCCCGTCCTTCGTCGAGATGGCCAGCAGCTCCGTGACATCGCTGACACCGTTGTTGACCGGGATGTAGCGCGTCGTTCCGGACACGACCCCGATACCGCCCTGCGTGACGAACATCGGCCCGTCGCCGGCCGCCGCCGGCGCAGCCGCGAGCGCCCCGAGGACGCACAGCGCGAGTGTGAGTTTGGCGAGCATGCTCCTACTACGCCCGCCGGCGCTCGAAGGGTCCCTCAGACTTCGAGGAGCAGGGCGTCGCCCTGGCCGCCGCCGGAGCAGATGGCGGCGAGGCCGAGACCGCCGCCGTTCCGCCGAAGCTCGTGCACCATCGTCCCGAGGATGCGCCCGCCGCTCGCGCCGATGGGATGGCCGAGCGCGACCGCGCCGCCATTCACGTTCACGATCTCCTCGTCGGCGCCGAGCATCCGGGTCGAGTTGGACGCGACCGACGCGAACGCCTCGTTGATCTCGACACGGTGAACGTCGCCGATCGACTTGCCCGCGCGCGCGAGCGCCATTGCCCCCGCCTTCGCCGGCGTCCGGGCGAGGTATGCGAAGTCGTCCGCGACGTAGCCCTGCGCCACGACGGTCGCGAGCACCTCGAGCCCGCGCCGCTTCGCGAACTCCTCGGAGCAGACGACGACGCACGAGGCGCCGTCGTTCACGCCCGGCGCGTTGCCGGCGGTGGTCGTCCCCTCCGGGTCCATGGCGGGCTTCAGCGCTGCGAGCCGCTCGTACGAGGTGTCGCGGCGAATGCTCTCGTCGGCGGTGACCTCGCCGACCGGGACGATCTCATCGTCGAACCGGCCGGCATCCTGCGCGGCGGCCGCGCGCTCGTGCGAGCGCAGCGCCCAGCGGTCCTGTTCCTCGCGCGAGATGCCGAGCTCGCGCGACACGAACGACGCCTGCTCCACCATATGGCGGTCGTCGAACGTCGAGATGAGGCCGTCGTGGGTCATGAGGTCGATCAGGGTTCCGTCACCGAGGCGGTAGCCGAAGCGCGCCCGGTCGAGGATGTACGGCGCGTTCGACATCGACTCCATGCCGCCCGTGACGACGACCTCGACGTCGCCGGCGCGGATCATCGAGTCGGCGATCTCGACCGCGCGGATGGAGGAGGCGCAGACCTTGTTGATCGTGTCGGCCGGAACCTCGATCGGGATCCCGGCCGCGACCGCGGCCTGGCGGGCGGGGGCCTGTCCGGCTCCGCCCTGGAGGACCTGGCCCATGATGGCGTACTCGACCTCGCCAGGCTCGATCCCGGACCGCTCGAGGCCCGCGCGGATCGCGATCGCCCCGAGCTCGGTGGCCGAACGGTCCTTCAGGCCGCCGCCGAGGCGGCCGAACGGCGTCCGAACGGCGGAGAGGATGACCGTGCGGCCCATCTGGCCAGCGTAGCCGACGGGGCAGCGGCGGCCCGGTGTCCAAGAGCCGGGCCGCTCGCCGCGAAGCCGGGCGAATTTCCCCCCACACCCTTGCTTGCGGCAAACAGGGCAGGGCCAACGGCTTCGCTGCCAATTGTACCCCTGCCTGCGGACATGTGAATGGCCCAAATGGGTCGACTAGAGTGCCTCTCTCGGTGAGGCGCCCACTGCTCATCCTCGCGCTGACGGTCCTCTGCGCAGGAGCGGTCGCGAGCATCGCGGCCGCGGACGATCCGCTCCAGGCCAAGGAGTGGTTCCTCGCCGCCGTCGGTGCCGACCCCGCCGCTGCGCCCGGGCCGGGCGTGCCGCTGACCCTCGTCGACAGCGGCGTCGACGCGACCCAGCCCGACTTCGCCGGGCGCCCGAACACCACGTATCTCAACGCGCAGACGGTGACCGGAACCGGCGAGTTCCACGGCACGGAGGTCGCCTCCGTCGCCGCCGCCCCGGCGAACGGCACCGGCATCGTCGGGATCTACCCGCAGGCGAAGCTCGACCTCTGGGACGCGACCCCGACTGCCGGCCAGATCGACCCGGCGGTCGTCGCCGCGGGCATCGCGGCCGCGCCGTGCCCCGGGGTCATCAACCTGAGCTTCGGCTCGACAGCGCAGGATCCCGTCGTCGGCGGCGCGATCGTCGCCGCGCAGCGCCGCGGCTGCCTCGTCGTCGCCGCGGCAGGGAACTTCGCTGCGAACGGCAACCCAACCGTCTACCCGGCCGCCGACTTCCATGTCCTCGCCGTCGCGGCGAGCGACCAGGGAGGGGCGCCGGCCACCTTCTCCTCCACCGGGCCCTGGGTCGACCTGTTCGCACCGGGCGTCGGCATCGAGGTGGACACGACGCTCGATCATGATCCGAGCGGCAACGTCACGGACGGCGGGACGAGCTTTTCCGCGGCCATCGTCGCGGCCGCCGCTGCCTGGGTGTGGACGGAGCGCCCGAAGCTCTCGGCCGCGCAGGTCTTCGCACTCATCAAGGGCACGGCGCAGAACGGCGTCCTGAACATCCCGGCGGCGCTCGCCGCCCCCACGCCCCAGAACGACCCGCGCGAGCCGAACGACACGGTTGCCGAGGCGGCGGCACAGCCGGCCCTGACGACGAAGGCGCATCCTTCGACGCGAATCGCCGGGACGCTCGACGCGGTGAAGGATCCGCGCGACCTCTACCGGCTCTACATCCCGAAGAGGAAGCACGTTCGTCTCACCGTGACCGGCCCGGTCGTCGCTCGCATCGTCGGCTCCTACGCTCAGGTCACGCTGCGCGGGGCCACGAGCGGGCGCTACGTCCTCAGCGTCAAAGCCGGCTGAGCAGGTCGTTCGCCCAGTTCAGCAGGAGCGTCTTGAACGCGGCGGTGATTCCGCCTGCCGGCGCGGAGTACGTGACCGTGCTGATGAACTGGCTGAGCTTCGCCTTCATGTTCGCGTGGTTCGGCTCGGCCTTGATCACCTGCTGGATCTGACTGATGAGGGTCGACTCGAACGAGGCGGTGACCCAGCCGCGGGTCAAGCCGTCGGCGATCGCGTTCTGGATCCCTTCCGGCGTCGGGTGGATGGTGAACGTGATCGTCTTCGTCGTCACGTTGCCCGCGTTGTCGGTCGAGGTGACCGTCAGCGTGTGCGAGCCGGCGAGGAGGACGTCGACGTCGATCGTGCCGCCGCTCGCGGAGATCGTCTGACCCTCGATCGCGCCGCTGGTCGAATGGACGCCGTTCAGGTCGGTCGCCGTCCACGTGACCGTGATCTTCGTGCCGACGTCGTAGTAGGTGCCGTTGTTGGGAGCCGACAAGGTCGGCGTGAGCGTCGGGCCGGTGCGGTCGAGGGTGACCTGGTGGGTCGTCATGACGTAGTTGCCGGCCTTGTCCGCGACCTGGACGACGACGCTGTACGTGCCGTCCGGCGCCGGCAGCGTCGCGCTGTACGAGGCCGCATACGCCTGCCAGGCGGTCCAGGTGCTGCCGCCGTCGTAGGAGACGCGCATCTGGTTGAGGCCGCTGCCGCCGGTGTTGTCGGCGTACGCGAGCGACAGCGTGACCGCCGGGTTGTTCGTCAGCGTCGCGCTCGTCGTGAAGCTCCCGGTCGGCGTGGCGCCGTGTCGAGCGTCTCGGTCGGAGTCGTCGTGCCGAGCGAGTACGAAATGCTGCCCTCGACCGGATCCTCCTGGTACCCGCTGACGGTGTAAACGCCGTCGAGGTAGCCGGTGAAGTCCAAGGTGACGACGAGCTGGCCGGTGGAGTCGAAGTAGCCGTCGCCGGTGAGCGGGTCTCCGGGCCCGTCCAGCTCGTCCATGACACGTAGAAGCCCGGGCGTGCCGGTGATCACGATCGACGAGGTCTTGATGCCGGCGAGGCCGACGTAACCGGGCTGCGCCAGCCCGACCGAGCCCGGAACGACCGTGTTCTTGACCACCGACGTCGAGCCGGGGGCGCTCGTCTTGCCGCCGAGCGTGAGCGTCGCGGTCGCGGTCACAGTCGCCGTCGGCGAGCGACGAGACGTCGACGAGGATCGAGAGGTTGCCGTCGTTGCCGATGAGGCCGCTGCCCGATGACGGACTTGGCCGCCGCTCGAAAGCGTGTAGCTCACGGTCGCGCCGATCGCGCCGCTGATGACGAGCGGTGCCAGCGTCTGGTCGCCGTTGCGAGACGAACGCCGCCATCTCGACCACCGGCGCGGCAGGCGCCGCCGTGCCGGCCGCCGCCGCCGGCTGCAGGCGGATCCGTGCCGGGGCCTGGAAGATCGACCGTGCCCGAGGTGCGGAGCACGTCGCGCTGGCCGCCGGGCGTGTTGCCGGCCTGCGGATCGCGCGGCTTGCCCTTCTGGTCGCCCCAGGCGGCGTCCTGCTGGGTGACGAGGCCGAGCTCGCCGAACGGCTCGCCGTTCCGCGTCGGATCGCTGCCGTACTCGGCCGCGAAGAACGGGTCGGCGCCTTCGCTCTGCGAGAGCGCGTACAGGTACTCGGGCAGCTGCGGCTGGATCGTCGCGGCTCACGGTCGCCATGCCGAACGGCGCGAACGGGATCGAGGTAGCTGTCGAACTCGCCGCTCCAGTCGATCAGGCGGTCGCCGCCGGTGTTCGCGATCAGGACGTCGCGCCCGGCGCCGCCGAAGGCGATGTCCTCGTACGACGGGTTCGTGTCGGTGCCGACGTTGGTGACGCTGCCGCCCGTGTTCAGGACGTCGTCGGCGTTCAGGTAGTCGTTGCCCCAGCCGCCGAACATCGTGTCGCGTCCGGTGCCGCCGACGAGCCAGTCGTTGCCGAGGTCGCCGAAGAGCGCGTCGTTGCCGTCGGTCGGGACGTGCAGGTACGGCGCCGGCGGTCGCGTCCAGTCGTGTCGGCGGGCCCTCGGTCGAGTCGAAGTTCAGGAACCAGTTGAGCGCCGCCGGTCGGCGGTCTTGTTCGAGCGCGCCGTTGGCGTTCAGCGTGATCTCGCGGAACGGGTCGTTCGGGTCGTACTGCGCCTGGTAGGTCAGCGTCGGGCTGTAGCCGAGCGCGTTGCCCGGGTTGAACGGATGGTTGAAGTCGCGTCTCGGATCGCGTCGCGGTCAGCATGCTGCCGTTGATGTCGTAGTTGTTCAGGTACGACGTCGCCGGACGCCTCGGCGCCCGACATCGCGTCGTCGCCGGCGCCGCCGTGGATCGCGTCGTTGCCGAGTCCGCCGTAGATGATGTCGTTCGCGTAGAGCGGCACGCGGCGTGTTCGTGTCCGGCGCGCCGCGTGGGTCGGGTCGAGGTTGTCCGGCGTGCAGGACGGCGGTGTAGAGCAGCGGCGCCGGTGACGTTGATCACGGCCTCCTGCATCGTCCCCGGCGTCGAGATCTCGTCGTCGTTCTGCGCCGGCGTCAGCCGGCGATGCCGTACAGCGGCTCGGCGGTGCCGACGCGGCTGACGAAGATGCGGCCGTCGTCGCCGAGCATGCCGTCGTCGCCGGTGCCGCCCGAGATCCAGTCGTTGCCGTAGCCGCCGATCAGCACGTCGTTCTGCGCCGTCGCCGAAGAGGACGTCGTTGCCGGCGCCGCCGTAGATGTAGTCGTCGCCGCTCTCGCCGTGGAGCTCGGAGCCGGCGCCTGGCCGGCCGATCGGTCCGGTACCAGCTGACGGGCCGGTGCCGATGCGCCGGGCCGATGTGCAGGAGCACGACGTGAGCGTGTCAGGCCCGCAGTCGGGCCGCCCGGCGTGTAGTCGAGCAGCGTGATCGCGCGCGGGACGATCGTGCTGCGGTCGCGCCGAGTAGCGTGTCGTAGGCGTAGCTGCAGGAAGCCGGCGGCGACGGCGACGTTCGTGCGCGACGAGCCGGACGATGTCGCCGTTGTTCGCGACGATCACGTCGGCGTCGTGCGCGTCGGCCGTTCGCCGCGTGCTCGCCGGCCGTTGTCGTTGATCGAGATGTCGGTGCCGGAGCCGCCGAAGATCAGGTTCGGCGCGTCGGGCCGCTGCGCCGGCGTCGTCGAGCGTGAACAGGTTCGAGCTGCCGCCGATGATGTCGTCCTGGCCCTGGTTGCCGAAGATGACGTCGCTGCCGCCGCCGCCCTCGATGTAGTCGCTGCCGTCGGTGCCTGCCAGGTTGTCCGCGGACGGGTTGATCTGGAGGTTGTCGCCGGAGTCGCGGCAGGCGCCGACGAGCTGCGCGAAGTTCCAGTTGGCGCGCCGACCGTGCCGTCGTCAGGCAGGCGAGCGTCGTCGCCGCGTCGCGAACGGGGTCGATCGAGCCGTCGCCCTGGATGACGTCGTTGCCGAGCTGGCCGAAGATCTTGTCGTCGGCCGGGCCGCCGGCGATGTAGTCGTTGCCGTAGTCTGCGCCCCGCCGGTGCCGCCTGGATGGCGGACGACTGGTACATGTTGACGACCTGGTACTCGGCCCAGTCGGGCGCGTAGTCGGCACCGACAGGCCGTCGCCGTCGCGGTAGCTCTGCGCGGTGCCGTTGTTCAGCGCCTGGCCGAGCGTCGCGTTCGCCGTGCTGTAGATCTGCGTGCCGGTCAGCGCCTGGAAGCGCAGGTTCGTGATGTCGCCGGTCACGCCGGGCCGGACGTCGCGGCGCTGGAGCTGGACGGCGTCGCCGAAGATCAGGTCGTCGGCGGAGCCGCCGTCGATCGCGTCGTTGCCGGCACCGCCGATGAGGATGTCCTCGCCGCCGTTGCCGTAGATGGTGTCGTTGCCGCCGCCGACCTGGGCCGAGGTGAGGTCGCGCGAGTACACCCAGCGCGGGTCGACGAACGGCGTGCCGAGCGTGGCGCCCTGGGCGTCGATGACGTCACCGCGGCCGCCGAAGCCGAACTGCGCCAGCAGCGTGTCGCCGGCGGTCGGACCGGTCGTGTACTGCACGATCCCGAGGTCGCCGAGGATGATGTCGTTGCCCTGAGCCGCCCTGGATCTCGTCGTTGCCGAAGCCGCCGATGATGATCGAGCGGCAGCGTCGACAGGTGCGCGTCGACGGTGTCGTTGTCGGTCATCCCGGGCCAGTTCTGGAGCGAATGCGGGAGGGCGTTGCCGGTCGCGGGGCCGCCGGAGGTATCGAGGACGAAGAAGCCGTCCGTGTTCTGCTGCAGATTCACCGTGACCGCTGTCGTCGCCGAGGCCGGTGTCGAGGATCGTCGTCGTCCGCTGACCGCCGACCCCGGTGCCGTCGGGCTTCGTCGCGTCGATGGAGACGGTGTCGGCGCCGGAGCCCGTCCAGTAGTTCACGCCGTCGTAGAGGTTGCCGCGTCGTGACGTACGAGATGCCGGGCTTGCCCATGCGCGTCAGGTAGATGTCGGCGCCCGTGGCGAGCTTGCTCGTGTTGTAGTTCGCCGGGTCGGACAGCGACCGGGTGATCGCCCACATGTCCGGATTCGACTCCGCCTCGTCGCTGATGAACAAGCGGTCGCGGCCGGTGCCGAGGTTCAGGTTGAGCGCGCCGCGGAAGTCGTCGAGGTTCCCGGTGAGGAAGTCGAAGGCGCTGAGCGCGGTCGGCCCACCGCACTGCGAGGCGCTCGCGATCGGCCCGTTCCACGAGCACTGGTCGACGTTCGCGTCGGACGACAGATAGACGTGGCTGTCGCCGTTGTGCAGGTTGACGTTCGTCTGCGCGACGCCGCCGAGGAGGTTGAAGCCGTTGCTCCCCTGCGTCGTGCCCTGGACGTTGAAGACGTCGGAGCCGGAGCCGGTGTCGACGTTGACCTGCTCGAAGCCGTAGTAGTCGATGCCGTCCATCCGGGTCGTGAATGTCGCCGAGCCGGTCAAGCTCGAGGTGTCGGCCGTGACGGTGTCGATGCCGGTGCCGAAGTTGATGTGGCGCAGCTGGCCCTGGAAGCTCAGGACGTAGATGTCCTGGTTCAGGTAGCCGCCCGGATAGCGGTCGACGATGACGTCGAGCTTGTCGACCAGGTAGGCCTGCGTGTTCGGGTCGCCCGGCGCCTCGCCGACTGCGATCGCGTTCTGGATCGCCTGGCGGAGCTCCTCGGCGCTCGCGTTGTACGGGATCGCATCGGTCGTGTACGGCGTGCCGTTGACGTCGTGGAATGTGAGCGTGTAGGTGCCGGACGTCGCGGACACCGACAGCAGCTGCTCCTGGTTGACCTCGCTCGCCGAAGATCCCGTCGTCCGCACAGTGACGACCGCCGTGCCGGCGACCGTCTGCTGGGTCGCGCCGCCGAGGGCGTCGGTCGTCTTGACGAGGCTCGGGCTCGTCGTCAGCGGGTGGATCGGCGCGTCGCTCAGCGAGCCCTGGAACCGGATCGTGTACACGTCGTCGTTCTGCTGGACGACGACGTTGCCCTTGCCGACGTGCGACAGGTTCTCGAGCGCGCTCTGGATGTCGCCCGCAGACGCGTTCCACGCGAGCGGCGTCGGGGTGGTCTGGCTCGCGAGCAGCGTGCCGGCATTGTTGAGCGTGCCGGGTGCCCCGGCACCGAGGTCGGTGTAGCTCGTCCCGGCGGTCACGGTCGCCACGAGGGTGTCCTCGGCGCCTTCCTTCGTGCCGCGGTAGATCTTGTACGAGCCGACCGGTACGTCGGTGATCGCGTTCCAGGTGAGCGAGACGGAGCCGTCGTTCGCGGTGACGACCGAGACCTCGTTCGACGGCAGCGACTCGTTCGCGCCGTTGATCCCGGTGATCTTGTAGAACCACGTGCCCGCGTGGAGCGTGCCGGCGGGGTCGGACGCCTGCGCGCCGGTGAGGTTCGTCGGCGCGACGCCGTACGTGTAGGTCAGCAGTGTAGTTGCCGGAGGTGGCGTCGACGACGAGCTGCTGCGTCGAGTTCGAGTTCGTCATGTCGAGCCCGGTCAGCGACGTCGAGGTGAGGATCGCCGCGGCGTCCGCCGTCGCGCCCTGGTCGTTGATGACCAGCTTGTCCGTCTCGCCGGCGCCGTTGGTCAGCGCCAGCGGATCGGTTCCGAGCAGCGCGACCGGCTGTCCGGCGAGCGAGCCGGTGAAGTGGATGCGGTAGACGTTGCCGTGGAGCTGGACGTCGATGTTGCTCGTACCGAGCAGCGCGCCGAGCAGCTGCTGGATGCTGCCGTTGGCGAGGCCCATGGCGGGCGCGTTCCACGCGATCGGAGCCGTGTTCTCCGGCGCACCGAGCTCGCCGGGTCGATGACGCCGTTGTGGTTCGAATCCGTCCACGGCGTGTACGTGATCCGGTAGCTGCCGCCGGTGGCGTCGACGGTCAGCTTCTGGATCTCGTCGACGGAGCTGACCGCGGTTCCCTGCGCCTCCGAGCCGTTCGCGTAGGCGACGACGTTCGCCTGCGGGCTGTCGCCGCTCGCCGTCAGCAGCGCGCTGATCTCCGCGAGCGTCTGGCTCGTGCTGCCGACGGTTCCGCTGCCGACGTTGAGGGTGTCGTTGCCGGCGCCGAGGTTCACGAACGTCGGGCCGGTGATGCCCTGGATGTCGACCCGGTCGTTGCCGCCGCCGGTGTCGATCCGGGTCAGCGGAGCGTCGGTGGGGCAGTTCGGGTTCGTCGTCGCGCTCGCGGGGCAGTCGGACGGCTGCGTCGGCACGCCGGTGAACGTGTCGACCACCACGTGGTCATTGCCTGCGCCGAGCTCGAGCTGCAGGTCGCTGATGCCCTCGAAGGTGATGCCGCCGGGCTCGTTCGCGCCGACGGGGCCGGCGCAGGCATTCGCTTCGACGTTCGCCGAGTTGATCTGCTGCGCCGGGCCGCCGATGCAGCGGTTGCCGCCCATGCCGAAGCCGGTGATGCGGAACTCGTCGAGCGGGGCGACGACGCCGTGCTCGTCGGCCGGGCCGAACCGGTTGGTGTCGTAGAAGATCTGGCCCGACGCGAACGGGTTGTCCTCCCCCGGATAGACCAGGCCACCGGTGCCGTGATCGTCGTACGAGGCCGGGTTCGCGTCGTCGTAGAGGTAGAGCAGGTTCGCCTGCGTCTTCTCGTCCACGAGCAGGTTCGGATTCGTCTGCTCGAAGGCATACGTGCTGTCCGACGTCGGAATCGACGAGTCGTTCGTGAACGGGCTGTACCACGCCTTGTTGAGCGTGAGCACCCAGTTGCCGCTGACTCCGTCAGGCGCGACGGCGCCGGTGACGATCCGGCTCTTGTTCTTCGCCGGGCCGGTAGTGATCAGGATCGTCTGGCCGACGAGCGCGGTTGGGTCGGCCGGGCCGAGGCCGTCCGCCTGGACGCCGATGTCGGCGGGCATCGTGGAGCCGTTGCCGGTGATCGTCACCTGGTAGACGGCGCCGTTTGCGGAGACGGTGACGTTCCACGTCGGGTTGGCGACCTGGATCATCGCGCGGAGCGCGTTCTCGATCGTTACCGCCGGCGCGTCCCAGGCGATCGGAGCGCTGAAGGAGCTGGTGCCGTACTTGACCTCGAAGTTCCCGCTGATCGCGTTGACCTGAATCGACTGGACGGTGTTGTTCGTCCCGTTTTCCGGCGCGACGCTGATAGCCGGGAACGAGCTGTGCTCGATGGTGACGGTTGCGGCGATCGTGCCGTCGGTCGTGCCGGGCGTCGAGGTGATCACGCGGCCCATCGCCGGCGTGATGTTCGTCTCGCCCGGCAACATGACCGGCTCGCGCTCGAGCAGGCCGGTGAAGTCCTCGCCCTCACCGCCGTTGATGAAGAGCGGCCCCTGGATCGCGCTCAGCTGGTCGAGCTCGGGCGCGAAGACGTGCGTGTCGCCGCCGTCGACGCGCTGGTTCTCATGCGCGCGCACGTACACCGTCACCGGCACGTTCCACGTGGACGACGTGAACGAGACGGGGAGACTTGCTGACCAGGTGACTTGGTCGAGCGAGACGTCGAGCTGCTGCTCGAAGGAAACGATGCCGCCGGTCTCGGATGTCCGCGTCGGCTGCGCCTGCGTGGTCACCGTGACGACCTCGCTCCCGACGGGCGCTTGCGTCAGCGACAGCGTGTACGAGTCCTCCCACGGGAACCCGGCCGAGGTGAGCGTGCTCTGGGACGGGTCGATCGCGGAGTTCTGGTACTCGATGACGTTCGTCGAGCCGCCCGACTCGGTCACGGTGACGCCCGGGTAGTTGTCGTCACCGATCGTGACGGTCGAGATGTACGAGTAGTAGCCGAGACCGGTCGTGAGCAGGTCGGACGGGTGGAAGCCGCGCACGACGCCGTCGTCGTTGCCGTCGATGTGCACCGTCTGGAAGGAGTTCCAGTCGGAGGTGGTGAACTGCAGCGTCTCGCCGCCGACGTGCCCGTCGAACTTCAGCAGGTTGGACCCGTTGTCGTCGACGGAGACGTCGTAGAAGCCACCGCTGAGCAGCGCCGGCAGCGGCTGCGAGGAGAGGCGCACCTGGATGTCCTGGCCCGCGCCGCCCTCGGTGACCGCCGTGCCGCCCGCCTGCTCGAAGACGACGATCGCCGGGGTCTGCTGCGAGTACACCTTGACCCTGGACCGACGGGAGCTCGACGCCGGAGTACGTGTCGACCTCGAAGCCGGCGGCCGACTGCGGCTCGACCGCCCACGGCGACGCGAGCTTCAAGGTGTACGGATCGATGCAGACGTTCTGGGTGCTGACGCACGGGCTCGCGCTACCGCCGGAGAGGGTCGAGGCCGTCTGCAGGATCTGCTGCGAGCTCGACAAGTAGAGGGTGCCTAGGAGCGCAATCTGGAAGAGGCCCGTGGTCGGGTCCTGCGTGACGACGG
Source organism: uncultured Actinomycetes bacterium (assembly GCA_963697005.1). Lineage (GTDB taxonomy): Bacteria > Actinomycetota > Thermoleophilia > Gaiellales > Gaiellaceae > Palsa-739. Next base: position 21,527 of record CAVOMK010000015.1, on the reverse strand, counting down.
CGTTGCCGGCCCCGAGGAGCGAATCGACGGCGGTCTGGACGTCGCTGATCGAGGCGCCCGCATTGACCTGCGCCGTCGGTCCCCCGGCGTACTGCAGCGTCAGGTTGCCGGTCGTCGCGCCGCCGAGCCAGAGATCGGTGACGTAGCTGCCGAGCACCATCGCCACCTGGCCCTGGGCCTCGGGATCGCCGCTCGTGATCTTCAGGTGCTCACCGCGGAGACCTTCGGGCAGTGCGTCCGACGGCAGGTCGCTCTGGAAGGACGCCTGCTGCGAGGTCAGCACCGCGTAGTCGTTCTCCGGGTTGGCCGGATCCTGCTCGATCGTGACGGCGTTCGCGACGTTGCCGACGATCGTCGCGCCGGTGCCGCTGACCGAGACCGCGTTGTTGAATGCGAGGTCGGGCGCGATCGTCTCGGCGTGGCCGTCGACCGCGTAGTAGACGCGCTGCGGGATGTACCAGTTGGTCGGCGTGAACGTCAGCCCGATCGCGGTCGCCTGCGAGAAGCCGCCGTCGACGGTCGCGGCGACCGAGATGGCCGCGTTCGGCGACTGCGCCCGAGAGCGTCGCCGTCATCGTGTCGATCGCCGTCGCCGCCACGCCGCCCGTGTCGAAGGTGATCGCGTACGACGTGCCGGTCTGCGCGACGTGGACGGAGCCCGAGATCGAGGCGGACGTGAGCAGGTTGTTGACGGCATCCTCGACGCTGCCGGGGCCTGCGGCCGGCGCATCCCAGGAGATGTCCGTCGTGTGGTAGGCGACGTTCGACGTGATGGCGCCGTCGAGCGTCAGCTGGAACGTGCCCTGGCTGTCGTTGACGAGCGAGACGGCCTGCACCTCGTTCTGGATGTTCTCCAGTGGCGTGCCGTGGTCTCGGCCGCTCGCGTCAGCCCGTCGGTCAGCAGGACGAGGCCCTCCGGCGGAGCGACCGTGACCGTGGTGGTGTTCCCGAACGTGAGGTTGACCGTGCCGCTCGCCGTCGCGTTGTTCGTCATCGTCACGTCGTGCCGTTGATCGCGGCCACGAGCGTTCCGCTGCGGTGTCCCTGCCCGAGACGGTCATCCCGACCTGGATCTGGCCGAGGTCGCCGGCCGTGCTCACGGTCACGTCCTTCGAGCCGACGCCGTGGTGACGACTGTTCACCGGAGTTGTCAGCGCATCCGGTGGACGCGTCAGGACCACGTCGAAGTAGTCCTCGGTCCCGTCAGCTGTGAGGTACGTACAGGTCACGGTGCACGTCGAGCAGTTGCTCGACTGGACGATCTGCTCGCCGGCCGGGTTGAGGATGATGACGGCGCCCGGCGTGTCGTTGTCGGCGACGTTCGCCGAGATGCCGACGACCGGCAGGCCGTTGTACGACGAGACGACCGAGGTGCTCTCGACGTCGTTCGTGATGATGCCGCTGTGCCCGAGAAGGTCGTTGGCGATGACGCCGTTGCCCGGCGTCGGTCCGAGGACGCTGACGAAGTCTGAGCCGAGGCCGCCGTCGATCTCCGTCGTGAACTCGGGCCCGTGCTGAGGACGAAGAAGCGGTCATCGCCGGCGCCGCCGTCGACGACGAGCTTCTCGATGTTCACGAAGTTGACGAACAGCCCGGCGCCGAAGACACCGCTCGCGGTGATGACGAAGTCGTCGTTGAACTCCGTGCCGATGACGATGACGGTGTCGAAGCCGTCGCCACCGTCGATGTTCACCGGCGCGTCGACCGCGTACTGGATCTTGTCGGCACCCGCGCCGCCGCTCAGGTCGGTCAGCGCCCGATGGTCTTCCTGCGATCCGGCGAGCGCGAACGCCTGGACGATGAACGTGTCGTTACCGGCGTCGCCGTTGAGGTTCAGCACGGCGAGGTTGTGGAAGACGATGAACGTATCGTCGCCGATGTCGCCGTTGATCGTCATCGGGAACGAGACGCCGTTGCTCAGCCAGCCCTGCGTCGTGTCGATCGTGGCGAAGACGTCCTCGGTTCGCGACGCCGGCCAGTGCAGGCGTGCGGCGCGAGCGGTACAGCTGGCCGATCTGGAAGAAGTCGTCGCCCTCGCCGCCGTTGATCGTGATCGGGGCGCGCGTGTCGTCGATGAAGAACTGGTCGGCGCCGTCGCCGCCGTTGACGGTGATGCCGCCCTTCGAGGTTGTTGTTGTAGTTGATGCGCTCGACCGGATCGCCCGCGCTCGGGGTGAGCGGCGTCGGGCCGTTGATGAGTGCGACGAAGGCGAGGCCGTTCGACGCTGTCGCGGCGCGCATCAGGAAGACGTCGGCGAAGTCGGTGCCGTTGATAGTGAGGGAGTCGCCGGAGTCGCCGCCGCTGTCGAAGACGTTGACGAGCGAGTTCGTGCGGCCGCCGATCGTATTGACGTCATACGTGTCGTCGCCGCTGCCGCCGTCGAGCGTCATGATCGCGTGCAGGCCGTTCGAGCGGAGCGAGGACGACGTTGCCGACGAGCGGCGCGATCGGCTGACCGGCGGGCGGCGTCGCGAACTGGAAGTTGTAGTCCCGCCGCCACCGGTGACGGTCACGTTCGGATTGCCGTTGGCGTCGGTACCGATGACGGGCAGCTCGACGAGCGCGGCCTGGACGACCGCCGCGGAGGCGTCGACCGAGAGCGGGATCGTCGTCTCGATGGCGGTGACCGTCGTCGCCGTCGGCGGCGCGGCCGAGCCCGCGAACGGCGTCGCACCGTCGTCGAAGAAGTCCGCGGTGTTCGACGTGTAGTACTGGCTCTCGCCGCCCGCCGAGGTGCCGCGATAGATCCGGTAGCTGTTCGCGCCGACGACGTCGCCCCAGTTGATCCGCACGCCGCCGTTGTTGTCCGGCGTCGTCGACAGCTCCTCCGACGGGAGCGACTGGATGTTGCCCGGCATGACCGCCGTGACCTCGTAGTAGTACGTCTGCTCGGTGAGGAGGCCGACCGCGTCCGGGTCGAGGGCGAGCCCGAGCGGCCGCACGTAGTACGTGTAGTCGAGGCTGAACGTGCCGGTCAGCGTGTCGGTGGCGCCGGTTTGGAGGGTGACGGTCTGCGCTCGACCCGTCGGGGGAGTTCTTGGACGACGAGGACGTTCGTCTGGAGGAGCGCTTGCGGCGCGTCCGCGAGGTTGCCGATGAACGTGATCTCGTAGGAGCCGTCGAGCGCACTGCGGGTCACGCCGACGTTCGGGTTGCCCTTGGAGTCGGAGCCGATCGTCGTCAGGGCCTGGAGGGCGGCCTGAACGCTGCAGTACTTCGTCACGCCGTCGGACAGCGTCGTGCACGGCCCAGTCGCCGGCGCATCCCAGGCGATCGGGCTCGTGAACTGGCCGCCGAAGGCGAGCTCGAACGTGCCGCCGGTGACGTTCGTGAGCGTGATGTCGCTGGACCTCATCCGTGGACGGCCCTGCGCCTAGGTCTTCTCGTTCACGTCGATGTGCCCGACGACGTCGCTCGGATGGAACTGCGCGAGCGTGATCGCGTTGACGTTGACGTTCGAGGTGTCGTTGCCCGCGCCGCCGTTGAAGAACATGTCCTCGTAGATCGACTGGACGTTGAGCTGGTCGTCGCCGGCGCCGCCGTCGACGTATAGCGGCACGAGCTGCGCCTGCATCGGGTCGACCGAGCCGAGGCCCGAGGCAAACTTGAAGTCGAAGGTCGGGCAGCCGGCGGTGGCGCAGGAGATATCGTCGACCGGGTCGCCGAGCTCGGTAAAGGCGGCCTGCATGGCGGCGAGAACGTCGCTCGCCGTCGCGGACAGCGGCAGCGGCTTCGTCTCCTGGTAGTCGAGCTTGATCGTGAAGTAACCGTTGCCGCCCGTCGCGGGCGAGATGTCGAGGTGCTGCTGCAGGCCGGCCCCGGACGGCGTCGGGATGTTCACGAGCTTCTCCTCGTGCGTCGCGAGGAGGGTTTGCACGCTCGCGAAAGAGCTGGGGAACGTGACGTTGAAGACGCCGCTGCCGCCTGTGACGGTGACACCGGAGAGGCCAGCGAGCAAGCGCAGTGCAGCCTGCACCTGGGCCGCCGTCGACGTGAACGCCAGGTAGCCGGTCTGCTCGGGCGACCCCGTGGTCGGGGTGAACGTGAGCGAGAAGTGGTTCTCGGTGTCGGTCTTCCCGTCGCGCACGTCGATGTGCTGCGACAGGCCCGTGCTCGACGCGGACACCGTGACCAGGCCGTCGGCCGCGTCGAAGGCCGTGCGATCGAGCGCCACGGTCGAGACGACCTGGAAGGTGTCGGCGCTCATGCCGCCGGTGATCGTCGTCATGACGGCGGGCGACTGGTCGAAGAAGAACACGCTCCTGCTGGCGCGCCTGCGGCAGCTGCGAGAAGAGCGTGTCGCCGCCGACGGTGAAGGTGTTCGGCTGCGTGCCGAGCTTCACGGTCAACGCCTCCATGTCCTCGAACTCGATCCGGCCGGGCCCGGTCGAGGCTGCGTGCGTGCTCGGATCGATCGCCATGAGCGTCGTCCCGAGCCCGCCGACCGCGCCGACCTCGGTGCCGTCTGGCGCCGTCTGGCGCCGCTCGACCCAGGACTCGAGCGTGCCGGTGCGCGCCGTCGTGTCGGTGCTGTCGTCGACGACGAGGGTGTCGAGGCCGCCGCCGCCGACGACGACGACCGGGCCGACGCCGAACGGGCTGTTGAGGCCGGGCCGCGTCAGATCCGAGGACGCCGGAGAGGTTGCCGTTCCCGACGGTGACGATGTCGTTGCCGAGGCCGCCGTCGACCTTGACCGGCACGGTCGTGCTCGTGCTCTCGACGGTGATCGTGTCGGCGCCGTCGTTGCCGTTGACGTCGAGCGACAGGACGTTGCGGTTCGGGTCCGGCGCGACGAAGTCGATGGTCTGGGTGCCGGTGCCCGTGATCTCGCCGGCCGGCGTCGGAGCGCCGGACGGCGAACCGGGAGCCGTGTCGTTGAAGCTGTTGGTGCCGGGCGAGCCGACGAGGATGCTCGCTGCCGATGATGCTGCCGCGGTACACCTTGTATCCGGTCGCGCCAGCGATCGCCGTCCAGGTCAGGCTGATGCTGCTCGTGTTCGTGGTCGTTGTGGCCTGGACGTCCGAGGACGCCGCGGTCTCGACACCGCCCACGATCGCGGAGACCTGGTACTCGTACGTGCCGATCGCCAGCGTCCCTCCGGGTCGGTGCTGGGAGGTCGCGGCGAGGGACTGCGGCGCCATCGTGCTGCCGGTGACGTCGATCGTGTCGGCGCTGTTCGTGCCGTCGACGACGATCTGGTCGCCGGAATCCCACGGGTTGCCGGTGTCGGTCGACGTGCGCGTCGATCGTGCCGCCGCCGCTGCCGACGTTCTGGAAGTCGTAGACGTCGTTGCCGCCCTGGCCGTCGAGCGTCGTGCGGAAGCCCGAGCCGGTCTGCGTGGACGTCGAACGTGTCGGCGCCCGTTGCCGCCGAGGATCGTCCCGATCGACGTCGATGTGGTCGACGATGATCATGTGCGCGTAGTCGTTGACGGCGTTCCGGAGATCGGATGCCGTGTCGACGAGTTGCCCTGCTGCCCCAGCCGACCATGATCGTTCCGTCCTGCGAGGTAGAAGGTCAGGCTCTCCGGCCGGCCGCTCATGTCGAGGATGCCGGCGCCGTCGGTGCTCGGCTCGTGATGTGGACGATGCTCGCCGAGTTCAGGCCGAGGTATGTCGTCGGCGCCGCCGCCGCCGTTGATCGTGTCGTTGCCGGCACCGCCGTCGATGCCGCTCCCGGGGCCGGATGAGCGTCTCGTCGCCGGGTCGCCGTTCAGCGTGTCGTTGCCCGCGTCTCGCCTCTCAGGATGCCGCTCCGCGCCGCGGTCGCGTCGCCGTTCAGGGTGTCGTTGCCGTCACCGCCGTCGAGCAGGTCGCATCTGGTTGCTCGCGCTCGTCAGGGTGTCGTTGCCGCCGTCGCCGAACAGCTGGGCGCAGATGTGCGTCGTCGCGTCGCACTTCGACGCCTTCGGGCCGATGAGCGTGTCGTTCCCGTCGCCGCCGTGGACGACGACGGAGATCGTCGTGTCGTTCAGCCCGCTGAGGTCGATCGATGTCGTCGCCCGCGCCGCCGTTCGCGACGATCGACGTGACGCCGGTGAACTCCTGCGCGTTGTCCTCCGAGCGGCCGAACTGATCCGACCAGACGCTTGACGTCGCCGTTGCCGCTGCCCTGCGACGTGGATCGTCTCGGAGGTGTCGGTGAGGTCGCCCTGGAGGCGGTTCTTCGAGCTCGGCCCGATCGCGAGCGTCAGCGTGCCGTTGCTCGCGTCGCCGAGGAACGACGGCCGGGTGAAGTCGACAGAGAACGTGAACAGCGTGATCGTCGGGAACTCGAACGTCAGCGTGAACGACGTGATGAACAGGTCGATCGTCACGTAGGCCTTCAGGAAGAGATCGAGCTCGCCGGAGATGTCGAACACGGCGAGCGGGTCGCCGCCGTTCGCGAGGATGTTCGCCTTCAGCTCGTCGAGGCGGACCTTGCCGTCCTTGTTCAGGTCGTCCCAGTTGAAGTTGATCGTCGCCGTGATCCCGCCCTCGACGCCGGCCTTGATGAGCCCGAGGTCGATGGCCGCGCCGACGGCGATCTCCGCGGTCAGCGTCGCGACCGGCAGCAGGTTGCCGTTGCGCGTCGTGCGTGTCGAAGAAGAAGCCCTCGAGCAGCGACGCCGGGTCCTTCGACGAGATGAAGTCGGTGAGGCCCTGCGTGTCGTAGCCGAGCCGGAGGTTGATCTTCGCGCCGATGCCGCCCTCGAACGTCCCGACCAGCGGCCCGATGATCGGGAAGTCCTGCATGTAGGTGAAGTTGAAGGTGAGCTGCCGGCAGCGTGATCTCGACGAGCGTCACCGGCTTCCCGAACAGCAGGTTGATGAGGTCGATGGGTGATCGAGGATCGGGAAGTCGAACGTCTGCGTCGGGTCGATCGCGCCGCAGGAACCCCGACGTCGCGTCGCCCTCGGCGCCCTCCATCGTCGCCGGCGGGCAGGCTGTCCGGGAACGTCGAGGCTGCTCAGGTCCGGCTGGTTCGAGAGGTTGGTCGCAGCCGAGGAACCGACGTCGAGCGGCGAGTCGAAGAACGCCCACTCGTCGTCGGGATGCGGGGATCGCCCGGTATGCCCGGCCTGCGGGTGCACTGGCACTGAGCACGATGTCGCCGAAGTTGAGCTTGACGTCGCCTTCGCTCGAGGCCTGCTGGACGAGGTCGACCAGGTGGTAGAGCTCGTGCACGAACGACAGGAACGCCTGGATCGTCGGCGCGTCGGTCGGGTCGAAGAACTCGACGATGTCGGCGCCGGTGATCGTGTGGCCGGCGAGGTCGGAGAGCAGCGGGATCCGCTCGTTCAGGAAGCCGTCGGGCCCGATCAGCCAGGCGAGCGGATCGAGGATCTGCTTGATCGAGTTGAGGATCGGGCCGGCGAAGTTCGAGATGAACGAGCCGAGGTCGAGCGTGATGTCGCCGAAGACGACCTGCGGCGAGGAGACCTGGAAGCCGTTCGTCGTATCCCAGGAGAGGCCGAAGTCGACCAGGATCTTCGTCGAGATCGACGGCAGGATGTTCGCGAAATCGGCGCCGAGCGTGCTGAAGTCGACGACCGCGTCGGCGCGGAGGTCGGCGCCGCCCGTGATCGACGGCGTGGACGATGTCGCTGAGGTCGCCGCCGAAGCAGCTCGGTGAGCGTCAGCTCGCCGGCGACGTCGTGCGTGTCGGGCGAGACGATGTCGACGCTGCCGTTGAAGTAGACGGAGCTGATCTCCATCGTCTGCGGGTCGACGTTCGTGTCGGGCGCGCCGTCGGAGCACGTGCGACGTTCACGGCGCCGTCGCCGTTCAGGTCGGTGCCGTCCGTGAGGTGCAGCGCGAGGAACAGCAGCTGCCCGTTGACGGACGCGCGGTCGACGGTGCCGCTCGGGCAGTCGACGCTCGAGAGCGTGACGAGCGCGCCGACGCGTCGAGCTCGGTGTCGTCCGGCGGTGTCGCTCGGGCGTGCCGCCGTCGGTGACGAAGTAGAAGCCGTGTTCTCGTCGACGCCGAAGCCGAAGTTGAGGCCGAACGGAGAGCGTGACCTGCGGCGTGAAGCTCGCCTGCAGGCCGAGCGCCGGGATGCCGAGGTCGAGGCGATCGTCGGCAGCGGTGATCGTCTTCGTGATGCCGAGCTTCATGTCGAGCTCGATCTGCTTCGCGTTGAAGATGTTCACCGCCGTGCAGCCGGCGTCGCCGAACGCGCAGAGTCCTGGCGGTTGTTGTTCATCAGGACGACGTGGATGTCGCTGCGACCGTCGACGTCGTCCCGCCGCCCGTCGAACGTCTCGCAGCAGCTCGATGCCGCTCGGGCCGAGGACGCTGAAGAGCTCGTTCTGGATCAAGCCGACGAGGCTGTCGAGGCCGAGCGTTGTTCTGGCGCAGCAGGTTCGCGAGCGGCTGGAGCAGGTTCGTCCGGATGTCGTCGATCGCCTGGCTGACCGGGTTGTTCGCCAGCAGCGTCGCCGATCAGCGGCAGCTTGACGCCGAAGATCTGGCCCTGGAGGACGTTCTCGATCGTCTGGAGGACGGAGTCGAGGCCGTCGACGACGACCGACGGGTCGGCGAGGAGCGCGAACAGGCTCGGCAGCTGCGGCGAGAAGCCGGCCCACGGCAGCTCGCCGGTCAGGCTGAGCGAGGAGGGCTTGTCGCCGGCCGCGAAGGTGATCGTGAACGTGTCGCCCGCGCCGTTCACGGTGACGTTGGTGACGGTGCCGTCGCCCAGCGCCGCGTTGAGGCGCGTCTCCAGGTCGGTCGTGCTGAAGCCTGGAGTGAGGAGTGTCGTGTCGCTGCCGACGGTGAACGCGCCGTCGGTGGTTGCGCTCAGCGTCGCGGTGAGCCCCGTGCCGGAGAGGTCGAGCGTCGGCAAGGTTCCGTCGCCGAAGCTGAAGTTGAAGCCGATCGGATCGATGCTGAACGAGACGCTGACGACGAGCTTGTTGCTGAATGCCTGCGTGACCGACTCGAGGATCGGGTCGTTCATCGGGATCTGGAAGCTGTCGGTGCCGACGTAGAGCGGCAGCGTCGCCGTGGCGAGCATGAAGTTGCTGTTGTCGCAGGCCGTGCCGCCCATCCCGTCCGAGTGCGGGTTCAGGCAGACGCTCTGCGGGCCGATGAAGTCGCCGATCGAGGCGATGTCGCTCTGGAAGCCGCAGCCGCCGAAGGCGATCAGGTTGAAGTGCCCGTCGCTGCGCGGCCCGTCGGTCAGGTTGAGCTGGATCGTCCCGCCGAGGCTCGCCGAGCCGTTCTTCACGAACAGCCCGAACGGACCGATCATGGCGTGGAAGTTGAGGTTGGTTCCCGTGGCCTGGGCGGTCAGCGTCAGGTGCGTCGCGTCGGGCGCTGTTCCCGGTCTTGAGGAAGAAGCGCGTTTTCGCTACCGGTGAGGTTTCCGCCGTCGACGCTGATCTTGCCGAGCTGCGTCCGCGTATACGTGCCGCGCGAGATTGATGGTGTAGTTGGCGCTCGCGCAGTTCCCGGTTGTGTCGGTCGTCGAGTCGCCTTGACACTTGACCGAGGTGACAGTCAGACCGATGCCCGTGAGCGCTGTGTGGAGATCAGAGGCGGAGATGTTGTAGGCGAGCGCCGAGCTGGGCGTGCCGCCGTTGTACGTCGCGGTGAAGCGTGCCGCCGGTGGAGTTGTTCGAGAGCGTGATCGCGTTCTGCTGGTTGCCGCTGAGGCTGCCACCGTCGACCTTCAGCTGCGCCAGCTGGCCGTCGCTCAGCGCGCCGCCGAGAGTCGATCGTGTAGACGCCGCTCGTGCACGGGTCGCCGCCGGTCGCCGCGCCGGTGCACGCGACGGTGTTGACCGAGAGCGTGAGGCCGGTGAGCGCCGACATCAGGCTGTTGGCGGAGACGTTGTAGGCCAGCGGCGACGAGGTGTGCAGCGTCGTGCCGTCGTTGTACGACGCCGTGAAGGTGCCGCCGGTGGCGTTGTTCGTGAGGCTGATCGCGTGCTGGCCGCCGCTCGTGTCGAGGCTCTGCCCGTCGCCGATGTCGAGGTGCTGACCGAGCTGCAGGCCGAGCGCGATGTGGAGGTCGGCCGATGCGTCGAGCGTGAGGCTGCCGCTGCCGCCGAGCCCGATGAGCGCGCTGGCGATTGCGCCGAGACCGCCGCCCAGGACCTGGGAGAGGTCGAGGTCGAACGGAATCGCCTTCTGGACGCTCGTCTTCAGGTCGAAGCTGAAGTCGATTTCACCGTTGTTCCAGGTCAGGATCGGAGGGCCGCGGGCGAGGGTGGTGACGTCGGTGCTGAAGGGCGCGCGCGTCCCGTTGTGGCTGAACGCAATCGTGTAGGTGTCGGTGCCGGACGGAGTGACGGTGACGTCGACGCCGTCGAGCTTGTTGAGCGCGGTCTGGATCGCGGTGGCGGCGTTCGTGTTGTACGAGATCGGGTCGGTGACCTCGGCCGTCCCGCCGCTCGGCGTGTAGCTGATCGTGAAGGTGCCGTTGTCGGCGCTGAGAACGAGGGACTCGACCTCCTTTGTGGCCGTGCCGCCGGGCGTCGTCACGCTGACGTTCGCGGACGGGGTCGGGAGGCCGAACGCGGCCGCAAGCAGGTTGTTGAGCTCCTGGACGGCGCTGGCCGGGCTCGTGATCGCGGCCTGGATCTTGCTTGTGATGTCGGAGGCGACGTTGAGGATCTGCCCAAGGCTCTGGTTGATCAGCGGCAGGGGCTCGCTCATGAGGTTGCCGATCGTCGTCCCAGGCTTGCTGAGCCCCTGGACGAACTGGATGATGAGCTGCAGCGCCTGCGCGATCGAGCTGAGACTCAGGGTCTGGAACTTGGCCAGGATCGCATCGAAGTCGGGGCCTTGGAAGTTGATGCTCGGCGACGGCACGTTGAAGGTCGGCGTCGGGTCGGTCTGCAGCCAGTAGGTCGACGCCGTGCCGAGGGTGACGTCGAGCTCGACGTTGAGCGCATCGCCGAGGCCGGCAAGGAAGCCGGCTGGCTTGATGCTCAGCGCCACCCCGAAGCCGCCCTGGACGGTGCCGCTGAAGAACCCGGTCGGCGGATTCGTGCTGGTGCAGGCGCCGCTGCACTGGCCCGCCTTGGTCGAGTCGTAGAAGAACTCGCCATTCGTGATCGCGTGGACGAGGGTGCCGAGGTCGAGCGTGTTCGCGTCGGCGTCCGTCGAGGCGACGTTCGGGTTCTTGAGCGAGAACGACGCCGCCAGGTGGAGCAGTAGGCCGTTCGCCTCGGTGCCGGTCGCCGTGGCGCTGATTCCGAGGAAGCCGAGGGTCGCCGTCAGCCCGAGGTTCTGGACGGCGATGTCGGCCTCGCCGCCCAGGCTCACGTCCTTGAGGAAGAACGTGCCGGCCTTGGCGCGCTGCGTCGCGCCTGTGATCGCCTGGAAGCCGAGCTCGGTGATCGCGCCGTTGACATTGCCGTTCGCGAGGAACGCAGGTACGTCGAGCGCGAGCGACGTGATCTTGCTCGAGCTGCCGGGCAGGACCTCGAACTGGATCCGGTTGCCGATGTGGTCGCACGGCTCGCCCTGCGGGTTGATGTTCGGCCGACAGACCGTGACCGCGTAGCTCGCCGCTGTGATCCCGCTGCCGCCCGGCAGCTCGCCACCGTTGAAGGCATCTGCGATGGCGCTGTTGATCTGGCTCTGCAGGAAGGCGATGAGGTCGTCGATCGTCACGTGACCACCCGCGCCGGTGCCGGTGATGCCGCTCAGATCGCTCCCGCTGATCGAGACCGGGATCGGCTGCTCGTTGACGTAGAAGGTGAGGTCGATCCCGGTGCTCGGCGGGGTCGAGAAGACGAGCTGGGTCGGCGAGCTCGCGAGCCCGAGCTGCTGGAACGACGGGTCGGTGTAGCTCGCGACGCTCACGTCCACGTGGCGCTGCACCTGAACGGCCGCCTGATTCGGATCGAACGTGTACTGCACCGGCGGCGCGCTGAGCGAGATGCCGGTGGTGCTCCCCGTCGCGACGACCGGGGACGGGAACACGAGAGTGAAGTTGAACATCGAGCTGCCGGACGCGAGCGAGATGTTGCCGCTGCTCTCGGTCACCGTCGGCTGGAACGACAGCCCGGCCGCCGCGACCGTCTGCCGGAGTGCCTTCTGGAGGTTCGAGCCGATGTCCGTGCAAGGCGTCGTACCCGTGCATGCGGTCCCCGTGACCGTATTGCCCGCGATCGTCGCCGTCCCGGTCAGAGCGACCTTCGCGCTCAGCTGATGGATCTGCGGTGCGCCGCCCCCGTTGAACGTCACGGTGTACGAGCTTCCGTTCTGGACGACGTTCGGCGTCGCGTTCGCGATGTTCAGCGCGGAGATGAGGACGCCGATTGCGGCCTGCACCAGTCCGGCGCCCGAGCCGACCGTGAGCGGCGAGGTCGTCGCCATAATGCTGCCGTTCGTCAGCGTCAGCGTGAAGTTGCCACTCGTCTCGTTGATGGTGAACGAGCCGGTCGACCCGCTCCCCGTGAGCGTGTTCTGCGGGGTGATGTCGATCTCGAACGCCTGGTCGTTCGGCGCCGCGCCGCCGCCGTAGGGCTGCACGCCGGAAGACGGGCTGTTCGTGATGGCCTGGGAGATGAAGCCGGGGGTCAGGCCGGCGGAGATCGCTGCATTGTCGAGAGCCGTCTGAAGCTGTCCCGCAACGACCTGCGGGCACGAGTTCGGACTTGTCGTCGCGCAGGCGCCGCCGGTGGCGGAGAAGCTCGAGATCGTCAGCGTCTTCAGGACGGTCGAGTTCTCCAGGCCGCCGGGATCGCCGATGAGCTGGTCGACGTGCGCGGCGCCCAGGTTGAAGGTGATGACGTAGTGGCCGCCGCTGCCGGTGACCGCGTACGTGCCGGCGCCGAGAACCGGCGAGAGTAGATCCTGAACGTTGCCCGTGCCGCTGCTCGCAGGCGCGCTGTCGGCAATGGCGGCGCTCGTCTTCCCGCCAACGCTGAGCGTGAAGGTGCCGCCCGTCTCGTCGAGGAGATCGACGTGCTGGATCTCGGACTGCGTCGTGAGGGAGCTCGTCGCCACGATCGGCTTTTCGTTCGCGCCCGCGAGCGTTCCCTGGAAGGTGATCGTGTAGCCCGTGCCGCCCGTGATAGTGAGCGGTGCGACGCCGATGTTGCCCGGGCCGATCGAGGAGATTGCCGTCAACGCGTTCTGCACGTCGGGCGCGCCGGCGTTGTACGCGATCGCCGCGGTCGTCACGCCGCCGTAGCTCAGCGTGTACGACCCGCCGGCCGCGCCCTTCACCGAGAGCTGCTGCACCTCGTTCACGGCGCCGAGGGTGGTCGAGACGGTCGGGACGAGCTGGTTGACGTTCGTCGCCGCGAGCGTGCCCTGGAAGGTGATCGAGTAGACCGTCCCGCCGACCGACGAGGCCTGAGTGACCGACACGTTGCCGCTGCCGATGCCGGCTAGCAAGGCGAGGTCGGCCTGGACGGTCGCCGCGTCTGCGTTGTAGGCGATCGACCCCGTCGTCGCGCTTCCGAAGCTGAGCGTGTATGCGCCCGCGTTGGCGCGCACGGTGATCGTCTGCACCTCGTTCGTGCCACTCGCGCCGTTCGTGGACGTGTTCACGCCCAGAGACGAGCCGCCGTCGGCGACCGTCGTGACCCCGACCGACGAGACCGAGTCCTGGGCGATCTCGGTCTCGACCGCGGGCTCGTTCGTCACCGAGACGGAGAAGTTCGCGCCGCTCAGGTTGCCGTCGCTCATCGCGCCCTTGAGCTGCGAGGTGTCGGTGGCGGTGATGTCGCCGACGTCCGTGCCGCCGAGGCCGTCGCCGAACGTGATCTTGTAGTGGCCGGCGACGCTGTTGTTGAGGCTCACGGACACGGATCCGTGACCCGTGATCGAGGGCAGGTTGTTGAGTGCGGTCGAGACCGTTGACGCGTCCGGGGGATTGCCCGACGTGAAGGACAGCGCGCCTGGGCTCGTCGCCGCACCGCCGAAGCCGATCGTGAACGAGCCGGCGTCGGCGTTCACGACGTCAACCTCCTGCACCTCGTCGCGGTTGGTGAGCCCGCTCCCGCTGACGGCGACGGGATCGTGCATGGGCGCCGTCCCGTTCCCCCAGTTGACGGTGTAGACGTCGCCGACGGCGTTGGCGTCGTTCAGCGTGACCGAGGTGACGCCGTCCCCGGCAAGTCCACCTTGCACCGTCGTGCCGCTGTCACCCCAGTTGAACGTGTGGCCGGCGATCGTGAACGTCCCGCCGGCGCCGTTCACGGTGACGATCTGTACCGGGCCGATCGTGGAGCCGTCGCCGGGCCGGACGACGATGGCGCTGATCGAATGGCCGCCCTGGTTGAGCGTGGAGGTGTCGACCCGCGGGCCCGACTGGAACTGCGCCGGCGCCGCCGTCAGCGCGGAGCTCGGGGACGTGAGGTTGATCCCGAACGTCGCCTGCGCCGTCAGCTCGGCGAGCGGGATGATGTCGCCGGTCGTCTGGACGCCGGCGAGGCTGCCGAGGCTCGCGCCGAAATCGAGCGAGAACCCACCTGCGACGGCGATCGCGGCGGCGTTCGTCAGCCCGGTGAGCGGGACGATGAAATCGGTCGTGTCGCCTGCGACCTCGAAGACGCCCGCGGAGCCGATGTGTCCGTTCAGTGCGGTGAGACCTTCCAGCGCGTTCTGGACGTCCGTCGCGTTCGCGCCGGCCTGGATCTTGTCGCTCAACTGCAGAGCGCCGCCATTCTTGTACGCCGTCCAGAACGCGCCCGTGTTCGCGGGCAGGGATAGAACCTGCACAAGGTTGTTGGCGTCTGTGAGGTTCGTGCTGTTGAAGACGAGGGCGCTCTGCGCCTTCCCTTGCACCGACGTGCCGTCGTAGGTGATCTGGAACGGCCCGCCGACGCACGACGTGGTGCCGTTGGCACACGCAACCTCGACCACGGTGCCGCCAAGGCCGATGCCGGCGAGATCGGTCTTGAAGTTGGCGAGGGTGAGGGTGCCGTCGTTGGCGATGGCGGCCGTCGTCTGCGACCCGTTCGTGATCCCGAACGAGCCGCCCGTGCCACCGACGATCACGTTCTGGACCTGGTTCGGGCTGACGATGGTGCTGGTGCCGTCGTCGAAGAGGACCGCGTACGGGCCGCCCGGGCAGTGCGCCGTGTTCGTGTCGCCGTTCGCGCACTCGACGACCGCGTCGCCCGGGAGACCGTGACCGCTGAGGTCGCTCGAGAACGTCCCGAGAGTCGCCGAGTACGGGATCGTGGCCGCGCTGCCGCCGTTGTAGGAGATCGTGAAGTTGCCGCCCCCACTGTCCGCGAGCGCGAACTTCGTCCCGCCGCCGAGCGGAGCGCTCGTGACGAGATCGATTCCGGACGGCAGGACGCTGGCGCCGGTCCCGATGCCGAACACCTGGTCGAACGAGAACGGGAACGTCAGGTCGCCTGTGATCGGGTCGAAGTTGGCCGTCAGCGGCGTCCCCAGCCCGAGGGCATTCGTGAGGCGGTTCAGCAGGTCCTGAATCGACGAGAAGTTGAAGTCGTTGATATCGACCTTGCCGTCGCCGTTCGCGTCCGGCTTCGTCGCATCTCCGCTCTTGAAGAGTGGGTCGAGGACGTTGTGCTGGAACTGCTTCGCGAAGTCGAGCACCTGCCCGAGCGTGAGCGACGTGAACGGGATCTGCGTGCTGAGGAAGTTCTGACCCGCGATCGACGAGAAGAAGCTCGCGATCTGGCCGAGCATCGAGATGATGTCGTTCGGGCCGGCGTTGCTGAACGTCGACGAGAAGCTGTTCGCGAACGTGTCCAGGAGGTTGCCGCCGCCGCCCTGCGTCACCTGGACGTTCACCTGGAGCGGCTGCGAGCCGGATCCGAAGATCGACACGCTTTGGGTCGAGAAGTCACTCGCGAACGAGATGTCGAGCTCCGCGCTGGCGAGCGGCGTCGACCCGCCGACTGTGACGCCGGCGCCCACGGTGAGATCGAGCTTGAGCGGGCTGCTGATCGTGCCGCTCAGGTTCTGAACCTGAATCGTGTCCGGCTCGCCGAGCTCGCTTGCGGTGATGCGGCCGTCGCTGTTCGGGTCGACGAGCTTCAGGGTGAGCGACCCCGCGACGTCGAAGGTGTTCGTGAAGCCGAGTCCGCCGGTTGTGACGGTCGCCGAGAGGAGCCCCATCGAGACGGTGAGGTTGACGGCGCTGAGCGAGGCGTCGACGCTGAGGTCGAGCTCGCCGCCGTCCTGCAGGAACGGTCCCCCGGTGAACGACGTCGCATCGAATCCGAGCCCGACGTTCCCGCCGATGGTCGCCTGGACGGTGAACGACGGCGGCTGACCAGGATGGGCCGGATCGGTGAGGCCGATCCCGATCGAGTCGAGCCGCGAGCCGAATGCCAGCGGGATGCTCTTGGAAACGCACGCAAAGCCCGTCCCGCAGTTGGGGGTCAGAGTCGCCGTCAGGTAGATGGCCAGATCCGTTCCAGTCGTCCCGAAGGTCGTGCCGAGCGTCAGGCCCTTGAACGGGTTCGGGAGGCCGTCCACGTTGGGGAGCGCTGCAAGCGCGCTGTTGAGCTGGGTGATCAAGCCCGAGAGAAGCGACGCCGGCGACGTCACGGCGCTCGTGATCTTGGCCGCGATTCCGTTGAGCGTGTCCGTCAAGCCGAGGATCTTTGCGATCGTCCCCTGCGAGGGATCCATGAGAGGAAGCGCCGTCGAGAAGGCGCTGGCGGCGCTCGCGGCCGCGTTCACCGCGGTTGCAAGGTCGCCGATGATCGTGGTGATGTCGGTGACCACGTCGGCCGCGTGCGTCCCGAGCGACGTGTCGATGCTCATCGTCGTCCCACCGGTCGTCGCCTGGTCGCCGCTGGTCGTGTCGGAGAAGTTCGTCCCGTCGTACTTCGGCGTGGTGTCGCCCGAGAGGTCGACCTTGTCATTGGTCGCGCCGTCGATCGTGACGTTCCCGTAGCCGTCCTCGAGCTTGTACGTATCGGCAGCCGATCCACCCTTGACCGTGATCGGGTCGGTGAAGTGCGACTCGATGCTCTTGAGGTCGTACGTGGTCGAGGCGGTGCTGGACGATCCGTCGACCGTGAGGCTCGAGACGTTGGCGACGTCGGCCGCGGCCACCGTGAAGTCGGTCCCTTGGCGCGTGACCTTCAGGTCCCCGCCGGAGTCGGTGGTCACGATCACCATCGTCTGGCTCGAGTCGACGGGGACGATCCACGGACCCGGAAGACCGGAAACCGTGAGCGTCGCGACGGCGGTGTTGCTCGTGGCGCCGTCGACGGTGGCCTGGATGAGGGTCGTTCCTATCGTGGCCCCCGGGAGGGCGAAGAGCTGGCACAGTCCGCCGGCGTCGGTGCTGTAGTCGCCCGGGGTGGGCGTGCTCACGGTCGCGCAACCGGCCGAGAAGACCGTGGCGGTACCGGCCACGGTCACCAGCAGCGGGGCTGCCTCGGGCTGCGTGTCCGCCGTGTCGTCGTGGACCGAGGCGGTGAGGAACACAGGCACGCCGCCGGCGGCCGCCGGCACCGTCCCGACGAACGACACGGTGAACGTGTCCGTCGACGTGTAGGGGCTGAAGTGCGGAAGCGTCGCAGTGATCGTGTGCGCGACCGCGTCGACGGTCGAGGAGATCTGCTGCGGGCCGCCCTGTGAGTCGAGGTAGTCGATGCCTGTCGGCGGCGTCCCCGGATAGCTCAGGGTGAGCACGGGGTCGATCGAGAACGTATGCACCTCGTTCCCCGACGCGTCGACGGCCGTCAGGTCGTACCCCATCCCGATCGAGCTCGGAATAGGCGTGATCGTCACCGTGACGTCACTCGAGACCGCTCCCGGCGCGAACGACACGGTCGCCTTACCGTCGGCGCTCGTGATCGTTCCGCCTGAAGCAGTGACAACACCAGAACCGGCCGGCGCCGGCGGCGAGAGGCCGCTGCTCGTGTTCGCGTTCGGGTCGGGCGCTGTTGCATCGCATGAAGACGGCGCCGTCGTCGTCCCGCTTGTCTGCGCCGACGGCGTCGTGCCGGTCGACGCGCCGCCGGTGCCGTCGGAGGTCGTGGCCGCGGCGCCGGTTGCGCCGTCGACCGTTTGCGTGCTCGGGCACGACGTGACGTTCGTAGAGCCGGTGCTGCTCGTGTCGCTCGTCGTCGCGGCGGAGCTATCGGTGGCGCCGCTCGTCGGCGCCACGCTCGAGTCGATCGTCCCGCTCGTACCCGTCGTGCCGCTGCTCGTGGACGAGTCGGAGACGACGGTGCTCGAGACCGTCCCGGTATCCGAGGTTCCGACCGTCGTCTGGACGGTCGCCGGTGTCGTCGAGGTGGTCGTGGTCCCGGAGGAGATCTGGTCGGGGGCGGAGCTCGAGACGTCCGCGCTGTCGCCCGTGGAGCTGGTCGTGCTCGCCGTCGACGTGTCGGTCGACGAGCTCGTGGTCGAATCGGTCGACGTGCTCGTATCGGTCGACGACGGGGCCGGCGGGGACGTGCTGCTCGCGGACGTCGTGTCAGTCGACGACGTGTCGGTGGGCTGCGTCGCGTCGGTCGGGTCCGAGGAGGTGGAGAAGAACTGGTACGCGGAGGACGGGGTCGTGGACTGCGGTGTGCTCGTCGCTGCGGTCGGAGCCGGGGCGGGCGTGGACGCAAGTGCAGTCGACGGCAAGGTTGCGAGCGAGCCGACGTCTTCTTCGACGACCGGCGCGTTCGCAAATGGGTCGGGAGGAGTCTTTCGAGGATTGCTGAGGCGACGGCGCGACCTGCGAGTGCTTGTCGCTGATGACCGGAACCTTGTGCGCCGCCTGGACGAGCTGCTTTGTCGGGGCAGCCGCGGGAAGGGGAGTGCGCTTGACCGTGGGAAGTGGAGCGAGGACGTTCAGCTTCGGAACGCGCAGCAGCGGCGCTGCAACGTTCGGGAGCGACAAGGCAGGAAGCGGCGTGACTGCTGCAGGGACGGCTGCTTGCCGGAATACGAGAACGATCGGGCCGATGTACAGCGAGACGAGCACGAGCAGCCCGATGGCCGTCCACACATATTTGACTCGTCTGAAACGTAGCGCGACGAGCCCGTATGGATTAGCCGCAGCGACTGACGCGTAGCCTGCCGTCGCTTCCTCCCTGCCCCGGTCCTAGATCTTCTACGAGGGCCGAATTTCGCACAGCCCTGTTGAAAACGCAATAGGCCGAATGTCTCTGAAACTCGCCGTTTACCGGACGGTCACGAACCAACTTGCGTGGTTCGTGCGCGATGTCCAGAAGTCAGCGAATCGACTGCTGCAGCCGGACGATTTCCTTTTGAATGGCTGCAGTGTCCGCTCCGAGACTCCGGACTCGAGCGTCATACGCCTTGACTGCGCCGATCTCCGCGCGTTGCGCCGCCAGTGTCTGGGAGCTGCGGGTTGCAATTGTGAACGCACGGGCGAGCACGGATACGTGCGACCGGTTCTTCTGTCGAAGCGTGGCTGCGAGCCGCTCGCCGGCTCCATAGGTCGCAACAAGCCCGTTGACCTCGCCCCGCAACGCGGGGGCGAGCACATGCGGCGCGGACAGCCGTCGCATCTGCGCCAGGACCTGAACGACGACTGCGTCGTACGCCGTCACCGCGTCTGCCTGGGCCGATGCCGCTTGGTCGGATGCCGCTGAAAATGCGGCCTGCGCTTTGGCGATCTGCTTCTTCGTCCCGCGAATGGAGTGCGGAGTCGGCGTCTGGACTGCCGAGAGCGTTCGCCCGAGCTTCGCGGCGGCCACGTGAAGCCGTGCGAGCAAGGCGGAAAACGAGGGCGAAAAATGTGCGAGGAGATTGACCTCGTGCGTGATCGCGGCCTCGCCGCCGACCAGGTGCAGCACGTCGGCCCGCAGTTGAGCTGCGTCTCGCGGTGCGGGCACCGCAGCGATCTGGTCGCGCAGCGTTTTGAGCGTCGTCTCGGCCTGTGCGAGCTGAGCGCGCGTCTGAGACGAAACCGTCTTGGAATGGGCGAACGCGCTATACGCAGCGAAGACTCTGGTGAGCGAATAGTTCATTCGACCTTCGACCGCGTCGACGTTCTCGATGTATGCGACGAGGGCCCGGTGTTGCGCGGACTGATGGTGCGGGAGCGAGACGACGATCGCGGCCGCGACAGCGCCGGCCGCCGCGAGCCCGAGAGCGATCGTTCGCCTGCTACTTGATGAGCTGAACCGTTGAAACGCTGCCGTCGCCATGATGAAACACGAGCTTCACGAGACCTTTGCCGGGCGCGAACCAACACGTACGCGTTCCGCTACCGAATGGGAAGCCCGGTTGACTCAAGGTGCTCGTCACGACGAGCGCCTGGAAGGTTCCCGCCGGGACCTTGACCTTCTGCACCCCGACGACGCGGGTGCTTCCGTTGACTCCGTAGATGGAGAAGTCGCGACTGTTCGGATCGGAAGCCCACGTCATGCCGACCGTGGGATACGCCGGAAGAACCGGATTGAAGCCGAACGTCATCAGATCGAACGGCGTGAAGAAGTGGCGGCGCTTCGCCGGGGGCAGCGAGCTGGGGCCGAGCGGCGGGAACTTCGCGAGTGACGCCGCCTTGACCGCGCTGGCCACGCTTGTCAGGCCGTCGTCGCGCAACGTGAATTGGTACGCCCCCGCGATCTTGAGCGGTCCGATCACGCTCGAAAACTTCGCGATCGCCGTGCCGTTCGCCGCCTGATCGATACTGAATTGCTCGACCTCGGGTTGCTTCAGATGCTTCGGATTCGTCCAGCGGTAAGTGCCCTTCACCCCGACCGTCAACGGAAAGTACTGGGTGTCCGCCGGCGGCGCGGCCGGCGTCTGGTTCGTCGACTGCAGCATGACTGTGGTAACCGGCGCATTCGTCCCGCCGGCATGCTGGAACACGACCTTCACGGGCCCGACGCCGTACACCCACCATGTCGTGCGCTCGCCGCTGCCGTACGGATCGCCGAGTGCGCCGGCCTGCGTGATCTGTGACTGCACCACTGCTGCGGTGACCGGCTGTGGAAACGCAGGCACGGTTATCTGCTGCGTACCGATGTAGTCGTTCGAGCTCGTCACGTCGTTCGCGGCGCCACCCGTCGTCGACCAGCTCGTTCCCTTGAGCAGCGGCTCGAACAGGACGGGAGCGCGCGCGCCCCAGATGACGTTGTATACGCGCTCGCGAGGCTGTTGCCGCACGAGGCGAGCGACGAGCACAAGATCGGGAACGTGCTCGGAGGCGGCGTGCTCGACCAGTCGGTGTTGACGATGCCGTAGGTCGTCTGCTGAAACGACACGGTTCCCGCGCTCTGGGGCGCTGCGTCGGGATTCTTGGCGCCGTCCGTCGTCCAGGCGAGGACGAAGCTGTTGCCCGCCGAGCTCTTGACTGTGACGATCTCGTTCGTCGGCGTCGTGTTGTAGGCGCTGTCCGTCCACTGATACGTCCAGGTCGCATCCGAGGAATGCGGCAGCCATCCATCGGCCCGAGCGGGCGCGACAGCGAGCAGCGCAAGTACGACGGCGACGACCCCGACCCTCATCCGCCCTCAGCCTAGGGCGGATTGCCAGAAATGCCAAGGGTGCTTGCGGCACGCGCCCCCGGCACTTACTCTGAGGGCGTGATCTTCGTCTCCCGTATCCGCTGGGCTTGGCGCTACGAGCGGTGCGGGAGCGTGCGCTAGCGACTGCGCGTGACATCCCC
>CAVOMK010000014.1:0-86510 GCA_963697005.1 uncultured Actinomycetes bacterium | reverse complement strand
CGTCGACCTGGACGGAAACATCCTCATCGCCCACGACCCATGGCCGGGCATCGCTTCGCCGACCGCGTCCAGCTGCCCTCCGACCAGCCCGGGCTCGGTGTAAGACACGAAATATCTGCTGCTCGCTGAAGGCTTCTCCGCCGACCCGCACTACGGGAAGACGGTGCTCGGCGTACTACACCGCTACCGGCGCGACGACGTCGTCGCGATCCTCGACTTCGAGCGCGCGGCAACACGGCGGACGGATGCCCGGGTCGGCGCCGTCGACGTGCGTCCCGCTCGGCCCGACCACCGGCGCTTGTCGGCTTGCAACGCCGGGCGCCGCCTCCGCCCGCCTGGCTCGCGATCCTCAAGCGGCTGCGTCGTCAACGGCCTCGACGTCGAGAACGGCCTGCACGTGTTCCTCTCCGACGACTCGGAGCTGAGCTCGCTCGCAGCCGCGCGGTGTCGTTTGCGCGACCTGCGCCGGCCGCCTGCGGGACCTGTCGACGGCGACGGCGCGAACTTCGAGGTACGACGGGACGATGCGTCTGACCGTCGGTTCGGACTGCGCGATCGGGAAGATGACCGTCTCGCTCGAGCTCGATCTCGAGGCCCGCCGGCGCGGCGAGCGCTCGTTCTTCGTTCCGACGGGCCAGACGGGTATTGTCATCGCGGGGTGGGGGATCGCCGTCGACGCGGTCGTCGCCGACTTCATCGCCGGCGCGGCGGAGCGGCTCGTCGTCGAAGGGACGCGCGCGGCGGCGACCTCCTCTGGGTCGAAGGGCAGGGCGCGATCCTGCACCCGGTGTACTCAGGCGTCACGGTCGGCCTCTACCACGGCAGCGCGCCGCATCTCCTCGTGCTCTGCCACGAGGCGGGGCGAGCCGAGATCGAGGGCGCCGGCGGCGGCCCGCACGTCATACCGCCGCTGCGGGAGCTCGTCGAGCTGCACGAGCGTCTTGCGCTCCCGATCCGGCCGGTGCGGGTCGTGGCGGTGGCGGTCAACACCGCGCACTCGACGACGAAGCCGCGCGCGGGGCGATCGCCGCCGCCGAGGCCGAAACGGGCCTCCCGGCCGACGATCCCGTTCGGTTCGGCGCTGGACGGCTCGTGGACGCAGTGCTGCGTGTGAGAGGGTAGTTCCTGGGCCTGTCGAAGATCGGTCGGCCGGCCCATGACCTCGAACGCCCCGCGGTCGAACTTGTGGGCGCACGCAGGACCGGGTCGATCTGAACTATGCGAATGAAGATTGCTGCGATAGCCGCGCTCGGCGCTGTCCTGCTCGGCGGGGCAGTCGCCGGCGGCGCCGTGGGCTCAGCGGGAGACACGCCGCCGGACACGACGATGACGTCGACGATCGCCGACACGACCACGACGGACACGACCACGACGGACACGACCACGACGGACACGACGTCCACGGAGACGACGACCACGGAGACGACGCCGACCACCACGACGGCGCCGACGACGACCACCGTCCCGACGATTCCTCCCATCAGCTACGGCGTCGCCGACGACACGGGCAAGTACGCCGACGACGGCGGCGCGTGGTTCGACACGATGTTGAAGGGGGCAAACCTGACCGAGGAGCGCTGGACGCTCGCATACGACCCGAAGAACCCGGCCGGGATTGACGAGCTGCCGTTCATCCAGCGTGCGGCGCCGCAGGCGCAGACCGACGGCATCCACGTCGTGCTCGCGCTCTACGCACGTCCCGCGAAGGTGCGCAGCCCAGCTGCGTTCTGCGGCTGGGCGGCGCTCGTCGCGAAGACCGTCGCCCAATGGGGCATCCACGACTACATCGTCTGGAATGAACCCAACACCGCGCTGTACTGGTCGCCGCAGAACGCGAACGCGCCGGCGGCCTGCGAAGCCCTGCTCGCCAGCTGCTACGACGCGATCCACGCCGCCGACCCGGACGCGCAGGTGACCGGCTTCGGGCTCTCGCCGCGCTCCAACGGCCCGACGCAACTGAGCCGATCCCGTTCATCCTCGCCGCCGGCGCGGCCTACCGCGCCTCCGGGCGGACGACGCCGATCATGGACCAGATGTCGGTGCATCCGTATCCAAATCCGAGCAACCCGACGGATGGGCCGAGCGTCGGCTACATGAATGTCGGCGACTACGGCGTCCCGAATCTCGATCGGGTCAAGCAGGCGGTGTGGCAGGCGTTTCATGGCACCGGGCAGCCGACGACGCTGAACGGTCTGACGTTCCGCATCGACGAGCTCGGCTGGCAAACGAGCACTGTCGGTTATCCGCAGTACTACAACCGCGAGAACGTCGGCGTCGTGAGTCAGCAGACGCAAGCGAACTACATCCGCCAAGCCGTGCAGAAGTACTTCGCCTGCGACCCCACGGTCTCCGACGTGGAGTGGTTCCTGCTCGTGGACGAGTCCTCGCGGAACGGGAAGACCACGAAGGGGAAGCCGGTGGGTGGCGGTTGGCAGAGTGGCCTGCTCACGGCCGGGGGCGAAGGCGTCTCGACCGCCAAGGCCGCCTACACCGAGGATGCGCCGCTCTTCGCGGCGGGCCGCGCCGCGTGCACGAGCGGCATGGCCGACTGGAAGCCCCTGCAGGCGAGCGCGGTCCCGGGCAAGGGGAAGGGGAAGGGGAAGGGCGGCATGAAGAAGGGGAGGGGCGGCACGAAGAAGCCGTAGGAGACCCTTGACACGAACACCTGTTCGCCGTACTATGACGAACACATGTTCGGAAAGGTCCTCATCGTTGCCGTGGTGGCCGCCCTCGCGGTCGGCCTCGTCGCTCGCACCTCGCACGGGGCTGGCCCGGAGCGGACGTACGTCGTCCGGCCTGCCGACACCCTCTGGTCGATCGCCGCGCGCACCTATGCGGGCGATCCGCGCCAGGGCGTGTGGGAGCTCGAGCAGCGGAATCATTTGGCCACGGACACGCTGCGTCCGGGCCAGAAGCTCGTCCTGCCGGGCTAGTCGACTTCCGGGATGTCGATCCCGGAGACGTAGACCTTCTCGCCGCGGAAGAGCCGTTGCTTCTCGTCCCAGGGGAACCAGATGACGACGTCCCACTCGACGTGCTCTCCGGTCGGCTCGAAGCCGAGCCACGGCGCGGCGTGCGTCGCGGTGACGTGCGCCTCCTCGCAGACGCCCTGCGGGCCGATGACGATGTCGGTCAGGTCGAACTTGATGTCGGGGAACGCAGTCAGCAGCTGCGTGTAGAAGCGGGCCGCGCCCTCGTGCCCTTCCCACCGGTGGCCGGTCTGCACGAGCTCGTAGACGCAGTCCGGCGTCAGCGTCGAGATGAGGCCGGGAAGGTCGCGCGCGTCCTCGGCGATCGAGTGCCGCTTGTACAGGTCGCGGATCTCGGTGTAGAGCGCCGGCGTGATCTCGCGCCGGTAGAGCTCGAGAATCGCAGCGTCCGCCATTGCGGCAGAGACTAACCCGCGGGGACGACTTTCTTCGCCCTACGGCGCTGTCAGCGCGTCGGTTCTCCGGCTCGAGACCTCCATACACTCCTCCGGAGTGGACCTCGATCTCGTCTTCCTGGGGACGTCCGCCTCGATGCCCACCGCCAGGCGGGCTCCGGCAGCCATCCTCCTGCGCCGTGGCGGCGAGCGGCTCCTGTTCGACTGCGCCGAGGGGACGCAGCGGCAGCTTCAGCGCTCAGCCGTTGGGTTGCCGGAGATCGAGGAGATCTTCCTGACGCACCTCCATGCCGACCACGTGCTCGGCCTGCCGGGGATGCTCAAGACGTTCGCGTTGCGGGGCCGCGAGGAGCTCGGGCTCACGGTGTACGGGCCGCGTGGGGTGCGCGACCTCTTCGCGAATCTCAAGCCGTTCCTTGGCCGCTTGCCCTATGCCCTGACGATTGTCGAGGTGGCGCCCGGCGACGTTCTGGAGCGAGGGGAGTACCGGACCGAGATCTTCGCCGTCGACCACGGCGTGTCCGCCGTCGGCTACGCGCTCGTCGAGAACGAGCGTCCCGGCCGCTTCGACGTCGCCGCCGCCGATGCGCTTGGAGTGCCGCCGGGGCCGGAGCGGGGGATCCTGCAAGGCGGCGATCCGGTCACGCTCGAGGACGGACGCGTCATCACTCCGGACGCGGTGCTCGGTCCGGCGCGGCCGGGCGGAAACTCGCGCTCACCGGCGACACCGCGCCCGCGCCGAGCGTCATCCAGGCGGCGTACCGGGCCGACCTGCTCGTGCATGAGGCGACCTTCGGCGACGAGGACAAGGAGCGCGCACGCGAGACGTTGCACGCGACCGCGGCGGAGGCGGCGCAGGTGGCGAAGCTCGCCGAGGTGAAGCTCCTGGCGATCACGCATCTGTCGCCGCGGTATGCCGGCGGGGAGCTCGTGCGCGAAGCGCGGGCGATTTTCCCCGAGACGGTGGCCCCGCGGGACTTCGACACGATCGAGGTCCCGTATGCCGAGCGCGGCGCGCCGCTACTCGTGAAGCGGGGTGGAGCCGCGCCGGAGCGGACGGCCTATGATCCGAGCGCGATGAGCCGCTTGGTCCAGATCGCGACGGCGGGTGACGTCACCGAGGCCGAAGAGCTGCAGGAGCTCCTGCGCACCGCAGGCATCGAGGCGGAGCTCGAGCCGGTCGACAACGAGGACGGCCTGAACGTGATGGTCCCGGAAGGCGCACTCGAGGCTGCGCAGGACGCCATCGAGGCGTTGAGCGAGCCCGACGACATCATCTCTGAGCCGTAGCGAGGCTCCCGCTTCAGACACCGGCACACTCGCACCCCCCCATCGCTGGCGTGAAAACGCATGGACAGCCCCGGGGGATCAGCACTCAGCTTTCGATCGTTACGGGCGTGCCGGGGCCGATGCGTACGACAAGCCAGCGCATCGCATCGGTTGCCAGGCGCACGCAGCCGTGGGAGACGGCGGTGCCGGGCACGCCGCCGATGTTCGAGAGGCCGTGGAGGGCGATCTGGCCGGGGCCGCCGTCGAACTCTTGCAACACGTTCGAGCGGGCGCTCAGTGCGAGTGCGAACGGCGCGCCCACGTCGGAGGCCCGCAGCGCGACAGACTCCTCGACGAAGAACTCGCCTGCGGGCGTCGGCGTCGAGGGTTTGCCGACTACGGCTTTGAACACTCGCACCACATGGCCGGCCCGATAAACCGTCACCTGCCGGCGCGAGCGGTTGACGACGACGTGCCAGTAGGTGAGCAAACGAGTCGTGGCGCGGCGGTTGATCCACCCTGTGTGTCCGTTTGGGCGCCCAGGAAGTCTGACGTCGAGCCACTGTCCTTGGCTGGCGAGGACCGGAAGGGTCGTGTGCTCACCTGTGATCGGCGTGTCTGCCGGCACGAGTCCGCGTGGTGCCGACAAGGCGTTGGGGTGCGAGCGGGCCTCATGCGGGGCCAGCAGCGCGACGAGCTCTTGTGTCGGCTTTACGACAGCTGTCGCGCTGCTCGCTCTCGCGGCACTAGGCCACGTTACGGCGACGAGCGCAAGTGGCGTAAGGAGCAGGGCGAGCGGGCGCCGGCGGCGCCCGCTCGTGATCCCGAGGTCCATGCTCAACCGGTGAAGCCGGAGTGGTGCCGTGCCGGTTTTGGTTTCGGGGCGACACGGAGGACGCGTACCTTCGTAGCCCCCTTGACCGCGTGCTTCACGGGCGGCTTGGCCTTCGGCTTTACCGGCGTGGGCGTTGGCGTAGGCGTCGGCGTCGGCACAACGACCACCGGAGCCGGCGTCGGAAGGGGCGTCGGTGTGGGCGCTGTTACCGTCGGGAAGTTGCAGGATTCCGAGCCGGTCACCGGGTCGACGTAGGCCGGGACAAGCCCGAGCCCGGCATACGGAGGGAGCTTGTCCTCGCCGACGACTAGGTCGTACGTCTTGCCGGACGCGTCACAGTAGAGAGCGCGGTTCGGAGCACTCGGAGGAGTCGGCGCAGGCGTCGGGCCCGGCGCGGTCGCGCAACCCGGCCTGCTGATGGTGTCCTTGATCAACGTGACGTCTCCGGTGTACGCCATGGTTCTTCCATCAACGGTCACCCCGGCACCGATCGTGACCGAGGTCGAGGCCAGGACCGTTCCGGCGAAGCTGGCACCGTTGAGCGTTGCCGAGCTCGCGACCACCCAGAAGACGTTGCACGCCTGGGCTCCGCCGCTGAACGTGATCGAGCTGCCGACCGCCGTGACGAGCTTGTCGGTGGCCTGGAAGATCCACACGTCGGTGGCACTTCCGCTGAGGGTCAGGTTGCCGATCAGGTTCGCCGTCGGGGCGTCCGGTAGCGAGTAGACGCCCGGCGTCAGCACTCCGGCGGTTCCCAGCTGGTTGTCGCCTAGGCCGAACGTTTGGTCGGCTATGCGTCCGGACGCATCGCCGATCGCCGTGTTCAACGCGGCACGAGCGCCCGCTGCGACGCCGCCGAGGTCGTTGATGTAGCTCGTCCCGTTGATCGTCGGTGTCCCGGTCGTCGCAATGTTCGCGTCGTTTCCAAGGTTGCCGTTGATCGTGCTGCAGCAAGGGATAGGCGTGTCGGTGACGCCAGTGTGCGCGAGAACCGCGAAGCTGTCGGCCGTCCCCAACCCGACAGCCGGCGGCGAGACGTACGCGAAAGCGTTGCCGGCGGAAACGAGCGCCAGCACGACTCCGAGCACGAAGAGCAGCAGAAACTTGCGGGACCGCGAAGTCATCCCGTACCGGTACGTGGAACCTTCCATCTAGATCCTCCCGTCAGCCTGAGCGTGATGCCGGTCGCGACACTTCGCCGTTCCGGCTTACTCCGACCGCTTTGCTGAGGACGGACCTTGGCGATCCTAACGATTGAGGAATCGCCAACAAAGCCTATCACGGGTCGCCCTGACTGTCCTCATCTTGTACGGGGTGCCCTGACCGAGTGGGCATTTAAGGGATCATTTAGCGGCACGCAATGGCGTGTTCAGGGTCTCTTGGCAGCGTGCAGCGGTGTCTGGGGAATCCGTCCCCGGCTGTCATCAGGAGGTTTGGGGGATGAGGAAGTTTCGCTTTGCTGCCCTGGTTGGGGCGGCGACGGCGGCGTTTGCTGATCGCGGCAGGCGGCGGCGTCGGCGTCGACAGGCGTTGTCGGGCACGTGTACGTCAACGACAACACGACCGGCGTGAACACCGTCGCGGGGTTCGACCGTCACGCTGACGGGGCGCTGACACCGATCGCGGGCTCGCCGTTTGCGGTCGGTGGCGCCGGCGCCGGGCACGGCAACGCTTCGCAGGGATCACTCGAGTTGAGCGCGGACGGCCGCTATCTCCTTGCGGTCGACGCCGGGAGCAACCAGATCTCGGTGCTTCGGATCAAGCCGGACGGATCGCTGCAGGCGGCGGAGGGATCGCCGTTCTCGTCGAACGGCGTCAACCCCGTGAGCATCGCGGTCCATGGCGGGCTCGTCTACGTCGCCAACCAGGGACCGGGCGTCAACGCGGGCGACGCGAACTACACGGGCTTCACCCTCAACGCGGGCGGACACCTCAACCCGCTTGCAGGGTCGACGATCTCACTGCCAAACAACTCCTCGCCCGGAGACGTCCTGTTCAACAGCGACGGCAGCAAGTTCGTCGGCACCCGCATCGCGAGCTCGGAGATCGACAGCTTCACCGTCGGCGGCAACGGGCTCCTGACGCCGGCAAGCGGCTCACCGTTTGCCGCCCAGGCGTTCGATCCAGCCCAGGGCTGGGGACAGCTCGGGAGCGAGTTCAGTCCCACCAATCCCGAGCAGCTGTTCGTCTCCGACGCTCACACCGCCGCGGGCGGCGGCGCCCCGGGCCTCGTCTCCAGCTACTCCGACTCGGCCGACGGCGTCCTCGCCCCGATCGGCGGCTCGCCGGTCGGCAATGACGGCGTCGCCTCCTGTTGGGTCGAGATCAGCCACGACGGCGCCTACCTGTTCGTCGTCAACACCGGCTCCGCAACCGTCTCCACGTACACGATCGCATCGGACGGGACACTGACCTTCCTCAACAGCACCCCGTCCGGGGAGCTCGGAAAAGGCGCCGAAGACGCCCGACTCTCTCCCGACGGCTCAACCCTCTGGGTCGTCGAGGCAGGAACCGACGCGGTCGTCGGCTTCACCGTCAACGGCGGCACCCTCACGCCCTTGTCCTCCACCCCCGGCCCTGCCGGCGCAACGCCCACGGGCATCGTCGCCACCTAGAACCCAGCACCGGGAGGCGGGCGCCCTACGCGCCCGCCTCCCCACCCACGTCGCTGTGCGGGTCGGCTACGACGCCGTCATCCGCCCAGCGATCTCCTCGAGGTGGACGACCGTCCCGATTGACTCACGCGGGGCGGATGTTCTGGTTGACGCTGAACACGTTCTCGGGGTCGTACTTGGCCTTGACTCGAGCGAGCCTCTCGTAGTTGTCGCCATAGCTCGCCCGGACGCGCTCCTGGCCATCGTCCATCATCATGTTCACGTATCCGGCGCCGAGTGTGTACGGCCTCAGCTCATCCGAGTAGCCAACTGTCCAGTCGCGCAGCGCGACCGCATTGGCGGGATCCGGATCGACGCCGACGATCACCTGCACCCACTTCGCGTGCCGGTACGCCCACGCGGTTTCGTCGTTCCCGACGCGCGCGGCGGCACCGTCGGCGTTGTAGATGTGGACGCCGCACTTCCACGTCGGCATCCGCTCCGCCCACTTCTTGTTCACGGCGATCGCCTCGTCCGGAATGTCTCCGAGGTACGCCGAGCGCCAGTACCACTGGTCGCCAGGGCTGTAGAGCGCGTCGAATGCGCCGTTGATCGCAGGGAGCGGCACCTCGCCGACGCCATCGATGATCGGCTTCAGTGCGCGGGCAGGCGCGAGCAGCTCGTCCGCCCGCTCGAGGTCGGTGCAGCACCACACAACGCCGCAGACCTTGTGCAGGTGGTACTCGGCCGGGAACGGCTCGACCGGCGGAACGCTGTGAAAGTTGAAGAACCCGCCGAGCTCCAGCGGCTGGTCGCCGATGAAGTCGCGATACCACGAGAGGATCTCGTCGGTCTGCTCGACCGGCCACCACATCGGGCCGGCGACGACGTTCGTCACTGAGACGCAGTCGAACGAGAACGAGGTGACAACGCCGAAGTTGCCTCCGCCGCCGCGGATCGCCCAAAAGAGGTCCGGATCGCGATCTGCGTCGACCTGCACGACCGACCCATCCGCAAGGACGACGGTCGCCGCGACCAGATGGTCGATCGTAAGGCCGTGTGTCCGCGTCAGGTGCCCGGTCCCTCCGCCCAGCGTGAGGCCACCAACTCCGGTCGTGCCGATGATCCCGACCGGCACGGCGAGCCCGTGCGCGTGCGTTGCGGCATCGACGTCCTTCAGCAGGGCTCCACCCTGGACGCGCACCATCCGTGCGGCGCGGTCGACAGCTATCTCCGCCATGGGCGACAGATCGATGACGAGCCCATCGTCCACGCTGCCAAGCCCTCCGCCGTTGTGGCCGCCGCCGCGAACCGCAATGCGCATGCCGCGCTCGCGCGCAAATCCAATCGCCGAGGCGACATCCTGCTCGTCCAGGCAGTACGCGACCGCGACCGGCCGCTTGTCGATCATGGCGTTGAAGAGGGCGCGCGCGTCGTCGTAGTCAGCATCGCCTCGCTCGACGACTCGCCCCCGCAAGGTCTCCACCAAGCCCGCAACAGTCGAAGATGCCATGACTACCTCCTCTGTTTGGACGCGCCCACCCTACGCCCCACCAGACGGAATTGGAAGCGTCGATCTTCCCTTCCGCTAGAGCCGCGCACCGGCGCAGCCGGCGACCGCTACCGCCAGAGGTCGCGGTCGCCTCGCAGCACGAGATCGACGTGTTCGTACGGCCGCTCGGACTCGATGTAGCGATCCTCTTCTGCCATCCAGCGCTCCCACTGCACGCGCGCGTCTTCACCGTCTCGGTCGATCCCGCGCTGGAGCCGCACCGCGCGACCGGTCTCTATCCAGATCGAGTAAGCGAGGTACGGTCGAAACGCAACGCGAGACGCCGTTACGCCTTCAAGCACGACCGTCCCACCAGGCTCGATGACGACATGCGCACGCTCTTCGCCGCCCCAGGCCGTCGGTTGGTAGCGCGCCGACTCGCCCGCAGCCAGCGGCTTGACGGCACGTTCGAGCATCTCTGGCCACCAGTCAATGGGGTTGTCCCAGCTCGCGAACTCGTCGGTGTGAATGACGGCCGCGTGCAACTCCTCCGCTAGCCGAGCCCCGAGCGTTGTCTTGCCCGCTCCGCCAGGGCCGTCGATCGCGATCAGCCGAGTCGCCACGCCGACGGGAGCCCGTGATGCCCTTGCGGCCTGGATGAGTGGCTCCAGAGAATCCATCCGGCGGCGACGATACTGCGCCGCTGGGGTGACATTTCCGCACACACGGCTCCGCCACGCCGGTAGTTCGTCGGCTCGGCCTTTAGTAGAGTCCGCCTCGCAGCAGTGAGCAACGGCCTCGCGAAGATCAAGGGCTTCTTTCGGCGGATGGGGACGTCGGTCGAGGAGATTGCCGAGGGCGGAGAACCCGTCGCGTCGGCGCCGCCGGGTGCGCCGTCCGCACGATTGGGCGACTCGGATCGCGAGACCTCGACGAACGCCGAGGTCGAAGGTGCGGCCGATGAGCCCTGGAGCGGCAACCGCTGAGTCAGGCTCGCAGCAGGACTGTCAGGTTCTTGCGATAACCTGAAAGACATGGCGCGACGCTTGGCCGAAGTCGCGAAGTACGCAGGCGTGAGTGAGGCGACGGTCAGTCGCGTCCTCAACCAGAAGCCCGGCGTCGCGAAAGCGACCCAGGAGCTCGTCCTCACCGCCCTCGACGTCCTCGGCTACGAGCGGCCGACGCAGCTCCGCGGCGAGCGCGCCCGGCTCGTCGGGCTCGTGCTCCCGGAGCTCCAGAACCCGATTTTCCCTGCATTTGCCGAGGTTGTGGCCGACACGCTTGCGAAGCGCGGCTTCACGCCGGTGCTCTGCACGCGCACCTCGGCCGGCATCTCCGAGTCGGACTACGTGGACATGCTCCTCGAGCACCAGGTCTCGGGGGTGATCTTCTCCGGCGGCCAGTACGCGCAGGCGGCCGCCGACCATGAGCACTACATCCGGCTGCGAGGCCGCGGGCTTCCGGTCGTGCTCGTCAATGCCGCGTACGACGACCTCGGCTTCCCCCGGATCTCCACCGACGACCGTAGCGCGGTCGAGCAGGCGTTCACGCATCTGCGCTCCCTCGGCCACGACCGCATCGGGATGGTGCTCGGCCCGGCCGACCACGTCCCGTCCGCCCGCAAGCTGGCGGCGTTCGAGGAGCTCGGCGGCGCCTCTGACCTCGTCGAGCGCTGCACGTTCTCCATGGAGAGCGGCCAGGCGGCAGGCCGCCGCCTGCTGCGAAAGGGTGCAACGGGCGTCATCTGCGCGAGCGACATCATCGCGCTCGGCGTCGTCCGCGCCGCACGGCGCGAGGGCCGAGAGGTGCCCGACGACGTGTCCGTCATCGGCTTCGACGACTCGGCGCTCATGAGCTGCACCGACCCGCCGCTCACGACCGTCCGCCAGCCGATCGAGGCGATGGGGCGGAGCGCCGTGGCCACGCTGATGAACCAGATCGGTGGCGCGCCCGTCTCGACCGAGGAGCTCCTGTTCGAGCCCGAGCTCGTCGTCCGGGCGTCGACCGGCCCGGTCGGCTCGATCACCGCCCTGAGGGCAGCAAGCGGCCAGTCCTAGAGTCTCTTGCAAGAAATTTGCAAGATTCACATCGGATCTTGCAATCGATTGTTAAGTGTGGCATGCTCGCCGCGTGGAAGTCCGCGAGGCAGCGGTCGAGGGCCGCTCGAGCACCCGGGCCGGCCAGTGGTGGCGCGACGCGGTCGTCTACCAGGTCTACGTCCGGAGCTTCGCCGACGCGAACGGCGACGGGGTCGGCGATCTCGCCGGCGTCCTCGACCGGCTTCCCTATCTGCGCGACCTCGGCGTCGACGCGCTCTGGTTCAGCCCCTGGTACCCGTCGCCGATGGCGGACAGCGGGTACGACATCTCCGATTACCGCTCGATCGACCCCGCGTTCGGCACCCTCCTCGAGGCGGAGCGTCTGATCGGTGAGGCACGCGCGCTCGGAATCCGGACGATCGTGGACATCGTCCCGAACCACGTGTCCGACCAGCACCCGTGGTTCCAGGCGGCGCTCGCATCTGCGCCCGGATCACCCGAGCGCGCGCGCTTCTGGTTCCGGCCCGGCTCGGGCGCAAACGGCGAGGTGCCGCCGAACGGTTGGCAGTCGATCTTCGGCGGGTCGGCGTGGACCCGCACGAATGACGGCGAGTGGTACCTCCACCTGTTTGCGCCCGAGCAGCCGGATCTGAACTGGACGCATCCCGGCGTGTGGGAGGAGCACGAGGACGTCCTGCGTTTCTGGTTCGACCGCGGCGCCGCCGGCGTCCGCATCGACTCGGCCGCCCTGCTCGTCAAGGACCCCGAGCTCGCGGAGGACGTCCCGCATGCCGGGCCCGGCGAGCATCCGTTCACCGACCGCGACGACCTGCACGAGATCTACCGCCGCTGGCGCGCGATCGCGGACGCCTACGACGAGCCGCGCGTCCTCGTCGGCGAGATCTGGCTCCCGGACGCGGACCGCTTCGCGCGCTACCTCCGTCCCGACGAGCTGCACACCGCGTTCAACTTCGACTTTCTCGGCTGCCCATGGGACGCGGAGCGGATGCGTCTTTCGATCGACGGCGCGCTCGCCGCGCACGCGCCGGTCGACGCGCCCGCGACATGGGTGCTCTCGAATCACGACGTCACGCGTCCCGTCACGCGCTACGGCCGCGCGGACAGCTCGTTCGCCTTCGAGTCCAAGCGCGCCGGCACCCCGACCGACCTCGAGCGCGGCGCGCGTCGCGCACGAGCGGCGGCGTTGCTCGCGATGGCGCTCCCCGGCTCGATGTACGTGTACCAGGGAGAGGAGCTCGGGCTACCGGAGGTGGAGGACATCCCCTCCGATCGGAAGCAGGACCCGATGTGGCGCCGCTCCGGCGGGGTCGACCCCGGCCGCGACGGCTGCCGCATTCCGATCCCCTGGTCGGGCGACCATCCGCCGTACGGGTTCAGCGCCGACGGCGCACAAACGTGGCTCGACCAGCCGGACGGCTGGGCAGCCCTCACCGTCGCGGCGGAGTCGAAAGACCCCGCCTCGATGCTCTCGCTCTACCGCGCCGGTCTCCGGTTGCGGCACGAGGCGCCGTGGGGGATGGGCGCCTTCGGATGGCTTCCCTCCGGCGACGAGGTCATCGCCTTCATGCGAGGCGAGGACTTCGCCTGCTTCGTCAATTTCGGCTTGAAACCACTAGCGCTGCCGGCGGGAGCCGAGGTGCTCATCGCCAGCAACGATCTCGAAGGAGGTGCGGTTCCCGCACGACACGACGGTCTGGCTTTCGAACCCACTAGGTCAAGGAGAGGAAGGACGATGAAGTCCCTACGGAGGATCGCCACGGCCCTCGCCGTCGCCGGCCTGGTGGCGGCGTGCGCGACTGCCGCGGCACTCGGCTCGCGGTCGAGCAGCTCGTCACCATCAGCGTCGCATCGCTGATCCCAGGTAGCACTCAGGCAGCGGTCGACCAGTTCAACGCACGGGTCGCCGAGTTCGAGAAGGCGAACCCAACCATCAAGGTCAAGCCGGTCGATTATCAGTGGACGGCGCCGACGTTCGCGGCGAAGCTTGCGGGCGGCACGCTGCCGACCGTCTTCGAAGTGCCGTTCACGGACGCGCGCACGCTCGGCGACAACGGCCAGCTCGCCGACCTGACGCCGTACGTGAAGAAGCTGCCGTACTTCTCGAAGTACAACCCGGCGGTTCTCGCCGAGGGCACGGACGCGAAGGGGCAGATCATCGCCCTGCCGAAGGGCGCGTACGCGCAGGCGCTGCACTACAACCGCGCGCTCTTCACGCAAGCGGGCCTCAACCCGAACAAGCCGCCGACGACATGGGCGCAGCTGCGGGCCGACGCCAAGCAGATCGCGCAGAAGACCGGCAAGACCGGCTATGCCGAGATGGCGAAGGACGACAACACCGCCGGCTGGATCCTCACCACGGTCGTCTACTCGCTCGGCGGCCGGATGGAAGTCGGTACGGGCACGAGCGCGAAGGCGACGCTCGACAATCCGAAGACGATTCAGGCGCTGAACATGCTCAAGGCGATGCGGTGGACGGACAACTCGATGGGCTCCAACTTCGAGTACAGCTGGGGCGACATCAACCAGGCGTTCGCCGCCGGCACCATCGGCATGTACATCAGCGGCTCGGACGTCTACACGAACCTCGTGCAGGCGAGCAACATCAATCCGAGCATCTACGGCCTCGGGGCGATCCCGCTCGCGAAGAACAAGAACGCCGGCGTGCTCGGCGGCGGTACCGAGGTCGGCGTGCGCCCCGACGCGAACGCGGCGGCGAAGGCCGCAGCGGTGAAGTGGATCGACTTCTTCTACGAGTCGCCGCTCGTCTCGAAGGCGCAGGCGATCGCGAACGCGAAGACGCTCGTCGCGAACAAGCAGCCGGTCGGTGTTCCGGCACTGCCGCTCTTCAACAAGCAGCAGTACGATCTGGCGAATAGCTGGATCAAGCCGTACATCAACGTGCCGCTCGAATCAGATGAAGCCGTTCCTGACGAACATCTTCGGCGAGTCGCTCATCCCCGAGCCGGAGGCCTCGACCCAGAGCGTTTACCACTCGCTCGACGCGGTCGTGGAAGCGGTCCTGACGAACAAGAACACGAACGTCGTGCAGATGCTGCAGCAGGCGAACAGCACTGCGCAGGCGGCGATCCAGCAAGGCACCTAGTGGGCTGAGCTTGGCCGTCGCTCGATCAAACGGGAGAGCCCGCGCTGTCGAGCCGGCGCGGGCTCTCCCGCGACATCGGCAGTTCCGCGCCGCACGCCGTTCACGTGGGCGCGGGGAGGCGGCCTCACGACGCTCCTGTTCCTGGTGCCGCTGCTGTTCGCGTTCGGGGCGTTCTCGTGGTACCCGATCGTGCGCACGGTGCTGATGTCGCTGCAGCACACGAACCTCGTGCAGCCGGCGACGTGGGTCGGGTTCAAGAACTTCGAGCAGGTGTGGCATGACCCGCTCTTCCCGGTCGCCGTCAAGAACACGGCGTACTTCGCGGGGCTCGCGCTCCTATTCGGCTATCCGATCCCGCTCATCGCGGCTGTGCTGATGAGCGAGGTGCGCAAGCGGCGCGGGATCTACAGTGCGCTCGCATATCTCCCGGTCGTGATCCCGCCGGTCGTCGCCGTGCTGCTCTGGAAGGTGTTCTACGACGCGAGCTCGGCGGGTGCGTTCAACACGATGCTCGGCTGGATCCATCTCGGGCCGTACCCGTGGCTCCAGTCGGAGCAGTGGGCGATGCCGTCGCTCGTGCTCGAGTCGACCTGGGCGAACGCCGGCGCGACGGTGATCATCTATCTCGCGGCGCTGACGAGCGTGCAGACCGAGCTGTACGAGGCTGCGTCGGTCGACGGAGCCGGGATCCTCCGGAAGGTCTGGCACATCACGCTGCCGCAGCTGCGCGGGATCCTGCTCGTGACGATGATCCTCCAGATCATCGGGACGGCGCAGGTGTTCCTCGAGCCGTACCTGTTCACGTCGGGCGGGCCGGCGAACGCGACGCTGACGGTGCTGCTGATGATCTACAACTACGCGTTCGGCAACTCGCTCGGCGGCGACTACGGCGCCGCGACGGCGCTCAGCCTGATGCTCGCCGGTTTCCTCGCGGTGTTCTCCCTCGTCTACCTGCGCGCGACGCGCTCCTGGAGCACGCGATGACCGACGGCGAAGGCGGCACCGGGCTCATCTCGAGCTCCGAGTGGCGCAAGCCGACGGTGCGATGGAGCGTCGGCACGCTGCAGGTGCTCCTCCTCGTCGCGCTCGTCGTCGGCGGGCTCGGGCCGATCCTGTGGCTGGCGAAGGGCGCGATCACGCCGACGCATCGACACGATCACGCACCCGATGGGGCTCTTCCCGCACGGCGCCGCATGGAGCAACCTGAAGGAAGCGTGGACGACCGTGCACGTCGGCCTCTACTTCTGGAACACGGTCGTGATCGCGTTCGGGTCGTGGGCGTCGCAGATCGTCGTCGCGACGACCGGCGGCTTCGCGCTCTCGGTCCTGCGCCCGAAGTACGCGAAGGTCATCAACGGGCTCCTGCTGACGACGCTGTTCGTCCCGGCCGTCGTGCTGCTCGTGCCGCTGTACATCGAGATCGTGCCGTCCGCCGCTCATCCACCACTTCGCTCATCGACAGCTACTGGGCGGTCTGGCTGCCCGCCGGCGCGAGCGCGTTCAACGTCGTGCTCGTGAAGCGGTTCTTCGACAACCTGCCGCGGGAGATCTTCGAGGCGGCGCGCATCGACGGCGCCGGGCCGTTCCGGCTCTTCTGGTCGATCGTGCTGCCGATGTCGAAGCCGATCCTCGGCGTCGTCTCGATCTTCGCCGTGCTCGCGTCGTGGAAGGACTTCCTGTGGCCGCTGCTCGTGCTCACGAACCCGAACGAGCAGCCGCTCTCCGTGCGGCTGCCGTCGATCGAGGCGCAGACGTCGCTCGGCGTGTTCCTCGCTGCGATGTTCATCGCGTGCCTCGTCCCGATCGCCGGCTTCCTCGTCTTCCAGCGCTCGTTCCTCCGCGGCGGCGGGCTCGGCGGCGCGATCAAGGGGTAGCCGCCACTACGCTCTCGCCGTGGACCTGAAGGTCTCGGACAACCCGGCCGAGCTGCGCTACGAGCTGCACGACGGCGGCGAGCTCGTGGGCGAGATCCGGTACCGGCGCGCGCCGGGCGCGCTCGCGCTCGTGCACACGGAGGTCGAGCCGCGGCGCGAGGGTCTCGGCACCGAGCTCGTGCGCGGCGCCCTCGACGACTTGCGCGCTCGGGGTCTGAAGGTCATCCCGGTCTGCCCGTTCGTCGGCGCGTACATCCGCCGCCACCCCGAGTACGCGGATCTCGTCACGGCCGACGACGCAACACCCGAATGAGCACGGCCGACACGGCTGCGCCGGCTCCGTTCTCGGGCCGCACCGCCTGGGTCCGCAACCTCGAGACGCCGCTGCGCAGCTTCCTGCGCACGGAGACGGGCAGCGCCGCATTCCTGCTCGCGGCCGCCATCGCCGCGCTCGTCTGGGTGAACGTCGACGCCTCGTCCTACGAGCGCGTCTGGCACACGACGCTCACCATCCGCATCGGCGGCACCGGCATCTCGCACGACCTCCGCTACTGGCTGAACAGCGGCCTGATGACGCTGTTCTTCTTCGTCGTCGGCCTCGAGGCGCGCCGCGAGTTCGACATGGGGGAGCTGCGCGACCGGCACCGCGTCACGCTGCCGGTGGCGGCCGGCGTCGGCGGGATGGTCGTCCCGATCGCGATCTTCCTCGCCTTCAACGCCGGCAAGGGCACGGCGCACGGCTGGGGCGTCGCGATGTCCACCGACACGGCGTTCGCGCTCGGGATGCTCGCCCTCGTCGGCAAGCGCTTTCCGCCCCGTCTGCGCGCATTCATGCTCACCGTCTCCGTCGTCGACGACCTGCTCGCGCTCCTCGTCATCGCGACCGTCTACACGACCGGCCTCCATGTTCTGCCGCTGCTGGTCGCGGTCGGCCTGCTCGCGGCGATCACCGTCGCCGCGTACGCGAAGATCGCACGCGGCTTTCTGTACGCCGTGCTCGGCGTCGTCGCGTGGATCGCGCTCACGAAGTCGGGCGTCGACCCGATCGTGCTCGGGCTCGCCATGGGCTTGCTCACGTATGCGACGCCGGCGGCGCGCGGCGACCTCGAGCGCGCGAGCGACCTCTTCCGCCTGTTCCGCGAGCAGCCGACGCCGGAGCTGGCGCGCGAGGCGCGCATCGGCCTCAAGACGGCGATCTCGCCGAACGACCGCCTGCAGCAGCTCTACCACCCGTGGACGAGCTACGCGATCGTGCCGCTCTTCGCGCTCGCGAACGCGGGCGTCGCCGTGAACACGGGGTTCCTCGGGCACGCGTTCGCGTCGCCGATCACGCTCGGCGTGTTCATCGGCTACGTCGTCGGCAAGCCGGCGGGCATCCTCGGCGGCAGCTACGCCGTGACGAAGATCAGCCGCGGCCGCCTCCGGCCGCCGATCGGCTGGGCGTCGCTCGCGGGCGGCGGCGCGATCGCCGGCATCGGTTTCACGGTGTCCCTGCTGATCGCGACGCTCGCGTTCCACGGGCAGCAGCTCGCGGAGGCGAAGGTCGGCGTGCTCAGCGCGGCCCTGTGCGCCTCTCTGGCGACGTGGCTCGTGTTCCGCGTCACGGCGCTGCTGCCGCGCCGGCTGCGCCTGCGCGCGCTCATCGGGACGGGGGAGCCGCTCATCGACCTCGCGGTTCCCGTCGACCCGAAGCGCGACCACTTCCGCGGGCCGGTGGACGCGCCGGTGACGCTCCTCGAGTACGGCGACTTCGAATGCCCGTACTGCGGACAGGCGGAGTCCGTCATTCGCGAGCTGCTGCGCGACTTCGGCGACGTCCGGTACGTGTGGCGCCACCTGCCGCTCAACGACGTGCACGCGAACGCGCAGCTCGCCGCGGAGGCGTCGGAGGCGGCCGCCGAGCAGGGCGCCTTCTGGGAGATGTACGAGCTGCTGCTGACGCACCAGGACGCGCTGGCTGCCGCCGATCTCATGGGCTACGCGGAGCAACTCGGGCTGGACGGCGAGCGGTTCGACCAGGACCTCGAGGACCACATCGGTGCGGCGCGGATCGCGGAAGACGTTGACGGCGCCGACCTGAGCTCCGTCTCGGGCACGCCGACCTTCTTCGTCAACGGGCGCCGGCACTACGGCGCGTACGACATCGAGACGCTGAAGCAGGTCGTGCGCGGCGCGCGCGCCCGCGTCGCCGTCGTCTCAAGCCGCTAGCAGCAGGCGGGCGGAGAGCGCGAGCAGCGCGGTCACGAGCAGCCACTGGATGACGTCGCCTCGGATCCGCAGCGAGACGTGCGCGCCGAGCTGCGCTCCGGCAACCACGCCCGCCGACAGGGCAACGGTTCGTCGCCACCCGTGGCCGTGCGCGAAGCTGCCGAGCGCGACGTGGGTGATCGTCCCCGCGCCCGCCATCACCGCGAGGACGAAGTGCGACGTCGCCGTCGCCAGGTGCATGGGGAAGCCGAGTGCGCGGACGAGCAACGGGACATGGATGACGCCGCCGCCGATGCCGAGGAAGCTCGAGAGGAAGCCGACCCCGAGGCTGTAGAGCGCGCCGCGGCGCAGCGGATTGCGCGGCTGCGGCAAAGGCCAGCGCTCGCCGGCGAGGAGCCAAACGGCGAGCAGCGCGAGCACGCCGCCCATGATCCCGTCGAATGCGTGCCGGGAGACGTCCCCGACGACGAGCGCCCCACCGACCGCGCCTGGAAGTGTCGCCAGCGCGAAGACGATGCCGCTGCGATAGTCGATCCGGCGCTGACGTGCATACGCCGCCGAGCCGCTCGCGGCGTTGAAGAAGACGGTCGCGAGGCTGATCGCGGTCAGCGTCTGCGGCGAGTCGTGGGGATAGAGCAGGAGGAGGATCGGCGTGAGGATGAAGCCGCCCCCGGCGCCGATGAGCGTGCCGAAGGCGCCCACCCCGAAGCCGATCGCGACCAGGATGACCGCCGTCGTCGCCGAGAACGGCTGCAGCACGGAGGCGACCACGGCGGCAGCGTACGCATGCGGGATAATTCACAGCCGACTCACAGGAAGCGGTGGAAGGCTGGAGGTATGAGCACGCAGCGGATCCTCGTCGTCGACGACGAGCCCTCGATCGTGGACGCTGTCGCGACCGCGCTCCGGTACGAGGGTTTCGAGGTGGACGAGGCCACCGGAGGCCGCGAGGCGCTCCGGGCCGTCGCCGAGCGCGAGCCCGATCTCGTCGTCCTCGACTGGATGCTCCCCGACCTCGAGGGCATCGAAGTGGGACGGCGCATGCGCGAGCGCGGATTCAAGAGCGCGATCCTCTTTCTGACCGCCAAGGACGCGGTCGAGAACAAGATCGAGGCGCTGCGCGCCGGCGGCGACGACTACGTGACGAAGCCGTTCAGCCTCGCCGAGATCGTCGCGCGCGTGCAGGCCATCCTCCGCCGAACGCAGAGCGAGCTCCCCGGCGACATCCTGCACTTCGCCGACCTCGTCCTCGACGAGCAGCGGCATGAGGTCTTCCGCGGCGACGCGCGCGTCGACCTGACGGGCACCGAGTTCAACCTCCTTCGCTACTTCATGCTCAACCCGCGGCGTGTCCTGTCGAAGCACCAGATCCTGCAGAACGTCTGGCGCTACGACTTCGGCGGCAACTCGAACGTCGTGGAGACGTACGTGAGCTACCTGCGCCGCAAGCTGAACAAGCTCGGGCCGCCAGTCATCCGGACGGTGCGGCAGGCGGGCTACATGCTCGAGCTCGGCGAGCGCTGATGCTCTCTCGGCTGTCGCTGCGCACCCGGCTCATCCTCGGGGTGATCGTGCTCGCCGGCATCGGCATCATCGCGGCGGACGCGGCGACGTACACCCAGCTGCGCTCGTTCCTCCTACAGCGGGTCGACAACACGCTCACCGCCTCGCACCCGGGCGTTGAGACCGCAGCGTTCCCGGCGCAGCTCGGACGAGAGCCGCGCGGCGACCGTGACATTGGTGGGCTGCTCGGCTCGCTCGGCGGTGACTGCGTCGAAGTCCGAAGCTTAAGCGGGGTCGTCGTCAAGCACGCTTGCGTCCCTGAGTTCGGGGCGACCGCGAAGCCGCCGACGCCGGCATATCCGAAGACCATCAGCCTTCCGAGCAAGCCGACCACATCCGAGGGCGACCGGGTCCGGTTCCTCGACGTGCACTCGGTGACGGGCGACACGGAGTACCGGGTTCGCGCGTCGATCGAACGAGACCAGCCGGGCTACATCCTGTTCATCGCAGCGCCGCTGGCGGGCGTCGACAGCACCCTGCACCGCGTCCTCCTCGTCGAGCTCCTCGCCACGCTCGCCGCGCTCGGAGGCGTCGCCGCGCTCGGACTCTGGGTCGTGCGGCTCGGGCTGCGGCCGTTGCGCAAGATCGAGGAGACGGCGACGGCGATCACGGCCGGCGACCTGTCCCACCGCGTCGAGGTGGAGAACGAGCACACGGAGGTCGGCCACGTCGCCCTGGCGCTGAACGCGATGCTCGGCCGGATCGAGTCGTCCGACCTGCGCTTGCGCCGGTTCGTCGCCGACGCGTCGCACGAGCTCCGTACGCCGCTCGCGGCGGTGCGGGCCTATGCAGAG
Source organism: uncultured Actinomycetes bacterium (assembly GCA_963697005.1). Lineage (GTDB taxonomy): Bacteria > Actinomycetota > Thermoleophilia > Gaiellales > Gaiellaceae > Palsa-739. Next base: position 65,333 of record CAVOMK010000014.1, on the reverse strand, counting down.
CTGTTCTCGCGCGGGGCGCAGAGCCGTCCGGAAGATCTCGCGCGGACGATGAGCGGGATCACACGCGAGGCCGAGCGCATGAGCGTCCTCGTCGAGGACCTGCTGCTGCTCGCGCGCCTCGACGAAGGCCGTCCGCTCGAGCAGGAGCGCGTGCAGCTCGACGACCTCGTCGGCGAGGCGGTCGAGACTGCGCGCACGCTCGACCCCGAGCGGAAGATCGAGCTCGTGACCGAGCCTGTCGCGGTGCTCGGCGACCGCGACCGGCTGCGCCAGGTGATGGACAACCTGCTCTCGAACGTCCGCTCGCACACGCCGACCGCTTCGCCGGCCCGTGTCAGCGTCACGCGTGAGAACGGGCGCGCGGTAATCGAGGTGGGGGACAGCGGCCCGGGACTGACCGAGGACGAGCTCGCCCGCGTGTTCGAGCGCTTCTACCGCGCCGACACGTCGCGTGCCCGCGCGAGTGGCGGGGTCGGCCTCGGCCTCTCGATCGTCGCCGCGGTGGCGCGTGCGCACGGGGGCAGCGTCGGTGTGAGCTCCGAGCCTGACCTGGGTGCCATCTTCCGGGTCGAGCTTCCGGTCGCGTAGTCGCGCTATCGTGATCGGCGGCATGCCTCCGAAGAAATCGGTCCAGCTCTCCGGCGTCGTCGTCGCCCAGACGGCCGTCTCGTCCATCGACCCGGACGAGGGCGTGCTCATGTACCGCGGCTACGACATCGCCGACCTCGCCGAGCACTCGTCGTACGAGGAGGTCGCGTATCTCCTCCTGCACGGCGAGCTCCCGGCGGCCGACGAGCTCGACCGGTTCCGCGAGGCGCTCGCGCAGCGCGAGCTGCCGCCGCACGTCGAGCAGCTCGTCGACCGCTCCGCGACCGCGGCGCTGCCGATGGACATGCTGCGCACCGCCGTCTCGGCGCTCGCCTTCACCGACCCCGACCGCGACGCGAACGATCGCGAGGCGGAGACGCGCAAGGCCGCGCGGCTGATCGCGGCGGCGCCGACGGTCATCGGCCGCTACCAGCGGCGCCGGCAGGGACTGGAGCCGGTCGATCCCGATCCGAGCCTCTCGTACGCGGAGAACTTCCTCACCATGCTGCACGGCGAGTCGCCGAGCGAGCAGCAGGCGCGAGCGTTCGACGTGGCGATGATCCTGCACGCGGAGCACGAGATGAACGCGTCGACGTTCACCGCGCGCGTGATTGCGGGAACGGGCGCGGACATCCACGCCGCAATCGTCGGCGGCATCTCCGCGCTGAGCGGCCCGCTGCACGGCGGGGCGAACGAAGCGGCCATGAAGCTCTTCCAGCGCTTCGGCTCCGCCGAGGCGACACCGGGCGAGGTGCACGCGATGCTCGAGCGCAAGGAGAAGCTGTACGGCTTCGGCCATCCGCTCTATCGCGCGTACGACCCGCGGGCGATCATCCTCAAGCGGATCTCGCACGAGTTCTCGGAGGACGCGGGCGAGCCGAACTGGTACGCGATCACCGAGGCCGCGGAGCGGACGGTCTTCGAGGAGAAGGGGCTCTACCCGAACGTCGACCTGTACTCCGCGTCGGTGTACACGTATCTCGGTGTGCCGACGGATCTGTTCACGCCGCTCTTCGCGGCGAGCCGGATCGCCGGCCAGGCCGCACACGTGCTCGAGCAGCACGCGGACAACAAGCTCATCCGCCCGTCGGCCGAGTACATCGGCCCCGAGCGGCGCAGCTTCCCTGTCCGAGCCTCCATAGACCGGTAACAGTTACCCCAACGAAAGGCTCGCGGAACCGTCACGAGGTCCGTGCAGTAACTGCTACCGGCCTCTAGCGGCGGACGGTCAACGCCGCCTGCATGCCGAGCGCGCGATGGTTCGCGACGCTGCAGTACAGGACGTACCGGCCGGGGAGAAGCTTGTACGTCTCGTCGACCACGCGGCCTGCCTGCGTCACCGGCCAGCCGTAGACGCGCTTGCCGCCAACGCGCTGCATGCGCAGGTCGTGCGCGTCCTCGCCCGCGTTCCTGAGCTCGATCGTCGCCCAGCCCGCCTTGATGCTCTGCCGCGAGAGGACGAACGAGAACTCGCGCGCCACCACCTGCACGCGTGCAGGGGGAGGCGCGACGGCGATCATGCCTTCACCAGCGTTGGCCGAGGGAAGGTCTTCGCGGATGGGATGATCGCCGCCGCATCCGTGTCGAGCCACTGCTCGAGCAGCGCCGAGTAGACGGCGCGGAAATCGGCGGTCTCGATGAGGTTGCCGTCGTCGTCGAGGCCGGATTGCAGCCCGGGGAACTCGCCCACCATCTGCCCGGACGCGCGCGTGCCGATGAGGAAGCCGACGCCGGCCGCGCCGTGGTCGGTCCCTGCCGAGCCGTTCTCCTGTGCGCGCCGGCCGAACTCCGACCAGACGTGGACGAGGACGCGGTCGGCGATCCCGCGCGCCTCGAGGTCGCGCTGGAACGCGAGGAGCGAGTCGGCCGTGAGCTGGAGGCCGTCCGCGAGCGCACCTGCCTCGTCGGAGTGCGTGTCGTACTCGCCCGGCGCCGACAGAGCGACGACGTGGAGCGGAAGACCGGCCGCGATCATCGCCGCGAGGCCGGCGAGCTTGTTCGGGAACGGGTCGTCCGACTTCGGATAGGCGACCGGGCTCTGGAACCCCGGCGTGCCGTCGTCCTTCGCCCGGAACGGCAGGAGCTGGTTGCGGAGCCGGTCGACCTGCTGCGCCACCGGCCCGAGCCGGCCGAACGTCTCGAGCATGCGCTGCTCGACCTCGCCCCAGACATTGTTCGAATAGAAGTCGTACTGGTCGGGAGCGGTGATCGCCGCTACGGGAACCTTCGCGGTCGCGAGCGCGGGGGCGAGCGTGTCGTCGAAGGAGACGCCCTGGAGCGGGTTGTCCTCCGTGCCGACCACGTCGAGGTAGCGGCCGAGCCAGCCCGTGTTCAGGTGAGTGTCGGTCGCGCCCACCTCCCAGTAGTGGCGCGACGTGAAGTGCGACTGGTCGGGATGCGTGTACCCGACCGCCGGCATCACGGTCACCTTCTGCTCGCCGTACAGCTGCGCGATCCCGCCCGCCGCCGGGTGCCAGAACAGCCGCGCGTCCTCGGTGAGCGGCGTGCCGCCCGAGAGCGCGAGCTGCGGCCTCAGCTTCGTGTACAGCGGATCGCCCTGCGGCGAGAGCACCGACAGCCCGTCCGCGCCGCCTTCGAGGAAGACGGAGACGAGCACCTGCCCCGGCGTGCCCGACGCGGCCGCGGCGATGCCCTCCTCGAACGCCGACAGCCCGAGCCGCGAGCCGCCGTAGACCGCGAGCATGGCGCCAAGGCCCCCGGCGAGGAACGACCGGCGCGAGAGCCCGGTCCCGGCCGGCATCGGCATCCCCGGCTCGATGGACGGGAGCCCGCGCCCCGCTTCGGCGATCGCGCGGTGGAGCATCCGCGAGCGCGACAGGCCGTCGCAGTGCAGACAGTCGCTCATGCGGCCTGGAACTCCGGTGACGTCGCGATCAGGTGCCGCAGCGCGTTCAGCACCATCGGCGGGTACTGCTGCTGCTTCCACTTCTCGCTCTTCGCATCGCCGAGCGCGGTGTGCGTGAACTGCTGCAGCGCAGCGGTCGATGCGGCCGCGAGCGCCGGGTTGCGCCAGAAGCGGAGCGCCGCCTGGATGAGCTTCCCCGCGTCGTACGGCTCCGGCCGCTTGCCGGGATTGAGCGCGTACGGGTCGAGCGCCTCCTGCGCGATCCACCAGCGGCCGCGCCACGTCGCCGTGTCGAGCCAGCGCGTGTCGTCCCAGCCGCCGACGTTCGGCGGGTAGAAGAGCTGCTGCCCCGCGAGCGAGTCGAGCCACACCCACGACGTCGTGTCGATCCCGCGGCCGAGGCGCCGGAGCAGTCCCGCGGTGTACAGGGCCGGCGACTTCACCATCGGCGGGCCCGCTGTACAGCGCGGGATGCTTGAGGATCGCCGACACGACCGGGCGGATCTCGTACTTCCCCTGCACGTACAGCTGCTGGAGCCCGCTCGCCGTCGCCGCGTCCGGCGGCGTCGGCACGAAGTAGCTCCACATCTTCTGGACGAAGAACGACGCGTGGTCGGGATGCGTCACGCACATCCGGCACGAGTCGCGCCAGGTCCACGCGCCGCGCTTGCGGAACAGCGTCTTCACGCCCGTGTCGTGGTACTTCGGGTCGTAGCGGAAGTCGACGTCCCCGACGTTCGGCTTCCAGTCGTTGCGGAAGCCGGTGAGCGCGCGCGCGTTCTGGCGCACGTCCTCCTCGCCGTAGCCGCGGCCGGCGCCGAGCGTGAACAGCTCCATCATCTCGCGCCCGTAGTTCTCGTTCGGCGAGTACTTGGAGTTGTCGCTCCCGTTCAGCCACAGGAGCATCGCCGGGTCGCGCGTCACGTCGAGCAGCAGATCGTGGAAGTTCCCGAGGCCGTGCTCGCGGAAGAGCTGGTTCTGGTTCAGCATCAGCCGCTGCGAACCGACGCCGTCGTTCGACGTCGCGAACCAGTCGTGCCACACGAGCGCCATGCGCTCGACGAGCGGCCGCGACGTGCGGATCATCCGGTCGAGCCACCACAGGTGGTCGTCGCCCCACGCGTCGTACGGCGCGAGCGGCCGTCCCTTGTCGTCGTGCGGCGCGTGTCCGACGAGCTTCTCGCGCCCGGGATACGTCAGCGCGTGGATGGCGCCGTCGAGGCCGAGCCGCGCGAGCGCCTGCGCCTCGCCCCGGCGCGGGCCGAAGCCGGCACGCCAGAGCAGCCGCTCTGCCTGAGCAGGCCCGAAGGCGCCTCCATATGCCGCGACGCCGGACACCTGCAAGTGAGATTGCGACGCGCGTGGATTCTTTCGTCCCGAAAAGCAGAAGGGCCCCCGGAGGGGCCCTTCAGTGCTTTGCGCCGAGTCGGGCTAGCTATTCCGACTCGTCACGCGTGGGGAACGGCGAGGACTCTTGCGAGCCCATCCCGCCGAGGATCCCGGGCGTCGGGAATGCCGGCCGCTCTTCGCGGACGACTTCCGGCGTCGTGGGCTCGGGGGTGCCGGTGATGCCTGTGCGACTCGCGCCGATACGCGCGCGTGCCGCGTTGCCCGTCCCGGCCGCGCCCGTGCGACGTGCTGCTGTTGGTGTCGCCCGGGCGCCGGTACGGCCGGAGCTCTTGCGACCGGTGCGGCGACCGGTGGTCCGCTTCGCGGCCGGCCGGCGCTTCGCCGTCGTCCGCTTCGCGGGCCGACGCTTCGCGGTCGTCCGCTTCGCAGCGGTCTTCCGCTTCGGCGCCGCCTTCCGCTTCGCAGCGGCCTTCCGCTTGGGAGCGGCCTTCCGCTTCGTCGCGGTCTTGCGCTTCGCAGTGCTCCGCTTCGCTGCGGTCTTCCGCTTGGGAGCGGCCTTCCGCTTGGTCGCGGTCTTGCGCTTCGCAGCGGTCTTCCGCTTCGGGGCGGCCTTCCGCTTTGCAGCGGCCTTCCGCTTCGGTGCGGCCTTCCGCTTGGTCGCGGTCTTCCGCTTCGCGGTGGTCCGCTTGGCGGTGCTCCGCTTCGCGGTCGTCCGCTTCGCAGCAGTCTTCCGCTTTGCAGTCGACCGCTTCGCGGCCGTCCGCTTCGTACCGGTTCGCTTTCTTGTCGCCATCTGCCTCCTCCTATTGGGCGAGTTCGGTGGCAACGACAGTGCGCAGTATGCGCTTGCCATCGGACGTTTTCACCACTCGGAACGCAAATTCCTTCGCAAGTTGGAAATCTTTTCGAAGGTCCCTCCACGTAACCGATCGTGTTCAGCGAATACATCCCCGCCGAATCGGCGTTGCAAACGACATGCGAACCGACTGCGCGCGCGTGAATATCCTTGTCCGACATGAAGGTTGTGCTCCCCGACGATTCCCAGCTCGAACTTCCCGACGGCGCGACCGGTCTCGACGCAGCGCGCGCGATCGGGCCGAAGCTCGCCGAGCAGGCGGTGCTCGTGCGCGCCGACGGCCGCGTGCAGGACCTGCGGTTGCCGCTCGCCGACGGTGAGCGGATCCAACTTCTGACCACCCGCGACAAGGACGACCCGGACGCGCTCGCCGTCCTCCGCCACTCCTCCGCGCATCTGCTGGCGGAAGCAGTCCGCCGTCTCTACCCGGGCGTGAAGGTCGCCATCGGTCCGCCGATCGAGAACGGCTTCTACTACGACTTCGACTTTCCGGAGCCGATCCGCGAGGAGGACCTGGAGACGATCCAGGCGGAGGTCGAGCGCGAGCTCGCCGAGGGTCGCGAGTGGTCGCGCGAGGAGATCTCCCGCGACGAGGCGCGCAAGCGGTTCGCCGAGGAGAACGAGCCGTACAAGCTCGAGCTCGTCGACACCGCGGAGGGAGACATTTCCCTGTACACGCAGGGGGAGTTCACCGACCTCTGCCGCGGCCCGCACCTGCAGAACTCGAAACCGATCAAGGCGTTGAAGCTCACCGGCCTCGCCGGCGCGTACTGGCGCGGCGACTCGACGAAGCCGCAGCTCACGCGCATCTACGGCACCGCGTTCTACGACCAGAAGGATCTCGACGCGTACCTCGAGCGGCTTGGAGGAGGCGCGCAAGCGCGACCACCGACGTCTCGGCGCACAGCTCGACCTCTTTCATTTCGACGAGCACTCCCCGGGCTCGCCGTTCTGGCATCCGAAGGGGATGACGATCTTCAACGTCCTCGAAGATCTCCGCCGGCGCGAGAACGCGCTGCGCGGCTATGTCGAGGTGAAGACGCCGCTCATCTATGACAAGGCGCTCTGGGAGACCTCGGGCCACTGGGAGAAGTTCCGCGAGAACATGTTCCTGATCCCGCTCGAGAACGACCAGGTCTACGGGATCAAGCCGATGAACTGCCCCGGGCACATGCTCCTGTTCGGGAGCGCCCTGCGCAGCTACCGCGACCTCCCGATCCGCTACGCGGAGGCCGCGCCCCTGCACCGGAACGAGCTCGCGGGCGCGCTGCACGGTCTCACGCGCGTGCGCCATGTGACCCAGGACGACGCGCACATCTTCTGTACCCAGGAGCAGATTCCGGTCGAGCTCGACGCCTGCATCGACTACCTCCGCTTCCTCATGGGCCTCTTCGGGCTCGAGCCGCGGGCGGAGTTCTCGACCCGCCCGGAGAACAAGCTCGGGACTGACGAGGAGTGGGACTTCTCCGAGGGGGCGCTCGAACAGGCGCTCCTCCGGAACGAGATCCCATACGTCACCGGCGATGGGGGAGGGCTCGTTCTACGGGCCGAAGATCGACCTGCACATCACCGATGTCCTCGGCCGCTCGTGGCAGCTCGGCACGATCCAGCTCGACCGGCAGATGCCCGCCCGTTTCGGCCTCACCTACATGGGGCCGGACAACCAGGAGCATCCGGTCTTCGTCATCCACCGGGCGCTCTTCGGCTCGTTCGAGCGGTTCATCGGGATCCTCATCGAGCACTACGCGGGCAACTTCCCGTTCTGGCTCGCGCCGGTCCAGGTCCGGATCCTGCCCGTCGGCGAGAACCACCACGACGGCGGCCAGACCATCGCGCTGCGGCTGCGGGAGGCCGGCTACCGGGTGGACGTGGGTGAGCCGACCGAGACGATCGGCAAGCGGATCCGGACCGCCGAGGTCGAGAAGATGCCCTTCGTCGTCGTCTACGGCGACCGCGAGAGCGAGGAGAGCCTCGCCGTCCGCGGGCACGGCGGCGAGCAGGAAACGCTCAGCCTTGCCGATTTCGTCACGAAGCTTGCTACCCTGTAGTCCTGAAAAGCAGGAGCGGACCCGTTCCTCACCTCCCGGGCCAGCGTGCTCGCGCGGGGTTCAACCGAGTCGGAAGCGACGAGGATCGGGGCCGCTGCATGCAGCGGCTTTTCTGTGTTCTGTGATCGAAACGAGGAGGAGTAAGCCCCACTTGGTGATCTGTCTTTGAGGCCCAGGCGCCGGCCGATCGAGCCCGTCCGTCCCAGCAATCGGGACACGACGCGCATCAACGACGCCATCAGGGTCCCCCGTGTCCGTCTGATCGACGATGACGGCGCTCAGCTCGGAATCAAGACGTCCGACGACGCCCGCGAGTACGCCTATGCGAAGAACCTCGACCTCGTCGAGGTGGCAGCGCAGGCCGACCCGCCGGTGGCGAAGGTCATGGACTACGGGAAATACAAGTACGAGCTCGAGCAGAAGGCGAAGCTGGCGAGAAAGCACCAGAGCCAGATCCAGGTCAAGGAGATCAAGCTCCGCCCGAAGATCGGGATCCACGACTACAACACCAAAAAGGGGCACGTCGAGCGGTTTTTGAACCAGCGCGCGAAGGTCAAGGTGACGATCATGTTCCGCGGTCGAGAGACGACCCATCCGGAGCGCGGTCGGGACCTCCTCCTTCGCCTCGCCGATGACGTCAAGGAGATCGGGCTGATCGAGTCCCAGCCGCTCCTCGACGGACGGAACATGGTGATGGTGCTGGGCCCAACGAAGAACGCAGGAGTGAAACGAGATGCCGAAGACGAAAACACGCAGCGCAGCGAAGAAGCGCTTCAAGGTGACGGGGACGGGCAAGATCCTGAGGCGGCCAACGATGCGCAGCCACAACTTGGAGAAGAAGTCGTCGAAGCGTAGGCGCGCCTTCCGCAAGGAAGTCGAGGTCGCCGGCTCCGACCGGAGCGCCCTCAAGAAGATGCTGGGGATCCGTTAGCCATGCCGAGAGTCAAGAGATCGGTCAGCGCGCAGAAGAAGCGCCGCAAGGTCCTCGGGCAGGCGAAGGGGTACTGGGGCCTCAAGAACTCCCACTACCGCTACGCCAAGGAGCAGGTCGAGCACTCGCTCGTCTACGCCTACCGCGACCGGAAGAACAAGAAGCGGACGTTCCGCCGGCTCTGGATCACCCGGATCAACGCAGCCGCCCGCATGCACGGGCTGTCGTACAACCAGTTCGTCAACGGCTGCAACAAGGCCGGGATCGAGCTCGACCGCAAGGTGCTCGCCGACCTCGCGGTGAGCGATCCGGCCGCGTTCGAGGCCATCGCCGCGCAGGCGAAGGCCGCGCTCGAAGCCTGATCTGCTGATCACCTCGCGCGACAACGAGAGGCTGAAGCTCGTCCGCAAGCTCCGAGACCGGCGCTGGCGCGACAAGCTCGGCCTCTTCGTCGTCGAGGGCGAGGATCTCGTCGAGGCGGCGGCGATCGAGCCGGTCGACCTGCTCGTCGCGGGGGAGACGGTCGAGGCGGCGCTGCTCGCGGAGGTGTCGACGCTCGCGCACCCGCCGCGGGTGATCGGCGATCTACCGGCGCGACGATCTGCCGCGAGGCACGCGGGCTGCGACGCTCGCGCTCTGGCACGTCGCCGATCCCGGGAACGTCGGGACGCTCATTCGCGCCGCCGATGCGTTCGGCGCGGGAGTCGCGCTCTCGGCCGGCTGCGCGGACCCGACCGGGCCGAAGGCGCTGCGCGCGTCGATGGGATCGATCTTCCGCGTGCCGCTCGGCCGAGTTCGACGAGCCCGGAGGGCGGCGGATCGCGCTCGTCGCGCGGGGCGGCGAGCCGCTGGCCGACGTCGACCTGAGCGGAGACGTCGTCTTCGTGCTCGGCGCGGAGCGGGAGGGGCTGTCCCGACGACGTGCTTCGCGCGCTGCGAAGCGACGGTGACGATCCCGATCGCCGGCGGCGCGGAGTCGCTGAACGTCGCGATGGCCGGGACGGTCGCGCTGTACGAGCTGGCGCGCCGAAACGCTTCGTCAAAAAGCGTCCGGCCCCGGTTTCCCGGGGCCGGACCAAAAGATTCGCCAAGCCGGTTGCGGTTTCGTCTACCTCGTCCAACCGGCCTTCCGATCTCGGGGTTGCCCCCTCTTCGTAGTGCCGCTCGGTCGGGGTTTCGACCTAGTTCCGCTCCGTGCTTGGCGCAAGAGGAAACCTACGGTGTAACCACATGTCGGTCAAGAGGACACCACAACGAAATTGTCCGCTATTTGCACACATCAAGTTCGACGCCCGATCCACACCGTGTCCTCGCCGCCGTCGTACGGGCGTCGGTCGAACCAGCCGTAACACGCTTCCACCGCGAAGCCGGCTTCGGCGAGCAGCGCCTGCCACCGTTGCGGCTCGAGCCACCACAACGTCATCGACGATTCGCCGCGCTCGCCGCGCACCGAGAGCGTCAAGGTCTGCTCGCGGCGATCCCAGTCCGCCCGCTCGAAGATGCCCGGCTCGCGCTCGAGCCAGAGGCCGTGCGTCTCCTCGATGTCCTCGTTCGACGGGGCGAAGACGTCGAAGACGAGCCGGCCGTCCGGGAGGAGCAGGTCGCGGGCGGCACGGAGAGCCTCGAGGCGCTCCGCGTCCGAGCTGAGATGGAGATATGCGCGGAACGGGCAGGTGACGAGCGGGACGCGCTCCTCGACCGGGGGCCGACGGAGGTCTCCCTGCCGCAGGTCGAGCCGCTCGGCCACGCCGGCCCGGCGCGCCTCCTCGGCGCACACGGCGAGCATCCCCGCGGAGGAGTCGACGCCGATCACGTGCACGCCGGCGCCGGCCGTCGGGATCGCGATGCGGCCGGTGCCGACGCCGAGCTCGACCACCGGCCCGCCCGACGCGAGCGCCTCGTCGACGTAGAAGCCGATGTCCTCGACGACGCCGGTGCTCCAGGCGTCGTAGAGCCGCGCTATGGGGTCGTAAGAGCTCATGTCATTCATAGAGATACAGTCGCCGCGTGGACACGCAGGCGCTCCAGCAGGACGCGCTGGACGCGATCGCGTCCGCGACCTCGCTCGCCGACCTCGACGAGGCGCGCGTGAAGTATCTCGGACGGAAGAGCGAGCTCAAGCTCGCCCTGCGCGAGGTCCGCGACCGGGAGACCGGGATGGCGCTCAACGCGGCCCGTGAGGCGATCGAGTCCGCGGTCGCCGCCCGCCAGGCCGAGCTCGAGCGCGCCGAGCTGGACGCGAAGCTCTCCTCCGAGCGCGCGGACGTCACCCTCCCGGCCGAGCTGCTCGGAGACGTCCACCCGCGCCCGCGCGGCCACCTGCACCTGACGACGCTGATCCGCCGCGACGTCGAGGACGCTCTTCATCGGCCTCGGCTACGAGATCCGCGACGACCGCGAGGTCGAGACCCTCGAGTACATCTTCGACAAGCTCGCGTTCCCGGAACGGCACCCGGCGCGGTCGCCGCGCGACACCTTCTTCCTCGACGAGAACAGGGTCCTGCGCACGGAGACCTCCGCGTCGCAGATCCACGCGATGGAGGAGCGCAAGCCGCCGATCTACATGGTCTCGATCGGCCGCGTGTACCGCCGCGACGCGATCACGCCGACGCGCTTCCCGATCTTCCACCAGTTCGAGGGGCTCGCCGTCGACCGGCGACATCACGATGGCCGACCTGAAGGGGACGCTGCTGCACGTGATGCGCGCGCTCTTCGGCGAGGAGCGGCGCGTCCGCTTCCGCACCCACTACTTCCCCTTCACCGAGCCCTCGATGGAGCCCGACGTCTCGTGCGGCGTCGTGCGGCGGGGAAGGCTGCGCCACGTGCAAGTGGTCCGGCTGGATCGAGATCGGCGGCTCCGGCATGGTCGACCCGCAGGTGCTCGCCAACGTCGGCCTCGACCCGGACGAGTGGAGCGGCTTCGCCTTCGGGCTCGGCCTCGAGCGCGCTGCCCAGCTGCGCTACGAGCTCCCCGATCATCAGGCCGTTCTGGGAGAACGACCTGCGCTTCCTGAGGCAGTTCTGATGAAGGTCCCGATGAGCTGGCTGCGGGAGTACGTGCGCGTCGACGCTCACGGCCGAGGAGATCGCCGACCTGCTGTCGGTCGCCGACCGCCGAGGTGAACGGCTCGATCGGCGCGGCGTCCCGGGCGACCCGGCGCTCTTCCGCGTCGGCGTCGTCCTCACCGCCGAGAAGCACCCGAACGCCGACCGGCTGCAGCTCTGCACCGTGGACGTGGGGGAGAAGCAGCCCGCGCAGATCGTCTGTGGCGCGTGGAACTTCGGCCCCGGCGCCACGGTGGCGGTCGCGCTCCCGGGCGCGACGCTTCCGAATGGGTCACGCTCGAGCGGCGCGAGCTGCGCGGCCAGGTGTCGGAGGGGATGATCCTCGCTGAGGACGAGGTCGGACCTCGGCACCGACCACGAGGGGATCATGGTGCTCGCGGACGGCTACGAAGCCCGGGACGCCGCTGGCCGAGGTGCTCCCGCTCGTCGAGGAGATCCTCGACGTCGAGCCGACGCGGCAACCGCCCCGACCTCTTCTCCGTGTACGGCATCGCGCGCGAGGTTGCAGCCATCTTCGACGGCGAGCTCGTGCCGCTGTCGGAGGCCGATCCGCCGCAGGCAGGGGAGGAGCAGCTGGACATCCGCATCGACGACTTCGAGGGCTGCCCGCGCTACGTCGGGCGCCTCTTCCGCGACGTCACCATCGCCCCGTCGCCGCTGTGGCTCCAGGCGCGGTTGCGCGACGCCGGCATGCGCGCCATCTCCAACGTCGTCGACGTGACCAACTACGTGATGCTCGCGCGTCGGCAACCCGCTGCACGCCTTCGACTACGACACGCTCGAGGGCGGACGGATCGTGCGTCCGGCGCGCCAAGAAGAAGGAACAGCTGCAGCACGCTCGACGGCAGCGATGCGCGAGCTCGATCCGCCCGACCTCGTGATCGCCGACGCGAAGCGGTCGATCGCACTCGCCGCGATCATGGGCGGCGAGGAGACCGAGGTCTCGGAGCGCACGACGAACGTCCTGCTCGAGGCGGCGAACTTCGAGCCGATCGGGATCCTGCGCAGCTCCGAGCGTCTCGCCCTGCGCACCGAAGGCTCGAACCGCTGGGAGAAGGGCGTCGACCCGCTACCTCGCCGAGCCCGGCCTCGACGCTCGCGACGCAGCTCTTCGTTCAACTGACGGGGGCACGCTGGGCAGGCGCCGCCGACGTGCACGGCGAGCTGCCGCCGCCCGGCGCACGATCCGGCTCCGGCCGGAGCGACGGACGAGGTGCTCGGCCTCGACGTCCCGGCCGAGCGGCAGGGCGCGATCCTCGCCCGGCTCGGCTTCGACGTCGGACGGCGACGGTCTCCGGGTGCCGACGTGGCGCGCGCGCGACGTGACGCGCGAGATCGACCTCGTCGAGGAGGTCGCGCGCTTCGAGCTCGAGCGAGATCCCGTTCACGCTGCCGGAGCCGACGTCGAGCTTCGGCCGGCTGACGCGCGAGCAGCGAGCTGCGCCGCACTGTCGAGGACGTGCTCGTCGGCTGCGGCTTCGCCGACGCCTACACGCCGACCTCTCGCCGTGATCCGACCGAGACGGTTGCGCTCGCGGGACGGCGATCTGCACACAAGCCTGTGCCGAGGCGTCGCGCGGCAACCAACGTCTCGGTCGGCAACGCCGGCATCGCGCTGTTCGAGATCGCGCACGTCTACTCCCAGGCGCGCTCCGGACGAGCGCCGGCATGTCGCCGGCATCGTCGAAGGCGGCATCGCGGAGGCGAAGTGGGCCGTCGAGCACGCTGTTGCGACGCTGAAGCTGGAGCCGTCGTACGAGCGGGCGTCGGAGCCGTTCCTCCATCCGGGCAAGGCCGCGCGGACGGCGGAAGGCTGGATGGGCGAGCTTCATCCCGCGGGAGCTCGACGGGACGTGGGGCGCGTTCGAGCTCGATCTCGATGCGCTCGTCGCGGCCGCGCCGGAGGCGGTGCGCGCCGCCGACGTGAGCCCGTTCCCGGAGCTGCGCCAGGATCTCGCCTTCGTCGTCGACGACGAGGTGCCGGCGGCTGCCCTCGCCGCCGCGATTCGCGCGGCCGGAGGGCCGGAGCTGCGCGACGTCGCGGTGTTCGACGAGTACCGCGGCGAGCAGATCGGCGCAGGCAAGCGCTCGCTCGCCTTCCGCGTCGCCTTCGGGTCGGCCGAGCGCACGCTCACCGACGAGGACGCGGCGGTGGTGCGCACGCGGATCGTCGACGCCCTGCGCGAGCGCTTCGGCGCGGAGCTGCGCGCCTAGCGGCGCCTGAGGCGGAGCAGAGCTTCGCCGCGCCGGCGAGCCCCGCGACGGCGCTGACTGCCGCGCCGACCTTCTTCCCACGGTCGACGGCGTGGCCGAGCTCTTCGCGCAATGTCGCGACCGCCTCGGTCAACTGCTTGCGCTCGCCGGCGAGCTCGCGGCGGATCTCGGACTCAGTGGCCATTGCGGAGCGCCTCCGTCGTGAGCCGTGCCTCCTCGAGGGCCTGCTCCGGCACGGGCGACGCCCCCTTGCCGAGGAGCTTGGCGCCGATCATGCCGAGGATCCCGGCGAGCAGGAGCAGGACGCCGAACATGACGAGCAGCGTCAGCCAGACGGCCAGCACCGTCGCGAGCGCGGCCGCGGCGGCCGCGAGCGCGAACACGAGGGCGAAGAAGCCGAGCGACGGCCGCCGTGGCGACGAGCCCGAGCCCCACCGCGAGCGCCTTGATCTTGTGCTTCACCTCGGCGGCAGCGAGCTGCAGCTCGAGCCGCACGAGCGAGCGCGCCGAGTCGGCGACGCGGCGTGCTGCCCCGGTGAGACCGCCTGCTGGGTTCATGCGACTCACTAGCTCCTCTTGCGGCACGGAGAGGACGACCTCACCGGATCGCACGGCAGCGACCGCGGCCGGCGGGACGAAGAGATCCGGCCGCCCGGTCCCCGACGTTGACGTCGATGCCGCCGAACTCGCCCGTCGCGCGGTCGCCGCGGACGCGCAGGACGAAGCCGATCCGGTGGCCGGCGGAGTCGAGGACGAGGCAATTCGTGTCCACGTCGAGCCATGTGAGGGTCCTCGCGATCGGCTCCTTCTGGTGCCGTGGCACGACGTCGGTGAGCGTTGGCAGCGCGAGCACCTGGCCGAGCTCGAACGCACGACTCAGGGCGTTGAGCAGGCGCGCGCGGACCTCGCCACGGTCGACTGGCCCGATGTTCGGCCGCAGGATCGCCGCCGCGTACTCGGCCGCGCTCGTCATCTCCGCGAGCATCCGGCGCATCTGACCGAGCCGGGCGGGCTCGAGCTGCGCCGCCTGAACGCCGGTCTCGACGCGTGGTTGGAGCGCCTCGTACGCGGTACGCAGTCCGTGCAGCTCCCCGCTGGTGGTCGGCTCGTCGTACACCCAGGGCGGCAGCGCAGCTGGGAGCCCGGCCTCCAGTTTTGCGTCCGGGTCGCCGCGCACGACGCGCGCGCAACGGATCCAGGTCGGGACCTGGTCGACGCACGCCGTCGCGTAGCGGAGCGTGGAGCGGGGGACGAAGCCCGCGGTTGCCGGATCGTCCTGGGTGTCGCACTCGATCAGCGTGTCGGCGATCGTCTGCAGCGCGAACGCGTTCCACGCGCACAGCCTGAACAGCTGCGTGGCGCGGTCGCTGCCATCGAGTGCGTCTGCTTCTCCCGCGAGCGAATACGCGATCTTGCCTGCGCGGCGCCTCGACTCGAGATCGGCTGTCGAGACCTCGCCGCGCAGCGTCGAGCGAAGCCAGCGCAGCACGTCAGCTCAACGGTTGCGGCCGGTCGTCCACCAGGCGAGCCGCTGATACCACCGCGACTTCTCGGGGAGGATCTGCTCCTCGATCTCGGCGTGCAGGTCCTCGAGCTGCGCGACTGCGTCGCCGGCGATGCTGAGCCGAACTTCTCCGACCGCGATGCTCGCGACGATCTCCGCCGGGACGTACTTGACGTGACTGTGCGCGCTCGTCTTTACGACCGAAGCCGTCGAAGATGTCGTGCTCGGTGTCGCCCGCGATCTCGTGCACGGTGCCGATCTGATTCCCGTCGCTGTCGTAGACGGGCCAGCCTTTCTCCACGACCTTCCAGGCAACGGGGTCGGGCATCAGACGGTCTTGCCCCCGATCATCCACACCGGCCCCTGCGTCCCGACCGGGTGCGTGTCGGAGAGCACGCGCAGCACGCGCACCTCGCCCGGGATGCCGGCCTCGTCGAGGCGTGTCAGACATCGGTGCGCCATCCCCGCGGACGCGCCGTAGCCGGCGGTGTGCGCGACGCGGAAGCGGAAGCCCGGCTTGCCGAGCCCGTTCTGAAACGGATTGAGCGGCGCGGTGAGCAGCGCCGCAATGTCGACGTGGTCGCTCGACGTCAACTCGAGCTCGCACAGCAGGTCGCTCCAGTCGGCGGGGAGCGTGCCGACGACGGCGTTCCATTCGGCAGCGAGCGTCGGCCGCGAGACGACCCGTTCGGCCGGCGCTTCGTCCGAGGAGACGAGCGCAAGCGTGCCCGTGATGTCTTCCTCGTCGATTCGCCGCAACAATCGTTGCACCGCTTCGGGTCCGATCGCGCCGCCGGTGCGCTGCGCGTAGAAGCGGATCTCGCGTCCCGACCGTCCCGGGCCTGCTGGCCCGAGCAGTGCAAGCGCGCGCTCGACGTGCGCCTCGTCGTCGATCGTGAGCAGCACGCGCGCGTCCTGCCACCTCGGATCCAGGCCGCTTTCGATCTCCATCCATTGGTCGACGAGTGCCATCGAACGAACCATAAACTGCGCGCCGTGGCAAAGGTTGAGACCAAGACGTCGCTCGCGAAGGGCGACCTGCGCGACGTGCTGCGCGAGATGCTGCTCATCCGCCGTTTCGAGGAGAAGGTGGAGGAGCGCTTCCGCGCCGGCGAGCTGCCCGGATTCCTCCACGTGGCCATCGGCCAGGAGGCCTGCGCCGTCGGCGTCTGCCGGGCGCTGGAGGACGGGGACATCATCGCCTCGACCCACCGCGCGCACGGCCACACGCTGGCCAAGGGCACGCACCCGAACGAGTTGATGGCCGAGCTGTACGGGAAGACCGAGGGCTGCTCCCACGGCTATGGCGGCTCGATGCACCTGTACGACATCGAGCGCGGCAACATGGGCGCGAACGCGGTCATCGGCGGCGGCCTGCCGCACATCACCGGCGCGGCGCTCGCCTTCCAGATGCGCGGCGAGCCGCGCGTCGCGCTCGCGTTCTTCGGCGACGGCGCGACGAACATCGGGACATTCCACGAGTCGCTCAACCTCGCGCAGCTGTGGAAGGTGCCTGCCGTCTTCGTGCTCGAGGACAACAAGTGGGCCGAGTCGACGCCGGAGTCGCAGCACTCGCCGATCCGCGATCTCTCCGATCGCGCGAAGGCGTTCGGCATGAAGGCGCTGAAGGCCGACGGCCAGGACGTCGAGGCCGTCTACAAGACCGCGCGCCAGGCGCTCGAGTACGCACGCGCCGGCAAAGGCCCCGTGTTCGTGCACCTCGACTGCGTGCGGCTGCACGGCCACTACATCGGCGACCCGCAGGTGTACCGCGACAAGGACGAGGCGCGGAAGCTCGCCGAGACGCGCGACCCGATCACGCTGCTGCGCGCGAAGCTCGAGCTCTCGGACGAGGACTTCGACGAGCTCGACACCGAGGTGACGGAGATCGTCGAGGCGTCGGTCGAGTTCGCGAAGAACGGCACCGATCCCGCGCCCGAGGACGCGCTGAAGAACATCTATGCCTGAGCTCTCCTACCGCGAGGCCGTGCGCGACGCGCTCGCGACGGCGATGCGCCAGGACGACAGCGTCTTCATCATGGGCGAGGACATCGCCGAGATGGGCGGCTCGATGGGCGTCACGAGCGGGATGCTCGAGGAGTTCGGCCGCGAGCGCGTGCGCAACACGCCGATCTCCGAGATGGCGCTCGCCGGCACGGCCATCGGCGCCGCGATGCAGGGCATGCGCCCCATCGCCGAGATCATGTACGAGGACTTCATGACGCTCGCCGCCGAGCAGGTCGTGAACCAGGCGGCGAAGCTCCGCTACATGTCCGGCGGGCAGCTCAGCGTGCCCGTCGTCTTCCGCACGCAGGGCGGCGCCGGCTGGTCGCCGGGCGCGCAGCACGCGCAGCAGCTCGAGGCGTGGTTCGTGCACATCCCCGGCTTGAAGGTCGTGTTCGCATCGACGCCGGAGGACGTGCGCGGCCTCTTGTGGTCGGCGATCTACGACGACAACCCGGTCGTGTTCTTCGAGCACCGCACGCTGTACGGCATCAAGGGCAACGTGCCGGAGAAGATCGAGCCGATCCCGATCGGCAAGGCGCGCATCCATCGCGAGGGCGAGGACGTGACCGTGATCGCGACCGGCCGCCTCGTGCACGAGTCGCTGGCGGCGGCCGAGGAGGCGGAGAAGCAGGGCGTCTCCGTCGAGGTGGTCGACCCGCGCACGCTGCAGCCGCTCGACGAGGAGACGCTCGTCGCGTCGGTGAAGAAGACGAACCGCGCGGTCGTCGCGCACGAGGCGGTGACGCGCATGGGCTTCGGCGCAGAGGTCGCGTCCGTTCTCCAGTACCAGGCGTTCGACTGGCTCGACGCGCCGATCGAGCGCGTGGGCGCGAAGTTCTCGCCGCTGCCGTTCGCGCCGGTGATGGAGCAGTTCGTCGTTCCGCACGCGGACGACGTGCTTGCCGCGATCACGTCGAGGCACCGGTCGAGCCAGTAATGGCGACTGAGGTCAAGCTTCCGCGCCTCGGCCAGGGCATGGAGTCGGGGACGATCGTCCGCTGGCTCAAGTCCGAGGGCGAGCAGGTGGCGAAGGGCGAGCCGCTGTACGAGCTCGACACCGACAAGGTGACGCAGGAGGTCGAGGCCGAGGCGAGCGGCGTCCTGCTGAAGATCGAGATCCCCGAGGGCGAGGTGGAAGTGGGGCGGACGATCGCCTTCATCGGCAAGGAGGGCGAGAGCGTCGCGGCGGTCGAGGCGCCCGCGCCGAAGCCCAAGGAGGCAGCGCCGCGAGTCTGCGCCTGAGCCGAAGGAAGAGCAGCGCGTCTCCGAGCCGACGACGAACGGCCGGATCAAGGCGTCGCCGCTCGCGCGGCGCCTCGCACGTGAGCGCGGGATCGACCTCTCGTCCATCCAGGGCACCGGGCCCGACGGGCGCATCGTCGCGCAGGACGTCGAGACGCCTGCGCCGGCGGCAGCCGGTCGTCGGCGGTCCCGTAACTCAGGCGCGTAGCGCGAGGTCACCGCCACGCCGCTGACGAACATCCGCAAGACGATCGCGCGCCGGCTCACCGAAGCGTGGACGGTGCCCGTCTTCACGCTCACCGTCTCCGCCGACATGACGCGGGCGAACGAGCTCGTCGCGCGCCGCCGCGAGCTCGAGCCCGACGTGCGCGTCACCGTCACCGACCTCCTCACGCGCGTGTGCGCGCAGGCGCTCGCACGCCATCCGGAGATGAACGTGCAGTACACGGAGGACGCGCTGCTGTCGTTCCCGAACGCGAACGTCGGCATCGCCGTCGCCGCTCCGCAGGGGCTCGTCGTCCCCGTCGTGCACAACGCCGAGCAGCTGACGCTCACGCAGATCGCCCAGGTGCGCGGCGATCTCGTCGCCCGCGCGCGCGACTCGAAGCTCCGCGCCGAGGACATCGACGGCGGGACGTTCACGATCTCCAACCTCGGCATGTTCGAGGTCGACCAGTTCGTCGCCGTGCTCAATCCGCCGCAGGCGTCGATCCTCGCCGTCGGCGCGACGCAGCGAGCAGGTCGTGCCGCGCGACGGCGAGCTGTTCGTCGTCCCGCTCATGACGATGACGCTCACGTGCGACCACCGCGCCGTCGACGGCGCCACCGGCGCCGAGTTCCTGAAGACGATCAAGGCTTTCCTCGAGTTTCCCGGCCTCGCGCTGTAAGTGAGCGCGGGGCCGACCGTCTGGTACCACGTTCGCGATCTCGACGCCGCGCGGCGCTTCTACCGCGAGACGCTGCTGTTCGAGGAGACCGCGGTCGACTTCTCGAAGCGGTGGGCGCGGCTCGAGCGCGGTGGAATGGACATCGGGCTGGCCGAGGGCGACCCGCAGCCGGACGGCGCGGTCGCGCACGTCGACGTCCGCGACATGAAGGTCGAGGCCGAGCGGTTGCGGTCGGCGGGGGTCGAGGTCGGGATCGTGCTCGAGCTCACCGGCCAGATGCGGCTGCTCGACGTGTACGACCCGGACGGCAACCGGGTGCAGCTCGCCCAGGAGCTCTGATGTTGCGGCCGGCGGACAGGCAGGACGCGCGCTTCCTGCGCGACATGCTCCGTCACGCGTACCACTGGCGCCTGACCGAGGACGCCGAGCGGCCCGTCTACCGGTACGTCCGCAACTGGGGCCGGACCGGCGACGCCGGCGTGGTCGCCATGGAAGGCCCGCACGCGTACGGCGCCGCGTGGTACCGCGTGTTCACCGCCGACGAGCCGGGCTTCGGCTTCGTCGACGAGAAGACGCCGGAGTTGACCATCGCCGTCGTCCCGAGCCGGCGCGGCAAGGGCGCGGGCAAGGAGCTGCTCGAGGCGCTGCTCGAGCGCGCGCGGGCCGACGGTTTCCAGGCGGTCAGTTTGAGCACCGACGAGCAGCAGGTCGGGTGGTACGAGCGCTTCGGGTTCGAGGTCGTGTCCGAGTCGCCGCATGCCGTGACAATGATCAAGCGCTTGTAGTTACGCTGGACCGCATGGACGTCGACGTCGCAGTTCTCGGTGGTGGCCCAGGCGGGTACACCGCCGCCATCCGCGCCGCGCAGCTGGGCGCGAAGGTCGCCTGCATCGAGAAGGAGCCCGAGCTCGGCGGCACGTGCCTGCGCGTCGGCTGCATCCCCACGAAGGCGTGGGTGCAGACCGCGTTCGCGCTCAAGGAGGCCGACGAGCACTTTGCGAAGTTCGGCGTGAACGTCGGCGAGGCGAAGCTCGACTTCGCCGCCTCGAACGCGTGGAAGGCCGGCGTCGTCAAGCAGATGACGTCCGGCGTCGCCTCGCTCTTCAAGGCGAACGGCGTCGAGTGGGTGAAGGGAACCGGGCGCTTCAAGGACGCGAACACGATCGCGGTCGAAGGCGGCGAGGACGTCACCTTCAAGCAGGCGGTCGTCGCGACGGGCTCGTTCCCGCTGCTGCCGCCGATCCCGGGGCTCGACTCGCCGCGCTGCGTCGACTCGACCGGCCTGCTCGCACAGGAGCAGGTGCCGAAGCGCCTCGCCGTTCTCGGCGGCGGGATCATCGGCTGCGAGTTCGCGTCCATCTTCAATCGCTTCGGCTCCGACGTGACGATCATCGAGATGCTGACGCTCATCCCGCAGGAGGACGAGGACGCGAGCAAGGAGCTCGCGAAGCAGTTCGGCAAGCGCGGGATCACGCTCCACCTCGGCAAGCAGTGCACGCGCGTCGAGGACACCGGCTCCTCGCTCGTCGTCCACTTCGGCGACGGCGAGACGATCGAGGCAGATCTCATGCTCGTCTCGGTCGGGCGCGGGCCGCTCGTCGAGGGCATCGGGCTCGAAGCCGCAGGCGTGCAGTTCGACAAGCGCAAGGGCATCGCGGCCGACGAGCACCGGCGGACGAGCGTCCCGCACATCTACGCCGTCGGCGACTGCGCCGGGTACTGGCAGCTCGCGCACACGGCGTTCCGCGAGGGCGAGGTCGCAGCTGAGAACGCGTGCGGTCACGACGCCGTCGTCGACAACCGCGCGATCCCGCGTCCGATCTATACGGATCCCGAGATCGCCGGCGTCGGCCTCACGGAGGCGCAGGCGCGCGAGGAGTACGGCGACGACGTCGCCGTCGGTCAGTTCCCCTGGGTCGCCAACGCGCGTGCCGTGATGCAGGACGAGACCGTCGGCTGGGTGAAGTCGATCCACGAGACCCGCTACGGCGAGCTGCTCGGCGTCGTCATGATCGGGCCGCACGTCACCGACCTCATCGAGGCGGGCGTGGTCGCGATCGACGCGGAGTCGACGGTGGAGACCGTCGCGGACGGCATGGCCCCGCACCCGACGCTGTCGGAGGCGATCAAGGAGGCCGGCCTCGCCGCCCTCGGCCGGGCCATCCACATCCCGAATCGCAAGCCCCGCGCCAAAGCTCCTGCCTAAGCGCAGGTTTTTCGCGAAAACGGGCATCTAGTCGGGCATGGCGGTAGCGCCTGGCCTGGACCGATCCTTCGAGCGGCTCTACCAGCGGCACTCGACGCACGTCTACCGCTACGCGTACGGCATGCTCCGCAACCGTGCCGACGCGGAGGACGTCACCCAGACGACGTTCATGAACGCCTTCCGGGCGCTCGAGCGCGGTGAGGACCCGCGCTCGCCGCTCAACTGGCTCATCTCGATCGCGCACAACGTCTGCCTGCAGCGGTTCCGCACCAACTCGCGGCGTCCGCAGGAGGTGGAGCTCGACTACGACGTCGCCGATGCGCTCGTCGAGGAGAACGACAGTCCGGAGGCGGAGGACATCAAGCGCGCGCTCGGCCACCTCGCGTTCAACCAGCGGGCGGCGATCGTCCTGCGCGAGATCGAAGGGCGTTCGTATGCCGAGATCGCCGAGGTGCTGGGCGTGTCGATGAGCGCGGTCGAGACGCTCATCTTCCGCGCCCGGCGTGCGCTGCGGGAGCAGCTCGAGGGCACGCTCACGTGCGCGGGCGCCGAGCTCGCGATCTCGAAGCAGCTGGACCGCAAGCTCTCCCGGGCGGAGCGCTCGCAGCTGCGCGCCCATCTCCGCGAGTGCCCGGACTGCGCGACCCTCGCGCGCCGGCAGCGGGCGCAGCAGGCGGCCCTGCGCGGTCTCTTCGGCCCATTGCCGTGGGCGGGCGGCCTCGGGCTCCTGGCCAAGGGCACGGCCGTGGTCGTCGTTGCCGGGGCCCTCGGCGCCGGGTCGTACGACCTGCGCCACACGATCCTGCCGCCGACGCGGCAAACGGCCGCTCCGACCGTAAATTCGCACCCGGCCGCAGAAGCTTCGCGCAAGTTTTTGCCGCCAAGCGCGTCTCATTCATCAGGACGTGCCCTCGTCCCAATCCTCCGGGGCCACGCCGCCCGCGGGCCCCGGGGGATGCTTGACCGCCGCGATCGGATAGCCTCGACCGTGAAAAGGGAGGTCGAGCATGAGCATCGTCAACAGGCGCAACGCGGTGATCGGCTGGTTGGTGGTCAAGGTGGGAAAGCGCGCGGCAAAGAAGAAGGCGCAAGAAGCCGTTCCGGCGGCCAAGCGCAAGGGCGGCGCAGTCGCGGGCGCGATCGCGGCCCTCGCCGGGCTGCTGATGCTGAAGCGAAAAAAGCGCTCGGACACCGCTGAGTGAGCGGCGGGCTCTTCCGCCGCTCCATCGCAGATCTGATCCCGTACGAGCCGGGCAAGCCGATCGAGGAAGTCCAGCGTGAGCTGGGCCTCGACCGCGTCGTCAAGCTCGCATCGAACGAGGGGCCGTTTCCCCCGTTTCCGGCCGCGGTCGAGGCGCTCGAGCGCGCGACGCCAGACCTGAACCGGTACCCGGACGGGGGCGTGTACGCGCTGCGGACGGCGCTCGCCGAACATCACGGCGTCGCGCTCGAGGAAGTGATCGTCGGTGCCGGCGCCGACGGGGTGATCGACCTGCTCTCGCAGGCGACGCTCGACGTCGGCGACGAGATCGTGTGCGGCTGGCCGTCGTTCCCGAGCTACGTCCTCGACGCGCTGAAGCTCGGC
Organism: uncultured Actinomycetes bacterium; assembly: GCA_963697005.1. Taxonomy (GTDB): domain Bacteria; phylum Actinomycetota; class Thermoleophilia; order Gaiellales; family Gaiellaceae; genus Palsa-739. The sequence continues at coordinate 41,983 of CAVOMK010000014.1, read as the reverse complement.
GCCGTGCCGCGCAAGGTGCCGCTGCGCGACCACGTTTACGACCTGGACGCGATGCTCGCCGAGGTCGGGCCGAAGACGAAGCTCGTGTACGTCTGCCATCCGAACAACCCGACCGGTACGGCGAACGGCCGCGACGAGCTGCTCGCGTTCGTCGAGCGGCTGCCCGAGCACGTCCTCGCGGTCGTCGACCAGGCGTACTTCGAGTACGTCGACGATCCCGACTACGCCGACGGCGTCGCGGAGCTCTTCAAGCAGGGCCGGCGTGTCGTCGTCCTGCGGACGTTCTCGAAGATCTACGGGCTCGCGGGCCTGCGCGTCGGCTACGGCATCGCGCCGAAGGACGTGGTGACGGCGACGAGCAAGGTGCGGCGCGCGTTCGACGTGGCCGCGACCGCACAGGCGGCCGCGCTCGCGAGCCTCGGCGACGAGGCCGAGCTGGCGCGGCGGCGGGCGTTGAACGCGGCCGGGCGCGAGGAGCTCGGGCGAGACGCTCCGGGCGCATGGCCTCGAGCCGGCCGGCCCGGCGCTCGGCAACTTCCTCTTCGCCGATGTCGGCGACGGCGCCGCGCTCTTCGACCGGCTCCTGCGCCAGGGCGTGATCGTGCGGCCGCTCGCGAGCTTCGGCGCGCCGGAGGCGATTCGCGTCACCGTGGGCACGCCCGAGGAGAACGCGTTCTTCGCTGTCTGCCTCGGACAGGTCCTCTCGGGAGTCTCGTAACCCGGACAAATGGGTGCTAGGTTCGCAGGCGCCCTGACAGCTGTCAGCCGTCAGCTGCTGCCTCTCCGGAACCCGGGTTTTCGCCTCCTGGCGATCGCCACGCTCGGGTCGAGCGTCGGCACCCTGCTCGCCGCGATCGCGCTTGCGATCGACATCAAGGACAGGACCAATTCTGGCCTCTGGGTCGGGCGCCGTCCTCGTCGTCGCCTATCTCCCGACCGTCGTCGTTGGCCTGACGCTGGGGCCGCTGCTCGACCGGCTGCGCCGCCGCGACCTCATGATCGGCGCCGACCTCGTCCGCGCCGCGGTCTTCTTCACGCTCCCGTTCACGAGCAGCCCTGCAGCGATCGTCGCGCTCGCGGCCGTCGCGGGCCTCGCCACCGGCTTCTTCCGCCCCGCGGTCTACGCCGGCGTCCCGAACCTCGTCTCCGACGAGGACCTACCTGCCGCGAATGCGCTCCTCCAGACGATGGAGAACGTCAGTTGGGCGATCGGCCCGGTGCTCGGCGGCATTCTCACCGCCGCGGCAGGCCCGCACACGGCGTACTGGATCAACGGCGTCGTCGTTCCTCGTCTCGGCCGTGCATCATCTCGCGCATCCCGTCGCGCATGCTCCAGAGCGAGACAGCGCTCACCCGCGGCCACTGGCGCGACCTCGCCGACGGCTTCCTCGCCGTCATGCGCTCGCGCGCGCTCCTCGCGGTCCTCGTCGCTTGGGGCATCGCGTGCCTCGGCATCGGCGCCACGAACGTCGCCGAGATCTTCCTTGCGAAGAACACGTTCCACGCCGGCGACTTCGGCTACGGGCTCCTCTACGGCGCGATCGGGGGTGGCCTCGTGGTCGGGAGCTTCGCCGGCAGCATGCTGCTCGAGCGGATCGGGCCCGCGCGGACGTACGCCGGCGCGCTCGTGCTGATGGCGCTCGGCTTCGGCGGCGCGGCGGCGAGCCCCGACATCTGGGTGGCCGCTGCCTGCGCCGTCGTCGGGGGAGCCGGGGACGGCGCGGCGATCGTCTGCAACGCGGTGCTGGTACAGCGCGGCTCCGCAGACGCGATGCGCGGCCGCGCGCTCACGCTCGTGATGAGCGCGACGTTCCTCGCCACCGCGGCCGCCAACGTCGCCGCCGGCGCTCTGCTCCATACGGTGAGCCCGCGCTGGATCTGGGGAGGTGCCGCGATCGCGTACGCCGTCGCCGCCGTCGTCGGCTACCTCCTGGCCCGCGAGCCCGCGCGCGCGGGCGCAACGGTCGAACCGGCGCACTAACTAGAGTCACGCTCCGTGGCGGGGCGTCGCGACTGGACGAGGGAAACGCTCGCGGCCGGCGTCCGCGAGGGCGACCGGCGCGCGCTCGCGCGCGCGATCACGCTCGTCGAGAACGGCGACCCGCTCGCCTACGGCGTCGTCGCCGACCTCTACCCGTCCACGGGCAACGCGTACGCGGTCGGCATCACCGGGCCGCCCGGCGTCGGCAAGTCGAGCCTCATCTCCGCGCTCATCCGCCACGTCCGCGCGCAGGAGACGACCGTCGGCGTCGTCTCCGTCGACCCGTCCAGCCCGTTCACGAAGGGCGCGCTGCTCGGGGATCGCATCCGGCTCTCCGACCACTTCCTCGACCCGGGCGTGTTCATCCGCTCGATGGGGACGCGCGGGCATCTCGGCGGCCTCGCCGAGGCGACGCTCCAGGCGCTGCTCGTCCTCGACGCGGCGGGCAAGGACGTCGTCTTCCTCGAGACGGTCGGCGCCGGTCAGAGCGAGGTGGAGGTGATCGGCATCGCCGACACGGTCGTGCTCGTGCTCATGCCGGGCTCGGGCGACTCCGTGCAGGCGCTGAAGGCCGGGATCATGGAGATCCCCGATGTGATCGCGATCAACAAGATGGACCACCCGGCGGCGAAGACGATGCTGAACGAGGTGCGCTCGATCCTCGCGCTCGACCGCGACAGCGACTGGCGGCCGCCGATCATCCTCACCGAGGCGACGCGCGGCGAGGGCGTGCCCGAGCTGTGGGAGAAGATCGCGGCGCATCGCGCGCACCTCGAGGAGTCGGGGCAGCTCGACGAGCGCAGGCGCAACAACCTCGCCGGCGAGGTGTTTGCCGTCGCCTCCGCGCGCGCGAAGACGCATCTCGAGAACGCCGTCTCGGACGACCCCGAGCTGCGCCGCCTGCTCGACGAGGTGCAGCGCCGCGAGCTCGACCCGCTCACCGCCGTCCGTGAGATCCTCGACAAGGTCTTCCACATCGATGGTTCCGGAACTCGCTGACATCGAAGCGGCTCGCGCGCGCCTCGACGGCGTCGCGCGCGTCACGCCCGTCTACCGCTCGGAGACGCTTTCGCTCGACGTGCGGCTGCGAGGTGCACCTCAAGGCGGAAAACCTGCAACGCACAGGGTCGTTCAAGATTCGCGGCGCGTACAACCGCATCTCAACGCTTGAGGACGAGCAGCGCGCCGCCGGCGTCGTCGCGGCGAGCGCGGGCAACCACGGGCAGGCGGTGGCGTGGGCGGCGCGCGAGCTCGGTGCGAAGGCGCGCATCTTCATGCCGCAGGATGCGGCGATGGCGAAGGTCGACGCGACGCGGCAGTACGGGGCCGAGGTCGAGTTCACCGGCCCTGCGATCGAGGAGGCGCTCGACGCGGCGCGGGCATACGTCGCCGAGACGGGGGCGACGTTCGTCCACCCGTTCGAGGATGCGGCGATTATCGCCGGGCAGGGCACGATCGGGCTCGAGCTCGCCGACCAGGTGGACGGGCTCGACACGGTGCTCATCCCTATCGGCGGCGGCGGCCTCGCGTCCGGCATCTCGCTCGCGCTGCGCGCGGCGAAGCCGGGCGTGCGCATCATCGGCGTGCAGGCGGCTGGAACGCTGCCGGGCGGGTCCGGCCACACGATCGCGGACGGGATCGCGGTGAAGAAGCCGGGCGAGCTGACGATGTCGATCCTCGACCGAACGCTCGACGAGATCGTCTCGGTGACGGACGAGGAGATCAGCGAGGCGATCGTGCTGCTGCTCGAGCGGACGAAGCTCGTCGTCGAGGGCGCGGGCGCCGTCGGCGTCGCCGCGCTCCTGCACGGCAAGGTCGACGGCCGCGGCACGGTCGTGCCGGTCGTCTCCGGCGGGAACATCGACGCGACGCTGCTCATCTCCGTCATGCGCCACGGGCTGTCGGTGGCCGGGCGCTATCTCGTGCTGCGCACGCGCGTACCCGACCGGCCGGGCGAGCTCGCGCGGCTGCTTACGCTGCTCGCGAACGACCGCGTCAACGTCGTCGAGGTCGAGCACCAGCGCGAGACGGGCGACCTGCCGTCGGCGAGACCGGCGTCGAGCTGACGCTGCTTACGCGCGACCCTTCGCACTGCGACGAGATCGTCGCGAATCTCGGGCGCTGGGGTTATCCCGCGCACCGACTGTCCTAGACTCTTTCGCGTGACTCCCTGCCCCGTCTGCGGGCACGACAACGCGTCCGGCGCGAAGTTCTGCTCGGAGTGCGGCGCCGCGCTCGTGGCCGCGTCCGAGCGCCGCGAGGAGCGCAAGGTCGTCACCGTGCTGTTCGCCGATCTCGTCGGCTTCACCTCGCGCGCGGAGACGCTCGACCCGGAGGACGTGCGCGCGGTGCTTGCGCCGTACTGGGAGCGGCTGCGCGCCGAGCTGGAGCGGTTCGGCGGCACGGTGGAGAAGTTCATCGGCGACGCGGTGATGGCGCTCTTCGGCGCGCCGGTCTCGCACGAGGACGATCCGGAACGCGCGGTACGCGCTGCGCTCGCCATCCGCGACTGGGCGCGCGAGGAGGACGACCTGCAGGTGCGCATCGCCGTGAACACGGGCGAGGCGCTCGTGCTCCTCGGCTCGCGGCCGGCGGAGGGGGAGGGGATGGCGGCCGGCGACGTCGTGAACACGGCGGCGCGGCTGCAATCGGCGGCGCCGGTGAACGGCGTCCTCGTCGGCGAGACGACCTACCGTGCGACGCGCGAGGCGATCGACTACGCCGAGCGGGAGCCGGTGTCGGCGAAGGGCAAGTCGGAGCCGATCCCCGTGTGGGAGGCGCTCCAGGCTCGCTCGCGTTTCGGCGCCGACCTCGAGCAGCGCGCGCTGCTCCCGCTCGTCGGGCGTGCGCGCGAATTGGAGACGATCCTCGGCGCGTTCGACCGCGCGCGCACCGAACGCGAGACGCAGCTCGTAACGCTCGTCGGCGTTCCCGGCATCGGGAAGTCGCGGCTCATCGCCGAGCTGTTCGCGACGCTCGACGCCCAGCCCGACCTCGTCTGGTGGCGACAGGGCCGCGCGCTGCCGTACGGCGAGGGCGTGAGCTTCTGGGCGCTCGCCGAGATGGTGAAGGCGCAGGCCGGCATCCAGGACAACGACGACGCGGATGCCGCCGAGGAGAAGCTGCGCGCGAGCGTCGACGCGACCGTGGACGCGGACGATCGCGCCCGGGTCGCGCAGCACCTCCTGCCGCTCGTCGGCGTGGAGCAGCTGGACGACGCCGGCGACCGCAGGGACGAGCGCTTCGCCGCCTGGCGCCGGTACCTCGAGGGGCTCGCCGAGCAGCGGCCGCTCATCCTCGTGTTCGAGGATCTGCACTGGGCCGACGACGGCCTGCTCGACTTCGTCGACCACCTCGCCGACTGGGCGGGCAGCGTCCCGCTGCTCGTGCTCGGCACCGCGCGACCGGAGCTGCTCGAGCGGCGTCCCGGCTGGGGCGGAGGCAAGCTGAACGCGACGACGCTCGCACTCACGCCGCTCGCCGACGAAGAAGCGGCGCAGATCATCCAGGCGGTGCTCGAGCAGGCGCTCCTGCCGGCCGAGACGCAGCAGGCGCTGCTCGAGCGCGCCGGCGGCAACCCGCTGTACGCGGAGCAGTTCGCACGTCTCTTCGTCGAGCGCGGCACCGCCGAGGACATGCCGCTACCCGAGACGGTGCAGGGGATCATCGCCGCAAGGCTCGACGTGCTCGAGCCGCTCGAGAAGCGGTTGCTCCAGGACGCTGCCGTGGTCGGCAAGGTCTTCTGGGCGGGCGCGGCGGCCGAGCTCGCGGGCGTCGACGGCGACGAGGTGGCGAGCGCACTCCACGCGCTGGAGCGGCGGGGGATGGTGCGGCGCGAACGGCGCTCGTCCTTCGGCGGCGAGGACGAGTACGCGTTCCGGCACGTGCTCGTGCGCGACGTCGCATACGGGCAGATCCCACGGGCGGCGCGAGGCCGACCGGCACGTGCGCGCGGCCGGCTGGATCGAGGGCCTCGGCCGCGCGGACGACCAGGCCGAGCTCGTCGCCCATCACTACGCCGCCGCCCTCGAGCTCGGCGCGGACGCCGCCGCCGGCGCGCGGATCGCATTCCGTCGCGCAGGCGAGCGTGCGCTGCGACTCAACGCGTTCGCGAGCGCCGAGCGCTTCTACGCCGAGGCGCTCGCGCTCTGGCCGGACGAGCCGCGAACGGGCGTACGTCCTGGCCGCGCACGCGCGGGCGCGGTTCCTCGCCGAGGGCGGCGCGGGCGCCGAGCTGGACGAAGCGGTCGAAGCCTTGCGGGCGGCGGGCGACATCGAGGCTGCCGCGGAGGCTGCCGTTCTCGCGGCCCACGCCGCCTGGCGGGCCGGGCACGAGGTCGAAGCGCGTGAGCGGATCGACACGGTTCGGGTGTGGCTCGCAGGCCGGGCGCCGTCGAAGGCGCTTGCCGCCGTTCTCGCCGAGCAGGCGCGGCTCGAGGTCTTCGCCGCCGAGGATGCGGACGCCGCGGACATCAGCGCAGAGGCGCTTCGGCTAGCAGAGGAACTGGGGCTCGACGAGCTGCGCGCGAGCGTGCTCACGACGATGGGGGTGGCTAGGATGTTCGCCGGCGATCTCGCCGGCTCGGACGAGCTGTACGCGCAGGTCGCGGCCATCGACGCGCCGACAGCTGCGTCAGAGGTCGCTCGGGCACTCGTCAACCGTGTCGTCAACTCGACGCTCAGCGGCGATCTCGCCGAGACCCGCCGGCGGCATCGCGTCGCGTCCGATTACGCGACGCGCATCGGGGACACGCGCCAAACGTTGTGGCTCGACGTCAACGAGAGTTGGTACGCCCTCGAGGACGGCCGGTGGGACGAATCGTTGGCGCGTGCGGAGGCGTTCCTCGCCAAGGTCGCACCGCTCGGCGGCCATTACCTGGAGGACGCGGTCCGCCTCACCCGGGCCGAGATCCACGCGTCGCGCGGCCTTGAAGGAGCGCTCGCGGACCTCGGCTGGGTCGCCGGGCACTTCGACGAGACGCAAGACTGGCAGTCGCTCCTTCCGCGGCTGATGGTCAGCGCACACGTGTGGAGCATCCTCGGTGAGGAGGCCGAGGTGAACGCGCTGCTCGACCGGGTGCGCGAGATCACGTTCGTCCCGAATACCCCCGGCCTGGGCGGCACGATTCTCTCGATGGTCGTCCGGTTCGGCCGGGCGGCGGAGTGGAGCGAGAGGCTGGCGAACACAGCGGACACTCCCCGGATGCGCGCGGCGCACCTCCTGCTCTCGGGTCGCACGGTGGAAGCGGCGGATGCCTACCTGCACGTCTCAGGAGCCTGCGACGAGGCCGCCGTTCGCATGCTCGCAGCAGAGCAGTTCGTCGCGGAAGGCCGTCGCGCCGAGGCGGACGTCCAGCTGCAGCGCGCGCTCGCGTTCTACCGCGCCGTCGGCGCGTCGCGCATCGTGCGCCGCGCGGAGACGCTGCTCGCCGCCGCGGGCTGAGTGGTCTTCTTCGGCGGCGGGTTGCGCCACGCGTCGCGGAACGCGTCGACCTGCTGCTGTGCGTACGAGAGGGCCATGCCGACAAGACGCCCCGGCTGCCTGGTCTTCTTCCCTACTAGGTGCCGCAGCGGCGGAACGAGGCGAGCTCGCCGCCGCGGGCGCGCCATTCCGAGATGCCGCCGACGACGGGGCGCGCCGCGACGCCTGCGGCGCGCAGCACGCTGGCCGCCACCGCCGCCCGCGCGCCGGTCTCGCAGATGGTGACGATCGGCCGTCCGCCGCAGAGGCCGTTCTCGGCCGCCTGGCGGACGTTGCGATACGGCATGTGGTCGGTGCCGGGGATGAACGCTGCGTCTCGCTCGTCCGCCTCGCGCACGTCGAGCACCTCGCTCTCGCCGGACGCGAGCAACCGCTCGAGCTCCTCGATCGTCACCGGCTCGACCTGCTCGTCGCCGCCGCCCTGCTGCCAGCCGGTGACGTCGAAGATGCCCACCGCATGCAGCGAGCGCGCCGCGCGAACCGCCTCCTCCTCGTCGCGCGCGTGCACGACGACCGGCCGTTCGGGCAAGACGAACGCGGTCTTCGTCGCGAAGCTCGATCCGGACACGGGGACGTTGACGGCGCCGGGGCGATGGCCGCCGGCGAAGTCGCGCGCGGGGCGTGCGTCGAGGACGACTGCGTCGCCTGCGTCCGCGATCTCCTGCAACGGCGGCTGCGCTGCGACGAACGGGCCGCGGTTCAGCTCGACGATCCGCTCCATGTTCGGCGGCCGTGGCGGCTGCGGCCCGAGCGCGAGGCCGAGGAACTCGTCCTGATCCTCGAGCAGCGCGTGGTTGTACCGGCGCTCGAAGCCGATCGTCGTCGACGCCTTCGAGCTCATCGCGGCGCCGCACAGCGAACCGGCCACGTGGCCGGGAAACACCTCGACGCCGTCCCCGAGGTCGGCGAGCCTGTGCAGTGACCGGAAGAGATCCTCCGCGCCGTCGCGCGCATCGATCGCGAGATCGGGCCGCGCTGCGTCGCCGACGAAGAGCGAGTCGCCGGTGAGGACGAGCCACGGCTCGTCGCCGCGCGTCCGGTCGATCACGGCGAAGGCGCAGTGCTCGGGACGGTGCCCGGGCGTGTGCAGCGTCCGCACCACGACCTCGCCGAGCTCGATCTCGGAACCGTCGGCGAGCGGTTCGTGCGCGTACTCGGCGCCGGCCGCCTCGTGCACGTAGACAGGCAGGCCGTGCTCGAGCGCCAGCCGTCCGTGTCCGGAGACGTGGTCGGCATGTGTGTGCGTCTCGAGCACGGCCGTCAGCCGGACGCCGCGCCGCTCCGCCTCTTCGAGGTAAGGCTCGATCCGGTACGCCGGGTCGACCACGACCGCCACGCCCGCATGCTCGTCGCCGACGAGGTACGAGGCGCAGCCCAGGTCGTCGTCCACGAACTGCCGGAACAGCACCCGGCGACGCTAGCACCGGACACGGCTATTTCTCTTGAAGTGACTCGCTTTACGACTTGTGGACGTGCTCGCAGCCGCGAACGGTGTCGCCGGGCTTGACGTACGCGGTGTCGTTGCCGGGGCCACAGTTGATCCTGTCGCGGCCGGGCCCGGCGTAGATGGTGTCGTTTCCGGGGCCGCCGCCGATGGTGTCGTTGCCGGGGCCGCCGTAGATCACGTCGTTTCCGGTGCTGCCGGAGAGGACGTCGTTCCCCGGCCCGCCGTCGAGGATGTCGTTGCCGGGGCCGCCTCCGATCTTGTCGTTTCCCGGCCCTCCGTAGACGACGTCGTCGCCGTTGCCGGCGAAGATCGAGTCGTTGCCGCCGTGCCCGTAGATGAGGTCGTAATACGGGGTGCCCTGGATGAAGTCGGATCCCGAGGTTCCGTCGATGCGGCACTGGTTCGAGCGGCGCACCGGCTGGGCGGGCGGCGACGAGCTCACGACGTAGATGCCGAACCGTTGGCAGTCGCCGACCGAGGAGACGGCGAGCGCGGCGCCGCTCGGCGACCAGCGCGCCGGCGAGTCGGGTGCGGCGGCGCCCATCAGCTCCTGCGCAGGCCCGTCCGGCGGACCGACGTAGAGCGCGTAGGCACCGCTTCGGTCGCTGAGAAACGCCAGGCGGCCGTCGACCGGGCTCCATTGCGGGAAGCGGTTGTTCGAACCGCCGCCGATCGCCTCGTGAGCGCCGCTGCCGTTCGGGGCGACGAGCCAGATGGCCCAGTGGCCGCTCTCGTTGCTCTCGAACGCGAGGGTCGAGCCGTCCTGCGACCAGCTCGGGTTGACGTTCTCGCCGGCCCCGTCGAACGCGACGGTCGGCTTCGCGCCGTTGGCCGGCACGATCTCGAGCGCCGAGCCGGCCGCGCTAGCCGTCGAGATCGCGATCGAGGTTCCGTCCGGCGACCAGACCGGCCCGGTCACGTCCGAGCTCGGTGGCGCGATGCCCTTCGCGAGCTGCCGGACGCCGGCGCCGCTCGCCGCCGAGACCGCGAGCACGTCGCCCTCGAGGAACGCGATCTGCGTCCCGTCCGGCGACCAGGTCGCGTCGGTTCCGGGGACGCTCCCGACCTGGCGGTCGGTGCTGTCACGCACGCTCGTCGACGAGCCCGTCTCGACGAGCAGCTCGCCGCTCCCGGGCCGGAAGCCGCGCGCCAGTCCGGGGCCGACGATGTCGACCTCCGGGCCGCGGACGGCGGGTGTGAACAGCACGTCGCCGCTCCCCAGCCCGGTTGACGCGCGCTGAAACGCGAGGGTCGTCCCCTGCGGCGCCCACCACGGTTCCGTGTCGCGCGGCACCGCGACGGGAGACACCACGGCGTGTGCCGCGCCGCCTGCGAGTGCCACCACGACGCACAGCACGAGGACGCTCCTCACCGGACACAGTCTCGCAGCACCCGGCCTCCACCGAAGGAGTGCGCGCGTGCGACCGAACTTCGACTCGTGCCCACCAGCGCGTTCGGCGAGGACACATTCGGTCGCAAGGCCGAGGCGGCGGCCCGCTTCTTCGGCACACCGAAATACATCCTCGGGCAGACGCTCATCGTGATCGCGTGGATTGCGGTGAACGCGGTTGCGGTCTCGTTCCGCTGGGACCCGTATCCGTTCATCCTCCTCAATCTGGCCTTCTCGACCCAGGCCGCCTACGCCGCGCCGCTGATCCTGCTCGCGCAGACGCGGCAAGCCGACCGCGACAAGATCGCACTCGACCAGCTGGAGGCGCATCGAGAAGAGGTCATGCACCACATGCAGCTACGCGAGACCGCGATCAAGAAGGAAACCGACGAGCTCAAGGCCCTGCTCACGGCCAACACCAGCCTGACGCAGCAGGACAAGGAGCTGACCGAGAAGATCGAGACCTGACGCGGGAGATCCACGCAAGCCTGAAAGCCGGCTGAACTCCCTCACTCCACGGGAGGCTCCCTCACTCCGGGCGAGGGATGGTTCGGGACACGATCACCCTTTTGCCCCTCGTGCCGGCGAGGCAGGCGTCGATAGCAGGCGTAGCAGGCGCTTTAGCGCGCCATCCATCCCGTCGAAGGAGATTGCGAATGATCAGCAAGATTCAGACGCGCCTGGCTCGTGAGGAAAGTGGCTTCACCCTCATCGAGCTCCTGGTCGTCATCGTGATCCTCGGCATCCTGGTCGCGATCGCGGTGCCGTCCTACCTCAGCTTCCGCGGCAACGCGCAGGATGCGGCAGCGCAGTCGAACGTCCGCTCGGCGATCCCGGCCGCTGAGGCCTGGTATCAGGACACCGCCGGCGGCAACAGCACCTACCTCCTCCTGAACAACGCCGCCCTGGCGAAGGAAGCCCCCGGCGTCTCGCCGAAGGTGAACGTCAAGGTCCTCGGCTCCGGCGCGGCGTACTGCCTCTCCGACGACGAGGCCGTCGGTCACGGCGCCTTCTACGTCGGCGGCGACAGCACCAAGATCACCCAGACCTCGCCGATCACGCCCGTCGCGACCGTCACCAAGGTCAACGGCACCTCGGCAACGGGTGGCGCGTCCGCCTGCAACGCCCTGTCGTAAGCAGCTTCTGCCTGACGGCGGATGGTCAGAGAGGCGCGGGAAACCGCGCCTCTCTGCTGTGCCCGAGCATCAGCGTTCCTGAGCCGACTCCTCCGCCAGCAGCCGTGACACGTACCACCCGATCGCGATGAGGAAGACGAGCGTCTGCTCGCCGTTCATCGCGATGCCGCCGAGGTTCTGGTCGCGGATGGCGGAGAAGCCCCACAGCCGTGGCGCGTGCTCGTAGAACGAGTAGAACGGGTGCTGCGAGAAGATGAACGCGAGGCCGAGGAACGACGACGCGACGAACGCGGCGCCGAGGTAGGCGAGCGCGGCCGGCGCAGGGAGCCGGCCGGCGACGAGCGGCCACCAGAAGAGCAGGCCGCCGGCGATGAGGAGACCGTGCTCGATGTTGAGCCCCCAGCCGGTGTCGAGCGCCCAGTTGTAGAAGCCGGCGAGGTGCGTGCCGTACCACGCGACGAGCCAGGCGAGGATGGCCCACCGCGCCCGAATGTGGCTCGCGCCGTGGCGCGTGAGCCACGCCTTCATCGCCGGCGTCAGCCCGAGGAGAACCAACGCGGGCGCGATGTCGGCGACGAGCGCGTTCTGCAGGAGGTGCACGAGCAGCAGCCGCTTGGCGGCGATCGTCTCCAGCGGCGAGTTGAGCGCGGCCGCGACGAGGAAGGCGCCGACCGCGAACGACGCCATCCGCAGCCGGCTCGGCCGGTCGTTCCGCGCCGCCCATGCGTACGCGGCCGCGGCCGCGACGGCCAGCACGATGTACGCCGGCTCGAAGGAGAAGTCGGTCGGGCTCACGCGTGCACGAGCCGCGCCGCGCGCATCCTGGGGCGGAGGAGCACGAACGCGAGCGTTCCGAGCGTGACCAGCTGCTCGACCATCATCGCGATGCCGGCGAGCTGCTGGTCGGTCCGGCCCGGGTACGCCGGATAGAGCGGGTGGAAGCTGAACACGAGCACGTCGGTGAGGACCTGCCCGGCGGCGAACATCGCCGCCGCGAGCGCGATCCGCCCGCCGACGGTGAGCCGCCGGTGCGAGCCCGGGTCGACGAGCAGCGTCCACACGATCAGCCCGGCGACGACCCAGCACGCGTGCTCGAAGTAGTGCAGCGAGTCGTGGCGGAGCGCGAGGTCGTACAGATACGGCACGTGCCAGATGGCGAGGTTCGCCGCCCACAAGCCGAACGCGACGCGCGGCCGCAGCACCGTCGACAACACCGAACGGAGGCGCGCGCTGCGCGCGAGCGGTGCGAGCACCTGCGCCGGCAGGAGGAACACGAGCAGCGGCCCGCGCACGGCGACGATCATCAGCGCAGGCGCGAGGTCGCCGATGAGCACGTGCTGGAGCATGTGCACCGACAGGTCCTCTCTCGGCGAGCCGGTCGATCGGCCCGACGAGCGCGACGACCGACACGGCAAGGCCGAGCGCGAAGAGCGCGGCGCGACCCCAGCCCGCGATGTCCGCCCGGCCGCGCTGCCGCAGCCGCACCATGCCCTGCGCGAAGAGCAGCGCGGCCACGACGGCGAGCGCTACCGGCAGCACTACAACCCCAGGAGCTTCGCGATCACCATGCGCTGCACCTCGTTCGTGCCTTCCCCGATCTCGAGGATCTTCTGGTCACGGTACAGGCGCGAGATGGCGAACTCGTCCATGAAGCCGTAGCCGCCGTGGATCTGCAGCGCCGCGTTCACGACGCGGTTGCTGAGCAGGCCGGTGTAGAGCTTCGCCTGCGCTGCGGCGAGCGCGAAGTCCTTTCCCTGATCCTTGAGCCACGCGGCGCGGTGCACGAGCACGCGGCCGGCATCGATCTCCGTCGCCATGTCGGCGAGCGCGAACTGCACAGCCTGGAACTCGGCGATCGGCTTTCCGAACTGGTGGCGTTCCTTCGCGTACGCGAGCGCGAGGTCGTATGCGCCCTGCGCGAGGCCGACGCCCATCGCAGCCACCGAGATCCGGCCGCCGTCGAGGATCTCGAGGAACTGGCGGAAGCCCTGGCCGCGCTTGCCGAGCAGGTTCCGTTCGGGGACGGCGCAGTCGCGGAAGGAGAGCTCGCGCGTGTCCGACGCGCGCCAGCCGAGCTTGTGCATCGGCGCCGAGATGTCGTAGCCGGGAATCCCGTTCGGGACAATGATGTTCGACACCTCGTTCTCGCCGGTGAGCGCCGTGATGGTCACGCACGCGGTGATGTCGGTGCCGGCGTTGGTGATGAACATCTTCGAGCCGTTGACGATCCAGGCGCCGTCGCGCAGCTCGGCGCGCGTGCGCGTTGCGCCCGCGTCCGATCCCGCGTTCGCCTCGGTCAGCCCGAACGCTGCGAGCGCCTCGCCCGACGCCAGCCGCGGCAGCCACTCCTGCTTCTGCGCCTCGGTGCCGTACAGGTAGATCGGCATCGTGCCCAGCGACGTGTGCGCCGCGACGGTGATCGCCACCGACGAGTCGATCCGCGTCAGCTCCTCGACAGCGATCGCGTACGAGACCGTGTCCGCGCCCGCCCCGCCGAACTCCTCGGGGATGGGGATGCCCATCAATCCGAGCTCCGCCATCTCCGCGACGAGCTCGTAGGGGAAGCGGGACTCGCGGTCGAGCTCGGCGGCGAGCGGCGCGACCCGCGTCAACGCGAAGTCGCGGACGGTGCGACGGAGAAGTTCCTGCTCCTCCGAGAGCTCGAAGTTCACGCCAGGCTCGTGGCCAGCTCGGCGATGAGTCGCACGCCGTAGCCGGTGCCGCCGGGCACGCGCAGGTAGTCGCCGCGCGACCGGTCGAGGAAGCCCGGCCCCGCCATGTCGACGTGCGCCCACGGCCCTTCGCCGGCGAACTCCTGTAGGAACTCGGCCGCGAGCGCGGGGCCTGCCTCGCGCAGCGTCGAGCCGTTCTTCATGTCCGCGTATGCCGAGTCGACGTAGCGCCGGTAGCGCGGATGCAGCGGGAACGGCCAGGTGAGGTCGCCGCTGCGCTCGCCGGCGGCGACGATGCGGTCGCGCCAGTCGTCGTCATTGGCGAAGAAGCCGGCGTACAGGTCGCCGAGCGCGATCGACCATCGCGCCGGTCAGCGTGGCGAGGTCGATGACGTGCGTCGCGCCTTCGCGCCGCGCGTACCAGAGTGCGTCCGCGAGCACGAGGCGGCCCTCGGCATCGGTGTTGATGATCTCGATCGTCTTACCGTTCGCCGCGGTGAGGATGTCGCCGGGCCGGAACGCGTCTCCACCGGGCATGTTCTCTGCCGCGGCGAGCACCGCGACGGCGCGCACCGGAAGACCGAGCGCCGCGATCGCGCCGATGCCGTGCAGCGTCCCGGCGCCGCCCGCCATGTCGCCCTTCATCGCGTCCATGCCGCCGGCCGGCTTGATGGAGATGCCGCCTGTGTCGAACGTGATCGACTTGCCGACGAGACCGAGGACGAGGTCGGGATTCGTCGGCTGCGGCGGCTCGTAGCGGAGGACGACGAGCCTCGGCTCGTTATGCGACCCGCGGCCGACGGCGGGGAGCGCGCCCATGCCGAGCTCGTCCATCTCCTTCGGGCCGAGGGCGGTCGCAGTCAGGTGCTCGTGCTCGTCCGCGAGCGCGGCCGCGCTTCTGCGCGAGCGTCTCGGGGTAGAGCTCGTTCGGCGGCATGTTGGCCAGATCGCGCGCGCGATTCGTCCGCTCCGCGAGAAGCGCGGCCCGCTCTGCCGCGGCGCGGACGTCGGCGCTCTCGAAGACGATCCGCTCGATCGGCTTCGGCTTGCCGTCCGCCTTCGTCTTCCAGAGGCCCGGCGTGTAGCCGCCGATGATCGTGCCCTCGACGAGTGCTGCCGCCTGCTCGTCGAGCGACAGGGGCAGCCGCTCGTCGAGCTGCCACGCGAGCGTTCCGCCAACGCGCGAGAGCTCGTGCGCGGCCGCCGCACCGGCGGTGCGCAACGCGTCCCGGTCGACGTCTTCGAGCTTGCCGACGCCGACTGCGACGACGTCGCATGCCGTCGCCGTGCAGCACGAGCGCTTCGCCGCGATCCCCGCGCAGCTCGCCGGTGGCGGCGAGCCCGGCAGAGGCGCTCGTCGATGCCGTCGAGCGGCTGCGCGACCAGGACGGCGAGGGCGTCCGCCTTTGTCTGCCCCGGCGGGGCGATCTCGATCGTGACCCCCATGGCCGCGGGTTAGAAGAGCTTCTGGAGCTTCATCGCGGCACCCATGTCGCCCTTGACCTTCAACTTGCCGGTCATGTAGGCGCTCGTCGGGTTCTGCTCGCCGGCGATGATCTTCTCGAAGGTCTCCTGCGACGTGGCGATGGTCACGTCGGCGTCGCCGCCGCCCTCGGCGACGGTCACCGCGCCGTTGTCGACGTCGACCTTCCACGTGCCTGCGCCCTCGATGTCGAAGACGTAGGAGTTGGTCATGCCCGCCGTCTTCGACGCATCGGCGCGCGACGGGAGGTTCGCGAAGAAGTCCTGCACGGTCTCAGCCATGGACTGACCCTATCTACTCCTCCAGCTCCACGAGAAGGGTTCCGCCGGCCACGCGGTCGCCCTCCGCGACGTGCACGGCCAGCACGGCGGCGTCGTACGGGGAGACGAGCGGCGTCTCCATCTTCATCGCCTCGAGGACGACGAGCGGCTGGCGCGCGGTGACGCGGTCGCCCGCTGCGACGAGCACCTTGATCACCGTGCCGGGCATGGGGGCGGTGAGCGCGGACGTCTCTCCCGATGGGGCCGTGGTCGGCCGCGGTGTCGTCGGGCGGCGGGGCGGGCGGCGGCGCAGGGAGGTTGAGCCGCCACGGCTCGGCCCAGGCCGGCGCGGGCGCACGCGTCGTCTGCGACGAGCGGCGGGTGCTCGGTGAGGAAGGCGGTGGTGGCGCGGCCGGCGCGCACGACCGGATGCGCGACGAGCCAGCGCAGGAAGGGCAGGTTGGTGGTGACGCCGCCGACCTCCGTCTCGGCGAGCGCGTCGGCGAGACGGTCGAGCGCCTCGCCGCGCGTGGGCGCGTGCGCGATCAGCTTCGCGATCATCGGGTCGTACGAGGTGCCGATCTCGTCGCCCTCGGCGACGCCGGAGTCGACGCGGACGGAGCTGGGGGAGGACGAGCCGGTCGATGCGGCCGGCCTGGGGCAGGAACGTGCGCGGGTCCTCCGCGTACAGCCGCACCTCCACCGCGTGGCCGCTCAGCTCGGGATTGGAGGTCGAGCGGCTCGCCGCGTGCGATCGCGAGCTGGGCGCGCACGAGGTCGACGCCGGTGACGAGCTCGGTGACCGGATGCTCGACCTGGATGCGCGCGTTCAGCTCGAGGAAGAAGAACGCGTCGCCATCGAGGACGAACTCGGCGGTGCCGGCGCTCTCGTAGCCGATCGCGCGCGCGAACGCGACCGCGGCGTCGCTCATCGCGGTGCGCAGCTCCGGGCCGACCGCCGGCGAGGGGGACTCCTCCAGCACCTTCTGGTGGCGGCGCTGAACCGAGCAGTCGCGCTCGCCGAGCGCGACGACGGCGCCGTGGCGGTCGGCGAGCAGCTGGATCTCGACGTGGCGCGGCCGCTCGAGGTAGCGCTCGAAGAACACGGTGTCGTCGCCGAAGGCCGCCTTCGCCTCGCGCTGCGCCGCCTCGACCGCTTCGTCCAGCTCCGCCGCGTTTCGCACGACGCGCATGCCACGCCCGCCGCCGCCCGCGGCCGCCTTCACGACCAGCGGGAAGCCGATCTCCTGCGCGGTTCCCGTCGGCAGCACCGGCACGCCGTTCGCGCGCGCCGTCTCCTTCGCCGCCAGCTTGTCGCCGCCTGCGCGCAACGCCACGGGCGGAGGGCCGATCCACGTCAGGCCGGCGTCGAGCACCGCCTCGGCGAGCTCGGCGCTCTCGGCGAGGAAGCCGTACCCGGGATGCACCGCATCCGCTCCCGCCTCGCGGGCGGCGCGCACGTGCTCGCCGGGGACGAGATACGACGCGATCTCCACCGTCGCGTCCGCCGAGCGGGCGTGCAGCGAGCCGAGGTCGTCGGGGGCGGCGACCGCGACCGTCTCCAGCCCGTCCTCCGCGCACGCGCGGAAGACGCGCAGCGCGATCTCGCCGCGGTTCGCCACCAGGACCCGGTGCATGCCGTTAGTGTCGCAAGCATGGGTGTGCTGGAAGGCAAGGTGGCGGTGATCACCGGGGCGAGCCGCGGCATCGGCGCCGCGGTCGCACGGGCGTTGGCGGCAGAAGGCGTCCACCTCGGGCTCGGCTCCCGCAGCGGCGACGACCTCGGCCTGAACGCGGTCGCGCGCCGGTGCGACGTTCGGAAGCGGGAGGATCTCGACCGCCTCGTCGCCGACACCATCGACACGTTCGGCCGGCTCGACATCCTCGTCGCGAACGCGGGCGTCGGCGCCTATGGCCCGTTCCTCGAGCTCACCGAGGCGCACGTCCAGGAGATGATCGACGTCAACCTCATGGGCACGATCCACTCGGTGCGCGCGGCGCTACCCCAGCTGCTGGAGCGGGGCGAGGGCGACATCCTCGCGATCGCCTCGGTGGCCGGCCTGCGCGCGTTCCCGCACGAGTCGGTCTACAACGCGTCGAAGTTCGGGCAGGTCGGCTTCATCCGCTCGCTCGACCACGAGCTGCGCGAGCAGGGGATCCGCTGCACGTGCATCTGCCCGGGCGGCGTGGCCACCGACTTCGCGCTCGACGACGATCGCGGCCGCTCGGAGGACGTGCTCACCGGGATGCTGACGCCGGAGGAGGTGGCGGACGTCGTCGTCTTCGCGCTGACGCGCCCGCGCGGCATGCGCATCCTCACGACGTCGTTCCGGCCGATGACCGAAGACTCTTGGGGGTAGCACCGGTCCGCTGGGGCCTGCTGTCGACGGCGCGCATCAATGCGGCCGTCATCCCCGGACTGAAGGAGTCGGAGGAGAGCGAGCTCGTCGCAGTCGCGAGCCGCACGGTGGAGCGCGCCGCCGCG
This sequence comes from uncultured Actinomycetes bacterium, assembly GCA_963697005.1. Taxonomy (GTDB): domain Bacteria; phylum Actinomycetota; class Thermoleophilia; order Gaiellales; family Gaiellaceae; genus Palsa-739. Next base: position 23,647 of record CAVOMK010000014.1, on the reverse strand, counting down.
TACGCGCGCGAGTGGGGGATCACCCGCGCGCACGGCTCCTACGAGGCGCTCCTCGAGGATCCGGATGTCGAGGCCGTGTACATCTCGCTCCCGAACGGGTTGCACGTGGAGTGGTCGGTGCGCGCGCTCGAGGCGGGCAAACACGTCCTGTGCGAGAAGCCGATGGCGCGCCATCCAGCCGAGGTCGAGCGGGCGTTCGACGCCGCCGACCGGGCTGACCGCCTGTTGATGGAGGCGTTCATGTGGCGTCACCATCCGCAGACCGCGCGGCTTGCTCGAGCTCGTGCGCGGCGGCGCGATCGGCGAGCTGCGATTCATCCGGGCCACGTTCACGTTCACCCTGGTCGACGACGAGGCCCGCCTCGATCCCGCGCTTGCCGGCGGCTCGCTCATGGACGTCGGCTGCTACTGCGTCAGCGGCTCGCGGTTGCTTGCCGGCGAGCCGGAGACTGCGATGGCGTACGCAGGTTCTCGGAGAGACCGGCGTCGACCTCCGCGTCGCCGGCACGCTCGTCTTCCCGGGTGACGTGCTCGCGCAGCTCGACTGCGCCTACGACCTCCCCTCGCGGCAGGGGCTGGAGGTCGTCGGCTCCGAGGGGACGCTGCGCGTGCCGACCCCGTGGGGCGCGGACGAGCCGGGGATCGTGCTTCAGCGCGGGGACGAGCGTCGAGCGGATCGCGATCGCCTCCGCCGACCGCTACCGCCTGCAGTCGGACAACTTCAGCCGCGCGATCCGCGGGCTGGAGCCGCCGCTGCTCGGGCGCGAGGACGCGCTCGGGCAGGCGCGGACGATCGACGCGCTCTACCGCTCCGCCGAGCCGGCGGCCGGTTAAGGTCGAGTCGTGAACCCGACCTTCATGCTCGGAGGCGAGCTCGAGGTGCGCCGTCTCGGGTTCGGCTCCATGCGCATCGTCGACGACCGCGAGGAAGGCGTGCGCGTCGTGCGGCGAGCGGTCGAGCTCGGCGTGAACTTCATCGACACCGCCGACATCTACGGCGCCGGCCGCAGCGAGGAGATCGTCGCGGAGGCGCTGCATCCGTATCCGGAGGGCCTCGTCATCACGACGAAGGGCGGCCTCGGCTGGGGTCTGCAGGACCGCATCCGCGACGGCCGGCCCGAGCACCTGCGCGAGGCGTGTGACGCGAGCCTGCGCCGGCTGAAGCTCGAGCGCATCGACCTGTATCAGCTGCATCGACACGATCCGGAAGTGCCGATCGAAGAGTCGATCGGCGCCCTCGAGCAGCTCCGCGTCGAGGGGAAGATCCGGATGATCGGCGTCTCGAACTTCTCGGTGGAGCAGCTGCGGCGCGCGCAGTCGGTCACGCGCATCGTCTCGGTGCAGAACCAGTACAACCGCGGCCTGCTCACGTCCGACGACGTCGTCGACGTGTGCACGGAGGAGGACATCGCGTTCATGCCGTGGGCGCCGCTCGGCGAGGGGCTGACCCGCGGGTCGGCCTACGAGATCCGGTGGCTCCTCGATCGCTCGCCGGTGATCCTCTGCATTCCCGGCACCTCGAGCGTCGCGCATCTCGAAGAGAACATGCGCGCCGTCGCCTAGCGGATCAGACTTCAGCCAGGCTGCTCGCGCGGATACGCGCGCGGTCTTCACGCCAGCGCGTCAGCTCGTACACGTGGAGCCCGATGCACACGACGCACACGAGCGCCAGCGCGGTGATCGCCGCCACGTGCGTCGCCGCCAGCGTGAGCAGCGCGAATGCGACCATCGCGATAGGCCGGCCGCGGCCGAGTCTGTGCGTGACGCGCACAGCGGATCGCGACGAACGCGAACATGTACAGCGCACACCCGCAGCAGAGCGCGACAGCAGGAACCCAATGCAGGTGCGCGCCGACGTGTTTCAGCGACTCTCGCATCGCGAACGCGAAGAGGGCGATCCCCGTAACCATGGGCAGATGCCCGTAGGTGTACGCGTCGCGTGCGAGCGCGACCTGTTGCTCGCCGCTGCGGTTGGCGAGACGGTCTCGGACGGCGATGAATGCGTAGTCGAAGTACGACAGCCAGAACGACGACGACACGAGGAAGCCGAGCAACGCCGCGCCGATCACCTCGCCGCCGAGATGCGTGCCTCGGGCGCCGAAGCCGATGGCGCCGAGGGACTCCCCGATGGCGATGATGACGATGAGGCTGTGGCGCTCCGCGAAGTGCGCGGGATAGATGCGCCAGCCCTCGACGCCCGCGAGCACCGGGCCGAAGAAGCCAAAGAGGAACGCGGCGCCCCAGAGCGCGGGCCGCACACCCGAGGAAACGAACGCCGCCGCGAGCACGAGCGCCGCGCCGGGCACGACCGTCCACGAGGTCCGCAGCACGGCGGCAAGCAGGTCGGGCTCGTGCTTGCTCACGATCGCGTACAGCCCCACGAAGGCGACCATCACGACGAAGAATGCGACACCGAACACGAAACGCTGCGAGCCGAACGCCTCCGGGACGGCGAGCGCGGCGACGAAAGAGCGCGGCGGTCGCGCACAGCAGAACGCCGGTGACGAAGTCCGCCTCGACGTCGGCCGCGTTCGTCAGCCACGCGTAGCTCGCCCACACCCACCACAGAGCCGCGAGCACGAGCAGGCCTCGACCGAGGCCGGCCCACGTCGGCTGCTCGAACCACAGCGTCGTCACCTGCGTGAGCGCGAAGACGAACACGAGGTCGAAGAACAGCTCGATCGGCGAGACGCGATGCTCGGTCATTCGCGCCAGCGGGGCTTGCGCTTCTCGATGAACGCGCGGAGGCCTTCCTGGCCCTCGTCGCTCGTCCGTCGCGCAGCGATCCACTGCGCCGTCTCCGGGCCGTCGGGGCGCTCGCGCACGAGCCGCTTCGCCCATCGCGCCGCCTGCGGTCCCGCTGAGAGGAGTTCGCCGACGACGCGGTCGACCGCCGCGTCGAGATCGTCCGCGACCTCGTGCACGAGGCCGATGCGTAACGCCGTCTCGGCGTCGAAGCGCTCGCCGGTGACGAAGTAGCGCCGCGCCGCGCTCGGTCCGATCTTCGCGAGCGCGAACGGCGAGATGACCGCCGGGATGATCCCGAGCTTCACCTCCGAGAACGCGAACGACGCGTCGCGCGACGCGATCGCGATGTCGGCCGCGGCGACGAGGCCCGCGCCGCCGCCGAGCGCGTGCCCTTGCACGCGTGCGACCACGGGCGCGAGGCAGCCGTCGATCGCCTCCAGCATCTTCCGCAGCGCGTTGGCGTCGGCGACGTTCTCCTCCAGCGACAGGTCGGCGGAGGAGCGCATCCAGTCCACGTCGGCGCCGGCGGAGAAGCTCGGCCCGTCGCCGGCGAGCACGACTGCACGGGCGCGGCCCGGGTCGACGAAGGCCTCCGCCAGCTCGGCGATGACCGCGGCGTCGAACGCGTTGCGCCGGTCGGGACGCGCCAGCGTGATGCGCAGCACCGGTCCGTCGCGCTCGATGCGGAGGTTCGCCACGATCCCAGAGCTTAGAGTGGCGCGAATGTTGCACGGAGCCTTCGCAGCCGCCCTCACGCCGCTGCGCGGCGACGACACGCTCGACGAGGACGCGTTCGCGCCGTATGTCGACTTCCTCGCCGCCGGCGGGCTCGACGGCGTCCTCGCGCTCGGCACGACGGGGGAGGGCTGCTCTTCAGCGTCCCGGAACGGCAGCCGCGTCGCCGAGCTGTTCGTCGAGGCGGCGCGCGGGAAGCTCCAGGTCGCGGTCAACTGCGGCGCACAGTCCACCGCCGACACGATCGAGCTCGCCGCGCACGCGGCCGAAGCCGGGGCCGACGGGGTCGCGGTCATCTCACCGCCGTACTTTCCGCTCGACGACGAGAGCGTGCTCGCGCACCTCGCCGCCGCCGCGCACGCGTGCGCGCCCACGCCGTTCTACGTGTACGAGTTCGCGCGGGCGAGCGGCTACGCCGTCTCCTCGGCAGTCCTCGAGCGGCTGCGCGAGCAGGCGCCGAACCTCGTCGGCATGAAGGTGTCGGACACGCCGTACGAGGCGTTCGAGCCGTACCTGCACGTGGGCCTCGATGTATTCGTCGGCCCGGAGGCGTTCATCGGCCGCGGGCTCGCCGCCGGCGCGATCGGCGCGGTGTCCGCGCTCGGGAGCGCGTTCCCCGAGCATGTCGCCCGCGCGGTGCGCGAGCGGAGCGACGAGCTCTCCTCGCTGCGCGAGGCGGTCGAGCGCTTCCCGCGGCACGCGGCGCTGAAGCTCGTCGTCGCCCGCCGGGGCGTCCCGATGCCGCCGAACGTGCGCGCGCCGCTACGGCGACTGACCGCCGACGAGGAGCGCGGGCTCTTCGTCGCGCTCGCGCCCTGGCTCGACGACCAGTAGGACTGCGAGCGCGACGAGCACGAGGTCGCGCGCGAGCACGACCGCCGCGATCGACGGCCGAAAGTCGTTCGCCAGCTGCCAGTAGCGCGCCGGGAACTCGATCTGCGTCAGCACGAGCGCGGCGACGAGCAGCACCTGCGCGAGCCGGCTGCGCACGAGCGGCACGAGCGGGATCAGCCAGACGAGGTATTGCGGCGAGAGCACCTTGTCGAACGCGATGAAGGCGACGACGGCGGCGGCTGCGTGCGCGACGAGCCGCTCCCGCGTTGCCGGTCCGCGCGCGTACAGCAGCCACACCGCGAGGAGCGCCACCACCTGCGCGACGCTGGACAGCACTGCGGCCGCATGCGCGCCAGGCCCGCTCAGGTTCTGCGACACCGTCGTGAAGACGTGCAGCGTCGTTCCGGCGTCGTTGTGCAGCGCGATCAGAATCGCCCCGCCGAGACTCTCGAGCTGCAGTGGCCGGTCGAGCTGCACGCTGAAGCTCTGGCCGACGCCGCTGGGCGAGAGCACGGCGAACGGCAGGAAGACGACTGCGCACACGGCGGCGACGAGCGCCGTCCACACGAAGGCGGCGCGCCTGCCGCGCCTCCGCCACACCCACGCAAGGCCGATCGGCACGAGCACGGCCGGGAAGAGCTTCGTCGCGATTGCAGCGCCGAGGACGATCGCGCTCGTCGCGTCCCGCTCCCAGAGCAGCGCGGCGAGCGCGCCGACCGTGAGCGCCGCGACCCAGAGGTCGAAGCGCGAGAGCATGAGGTTCCCGAGCAGCAGCGGCGACGCTCCGACGAGGAGCATCGCCGCGACCGCTCGGAGCGGGGGAGGGCGGAGCGCGGCGAGCGCGAGCGCGGCGAGCAGCGTCATCAGGACTCCCGCGCCCGCCATCCACTTCTCGAAGGAGTGCCCGTACTCGCCGAAGTTTCCGCGCGACGCGGTCAGCTCCGGCGCGAGCATCGGCAAGAGCGCTCCCGGCGGATACTCGACCGAGAAGTCGCGGTACGGCACTTGTCCGGCAGCGATCGCGTCGCCGTACGTCTCGTAACCGGGGGTGTCGACGATCTGGGCCGCGGAGCGGTACCACAGCTGGTGGAGGAGCGTCCACGAGCCGAGGAAGAGTGCTGCCGAGGCGGCGGCGAGCGCCACCCAGCGAGCTCGCGTCACTCGACGTCGTACTCCTCGTAGACGACCGGATCCGTGCCGATCAGCGCCTGGACCTCGTCGAGCTCGGGCAGCTCACCGAACGCGACGAGGCCGAACCGCTCCTCGCCCTCCTTCGAGATCCAGTGCGCGTCGTCGGGCAAGTACGGCAGATGCTCGCGCAGCTCGGCGACGTTCGTCTTCGAGTCGTACAGGTTCCAGATCAGGATGCGCGCGATCACATGCGGAAGACGCCGAACGTCGTCTCCGGGATCGGCGCGTTGAGCGCGGCGGTGAGCCCGAGCGCGAGCACGCGCCGTGTGTCGAGCGGGTCGATGACGCCGTCGTCCCAGAGGCGCGCGGTCGAGTAGTACGGGTTGCCCTCCTCCTCGTACTTCGCGCGGATCGCGTCCTCGTCGACGTCGCCGACCATGGAGAGGACGGTCGCCGCCTGCTCGCCGCCCATGACGGAGATGCGCGCATTCGGCCACATCCACAGCTGCCGCGGCTCGTACGCGCGACCGCACATGGCGTAGTTGCCGGCGCCGAACGAGCCGCCGGTGACGACGGTGAACTTCGGCACGCGCGCGTTCGCGACCGCCATGACGAGCTTGGCGCCGTCACGCGCGATCCCGCCCGCCTCGTACTCGGCCCCGACCATGAAGCCGGTGATGTTCTGGAGGAACACGAGCGGTACGCGCCGCTTGCAGCAGAGCTCGATGAAGTGCGCGCCCTTCTGCGCGGACTCGGCGAACAGGATGCCGTTGTTGGCGAGGATCCCGACGGGGATGCCCTCGATGTGCGCGAAGCCGGTGACGAGCGTCTCGCCGTACAGCTGCTTGAACTCCTGGAAGCGGGAGCCGTCGACGATGCGCACGATCAGATCGCGGGCGTCGGTCTGGTGGCGGAAGTCCTCGGGGATCAGCTCGTACAGATCGGCGGGGTCGATCGCCGGCGGCTCCGGCGTCGCGAGCTCCCACGGGTGCGCGGGCGGGCGCATGTGCAGCGTGCGCGCGATGCCGCGCGCGAGCGCGAGCGCGTGCTCGTCCGACGTTGCGTAGTGGTCGACGACGCCGGAACGGCGTGCGTGCACATCCGCACCGCCGAGCTCCTCGGCAGTCACGTCCTGGCCGGTGGCGGCCTTCACGAGCGGCGGGCCGCCGATGAAGATCGTCCCGGTCCCGCGCACGATGACGGTCTCGTCGCTCATCGCCGGCACGTACGCGCCGCCTGCGGTCGACGAGCCCATGACGACGGCGATCTGCGGAATGCCGGCGGCGGACATCTGCGCCTGGTTGAAGAAGATGCGGCCGAAGTGGTCGCGGTCGGGGAACACCTCCGCCTGCAGCGGCAGGAACGCGCCGCCCGAGTCGACGAGGTAGAAGCAGGGCAGCCGGTTCTGCGCCGCCACCTCCTGCGCGCGCAGGTGCTTCTTCACCGTCAGCGGGAAGTACGAGCCGCCCTTGACCGTCGCGTCGTTGGCGACGATGACGCACTGCCGTCCCTCGACGACGCCGATGCCGGTGACGATCCCCGCGCTCGGCGCATCGCCGTCGTACATGTCCCAGGCGGCGAGCGCGCTCAGCTCCAGGAATGCCGCGCCGGGATCGACGAGCCGGTCGATCCGCTCCCGGGCCGTCATCTTCCCGCGCGAGCGGTGCCGCTCGACCGCCGCCTCGCCGCCGCCGCGCGCGACCTGCGCCGTCCGCTCGCGCAGCTCGGCGACAAGGGCCTCCATCCGTTCGGTGCGGGTGAGGGTCGACATGCCGGGAGCCTAATCTCGGGGAGTGATCCTCGCCCACCTCGACCTCGACGCCTTCTACGCCGCCGTCGAAGAGCTGGAGAACCCCGAGCTGCGCTCGAAGCCGCTCATCGTCGGCGGCGACCCGCGCGGGCGAGGCGTCGTCGCGACCGCGAATTACGTCGCGCGTGGGTTCGGCATCCACTCGGCGATGAGCGCGGCCGAGGCGATCCGCCGCTGTCCTGAGGCCGTGATCGTCCGGCCGCGCCACAGCCTCTACCGCGAGTATTCGCGGCACGTGTGGTCGACGGTGCGCGGCATCGTCCCGACCCTCGAGCAGACCGGCATCGACGAGGGGTACCTCGATCTCGGCGAGGTCGCGTCCGGCTTCCTCGAGGCGCGCGTCGTCGCCGAGGCGGTGCAGACGGCCGTGCGTGCGGGGACGAGCCTCACGTGCTCGCTCGGCGTCGCGCCGTGCAAAGTGGTGGCGAAGATCGGCAGCGACGCCCGCAAGCCGGGCGGGCTGACGGTCGTCGTCCCCGGGCAGGAGGCGACGTTCCTCGCGCCGTTCGACGTGCGGCGGCTACCGGGAGTGGGGCCGAAGGCGGAGCAGCGGCTGCGCGCGGCGGACGTGCAGACGATTGGGGCGCTCGCCGCGCTCGGGGACGACGACCTGCGCCGCCTCCTTCCCGGGAGTGTCGGCAAGGTGCTGCGCGACCGCGCGCGCGGCATCGACCCGCGCGGCCTGGAGTTCGGGGTCGAGCGCATCTCGATCTCGGTGGAGAACACGTTCGAGCGCGACCTCGTCGACCGCGAGCGCCTGCACGACGAGCTGCGCGGCATGGCGACCGAGGTCGCCGGCCATCTGCGCTCGCGCGGCCAGACGGCGAGGACGGTGACGACGAAGCTCCGCTATGCGGACTTCTCCATCCGCAGCCGGTCGACCTCGCTCGACGTCGGCATCGACGACCCGGCGCAGATCGGCGACCTGGCGTGCCGGCTGCTCGACCGCGGCCTGCGCGACCGGCCGGGCGCGCTGCGCCTCGTCGGCGTCGGCGTGTCCGGGATCATCGAGTACCGCCAACTGGCACTGGACGCCGTGGAGTGATAGGAGAGGGGCCGTGTTGCTGCGCCGCCGCCGCAGCCGGAACGAACTTCCTCAGTTGGCCGAGGAAGAGGTCTACGCACGCTCGTACGGCGAGCGCAGCGACGAGGTGACGAACGTGCAGCGCCGCGCGCCCGAGCCGGAGCCCGAGCCGGCCGCCCCGAAATTGTCCGACCGGTCGATCCGAGATGCTTTCCGTGCGCGGCTCGAACGCCGCGACGACTCCTAGCGACTTGTGATCCGCTCCATCCTCAACAACGTGCCCGAATGGGCACTCATCGTCATCGTCATCGTCGGGGCTCCCGGCGGTCGCAGTCGGCGTGTTCCTCGTCGCTGCGCGGCTGGCTCGATTCGTGGCGGACCGACTCGTCGAGCGCGATCGTCGTCGCGGTCGCGGCCATGGTCATGACGCTCTTCGCGCTCGTGCTTGCGTTCGCTGCCGTCAACCTCTTCCAGGGGTATGACGACGCCACTGCGAACGTCACGGAAGAGGCGAATGCGCTCGGACAGATCCAACGCGACGTCCGGGTTTTCCCGGTTGCTGCACGCGACGGTGTCGACCGGCAGCTGATCGCGTACATCGATGTCGTCCGGAATGTCGAGTTCCCTGCGATGCGCGATGGAAACGCGACGAAGGTGCAGGCCGGCGTCGTCGCGACCGACCACCTCTTCGCGGCCATGCAGTCGTACGACCCGGTGACCGAGACGCAGAAGACGTTCTACGCGTCGGCCGTGGACAGGATGAACGACCTCATCGCCCTGCGGCGCAATCGCATAGCTGCGTCCAACTCGGCGCTGCCGACCCGTTCACGGTGCTGCTGCTGCTCACCGCTGCCGTCAGCATCCTTACGACCTTCTTCCTGCGGACGCACAAGCCTGGCCTCGACGTCACTCTCGTCGCCATGGTGTCGATGGTGGTCGGCGCCGGACTGCTCACGGTCGTGCTGCTCGAGTACCCGTTCTCCGGCTCGGTGTCGGTTCTCGAGCGACCCGTTCGTGCACGGGACGCTTGCGCGACTGCTCGCCGGCAAGCATTAGCGCCTAGCGCAGGGCATACCGCCACGCGTACACGGGCCGGCGTCCGCCGGCGCGCCGGTTGAGGAGCGCGGCGACGTCGCTCTCGCGCGGGAGCCGCGACGCATGCACCGTCAGCGCACGCGCGCGGCGGCACACTCCGCGCAGGCCGCCGCCGCCCGCGCACGCCGCGATCACCTCGACGACGCCGTGCCGCCGGTCCTTCCGCGCCGCGCGCTCGACGTCGTCGACGCTCGGCAGGAAGCCGTCGCGCAGCGCAGCGCCGACGGCGAGCTCGAAGAGCTGCACGACGTTCTCCTCGATGGACGCGGCGAGCCGGTTCGGCTCGCGCCGGTAGGCGCGCCAGAAGCCGGCGTGCGTCTCCTCGTGCAGCAGCGTGCGGACGAGCAGTGAGCGGTTCCCGCACACGCGGCGGCCGTTCACGATCGTGTCGAACGGCAGCCGCGCGCCCGCGACGAAGGCGGCCAGCTGCGTGCGTCCACGGCTCGACGGCCACGAGCGGAGTGGCGTGCACCGTCCGTCGTAGACCGCCGGCGTGATCGGGTACCAGGTGCCGAGGCCGCCGAGGGCGCTCAGTGCGCGCCGGCCCCAGCTCATCTCGATGCGCTCGCTGCGGGCGAGCTCGAGCGGTCGCAGCGCGTGCGGGTAGAAGCGGTCGGCGTACGCGATCGCCATCGACATCCCGTGGCCGGGCTGGCGGAAGCGCCATGGGTGGGGATAGACCGACGTGCCGCCGGAGGCGAGCTCCTCCCACACCCATTCGAGGCTGAAGGAGAGGAGGTAGTGGGCGAAGCTGCCGCCCTCGTCGCGCCACCAGCCGAGCTCGAAGGCGTCGGAGAGGAGCGCGTCGGCGCCGCGGGCGAGCGCCTGGTCGAGCTCCCCGTCGCCGCGGCGGCCGCGCTCACGCCGGAATGCGATGGCCGCGTCCGCGATGGCGTCCGAAGCCGCCACCTCGCGCCGCGCGCGCCGGATCGTCGACGGTGAAGGGGCGGTGAGCGCGAGGGCCACGAGCCTCAAGCTAGCCGGAGCAGGTGTACCGCTCCCTCGCCACTTGGAGACGCCGCGAAACAGGGGCGGAGGGACTCGAACCCCCGGCCTACGGTTTTGGAGACCGCCGCTCTACCAACTGAGCTACGCCCCTAGGCGCGCCTGATAGTACCGTCGTCTGGTGCAGCACAGGGCGCTCGGGCTCCTGTTTTCGGTTCTCGCGGCGGCGTTCGTCCTCGTCGCCGTCGCGGCCACCGGGCACGGCGTGCGCGGCTGGATCATCGCCGTCGCCGCCCTCGCGCTGGCCGTCTGGATGGGCTCGATGGCCCTCTCCGCGTTCCGGCACTGAGGGAAACGGCGGCGCACGCCGTATTCTCTTCCCGTGAGCCGCCCCGACGAGATGCAGGCCCTGTGGCGCGAGTACCGGGCGAAGGCCGACCCGGCCGTCCGCGACCGCCTCATCGTCACGTACGCCCCGCTCGTGAAGTACGTCGCCGGCCGCCTCGGCAGCGGGCTCCCGGCCCACGTCGACGACGAGGACCTCGTCTCCTACGGGCTGCTCGGGCTGATCGGCGCGATCGAGCGCTACGACCCGGAGCGGGACGTGAAGTTCGAGACGTACGCCATCGCCCGGATCCGCGGGGCGATCATCGACGAGCTGCGCGCGCTCGACTGGGTACCGCGCTCGGTGCGCTCCCGGGCCCGCGACATCGAGCGGGCCATCGGCGAGCTGGAGGCGAAGCTGGGCCGCGTCCCGAGCGACGAGGAGATCGCGGGCAAGCTCGGCCTCACGACGGAGGAGCTGGACGAGAGCCTGTCCGAGATCTCGCGGTCGTCGATCGCCGCGCTCGACGAGCTGTGGACGATCTCCGGGTCGGGCGGCGACCAGGTGGCCCTCATCGACACGATCGAGGACACCGACGCGCCCGATCCCCAGGGCGCGCTCTCGCAGGTCGAGCTGCGCGAGGCGATCGCGGACTCGATCGCCCGCCTGCCCGAGCGGGAGAAGCTCGTCGTCACGCTCTACTACTACGAGGAGCTGACCCTGCGCGAGATCGGCGAGGTGCTCGGCGTCACCGAGTCGCGCGTCTCGCAGCTGCACACGAAGGCGATCCTCCGCCTGAAGGCGCGGCTCGCCGGCTCGGCCACGCGCGCGACGCTGTAGCGATCGCCTAGACTCTCGTTGAATCGCCGTTCAACGAGGGGAGTCGCGATGAAGCGCGCGCTCGTGTTCGTGTGTGTCGTCGCTGCGGTCGTTGCAGGTGGGGCATCGGCGAAGCCGAAGCCGAAGAAGCCGAAGGTCGAGCCAACCGTTGTCGCAACCGACACGGGCCCGATCCGAGGAGCGATCAGCGGAGGCATGCGCGTGTTCCGCGGCATCCCGTACGCGGCGCCGCCCGTCGGTCCGCTGCGCTGGAAGCCACCGCAAGCGCACGCGCGCTGGAAGGGCGTCCTCCAGACCACGCAGTTCGGGTCGTCGTGCCCGCAGACGCTCGGCCCGTTCGGCGTGCCGAGCACCGACGAGGACTGCCTGTTCCTGAACGTCTACACGCCGCCGAGCGCGAAGCCCGCGTCGAAGCTGCCGGTCATGTTCTGGATCCACGGCGGCTCGCTCATCTCCGGCGAAGGCACCGACTACGACCCGACCGCCCTCGTCAAGCACGGCGTCATCGTCGTGACCATCAACTACCGGCTCGGCCTGCTCGGCTTCCTCGCGCATCCGGCGCTGAGCGCCGAGTCGTCGACGCAGGACTCGGGCGACTACGGCCTCATGGACCAGCAGTTCGCGCTCGGTTGGGTGAAGCGGAACATCGCCCACTTCGGCGGCAGCCCGTCGAACGTCACGATCTTCGGCGAGTCGGCGGGAGGCCTCAGCGTCCGCTCCGAGCTCGTGTCGCCGTCGGGGAAGGGGCTGTTCCAGCGCGCGATCATCGAGAGCGGGGCGTACGCGGAGACCGTCCCGACGCTTGCGCAGGCGGAGGCGACGGGCGAGTCGCTCGCCGCGAAGATGGGGTGCAGCGACCAGACCGCGGCGTGCCTGCGCGCTCTGCCGGTGACGACGCTGCTCGCGAACGAGACTGCGATCACGCAGTACCCGAACATCAGCAGCTTCCTGCCGGAGCAGTACTCGACCGCGTTCAAGACGGGCGACTTCAACCACGTGCCGGTGATGTCCGGCTCGAACCACGACGAGTGGATGCTCTTCGTCGACCTGCTCACGACGCAGTCGGGCAACCCGGTGACGCCTGCGAACTACCAGCAGCAGATTGCGACGGAGCTGGAGTTTCCGTCGCCCTCGATCGCCGCGCCCATCGTGGCCGAATACCCGACCAGCGCGTACCCGACGCCGTACAACGCGCTCGGTGCAGTCGGCACCGACGCCATCTTCGCGTGCAACGCACGTGAGGACGTCCAGAACTTCTCGCAGTTCACGCCGACGTACCAGTACGAGCTCAACGATCCGAACCCGCCGTTCCTCTACCCGATCCCGCCGGTCCCGTACTCGCTCGGCGACTACCACTCCGCCGAGCTCCAGTACCTCTTCCCGACGAGCGCCGGCAAGCTGAGCGCCGGGCAGACGAAGCTCGCGTCCGACATGCAGGGCTACTGGACGAACTTCGCCAAGCACGGGAACCCGAACGGCGCCGGCCTCCCGGCCTGGCCGGCGTACACGACGGCGACCGACCAGGCGCAGTCGCTGACCGAGCCGGCGCCCGCGCCGGAGTCCGGGTTCGCCTCCGACCACAAGTGCTCGTTCTGGACCGCGTACGGGGTGGGCGTGGGCGGCTAGGCCGAAGGACATGACCGGGGCCAGGCCCTGTTACGGATAGATCACGAGGTACGTCGCATGATTCGGCAGGACGTGACGAAGCCGTGACACTCTCGTAACAGGGCCTGGCCCCAGCCGTGGCTGTGTCGGGCTTGGCCCTCTGGGCCTCGGAACCGGGTTACGATCCGGCTAAGACATCACCCGAGGACAGGAGCTCCATGCCTGCTACCGAGCCCGGAAAGATCCGCAACATCGCCGTCGTCGGCCACCGCGGAGTCGGCAAGACCTCGCTCGTCGAGGCGCTGCTCCACCAGGCCGGCAAGACGAACAGGCTCGGGTCCATCGGGCAGGGAACGACCGTCAGCGACTGGGAGGACGACGAGCACCGGCGCCAGATGTCGCTCTCGGGGACGTTCACGCACCTCGACTGGCACGAACGCAAGATCAACCTGATCGACTGCCCCGGCGACGCGGGCTTCCAGGCGGACACGTTCGCGGCGCTGCGCGTCGTCGAGGGCGCACTCGTCGTCCTCAGCGGCGTCATGGGCGTCGAGGTGAACAGCCTTCGCGTCTGGGCGCGCGCCGAGGAGTACGAGCTTTCGCGCGTCGTGTTCGTGAACATGCTCGACCGCGAGCGCGCCGACTTCTTCCGCGTGCTCGAGGCCGCGCGCACGCAATTGTCGGACCGCTGTGTCGCGATCCAGCTGCCGATCGGCGCCGAGCACGAGATGACCGGCGTCGTCGACCTGCTGCACATGTGCGCGTACATGGATCCGGCCGGCGGCAAGGAAGGCGGGCCGCAGCCGATCCCGGACTCGATGGCGGCGCAGGTGCAGGAGTACCGCGAGAAGCTCCTCGACGCCGTGGTGGAGACGAACGAAGACCTGATGGCGCGCTACCTCGAAGGGGAGGAGCTTCCCGCCGAGGACGTCGCCGCCGCGCTCAAGGGCGCGGTGACGCGCGACGAGCTCTATCCGGTCGCGTGCGGCGTCGCGACGAAGAATCTCGGCACGACCGCGCTCCTCGATCTCCTTGTCGAGGGCGTCCCGTCGCCGGCGCGCAAGGGAACGACGATCGAGTTCGGCGACGCAAAGCAGGCGGTGTTCGTCTTCAAGACGATCGCCGACCCGTTCGCGGGTCGCATCAGCTGCTTCCGCGTCCTCGCCGGGCCGGTCTCGGGCGACACGACGCTCGTCGATCCGCGCACGCACGCGAAGGAGCGGCTCGGCCAGGTGCTCTTGCTGCAGGGCAAGGACAACGAGCCCGTCGACGCGCTCGGCGTGGGCGACATCGGCGCAGTCGCGAAGCTGAAGGACGTCGTCACCGGTGACGTGCTCGTCGACCACGAGGTGCCGGTCGAGCCGCCGCACATCGACTTCCCGCAGCCGGTCATGAGCTTCGCCGTCTCCCCGAGGGCGAAGGGCGACGAGGAGAAGATGGCAGCGGGCATGCGCCGCCTTTCGGAGGAGGACCCGACACTGCAGATGCGCCGCGACCCGCAGACGGGTGAGCAGCTTCTCTCCGGCCTCTCGCAGATGCAGGTCGAGGTCGCCGTCGACCGCCTGCACAGCCGCTTCCACGTCGACGTCGAGCTGCACCCGCCGCGCGTGCCGTACAAGGAGACGATCCGCAAGGAGGCCCGCGCGCGGCACCGGTACAAGAAGCAGACCGGCGGGCGCGGCCAGTTCGGCGACTGCGAGATCGTGATCGAGCCGCTGCCCGCCGAGGACGGCGGCGACCTCAGCTACGAGTTCGTGGACAAGATCGTCGGCGGCGTCATCTCCCACAGCTTCCGCCCTGCCGTGGACAAGGGCGTGCGCGAGGCGATGGAGCACGGCGACCTCGCCGGCGCGCCCATCCAGGGCGTCCGCGTCATGCTCGTCGACGGCATGGAGCACGCCGTCGACTCGTCGGAGATGGCGTTCAAGATCGCCGGCTCGCTCGCGTTCAAGGACGCGTACGCGAAGGCCGAGCCGGTGCTGCTCGAGCCGATCATGGAGATCGAGGTGAGCGTCCCCGACGAGACCGTCGGCGCGGTCAACGGCGACCTCAACTCACGCCGCGGGCGGCTGCAGGGGATGGAGCCGGTCGCCGGCATGACGACCATCCGCGCCGAGGTGCCGATGGCGGAGATCCTCACGTACTCGCAGGCGCTCACGTCGATGACCGGCGGGCGCGGGGATTACCACATGGCCTTCCTACGGTACGAGGAAGTCCCGACGCACGTCGCTCAAAGAATCATCGAAGCAACGAAGAAAGAGCGCGAGACCGCAAAGGCGTAGAAGAGCGCAGGTACCTGGTTCCGCGCAAAGCGCGGTACCAGGTACCGGTCGTTCGTCATCACGCTTGCGTCGCCGCTTGCGGGTCAGTCGGCTTGTCCTGCAGATGCGAGATCACGTCTGCGATGTCCGCGAGCTGCTGCTCGAGGTCGCGCTGGTAGTTCTCCAGCCGCTCGAGGAGCTCCTGGCGATTCGGGAAGCCGCCGCGGAAAAGGATCCGCGGGCCGCCGCCCCAGCCGTGTCGGTGGTGTCCGTGCATGTTCACCTCCCTTGCTCGTAGCGTTCGATAAACCGCTGCGTGCGCTCCTGGGAGGTGCGGAGCGCCTCGACCCACTGGTCGAGCAGCTGCACGCCACGCTCGGTGATCGCGTACGTGCGCTTGCCGTCGCTCCACTCGGAGACGACGAGGCCCTCCTCCTCGAGCGCGCGCAGAAGGCGGTAGAGGTTGCCCATCTCGACCCGCGACTCGCCCGTCAGCTCGGGCAGGCGCTCGAGCAGGTCGTAGCCGTGCGTCGGGCGCTCACGCAGGAGCAGGAGGAGCGCAGGCTCCGTGAACCGCTCCACGCGGGCGAGCACGTGCCAGCGCCCGCGGTGGTGATGCCGCGCCCTCGGCCCGCCCCTCACGTCCCTGGCCGCCTTTCGCTCCCGCCCGGCGGAGCCGGGCTCCGCGAAAGGCTGACGACGCTGGCGGCAGGATCCTGCGCGCGCGGCGCTTGGTCGTACGTCATGTACTGCCCTGCGCGCCGCGCGCTTGGCTCCTTTGCCAGCGCCGCCCCAGGAACGTGAGGCGAGCTCATTCCGCCCCTACATGTAAAACACACATGTATGTCACCATAGCGGTTGCTGATGGCCCTCGGCAAGGGGGCTATAGTCGTCACCAGTGCGGGTCACGAAGATCTCGACGCTGCGGCAATGCGCTGTCTGCGAGCGGACGCTCCTGTTGGGCGAACGCTCCGTGCGCTTCGCACCCGAGGAGGGAGCGGAGCTCGTGCACGTGTGCCCGCTCTGCCAGGAGACCGCGATCGAGCACGGGTGGATCAAGGAGGGCACACCGACGCAGCCGACGATCGCAGGCGACAGTCGCCGCCGTCGTCGCGGGCTGGTCGAGATCCTCGGTCTCTCGCGCTCGAACGGCAAGACGATCGCACCACCGGAGCCGATCCTTCGCCGCCTCTCCAACGACGAGGTGGCCGTTCTCGAGGCGGCCGACCTCTTCAACGCGAGCACGTACCGGCGCACCGTCGGCGGCATCGCGAAGAGCCTCGGCGAGGCGCGCGCGAGCATCGTCCCGCTCTCCGGGGTCTCCCGCGAGCTGGCCGTGACCGTCGCCTGGGATCTCTCCTGGTACCAGTACCGCGTCAGTCCGGAATCGGCACAGCCGGTTCGCCTCGAGGCCCGCGGGCACGAGCTGGACGAGCTCGAGTCGAGCTACAAGGACTGGAACACGCGGGTTGAGGACGAGGGCCGTCTCGTCCCCGATATCGCCCGCATCTAGCGGACGACGCCGCACTCCTTCACAATCGGAGCAGGATGATCTACTGCGTCATTCCCCGAGAGCTCGCCGACGAGCTGTACGACAAGATGGTCGAGTACTACCGGGACAACCCGAACGTGACCGTCATCGTCGACCGCCGCGAAGGCAACGACCGCCGCACGGACAAGGACGCCGGCGAGCACAAGGAGCAGCGCGAGATCCGCGACCGCCGGCGGGCCCGCATTCCCGGCACGTTCCCCGACACGGACCCGCCAGGCTAACGACTACCCTCGTCCCATGGCCATCACCGGGACGGACACCTTCGAGAGCACGAGCCCGGCCGACGGCGAGACGATCGGCGTCTTCCCGCGCTCGACCACCGAGGACGTCGACCACGCGGTCGCGGCGGCGAAGGAGGCGTACGCGCACTGGCGGCTCGTCCCGGCGCCGAAGCGCGGCGAGATCCTCTATCGGTTCGCGCGCCTGCTCGAGCAGGAGAAGGACGCGCTCACGGAGCTCATGACGCACGAGATGGGGAAGGTGCGCGCCGAGGCGGGCGGCGACGTCCAGGAAGCGATCGACATCACGTACTACATGGCCGGCGAGGGGCGGCGCCTCTTCGGCCAGACGACGCCGTCGGAGCTGCCGGACAAGTGGAACATGAGCATTCGCCAGCCGGTGGGCGTCGTTGGCGCGATCACGCCGTGGAACTTCCCGATCGCGATCCCGTCGTGGAAGCTCATCCCGGCGCTCATCTGCGGCAACACG
This sequence comes from uncultured Actinomycetes bacterium, assembly GCA_963697005.1. Classification (GTDB taxonomy): domain Bacteria; phylum Actinomycetota; class Thermoleophilia; order Gaiellales; family Gaiellaceae; genus Palsa-739. The sequence continues at coordinate 6,034 of CAVOMK010000014.1, read as the reverse complement.
GTCGTTTTGAAGCCGGCGACGGACACGCCCGCGCTCGCGCGGCGCTTCGTCGAGCTGCTCGGTGAGGCGGGGCTCCCCGACGGCGTCGTGAACATCGTCTACGGCGGCGGGAGCAGCGTCGGCGACCGCATGGTGCGCCACCCCGATATCCGCGTCATCACGCTGACGGGCTCGCGCGAGACCGGCGTCAAGGTGCTGGAAGCCGGCGCCGAGACGCTCAAGCACGTGCATCTCGAGCTTGGCGGCAAGAACGCGATCATCGTCATGGACGACGCTGACCTGGACCTCGCCGTCAACGGCATCGTGTGGTCGGCGTTCGGCACGTCGGGTCAGCGCTGCACTGCCGCGTCGCGCGTCATCGCGCACGAGAAGGTGTACGACGCGCTGCAGAAGAAGCTCGTCGCCGCGGTCGAGAAGCTGCGCCTCGGCCCCGGATGGGAGGGCGACACCGACATCGGCCCCGTCATCAACAAGGCGGCGCTCGACAAGATCCACTCGTACTCCAAGATCGGCAGTGACGAGGGCGCGCGCCTCCTGACGGGCGGCGAAGTCGCGACCGAGGGCGACCTCGCGCGCGGCTTCTTCTATCGGCCGACGATCTTCTCCGACGTCGACCCGCAGATGCGCGTCGCGCAGGAGGAGATCTTCGGGCCGGTCACCGCGCTCATCAAGGTGCGCGACGCCGACGAGGCCATCCGCGTCTCGAACGGGATCAAGTACGGGCTCTCGTCCTCGATCTTCACGCGTGACGTGAACACCGCGTTCCGCGCCATGCGCGATCTCGAAGCAGGCATCACGTATGTGAACGCCGGCACGATCGGTGCCGAGGTGCACCTGCCGTTCGGCGGCACGAAGGACACCGGCAACGGCCACCGCGAGGCCGGCCAGGCGGCGCTGGACGTCTTCACCGAGTGGAAGTCGATCTACGTCGACTACTCGGGGAAGCTCCAGCGCGCGCAGATCGACGACTAGCGGTGAACCGCAAGCTCGTCGTCTTCGTTCCGCCCGAGGCGCTCGACGCCGTCCGTGATGCGGTCTTCGCCGCGGGAGCAGGGCGCATCGGGGAGTACGAGCGCTGCTCCTGGTACACGGAAGGGACGGGGACGTTCTTCGGCGGTCCCGGCGCGCAGCCGAGCGTGGGGAAGGCGGGACGCGAGGAGCACGCGCGGGAGCTCCGGCTCGAGACGGTCTATCCCGCGGAGAAGCACGACGAGGTGATCGCGGCGCTGCGCGACGCGCACCCGTACGAGGAGCCGGCGTTCGACGTGTACGAGCTCGTGCAGTGAAGGCGAAGCTCTTCACCGACGGCGGCGCGCGCGGCAATCCCGGGCCGGCCGCGTACGGCTACGTGCTCGAGGCCGAGGACGGGACCGTTCTCGCAGCGCGCGGGGAGCGAATCGGCGTGGCGACGAACAACGTCGCCGAGTACCGGGCCTTGATCGCCGGGCTCGAGAAGGCGGTCGAGCTGGCGGTGCCGGAGGTCGAGGTCGTCTCCGACTCGGAGCTGCTCGTGAAGCAGATGACCGGCGAGTACCGGGTGAAGAACGCCGCGCTGCAGGATCTCTCCATCCAGGCCGTCGCGCCTCGCGCGCGCGATCGGGAAGGTCTCGTACACGGCGGTCAGGCGGGAGCACAACGAGCTCGCCGACCGGCTTGTGAACGAGGCTCTCGACGGCGAAAGTGAAGCGGGGCACTGAACCACCAGAGCGGTGATGAGTCAAGCGCCGGCGGTGGTCGACGATATGCGTATGGCGCACCTCCTGACCCTCCTCTCGGCCACGCTCCTCGTCTATGTCTCCGTCACGCGCGGCGCGCTCGCGTTCGCGTGGGCGCTCGGCCGCATCGTCCGCCCGTAGGGCGCAGGCGGCCAAGAGCCGGGGCTATACTTCCGGCCTCGCGCGGATGTAGCTCAGTTGGCTAGAGCGTCTGCTTGCCATGCAGAAGGTCGTGGGTTCGAGTCCCATCATCCGCTTCACAAAAGCCCCGCTCAGGCGGGGTTTTGTTGTCTCTGAGTAGAACGATCACCGACCAGAATGCTCGCCAGTGCCTATTCAGTGCCTAAATGCTTCCCGAGCCCTTAGCAGGGCGCCGTCGTCGAAGAACGTTGGCAGCGTACGGGCGCTAATTCGCGGCCTCGAGTTAGGCGCTTTGTCGGAGCGCCCGAGCTCATTCACTTCGGATAGACGATAAGGCGACCCCTCGCGTGTGAACCCGGCGCGGTCGTTCGCCATCAGTCGCCGACGAGACGCCGTTTGGCTTGACCACGTGGAGTGACTTTCGTCACTCTTGCCGGGATTAGCCTCTCTTCGTCATGGCTAGTTCGCACGAATCTCGCACCGCGCCCTCGTCAAGCGCACAAGGGGTCGAACATGAGTGCGCCTCCTCGAGGTTCACGGGCTCGGCGCCGACAGCTAGGAGCCCGTTTTGCTCGCAGGTGACCTCGCAGAGCATCCTCGCATGTATCTCGGCACAACTGACCGCCGCGAATGAGCGAAGGCCTCTAACGGATTCGAGCCGCTCGACTCCCTCCTTACCAGGTGTCGTGTCGAACATCCGAGAACGCCCTCGCCGGCGCCGATGACAGGCGCTTCCCAGACCGGACATCCGAACCTGTCGTGGCGATCACGGCGCGAGGTACCTACCACGCTGCGGGCTTGGTGATCGTCCCGGTACTGTCGGCGAGCTCGTCGGAAACTGCGCGGCCTTTAGGACTCCGACGCGAATCTGCTTTCCTGAAGGTCGCAACCTTGACTAGCTTCGCCGGCGAACTTCTGTGAGGATTGAGGATGCCGACGGGGAGGCCGAGTTCCGTGCGAACAATCTCGATGGGAAGCACACGTTCGAATCGTTGGAGACGACGACGGCGTCTTCTCGTACCTCTGTTGATAGCCGTGTGCTACCAAGAGGGCGCCGAGGGCGACATCGGAACCCTTCTCCTCGGTCTTGATCACCTTCACCATCGCGAACCCCTGCGGGGACGTTTCGCGAGCGGCATCGACACGATGTTCGACTGAAACGAGCCGTAGTGAACCTCGACGGCTGTCCGTCTCTAGGGCTCTAATGAAGGCCCGTTGTCGAGTGCTCGGCGGCGGTTCCCACGGAGCATCCTTGACAATCGCTGTGCAGTAGTGGACCTCGTTGATTGTCGCCCGGGAAATGCCGCTCCGCAGTACTTCCGAATGTCTAGCCACTTGTAGGGGGTGTCCTTGACGGCGCCGTAGTACAGGTTGAAGCCGTCCACGTAGACATTTGTCTTCATGAGTCGGATTGCAGCCTACGCGGTGAACGGCCCTTTCAGAAACGCAGAGGCCGCCTTTCGGCGGCCTCGCAACCCTGCCGCCGAGGCGGACAGGGGGGATTTCCTATCGGAGCGTAGCACTGCGAGACGACCTCGGCCTAGCCCCAAACAAGGGGATTCACGCATGGTGCTACCGGGACCCATGCGGCCCCGCTGATAATGCATCTGCGGCCCTTGACGTACGTCTAGCCTACGGCTACCTTGACGTACGTAAAGCCCAACCGCTGGAGTACGATTAACGAGGAGAACCTCTCGGGCCCGCCCCGAAAGAACTTGAGGATCTGGTGACCGGCGGGGAGATCGCGAATCGCCTAGTCATGTCGCGAGCACGGGTACATCAGCTCGCCGCACGACCAGACTTCCCCGGCCTCTCGGACGCGTGGGTCAGTCCAAGGTTTGGCGTTGGAGTGATGTTCGCGCGTGGTTGCCCGCTGTCGGGAGGCCGCCTGTGGTCGAGATCTACAGTGGCGATGGACCCCATCCACGTGGCGAATCGGACCGTCTGGTATTGGGTCGAGGTTTCGGAGAAGAAATACGAGCGGACTGAGAACTACCAGGAGGCCCGGCGCTCGCCGAAAGCGTTCGTGAGCAACTCGACTCGGTCATCATCGACCGAAGCGATAGAGGAAGCGGGTACCTCCGGTCCACCCTTAACCGGCAATGACATTGCCGAACACTCATCGCTCGGGTGACACCCCTGTAGTATGCCGGCGCATGCCTACGTTGTCGCGCCTGACGCCAATCTCGGACGTTCTCAAACTCAGAGCTCCATAAAGTGCTCCATAGACGAGCATTCCACTAAGATCATGCAAGTGGAGCTCAAGAAAAAGCCCCGCTGTGCGGGGCTTTTCGAAGCCCTCTAACGGACTCGAACCGTTGACCCCCTCCTTACCATGCGGTCGCGGACCGTTGCCGTGGGTTGCCGACGGCTGCGAATTGGCTTGTTTGAGCCGTTTTCGGGCTGACCGATTTGCCGACGGTTGCCACCGGTTGCGCCCGCTTGGCTCCATAAATGCTCCACGATCACATGTTCTGGTGCTTAGCCGGTGCAGCGCAGGTCGGCGTCGAACGGGCCGGTCCGGTACTGCGCGAGCGTCGGCGCGACGCCGGTGAATCCACCGCTCGTGCAGTTCTGCCGCGCCTGCGTGAGTGTTGCCTCGGTTCCGGCCACCCAGTCGGGCAGCTGGCCGTTGAAGGCCGTCGCTGTCGTCTGTGCCGTCAGCCCGGTGATGTCCTTCCACTGTGCGCTGGTGGAGTAGATCCCGATCGGTCCGGTCGCGCCGGCGTTGCGCAGGCCGGCGATGAAGCCCTGCAGCGCGGCGATGTTGAGCTGGTAGGTCCCGGCCCAGCTCGACATCAGCTCGACGTCCAGCCACCACGGCGCGGTCTTGGCCGCGACCGGGTCGAGCGCGGCGACGAGGCCGTAGGAGTGAGCGGCGCGCTGCTCGCCGTAGATGTACGAGCAGGCGGTGGTCAGCAGGCCGTTACAGGCACCGTAGGCCGGCGCGGTGCCGCCGCTGGGCCAGTCCGCGACGTGTTGCGCTCCAGGGTTACCGGTGTCGATGTACAGCGACAGCGGTGGCTGCTTCGGCGCTTCTGCCCCGGCGTGTCGCGCGCCCAGCGCAGCTCGCCGCTGAGACACGGGTTTGCGTTGCTCGCCAGCCCGCCGTTGACGCCGACGATCCCGAACAACGGGTTCGATGGGTACGAGCCTGAGCATTGCGGATATGAGGCGTCGTAACCGGTGGTCGGCGACGAGCCGCGCAGCACGATGATCAGCACCACCAACGACGATGAAGGCAAGCGCCACCACCGCCATCCATCGCGCTCTTGGCCCGAAGCGACTGGCAGGAGGTTGTCGCGTAGTTCGTAGAACTTGAGGTGGCGGTCCCTCGTGGCTTGTCCGGTCGCGTCGCGACCGTGGCGAGTGCGAAATCGTCAATGGAGGACCCTGGGGATTCTTGGAGGCTCGCGAGCCAGCTTCGAGCCTGCTCAGACTCGCTCAAAAAGGCCGTTGAGACGGAGCCAGAGTACGAGCGCACGCCTGCCGCTTGCGGGCGCCGACTGGTCAGTGCTGGAGGCCGTCCCAGGACCAGCGCGGGATGGTCAGGCCTTGGGGTACGTCGTCGGCGGAGTTCTGGTAGGCGGACATGGTTGTGGTCGTCGCCCAGGCGAAGTAGTCGTGCAGCACCTGACGGAGCGGTTCCGCGGTGAGGCCGACGTCTTCGAGGGCTTGGTCGAAGCAAGCGATCGCCCGCTCGTCCATCTCTTCGTGTGGGCCGTTGCCGCTGTGGATGCGCACGACCGCTGTCTCGTTGCCGTAGCCCTCCGAGTACCTCGCCGGTCCGCCGAGTGCTTCGGCCCAGTAGGCGGCAAGCCGCTCGGTGTGTTGAGAGCGAAAGCCGTGGCTGAAGGCGTGGCTCACCACCTCGTCGGCCATCACCCTCGCATGCCACGCCCCGGCCAAACGCAACAGTCCGTCGGCGCCACCCGCGGCCTCGTAGACGCTGTGCATGGCGGGATCATTACCGGGCTCACGAGCGCCGGCGCGGGAGTGGCGGTGAGGGCTAGGCTGCGGCGACTGGTGGCGAGCGGAAGGAGTTCGCCTTGCCTGAGCGTGACGGGTACATCGCGGGTGTGCCGTGTTGGGTCGACACCTCGCAGCCGGACCCCGGCGCGGCGGCGGAGTTCTATGGCGGCTTGTTTGGCTGGGAGTTCGAGGATGCGATGCCGCAT
>CAVOMK010000013.1:0-44751 GCA_963697005.1 uncultured Actinomycetes bacterium | reverse complement strand
TCGCAGACAACTTACCGTCCTTGCTCGTAGATCCTCATGATCGTCTCGCTCGCAGCCGACGCCGAGAACGACGTCCGGACGCGCTCGCGTCCGGTCTCGCCGAGCCTGCGAGCGAGGTCCGGGTCAGCGAGGACGTCGGCGAGCGCGCGACGCAGCGCGTCGACATCTCCGGGCGCGACGAGCAGCCCGGTGTCGCCGTGGATCACGAGCTCCGGCGTTCCGCCAACTGCTGTGGCGACGACCGGCTTTCCCTCCGCCATCGCCTCGAGAACCACGAGCGGCAGGCCCTCGGCGCTCGAGGGAAGGCAGAAGACGTCGCATCCGGCGAGGAGCGCGGCTACGTCGTCCCGGTGGCCGGCGAAGACGACGCGACTAGCGACGCCGAGCCGGTCGGCCTCGGCGCGCAAGGTCGCCTCGTATGCGCCGCCGTGCTCGAGGTCGGCGCCGACGAGCACCGCCGTGGCGTCGAGCTCGGCGAGCGCGGCGAGGAGCGTCCGCTGTCCCTTGACCTCCGCGAGTCGCGCCACCTCGAGGATCGTGGGGCCCTCGGCGAGCCGGATCGGCGGCACGGGATCGTGCAGGTCGACGCCGTTGTAGACCGTCGTAAGCCGCGAGGCCGGATAACCCTGCCGGACAAGGCTCACGCGGGTCGACTCCGAGACGGCGACGATGGAGAAGCAGAGCCGCGCGGTCACGGTGTCGACGAGGATCTGCATCCGGCGTCCGGGCCCGGCGCGAAAGACATTGTCGATGTGCATGTGGGAGACCACGCGCGCTCCGACGAGCCGGCCCGCAATGCGCGCGACCGTGTTGACCGAGAAGTGGCCGTGGATATGGACGATGTCGGCGTCCATCGCGCGGAATGCGCGCGCGAGTCTCCAAAGCGCGCGGGTGTCGAGCGCGCCGCGTATTGGGATCACTTCCGCGTCGAATCCCTCGCGTCGTGCGAGCCCGAGAAACGGTCCGTCCGTCGACGACGAAAAGCGGACGTCGTGGCCCGCCTCCCTTGCCGCACGTGCGAGCTGGAGCGCTACGAGCTGACCGCCGGCCACGTCGCCGGAGAGCACTTGATGGACGATCTTCACCGCGGCTCCGTGCAGATCGCGACGAGCTCGCTCGCCCGCTCGATCCCGGCGCGTTCGATCACGATCCCTTCGAGCGAGACTTCTTCGGTCGGCGCCGTGCCTACGAGAGGCGCCGCACGGCGAAGGAACGCAAGACGCCGGCGCAGGCCGAGCACGTCGAGACGTTGCAGGACGCGGTGCCTGCGGGTCTGGAGGCGGCGCTGGCCGAAGAGGTCGACGTTCGCGAAGTGCGCCGAGAGCAGCCCCACGAAGTCGTCGAGCGCGTATTCGACGTGGTGGAAGGGGTTCTCCGGCGTGTCCGTCGTCCGCGGCGCATTCGGGGTCGAAACGACAAACGTGCCCGACGGCCGAAGGACGCGCGTGACTTCGCGGAGGAAGGCCTCGCGATCCGCGACGTGCTCGATCGTCTCGAACGAGACGAGCACGTCGAACGAGGCGTCCCCGAAGCGCAACGACGTCACATCCATCGTCTCGAACTCGATGTTGCTGCCTCCGTAGCGGGAGCGTGCATACGAGACCGCCGCGTCGTCGACGTCCACGCCGACGACGCGGGTCGCCACGCGTGCGAGCTCGGCGCTGCCGTATCCGACGCCGCAGGCGGCGTCGAGGACGAACTTGTTCGCGCAGTACGGCGCGGCGAAAACGTACCGCTTCAGGTGGAGCGCAACGACTCCGGGCACCTCGACGTCCGGGACAATCCGTTCGGGGTAGCTCACGCCCGGCAGGGATGGTCGCGCGCGGCGCACCACGCCCAGACGTCGAGCTCTTCGTGCTCGACGCGCCCGAGCGTCCGCGAGGTCACGAACGGGACGTCAAGTCGAACGAGCAGGCGAAGCTGCCCCGCGAGCGGCTGAAGCGACGGAGGCAACTGGCCGTTCAGGAACGCGACGTAGCGCACGTCATAACGGCGCATGCGCGCGACGGAGTCGGCCGTCGTCTGCTCGTAGTTGAACAACGGGATGTCGAAGACTGCATACGGTCGATTCAGCCAGTACGCATCGCGAATGCCGATGAGCACGCGCCCTTGTGCGGGCAAGTTGTGATCGAGCCAGCGAAAGGCGTCGTACGTGCCGGTCTGCTTCTGGACGAACGCCGGAGTGCTCTCAGTCCCCGCGGCGCCCGGACCGATGCGCCAGGTAAAGAGGCCTGCGATCGCGACAAACGGGAGCGCTGTGATCAGCGCGATCGCGCCGAGGGAGATCCGCGCGCGCCGGCCGCGCTCCCACAGCGCAATGGCGGCCGAGCCCGAGAGCACCGCCGCGAACGGCAGCACGGGGAGGAGGTAGCGGGTCACCTGGTGCATGGTCTCCCACCAAACAAGGAGGTAGGCGGCGATCCCGAGGCCGAGAAGCCGGGCCGTTCGACCGCCGAGCACCACGCCGATCGGCGGGAGCAGGAAGAGCGCCGGACTGAAGCTGTACCCGCGCTCGTACCGGTCGGTGTGCAGGACGAACTCGATCGGGAAGAAGGGCAGTCGCCAGATTCCGGGAAGGCCGTATCCGGCAAGGCTCTGGCTCAAGTCATACCGTGTTCCAGCGTCGAGGTACTTGCCGCCGAAGATGCCGGCCGCGAAGGGGTACAGCGGATCCCCGGTGACGACCCAGTTGCGCACGTACCAGGGCAACGCGACGCAGGCTCCCGCCGTGAAGAGCCCGAACGCGAGCGCTCGCCGGCGATGTACGAGCAGGACGGCGAGCAGCGCGAACACCGGGATGAACAAGAGCCCGTGATACTTCGTGCCGGCCGCGGCGCCGGCCGCGAGTCCGGCCCACAACGCGTCCTGCGCGTGGCCTGTGCGGTGCAGCGAGACGAGGTGCCACGCCGCCAGCGCCACGAATCCCGCTAGCACCAACTCGACGAACCCGCCCGTCGCTTCCCACACGAACATCCCCTGCACGACCCACACGAGCGCCGCGACGATCGCTGTGGGACGCCCGGCCAAGTCCCGGGCGAGGCCGTAGATGCAGCAGACGCTGAGGACGCCGAGGAGCGCGGTAACCACCATCGCGGCGCGGCCGTTCCACAGTGCTTGCCCGAGCGCCTGATGGAACTCGGTAGTGAAGGGTTGGAACGTGTTCCAGTCCCACCAGATCGGAAAGACATGACCGGCCTCGAGCCATTCCTTCGGCGCGCTCAGGTGATACGCGATCGCGTCGCCCGACGTCGGCGGCGCAGAAGCGAGGAAGACGTCGAGCGCGAGGAGGACCCCGATCGCCGCGAGCGGCCGGCGCATCCATCCGGCTCTGCGCCACGCGGCACGGGCTGCGCGGATCTCGCCGGGCACGAACGGGATCGCGGCCGCAGCGCCCGCGAGCGCCACGGCGATGAGCACAGGGCGCCGGAACGCGTCGACGTACCCGAGCACGAAGATGAGCGTCGCGAGGAAGACGTAGCCGACGGTGAAGATCGTCAGCCGCCGCCGCAGACCGTCCCCTATGACCAGCCAGCCGCCCGCAGTGAGGAGCCGTCCGCTGCCGTACGACGCCGCGATCACGGCCGCTGCAGCGAGAAACGGCACCGGGCGGCGAGTATAGCCCGCAACCTGCTGCCCCATGTCTAACCTGATGCGCCGATGCGGCGCCTGACACCCGATCTCGCCCCCCCGGTCCTGCTCGCCGTGACGCTCGTCGCCTTCGCGGCCGGCTCGAGCTCGGTCGCGGGCGTCGTCCATGCCGGCCGCGACGGGCGATGGGCCGCGCTCCTCGCGCTCTTCGTCTCAGCGGTTCTCGTCGGGTTCGTCCGGGGCGGCCGTCCGGTCACGCGTCTCCGTCCTTCCGTTGTCGTCGCGGCTCTCGTGTTCCTCGCAGTGGCCGTCGAGTCCGCGCTCTGGTCGGTTGATCCTCGCCTCACGATCGAGCGCGCCGCGACGCTTGCGCTCCTCTTCGCGACATCCGCGGCGCTCGCGGTGGGGTGCGCGGATCGGACCGACGCCGCTCGGCACATGCTTTGGGGCATCGTGGCGGGAGCGCTCGTCGTCACCGCGCTCGGCCTCGTCACGCTCGCGTTCGACCATGCCGCAGCAGTGCAGGCGGCGACGTTCGATGTTCCCGCCCGATATCGCGGGTTCGGCGAGAGTCCGGACACGGTCGCGCTTCTGCTCGCTCTGTGTCTTCCGATTGCCGTCTGGCTGGCATTCCAAGGCCGCACCCGGAGAGAGCGGGGGCTCGCGTTGGTTGCCGCCGTCGCCTTCGACGCCTCCATCGCGGCGTCGGGTTCGCGCGGAGCGATCGCCGCCGGCTTCGTCGGCGTGTTCGTCGTCACCGCTCTCGCCCATGAACGCATCCGCGTGCGGGCGCTCGCCGGCGGGGTGGTCGCCGTGTTCCTCGTGGCGACGATCGCCGTTGCGCTCGCTTCGACGTCGAAGGGCAACGCCTCCGTGCCGAAGCACGGCGCGCAGTCGGCTCCCGCCGGCATAAGAGCGAAGCCGGGATACCTGAACGTCGGGGTCGATTATCCGTTCGAGTTCGACATCGGCTTTCAAGGGCCGGGAGAGACGGCACCGACCCACCGCACGCTCTTCGGCCTCTCCGGACGCGGCGAGGCATGGCGTGGTGCGCTCGATCTCGCCGACGCTCGCTCCGCCCTCGGCTACGGCTTCGGGACCGAGGAGCGCGTGTTCATCAACCGGTACGCGAACTTCGTCGGCGGTACGCCCGAGGACTCCTACATCGGTATCTACCTCCAGCTCGGCGCCGTCGGGCTCGCCGCCTTCCTTGCGCTCGTCGGCGCTCTCGCGTTCGGGGCGCTTCGCCGCCGGACGTCCCCGGAGGCGAACGTCTCGGTGGCCGTCCTCGCGACCGCGCTCGTCCTCGCGATCGTGCAGTCGTACATCTATTCGGTCGGCGACATCGGCACAGTCACCGTCTGGGTCTGCGCCTTCCTCGGTGCTGTCGCAATCGGTCGACGGGCGGCGACATGAGCACGGGCAATGTCGCGCGCAAGCCGCGCCTGCTCGTCCTCAACCAGTACTACTGGCCGGGTCTCGAGGCGACCGGCCATCTGCTCTCCGAGCTGCTCGAGGCGCTTGCGGCGGAGTTCGACATCTCGATCGTCACCGGGCGGTTCGCGAGTTCACGCGCCGCATGCGGAGCGCCTCGAGCACGACGGCGTCGAGCATCATCCGCGTTCGCTCGACTGCGTACGACCGCACGCGACTCTTGGCTCGCGCGGTCAACTACCTCACGTACCTCGCCGAGTCGCTCCGCGTTGCGCTGCTCTCGCGGAGGCCGGACGTCGTCTTTTGCATGACCGACCCGCCGGTCATCGGCAACGTCGGCCCTCGTCGTCGCCCGGCGTTTCGGCGGCCGCTCGTCGTCATCAGCCAGGACGTCTTCCCCGAGATCGCGGTCGAGCTGAGGCGGCTCGAGAATCCGCTGCTCGTCGGATTGCTGCGTCGCTCTGATCGCCTCCTACCTCAAGCGCGCCGACCGGGTGGTCGCGATCGGCGAGACGATGCGCCAGCGGCTCGAGGCAGAAGGGCGCGCGCCCGGACCGCATCGTCGTGATCCCGAACTGGGTCGACACCCAGCGATCGTCCCCGCAGCCGCGCGACAACGAGTGGGCGCGCGAGCACGGCCTGGTCGACCGCTTCGTGGTCATGCATTCGGGCAACGTCGGCCACGCGCAGGACCTCGACACGCTCGTCCGGGCGACGACGTTCCTGCGCGACCTCGACGACCTCGCGGTCGTGATCGTCGGCTGCGGCGCGCGCCGCGCCGAGCTCGATGGACGCTCGCCGAGCGGCTCGAGGCCGACGCGGTGCGCTTCCTCCCCTACCAGCCGCGCGAGACCCTTTCGTCGTCGCTCTCCGCCGGCGCACCTGCACTTCGTCGGGCTCGGCGCGCGGGCTCTCCGGCTACGTCGTGCCGAGCCGGCTGTACGGGATCCTCGCGGCGGCCGGCCGGTGCTCGTCGCCGCCGACGCCGACAGCGAGACGGCGCGATCGTGACCGAGGTCGGCTGCGGCATCGTTGTCCCGCCCGGCCGGCCCGAGCTCGTCGCCGCGGCGATCCGCGACGCGTACGACGGCCACCACGATCTCGAGGAGATGGGCCGCCGCGGCCGCGAGTACGTCGTACGGGAGGCCGACCGCGACGTCGCCGTCGGGCGCTACCGCGAGCTGCTCGCTGAGACTCGCGGCTCACTGACGATGCGGCGGCCGCTGTTCGTCGCTGCCGTCGTCGTCGTCGTGCTCGTCGCGCTCGTCGTCGTCGGCCGGTGGGAGAAGCGCCGGTGGGTCGCATGCGCAGGTGCGCGGAATGGAGCGCGTCGCTCGCATCTCGTCGGCCCGCTCGACTCAGCGGTCGCTCGTCGGCTTACCGCGTGCTTCCGCAATTCGACTGCCTCGTCTACCGGCGCGGCGCAGAGCTGCTGCGCCCTCGAGCTCTGCTTCGACCGCCGGCGGTCATCTGATCGAGGCCGATCGATCGCCGGCGGCGGCGCGAGGATCTACTACGACCCTCGAGGTCCGATCCGGGAGCGGCGTCGATCCCGCCTCGACCGGGCGCGAACGTCGAATCCGGCGTGCTGCGGAAGATGGGCGCGCTAGCCGGTGGTCGCCGTCGTCGTCGCTGTTCTGGGTCTCGCTCGCCGCGCTCGTCTGGACGCACGTGCGGCTATCCGCTCGCGCCGTCGGCGCTCGCGCTCGTCTCGCGACCGGCCGGTCGCGAGGGCGACGTGCTGCCGACGGTGACCATGTCGTCGCCGCGCACAACGAGGAGACCGTGATCGTGCGCCGGATCGAGAACCTGCGCGCGCTCGACTACCCGACCGACCGCTCGAGATCGTCGTCACCTCCGACGCTTCGACGGACGCAACGGAGGAGTTCGCCGCCGCGCGGGCGCGCGCGTCGATCCGGCAATCCGCGCGGCGGCAAGGTGGCGGCGCAGAATCACGCGGTTCGCGAGCCTCGAGCGAGTCGTCGCGTTCACCGACGCCAACTCGACGTGGGCGCCCGATGCGCTGCGGCTGCTCGTGCGCGCCTTCGCCGACCCCGACGTCGCCTACGTGTGCGGCCGACTGAACGTCCTGGCCGACGACGGGCGCAATAAGGAGGGCCTGTACTGGCGCTACGAGCTCGGCGTGCGCGAGGCGGAGTCGCGGCTGGACTCCGTCACGGGCGGGAACGGCTCGATCTATGCGGTGCGCCGCGCGGACTACGTCGAAGTCGACCCGCGGTTCGGCCACGACCTGTCGCTTCCGTACCTGATGGTGCAGCGCGGGCGCCGCGCGGTCTACGAGCCCGACGCGCACGCATACGAGAAGGCGACGCCGACGACCGAGGACGAGTACCGCCGGAAGGTGCGCATGTTCGAGCACTGCTGGGCGATCGTCGTCGAGGGGAAGATGCTTCGCCGCCTGCGGCCGCTGCTACTTCGTCGAGATCGTCTCGCACCGTCACCTGCGGTACGCCAGCGGCATCCTTCATCTCGTCCTGCTCGGGACGTCCATCGCCCTGGTCCTTCACGGCACGATCTACGCGGTCGCCCTCGGGCTGCAGCTCGGCGTGCTCGCCGCGGCGCTAGTCGGCGTCGGCATTGCGCGCTACTACGTGCTCGTCACGTGGGCGACGGTGCAGGCGCTCGTCAACTACGTGCGCCGCGGCGTGCCGAGCACGTGGGACGTCGCCGAGGGCACGCGGTGAACCGCGCGGCGGACGTAGCGATCGCAGGGGCCGCCCTCACGGTCGCGACGCCCGTTCTCGGCGCTCGCGGCGCTCGCGGTGAAGCTGACGAGCAGCGGGCCGGCGCTCTACCGGCAGATGCGCGTCGGCAAGGACGGCGACGACTTCGAGCTGCTGAAGCTCCGAACGATGGTCGTCGGGGCCGAGACGCAGGGCGCAGGATTCGCAGTCGACCGAGGCGACTCGCGCATCACCCCCGTCGGCCGCGTGCTCCGCCGGCTCTCGCTCGACGAGCTGCCGCAGCTCTGGAACGTCGTCCGTGGAGACATGAGCGTCATCGGCCCGCGGCCGACGCTGCGCTACCAGGTCGAGCGGTACACGCCGAGACAGCTGCGCCGGCTCGAGGTGAAGCCCGGCATCACCGGCTGGGCGCAGGTGCACGGCCGCGCAACCCTGCCGTGGGAGGAGCGGATCGAGCTCGACGTCTGGTACGTCGAGCACCGCTCGCCGGCGCTCGACCTGAAGATCCTCGCGCTGACCCCGTTTGCGCTGTTCGGCGGAACGTACAAGGGCACGAGCGGCGGCTGGATCGATCAGCAGCCGCGTTCGTAGAACGTCTGCACGGCCAACTTCGCCGTCTCCGACGCCCACTCCTCAGGGAGCTCCGACCACGGCGCGGAAGTGCCGACGGTCCACAGGGAGCCGTGGAAGCACCGGCGGAAGAGCATCCGCGCGCGGGTCAGGTGGTAGGTAGACGTCACGACGACGATTCGATGCCAGCCGTACTTGCCGGCCAGCCGCGTCACCGTCTCGGCTTCGCCGCGCGTGCTGTAGGGGTTCGCCTCGAAGCAGAGCACTCGGAAGCGCGTCGGCCCGTCCTGCCCGCGGCAAAGTCGATGCGCCTTCGTCCACTTCGCATCGCGGAACGCGCTCGAGATCGCAAGGACGGGGGCGACGCCGCGCTGGACGAGCTTCAGCGCGGGATCGAGCCGCCCGTTCTCGCCGCCGGAAAGGACGACGACCACGTCGGCGTGCGCGGGCGGCGTCTGCGCCGCCTGTGGCCAAACGAAGAGAAGCGCGACGGCGACGAGCCAGAGGGCGACGAGCAGCACGAGGGCTGTGAGGAGGCGGCGCACCGAGCTGCGACGGTACCTAGCCGAGCGCCGCGGCAGCTTCGCGTATGTGGTCGGCGTTGCGCGACCCGACGAGGACGACGGCCTCCGGATACGCCAAGGCGGCGGCGCGGAGGAGCTCGCCTGCGGGCTCCGTCCTCCCGGCGAGGACCGAGTGAACGACGAGCCTGGCGCCACGCGTGCCGACGACGCTTCCGGCGGCGAGTTGGACGACGTCCGGTACACGCGATGCGAGGATCGCCTCCGTCTGCGAGGTGCCAGTTGCGATGCCGGTGAGGCGGAGCGTGCCTGCTGTCCGCAGGAGGTCGAGCGCGTCGAGCGCCACGGGCGCGGCGCTCGCATCCACCTCGTGCAGGAGAACGACGTCGACCGAGTCGAGGCGCAGGCGGCGCAGGCTCCGCTCCACCTGTCGTCGGACGTCGGCGGGCGCGAAGCGACCGCCGGTGGCCGGGCGGCGCAGCGCGACGCCGAGGAGCCCGGGCGGGACGATCCCGACCTTCGTGGCGACGACGACGTCATCCTTGCCGCGCAGGAAGCGGCCGAGTGCCTCCTCCGCAGCGCCCGCGCCGTACAGCGGAGCGGTGTCGAACCAGCGGATGCCGCAGTCGTACGCCGTCTCGAGCAGGTGCACTCGCTCCCGTCGCGAGAGCGACCGGCCCAGCGAGGCTGTGCCGTAGCCGAGCGTCATCCGCACAGGTGGCGTCATGCCGCGCCTCGGCGTCCTCTGGGCGAACGCGCTACCTCCTCCGGGCTGACGCAGGTCATGGCCTCGGATATAAACGCACGGACATGCATTCAGCCGTCATTCAAGTGAATGATGCACCGCCCAATCCGGAGAACGATCGCGCAGTGAGCTCGGATCACGCCGGCGTCGAGCCGTCCAGCCTCGAAGACGTCACCGTCGTCACTGTGAGGAAGAGCTTCTGGGCGTCGCCGGAGGCTGAGGTATTTCCTCACCGGGTGTACGCACGCGTCTTCTACGGGCACAGCACGAACCTTCTCAATTCGCTCGTGGCAGCAGGCCGTGGCTTGATCACGATCGCGCTCCGAAGGCCTCGTGTTGTCGTCCTCGGTTCCGTCGAGCGCACCGTCCCGTGGTTCATCCAGGCTCGTCGACTCGGGCTTCTGCGCCGAGCGCGGCTGATCGTCGTCAACCAGCTCCACCTGAGCGAAGAGCAGCTGCGTTACGTCGATCGCGTCATCGTCTACCAGCGATCCTGGATCGAACGCCAACCGCCGGCCGCGCGCGCGAAGGCGGTCTTCACGTACGACCCGGCCGACGGCAACTTCGTCGAAGTGCGGGAAGCGGTCACCGAGGTCGGCGACTATGTCTTCACGGGAGGAGGAACCGGCAGGGACATCCCATCGATCATCGAGGCGCTTCGGGGAACCGACGTGCCACTCGAGATAGTGACGTTCTCTCCGGAAACGCTCGGCTGGCGCGGTGAGCTACCGCCGAATTGCAGCGTGCACTGGCGGATGCCTGTGCGCTCGTTCCTCGAGCGGATGGCGCGCGCCAAGGTGGTTGTGGTCCCACTGCGCGATCCCGACTCGGACTTCGGTCAGATGATGGTCGCGCAAGCTCTGGCACTCGGAAAGCCCGTCGTTGCGACCCGTAGCCCGGGCATTGCCGACTACGTGGTGAACGGTCAAGAAGGCCTCCTCGTCGACGCAGGCGAAGTCGCCGGCTACCGGGACGCTATCCTGCGGCTCTTGCAAGACGACGAACTGCGGCACGCGTGCGAGAGACATGCGCTTGCACGTGCGGAAGACCTCACGTACCGCGTGTTTGCGAACAAACTTGTTTCCCTCTGCGAGGAGCTCCTAGCGTGAAACTCGATCCCGTCGAAACTGCTCTCGTCGATTACGACCTCGAGCGGTATCCGCTTGCCGACCTCGTCCGCGAGCAGCTTGGCGTCCCGCAGCTGGATGAGATCCATACGACCGCCGACTACCCTCTGCTGACGCGCGAGAACGACCAAAAGACGGTGTTCCACGAGCGCTTCTATTCGATCGGCGACGAGTTCTTCCGCGTCTACCATCGCCTGCTCGTCGACGTGGTGCAGCCCCTCTTCGGCGAGAATCTGATCTACCAGCGGATTCCGACGTTCCGCGTCCACCTTCCCAACAACGTCGCGGTTGGAGAAATCCACCGCGACCGCGACTACTCCCACGGTCAGGGTGAGGTGAACCTGTGGCTTCCGTTCACGCGTGCGTGGGACTCGAACACGGTCTGGATCGAGTCGGCCGAAGGAAGCGGCGACCTGCGTCCCTACGCATGCGACGTTGGTCAGATCCTCATGTTCGACGGCGTCAACCTGCTCCACGGCAACGTTCGGAACGAGACCGACAAGACGCGAGTCAGCGTCGACTTCCGGGTCATTCCGGCGTCACAGTACGTCGCTCGGCACGCCACGACCATCAACTCGAAGCTCGAATTCGCAGTCGGCGGCTACTTCGCCGATCTCGCGGCCACGACGTAGGACGGAAGGCCCTTTTTGCCTTCCCCTCGGCGCGATTCCCCGCTCAGCTCAGCTGTATAGCGACACGTAAATCGCGCTGGAGCCGGCGAGCGGCCGAGGGCCGCGGTCCCGTAGCCGAGCGTCATCGCGCCTCCAACTGATCCGCCAGCCGCAGCGCGAGCGCAACGATGGTGAGCGTCGGGTTGACGCAGCCTGCGCGGGGGAACGCGGCGGCGCCGCAGACGTACACGTCCGGCGACCCGTGCACGTGCAGGTCGTCGCCGATGACGTCGCCGATGCGCGCGCCGCCCGCAGGATGGAACGAGTCGAATGCGTGCCCGCTCCAACGCTCGGCGTCGGCGAGCCACGGCTCGACCTCGAGGGACCCGGCGTCTGTCCGCCGCAGCTCTTCGTCGAGGACGGTGACGAAGGTTTCCACCGACGTTCGCTCGTCCTCACCAATGCGCCATTCGACGCGAGCACGCGGAATGCCCAGTGGGTCGAGCTCATCGGAGAGCCCCAGCCTCGAGGCCGCATTCGGCCGCTGCTCGACGATCGCCAGGAAGCGCACCTCATCGGGCGGCGGGGCAGGCTCCCGACCACGGGTGAGACGCAGGGCGGCTGCGGCGAGGTCGGGCACACCGCGGATCGCGTAAGCGAGGTCGCGCGGGTCCGGCCCCCGCCGCGCTCGCAGCGCCTGCCGCAGCCGCAGCGCGGACTCGATGGCGGACGTCGGGCTGTAGCGAAAGACGATCGCGCCCATGCACCCGGGATCCGCTCCGGCAAGGAGGAGCTTCGGCGAATAGCGGAGTCGCCGCTGAAGCCGCATGCCGTACATCTCCTGCAGGACACGCGGCGGACCGACGACGCGCGCAGCATCGGCGAAGGCGTGGTCCTCGAACGTGCGCCCGACGTCGCCCCCGCCGATGCCGGACACGAGCATGAGGCGGAGCGTCTCGATCGTCCCCGCGGCGAGCACCACGGCCTCGGCCTCCACCTCTGCGTGCCGGCCTGCGGCGTCGCGCACCTCGACGCGACCGCTCTCCACGCGTGTCGCCGTCGCGCCCGTGAGGACGCGCGCGTTCCCCACGGGAAGGCTCCCGAGCCGCCGCCTGCGGCAGAAGACGGAGGTCGCCGACTCGATGAGCGCCGGGTCGAAGCCGGGGCCGCGCTCTCCGCGGAGCGTCCACGGGTCGCGTGCCGTCTCGCCGGCCGGAATGCCGAGCAGCTCTTCCGCGCGGCGGTAGTGCGGCTCGAGGTCGAAGGGCCACGCAGCCAGGTCCGGTCGGTCGCAGCCGCATGCACTGGCCGGGCCAGACCGCGGTCGTTCCGCCGAGCCCGCGCACGCGCCCGCGCAGGAGCCCGTTGTACGGATGGCCGACCACCTCGCCCGCGTTCCAGCGGTCGGGATCGTCGACAGGCCCGCTCTCGAGTACGAGCACCGAAAGCCCCGATTTGCGCAGCGCGTGCGCGAGCGTGAGCCCTGCGGCCCCGGCGCCGACGATGCAGACGTCGGTGTCGAGCGTGCCGACGACGCCCTCGAGGCTCACCGACGAAGCCTATTCCGGTTCGGGGCCGGTACCCTCACGGGCCGTGAGCGGCGTCGGCGTCCTCTTCACCTGCGCGGGCCAGCGCGTCGACATCGTCACGTCGTTCCGCCGCGCCGGAGCGCGGACGCTCGCGGTCGACGTGAACCCGCTCGCGCCTGCGCTCTACCACGCCGACGAGCACGCCTTCGCGCCGCGGGTCGACGATCCCGTCTATGTCGCCGCGCTCGCGGCGCTCGTCGCCGCGCACGACGTCGCGCTGATCGTGCCGTTGACCGACCTCGACCACGGCGTCCTCTCGCGTGCGGGCGACGAGCTCGGTGCACTCGTGCTGCTTCCGTCACCCGAGGTCGTGGATGCGCTCGCCGACAAGTGGCTCGCGCACCTGCTTTTCGTCGAGCGCGGCATCGGCTCGCCCGCGACGTGGCTGCCCGGACGACGTTCCCACAGACGTCGAATACCCCGTGCTCGTGAAAGCGCGACGCGGCTTCGGCTCGCGCAACATCTTCCGCTGTGCCGACCGGCGCGAGCTCGACTTCTTCCTCGGCTACACGACTGTCGACTCGATGGTGCAGGCGTGCTGTCGCGGCGAGGAGTTCTCCATCGACGTGTTCTGCGACCTCGAGGCGCGCTGCCTCAACGCCGTACCGCGCACGATGATCGAGTCGAAGGGCGGCGAGTCGATCAAGGGCATGACGATTCGCGACGCCGACCTGATCGAGGTCGGCCGCCACGTGTCGGAGTCGCTCGGCATCGTCGGCCCCGCGAACATCCAGTGCTTCCGCGAGCCGGACGGCACGCATCGGGTCACCGACATCAATCCGCGCTTCGGCGGCGGCTTCCCGCTCCCGACCGCGGCCGGCAGCCGGTATCCCGAGCTGGCGCTTGCGCTCGCATCCGGCGAGCGTCCCGAGCCGCGGCTGGGAGATTTCCTCGAGGGCCTGTACATGACCCGGTTCTTCTCCGAGCTGGTGCTGTCGGCCGGAGCGGGCGGTACCTTGGAACCGTTCGCGGAAGAGCTCCCAGAGCCTGTCGCGGAACCCTAGGGGTTTTGCTTTCGATCCTCGTTGCCGGTTGCGGCGGCGGGGCGGTCCACCATGCCGCGGCGCCGCAGCCGCCACGCCACCTCGCGACCCTTCGGCCGGCGAAGCTGATCGTCACCGTCGTCGACGGTGACCGCAGCACGCGCGTGCGCGGCGCGACCGTGCGGCTGTGGCATCGCGCAGCACGCACGAATCGGCGTGGCGAGGCCGTCATCCGCGTCCCGGACCGGAAGAGCATGTACGTCACCGTCGGCGCAAGCGGCTTCGGGACGCGCACGCTCTACGAGCCGTTCGCCGCCCATCGTCTCGTGACCGTGCGCATCTATCGGTCGAACCTGCAATGGCCGATGTACGGCGCGACGTTCTCGCGCGCGCAGTCGCAGGTGCACATCCATCTGCGGCCGCCGTTCAAGAGCGTGTGGTTCGTGCCGCTCGGCGGGCTCGTCGAGTTCCCGGCGGTCGTCGACAACGGCGTCGCGTACGTCGGCAACCGCAGCGGCGTCGTGTACGCGATCGCGATGCGAAACGGCCGCGTGCTGTGGCGGCACCGGACGAACGCCGTCATGGCGTCTTCTCTCGCGATCGACGGGACCGAGCTCGTTCATCACTCGATGGGCGGCCGCGTGTCGCTGCTCGATCGCGCGAACGGTTCGGTGCGCTGGAGCTACGACGTCGGCTCGCCGATCGAGTCGTCGCCCATCGTCCGCCGCGGCATCGACTACTTCGGCACCTGGGACGGCCGGCTCGTCGCACTCGACCTGCGCACGCATCGCGTCCGCTGGACGCGGGAGCTCGGTGCGAAGATCACCTCCAGCGCGTCGATCGCAGGCGGGACGCTCTACGTCGGGGACTACGCAGGGCGCCTCTGGGCCTTGTCGGCCGCAGACCGGCGCGACGCGGTGGACGTCGAGCGTGAACGGCCGCATCTACGGAACGCCGGCGGTCGCGCACGGCCGGGTGTTCGTCCCGTCCTCGACAGGCGACTCGCTCACGGCGTTCTCCACGCATGGCCGCTACCTGTGGCGCGTCTCCACCGGCTCGTACGTCTACTCCTCGCCCGCGGTCTGGGGCGGGCGCGTCTTCTTCGGCGCGTACAACGGCGTCTTCTACGGCGTGTCCGCGGCGAGCGGGCGCGTGCTGTGGGAGGTCGGCGCAGGCGGGCCGATCTCGGGCGCGGCCGTCGTCGTCGACGGCGTCGCCTACGCCGGCAGCTTCGCGCACCGCATCGTCGGCGTGGACGCGCGCACCGGACACGTCGTTCTCAACTTTCGCCACGGTCACTACGTCCCAGTCTCTGGGGACGGAATGCGCTTGCTGTTTCACGGTTACTCGAGCCTGTACGCCGTCGAGCCCGTCCGCTCGCTGAGATGAAGCGGGCGGCGACGGCCGCTGCGGCGTTGCTTCTCGTGTGGGCACCGGCGGCCTCCGCGGCGCGCGGCGCGACGAGCGCGCAGCTCTTGGAGCGCGGAATCTCGCACGCGATCGCCCAGCACTGGATGAATCCGACCGATGCCGCGCGCTACCGCCGCGACGTCAATCGCGCGCTGTGGGACGAGCGGCGCCTGCCGAAGCTGCGCGGGCGCGTGATCGCCTCGCAGCTCCTGCAGCTGACGACCCTGTGGGACTCGCTGACGTCGCCGCGCGCGCTCGCGCTCTTCACGCAGCTCGAGCAGAACCTCGAATACTTCGAGAACCATCGCATCCCCGACGCGCCGGTCGACGTCAGCGACGGCGAAGGCGTCGTCTATCGCTGGTTCCCGTACAAGGGTCTCGAGTTCCATCCGCTCGCGAGCTTCTCGGCGCTCGCCAACGCGGCGGCCGCGCACGACGTCGAGAAGACGCAGTCGCTCGCCTACGCGCTCCTCGCGCGCGCCGTCCCGCGCGGGCCGCGCCTGATCTGGGAGTACTCGTTCGGCTTCGGCATCGGCCGGCCGCCGTGGGCGTCGGGCATGGCGGAGGCGCTCGCCGCGCAGGCGCTTGCGCGCGCAGGCGCGCTGCTCGGGGACGCGACGGCTGACCGCGGCGGCCGCGCGGGCCTACGCCGCGGTGCCGCATCTCGTGACGAACACCTCCGGCCGGGCCGTGGATCCAGCTCTATGGCTTCGACCGCGAGATCGTCCTGAACGCCCAGCTGCAGACGATCGTGTCGCTGACGGAATACGGCCAGACGACGGGCAACGGCGCTGCGACCTCGCTCGCGCAGCGGATGGCCGCCGCTGCGAAGGCGTTCTTCCCGCGCTTCGACACCGGCGACTGGTCGCTGTACGAGCTGCGGGGCGCCCACGCGTCACTCGGCTACGAGCAGTTCGTGACGACGTTGCTCGCGAAGCTCGCCGCGCAGACGCACGATCCGTACTGGAGCGACGCGGCGCAGCGGTTCCAGGACTACCTCGGCGCGCCGAAGGTGACCGAGGGAGCCGCGACGCCGGACGGTCTACCCCCAGCCCGCGGACGGCTGGCTCGACACGGCAACGATCCCGATCACGCTCTCGCAGCGCTCCTCGGTGACGCTCTCGGTCGCGGGAAAGGTGTTCACGTACCGGTTCGCCCGCGGCACGCACGTGATCATCGTGGACGCCTCCGCCGGCGCTCGCGCACGGCACGTATCCGGTCACCGTGTCGGCGATCAGCTACGTCGGGCGGCGCTCGACGGCGCAGCTCGCACCGATCGTCGTCGCCTTCGACACGGCGCCACCGCAGAACCTGCAGGCCCAGCTCGCGGGGACGACGCTCACGTGGCAGGCCGACGATCCCGGCACGCCGTCGCTCGCACCTCGTCGTCCAGCTCGTCGACCCGGCGGGCGTGAATCCGCCGCAGACGGTCGACCTCGGCCAGCAGCCGGTGTCCGGCAGCGCGCAGGTCGCGATCCCGCCCGGGAGCTGGCAGGCGTCGCTCCAGGCGACGAACTCCGCCGGTCAGACGGCGGCGCTCGACCTCGGGACGCTCGAGGCCACGGGCTAGCCTCCGGCGCACATGCGCCGCCTGCTCATCGTTCTCGCCGTGCTGGCCGTCCTCCTGGCCGGCGCAGTGACCGCCGTCGTCGTCCACCGGCTGCACCAGAGCGCGGACGAGCGTGGCTCGACCACGACCGAGTACGTCACCACCGAAGCCGTGTCGAAGCCTCCGCCGGCCGGAGTCCCGTGGCCGACGTACGGCTTCTCTTCCGACCGGACGCGCTCGGTGCAGATCGCGCTCCGCCCGCCGTTCCGCGTCGTATGGCGCTACCAGGCCGGCAGCCTGATCGAGTTCCCGCCTTCCATCGGCTACAACCGGCTCTTCTTCTCGACGAACAAGGGAACGTTCGCCGCGATCAGCGCGCGCACCGGGAAGTACGCGTGGAAGTACCGCGCGCACCGCTGCGTCGCCGCGTCGCCGGCGATCGGCCCGCACGCGCACGGCACCGTCTACGAGGCATTCCTCAACCGGCCGCCGTGCAACGCGCAGAACGGCGGGCACGGTGTCGACGGCGAGGTGATCGCGTTCGGCGTCGGGCACGGCAAGATCCACTGGCAGCACCGGATCGGCCCGTCCGAGAGCTCGCCGCTCCTCGTCGGCAATCGCCTCTACGTCGGCGACTGGAACGGCGACGTGTGGGCGTTCGACGCCAATCACGGCCGCGTCGTGTGGCACCGGCACGTCGCCAAGGGTGCGATCAAGGGTGCGCTCGCGTACGCCGGCGGGCGGCTGTACGTCGGCGCCTACGACGGCCACGTGTACGGCCTGTCGCGCACGGGCCGGGTGGTCTGGACGGGGTCCGCGCAGCCCCGCCTCTTCGGCGGCTCGGACTTCTACTCGACGCCGGCGGTCGCGTACGGGCGCGTGTACATCGGCTCGACGGACGGCAAGGTGTACGCATTCGGCGCGGCGGACGGCCACCGGCTGTGGTCGCATTCCACCGGCGGCTACGTGTACGCGTCGCCCGCGATCTGGCAGCAGCGCGTTCTCGTCGGCTCCTACAGCGGGAACTTCTATCGCCTTCGACGCCGGCACCGGCGACGTCCGCTGGAAGTTCCACGCCGGCGGGCCGATCTCCGGCTCGGCGACCGTCGTCGACGGGGTCGTCTACTTCGCGACGCTGCACGAGGCGCACCTGAAGAACGGGCGGACGTACGCGCTCGACGCGCGCACGGGCCAGGAGCTGTGGACGTTCCCGGATGGCAAGTACACGCCCGTCGTCGCCGAGCGCGGGAAGCTGTTCCTCATCGGCTACGGCGTCGTCTATGGAATGGTCCCGAAGCAATGAGATACGTCGTCACCGGAGCTGCGGGCTTCATCGGCTCGCACCTGGCCGAGGCGCTGCGAGCGCGCGGCGACGACGTCGTCTCCGTCGACGCCTTCACCGACTACTACGACCTGGCGGAGAAGGAGGAGAACGCACGCGGACTCGATGTCGCGCATATCGACCTCGCCGACGAGAGCCTCGAGCTCGACGGCGTGGACGGCGTATTCCATCTCGCGGGCCAGCCGGGCGTGCGCAGCTTCGGCGACGCCTTTCCGCTCTACCTGCGCCGGAACGTGCTCGCGACGCAGCGCGTCTTCCAGTCCGCCGCCGAGGCCGGCGTTCGCGTCGTGTACGCCTCGTCGTCCTCGGTGTACGGCGAGGCGGAGCGGTACCCGACGCCCGAGGACGCACGGCCGCAGCCGATCTCGCCGTACGGCATCACGAAGCTCGCGTGCGAGGAGCTCGCGCACGCCTACGCGCGTGAGCTTCGGCCTCGACGCCGTCGGGCTCCGCTACTTCACCGTGTACGGGCCGCGGCAGCGCCCCGACATGTTCTTCCGCCGCGTCTGCGACGCGCTCGCCGCCGGAGGGACGTTCGAGGTCTACGGGACGGGCGAGCAGTCGCGCAGCTTCACCGAGGTGGCCGACGTCGTCGAGGCGACCATCGCCGCCATGGACGGCGCGCCGGCGGGCGCCCTGTACAACGTCGGCGGCGGCGAGGAGGCCTCGATGCTGGAGGCGATCGCGCTGCTCGAGCGGATCTCGGGGCGGGGCCTCGAGGTCCGGCACGTCGACCGCGCCCGCGGCGACGTGCGCCGCACGAAGGCCGACGTCTCCCGCATCCGCGACGCGCTCGGCTGGGAGCCGCGCGTGCCGCTCGCGGACGGTCTCGCGCGGATGTGGGCCTGGGCCTCCGCTAGAGTCGCCGCGCGATGACTGGCGATCCCGAGGCCGAGCAGGAGATCGACTTCTCCCGCTACTGGCGGCTCCTCGCCGCACGGTGGTGGGTGCCGGTCGGCGGGATCGTGCTCGGCGCGATCGTCGGCTACGCGGTCGCGCTCGGCGGCAGCCAGCGGTACAGCGCGTCGGCGACCCTCTATCTGGGGCAGCCGTACACCGCGAGCGGCAACGTCGCGCTCCAGGGCCTGCAGACGAACCCGAGCACGGTCGGGACGGTCGCGCACTCGCTCGCCGTCGACCAGCGCGTCGCGGAGATCTGCAAGGCGAAGATGGGGACGTTCCGCTCGGGGATCTCGACGAAGCCGATCTCCGGCAGCCTGTCGAAGAACGGCCAGAACCCGCTCGTCTCCCTCACCGTACTGTCGCGAAGAAGAAGGTCGCGGCCTGCGCCGCGAACCAGCTCGCGAAGGCCGTCATCTCGCGCATCTCCGGCTACGCGGTCGAGAAGATCGCGAGCTTCAGGGGTCAGCTCTCGCAGGAACAGAAGGGCATCACCGCGCTCAACGCGGCGCTCGCCGACCCGAACGTCTCGACGACGGACAAGCTCCTTCTCCAGGTGCAGCTCAACACGGCGGAGAGCGATCTCTCGTCGACGACGCAGCTGCTGCACCAGGCGACGGCAATCGAGAAGCCGTCGGTGCTGACGCCTGCCTCGGCCGCGCGCGTGACCGCGCGGAGCCGGCGTAACTCGGTCGTCGTCGCGGGCCTGATCGGCCTCGTGCTCGGCGGGCTCGCCGCGCTGCTCTGGGATCGCGTGGCCGCAGTCGTCGCGCGCCGCCGCTCGGTCTGATGCTCGAGGGCAAGCGCGTCGGGGTCGTCGTGCCGGCGCACGACGAGGAGGCGCTCATCGGGGAGACCCTTGGCGGGCATCCCGGCGTTCGTCGACCGCATCCTCGTCGTCGACGACGGCTCGACGCGATGCGACCGCCGACCGTGCGCGCGTCGTTCGGCGACGCACGCGTGGAGGTGATCTCGCACGACCGGAACCGCGGCGTCGGCGCCGCCATCGTCACCGGCTACCAGCGGGCGCTCGAGCACGACCTCGACGTCGTCTGCGTGATGGCCGCCGACAACCAGATGGATCCCGCCGACCTGGCGACGCTTGTGCAGCCGGTCGCGCGCGGCGAGCTCGACTACGCGAAGGCGAACCGCCTCTTCACCGGCCAGGCGTGGGAGCTGATCCCGCGCACGCGCTACCTCGGCAACGCGATCCTGTCCATGCTGACGAAGATCGCCTCGGGCTACTGGCACGTGGCCGACTCGCAGTCCGGGTACACAGCGATCGCGCGGCCGATGCTCGCGCAGCTCGATCTCGACCGCGTCTACACCGGGTACGGCTTCCCGAACGACCTGCTCGTCCACCTCAACGTCTGGAGCGCGCGCGTGCGCGACTTCCCCTCGCGGCCGGTGTACGGCGTAGGGGAGCGCTCCGGCATCAGGTACAGGCGCGTCGTGCCGCGCATCTCGTGGCTGCTGCTGCGCGGGTTCTTCTGGCGCCTGCGCGAGAAGTACGTCATTCGCGACTTCCACCCGCTCGTCTTCTTCTACGCCTTCGGCCTGTTCGCGTCCGCTCGTCGGCCTCGTGCTCGGATTCGTCGAGCTCGGCTTTCGCATCGGCGGGCAACCAGGATCAGCGTCGGCACCGTCGTCCTCATCGCGCTGCTGCTCATCTCGGGGTCGCAACTCACGCTGTTCGCGATGTGGTTCGACATGGAGTCGAACAAGGATCTGCGCTAAGAATGAGAGACCCCGGCTCATGCGGCTCAGACGAGGCCTCCTGGGGAACCTCGAGACGTTCTCGGCCGAGCACCTCGGGTAGCCCCGCTAGCATCGGACTCGATGGCACCCGGCCGGTGCGTGGATGCGGGGGAGCGCGGACGCTTTCCGTCGGTTAGTACATCGCACCGATGCCAACCTCTCGTGACCGGGGCGCCGGGTTCCTTGGTTCTCACACTTGGGCTTCCTGTGCAAGGGCTACCTCGTGTGTGTGACAACCTCGAGACGGGGTCGCTCCAGAACGTCGAGCACCTCCGCGGGGACTCGTTCACGTTCATGAACCACGACGTCACCGAGCACCTCGCGGTCGACGAGGACGGTCGACTTCATCTTCCATCTCGCCAGTCCGGCGAGCCCGATCGACTACCTGCGGCTGCCGTTGCAGACGCTCAAGGTCGGCTCGTACGGAACGCACAACGCGCTCGGACTCGCCAAGTGGAAGCGTGCGCGTTTCCTGCTCGCGTCGACGAGCGAGGTCTACGGCGATCCCGCCATCCATCCGCAGCCCGAGACGTACTGGGGGAACGTGAACCCGATCGGGCCGCGCGGCGTGTACGACGAGGCGAAGCGCTACGCCGAGGCGTTGACGATGGCCTATCACCGCCAGCAGGGCGTGGACACCTGCATCGTCCGCATCTTCAACACGTACGGGAGGCGCATGCGTCCGAACGACGGCCGCGCGATCCCGACGTTCCTCCGCCAGGCACAGGCGAACGAGCCGCTGACCGTGTTCGGCGACGGATCGCAGACGCGAAGCTTTTGCTACGTCGACGACCTGGTCCGCGGGCTCGTCCTGCTCGCCGAGAGCGGCGAGCACCTGCCCGTGAACATCGGCAACCCGCAGGAGCTCACGCTGCTCCAGCTTGCCGAGACCGTCGTACGTGTCACCGGCTCCAAGAGCGAGATCGTCTTCGAGGCGCTGCCGGTCGACGATCCGCAGGTGCGCCAGCCCGACATCACCCGAGCCCGGCAGCTGCTGGGCTGGGAGCCGCAGGTCGGCCTCGAAGAAGGCCTGCGGCGCGTCCTGGAAGCGACTCGAACGGGAGTCACTCAGTGTCTAAGCGTATCGCGCTGATTGCCGTCCTCGTCCTCGCCGCGGCCGGCCTCGCCGTGTCGGCCGCGACCGCCTCGCCGAAGAAGCACGCCGCGTCGGCCTCGCAGCCATCTGCTCGTCGGCATCAACGACGAGGCGGACACGCTCTACGGGAACCCTGTCGCCGGGACTTTCAGGCGCTGAAGGCGCTGAACGTCCAGGTGCTGCGGCGTGAACATGTACTGGGGCGGGACCAAGTGGGCGGTGTCGCGCGGCGCGAGGCCGACCGACCCGACCGATCCCGGTGACCCCGCATACGACTGGTCGCTCTACGACCGCCTCGTTCGCTACGCCGCCACGTATCACATCAAGGTCGCTCTTCTCGATCCTCGTTCACGCCGGCGTGGGCGAACGGCGGCAAGGGCAGAACCGTCGCGCCGACCAATCCGAACGATCTCGAGGACTTCGCGTACGCCGCGGCCCAGCGGTACAGCGGCTACTACGTTCCGCCAGCTGGCAGCAGCAGCCGGCGCTCGCGCCGCCGACGTCGCCCCTGCCGCTCGTGACGATGTGGACCGCCTGGAACGAGCCGAACAACCCGGTGTTCCTCACGCCGCAGTACAAGCGCTCCGGCGGCAAATGGGTCATCCAGAGCGCGGTCGACTACGCGAACATCTGCAACGCGATCTACACCGGCATCCATCGGCGCTGATCGCGGTCGACCGTCCGTCCCGGCGAGCAGGTCGCCTGCGGCGTCACCGCGCCGAAGGGCAACGACGCGCCCGAGTCGTCACGCCCGTCGGTCGATCCCGATCTCGTTCCTCGTCGCGGCGAAGAAGGCCGGCATGAAGACCTTCGACGTGTACGCGCACCACCCGTACTACGCGGCGCCGATCGAGTCGCCGACGCTACGTCCCGACGCGGAAGACGCAAGCGGCGCGATCCAGCTGGGCAACATCAACGTCCTGCTCAACGAGATCACGAAGCTCTACGGGCCGAAGCATCTCTGGATCACGGAGTACGGCTACCAGACGAATCCGCCCGACCGCGATCTTCGGCGTCAGCTACGCGAAGCAAGCGGCCTGGCTGACGCAGGCGTACTCGATCGCGAGGAAGAACCCGCGCATCGACATGATGCTCTGGTTCCTGATCAAGGACGAGCCCAACCTTGGCGGCTGGCAGTCCGGCCTCGAGACGGACACTGGCAAGAAGAAGCCGGCTTGGAACGCGTTCCTGAAGGTCCCACGCGGCTAACCCGGTAGCGGCAGGCCGCGCTCGGCGAGCAGCTCGCGGTACAGCCGGTCGACGTCGTCGACGAGCCGGTCGACGGCGTAGCGCTCGAGCACGCGTGCGCGCCCCGCTGCGCCCATCTCGGCGCGGCGCGCGGGATCGCGCGCGAGCTCGGCGAGGCGATCGGCGAGCTCGCCCGGGTCGGCCGAGTCGACGAGGAAGCCGTCGACGCCATCCCGGACCACGTCGGGCGTACCGCCCACGCGCGTCGCGACGGCGGGCCGCTGAGCCGCGAGCGCTTCGATGACGCTCACGGGTGTGCCCTCGTTCACCGAAGGGAGGAGCAGCACGTCCATCGCGTCGTAGAACCGCGCCACCTCCTCCTGATAGCCGAGGAAAAGGCAGCGCTTGATCACGCCGAGCGTCGTGCGCGAGCCGCTCGAGCGCGTCGCGGTCGGGCCCGTCGCCGATGAGGCAGCAGCCGGGCGTCGACGTCGCGGTCCAGGAGCGCGCGGAACACGCGCACCACGAGGTCGGTCCGCTTCACCGAGGTCATCCGTCCGACCCAGCCGACGACGAACGGGTCGCCGCCGAGACCGAGCACGCGCCGTGTCTCCGCGCGCGCGCCCACATCTCCTCCGATGCGCTGGTCGAGGTCGATGCCGAGACGGATCACGACGAACTTCGACGCCGGCGCGACCCCCAGCCGCGACGAGGTCGTCGCGCACTTCCGGGCTCGACGGCGACGAGCTTGGTCGTCATGCGCGCGAGCTGCCGTTCGAGCATCCGGAAGCCGAACGTCACGAAGGGGTTGAAGTAGCCCCTGAGCACGTGGCCGTGGAACGTGTGCACGATGATGGGCGGACGTGCGCGGCCGGCCAGCAATGCGGCGACCCGGCCGACGGCGCCGGCCTTCGCCGTGTGCGTGTGCAGGATGGTCGGGCGTTCGCGCCGGATCAGCTCGGCGAGCCGGAGGACGGCGCGCGCGTCGCGCAACGGGCTGATGTTCCGGTGCAGCTCGTCGATCACCTCGGTCGTCACGCCTCTAGCATCCGCGACGAAGGCCATGGACTCCTCCCCGCGGCTGATCGTCCCGGCGGCGAGCGTGGTGTCGTACCCGCGCTCGGCGAGGCCGGCGGTCAGATAGGCGACATGCAAGGCCGGGCCGCCGACGTTGAGCCGCGCGATGACGCGCAGCACCTTCACCCGGTCAGAGGCCAAGGTGCTCGATGGTGCGGCGCAGGCCCTGCTCGAGGTCGACGGACGGCGTGTATCCGAGCACGTCTCGCGCGGCGGAGACGTCCGCCCAGGAGTCGCGGATGTCGCCGGGGCGCGGCGGGGCGAACGTCCGCTCGACCGGCTTGCCGAGGATGCGGCCGATCGCGTCGGCGACGGCGTTGACGCTCGCCGGCGATCCGGCGGCGACGTTGAAGATCCGTCCGCTCGCGCCGTCGGCGTGCGCGGCGCGCATCGTCGCGTCGACGACGTTCTCGACGTACGTGAAGTCAC
The DNA here is from genome assembly GCA_963697005.1 of uncultured Actinomycetes bacterium. Lineage (GTDB taxonomy): Bacteria > Actinomycetota > Thermoleophilia > Gaiellales > Gaiellaceae > Palsa-739. The sequence continues at coordinate 20,129 of CAVOMK010000013.1, read as the reverse complement.
GGGACTGCTCGCCGTCCCCGAAGATCGTCACCGGCTCGCCGGCGGCGATGGCGGTGATGAAGAGCGGCACCATCGCGGCGTACTGCGAGAAGGGGCTCTGTCGCGGGCCGAAGACGTTGAAGTAGCGAAGGACGACGGACTCGAACGACTCGTAGACGCGCGAGAAGCTGACGCAGTACCGCTCGGCTGCGAGCTTCGCGACGCCGTACGGCGAGATCGGATCGGCGGGGAGCGACTCCTGGACCGGAAGCTCGCGCGTCGCGCCGTACACGGACGACGAGGAGGAGAACACGACGCGTCGCACGCCCTCGTCTCGCGCGGCGAGGAGGACGTTCAACGTGCCCTCGACGTTGACCGCGCTCGACGTGAGTGGATCCTGCACGGATCGGGGCACCGAGCCGAGCGCACCCAGGTGGTACACGACCTCGCTCCCGCGCACGGCGTTGTGCACGCGCTCGTAGCTGCGCAGCTCGCCCTCGGCGATCTCGACGTCCAGGCCGTCGAGATTCGCGCGGTTCCCGGTGGAGAAGTTGTCGAGGACGCGCACCTCGTCGCCGCGGTCCAGCAACGCGCGGACGAGGTTCGATCCGATGAAGCCCGCGCCTCCGGTGACGAGTGCTCGGGCCATCAGGCCGCGGCCTCTCCGAAGCGTGTCACTGCAGTTCCGAAGGCGAGCCACGTGACCGCATCGATCGGGATTCCGGCGACGAAGTCCTGCGTGCCCCAGAAGCCGAGCGCCATGATGAGCCAGAAGGCTCCCAGAAGCGCGGCGAACGCGGTTGCGGGCGGCGCGCGCAGCGCCGCCTTGAGCCCGAGCCAGATGCCGGCCGCGAAGAGGGCGACGAGCAGCACGCAGCCGATGACGCCGAGGTCCGCGAGCGCCTGGATGTAGAGGTCCTGGATGCCGTAGCTGCGCGTCGAGGCAGGGAACGAGAGCGGGGACACCTTCGGGAACCGCTTGTGGGCGGCGGGCAGCTCGCGTCCGTAGGTCGCGAACTCCTTCGACGCTTCGAACCCCGCGCCGACGATCGGGTGGTGCAGCCAGATGCGGAGGCCGATGTACGCGAGCACGGTGTGCTGCGGATACGTCTCGATGTTCTTCGCCGCCGCCGCGCTCGTGTGGCGCACGCCGAGGAAGCTGAAGAACTGGCCGAAGTCGCCGGAGCGGAGGACGACGACGCCGAGCGTCCCGAGCAGGGTCGCTCCGATCGCTCCCACGAGCGCCGCGCGCCGCGCGAGCCCGCGCCGCAGGGCGACGAAGACGGCGACGACTGCCGCGCAGACCAGGCCGGCGACGCCGGAGGTCGCGCCGCCGAGGACGAAGCCGATGACACCGGTCACGACCCCGAGCCAGGCAACCGTCCGGAACCTGCCGCTCACGCCCCAGAGGAGCGCGACCATCCCGACGCCGAGCGTCATCCCGGAGAGCGCGGCGAAGTCGTGTGTGCCGAGGAATGACGGCTCGCGGCGTCCCTGCCCCCAGCCGGCGGCGATGTTCCACCCGGCCCACTGCAGCACGCCGACGACCGTTGCGACCACCGTCCACGCGACGAGCGCGCCGAGCGTCAGCAGCGCGTCTGCGCGCCGCCGCACGAGCAGCGGCACCGCCGGCGCGAGCAGCGCGTATTCGCAGTACTCGCCCGCAGTGACGAGATGCGTCTTCCAGTCGTAGGCCCGAGACGAGAGCAGCGGGTAGAAGACGGCTGCCACGAGCCAGGCCAGGAACGCGATCCCGGCCACCCACACCGCGAGCCCGGGCCGTAGCGGCGCCCAGCCGAGCCTGACGGCCGTCCAGGCCGCGGCGACCGCGACGAGGAGGATCGCGACGTCCGAGAGCTTGACGGTCGCTCTGCCGACGACCACATCGGGCTGATAGCGGAGATGAAGGAAGACGATCGGCAGCGCGGCAGCGAGGACGACCGCGCCCGGCGTCACGTCGCGCGAGCAGCGCCAGCCGCCGCGTGCGCGATGCGCCGTCGAGGGCTGCTGCGGGCGAGCGCACGCGCCCGAGTGTAATCGTGGCCCGCCGGAGCGCCTCACTACACTGGCGCTCTGATGGACGGCTCCGTCCTCCGACGCCGTGCCGGTGCGGCGGCAGGCACGTACGCTTCGATCGTCCTCGGCTTCCTCGCCACGCTCGTCGCGGCGCGCGTCTTCTCCACCGAGCTCCTCGGTCTCTACACGCTCGTCATCGCGTCGGCGGGCTTCTTCCAGACGCTGCTCGACCTGACCATCGAAGAGGCGCTGATCAAGTTCGGCTTCCGCTATATCGCGCGCGAGGACTGGGGACGGCTGCGGCGCCTCTTCCGGCGCACGTTCGTCTTCAAGGTCGTCGGGGCGGTGCTCGCGGGCGGCGCGCTCGTCGGGCTGGCCTTCGGCGCCGGGACCGTGTTCGGCCACCCCGAGCTGCGGACGCCGCTCCTCATCTCGGCGCTCCTCCCGCTTGCGCAGTCGCCCGAGGGGATGGCCGCTGTCCCGCTCATGCTCCGCGGTCGCTACGACATCCGCGGGACGTTCCTCGCGCTCTCGATGGCGCTGCGACTCGCAGCGGTCGCGATCGGGACGCAGTTCAGCCTGACGTGGACGATCGCGGCGATCGTGATCGCGCAGGTGATCGCAAGCGCCGCAGTCGGCGTCGCCGGCGCGTTGGCCTTCCGCCGTTTCCCGAGGCGCGACGTCCGCCCACTCGACGAGGATGCGCGGGAGATCCTGCGCTTCGTCGCGCAGTCGAGCGTTGCGACCGGCGTCGTCTCGCTGCGCGGAACCCTCACGCCGATGCTGCTCGGTACCGTGTCGACCGCGAGCCAGGTCGGCTTCTACCGGGTCGCGCAGTCGCCGCAGACGGGCTTCAACGCCGTGTCCGCTCCGATCCGGCTCGTGCTCCTCGCCGACCAGACGCGCGACTGGGAGCACGGTCGCAGCGATCGCGTGTTCGCCGGCGTGCGTCGCTACACCATGCTGGCCGCGATCGGCGGCGTCATCCTGCTGCCGCCGATGCTTGTCTTCATGCCGCAGATTGTGCGGCTCCTGTTCGAGTCGAAGAACCTCGGCGCAGTCCAGGCGGCGCGCATCATCGTCGCCGCAGGAGCGGTGCAGTTCGTCGTCGGCTGGTCGAAGTCGTTCGCGGTCACCGTCGGGCGGCCGAAGCTGCGCATCTGGACGCACGGCATCGAGACCGCGGTCCTGCTGCCTCTCGCCATCGCGTTCGGCTGGCTCTGGGGCGCGAGCGGCGCGGCTGCGGCTGTGCTCGTATCGAGCGTCGTGTTCGCACTCACGTGGGCTGTGCTGTACGCGCGCATCCGGAAGGAGCCGGCGCCGGCCGGGCATGCACCGCTCGAGCCCGACGTCGTCGGCGTGACGACGTGAAGGTCGTCGTCGTCTCGGGGATCTGGCCGCCGGACGTCGGTGGCCCGGCGAGCCACGCGCCGGAGGTCGCCGACTTCCTGCACGAGCGTGGCCACGCCGTGGAGGTCGTTACGACCGCGTTGCGGCCGCCTGAGTGGCGTGCGTACCCGGTGACCGCGGTGTCGCGGTCCCTGCGCCCTGGTGTCAGGCACCTTCGCGGTGTCGCGGTCATTCGCGAGCGCGCGCGCCGGGCGGACGTCGTGTACACGACCGGGATGTTCGGGCGCAGCTTCGCCGGCGCGACAGTAGCCGGGCGGCCGTACGTGCTGAAGCTCACTGCCGATCCCGCATTCGAGCGCGCGCGGCGCCGGGGGATCGTCGCCGGCGACGTCGATGCGTTCCAGGGCGCTCGGGGCGGCCTCCGCGTCGCCGCCCTCCGGCTCGCCCGGGACGTCGAACTTCGGCGCGCAGCGCACGTGTTCTGCCCGAGCGAGTACCTGCGGACGTTGACGATGACGTGGGGGGTGCCCGCGGCTCGCGTGAGCGTGCTGCCGAACCCGGCGCCGCGCCTGCCCGACCTTGCGTCGCGCGAAGAGCTCCGTCGCGACTTCGGCATGAACGGCATGACGCTCGCGTTCGCCGGGCGGCTGACGGCACAGAAGTCGCTCGGCCTCGCGCTCGAGGCCGTCGCCGCCGTCGACGGCGTCTCGCTCTTCATCGCGGGTGACGGCGAGCGCGAGCCGGTCGAACGGCGCGGCCGCGAGTTGGCGCTCGGGGACCGCGTTCGATTCCTCGGGGCGCTGCCGCGCGACCGGGTGCTCGAGCTGTTCCGCGCCGCCGACGCCTCGATCCTGTCCTCGAGCTGGGAGAACTTCCCGCACACGGTCGTCGAGGCGCTCGCGGCCGGCACGCCCGTCATCTCGACGGCCGTCGGCGGCGTCGCCGAGGTCGTCCACGACGGCGAGAATGGGCTGCTCGTTCCGTCGGGCGATGGCGACGCGCTCGCCGCAGCCGTGCGCCGTTACGTTTCCGACGATGCACTGAGGGAACGGCTACGAGCAGCCGCCGCCGGCTCGGTCGCGGTCCTATGATCGCGAGTCCGTATTCGGCCGGATCGAGCAAGCCCTCGCCGATGCGGCCGCGGCATGAGGCCTCGCGTCCTCTTCGTCAGCCGAACGCGCTACCGGCTTCCGCTCGAGCCGCAGGTCGCGCGCAAGTGGGACGCGCTCGCGGCTGAGCTCGACGTGCGCGTGCTCGCGACCGGCGACGGCAGCGACGAGCGCTTCCATCTCGTCCCGGCCCGTTCGCCGGCGTTCTACGTTTCGCTGCCGGTGCATGTGGCGCGGGAGCTCCGCGCATTCCGGCCCGCCGTCGTCGTCGCACAGAGCCCGTACGAGGCGGGCGCCGCGCTCGTCGGCCGGGCGCTCGCGCACGTGCCGGCTCGCGTCTTGCTCGAGGTGCACGGCGACTGGCGCACCGCGACGACGCTGTACGGCTCGCCGCTGCGCCGGCTCCTCGAGCCGCGCGAGCTTGACGGCGGCGCGCGTGGCCGTGCGTGCGGCCGACGCGGTCCGCACGGTCGGCCCCTTCACCACCTCGCTCGTACGCAGCGTCGGCGTCGAGCCCGCGGCGACGTTCACGACGTACTCCGACACTTCCGCGTTCACCGCATCGCCCCCGGTGCCCGTGCCGGACGTGCAGCGCGCGCTCTTTGTCGGCGTGGCCGAGCGCTACAAGAACGTCCAGGGCCTCGTGGACGCGTGGCGACGGGTCGCCGCGCAGCTTCCCGACGCAGCGCTGCACGTGGTCAGTCGCGGGCGCGAGCGCGCGTTGCTGGAGCGGCTCGTCCGCGATCTTCCGCAGCAGGTGCGGTGGGACGAGTGGCTCCCGTCGGAGCAGATCGCCTCAGCGCTCGACGAGAGTGCGGTGCTCGTGCTGCCGTCGTTCTCCGAAGGGCTGCCGCGCGTGGCGATGGAGTCGTTCTCGCGCGGGCGCGGCGTCGTCGGATCGCGTGCCGGGGGCATCCCCGACATCGTCGAGGACGGCGTCAGCGGGCTCCTCGTCGCGCCCGGCGACGCGGGGACGCTCGCGGACGCGCTCGTGCGGGCGCTGTCGGAGCCGGGGCTCGCGCAGACGCTTGGCGCCGGCGCCCTCGCCGCCTCCGGCCGGTGGCTGCAGACGCCGGAGCAGTTCGCCGCTCGCATGCGGGCGCTCGTCGACGAGATGTGCCGGTGACGCGCCTCCTGTTCGCCACGCAACAGGTCGACTCGGCGCACCCGACTCTCGGCGCGGCGGCGGGAATGGTGCGCGCGCTCGCCTCGCGCGTGGACGAGGTCGTCGTCTTCGCTGCGAGTGCGTCGCTCGTCGACCTGCCCGCGAACGTGCGCTTCCGCAGCTTCGCAGCGCCGGCGCAAGCTCTGCGCGGCCTGCGTTTCGAGGCGCAGCTGGCGCGCGAACTCGTGCGCGGGCGGCCGACCGCGTTCCTGGCGCACATGTCGCCGGTCTACGCGCTCTTGGCCGCGCCGCTTCTACGTCCGTTGAACGTCCCGGTGCTTCTCTGGTTCACGCAGCAGAGCGGCGGTGCGAACCTCGGCAGGGCCACACGCGTGGTGGACACGATCCTCAGCGTCGACGCGCGCAGCGTTCCGATCGCCTCGTCGAAGGTGCGCTCGATCGGGCACGGGATCGAGACCGCCCTCTTCGACTGTGCCGAGCGACCGGGCCACGACGGCTTGCGCCTTCTCTCGCTCGGGCGCTACTCGGAGGTGAAGGGGCACGACGTCGCGGTTCGAGCGCTGCCGGCCTTGCGCGGCGCGCAGCTGACCGTGTGCGGGGAGGAGGCGACGCCGAACGACGCGTTCATCCGTGCCCGGCTCGGCGCGCTCGCGCGTGAGCTCGGTCTCGAGGGGCGCGTGCGCCTCCTCGACGCGGTCCCGCGAGGCGACGTACCACGGCTGCTCGCCGAGGCGAACGTCCTCGTCAATGCGACGCACGGCGCCAGCGCGGACAAGGTCGTCTTCGAGGCACTGGCCGCCTGCACGCCCGTCGTGGCGGCATCACCTGTGTTCGACCGGCTCCTGCCCCCGGCGCTCCGGTTCATCGACGGCGATCCCGCCGGGCTCGCCTCGGCGGTCCGAGCCGCCGCGGCGCTGCCCGCCGGCGAGCGGCACAAGCTGCGCGCACGGGTCGAGGCGGAGCACTCCGTCGATCACTGGGCCGATGCGGTGGTGGCCGCGATGCGCCGATGAAGCCGAGAACGCTCTTCGTCTCGCGTGAGCGCTTCCGCCTGCCGCTGGACGACACGCAACGGCGGAAGTGGGACGCAGTCGGCGAGCGCCTCGACTACCGGATCGTCGCAGCCGCGCAGCGCGGCTCGCCGGCGAGCACGGACAGGATGGCCCTGGCGGCCGCCGGCATCGATCCTCGATGGCCCGCGCTATTACCTTTCGCTCCCGTTGCGGATCGCGCACGAGCTGCGCGCGTTCCGGCCGGACGTCGCGGTCGTGCAGGGCGTGCACGAGGCGACTGCATTCATGGCCGCGCGCAGGCTCGCGCACGTCGACACGAAGCTCGTGCTCGACGTGCAGGGGGACTGGCACGCGGCCACCCGCCTGTACGGCTCGCCCGCTCGGAGACTGCTCACGCCGCTCAACGACGCGCTCGGCCCGCTCGCCGTCCGGAGGGCGGATGCCGTTCGCACGCTGTCGCCGTTCACGAGCTCGCTCGTCCGCGGGCTGGGACGCGAGCCCGCGGGTGAGTTCCCGCCGTTCGTCGACCGCGAGATCTTTCTCGCCGGCCCACCCGCCGCCCTCCCGGCGCGGCCGCACGCGCTCTTCGTCGGCGTGCTCGAGCGCTACAAGGGCTTCGACGCGCTCGCCGACGCCTGGCCGAGGGTCAGGGCTGCGGTGCCGGGCGCACAGCTCCACGTCGTCGGCCGCGGCACGCTCGCGCCGCTCGCGCGCGGGCTCGCCGGCGCGGGTGCGATCTGGACCGAGTCGCTTGACGCAACCGGCGTCGCGCGTGCGCTCGACGAGGCGACGCTGCTGTGCCTGCCTTCCCGGGCCGAGGGCCTGGGCCGGGTCGTCATCGAGGCGATGTGCCGCGGCCGAGGCGTGGTCGGCGGAGACGCGGGCGGGATCCCCGATCTCGTCGAGGACGGGACTGACGGCCTGCTCGTCCAACCCGGCGACCCGGACGCGCTCGTCGCGGCGCTCGTCCACGTTTTGGGCGACGGTGAGCTCGCCGCCCGCCTGGCGGCCGCAGCGAGGGCCAAGGGCGAGCGGCTCGCGGTGACGCCGGCCGAGTACGCCGACAAGGTTGCAACGGTGGTCGCGGCCGCTCTCAGCGGGCTACCCTGAGCGCGTGCCGGTCCTGCGCGAACAGGTCAAGCAGGTTCTCAAGAACGCCGTCTATCGCACGATCGGCGAGACGGCGAACGGTCTCGGCGCCGTCAACGGCGACGGCCGCACGCTTCGCGTGCTCATGTACCACAAGGTCAACGACCTCCTGAACAACCGGATGTCGATGCCGGTGTCACTGTTCGACGAGCAGATGGCGCAGCTCGCGGAGCTCGGATATCGCGTCGTCGACCTCGACGCTGTGCTCGCCCACTACGGCCGCGGAGAGCCGCTGCCCGAGGGCGCCGTCCTCATCACGTTCGACGACGGGTACCGGGACAACCTCGTCAATGCCGCGCCGGTGTTGCAGCGTCACGGCTACTCGGCCGTGCAGTTCGTGCCGATCGCGTACATCGGCGACACGCAGCCGCTCCCCCATGAGCGCTACCTCGCTGCTCACGGTGTTCACAACCCCACCGTCGACTGGGACGAGATCCGCGAGCTCGAGCGCTACGGCGTTCGCATCGAGTCGCACGGCATCAGCCACAAGCCGCTAGCAGAGCTCGAGATCGACGAGGCGGCACGCGAGATTGCGATCTCGAAGCTGCAGCTCGAGGAGAGGCTCGGTCGCCGGGTACGAGCGTTTTCGTACGTGAAGGGCTCGGAGGCGGATTACAAGCCGGTCCATCCGAGCCTCGTGAAGCAGGCCGGGTACGACATCGCTTTCACGGCGGTCTCCGGCGCGAATACGGCGCAGAGCGATCCCCTTCAGCTGCGCCGCTACAACGTCGAACCGTATTCGCCTCGCACGTTCGAGCTCGTCCTTGCTGGGGCTTGCGATCTGATCTCGATCAAGGACACGGTCACCGGGACGCATGCTCGACGGCTCTTCAACGCCGCGCTCGGCACGACGTCGCGGTGATCGTCGAGCCCGCGGGGCGCGACGAGTTTCTCGCGCTGATGCGAGAGACGTACGGGACTTCGATGTCCGAGGCCGAGTTCGATTGGTGGTTCGACGGCAATCCGGCCGGCCCCCGGATCCTCAACGTGGCCCGCGACGACGACGGCTCCGCCCTCGGCGCGCTCGCGATGTCTCTGGCGCGGCTCGACAGCTGCCTCGCCGCCTTCGCCGTGCACGCGGTGACGACGCCCGCCGCTCGCGGCCGCGGCGTGTTCTCGGTGCTCGAGCTGCACAACGAGCGGGAGGCCGCCGCCGCCGGAGCACAGTGGGCGCTCGGGTTTACGAACCCGATGGCCGGCCCGATCCTCGTCGGCAAGCTCGGGTGGGAGGACGTCGCGTCCCTCCGGGTGTGGGCGCGGCCGAAGCGGCTCCGTCGCCGAGGTCGAGGGCAGCTCCGCGTCGCGGCGGGGGTGCCGGCCGTCTCCGGCGAGCGGCGGCTGCGCGGGCGCCACATCGTCCGCGACCGCGAGTACCTCGAGTGGCGATACCGTCGGTCGCCGCGGCAGTACGCGCAGGTGGGCGATGCGATTGTGACGCACGCCCGCTGGCACGGATTCTCGTCGGCGGTCGTCTGCGAAGGCGCGGATGCCCGGTCGCTCCGCCGCGCAGCCGCGGCGGTCGACGCCGACGTCGCGGTCGCGTTCGTCAACGACGGCGAGGCCCACGCCTTTCTCGCTGCCGGCTTCGTGCCGACCCCACGCACCATCCGCTTCATCGGCAAGCGCATCCGTGACGACGCTCCACCTCTGCCCCATGACCGGCGAGCGTGGAGCTTCTCGCTCGGAGACCTCGACTTCTTCTGATGCGGAAGCTCGTCTTCATCACGCAGGTTGTCGACCCCGGCGACCCCAACCTCGGTGCGACGACCGCGAAGATCGCCGCGCTCGCCCGGCGGCTCGACGAGGTTGTCGTGCTCTGCGACCGAGGCGATGCAGCAGAGCTGCCGGCCAACTGCCGCGTGCGGACGTTCGGTGCGCCGACGAGGGTCGGTCGAGCGCGCCGCTACGTGGCCGCGCTGCGCGACGAGCTGCGCGAGCCGCCGATCGCCGTGTTCGCCCACATGATCCCGCTGTACGCCGTCGTTGCCGCGCCCTTCGTCCGGCCGCGCCGGATCCCGTTGATGCTGTGGTACACGCACTGGAAGGCGCACGTCGTGCTCCGCATGGCGGTAGCCGTGTGCACCGACGTGCTGAGTTTCGACGAGCGCTCGTTCCCGCTTCGCTCGCGCAAGGTGCGCGGCATCGGTCACGGGATCGACGTGGACGAGTTCCCCTGCCAACCTGCGAAGCCGTCGGCCGGCCGTTCGCTCCGGGTGCTGTCTCTCGGGCGCTACTCGCCGCCGAAGAAGCTCGAGGAAATGATCGACGGTGTGCGCATCGCCCGTACACGGGGCCTCGACGTGCGCATCGACCTCTACGGAACGGCCGGCACGCCGGCGACGGAGACATACAAGCGCAGCCTCGAGGCCCTCGTGGCGCAGCCCGGCTATCGCGAGTTCGCGAGTATCGGCAGCGCCGTCCCCCGGACCGAGCTGCCGCCCGTCTACGGTGAGGCCGACGTGGTCGCATCCGACTTCATCTCGCCCGACAAGGTCGTGCTGGAGGCGTGCTCGTCGTGCCGCCCCGTCCTCGCGTCGGAACAGTCCTTCGACCGCTTGTTCGAGGGCATCGAGCCCGCACTTGCCTTCGAGCGAGGCCGACCCGAGACATTCGCCGATCGGCTCGAGGCGCTCGCTGCGCTCAGCGACGAGGAGCGGCACGCGGTCGGTTGCGAGCTGCGGGAGCGAGTCCGGCTGCACCACTCGGTCGACACGTGGGCCGACGCGATCGTGAGACTGGCGGACCGATGAAGCGCGGCTCAGTCGTCCATCTCCAGAAGGTCGCCGGCATTTCCGGGTCCGAAGCGCACCTGCTCGCGCTGCTGCCACGGCTGCAGGAGCGCGGCTGGGACGTGCGCATGCTCATGCTGCACGAGGACGAGCCCGGCGCCTGGGAATTCGCGCGGGCTCTCGAATCGCGCGGGGTGGCGCTCGACGCCATTCGCGTTCGAGCGGACGTCGATCCGATCGCCTTCGCCCGGCTCGTCGGGTACCTCGTGCGCGCGAGGCCGGCGATCCTTCACACCCATCTCGTGCACGGCGAGACGTACGGGCTGCTCGCCGGAGCCGCCGTGCGCGTCCCCGTGCGCTTCTCCACGAAGCACGGCTTCAACGAGTTCCGGGAGATGCCGTACTTCGGTCTCGCCGACCGCGCAGTCGCGAGCCTCGCCCACGTCGAGATCGCCATCTCGCGCGGGCTTGCCCGCTATCTCGAGGAGGTGGAGGGCTTCGACGGCGAGAGCTTCGAGATCGTCCATTACGGGATCGAGCCCGACGGCGAGCCGGCTCCGTACGCACACGGGACCCCGCGGCTCCTGTGCGTCGGGCGCCTCATCCCGATCAAGGGGCACATCGTGCTTCTGCGTGCGTTCGCGGCCGCGCGCCGGACGGTGCCCGGTCTCGAGCTCGACATCGCGGGCCGCGGCCCGCTCGAGCCCGCGCTCCGCGCGCTCGCCCGCGAGCTGGACGTCGCCGATGCGGTGCGCTTCCTCGGTCACATCACACCGATCCAGAGTGCGATCGAGCGCGCCACGGTCGTCGTCGTCCCGTCAATGGGTGAGGGCTTCGGCATGGTCGCGCTCGAAGCGATGGAGCGCGCCCGACCGGTCATCGCAGCCGAGATCGGGGGCCTGGGCGAGATCGTGCGCGACGGCGAGACGGGATTGCTCGTTCCGGCCGGCGAAGCGGAGCCCTTGGCTGATGCGATCGGTCGTCTCGCCGGCGACCCGGAGCTCGCGCGGCGCATGGGCGAAGCCGGGAGACGCCGGGCGCTCGCACGTTTCCTCCAGGTCTTCTGCACCGAGCGGACGGAGTTGCTGTACGAGGCGGCGCTCGAGCGAGCCGATCGCTGATGGCTCGGCCGCTCGAATCGATCCGGGAAGCCATCCGCGAGGGCAGCCCGCTCGACTCGGCCGCGACGGAGCGGATCATTTCCACGCGGTTCGACCACCTTCCGCAACGCCTCGTGTCCGCGTTGAAGGAGTGGCCGCTCGAACAGGCTGCCGTTCTCGATGTCGGATCCTCGTACGGAACGTGCCTGATCCATTTCGGCCCGGGCAGCGTTGGCATGGACAACGACGACGAGGGCGTGACGTTCACGCAGGCGCTGGGCCTCGACGCGGTTCTCGCCGATCTCGAGGATCCGGAGCAGCTCGGCCGGATTCCCGACGGTGTCTTCGACTACCTGTGGGTCTCCGACGTCCTCGAGCATCTCGAAGCGCCGCGGCTCGTTCTGCGCCGCCTCTCGACGAAGCTGAAGCCCGGCGGCTCGCTGCTCCTGCAGACGAGCGTCCTGCCGCGCTATCGACCTGTGCGCCGGCTGTTACGGCGGATCGGCGAGCACCCGTTCGACGCCGAGGTGCACTACCACCAGTGGACGACCGACACCGTCGCCCACCTGCTGCGCCGGGCGGGCTATCGCCCGGCCCGGGTCGTTCCGCTCGTGCCACCCCGGCTCGCCCGCCTCGCTCCCGTCGTTCCGGCCGACGTAGCGTCACGGGTGATCGTCGAAGCCGTTGTCGATCCTGCGCTCACCGAGCGTGCCGACCGCGCCGTCGCTCGGAACCTCCGTCAGAGCCGTTCGTAGAGCGCGACCGTCCGGTCCGCCATCCGCTGCACCGAGAACTCGCGACGTGCCCGCTCGAGCCCGGCCGGCCCGAGGCCGGGGTCGGCGAGCGCGCGTTCGACCGCGCGCGCGAGGGCGGCGGGATCGTCCGGCTGAACGAGCACGCCGGTCTCGCCGTCGGCGACGAGCTCCGGCAGCGAGCTGACGTCCGTGGCGACGACCGGCAGCCCGCACACCATGGCCTCGAGGACGGCGAGCCCGAATCCCTCCCAGCGCGCCGGTTGGACATACACCGAAGCGCGTCGCAGCCACGCTGCGACGTCGGGGACGCGGCCGGGCAAGAAGACGCGCGACTCGACGACGTGCTCGCGCGCGAGCTCCTCGAGGGCTCCCGCTCCGGCCCTTCGCCGAGCACGACGAGGACGACGTCGTCGGGCAGGAAGGAGAGCGCCTCCACGGCCACGTCGATGCCCTTCTGTCGGGTCAGCCGCGAGACGGCCAGGACGATGCGTGCGTCGTGCGGCACGTCGTCGGGCGGGTTCGTCCCCCACGCGCGCGGAGGCTCGTCGAGCCCGTAGTGGATCGTCTCCACCTTCGCCGCAGGAACGCCGACGCGCTCGACGGTGAAGCGGTGCAACGAGTCGGAGATGGTGACGACGCGGTCGGCGAGACGGGCGAGGCCGCGCTCGACGAAGCGGAACGCACCCGGTTCGGAACGGATCGTCGTTGTGCTTCGTCGAGACGAGGGTGGTCCCAGCGCAGCTTCGCCGCGAGGCCGCCGTACAGGTCGGCGTGCACGAGATGTGTATGCACGACGTCGGCGCGCGCGTCCCGCACGAGCCGTGCGAGGAGTAACGGGTCGAGGTCGCGCGGCGCGGGAATGCGCACGGCCGGCACGGTCAGCGCGTCGTAGAAGTCGGAGGGGTCCCAGGCCGGATCGTCGAGCCCGATGAAGACGGGCTCGATGCCGCGGTCGGCGAGCGCCGGGAGCAGCGTGAGGAGGTGGCGCTCCGACCCGCCGATGCCGCGCATGCGATGGACGTGCGCGACCCTCACGCGACGGTTGCTCCGGCGCCCGCGTCGACGTGCGTGCGCTGCCAGAGCTCGAGCATCGTCAGCGTCCACAGGCGGTGCCCGTTGTCCGCTCGGCCCGCTGCGTGCTCGGAGAGGAGACGCTCCACCGCCTCGGGCCGGAACCAGCCTCGGCTCCGCGCGCGCTCGTCGAGGAGTAGTTCGCGCGCCAGCGGTTGCAGATCGCCGCGGAACCACTCCGCGAGCGGAAGGCCGAAGCCGCTCTTGCCGCGGGCAGCGACCTCCGGCGGGAGCTCCGCCGCGAACGCACGCCGCAACGCGATCTTGCCGGTGCGGCCCTCCTGCTTCAGTCCGTCCGGCAGCGAGAGACCGAGCTCGACGACGCGGCGGTCGAGCAGCGGCGAACGCAGCTCGAGCGAGTGCGCCATGGACGCGATGTCCGACTTCGGAAGCAGGTCGCCGGGGAGGTACGTGTTCAGGTCCAGGAGCTGCAGGCCGGTGGTGCCCTCGTCCGGCGGCGCGCCGAGCAGGAAGCCGGCCGAGGTGAGCGTGCCGATCTCGGCCTTCGCCGCGGCGCTCCAGAGCTCCGCACGCTCCTGCAGCGTGAACACCTGCATGAGCCGGCCGTACCGCTCGGCCCGCGGGACGGCCGCCGCCTCGAGGAAGCGCGCGGCGCGGAACACCGGCGACCGGCGCTCCCGGCGACCGGCAGGAAGCCGGCGCAATATGCTCGCGCCCGCGCTCGCCACCGGCCTCGGCACGTGCTCGGCGAGCGCCGCCGCCGCATAGCGCTCGTAACCGGCGAACGACTCGTCGCCTCCGTCGCCGACGAGCCCGACGGTGACCTCGTGCCGCGCCGCCTCGCAGATGAGGAACAGCGGCAGCGCCGCCTCGTCGCCGAGCGGCTCGTCGAACGCCTCCGCCAGCCGCGGCAGCGTTGCCGCCGCGTCGGGCTCGAGGACGATCTCCTCGTGCTGCGTCGCGTACCGCTGCGCGACCGCGCGTGCAAACGTGCGCTCGTCGTAGCGCGCGTCGGCGAAGCCGACCGTGAACGTGCGCACCGGCTGCGCCGATGCGGCGGCCATCAGGGCGACGACGACCGCCGAGTCGATCCCGCCCGAGAGGAGCGCGCCGAGCGGCACGTCGGACGCGAGACGCGCACGGACGGCCGCGGACACTTCGTCGCGGACGCGCTCGAGCCACGCCTCGTCCGAGAGCTGCTCCACGTGCGCGTGCGGATGCCAGTACCGCTCCTCGCGCTCGCCGGCGCCGTCGACGATCAGCACGGATGCGGGCGAGAGGCGATGGATGTCGCGGAAGCCCGGTGCGCGCGCCCGGGACGTACTGCAATGCGAGGTACGAGTCGAGCGCTGCCAGGTCGGGTTCACGGTGCACGCCGGGCACGGTGAGCAGCGCCTTCACCTCGGACGCGAACGCGAACGTGCCGTCGTCGAGGCGCGTCCAGACGAGCGGCTTCTTCCCGAGCCGGTCGCGGGCGAGCAAGAGGCGCTGTTCGGCGGCGTCCCAGAGCGCGATCGCGAACATGCCCTCGAGGCGCTCGACGAACGCCGGGCCGTACTCCTCGTACAGGTGGGGGATGACCGGCGTGTCTCCGCGTCCGCGCACCTCGTGCCCGCGCGCAGCCAGGTCGCGGCGCAGCTCGGGGAAGTTGTAGAGCTCGCCGTTGAAGACCGCGACGACGTCGCCGCGCTCGTTCGCGACCGGCTGGTACCCGAGCTCCGGGTCGAGCACCTGCAGCCGCTGGTGGCCGAGCACGCACGGGCCGAACGCGTCCGTCGAGCCCTGATCGGGGCCGCGATGGCGGATGCGCGCGCGCATCGCGTCGACGACGGCGGGAGGCGGGGCGCCGGACGGCGAATAGAGTCCGCAAATCCCGCACATCGGCAACAGTGTGCCTTCACCGTCAGCCGGGACTGCCGCCGTGGTGTCGTGCCACGTCGAGCGCCCGCTGGACGACGTCGCCTGGAACCGCTTCGACCGGCTCCAGCGCCGGCGCCCGGGGGGCTTCGACGTGATCGCGCTCATGCGCCCGCCCGATGCGGAGCACGGCGAGGCGGAGGGGCCGTGGCTCGAGCGCGCCCGCGCGGCCGCCGCGCGCGCGCCGTTCGGCTTGCACACGCACTGGACGAGCCCCACGCACGCGCGCCCGACCGGGGGCGATCCGGCTGCGCGCGTCCGGAGCGACGCCGAGTGGATGCGCGCGCGCGGCCTCGAGCCGCGCTACTTCTGCGGCGGCGGCTGGTACACCGACGAAGCCGTGCGCGCGACCGTCGCGGAGCTCGGGCTCGTCGACTGCACGCCGCGGCACGGCGAGCCGTCGCCCGGCGTCCTGCCGACGACGCATTCACTGGGCTCGCTCGCCCGTGCGGTCCTACGGCCGCTACCGCACTACGTGCATGCGTACTTCCACGACTACGACCTGCTCGACGCGCGCCGCCGCACCGCGTTGCTCGTGTCCCTGGCTGTCCTGGGACGCCGCGCCGAGAGGTTCTGAGAACCGCCGGAGCTACACTCCCGATTCGTGGCGACCAAGCCTGTTGTCGGCACCGAGTCGGGCGACGGTGCCGGGGTGGAGCTCCCCGCTTCCGACATCCGCTCGGCGCCCGTTCTCCCTTCCGGGATCCAGGTCCGCGCCCTCGGGCGGCGCTCCGTGAGCGTCGCCGCGCTCGTCCTGCTCGACCTCGCCGGTCTCTCGGGCGCGCTCTATCTCGCGCTCGTGCTGCGCGAGCTCTACCGCGGAACGAAACCGCTCCTTTGGGGCCTGCTCTGGAGCACGGAAGAGAACTGGCTGGCGTTCCTGACGCTCGTCACGATCCTCGTGTTCTGGCAGGCAGGGCTGTACGCGCCGCGCGAGCGGCGTGCGGGCGCGGGGCGCATCGTGTCGTCGCTGCTTCTCATCACCGTCATCACCGTGATCTTCTCGGTCGGCACGGGGTACCAGCACTCCACGTTCGGTCTCTACATCACCGCGTTCGTCCTCTCCGCGATCGCGATCGTTCTCCTGCGCTCGAGCTACGAGGTCGTGACCGCGGACCTGTGGCGTGTCGCCGGCGCGCGCAGGCGCGCGCTCCTCGTCGGCGAGGGTGAACGACTCGAGTCGCTCCGCCGCACGATCGGACGTGGACGCAGCGGCATCGACTACGACTTCGTCGGCGTCCTCTCGCAGAGCGAGCTGCGCGACCTTGGCGCAGTCTTGCGTGAGCACAAGCCGGACGAGCTCATCGTCTCGAGCGCCGACATGCATGAGGAGGCCCTGCTCGACCTCGTGGACGAGGCGCACCGCTTCGGCGTCAAGGTGCGGATCGCGCCGACGACGGCTGAGCTGCTCACGCAGCGCGCCGAGTACGTGCCCGGTCAGGGCGTTCCCCTGTTCGAGCTCCGGCCGCCGGTGTTCGCCGGCCTAGACTGGGCGGTGAAGCGCGCGTTCGACATCGCCGTGAGCACCGGACTGATCGTGCTCGCATCGCCGTTCTGGGCGCTGATCGCGCTCGCCGTCAAGCTCGACTCTCCTGGCCCGATCTTCTACCGCGATCGCCGGATCGGGCTCGGGCAACAGGAGTTCGGGATGTTCAAGTTCAGGTCGATGTATGTCGACTCGAATCTCCGGCAGGCCGCGCTCGAGGCGTCCAACGAAGCATCGGGGCCGCTCTTCAAGATCAAGGACGATCCGCGGGTCACGAAGGTCGGCGGGTTCCTGCGCCGCTATTCGCTCGACGAGCTGCCGCAGGTGCTGAACGTGCTGCGCGGCGAGATGTCGCTCGTCGGCCCGCGTCCGCTGCCGCTCCGCGACTACGTCCAGCTCGAGGATTGGCACCGCAAGCGCTATCTCGTGCTGCCCGGCATGACAGGCCTGTGGCAGGTGTCCGGGCGGATCGACCTCAGCTTCGACGACCTCGTTCGGCTCGACTTCTACTACCTCGAGAACTGGTCGATCTGGCTCGACATCTCGATCCTCGCGAAGACGCTGCCGGCCGTGGCCGCGCGCCGCGGCGCCTACTAGCCGCGCGGCTAACGGTTCCTTCAGATCTCATTGACACAATGGGCGCGTGAGATCGCCCAAAGTTCTCGCGGTCGCGTCCGCGGCAGATCTGGACTTCCGGTACGGCTGCACGCCTGCGTGGTGGCAGCTGTGGAAGGCGCTCGCCGAGAGCGGTGTCGACCTGATCGTGACCACGTACCGCGGGCGAGCGGTCGAGTCGCCGTGGTGGCGGACCGTCCCGAACCCCCTCTACCGCGAGGCCGAGGCGTTCGCTGCCGCGCGGGGCCTCGCCGCCAAGCTGCAGCGTCAGGAGTTCGTGCGGCGCTCGGAGCACGAGCCCGGCGACTCGCTCTCCGACCGCGCTGTGCGCGCGGCCGTGTGGCGTTACGTCACACCGCGCTGGCGGCGTCATCTCGAGCAAACGATCGAGCGGGAAGGAGGCGTGGACGCGGTCATCGTCTTCACCGTGCCGATGGCGCATCTCCGAGGCATTCCGACCGCCCTGCGCGAGCGCTTCGACGTTCCGGTCGTCTACTACGACGGCGACCTCCCGATGAGCCTGCCGGAATACGGCGGCACCGACACGAGCGGGTTCAACTATTACATCGGCGCCGACCCCGGCGAGTACGACCTCGTGGTCGGCAACTCAGAGGGTGCGCTCGATCGGCTGCGGGAGCTCGGCGCACGGCGCGCGGAGACGGTGCACTGGGCGGCCGATCCGGATCTTTTCAGGCCACGCGATGTCGAAAAGGCGGCGGACGTCTTCTTCTATGGCCACTCGGACAAGTTCCGTCGGGAATGGATGCGCGATCTGATCGGCGAGCCGAGCCGGCGGCTGCCCGGCGTCGACTTTGCGATCGGCGGATACGACTACCGCGGCGACACGGGCACTGCACGCATGCTCGGCCGCATTCCGTTCAACGCGTTTCCACATGCCATTTCCTCCGCACGCGTGAACCTCAATGTCACTCGTCGCGTGCACGCGCAGGTCTATGCGTCGTCGACCTGCCGACTCTTCGAGCTCGCGGCCTCCGGCGCGGCCATCGTGTCCAACCCGCTGGCCGGGTTGGAGCGCTGGTTCGACGCCGACCGAGACCTCCGCGTCGTCGGCTCCGTCGACGAAGCCGTCTCGGCATACGGCGATTTGCTTGCGGACCCAGGGCACGCCGAGGAGCTCGGGCAGCGGGCGCGCGAGCGCGTGCTGGACGAGCACACGTACGGGCATCGCGCGCGACAGCTGCTCGACCTGCTCGGGCTCGGCGTTCCGGAGGAGGCCCGTGCCTGAAACCGTCGTCGCGGCGGCCACAGCGGCCGGCCTGCCCGGTCTCGCCGAGCTGCGCCGCGTTGCGATCGTGCCGGCGTACAACGAGGAGCTCGCCGTTCCGCGCGTCATCGACGAGCTGCGCGCGTTCGACCCGGGTCTCGACATCGTCGTCGTCGACGACGGCTCGGTCGACCGCACCGCGGCGGCCGCGGCGGCCAAGGGTGCCCGGGTCTTGCGTCTGCCGTTCAATCTCGGCATCGGCGGCGCAGTGCAGACGGGCTTCCGCTTCGCCTTCGAGAACGACTACGACCTCGCCGTCCGCGTCGACGGAGACGGGCAGCACGACCCCTCGCAGCTTGCCCGCGTGCTGGAGCCCGTTCTGCGCGGCGAGGCCGACATAGTCATCGGGTCGCGCTTTGCCAGCGACGAAGGTGGCTATCGCTCGTCGCGAGCGCGTCGCGTCGGCATCCGCCTGCTCGCGTGGGTTGTCTCCCACATCGTCGGGCAGCGCGTCACCGACACGACTTCGGGGTTCCAGGCCGTCAACCGCGAAGGCATCGCACTGTTCGCGCACGACTATCCGCACGACTATCCGGAGGTCGAGGCGACGGTCATGGTGTTCCGTCACCGGTTGCGTCTGTGCGAAGTCCCGGTGTCGATGCGGGAGCGCGACAGCGGGCGGTCGTCGATCACAGCCCTGCGGTCTGTCTACTACATGGTGAAAGTCTGCTCGCGATCTTCGTCGGATTATTCAGGCGCAACGTCATTCCGGAGGAGGAAGCCAAATGACACCGCTCGCCGTCTCCATTGCGGGGGCGATCGCATCGTTCACGCTCGTGCTCGTCGTCTTCGAGCTGATCCGGAGCCGCCGGTTGCGAGAGCGCTACGCATTGCTCTGGCTCGCCACCGGGATCACGCTCACTGCGCTGTCGGCGTGGCGAAACGGGCTCAACACCATTGCACGCTGGGTCGGGGTCCGCAGCTATCCGCCGGCCGTGCTCTTTGCCGTCGGGATCCTGTTCATCCTCGCCGTGCTTCTGCACTACTCGACGGTGATCTCGCGCCTGTCCGACCAGAACGTCCTGCTCGCACAGCGGCTCGCCCTGCTCGAGGAGGAGACGCGAGTCGGCGCTAGCGACGTGCGGTGATGGTCACCGGCGGCCCGACGGTGAAGATGTTGCCGGCGGTCGGATCCTGGATCCAGCTCGCCACCGCGCCGACCCGGTAGGTCCAGCCCCCCGCCGGGGGCTTGTCGACGTAGCTCGTCCCGCGCGTGGCGTTGATCGTGTCGGCGTTGAGGCGGCACTGTGCACCGCCGGCTGTCGCGTCGCAGACGATCGGCTCGTTCGCCGGCGCTCGCAGCACGACGTAGTCCATCGTGGCCCCGAGCGCGCCGAGCTTTGGCCAGCGCACCCGCACGGCCCCGCGCGTGGCGGTCGCGATGGAATGCCACGCAGTGTCGACGGAAAACGGCGCCGACAGGCTCGCCCCGGTCTGCGTGAAGTAGGAGATCGTGTCGTTCGACGAC
>CAVOMK010000012.1:0-164626 GCA_963697005.1 uncultured Actinomycetes bacterium | reverse complement strand
CGCGCCGAGGTCGATCCGCGTTGCCACGACCGCGACTTTCAGGCGGTTCCCGCCCGTGTTGGCCGAGGCGACGAGCTTCTCCAGCGTTGCCGCCACGTCCTTGTGCGGTGCCGGATACGGAAGGAACACGTCCGCGGCCGGCAGGACGTCGCTGGCGGGGTCACCGTCGGCCCTCGCGCCCGCGACAACAAGCAATCCAGCCGCGACAACCACCGCGACTTGCATAACACGCACTTTTTTGCATAATATTCCGGTCATGCCGACGGTGGCAATCCTCGGGGCCTCGGGTTACTCCGGCCAGGAGACGCTCGACCGCATTCTCCGCCATCCCGAGCTGGAGATCGCGGCGCTCGGCTCCGACTCGCTCGCCGGCCAGACCGCGTCCGCACTCGACGTCCGGCTGAACGGCTCGCTGCCCCGCTTCGTCCCGAACGAAGACGCCCTCGCGGCCGGCGCCGACGTCGTCTTTCTCTGCCTCGGCAACGAGCGCGCAGCGGCCGTCGAGCCGCCCGCCGGCGCCGTCGTCGTCGACCTTTCCGGGGCGCATCGCCTCGTCGATCCAGAACTCGCCCGCGCCTGGTACGCGGTCGCGCCCGGCGCGTGGAGCTACGGGCTCCCGGAGCTCTACGCGCCGGAGGGGAATCTCATCGCCAATCCCGGCTGTTACGCGACGGCGGCGCTGCTCGCGCTCGCGCCGCTCGCCGGCGCCGTCGATCCGGCGACGGTCGTCGTCGACGCCAAGTCCGGCGTCTCCGGCGCCGGCCGCGAGCTGAAGGCGAGCTCGCACGCCGGCTTCGTGCTCGAGAACGTCTCGCCGTACGCGGTCGGCGCGCACCGGCACGCGCCCGAGATCGCGCAGCAGCTCGGTTTCGCCGTCTGCTTCGTCCCGCACCTCCTTCCCGTACGCCGCGGCCTGCTCGCGACCTGCTACGTCCACACGGACGCGGACGTGCGCATGCTGCTCGAGGACGCGTACGCGGACAGCCACGTCGTGCGCGTTCTGCCGGAGGGCATGACGCCCGAGCTCGCGCGCGTGCAGGGAACCGACGCCGCCGAGATCGGCATCTTCGCGGACGGCGCAACGGGCACGACGATCGTCGTCTGCGCGCTCGACAACCTCGGCAAGGGCGCCGCCGGCCAGGCGGTCCAGAACGCGAACCTCGCGCTCGGCCTCGACGAGACCGCGGGCTTGCGACTGACGGGGATCCTGGTATGAGCGTCACCGCCGCCAAGGGCTTCGTCGCCGGCGCCGTGCACAGCGGCATCCGCAAGAAGGACCGCCTCGACCTCGCGCTTGTGCACTCGCTCGTCCCGGCGACGGGCGCAGGAATGTTCACGATCAACCGCGTCCAGGCGGCGCCGGTCGTCGTCTCGCGCGAGCACCTCGAGCACGCGCAGCCGCAGGCGATCGTCGCCAACTCCGGAACCGCGAACGCTGCGACAGGCCCGGCGGGAGTCGACGCCGCGCGAGCGACCGCGGACGCCGTCGCCGCGAAGCTCGGCATGCAGCCCGAGCAGGTGCTCGTCCTCTCTACCGGCGTCATCGGTCAGCCGCTGCCAGTCGACGCGGTCGTCGCCGGCATCCGCGAGATCGCAGCTCGACACAGACGGAGGCGACGCTGCCGCGCACGCGATCATGACCACCGACACGCACGCGAAGCAGTCGGTCGCGCACGGCCCGGGCTTCACCGTCGGCGGCATGGCGAAGGGCTCGGGGATGATCCACCCCTGTCTCGCCACGATGCTCGCGGTCGTCACCACCGACTATCCGCTCGAGCCCGGCGAGGCGATCGACTTCCTCCGCCCCGCCGTCGACGCGAGCTTCAACGCCATCTCGGTCGACGGCGAGTGCTCGACGAACGACACCGTCCTGCTGCTCGCCAACGGTGCGAGCGGCTGCGAGCGGAACGACGAGGCGTTCGCGGCGGCGCTTCGCACCGTGTGCGGCGAGCTCGCGAAGCAGATCGTCGCCGACGGCGAAGGCGCCACCGTGCTCGCCGAGATCGCCGTGCGCGGCGCGGCGAGCGACGGCGAGGCGCGCGCGATCGCCGAGCGCGTCGCCACCTCCCCGCTCGTGAAGACGGCGCTGCTACGGGCACGACGCCAACTGGGGCCGCATCGCCGCCGCCGCCGGCTCGGCGAAGCACGACGGCGGGTTCGCGGCGCTCGACCCCGACAAGCTCTCGATCCTCATCGACGGCGTGGCGGTCCTCGTCGACGGCATGCCGTCCGGGGACGAGCCGGTGCTGACGAACGGCCACTGCGCGATCGAGATCGACCTCGCACTCGGCGACGGCGTCGCGTCGTACCTCACCAGCGACCTCTCCTACGACTACGTGCGCATCAACGCGGAGTACCGGTCATGAGCGTCGTGCTGAAGGTCGGCGGCGCGTCGATCGGCGGCACGGCGGACGTCGTGCGCGAGCTGCGCACGCTCGGCCACTCCGTCGTCGTCGTGCACGGGGCCGGCCCGCAGATCTCCGAGGAGATGGAGCGCCGCGGGCTCGAGGTTCGCTTCGTAGACGGGCGCCGCGTCACCACCGCGGAAGGGCTCGAGGTCGTGCGCGAGAGCTTCGCCGCCGTCAACGCCGCCGTCTGCGCAGCGATCGGCCCGGACGCGCTGCCGCTCGCCGGCGACGAGGTCGGGCTCGAGGCGGAGCAGCTGCCGGAGCTCGGGCTCGTCGGCCAGCCGGTGCCGTCGTGCCCGTCCGCCGTCGTCGCCGCACTCGAACTGGGCCGCGTCCCCGTCGTCTCGCCGCTCGCGCGCGGGCCGCTGAACGTGAACGCCGACGAGATGGCGACCGCGCTCGCCGTCGGCCTCGGCGCACAGCGCATCCTCTTCCTCACCGACGTGCCCGGCGTCTTCCACGAGGGCCGGCTGCTGCACTCGATCCCCGCCGCGGAAGCGGAGGCGCTCGTCGGCAAGGGCACCTTCGACGGCGGCATCGTCCCCAAGCTCCTCGCTGCGTCGCGCGCCGCGCGCAGCGGCCTGCAGGCGGACATCGGCGCCACGGCGGTCGTCGCGTGAGCGTCGCGGTCGAGACGCATCTGCTGCCGACGTACCCCGAGACGAAGATCGGCTTCGTCGAGGGCGACGGCGTCTGGCTCACCGGGACCGACGGGCGCCGCTATCTCGACTTCGCGGCCGGCATCGCCGTCGTCTCGCTCGGGCATCGCCATCCGGCGCCGCTCGCGGCCGCGCACGCGCAGCTCGACCGGCTCTGGCACGCGTCCAACCTCTATGCGAGCGAGCCGGCCGCGGAGCTGGCCGCGCTCCTCTCCGACCGCTTCGGCGGCGCGCAGGCGTTCTTCTGCAACTCCGGCACCGAGGCGAACGAGGCCGCGCTCAAGTACGCGCGCAAGGCGACCGGCAAGGCCGGCGTGCTCGCGCTCGAGGGCTCGTTCCACGGCCGCACGCTCGGCGCGCTCGCCGTCACCGGCCAGCCGTCGAAGCGGGCCGCCTTCGAGCCGCTCGGCCCGGCGCGCTTCGCGACGCCGAACCACATTCCGTCGTTGTACGAAGCCGCCGGCGACGACATCGGCCTCGTGCTGCTCGAGCCGGTGCTGGGCGAAGGCGGCGTCATCCCGCTCGAGCCGGGCTTCATCGCCGCGGCCGCGACGCTGGCCGAGGAGCTCGGCGCGCTGCTCGCGTTCGACGAGGTGCAGACCGGCGTCGGCCGCACCGGGACGTTCTTCGCGTGGGAGCAGATCGGCGTCAAGCCGCAGCTCGTCACGCTCGCGAAGGGCCTCGCGAACGGGCTCCCGATCGGCTGCCTCCTCGTCTCCGACGACGCGCCGCGCGGGTTCGTTCCCGGCGACCACGGCTCCACCTTCGGCGGCAACCCCGTCGACGTGCGCTGCGGCAGCCGCCGTGTGCCGCACCGTCGACGACGAGCTGCTCGCGAGCGTCCGCGAGAACGGCGCGCGCCTCCTCTCCGGCCTCGCCGCCCTCCCCGCAGTGACCGAGGCTCGCGGCGCCGGCCTCCTCGTCGGCGCCGTGCTCGACCGGCCCGCGCAGCAGGTCGTCGACGCCGCGCTCGACGCCGGCCTCGTCTGCCTCACCGCCGGCCCCGACGTTCTTCGCCTCGCGCCGCCGCTCGTCGTCGACGCGGACGACATCGACAACGCTCTCGCGATCCTCACGGAGGTCACCGCATGAACCGCCAGCAGCGTCACGCCGCCATCCTTCGCATCCTGCGCGACCACGCGGTCTCGACGCAGACCGAGCTCGCCGACGCGTTGCACGCCGCCGGCCACGACGTCGTGCAGACGACCGTCTCGCGCGACATCCACGAGCTCGGGCTGATCAAGGTGCGCGACTCGAGCGGCCGCCTGATCTACGCGCCGCCGCAAGCGGCGGAGGCCGAGCGGGCGGACGCGATCGCCGTCGCGTTCGCCCGCTGGGCGCTCGAAGTCGAGCCGAGCGGCAACCTCGTCGTGGTCGTCACGCCGTACGGATACGCGAGCCCGCTCGCGCAGGCGATCGACGTCGCACACCATCCGCGCATCGCCGGCACGATCGCGGGCGAGAACACCGTCCTGCTCATCGCCCGCGAGGGCACGACCGGCGCGAAGCTGGCGGAGGAGATCCGCGGGCACATGCTGCGGGGCGTTGCGTGATCCTCGCCACGCTCCCGATCGGCGAGAACGTCGGCATCGCCTTCTCCGGCGGGCTCGACACGTGCTGCGCGCTCGCGTGGATGCGCGAGCACGGCGCGGTCCCGTACGCGTTCACCGCCGATCTCGGCCAGCCGGACGAGCCGGACGTCGCGTCCATCCCGGAGCGCGCGCTCCGCTACGGCGCCGAGGACGCGGTGCTCGTCGACTGCAAGGACGCGCTCGCGCGCGAGGGACTCGCCGCCCTGCAGTGCGGCGCGTTCCACGTGCAGACGGCCGGCAAGCGCTACTTCAACACGACGCCGCTCGGCCGCGCCGTCACCGGCACGCTGCTCGTGCACGCGATGCGGGAGCTCGGCGTCGAGATCTGGGGCGACGGCTCGACGTACAAGGGCAACGACATCGAGCGCTTCTACCGCTACGGCCTGCTCGCGAACGAGCACCTGCGCATCTACAAGCCGTGGCTCGACGCCGCGTTCGTCTCGGAGCTCGGCGGGCGCAAGGAGATGAGCGAGTGGCTCGCCGAGCGCGGTCTCCCACACGGCGCATCGACCGAGAAGGCGTACTCCACGGACGCGAACATGCTCGGCTCGACGCACGAGGCGAAGAACCTCGAGCACCTCGACACGAGCATGCGCATCGTCGAGCCGATCATGGGCGTCGCGCACTGGGACGCGGACGTCGAGATCGAGCCGGAGATCGTGACGATCGCGTTCGAGGACGGCCTGCCCGTCGGCGATCCCGTCGACGTCATCCGCGAGATGAACGCGATCGGCGGCCGCCACGGGCTCGGCATGTCCGACCAGATCGAGAACCGGATCATCGAGGCGAAGAGCCGCGGCATCTACGAGGCGCCCGGCATGGCGCTCCTGCACATCGCGTACGAGCGGCTGCTGAGCGCGATCCACAACGAGGCGACGCTCGAGCGCTACGCCATCGACGGCCGCCGCCTCGGCCGGCTTCTGTACGAGGGCCGCTGGTTCGACCCGCAGGCGCTCATGCTGCGCGAAGCGCTGCAGAAGTTCGTCGCGCGGCCGGTCACCGGCGAGGTGACGATCGAGCTGCGGCGCGGCGACGACTACACGATCCTCGAGACGCGCGGCGAGTCGCTCACGTACGACCCCGAGCGGCTCAGCATGGAGCGGAGCGCGACCGCGTTCACGGCCGCGGACCGCATCGGCCAGCTCGCGCTGCAGTCGAACGACATCGCCGACACGCGCCGGTTCCTCGAGGCGTACGGCCATCCGCTGCTCGAGGTGCCCGCGTGACGCTCTGGGCCGCCCGCACCGGCGTCGCGCTCGATCCCGACGTGGACGCGTTCCTCCGCGCCGAGGACGACGAGCTGCTGCCGTACGACTGCGCAGCGACCGCCGTGCATGCGCAGCGGCTGCACGCGGTCGGCATCCTCGACGACGGCGAGCTGGCCGACGTCGAGACGCGGCTCGCGACGATCGCCGAGGAGGGCGCCGCCTACCTCGGCGAGTACGAGGACGTGCACTCCGCCATCGAGGGGCTGCTCGGCCCGGTCGGCCGGAAGATCCACGCCGGCCGCTCGCGCAACGACCAGGTCGCCGCTGCGGCGCGCCTCTACGTCGGGGACGCGTGCGCCGAGGCGTCGACCGCCGTCGCGCGCCTGACGGAGACGATCCTCGACGTCGCCGAGCGCGAGGCGGAGACGCCGCTGCCCGGCTACACGCACATGCAGCGCGCGCAGCCCGTGACGTTCGGCCATCACCTGCACGCGTGGGTGGAGATGCTCGAGCGCGACCGGACGCGGTTCGAGCACGCGGCGGCCTCCGCTGCGCCGAGCCCTCTCGGCGCCGGCGCCCTCGCCGGGTCGACGCTGCCGCTCCCGCTGCCGGAGTCGTCGATGCGCAACTCGCTCGACGCCGTCGCCGACCGCGACTTCGCGCTCGACTACCTGTACGCGTCGGCGGTGCTGTTCACGCACCTGTCGCGCATCGGCGAGGAGATCGTCCTCTGGTGCACGTCGGAGTTCGGCTTCGTCCGCCTGCCGCGAGTCGGCGTCGACGGGCTCGTCGATGATGCCGCAGAAGCTCAACCCGGACGTCGCCGAGCTCGCGCGCGGCAAGGCGGGCACGGCGATCGGCCGGCTGACCGGTCTGCTCGCGGTCGTGAAGGGCCTGCCGCTCGCGTACGACAAGGACCTGCAGGAGGACAAGACGCCGCTCTTCGCGACGCGGCGCGACGTCCGCGGCGCGCTCGCCGCCCTCGGCGCGCTGATCGGCGGCCTCGACCTGAACTACGATCGGCTCGCCGCCGCCGTGTCCGACCCGCTGCTGCGCGCGACCGATGCCGCCGAGGCGCTCGTCCGCGACGGCGTTGCGTTCCGCGACGCGCACGAGCAGGTCGCCGCCGCCGTCCGCGGAGGCACCTTCGTCGCGCCCGACCGCGATGCGCCGCGCGCCGCTCCCGGCCCCGCCGGCGTCAAGACGGCGCTGCACGACGCGCGCCTCCGGCTCGCCGCGCGCGCGCTCGCCGACACGACGCGTGCGCTCGTCGGCCGCGACCTGACGACGCTGACGACCTGGAGCGCGTACGAGCTCCGGCTCGTGCTCGACCTCGCGGAGCATCTGAAGTCGGCGCAGAAGAACGGCATCGAGCACCGCCTGCTCCCCGGCCGCACGCTCGGCCTGATCTTCGGACGCCCCTCGACGCGCACACGCGTGTCGTTCGCGGTGGCGATGGAGCAGCTCGGCGGCTCGGCGGTGGCGCTGAACACGTCCGAGCTCCAGCTCTCGCGCGGAGAGCCGCTCGACGACACCGCGCGCGTGCTCTGCGGCTACCTCGACGCGCTTGCGGTGCGCTGGCCCTCGCAGGCCGACCTGGAGACGCTCGCCACTCCACGCGTCCATCCCGGTGATCAACGCGCTCACCGACGACGAGCATCCGTGCCAGGCGCTCGCGGACGCGCTCACGATCCGCGAGCGCTTCGGCGATCTCGACGGCGTGCGCGTCGCGTACGTCGGCGACGGCAACAACGTCTGCGCCTCGCTCCTCGTCGCGTGCTCGGCGCTCGGCGCCGAGGTCGTGTGCGCGACACCGCGCGGCTACGAGCCCGGTCCGGGCGCGCTCGGCGCCGCCGTCGCGTTCGGCGGCAACGTCACGCTCACCGACGACCCGTACGCGGCCGTCGCCGGCGCGCAGGTCGTCTACACCGACGTCTGGACGAGCATGGGCGAGGAGGACGAGCGCGATCGGCGCCTCCGGGACTTCGCCGGCTTCGGGATCGACGCCGACCTGCTCGCGGCCGCCGCGGACGACGCGATCGTCCTGCACTGCCTCCCCGCGCACATCGGCGAGGAGATCTCAGGCGACGTGCTGTACGGCGGCCAGTCGGCCGTCTGGCAGCAGGCGGAGAACCGTCTGCACGTGCAGAAGGCGCTCCTCGCTTGCTCCTCGACTGATCTACGAGCCCGACGGGGCTGCGCAGCTCGTCGCCCACGTGCAGGCGTTGAAGCCGTCCGCGTCGGAGTCGGGTGCCGACGCAGTGCCGATGACGTTGCTGTTCGAGTCGATGAGCTGCATCTGCTCCGACGACGTCAGGTTCGCAGGCACGCCGTTCACCGTCGCCAGGTCGAAGACCGGGCTCGTCAGGTTCGGAAGCGCAGCGAAGCCCGCGTTCGTGCCGAGGATGAGCGGCGTCTCCTCGATCCACTCCGCGGTCAGGGAGGTCGAGCTGTAGGGCACGGTCTGCGTGAACGACTCGTTCCGGGTGACGTCCTGGATCGTGATCGTCCAGACGTTCGAGCCGGCGACGAGCTCCGCGATCGACGCGTGCATGTGATCCCCGGGCCCGACCGTCATCGAGATCGAGATCGACGGCGCCGGGACGAGCTCCCACCACGCCGAGTACGAGGCGACACCGCCGCTGACGTCCTGCTCGGTGCCGGTCTGGATGAGCGTGCTGTCGGTGACGGTGCAGCCCGCGTCGACGCATCCGCCGCCGATGCCGATCCAGTCGGACGAGTTCTCGTCCTGGCCGGCGGTGTGGGTGCTGACGGTCGGAACGGTCCAGTCACCGGTGATGGAGGTGAAGAGCTTCCCGCCCTGCTCGAGGGAGCCCTGGTTGTAGCCGAACCAGTTGCTGCTCTGGTTCGTGTTCGCCCGGACGTGGATGAGCTGCCCGTGCGCGACTGGCGTGACCGCCGCCGCGGAGCCGGACGCCATGAGCGCCGCGACCACGAGAACCGATGCGATCTTCATGCGCCGAAGCTCTCCGCCACGTACGTTTTCAAACGATGGACGAGGCTCTCACCGACCTGCGCGACCGGATCGCTGCGCTCGACCGCCAGGTGCTCGACGCCCTCAACCAGCGGCTCGAGCTGGTGCGCCGCGTGCGCGCCCACAAGCAGGAGACCGGGGCGCCGCTGATCGACGCCGCGCGCGAGGCGGAGCTCCTCGACGAGCTCACGCGGGCGAACGGCGGCCCGCTCGGCGAGCAGGCGGTGCGCTCGCTCTTCTCGGCCGTCCTCGACGTCATGAAGCAGGAGTCCCAGGGAGCGGGCGCCGGAGCTGCCACCGCGCAGGTGAGGAAGCCGGCGCCGGTCTCGCGGCTCGCGATCGTCGGCACGGGCCTGCTCGGCACGTCGGTCGCGCTCGCCGCGCGTCGCGCCGGCGTCGCCTCCGTGCGCGGCTGGGACGCCGATCCCGCGATGCTGCGTGAGGCGGCGGTCGAGACGCGCCGCGTCGCTGGCGGACGCGGTCGCGGGTGCGGAGCTCGTCGTCGTCTCGGTGCCCGTGGGCGCCGTCGTCGCCACGGTTCGCGACGCGCTCGCGTCCGCGCCGGACGCGACCGTCACCGACGTCGGCTCGACGAAGCGCGTGCTCGCCGCGGTCGAGGACCCGCGGTTCGTCGCCGGCCACCCGCTCGCAGGCGGCGCGACCGGCGGCCCCGCCCGCGCGAGCGCCGACCTCTTCGACGGCGCGATCTGGTTCCTGACCCCGTCGCCGGTGGCCGACGCCGCGCGGGTGCGAACGGTCGAGGGCTTCGTCGCCGCCCTCGGCGCGCGGACGGTGCAGCTCGATCCGGCCGAGCACGACCGGCTTCTGGCGGTGACGAGCCACCTGCCGCACGCGCTCGCGAACCTGCTCATGCGCACCGCCGCCCGGGCAGGCGAGGACGCCCTCGGCTACGCCGGCGCGTCGCTGCGCGAGATGACGCGCGTCGCCGGCGCGAATGCGTCCATCTGGGCGGACATCTTCGTCGCCAACGGCGACCTCATCGCATCGGCGCTCGCCGAGCTCGGGAGCGATCTCGCCGACGTCGAGCGCTCGCTGCGCGCCGGCGAGCGCGATGCGATCGAGCGGTGGATCGCCGAGTCCGCGACCGCGCGCACGCGCATGCTCGAGTACGCGTACCGCACCGAGGCGAAGATGCTCAACCGCATCCGCGTGCGCATCCCGGACAAGCCGGGCGTGCTGGCCCGCATCACGCAGTCGCTCGGCGCCGCGGGCATCAACATCGAGGACTTCGAGCTGCGCCACGTCTCGCCGGAGTACGGCGGCGTGCTCGTCATCCTCGTCGCGGGCGGCGACCAGGCGGAGCTGGCGCGAACGCTGCTCCGCCGCGAGGGCTACTCGGCGGCGTAGCGCCGGGCCACGTCGAACAACTCGGCGGTCAGCTCTGTGGCGCGGTCGGTCGCCGTCTCGATCTCCTCCACGTCGCGCAGCTGGTCCGGAGCCAGGCCGGGCTTGAGGAGGGCGCTGTAGCCGCGGATCACGAGCAGGGCGTTCCGGAGGTCATGGGCGAGGCCGCCGACAAGGGCCACCTGTGATTGTGCGTCGACCGCAACGGCGCTCATAGGCCCAATTTCGTCGCGAAGACCTCTGCTTCCAAGAGTCAAACCCCGCAACAGATTTGCGGCTTATTCCCTAATCCGAACGGCCGTCGGAGGGGCCACCGAATGTGGCCCCTCCGAGCTACACGGCGACTACGGGAGAGGAAGTCCGCGCTCGGGCCGGCCGAGTCGACGGGCTCCAGCGACCCGGCGACCGCGCCCTCACGGACGTACGTCTGCGCCGACGGTGTCTGCAGTACCGACCCCGACGCCGGGCTGCCGATGTTCGCGAGCGGAACATCGACCTCGACGGTGCCGTTCGGCCCCGGCGTGACGATGCCGGTGTCGACGTGCAGCTGCTGGAACCGCGTCTCGAGCGAGGCGTGGATCGCCTGGCCGTCGTATGCGAGCACCGTTCCGTCCTGCTCCACGGCGAGCTGCGTGAAGTACTCGGTGCCGTTGAACTGCCAGACGACGTTGTAGTCGTTCTCGACGCCGCCGGTCGGCACCGTCGTGTTGAAGTTGCTGACGGTCAGGATCGTGCGCAGCGTCTGGCCGTCGGGCGAGAGGCACATCTGCCCGTTGAGGATGTCGAGTTGCGGGCTCGTCCCCTGCGCGGCGAGGCTCGTCCCTTCGACCGAGTACGAGTCGTCACCCGCGACGTCCGTGAACAGCGTTCCGCAACCGGACACCTGGGTCGCAGCTTGCGCCGCCACCGGCGGAGCCTGGTTGTGCACCGGCGTGACCCGGCCGGTGAGTCCTGCATCAGGTGGGCAACGTCGGGAGTGCCCCAGCCCGTCGCATTGTCGTAGCCGGGCGTCGCCGGATACGGCTGGTTGTCGCCGACGGTGACGTCGAAGAAGTCGTTCGCGTAGTTCGCGCTATTGCCGATCTTGTAGATCGAGTAGTTCGCGAACCCGAGGCCCTTCTTCGCCGCCGCCGCCTGGATGCGGGCCCAGAAGCCGAGCCACAAGGGTGACGAGAGGCTCGTCCCCGCGCCCTGCTGGTCGGCACCGCTGTCATTCGTGATGAGCATGCCGTTGTTCGTCGCGACGTCACCCGAGATCGCAGCGACGTCCGGCGTCGAGCGGCACGGAGGAGCGGTGCCGGGCGTATACACGTTGCCCTGCTGATCCTCGAGGCAGCTCACCTTCGCGACGCCCTGCTGGTAGCTGCCGGCGGACTCGACGAAGCTGTTGCCACCGCCGCCGTACTCCCACGCGACCTCGCTGAAGCGCTTCGGCGGGGTGCCGCCGTCGCTCGACAACACGGTGCCGCCGACGGCGACCGCATACGGGCTCGCGGACGGGTAGTTGAGCGCGGGATAACCCTGGAGGAGACGCCGTTCGTCGAGCCGAGCACCGGAACAGCCACGATCGGGCACGACGAGCCGGTGTCGCCGGTCGACGAGAAGAGCGTGCGGCCCTCGATCACGGCCTGCTTCAGGACCTGGTCGCCCGTGCCTTCGAGGCCGTCGACGCCCAGCACCGGCGAGGTGACCGGCTCGGTCGTCGGGATGTTCTCGCACTCGCCGAACGAGGCGGATGCCTGCGACGGGCCCTTCCGGTCGTTCACCCATGCCGTCAGCGCGGCGAGGATGTCCGTGTCCGTGCTGTGGTGCGCGAAGTACATCGTTTCGCCCTGCACGTCGGGCGCCATTCCCGTGGACGCCTGCGTGTCGAGCTCCCACTCGCCGGTCGCGCCGTCACCGCTCGTGTCCGGCGTGCTCGTCGAGCCGTAGTACTTGAACGTGATCGGAACCTGCGGCAGCTCGTTCTCCTGCTCGAAACTGCGGAGGTCAGGGATCACGCCCGTGTTCACGCCCCAGCCGAGGATCGCCATCGTCTGGCCGTTGCCGAGGTTCGTGCTCGGCAGGTCATAGATCGACCAGAGCGTCTTCGGCTGAGGAGGGACGTGTTCGGCACGTTCGCCGAGCCGGTCGGCGCGGCGGTCGTGTACGTCTGTGTCCCGGACGTGCCGCGCCGCGGCGTGACGAAGTACGCGTAGTCGTTCAGCCCGAGCACGCGAGTGATCGACAAGCCGGACGGAACCGTCGGCGCGACGGCGTTCGCGAAGAACGTGCGGCTGCCGGCCGAGTAGAGGTTGAGCGGAGTGGCGAAGAGCGCCGATACCTGCGCCGACGTCCCGCTCGCGAGCAGTACGTGTCGCGCCCTCGGCTGGCTCACCGACAGCCCCCCGGCCGTCAGCCAGCTCGACGCCGCCGAGACGGTGCTCGCCGGCACGCCGAACATCTGGTTGAACGTGTCGACGTCGAGGAAGTTCTGTAGTTCGAGCTGCTCGGTCGCAGGCGCGAGGACGCGTTCTCGGCCGCCTATTCGTTCTCAACGACACCGACCGTGACCTGCTGCGACGCGGGCATCGATCCGAGCAGCTTCACCGGCGAGGTTGTAACACGTCGCATTGAGCGTCGTCGAGCCATGTCGAACTTCCCTGCGCTACCGTCTACCCCCAGCACAGCGCGACCGCAAACGCCAGCACACCAGGCAGCGTCCGTTCACTGTCCCTCCTAGTTTTAAGCGGCGATGCCACGGCATCTACCCAGGCACCGTTCGCGGCTAAACACCGCGCGGTTGACTGACGTATCATCGGCGGGACACGCGGCCGCGCACCTCGCCGAGTCCGTCGGCGCGCAGGACGACCTCGTCTCCGTCGGCGAGGAAGCGGGTATTGCCGTACAGCTCGATCAGCGAGCCTTCCGAGCCGGGCTCGGCCCCGGAGATCGTCCCGGTCCCCATCAGGTCGCCCGTGCGGACCGAGGCGCCGTTCGAGGTCGCATGGGCGAGCATCTGCGGCATCGTCCAGTACAGCGTCCGTGCGTTGCCGCGCGAGATCGTCTCGCCGTTCAGCTCGATCGAGAGGCCGAGGTCGAGCGCCCAGTCGCTGCCGCCGGCGAGCTGCGCGATCGGCGGCGGGTTCTGCTCCGGCGCCTGCACGCGGCGCTCCTCGAGCAGCGCGAGCGGCGTCACCCACGCGGAGATGGACGTCTGGAACGACTTGCCGAGGAACGGGCCGAGCGGGACGTACTCGAACGCCTGGATGTCGCGCGCGCTCCAGTCGTTGACGAGCACGACGCCGAACACGTGGTCGGCGAACGTCGGCAGTGCTCACCGGCCGTGAGGACGGCACACCGACGACGAAGCCGAGCTCGAGCTCGACGTCGAGCCGCTGCGACGGGCCGAACTCGCCCGCGCGCAGCTGACCGCGGGGGCGGATGACGTCGGTGCCACTGACGGCGACCGTCCCCGCTCGGCCGTGGTAGCCGACGGGAAGCCAGCGCCAGTTGGGCAGGAGCGGCTCCTGGTCGGGACGGAACATCCGCCCGAGGTTGGATGCGTGCTCGCGCGACGCGTAGAAGTCGACGTAGTCGGCGACGTCGAACGGGAGGCGCATCTGCGGGTCGGCGACGCGCGGGCCGTCGTGCGCGCGAGCGGCCGCGATCGCGTCACGCCACGCTGCAGGGCCCGCGGCCATGAGCGCGTTCAGCGTCGGCTGCGCGAACACGTCGCCCAGGCTGCGCAGGTCGACGACCTCCCCGCCCTCGGCCCACGCGAGGCCCCCGTCGGCGAATGCGCCGAACCCGGTCACAGGATCCCCAGCTCGTGCAGCTCGCCGACGGGCTCGAAGAACGAGCAGCTCCCGATCGAATGCAGCAGATGCGTGCGCACGTGCTCGCAGCTCGCCGGCGCCGGCAGCGCGGCCGTTCCAGCGGAACGACTCGGCGTCGAGCTCGAATGCTCCGCGCTGCGCGCGCAGCGCGTCCTCCTCGTCGGCGAAGACGCACGCTGCGAGCAGGTTGAGGAACCCATGCTCGCCCGCGTCGGTCCGATACGCGTGATGCAGCCCCGCCGTCGCCTTGAAGACGACGCCGCCCTCGCGGCAGCCGCGCACGAACGCCGCCAATTCCTCCACGGTCGGGATCGCGGCACCGCCGCAGCGGATCTTCGAGGACCCCTCGATGTAGAGGTCGTTGCCCTGGCGCTCGGTGCCGCCGCCGACGATCGCGAGCTCACGACCCTCGACCTCGACGCCCTCGGGCACGACGAAGCGGCCGAGGAGCCACGCGTCCGGGCTCGCCTGCGCGCGCGCGTCCTCGGCGAGCGCGTCCGGCAGCGTCATGCTCGCCGGCGGGAACAGCGGCGCATGGTCGAAGAGCCTGCCCAGAAGCGCCCTGCTTAGCGTCCACGAGCGGCAAAGCTACACTCCTCCGCGGGTCGGGCTCCGCGCAGTGGAAGCTTGTGAACCGCGTCAGATCCGGAAGGAAGCAGCGCTAAGCATTCCCTTCCAGGTGCGCGGGCAGCCCGGCCCGTATGATCGAACAATGGCTGCCCTGTACCGGAAATACCGTCCTCAGAGCTTCGACGAGGTGGTCGGGCAGGAGGCGGTCGTCAGGACGCTGAAGAACGCGATCACGTCCGGACAGGTGCGGCAGGCGTACCTCTTCGCCGGCCCGCGCGGAACCGGCAAGACGTCGCTCGCGCGCATCCTCGCGAAGAGCCTCAACTGCGTGCAGGGCCCGACGGTGACGCCCGACGGCACGTGCCACGCGTGCCTTGCGATCGCCGCCGGCACGTCGCTCGACGTGATCGAGATGGACGCGGCGTCGCAGCGCGGCATCGACGACGTGCGCGAGATCCGCGACCGCGTCGTGCTCCAGCCGGTCGAGGGCCGCTACAAGGTCTACATCCTCGACGAGGCGCACCAGCTGACGGACGCGGCGTGGAACGCGCTGCTGAAGCTGATCGAGGAGCCTCCGCCCCATCTCGTCTTCATCTTCTGCACGACCGACCTGTCGAAGGTCCTCTCGACCGTGCGGTCGCGCTGCCAGACGTTCGTGTTCCAGCGCCCGCGGCTCCAGGACCTGCTCAAGCGGCTGCGCATGATCGCGGACAAGGAGCAGATCGCTGCACCCGACCAGGCGCTCGCGCTCATCGCGCGCGCAGCGCGCGGCTCGTACCGCGACGCCGAGTCGGCGCTCGACCAGCTCGCCGCCGCGACCGAGAACGACGTCACCGTGCAATCGGTGCTGCAGCTCCTCGGCACCGTCGAGGAGGAAGCGCTGTTCCGGCTGTGCGACCTCGTCGTCGACCGCGACACCGCGGGCGCGCTCACGTTCGTCGAGGAGCTGTCCGAGCAGGGACACGACATCGGCCGGCTCGTGACGGAGCTCATCGAGCACCTGCGGCAGCTGCTGCTCGTGCAGCACATGGGCGAGGTGCCGGACTCGCTCCCCGTGACGGAGGAGACCCGCGAGCGCCTGCGTGCGCAGGCGAACCAGCTCGGCGAGGCGACGGTGATCCGGCTGATCGACCTGCTCGCGGTGGCCGTCGACGACATGCGCCAGGGCGGCGATCCCCGCCTGCCGCTCGAGCTCGCGCTCGTCAAGGTCACGCGACCCGCGGCTGATCTTTCGCGCGAGACTGTCGCGTACCGGCTGGAACTTCTCGAAGAGCGCGCGGGCCGCGTGACTAGCGGGCCCCCAGTCCGGAGCCAACAGCCAGCCGACGCCGAGCGCGTCGCTCCGCCGGCTCCGGACGTGGCGCTCGAGCAGCTCCAGGAGGCGTGGGCGCGCACGATCGTTCCGGCCGTCGCCGAGCGGTCGATCCCGATCTCGACCGTGCTCGGAGAGGCGCGTCCGGCGCAGCTCGCGGGCGACACGCTCACGGTCGAGTTTCCGGCGACTGCGTCGTTCCACCGCCAGCTCGCGGAGGACCCGAAGGCCGCGACCATGCTCGCCGACGCCCTGTACGAGGTGACGGGCCGGCGGCTCGCGCTCGCGTTCGCCGTCGGCGAGGGCGACGCCGAAGCGCTCGAGCTCGACGAGCCGGCGGGCGAGGAGCGGATCATCGAGCTGCTGAAGACCGACCTCGATGCGCGGGAGAGAGACCCCGAGTGAGTTTCGACATGAACAAGTTGATGCAGCAGGCGGCGGAGATGCAGGAGCGCGTGCAGCGCATGCAGAAGGAGGCGAAGAAGCAGACGGCCGAGGCCTCGGTCGGCGGCGGGATGGTGAAGGTGACCGCGAACGGCGCCGGCGAAGTGCTCTCGATCGAGATCGCGCGCGACGCGATCGACCCCGACGACGCGGAAGGCCTCGCCGACCTCGTCCTCGCAGGCGTAAACGAGGCGCTCCGCTCCGCGCACGCCGCCGTCGAGGCGCAGGCGCAGCAGATGATCGGTGAGTTCGGGCTGGGAGACCTCGGGCTTCCCGGCCTCGGCGGGTAGGCGGCTTGCGCGGCCGGTATCTCTTCACAACTGGCTGCTGGTTGCTCGATCGTTCTAGCGCCTCATCGGCGTGGTCGTCTGGGGCTGGGCCTGGGACTTCAGCCGCTAGGGCTAGCCTGAACGGATGCTGAGCCCCTCCGTCGACAACCTCGTCGCGCAGCTGACGCGCCTGCCCGGGATCGGCAGCCGGACGGCGCAGCGGCTCGCGTTCCATCTGCTCCAGGTGTCGAAGACCGAGGCCAACGCGCTCGCGGACGCGATCCGGGACGTGAAAGAGCGCGTTCGCTTCTGCAACGAGTGCGGCAACCTCACCGAGGAGGAGGTCTGCGCCATCTGCCTCGACGCGCGGCGCGACCGCACGATGATCTGCGTCGTCGAGCAGCCGGTCGACCTGCTCTCGCTCGAGCGGACGGCCGAGTACCGCGGCCTCTACCACGTCCTCGGCGGCGCGCTCTCGCCGATCGACGGCGTCGACCCCGAGCATCTGCGCATCGACGAGCTCCTCCGTCGCGTCGATCGCAACGGCGTGCAGGAGGTCGTGCTCGCGATGAACCCGAACATGACCGGCGAGGCGACCGCCGCCTATCTCGCCGACCGGCTGCGCGACCGGGTGCGCGTAACGCGCCTCGCGAGCGGCCTGCCCGTCGGCGGCGACCTCGAGTACGCAGACGAGGTCACGCTCGGCCGGGCGTTGACCGGCCGCCGCGAGATGTAGGCACACTCTTTTTCGTGACCGTCACGGACCACGAAGAGATCCCGCAGCTCGCCGCGGACGCGGCTCAACGAGGCCGCAGATCTGGTCGTGATGAAGTTCGGCGGCACCTCCGTCGGCGACACGCAGAAGATCAAGGACGTCGCCCGCCGGCTCGTCGAGGCGCGCGAAACCGGACATCGCGTCGTCGCCGTCCTCTCCGCGATGGGCGACACGACGGACGACCTCATCCGGCTCGCGCACGAGGTCTCGCCGCACCCGCATCCGCGCGAGTACGACATGCTCGTCTCGGTCGGCGAGCGCATCTCGAACGCGCTCTGCGCGATGGCGATCCACGATCTCGGTCACGAGGCGATCTCGCTCACCGGCTCGCAGGCGGGAATCCTCACCGACACCGTCCACGGCAAGGCGAAGATCGTCGAGGTGCGGGCCGCACGCATCAACGACGCGATGGACGACGGGAAGATCGTGCTCGTCGCCGGCTTCCAGGGCGTGTCGTCGGAGCACGAGGTCACGACGCTCGGCCGCGGTGGGTCGGACGCGACCGCAGTCGCGCTCGCGGCGGCGCTCGGAGGCGCGTGCGAGATCTTCACCGACGTCGAGGGCGTGTTCACCGCCGACCCGCGGCTCGTGCCCGACGCGCTGAAGCTGCCGAAGGTCAGCTACGAGGAGATGCTCGAGATGGCCGCCACCGGCGCGCGCGTGATGATGGCGCGGTCGATCGAGATCGCACGCAGGTACGGTGTTCCTCTCCACGTGCGCTCGGCGTTCAGCGACGTCGAGGGCACCTGGATCTGCGAGGAGGATCAGCTCGTGCTCGAGAAGGCGATCGTTTCCGGCGTGACGCACGACACCACCGAGGCGAAGGCCACGGTGCTGGGCGTGCCCGACCGGCCGGGCGTCGCCGCGCGCGTGTTCCGCGCGCTCGCGGACGCGGGCGTGAACATCGACATGATCGTGCAGAACGTCTCCCTCGACGGAGCGACCGACATCTCCTTCACGCTGCCGAAGACGGATCTTCCCGCCGCAGAGCCGACCCTCGAAGGCCTGCGCGAAGAGATCGGCGCGCGCGGGATCGTGTACGACCCGGACATCGCGAAGGTCTCGCTCATCGGCGCAGGCATGAAGAGCCATCCCGGCGTCGCCGCCGACATGTTCGAGGCGCTCGCCGATGCCGGCATCAACATCGAGATCATCTCCACGTCCTCCATCCGCGTTTCCTGCGTCGTGCGCGCGGCCGATGTCGAGAAGGCCGTCTCTGCGGTGCACGAGAAGTTCCGGCTCTTCGCCGAGGAGCGGGTCGGTGCCTGACGCGCGCATCGCCGTCGTCGGCGCCACCGGCGCCGTCGGCGCGGTGACGATGCGACTGCTGCGCGAGCGCGGGCACGAGAACGTGCGCGCATTCGCGTCGGCGCGCTCGGCGGGACGCACGCTCGAGGGCGGCATCGTCGTCGAGGAGGCGACGCCGGAGGCGCTCGCGTCCGCCGGAGTCGACCTCGCGCTTGTTCTCCGTCGGCACGTCGGCGTCGCGCGAGCTCGTGCCGCATGCGGTGCGCGGAGGCGCGGTCGTGGTCGACAAGTCGTCCGCGTACCGCCTCGAGCCGGGCGTGCCGCTCGTCGTGCCCGAGGTGAACGGCGAGCGCGCGCGCGAGCACGACGGCGTCGTCGCCAATCCGAACTGCTGCACGATTCCTTTGACCTGCGTGTTGGGCCCGCTGCACGAGGCCGCCGGACTGAAGCGCGTGCGCGTGTCCACGTATCAGGCGGTCTCCGGCAAGGGCGCGGCGCGGATGGAGCAGCTGCTCGCGGAGTCGCCGGCCGAGCACGACCTGACGATGGACTGGAGCTGGGACGGCGACGAGACGGACGAGGAGTCGAAGCTCCGGTCCGAGACGCGCAAGATCCTCGAGCTGCCGGAGCTGCCGATCAGCGCGACGACGGTGCGCGTCCCCGTGCTCGTCGGGCATGCGGAGGCCGTGTGGATCGAGCTGGAGGAGCCGCTCTCGCCGGAGCAGGCATCGGCGGTGCTCGGCGCGGCGCCGTCGGTTCGACTCGTGGACGTGCCGACGCCGGGTGCGGCGGCGAAGACGGACGACGTGCTCGTCGGCCGGATCCGCCCCGATCGGGCCGGCGAGAACGGCCTGGTGCTCTTCCTCGCGTGCGACAACCTGAACAAGGGCGCCGCGCTGAACGCGATCCAGATCGCAGAGCTGCTGCTCGGCGACCGCGTCGCAGCCTGATGATCCTGAAGCTCGTCTCGAGGGTGCACGTCGCCCTCTACAGGGCGAGCGGCGGCCGGATCGGGGGCCGCTTCAAGGTCGCACCGGTGCTGCTGCTGACGACGACCGGCCGAAAGACCGGGAAGCGGCGCACAACGCCGCTGCTCTATGGCGAGGACGCCGGCCGGTACGTCATCGTCGCCTCGGTCGGCGGAGCTCCGAAGCACCCGGCGTGGTACCTGAACCTGCGCGGCAACCCCGAAGCGACGATCCAGGTCGGAGGCCGAAAGCTCGAGGTGCATGCAGACACGGCCTCGCCGGACGAGCGCGCGCGCCTCTGGACGCTGATGACGCAGATGTACCCGGGATACGACGACTACCAGGCGAAGACCAGCCGCGAGATCCCGGTCGTGATTCTCACGCCTGCCGCCGGCTGAAGGTGCTCGCGCGAGAAGACGCTGGCGCATGCGACGCTCGTTGCGCGCGCCTAGCTCGTGAGGTAGTCGGTGATCTGAGCGAGGCATTCGGTTAAAGGTCGACTGGTGTCGACGACGAGTCGCGGTTCCTGCCACGGTTCGTACTCGCGCCCGACGACGTCGGCCCAAGTCGGGACGTAGTGTCCTTCCAGGTCGACACTCCGCGATTCGACGCGGCGTCGGTGCTCAGCGGCGTCTGAGCACACGACCTCGATGAACCGGAGCGGGTTGTGCGTCCGCGCTGCCAAGTCACGCCAGGTTCGTCTAGCAATCTCGACCGCATTCACGGCATCGACGACGACGCTCGAACCCGCACCTAAGCAGTCTTCGGCGACCGCTTCCCCGACGACGTATGCCGCGAGGCCCGTCGGCTGCTCGTGCGCGATCCCTGCCCGCCACATTGCAGCTTCAAGGGCATCTATGCGGATGTAGGCCGCCCCCAGCGTCTCGGCAACGGCCCTTCCGATTGTGGTTTCCCGGCCCCCGAAAGACCGGCCAGCACACGGACATCGTCCGACTCTGCCAGATTCGTTCAGGGAAGGTGGAGGCCTTCCGCTCGGGGACATTTCGGCACACTCGCGCAAGCGGGCGTCGCAGCTTCTGATGGGCGACGACCATACGACTTTGAGCAGGACTAGGGTCGTTGAACAGGTACGTCTCGGCCTTCGTACTCGCCTGCGTGTTGTTGAGCAACCGCGCTGAGCTTCGCTTCGGAGGCGTGCAACTCTCGCGCCGACGCGTCACCGGTTTGCACGTGCACCATCCAACCGTCATTGGACTGTTCAATCCGTACCTCACCGAATGCAGAGAGCTTGCGCGCTGCTTGCCGTGCGTCATGCGCTCGGGCGAAACCAACATAGTGGGTCGTAGCTCGTGGGATCGCGGGCGTTTCCAGACCGAACCACCTTGCAAGGGTCGCGTGGTTTTGTCCCTTTCCCGCCGCGTCGAGTGCGCAATACACCAGGGTGTATGGACCTCCGACGATCAGCTCCGGATGGCCATCGAGTTCATCCTCAGAAGGTCGCTCAACAAGGACTTCGCCAGTGCGACCATCAGACAGCGTGACGTAGGTTTCAAGCGTTTTCGGGTCGATCCGCGGATCCTGGAAGATCGGCATCTGCTGCCACTCGGCCGGGATCGGTGACTTTCCAAGCCTCGTAAACGAAACGTGCGGATACCTGTGACCAATAGCCACCTCTAAGGAGGCGAAAGCGGCCACCGAAGGCCGAGGGGTCAGCGCCACCGTCAGCTCCGTGAAAACCTCAGCGGGAGCGCGGAAGAGAGCGTGCCCCTACAGTCGCTGACGGCGGTCGCCTGAGCGACAAGCAGACCGACCGGCGTCTCAATCCGAACCACCTCACCGAGCGGCAGGCGTTTAGCCACGGTCAGCCACCGTTGATCGACAATATCCAATGCCTTCCGCGTCGCCGAAGGTGCCCTCGCACGCTAGAGGGCTCAGGGGACATTCCCGCACACTGGCGCAGGCGAGCGGCTCACGCTTGACCGGCGTGGATCAATCGCTCGGTAGGGTCGGATGGTCGGTGGGGTAGACACCAACGGCGAATCCGTACACGGTTTCGCCCGAGCGGGAAGCTGGTCGAACTCCGCCACCAGTTCGGCCATCCGCTCCCAGAACTGCGCCGCCTGGGTCTCCGTGATGCGGGCGTGGCGGATGAAGCCCCATAGCTTCCCGCGCTGATATGCCACGCCGGATTCGCGAGCGGCGACCTCGAAGTCGTTGAAGTCTCGCGGCAGGTCATCGCCGGAGGTGCTCCCCTCGCCGGCGATGTAGAACATCCGTGCCGTGCGTCCGTAGAAGCGCTCCTCGATCGCCCGCACCCGCCGAGTCCGCACCACCTGCACCAGTCCGGCCTCGGCGAGCACCTTGACGTGGTGGGCGACCGTGCTCTTTGGCCGCTCGACCGCGGCCGCCAGCTCGCCCACCGTTGCCGCCCGCTCGTGGAGCAGGCTCAGGATCGTGGTGCGCAGAGGGTGGCCGATCGCCGCACCTGCGAAGGCCGGGTGAGCGCGATCCGGTCGGCAAGGTCGTAGTCCGGAGGTGACGGGTTGCCGGCCACGGCCGAATAGACTAACATCGCGGAATGTTCCAACTTTATGGATCAATAGCGGAGGAGGACTCGAGGATGACCGAGGTCGTGCTCTACCACCACGTGCAGGGGCTGACCGAGGGAGTCCAGTCGTTCGCCGACGAGCTGCGACAAGCAGGGCACATCGTGCAGACGCCCGACCTGTTCGATGGGCGCACCTTCGCCACCATCGAGGAAGGCATCGCCTTCGCCCGCGAAGCAGGATTCGGCGAGCTCGCCGAGCGCGGCGTGGCCGCTGCCAAGGAGATCAGCCCCGACGTCGTCTACGCTGGCTTCTCCTTCGGAGTCATGGCCGCCCAGCAGCTCGCCCAGACCCGGCCCGGCGCCCGCGGCGCCCTACTCATGTACTCCTGCCTCCCCATCTCCGAGTTCGGGGACGCATGGCCTACGAACGTCCCCGTGCAGGTACACGGCAAAGAGGCAGACCCGTTCTTCGCAGAGGACCTCGAAGCCGCACAAGCGCTCGTCGCCTCGACCGACCAGGCCGAGCTGTTCCTCTATCCGGGGGAAGAACACCTCTTCGCCGACTCCTCACTCCCGGCATACGACCCCGACGCTGCCGCACTGCTCACCAAACGCGTGCTCGAATTCCTCGACACGATCGAGACCGACGAAACCACCTGAAACGCTTACCCATCTGCGCAACTTGCGGGCCACCTTTCTCGCTCAAGGGACATTCCCGCAGGCTGGCGCATATGAGCGTGCTTACATGAGGATCTCGGACCGAGAATCAGCACCGCTGATCTTGCAGCCACGGTTACTACTGGGTCAGCGTGCTGAGGAACTCTTGAGCTGCCCGTTTCGACCGGATCACGCATAGCCCACGTGGCTTCCATGCTGAGCGATCGTCGCGCGCGCTTGCTCGGTTTCCGAACGGCGATGGCGCCACACGGCCCCGATCAGCGGCCACTCGTCCCGCAGCCGTCGTGTTGCCGAATCGTCGCAACCTTCGGGAATTTCGCCGACCGGCTTTCGAAGCCCGCGCAGAAACGTTCGGCCTGCGCAGGTCCACCAGGGCGTGTCAAGTAGAACGACTGTCTCGGCTCGTTCGAGCCGAAGGTCGAGCGTCTCGAGGTCGTTGCCGTCTGCGATCCACGCAGGGCCCGCGAGGAGGCCCCGTTGCTTCTCGCGCCACTCGTCCTCCGACGGTTTCACCCAGCCCGGTTTCCAGTAATGA
This sequence comes from uncultured Actinomycetes bacterium, assembly GCA_963697005.1. Taxonomy (GTDB): domain Bacteria; phylum Actinomycetota; class Thermoleophilia; order Gaiellales; family Gaiellaceae; genus Palsa-739. The sequence continues at coordinate 141,273 of CAVOMK010000012.1, read as the reverse complement.
AAGTCGAGATGAATCACGGGTAGGCCCGTTCTCGCCGAAAGTGCTCGCGAGAGCGTGCTCTTCCCTGGCCTGCCATCCCGATCACAAGGACGCGGCAGCCGATCGACTCGACGACACCTTCCACGGCTCCAGTGTCCCAGTTCTGCATACCCGTACTCCATAGCCTCCACCGTCGGTGTCGGGCGTCATTCGCGAAGGCTCGCGCACGCGGGCGAACTCGCCCGAGCCGTAGCCTTCAGGCGATGCGGGAAGTCGAGACCGACTACCTTGTTGTCGGAGCTGGTGCGTCGGGGATGGCGTTCGCTGACACGCTGGTCGCGCACACTGACGCCGAGGTCGTGCTCGTCGACCGGCGTCACCAGCCGGGCGGCCATTGGTTGGACGCCTATCCGTTCGTGCGCCTCCACCAGCCTTCCGCGTACTACGGCGTCGAGTCGCGCGCGCTCGGGGCCGACCGCATCGACGGGCACGGCGCGAATGCGGGCTTCTACGAGCGTGCGAGTGCTGCCGAAATCTGCGACTACTACTCGCGCGTACTCGCCGATAACTTGCTGCCGACCGGCCGCGTGTGGTTTCTCGGCATGAGCGAGTGCCGCGGAAACGCGGCCGGGCACCTCGTCGTATCGCTCCTTGACGGGTCCGAGACCTTGGTTAAGCCGCGGCGCAAGGTCGTCGACGCGACCTACGTCCAGTCGGACATCCCTTCTCGTCACGTTCCCGGATTCACGGTCGAGCGGGGCGTCACGCTCGTACCGCCCAACGACCTCGTCGACCTCGCCGAACCTGCCGATCGCTTCACGGTGATCGGGGCGGGAAAGACGGCGATCGACACATGCGTGTGGTTGCTCGAGCCGGGAGTCGACCCCGACGCGGATCCCGGATACGGGGTCGTGATCCGTGGCAGTTCGACCGCAGCTTCACACAGCCGCTCGACCTGGTCGGATCGTTCATGCGGCTTCAGGCGCACTGGGTCGAGGCAGCGGGGACGGCCAACGACGGCCATGACTTCGCCCGACGGCTCGAAGACGCCGGCGTGTTCGTGCGGCTCGACCCCTCGGTCGAGCCCTTGGCGTTTCGCGGCGCCACCATCAGCGCGCGCGAGATCGACGCTCTCCGCACGATCGAGCACGTGGTGCGGGCGAGACGGGTGCGGAACATCGGCCGGACGAAGGTCACAACCGACGCGGGCGACGTCCCCGGCGGCCGGCGCGAGATCTACGTTGACTGCACGGCTGCAGGCGTTCGTCGAACGGTTCCGCGACCGGTCTTCGAGCCCGGCCGAATCACGATCCAGTTCCTGGCTGTGGGCTTCTTGCCCTGGTGTGCTGCAATGATCGGATTCGTCGAGTCGACTGGAAGCCATGACGACGAAAGAATCGGCTCTGTCCGCCGGTCATCTTCTCGGGCGACGCCGCTGATCTAGGGGCGGCTCGCGTACTCCGCAATGCAGGGCTCGGTCGCGCGGGTCCGCGACGAGACAGTCGGACCGTGGAACGCCACGTCGCGGCTGAACCCCGCCCGAGCAGCGCTCGACCACATCGACGACGCAGACGTCACCGAGTCGCTGGCATACATGATCGAACACACTCGGGAGCGCTGACGAACCTCGAGCGCGTAGCGGCCGTGGAGAGCCGGAACGATGGGTCGGGATGAGAGTGGTCGAGCTCGTCTTCGCCGTCGGATGGGGAGCGTTCTGGCTGTACTGGCTGCTGGCGGCGTTTTCGATGAAGAAAGCCCGCGTCGCCTGGTCGCGCGAGCTGCGTATCAGGACGGTGATCTTCGTCGCCGTGATTCTCCTGAGCCGCTTGGGAGCGTTTCGGGCCCACGGCGTCCATGCCGATCCCTGGGAGGCTGGCGTCGGGCTTCTCTTGTTCGCTGTGGGGTTGGGGTTCGCGATCTGGGCTCGCGTTCACATTGGGCGCAACTGGGGCACCCCGATGATGCAAAGGGATAAGCCAGAACTGGTGACCGGCGGCCCCTACCGCCTAGTGCGCCACCCGATCTACTCCGGCATCCTGGTCGCAGGCATCGGCACCGCGGTCGCACTGAGCTGGCTGTGGCTGACCGCTGTGGCGCTGGCTGGCGTCTACTTCCTCTACAGCGCGAGGGTCGAGGAGCGCTACATGACCGGCCAGTTCCCCGACGCCTACCCGGTGTACAAGCGCTCGACCAAAATGCTCCTACCGTTCATCCTCTAACCAACCGCTCGCACTGGCCAACCTCGGGAGACATTTCCCGAACACTCGCGCAGGCGAGCGCTACGTGACGATGACTGCTGATGCGGCCAGCAGGAGACCGGCCAGGATGGAGCTGATGACCAGCACTGCGTCTGCCTGTGATGTCCCGACCGGTCGCCGCGAGATGCTTGTGGGATCGTCCATCCGCGCGACTCCCAACGTCGCCGGCAAGGCCCTCTTCGGGCCGCCGAGGCTCCAACCGATCCCGACGATCGCAACCACGATCCCCGCCACAAACAGCGCCTCCGACACACCGAGGTGTGTTGTCGCGACCAGCGCACCGGTCACAACCCCTCCCGCAGCAAGCCCACCGATGGTCTGGACGAGCAGCAACCGAAGGGCGGTCGCGATGTGAACGTCGTCCTTCACGAGCACCCGGGACTAACGGGACGCCGAGATCACGTCGCGCAGCGCCCGGGCGCTTCGCCGCAGGGATTGCCTTACCCCATAGCCATCGCGCCGGGGCGTGATGGAGAAGAGAAAGCGCCCGAGCCGGTGAGCTTCATCGGGGTCGAGCGAGATTGCCGCTTCCGCCTCTTCGTTTCGCCACACGCTGAGGCGCAGGTGACGAGGAGTGCTCAGGTAGGCGGACACGCGCAGCCAGCCGTCGTCGATATCGCTGTGCCCGCGGAAGTATTCGACGACTTTGCTGCGTTGGATCACACCGCAGTGTGGGCAGAAGCGAAAGTCATCTGCCAGTTCGCTCGAGCAATGAGCGCAGGTCACCACGTCCCTTACCGTTCTATGCCCCGCACGGTGCGCGGTCAACCCATACGTGGCCCGTACGGCGCGTAGCGATGGTGGAGGAGGATCGGGTTCCCGGCCGGATCGCGCAGCCCTGCGCCTTGGCAGACACCCGAATCCCACATGTCGTTGACCTGCACGCCGGCGGCCTCGAGCTTCGCCTTCGCCTCGGCGACGTCGGGGACGCGAAATGCGAGCGTTCCGGGCGGCAACGGCGTGAACTCGTAGTCGTGGGTATGCGGCGTCATCACAGCGAGCGTCACGTTGCCGGTCTCGTACTCGACCCATTCCTCGCTCGGCGAGTTCGGGTTCCGCTTGAGGCCCAGCAGCTCTCCGTAGAAGTGATTCGCCTCTTCCATGTCCGTCACGGGAACACGGATGTAGTCGACTCGCTGCACGTCGATCACTGAACGCACACCTCCCTGCGTCGGGGACATACTGCAAGCGTGGAAGACGAGCGCCCGCCGATCTGCCCAGTGTGCGGCGTGACCATGGTCCCGGCGGCGCTGAGTGCTGCGGTGCATACAGGCGACTGGGTCTGCCTCGAATGTGAGGAGACGGGAGAGGACACCTAAGGCCGCTGCGGCGCGGGCACGGGCAGGAACGCCTCGCGCACGACGCGGAGCACACGCTCGCGCGTCCCCTCGGCGACGGGCAGCAGGCCGCCGAGCTCCAACCGCGCGAGCTCGACGCGCCCCTGCGTGCGCACGGTCATGAAGCCGAAATCGGCGAGGAAGTCGCTCGGGAAGATCGTCTTGTGGATGCGAAAGCGGTCGACCGAGCGGTCGCCGTCGGGATAGCGGTACGCGAACGCCTCCAGCGCACGGCCGCCGCGGTCGCGCGCCTCGCCGATGGCCGTGAGGAAGAGCGACTGCATCACCCACGGCTTCGACGAATCGGTGAGATATGCGCACGTGACGAGCACGGCGTCGTCGCTCGGCGGCCCCGCCGGGAGCTCGTTCGCGCGCGGAAAGAGCCCGGACGGCCCGTACTCCATCGAGCCGAGCAGCCGCCCGTCGTCGTCGTAGTAGACGGTGCCCCACGACCCCCACTCCTCCTCCGTGCCGCGGATCCACTTCTTCTTGTCCACCGCGCGCCCGCTGCGCGACTGCCACCACGTGCACTCGTGGCACACCGCCGGCGTCGTGTCGAGCGTCGCGCCCGTCAGCCCCGCGATGCGCGTGCTCACGGCCGCGGCCCGATCTCGTCGACGACGACCTCGACCGCGGCGGGCTCGACGTCCGCCATCCCCAGCAGGTACTCGCGCACGCGCTCCTGCACGCTCAGCCCGATCGCCGGGATGGACGCGCCCCAGTCGACGGCGAGATGGAGCTCGACGCGTACCGCGTCGTCGGTCTCCCGACACCTTCACGGCGCCCCGCCCCGGCAGATCGCGCACGCCGACGATCTCGCGCGCGGCGTCGGCCGCGTACCGGCCGAGGATCTCCGTCGAGATCGACGCCTGTCCGTCCATTACGTGCAGCGTAATGTCAGCTCGGTCGCCTCGGGCCGCGCGGCGAAGCGGAACGGCACGAACGTCGTCCCGAGCCCGGGCGACACGTGCATCACGCCGGCCGGCCCGCTGAAGACGCCGCGCGGATAGCGGGCGCTGAGATGCGCGAAGCGAATCTTCCCGCCCGGGTATGGCAGCGCGATCTGCCCGTCGTGCATGTGGCCGGCGAGCACGAGCTCGAAGCGGCCGGGCTCGAGCGCGTCGAAGACGCGCGGATAGTGGCAGAGCAGGATGCGCAGGTCGGCCTCGCGGGACAGCGTGTTAGGGTCGACCTTCGACCGCCGGCGCACGATCAGCCGCGGATGCACGCCCGCGACCCAGACCTGGCGGCCGCGCAGCTCGAGCATCGTCCCCTCGTCGCGCAGGAGCGTCGCGGGCGCGAGGTCGGTGAGGTCGGAGCGGACCGCCTGCGGATCGCGCGAGATGGCGACGTCGTGGTTGCCGAGGATCGCGACCGTCGGCTGCGGCAGCCGTTCCACGAGATCCCGCAGCGCCGGCTCGCCGCGCGGATGCGTCAGCAGGTCGCCGGTGACGACGACGAGATCGGGCCGCCGCTCGACCGTCCACTCGACCGCCTTCTCCACCGCAGCGGCGCCGGGCGACGGCACGCCGAGGTGGAAGTCGGACAGATGCATGACGCGGAGCCCATCGAGCTCCGGCGGCAGCCCTGGAACCGGCAGCTCCAGCTCGCACAGCCGCGGCCAGCCGGCCTCGATCAGGCCCCAGCCGAGCGCCGCCCCCAGAAATGCCCCGGCGCGGCGCCCGAAGGCCACCGCGCCGGAATCCGCCCCTCTGTACTCCACTCGATCCCGCCCACGGCGCAAACCCTGCGCCGTGCTCAGACCTCGAGCTTCTCGAGCGCCGGCCGGGGATCGACGATGTGCCGCTTGAACTTCAGCTCCGACTCCTCGATCCCCGCCGCGACGCCCACGAGCTGGGCGAGATGGAGGATCGGAAGCTTGAACGAACGGCCGGTCGTGGCCTCGAGCTTCTGCTGCCACGCGTCGAGCGAAAGGTGGCAGAGCGGGCACGGCGTCACCATCACGTCCGCGCCGGCTTCGAGGGCCTGCTCGATGGGCTGGATGAGCTCGCCCAGCGCCGTCTCCTCGCGCGCCTGGATGATCGGGAACCCGCAGCACTTGATCTTCGCGGGATAGTCGATCGCCTCGCCGCCGCACGCCTCGATGATCCGCTCGAGCGACCACGGGCGGTCGGGATCCTCGAAGCCCATGATCTTCGACGGGCGCAGGATCTGGCAGCCGTAGAACGGCGCCACCTTCAGGCCCTTCAGCCCCTTGTGCGCCGCGACCTTGAGCAGCTCGTACCCCTCGCCCTCGGCGATCTCCCACAACAGGTGGCGGACGTCGACCTCGCCGCTGTACGCCGGCACGCCGACCTCAGCGAGGTTCTTGTTCACGCGTGCGCGCAGCGTGTCGTCGCCCTTGAGCATGAAGTTCGCCTGGCGGAGATTGAGCGTGCAGACGTTGCAGACGGTGAGCAGCGTGTCGCAGCCGGTCGCCTCCGCGTACGCGAGGATGCGCGCGTTCAGGTGGAGGTAGTAGTCCGGCTCCGCCTCGTGGATGTCGCCCGGCGCCGCAGCACGTGACCGATTCCAGCTCGACGAGCTCGAGCCCGACGCGCGGCGCGAGCGCCTGCGTCGAGGTGTCGAGCTCCTTCGCCGACAGGGACGCGAGGCACCCTTGTAGTACGCAACACGCTTCATTCAGTGTCCTCCGACGCGGGCCTCTCGTCTGGTCATGCTGCTCCTTCTTCGGTCTCCGGTAGGTATGGCTTCGGGAACGATCCCGGGCCGTACGGATCGCCGCCCTCGTCGTGGACGCCGTGCGCGAGCTTCGCGAGCGCGCGCTCGCCCTGGATGTGCCCGAACGCGCCCTGGCGGTCCTGCTCGCGCACGATCTTGTGCAGCTGGCGGGCCTCGCCGACGTTCTTGGCGACGTGCGGCGGGAACGCGAGTCCGGCCTTGTTGTGGGCGATCAGGTTCATCGCGAACTTCATCTGCTTCACCGACGAGACGATGCCCTGCGTCTTCGGCACCAGCTCGGTCTCGCGCAGCCAGCCGGTCGTCTCGCTCGAGCGGACGAACCACTTCGCGTGCTTCGCGCCCATGTCGCGGTCGATGCCGTGGCGGATCGCCTCGGCGCCGAGCTTCGCGATCGCGTCGCGCGGATCGACGCCCTTCGGGCAGCGCTCGTTGCAGAAGAAGCAGCGCGTGCATTCCCAGATGCCGTGCTCGCCGCTGTACTGCTCGAGCCGCTCCACCGTCGCTGCATCGCGCGGGTCGCCGACGAAACGCATGCCCTTCGCCAGCGCCTGCGGGCCGAGGAACTCGGGATCGGACTCCATCGCGTTGCACTCGGAGACGCAGCAGCCGCAGTTGATGCAGAGCGCCTCCTTCTTGATCGCATCCATGCGCGGCTGCGTGATGCGGTACTCGCGCCCGTCCTCCGGCCGCTCGTAGCCCGGCTGCAGATACGGCTTCATCGCCTTGAACTTGTCCCAGAAGGGATCCATGTCGACGACGAGGTCGCGGACGATCGGCATGTTCCCCATCGCGGAGATGACGGGAACCCGGCCGGCCTGCGCGACGTCGTACATGCGCACCTTGCACGCGAGCACGGCCGCGCCGTCCATGCGCATGCCGCACGAGCCGCAGATCATCATGCGGCAGCTCTTGCGGTAGGCGAGGGTGCCGTCGACCTTGTCCTTGACGATGTCGAGGCAGTCGAGGAGCGTCGCCTCCTCGGGCGCGTCGATCTCGTACTCGCGCAGCGCCCGGTCGCCGGTCGCCGCGTCGTAGCGCCACACCTTCAGTGCAACCTGCATCACGCGCCCACTCCTCCCAGGCCGGGGATCGACCCGTTCTTGGACTCGTATACCTGCGCGGCGGGCGGCGCTGCGGCGGTCACCTTCTCGCCGAACTTCGACAGGTCGATCGTGACCGACACCTTCGGGCTCGACTCGGCGACCACGACGCGGTGGATGTAGCCGTCGTTCCCGACCCAGACGTCGTACCCGCGGATCGTCCCGGTCGCCGCCTGCACCTTGTAGTGCGTGCCGACCTGGTCGGTGCCGACCTTCGTCGCGCTCTTCAGCGCCTGGAGCTGCTTCAGCTGGCCACCGGGGTTCTGCGCGAGCAGGGACTGGAGGTCGAGGCCGGAGACGTGCACCTTCGCGAGGTCGAGCTTCAGCCAGGTCTTGCCGCCGGGAAGGCCCGACGCCAGGAGCGGAGACTTGAGATAGACCGCCGCCCCGGCGAGCACCTCGTCGACCGTCGTCGCAATTGGCCCGGCCTTGAGATTCAGGTGCATCGAGCCGCGTGCCGACTTCGTCTCGAACGCGCCGGTCCCGGCGAGCGCCGCCGCCTGGCCGGAGACCTGGACGTTGGCCGTCAGCGCGAGCGCCTCGCTCCCGGCGGCGTACGTCTTCTGCGCGGCCGCCTTGACGACGTCGAGCGGCGACGAGCTCGAGGCGGGGCTCTTCGAGCCGCCGCCGCAGGCGGCGAGCGGCAGAACGAGCACGAGCAGGGCGAGCCGCCGCATCAGTACTTGCGCTCTTCGGGCTGCCACTTCGTCATGCGAACCTCTGCCCACGACAGCTCGGGCGCATCGTCCTTCCAGCGCGTGATCGAGTGCTTGAGGAAGTGCTCGTCGTCGCGCGTCGGATAGTCGTACGGGCGCGCGTGCGCGCCGCGGCTCTCCTTGCGCGCGATGCCCGCCTGCAACATGCACCAGGCGGTGTCGAGCATGTTCCCGAGCTCGATCGCCTGCGTGAGGTCGCTGTTGAAGACGTTGCCCTTGTCCTCGACGTAGACGTTGCGATAGCGCTCGCGTAGCTCCGGGATGATCTCGAGCTGGCGCTGCATCTGCTCCTCGCGCCGGAAGACGGCGAAGTTCTCGAGCATCGAGGTGCCGAGCTCGTCGCGGATCTTCCACGGCCGTTCGCCCGAGCCGCGGTCCAGGAGATCCTTCAGCTCGCGCTCGGCGTCGCGCTCGAGCGACTCCGGAACGTCGATGGTCGTGTTCGAGAGCGCCCACTCGGCCGCCGCGCGGCCGGAGCGGCGCCCGAACGTGATCGTCTCCATCAGCGAGTTGCCGCCGAGCCGGTTCGCGCCGTGCACCGACACGCACGCGCACTCGCCGGCGGCGTACAGCCCGGTCAGCTCCGTCGCGCCGTCGGTGTCGGTCGAGATCCCGCCCATGTGGTAGTGCGCGCCCGGCCGCACCGGCACCGGCTCGTAGATCGGGTCGACGCCGGCGAACACCATCGACAGCTCGCGCGAGCCCGGTAGGCGCTCGATGATCCGCTCCGCGCCGAGATGGCGCATGTCGAGCATGACCGAGCCGTTGATCCCGCGGCCCGCGTCGATCTCCGTCTGCTCCGACCGGGAGACGACGTCGCGCGAGGCGAGCTCGAGCGCGTTCGGCGCGTACTTCTTCATGAAGCGCTCGCCGTCCTTGTTCAGGAGGTAGGCGCCCTCGCCGCGGCAGCCCTCGGTCAGGAGGATGCCGGTCGGGTACAGCGTCGTCGGGTGGAACTGCATGAACTCCATGTCCTTCAGCGGCACGCCGGCGCGCAGCGCCATCGCGGTGCCGTCGCCCGTGCACGCATACGCGTTCGTCGTCACGCGGTACTGGCGGCCGGCGCCGCCGGTCGCGAGCACGACGGTCTTGCCGCCGAGCGTCTTCAGCCCGCCGTTGAGGAGGTCCCAGCAGATGACGCCCTGGCAGCGGCCGTCGTTGACGACGAGCTGCCACGCGAAGAACTCCTCGTACACCTTGATGTCGCGCTTGCACACCTGCTCGTACAGCACCTGGATGAGCACGTGGCCGGTGATGTCGGCGGCGTAGATCGTGCGCGGCGAGCCGGCGGCGCCGAACGGGCGCTGCGCGAGCCGTCCGTCGGGCTGGCGGGAGAAGAACGCGCCCCAGTTCTCGAGCTGGATGATGTCGCCTGGCGCCTCGCGCGTGAAGATCTCGATCGAGTCCTGGTCGCCGAGGTAGTCCGACCCCTTGACGGTGTCGTACGCATGGGTCTCGGGGCTGTCCTCGGCCGCGTTGCCGAGCGCCGCGTTGATGCCACCCTCCGCCGCGCCGGAGTGCGAACGCGTCGGGTGGAGCTTCGAGATCATCGCGACGTCCGCGCCGGCATCGAACGCCTCGATGGCGGCGCGCATGCCGGCGCAGCCTGCGCCGACCACGAGGACGTCGTGCTCTCCGATCACTGAGAATTCAGCCCAGGCATTCGCTTGCGAATGCCGGCCATAAAAGTAGGCGGCGATTCATTCGCCGCCTACGCTAGCGGCCCGGCTGCTACGAGCTCCGGAGGGAACTTCTCGAAGTTGTCCCGGAACATCTGCGCCAGCTCGCGGGCTTTCCGGTCGTACGTGTCCGCGTCGCTCCACGTGCTGCGCGGATCGAGGAGGCTCGCTTCGACGCCGGGCGCCTCCACGGGGACGCGGAAGCCGAACACGGGGTCGATGCGGTACTCGACGTCCTCGAGCGCGCCGGCGAGCGCCGAGTGCAAGAGCGCCCGAGTGGCCGCGATCGGCATGCGCTGCCCTTCGCCGAACGGCCCGCCCGTCCAGCCGGTGTTCACGAGCCAGACGGCGGAGCCGTGCTCGTCGAGCTTCCGGCCCAGCATGTCTGCGTAGACCGACGGGGGCTGCGGCAGGAACGGCGCACCGAAACACGTCGAGAACGTCGGCTGCGGCTCGGTGATCCCGATCTCCGTCCCGGCGAGCTTCGAGGTGAAGCCGGAGAGGAAGTAGTAGAGGGCCTGGTCGCGGCTGAGACGCGCGAGCGGCGGAAGGATCCCGAATGCGTCGGCGGTGAGCATCACGACCGCGGACGGATGCCCCGCGCGCTTGTCCGGGTGCGCGTTCGCGATCTGCTCGAGCTTGTACGCGGCACGCGTGTTCTCGGTCTTCGAGGCGTCGTCCAGGTCGAGCCGGCCGCGCTCGTCGATGACGACGTTCTCGAGGATCGTCCCGAACGTGTGCGTCGTGCGGTAGATCTCGGGCTCGGCCGTCTCCGAGAGCTTGATCACCTTGGCGTAGCAGCCGCCTTCGAAGTTGAAGACGCCGGTCGTACCCCAGCCGTGCTCGTCGTCGCCGATGAGCGCACGCTCTGGATCGGCGGACAGCGTCGTCTTCCCCGTGCCGGAGAGGCCGAAGAAGATCGCCGATCGTCCGTCGGCGCCAACGTTCGCGGAACAGTGCATCGGCAGCACGCCTTCGAGGGGCAGGCGGTCGTTCATGACGGTGAAGATCGACTTCTTGATCTCGCCCGCGTAGAACGTCCCGCCGATCAGCACCTCGGTGCGCGACGGATGCAGGACGATGAACGTGCCGGTGCGCGTGCCGTCCTCCTCGGGGACGGCCTCGAGGGCGGGCGCGTGCAGCACGAGTGCCTGCGGTGCGAAGCCGCGCAGCTCGTCCGGCGTCGGGTCGATGAACATGGTGCGCGCGAACAACGCGTGATACGGGTGCGTCGTCACCACACGCACCGCGACGCGGTGCTCGGGATCGGCGCCCGCGAACGCGTCGACGACGTAGAGCGTCGGCTCGTGCGAGAGGAAGCCGGCGACCTTCTCGCGCAGGTGCTCGAACGAGCCCTCGCCGATCTCCTGGTTCCCGCCCCACCAGATGCGCGCCTCCGAGCCCGGCTCGCGGACGATGAACTTGTCCTTTGGCGACCGTCCCGTGTGCCGTCCGGTGTCGACGACCATCGGCCCGCCCTCGCCGATCCGCGCCTCGCCGCGCGAGATCGCGTGCTCGTAGAGCATTGGCGTGCTCGGGTTCGCCACGACATGCCCGGTGGGCGTGATCCCGTGGATACGGAGGTCCACGCCTCCGCGAACGTCCATGGTCGTCACCCTCGTATCGTACGCGCGATGGGGGAACGGCTGCCCACCGACGGCGTCATCGCGCTCAGGCCGTGGAGCGAAGCCGATGCGGGCGAGATCGCCGCGTGCCTCGACGGCGACGAGGAGATCGCGCGCTGGCTCGACCAGATCCCACAGCCGTACACGACTGCGGACGCGCTCGGCTTCCTCAGCCGGACGGGCGAGACGACCTTTGCCGTCGTCGACGCCGGTGACGGCGGAGTGCTGGGCGGGATCGGCCTCAGATGGAACGACGCGCAGGACGTCGCCGAGATCGGCTACTGGGCGCGCAGGGAGGCGCGCGGCCGCGGCGTGACGACGCGCGCGCTCCGTCTCGCCGGCGGTCTCGCGTTCGAGCAGGGTGCCGCCCGCGTGCAGCTCCGCGCGGACGTCGAGAACGTCCCGTCGCGCCGCGTCGCCGAGAAAGCCGGCTTCACAGCGGAAGGCGTGCTGCGCGAGGCGCACTGGAACCCGCGCCTCGGGCGTCGCCAGAGCTGGGTCATGTACTCGGTGCTGCCCGGCGAGCTCAAGAGCTGACTTCGGCTGCGCCCGCACCGATGGCTTCGGCCTCGGGCGGGATCGTCTCGGTGCGCACGACGAGCGCAACGCACGCGAGGACGAGCAGCGCGCCGACTCCGATCGTCCACGTGATCGATTCGTGCAGCACGATCGCGCCGAGCGCGATGGCGACGATCGGGTTCACGTACGCGTACGTCGCGACCGTTCCGATCGGCGCGTTGTCGAGCAGCCACACGTACGCGGTGTAGCCGACGAGCGAGCCGAAGGTCACGAGATAGAACCAGCCGAAGATCGAGCGCGCCGAGAAGTCGGTGAAGTGCGGATGCGTCGTCGCGAGCCCGATCGGGAGCAGGATCGCACCGCCGACGAGCATTTCGATCGACGTCGCGGCGAAGGAGTCCGCAGGCATCGGCAGGCGGCTGGACAGGAACGAGCCGGTCGCCCACATCACTGACGAGACGACGACGATGAGCATCGCCCACAGCGGCGCGCCGCCGGTCGGGCGAACGAGCAGCGCCAGGCCGGCGAAGCCGACGCCCACGCCCGCCAACGTCGCCACCGGTGGTCGGTCGGAGGCAAACGTCCGGAGCACCACGACCCACAACGGCACCGCGCCGATGACGAGGGAAGCCACGCCCGTCTGCACGTGCCGCTCGGCGATGAACAGGACCGCGTTCGCCCCCGGTAGGAGCGTGCCGACGAGCGCAGCCGACGCGAGCTCGGCCGGGCGGACGCGGAGGACGCGCGGCCCGCGGCGCCAGGCGGTGAACGCCGTCATCAGCAGGCCCGCGGCGACGAAGCGCGTGCCGACTGCGAACATAGGCGGAATCGTCTCGCCGGCGAGCTCGATCCCGAGGTACGTCGATCCCCAGATGAGATAGACGGTCCCGAGCGCGATCCAGACCTTCGTCTTGTGCGGCACAAGGCCAACACTGCCCGTTCCTTGCGGAGGCTGCGCGGGCCTGGCGTCGAACCCATGGACGTGGACACCCACGCGGCCGCCGCACGCTTCCTCGATTCGCCCACCCTCTCGGACGGGACGCGCCGCGCCTACGGCTACGACGTGAACGAGTTCTGCCACTGGCTCGACCGCCGCGGCACGAAGCTCGACCACGTCGACGTCCGCGTACTCGTCGACTACGCCTCGCAGCTCGGCGCCGCCCGGCCCGGGCGGAGGCCCCAGAAGCTCGCACCGGCGACGATCGGCCGCAAGCTGGCCGCCGTCCGCGCGTTTCTCCGCCATGCGCTCGGGCCCGCGCGTGTCCCCGACGCAGTACTCGCGCCGCGCCGCACGCGCAGGCTGCCGGACGCGCCCCGCGCGGCAGAGGTGGATGCCGTCCTGAAGGCGCTGGAGGGCGAGGGCCCCATCCCGCTCCGCAACCGCGCGCTCGTCGAGCTCGTCTACTCCGCCGGCCTGCGCAGCGCCGAGGCCGTCGGCCTCGACCTCGCCGACGTCGACTTCGAGCAGGAGCTCGTGCACGTACGGCTCGGCAAGGGCGCGAAGGACCGCGTCATCCCGCTCGGCGAGGAAGCGGCGAGCTGGCTCGCGCGCTACCTCCGCGACGCACGCCCCGAGCTCGCCCACGGCGCCGAGAACGCCCTCTTCCTCTCAGCGCGCGGGAGGCGGCTCGACACGAGCACGCTCCGCCGCCTCGTCCCGCATCCGCACCGTCTCCGCCATGCGTTCGCCACGCACCTGCTCGAGGGCGGCGCCGACCTGCGCACGATCCAGGAGCTGCTCGGGCACAGCTCGCTCTCGACCACGCAGGTCTACTCGCACGTGGACGCACGGCGCCTGCGGCGCGTGTACGACCACGCGCACCCACGCTCATGAGCGCCGATCCCACCGTCGACTCGTTCCTCGCGCTCTCGGCGACGCGGCTTGCGCCGCGCACGGTCGACGCCTACAGGCGCGATCTCGGCGACGTCACCGCGTTCCTCGAGGGATCGCCCGCCGCGGCGACTCCCGACCGGCTCGCGGCCTACGTCGCACACATGCGCGCACGCGGGCTCGCGGCGACGACGATCGCGCGCCGCATCGCGGCCCTCCGCTCGTTCTATCGCCACCAGATGCTCATCGGTGCGCGCGCCGACAACCCGGCTGCGGACCTGGAGCTGCCGCGCCGCGCGCGCACGCTTCCCCGCACGCTTTCGCCCGGCGAGGCGGAGCGGCTGATCGAGGCGGCGGCGGGAACGGCACCGCGCACGCTGCGCGACCGCGCGCTCGTCGAGCTCCTGTACGGCGCCGGTCTCCGCGTCAGCGAGGCCGTGGGGCTCGACCGCTCGGCGGTCGACCTGGACGGCCGGCTCGTGCGCTGCCTCGGCAAGGGCTCGAAGGAGCGCGTCGTCCCGATCGGCCGGGAAGCCGTGGAGGCGCTACGCCGCTATCTCGCCCGCGGGCGGCCGTATCTCGACCGCCGGCACCGGCCCGAGCTCTTCCTCAACGCCCAGGGCGGCCCGCTCACGCGCGCGGGCGCCTTCCTGATCCTGCGCAAGCTGGCCGCCACGGCCGGCCTCGAGCCCGGCCGCGTCCATCCCCATCTTCTGCGGCACTCCTTCGCCACCCACCTGCTCGAGGGCGGGGCCGACCTCCGGTCCGTTCAGGAAATGCTCGGCCATGCCGATCTCTCCACCACCGAGCGGTACACCCACGTATCCGACCGGAGGCGAAGGGAGTTGTTCTTCCAGGCGCATCCCCACGCGCGGAAGAAGGCTTGATATGACGATCGATCTCCACATCGCGATGCTCGCCCTCCTCACCGTCGGAGTCGGCTGGATGATGCTGACGGCCGGGATGCAGAAGAACGCCCTCGAGTGGCGGCGGCAGCGTCGGATCTGCCCTTCGTGCGGCCGCGAGATCCACGCCCGCGTCTGCACCACCTGCGCGTCCTGAGCTAGCGCTGCTTCGGCACTCGCCGCTTCAGCTGCTGCGCGACGCCCGCGGCGGCATTCCGAAGCTTCTCGTCGGCTTCATCGTCGCCCGCGAGGCCCTCGAGGAGCACGATCGTGTCGCGCTGCGGCGAGCCGTTCTTCAGCGCCAGCACGGCGAGCCGGCGGACGGCCTCGTTCCCGTCCGCGTTGACGAGGGAATGGAGCAGCGGACGAACGCCGTTGACCGTGGACGGATGGTCGCGGGAGAGCAGCTCGACCGAAAGCAGCGCCGATCCGCGGCAGGCAGGGCTCTCGTCGTCGAGCCCACGGCGCAGCAGCTCCTCCTTCGCGCGCCAGTGGAACTGCCCGATGGCCCGGTAGGCGATCGCGCGCTCGCGGAAGTCCTGGCTGCGCGCGGCCGCCTCGAGCTCGTCGCCCCACTGGGCGCGCAGGTCCGCGAGCTCGCGCTCGGATCCCGCCTGGGCGAGCGCGTCGGCCTGCGCGGCCGCTTCCTGCAACGTCACGCCGGAGACTCTAAATACACTGCTGACCCGTGGCCCATCGAGTCGTACTCATTCCCGGCGACGGAACGGGGCCCGAGCTGACCGAGGCGACGCGCCGCGTCCTCGAGGCGACGGGCGTCGACTTCGACTGGGAAGTGCGCGAGGCGGGCGCCGACGTGATGGACAGGTACGGCGGCAATCCGCTGCCCCCCGAGGTGCTCGAGGCGATCCGGGACACGGGCGTCGCCCTGAAGGGCCCGATCACCACGCCCATCGGCGGCGGCTTCCGATCGGTCAACGTCGCGCTCCGGAAGGAGCTCGACATGTACGCCCAGGTGCGCCCGATCAAGAGCTACCCCGGCGTGCGCTCCCGGTTCCAGGACGTCGACCTGATCATCGTGCGCGAGAACACCGAGGATCTGTACGCCGGGATCGAGTACGAGCAAGGCACCCCGGACGCCGAGGAGCTCATCCGCTGGATCGAGTCGAAGGGCGGCCACCTGCGCCACAAGCGACGCGGGCATCTCGATCAAGCCCATCTCCATCACGGGCACGCGCCGCATCTTCGAGTTCGCCTTCGACTACGCGCGCAAGAACAACCGGAAGAAGATCACGGCCGTGCACAAGGCGAACATCATGAAGTTCACCGACGGCCTGTGGCTGCGCGTCGCGCGCGAGGTCGCCGCCGAGAACGAGGACATCCAGTTCGACGACCGCATCGTCGACAACATGTGCATGCAGCTCGTGCAGCGGCCCGAGGAGTACGACGTGCTCGTGCTGCCCAACCTGTACGGCGACGTCCTCTCCGACCTCTGCGCCGGGATGATCGGCGGCCTGGGCATGGCGCCCGGCGCCAACTACGGCGACGACGTGGCCGTGTTCGAGCCGACGCACGGCTCCGCGCCGAAGTACGCGGGACAGAACAAGGTGAACCCGATGGCGCAGCTGCTGTCGGGGATGCTCATGCTCCGCCACCTCGGCGAGCAGAGCGCCTCGATGCGGCTCGAGCGCGCGATCGCCGACGTCATCGCCGAGGGCGCGAGCGTGACGTACGACATGAAGCCGACCCGCACTGATCCGACTGCCGTCGGGACGAGCGAGGTCGCCGACGCGATCATCGAGAAGCTGGAGGCTGGAGTCCCCGTATGAGCGACAGACGGAAAGTCACCGTGGTCGGCGCCGGCAACGTCGGTGCGACCTGCGCACAGGTGCTGGCGACACGCGACTACGCGGACGTCGTCCTCGTCGACATCAAGGAAGGCCTGCCGCAGGGCAAGGCGCTCGACGTCAACCAGATGGGCGCCGTCCTCGGCTACGAGCCGAACGTCGTCGGCTCGAACAGCTACGAGGAGACCGCGGGCTCGACGGTGGTCGTGATCACCGCCGGCCTCCCCCGCTCGCCCGGGATGTCGCGGGACGACCTCGTCTCGACGAACGAGAAGATCGTCGGCTCGGTCACCGAGCAGGTGGTGGCGCAGAGCCCCGACGCGATCCTCATCGTCGTCTCCAACCCGCTCGACGCGATGTGCCACGTGGCGCGACAACGTCTCCGGCTGGCCGAAGGAGCGCGTGTTCGGCATGGCCGGCATCCTCGACACCGCGCGTTTCTCGACGTTCATCGCGTGGGAGACCGGCTCGTCGGTGAAGGACGTGCAGGCAACGGTGCTCGGCGGCCACGGCGACCAGATGGTCCCGGTCGTCTCGGCGACGACGGTCGGCGGCATCCCCCTGCGCAAGCTCGTGTCGGAGGAGCGCATCCAGTCCATGGTCGAGCGCACGGCGAAGGGCGGCGGCGAGCTCGTCAACCTGCTCGGCACGTCGGCGTGGTACGCGCCCGGCGCCGCGGCAGCGCAGATGGTCGACTCGATCATGCTCGACGAGAAGCGCGTGCTCCCGTGCACGGCCTACCTCGAAGGCGAGTACGGGATCGACGGCCTGTACATGGGCGTGCCCGTCAAGCTCGGCTCTCGCGGGATCGAGCAGATCATCGAGCTCGACCTCTCCGACGACGAACGTGCGGCGCTGCAGGCCTCGTCGGAGGCCGTGCGCGAGGTCGTCGGCGTCCTGACGACGTAAGGCACTCACTGTGAACCTCGGACTGAGCGGTCGCACGGCGCTCGTCACCGGAGCGTCGTCCGGGCTCGGGCTTGCGAGCGCCGAGGCGCTCGCCGCCGAGGGCGCGAACGTCACGCTCGTCGGCCGCCGGCGCGACCTGCTCGAGCGCGAGGCGGAACGGATCGGCGGGCTGGCCGTCCGCGGCGACGTCACGGCGCCCCGCGACCTCGAGCGGGCCGTGGAGCAGACCGTCGCCGCCTTTGGCGGCATCGATGTCCTCGTCTGGAACGGAGGCGGCCCCCCGCCGGGCACCGCGCGCGACGTCACGCCCGAGTCGCTCGAGGAGGCGCTCGCGCTGCTGCTCGAGCCGGCGGTCCGACTCGTCCAGCTCTGCCTCCCGTACCTCGAGCGGAGCCCCGCCGGGCGCATCGTCGCGATCACATCGATCGCCGCGAAGGAGCCGGTGCGGCACATCGCTCTCTCGAACGCGTTCCGTCCCGCCCTCTCCGGCTGGCTGAAGACACTCGCAGGCGAGCTCGGCCCGCAGGGGATCACGGTCAACTGCGTCGCGCCCGGTCGCATCGCGACCGCCCGCCTCGAGCAGCTGTATCCGGAAGGGCCGACCGACGCCGACCTCGCCGACATCCCTCTGCGCCGCTGGGGCGAGCCGCGCGAGCTGGGCGACGTCGTCTGCTTCCTGGCCGGCGATCGCGCGCGCTACATCACCGGGCAGACGATCGTCGTGGACGGCGGACTGCAGCGGGCGCTCTTCTGATGCGGCGTCAGGTCGGCCCGGCGCAGATCGCCGGCGCGCTCGTGGGCCTCGTCGTCGTCGCCGCGATCGTCCTGTACCTCGTTCCGTCGAACAACTACCTCCTGCTCCCCGACCGCGCGCACCCGGTGGCCCCGCTCGTGCACGTCCAGGGCGCGCATCCGGCGAAGGGTCCGGGCGCGATCTACTTCGTCGACGTGTTCGAGCGGCGAGCGAGCATGCTCGAGTCCCTCTTCCCGTTCATCCGGTCGGGCGCCACCCTCGTTCCGGCGAACCTGATCGTGCCGCCGGGCTCGAACGACCAGCAGGTGCGGCGCGCCGACCTGCAAGAGATGAGCGTCTCGCAGCGCGTCGCCGCCGCCGTCGCACTGCGGCGGCTCGGCTACCACGTCACCGCGACGCCCGACGGGGTCATCGTCGAGGAGGTCGTCGGCGGCACGCACGCGATCGGCAAGCTCCAGCCGACGGACGTGATCACGTCCGTCGACGGTCGGGCGACACTCACGTTGGCGGCACTGCGCGGAGCGCTCACTCGCATTCGCCCCGGCGCCTTCGTCACGCTCAGCGTCGAGCGCGGCTCCTCGAAGCTGAAACTCCGGATTCAGACGACGTCCGAGGGGTCGCGCTCCATCATCGGGTTCGCGCCCGGCCAGGCCGCCGACATCCATCTTCCGATTCGCGTGCAGATCGACGCCGGCAATGTCGGCGGCCCGTCGGCAGGGCTCGCGTTCACGCTCCAGGTGATGGAGGCGCTCGGGCAGAAGGTCGACCACGGCTACCGCGTCGCGGCCACGGGCACGATCTCGCTCGACGGCAGCGTGGGCGCGATCGGGGGCGTGAAGCAAAAGACCTACGGCGCACGCGCGGCCGGCGCCGACGTCTTCCTCGTGCCCGCCGCTGGGGATAACGCGGCCGACGCGAGGCGCTACGCGCACGGCCTCCGCATCATCCCTGTGACAAGTTTTCCCCAGGCGTTGCGCGCCCTGGCAACCCTGCCCAAGAAGGGCTGAAAACAGCAGTTTTCGGCGGGTTGGAATCTGCCGGAAACTCGTTAGTTTTCGTCTCCGGCAACGCTTTCCAGCCGGTCCGGACGGGCCTATGATCGCTCCTCGAATCCGGCTGTCAACATCGAGCAAAAGGCCCCGTGAGCAAAAAACCAAAAACAACCTGCAACGATTGCTATTTCCGCTGCGCCGGCCTGTGCGCACTCCCGGGCGAAGAGATCTGCCCCACGTTCCGCCTCATGGCAGCCGGCCATCTCGCTCCGCCGCCGCAGCCGCGGCTCGTCGCGCGGCCGCTCGCCGTCGTTTCAGCAGCGTAGGATCACGAGATGCGGTTCCTGCGCCGCCAACGTGACGCCGCCGGCCGGCTCGAGGAGCAGTGGCAGCCGCGCCTCTACGTGCGCTGGATCGTGCTCGCGCTCGTCGTCGCGTACGCCATCGCATTCGTCCTCGAGAACGGCAAGCACGTCTCGGTGCACTTCGTGTTCGCGACGGCAAGGGTCTCCCTCGTCTGGGTCGTCCTGCTCAGCCTCGCGCTCGGCGCGATCGGCGGGATCCTGCTCTCGCAGCTAGACCGCAGGCGCAGGCGCCGTAGCGCCGGCGAGTAGCGGCGCGAGCCGCGCAACGCCTTCGGCGATCTCCTCCGGCGACACGAAGCTGAACGCGAGGCGCATCGACTGCGCACCGCCGCCGTCGGCGAAGAAGTCCTGGCCCGCGACGAAGGTGACGCCGGCCGCCTCCGCCTGCGCGACCGTCGGCGCGTCGTGCGGAAGATCGACCCAGACGAAGTAGCCGCCTTCGGGACGGCTCCACGTCGCGCCGTCCGGCAGCTGCTGCTCGAGTGCGTCGAGCATCGCGTCGCGGCGCGCGCCTAGGAGGCCGTTCACGCGCTCGAGGTTCGGCTCGAAGTTGCCGCGGCGGAGGAACTCGTGCACCGTCGCCTGCGTCATGAACGGGGGCGAGATGTACGTCGACACGGCGAGCGCCTCGATCTGCTTGGCGAGCGGCGCCGGCAGGACGAAGTAGCCGACGCGGACGCCGGGAGCGACCGTCTTCGAGAACGAGGATGCGTACGTGACGTTGACGCCTCCCTCGAGCTCGAAGAGCGTCGGCAGCGGATCGCCGTCGTAGCGCACGAGGCCGTACGGGTCGTCCTCGAGCACGAACAGCTCGTGCTCGCGGGCGATCTCGACGACGCGGCGGCGGCGCTCCTCGGAGAGCGTGCGGCCGCTCGGGTTCTGGAAGGTGGCGATCGTGTACAGGAAGGCGGGCTTCGGCCCGGAGGCGAGGGCCTGCTCGAGCGCGTCCGGCTCGAGGCCGTCGTCGTCCATCGGCAGCCCGACGATCTCGGCGCCGAGGCGGCGGAGGATCTTGATCGGGCGGTCGTATGTCGGCGCCTCGACGAGGACGCGCGCGCCGGGCTGCACGAGCTGCTCGGCGAGGAAGACGAAGCCCTGGAGCGAGCCGCTCGTGACGACCACGCGGCCGGGCTCGACCCCGTGGCGCGCCGCGATCCACTCCCGCAAAGGCCCGTAGCCGCCGCCGGGGCCGTACGAGAGGACGGCCTTGCCGTCGCGCTCGATCGCGGCCTTCGCGCAGTCGGCGAGCTCCTCCACCGGAAGGCATTCGGGGGCGGGAATCCCGCGCGCGAAGCTGACGATGTCCATCGCCCCAGCCTAGCGAGCTACTTGAGGCGTTTGGCGACGAGTTGTGCGACTTCGGTCGGCGTCGCGCCGACCTCGATGCCCTTCGCCTCGAGCGCTTCCTTCTTCGCCACGGCCGTCCCGGAGGAGCCGGAGATGATCGCCCCGGCGTGCCCCATTGCCTTGCCGGGCGGGGCCGAGAAGCCGGCGATGTACGCGAGCACGGGCTTCGTCATGTGCTCGCCGATGTACTGCGCCGCCTTCTCTTCCTCGTCGCCGCCGATCTCGCCGACGAGCACCACGAGCTCCGTCTCCGGGTCGGCCTCGAACTTCTCCAGCACGTCGATGAACGACGAGCCGACGATCGGGTCGCCGCCGATGCCGACGATGGTCGAGTTCCCGAGGCCGAGCTGGGTCAGCTCGTGGCCGATCTGGTACGTGAGCGTTCCGGAGCGGGAGACGAGGCCGACGACCCCCTCGCTGAAGATCTCCGCCGGGATGATCCCGACGTTCGCCTTCCCCGGCGAGAGCACGCCCGGGCAGTTGGGGCCGACCATCGTCACGCCCTTCGGGCGGAAGTATGTGTACGCGCGAAGCATCTCGTGCACCGGGATGTGCTCGGTGATGCAGATCACCGTCTCGATCCCGGCGTCGACCGCCTCGTAGACGGCGTCGGCCGCGAAGCGCGCCGGCACGAAGATGAGGCTCGTGTTCGCCCCCGCCCGCTCGACCGCGTCCGCGACCGTGTCGAAGACGGGGACGCCCTCGACGTCCTGGCCGCCCTTGCCCGGCGTCACGCCTGCGACGAGGTTCGTCCCGTACGCGCGGTTGCGCAGGCCGTGGAACCGGCCCTCGCTGCCCGTCAGGCCCTGGACGACGAGCCGCGTCTCGTTGTCGACGATGATCGCCATTACTTCGTCCCCTTGAGGACGAGCGTCGGCAGCGGCATCCAGCCGTCGACGACGCGGTCGCCGAGCAGCTCGCGCACGCGCGCTGCGTCCTTGCCGGTGCACTCGACGCGGGCGAGCCACGGCTCGATCTCGAGCGGCCGCGTGAAGTGGCGCTCCTCCGCGATCGCGAGCCCGGCGAGCTCGAAGAAGCTCTCCCACTCGGCCACGCCGTAGTTGCGCACGTGACTGGGGTCGCGCAGGCGGTCGGCTTCCTCCGACGACTCGCTGACGAAGGTGTTGTCGCAGATCACGACGCGGCCGCCGCTGACGCGCGCCATCTCCTTGACCGCCGTGAGGACGTCGGCGAAGTGGTGCGCTGCGAGCCGGCACGCGACGGCGTCGAAGCTCCCGTCCGCGAACGGCAGGCTCTCGGCGGGCGCGGTCGTGTCGGCGCCCATGCCGGGCGCAGGATCGGTCGTGACGACGGTCGCGCCGGCCTCGCGCAAGCGCCGCGCGACGTGGCCGCCGCCGGTGGCGACGTCGAGAACGGTGACTCCGGGTCCCGGCTCGCACCACTCGACGACGAGGTCGAGATCCTCTCCCTCCGCGTGGATCGCGCTGTTGCGATACGCGTCGGCGCGATCGGACCAGACGTCGGTCACGCCGCCAGCTCCACCGCGCGTCGCGCGCCGTCGAGCATCGTCGCCTCTGGGTGGATGTTCGGGTTGCCCGCCTCGGCGAGCAGCCGCCGCCCCTCCTCCGCGTTCGTGCCGTCGAGTCGGACGACGATCGGATACTTCGACATGTCGAGGCGGTCGAGCGCCTCGAGGATCCCGCGCGCGACCTCGTCGCCGCGCGTGATGCCGCCGAAGATGTTGAAGAAGATCGACTTGACCTGCGGGTCGCGCGTGATCACCTCGAGCGCGTCGACGACGCCCTCGGCCGAGCCGCCGCCGCCGAGGTCGCAGAAGTTCGCCGGCCGGCCGCCGACGTGCGCGACGACGTCCACCGTCGACATCGCGAGGCCGGCGCCGTTGCCGATGATGCCGACGCTGCCGTCGAGCTTCACGTAGGTGACGCCCTTCTCGCGGGCGAACGCCTCGATCGGGTCGGCGGCGGCGGTATCGCGCATCTCGGCCACGTCGGGATGCCGGAAGAGCGCGTTGTCGTCGACCGTGAACTTCGAGTCGAGCGCCTTCACCGTGCCGTCGGGCGTGACGATGAGCGGATTGATCTCGCAGAGCACCGCGTCGAACTCGACGAACGCGCGGTAGAGCTTCTCCACGATCGAGGCGATCTGCTTCTGCTCGGACGGATCGGTGACGCCGCCGCCGTAGATCAAACGGCGCGCGACCCACGGCTGGAATCCCTCGGATGGGTCGACGTGCAGCCGCACGAGCGCCTCGGGGCGCTCCTCCGCGATCTGCTCGATCTCGACGCCGCCCTGGGTCGTGAACATGAAGAGCGGCTTCTTCGCGCCGCGGTCGAGCGTGATGGAGAGGTAGTACTCGCGCTCGATGTCGGAGGCCCGCTCGATCCAGAGCCGGCGGACGACGTGGCCGTTGATGTCCAGGCCGAGGATGTCCTTCGCCTTCTGCTCCACGTCGTCGGGCCCCTCGGCGAGCTTCACGCCGCCGGCCTTGCCGCGGCCGCCCGTGAGCACCTGTGCCTTGACGACGAGCTGGCCGCCGAGCTCCTGCGCCGCCGCCCGCGCCTCCTGCGGCGAGTCGGCGCGGCGCCCGTCGGAAACGGGGATTCCGACGCGCCGGAAGAGCTCCTTGCCCTGATACTCGTACAGGTCCACCGGCGGGTGACTCTAACGGTCTCGCCTCGGCGTGCCGATCAGTTGTCCGTATGGGACGCGGCGTGATCGCGATGTGCGGGACCTTCGGGTTGACGATCGGCGGGTTCGTACCGGCCATGTGGGGCGCCGGCCAGCTGTCGATGGCAGTCGATCCTCTTCAGCGCGATCGGCGGCGTCGCCGGCGTCTGGGCCGGCGTTCGCATCGCCGAGTAACTCCTCCGTTCGGAGGAGACCGAACCGTCCTCGCGCCCGAGGCGGATTTGCGCCCGCGCAGTAGCGTTCGTAGACCATGGTCTGGAACTGGCTCCGGCGGCACCCGAGCCTCGTCGACGTCGGCGTGGTGCTCGTCCTCGCGGCCGGCTACATCGGCCACGCGAGTCGTCTCGACGACTGGGCGGAAGGCGTCCCCCTCGCCGTCGTCCAGGTGGGGCCGCTGCTCGTCCGTCGCCGGTACCCGCGCACCGTGCTCGCGGTCGTCACCGCCGCGTGGATCGCACAGGCGATCTTCGTCTCCGCCTGGCCGCCGGTGGCGTCCCTCGTCGCCGTCTACACGGTGTCGGCGAACCTCGGCCGCACCGAAGGGTCTCTGGGCGGCCGGCCCTGGCGACGCTCGCGACGACGCTCGCCACACTCGGGCTTGCCGACTGGGGCCGGACGGTCTCGGATCTCATCGCTCCTCGCAGGCGCGTGGGTCGTCGGCGACAACCTCGGCACGCGGCGCGCGTACACCAGTGCGCTCGAGGAGCGGGCCGAGCGGCTCGAACGGGAGCGCGAGGCCGAAGCGGCGCGCGCCCGCGCGGAGGAGCAGGCCCGCATCGCGCGCGAACTGCACGACGTCATCGCCCACAGCGTGAGCGTCATGGTCGTCCAGGCCGCCGCGGCGAACGACGTCTTCGACACGCGCCCCGAGCGTGCGCGGGAAGCGCTGCGTGCAATCGAGGCGAGCGGGCGCACCGCGCTCGCCGAGATGCGCCGCCTGCTCGGAGTCGTGCGCGCCGACGGCGCCGAGTATGCGCCGCAGCCGGGCATCGACCGTCTCGACGACCTCGTCGAACAGGTGCGCGCCGCCGGGCTCGCCGTCGCCGTCAGCATCGAGGGCGCCCCGCGCCCGCTGCCGGCGGGCGTCGACCTGTCCGCGTACCGCGTCGTCCAGGAGGCGCTGACGAACACGTTGAAGCACGCGAACGCGACGCGCGCGGACGTCTCGCTGCGCTACCGGGACGACGAGCTCGGCGTCGAGGTGCGCGACGACGGCGAACCTGCAGGCAACGGAGACGGGCACGGGCGCGGACTGATCGGCATGCGCGAGCGGGTCACCGCCTTCGGCGGCTCGCTCGAGACGGGCCCGAAGAACACCGGCGGCTTCGCCGTGTCCGCGAGGTTCCCGCTGTGATTCGCGTGCTCGTCGTCGACGACCAGCCGCTCGTGCGCAGCGGCTTCCGCATGGTGCTCGAGGAGCGCCCTGACCTCGAGCTCGTCGGCGAGGCGTCGGACGGGGCGCAGGCGCTCGAGCTCGCGCGCGAGCTCGATCCCGACGTCATCCTCATGGACGTGCGCATGCCGAACCTCGACGGCGTCGAGGCGACGCGGCAGCTCGTCGAGTCCGGCGCGCGCGCTCGGATCCTCGTGCTGACGACGTTCGACCTGGACGAGTACGTGTACGCGGCCATCCGCGCCGGCGCGAGCGGCTTCCTGCTCAAGGACGTCGAGCCGGCGGAGCTCGTGGACGCGATCCGCGTCGTCGCGGCCGGCAACTCGCTCTTCGGCCCCGCCGCGACGGAACGGCTCGTCGCGCGCTTCGCCCAGCAGGCGGCGCCCGACGCCGGCCACGCGCTCGACGAGCTGACCGACCGCGAGAAGGAGATCCTGCGGCTGCTCGCCACCGGCCTGTCCAACGCCGAGCTCGCCGAGCACCTCTTCCTCAGCGAGACGACCGTGAAGACGCACGTCTCCGCGATCCTCCGCAAGCTGCGCGTGCGCGACCGCGTGCAGGCGGTGATCGCCGCGTACGACGCGGGGCTCGTCAGCCCGAGATGACGCAGATGACCTGACCGGTCGCGACCGGCTCGCCCGGCGCGACCGAGAGCTGGGCGACGACGCCGGCGCGGTGGGCGTGCACCTCGTTCTCCATCTTCATCGCCTCGACGATGCAGATGAGCGCGCCGGCTTCCACCTCGTCGCCCTCGGCGACCGCGACCGACAGGACGGTGCCTTGCATCGGCGAGACAACGACGTCGGTGCCGCCGTGCGCGCCTGCGCTGACGCGCTCACGCCGCCGGCGCGCAAGCTCGAGCCACGGGGCCTCCGGCTCGGCGAGGCGAACCTCGAAGCGACGCCCGTCCACCTCCACGGTGCGCACGTGCTCGACCGTCCGTCCCGACACGGGTAGCAATCTGCTCGTCGGAGCCTTGCCGTCGAGGTCGAGCGACTCGACGATGCCCGCGCACGTCTCGCCGCGGATGAAGCACTCGTGCGAGAGCAGCGCAGTGTGGAACGGGATCAGCGTCGTCGGCCCCTCGATCACGTACTCGCCGAGCGCGCGCAGCATGCGCCGCCGCGCGTGCTCGCGGTCGACGCCGTGCACGATGAGCTTGGAGATCATCGGGTCGTACGCGGCGACAACCTCGCGGCCGCCGTCGACACCGGAGTCGACGCGCACGCCCGGGCCGCCGGGCTCGTGGTACGCGGTGACGAGGCCGGGCGCCGGCAGGAAGCCGCGCGATGCGTCCTCGGCGTTGATGCGGCACTCGATCGCGTGCCCGCGCAGCGACACCTGCTCCTGCGTGAACGACAGCGGCTCGCCGAGCGCGACGAGCACCTGCTCGCGCACGAGGTCGAGGCCGGTCACCATCTCGGTCACCGTGTGCTCCACCTGGATGCGCGTGTTCATCTCCATGAAGAAGTACTCGCCGTCCGCGGTGAGGAGGCCCTCGATCGTTCCCGCGGACACGTAGCCGGCGGCGAGCGCGGCCTCGACGCCGATCCGCCCGATGCGCGCGCGCAGCTCGTCGTCCACGGCCGGCGACGGCGTCTCCTCGACGAGCTTCTGATGCCGCCGCTGGATGGTGCAGTCGCGCTCGCCGAGGTGCACGACGTTGCCGTGCGCGTCCGCGAGCACCTGCACCTCGATGTGGCGCGGATCGACGATGAGCTTCTCGACGTACACGTCGGGGTTCGCGAAGTACGACTGGCCCTGCCGGCGCGCAGTCTCGAACGCGCGCTCTGCGTGCTCGGGGCCTTCGACGACCTCCATCCCCTTGCCGCCGCCGCCGGCGGCCGCCTTGATCAGCAGCGGATAGCCGATCGACTCGCCGAGCGAGAGCAGCTCGTCGACCGTCGCCACCGGCTCGGTCGTGCCGGGGATGATCGGGACGCCCGCCCGTTGCATCGCCGTGCGCGCCCGCGTCTTCTCCCCCATCAGCTCGATCGCGTCGGGCGGCGGGCCGATCCACACGAGCCCGGCGTCCTGCACCGCGCGCGCGAACGCCGCGTTCTCGGCGAGGAACCCGTAGCCGGGGTGCACGGCCTGCGCGCCGGCGCGCAGCGCGGTCTCGACCAGCGTGTCGATCTTCAGGTAGCTCTCGGCCGCCGGCGGCGGCCCGATGAGGAACGCCTCGTCCGCGTACGCGACGTGGAGCGAGCCACGGTCTGCCTCCGAGTAGACGGCAACGGCGCCCGCGCCGAGCTCGCGCAGCGTCCGGAAGATGCGGACGGCGATCTCACCACGGTTGGCGACCAGGACCTTGTCGAACATCGGCGGGCCGTATTGTCTCCGTTGTGAGCCCCGCGGACCAGCTGACCGTCGCGCGCGCTCTCTCCGTGCCCGTCGTCGTCGTCCTCTTCGCATGGCCGTTCCACGACCACGCCTACTGGGCGACCGCCGTGTTCTGCGTCGCGATGACGACGGACTGGTTCGACGGCCGGCTCGCGCGCCGGCATGGGAGGACGTCTCCGCTCGGATCGTTGCTCGACCCGATCGCGGACAAGGTGCTCGTGCTCGCCGCGCTCGTGATGCTCGTCGGCCAGCACGTCGTCCCCGCATGGATGGTGGCGGCGATCGTCGTCCGCGAGGTGCTGATCACCGGCCTGCGCCAGGCGGCGATCGAGCGCGGGATCGTGATCGCGGCCCGCGACCTGGCGAAGGTCAAGACGTGGGCGCAAGCAGTCGCCGCCGGAGTCGGCGGCTTCGCCGCCGCGGGAGCGTGGGGCACCGGCGTCGCGTGGTGGACGATGCTCGTCGCGGTGGCCCTGACGTGGGCGTCGGGGCTCGACTACGCGCGCAGTGCGCCGGCGCTCTTCCGGCCGCGCGTCAGCTGCGTAACGAGCCGCGGTTACGGCGATCCTCGGGCTCCTCGGGCTCCCACGGAGCGGGCGCAGGCTTTTCCGCCTCTTCCGCCAATGCAGCGAGGATGGCGGCTCGTTCTTCCTCGCTCGGCTCCGGGCTGATCTCGATTTTCACGAATGCAAAGAGTAAAGTCATTGTGAGGTCGGGTCGATCTGGGGTGTACGTGGGTCTACGCATAGGGGTCACTGCTGCTGTGCTCGCGCTGCTCCCGGCAGGGAGTGCGCTGGCGTCGACGCATCGCTCGCACCGCTCGAGCTCGTGGGCGCTGCCGGAGATCCGCGTCGTGACCGGCGCGGGGCTGATGGGCACGAAGTCGCCGGCGACCTTCCGTCCCGGCGCGAAGCTCACCGACCAGGCGCTCGCGAACCTCGTCTTCCAGCTGCAGCAGCTGCTCGCGCCGCCTGCCCCGCCTGCCCCGATCGCTCCGCCGCCGCCGCCGCCGCCGGACACGACGACGACTTCGACCGACCCGACGCAGACGACGACCGACCCGACCGACACGATCACCGATCCGACGCAGACCACGACCGACCCCACGCAGACGACGACCGATCCGGTGACGACGACGACCGTCGCCGAGCCTCCGCCTCCTCCCGCGCCGCCCGCGACTCCGCCGAAGGTCCCGCACGGCGCCGCCGCGGCGACGATGACGATGCTCGACGCGCAGCTCGTCGACGGCGTCGGGCTCGACGCGGCCGCGGCTGCGTTCGCCCGCGGCGCGCGCGCGGCCGGGCTCGACGTCCCCGCGCGCTTCGGTACCGAAGTGGTGGCGCGGCTCCTCGGCCTCCGCATCGACCATCCCGCGAGCGAGGACTCTCTCGAGCTGCTGCCGAACGACCCGGCCACGCGCGCCGAGGCCGCGTACTCGGCGGCGCAGCTCCTGCATTCGTCGGGCTGGCTCGTCCCGGTCGTGCAGGGCCTCTCCGACACGTTCTCGCTCCCGCAGTACTCGACGTGGCAGCGGCGGATCCTCGACACCGCGGTCGCGCGGATCGGCATGCCGTACGTGTGGGGCGGGACGAGCGACGGGCCGGAAGTGGACTTCGGCGTCGCCGCGCGCGGCGGCTACGACTGCTCGGGATTCGTGTGGCGCGTGTACAAGCTCACGCCGTATCCGAACGAGGGCGACCTCGCGTCGACGCTGCGCGGCCGGACGACGTACGTGATGAGCGGCGAGGTCCCGCAGTCGGAGCTCATCAACTTCGCGAACCTGCAGCCGGCGGACGTGCTCTTCTTCGGCCCGCGTGGCCCGAATTCGGACCCGTCGCAGGTCGACCACATGGCGCATCTATCTCGGCAACGGGTGGTTCATCCAGTCGTCGAACTACGGCGTCGCCATCGCGCAGCTCACCGGGTACTACCGGCACGAGTTCGCGTGGGCGCGGCGGCCGCTGCGCGAAGCCGGCCTCTCCGGCTAGGGCCGCCCCGGGGCCCGCTCCGCGACGTGGTGCTCGGCGCGCGCATCGGTCCTTGCACGCGTCAACCGGGTGTCTGACACCGCGAAGCGGGTGTCAACACATTTAGAGCGGGATGTTCCCGTGCTTGCGGCTCGGCCGCGGCTCGGACTTCGTCAGCGCCGTCTCGAGCGCGTCGATGAGCACCGGCCTCGTTCGCCGCGGCTCGATGACGTCGTCGACGTAGCCGCGCTCCGCGGCCGAGTATGGGTTCGCGAAGCGCTCCTTGTAGTCCGCGATCAGCTCGGCGCGGCGTGCTTCCGGATCGGCAGCGGCCTCGAGCTCCTTCCGGAAGACGATGTTGACCGCGCCCTCCGGCCCCATCACCGCCACCTCGGCCGTCGGCCACGCGAAGTTGAAGTCGGCGCGCACGTGCTTCGAGCTCATGACGTCGTACGCGCCGCCGTAGGCCTTGCGCGTGATGACGGTGAGCTTCGGCACGGTCGCCTCGCAGTACGCGTACAGGAGCTTCGCGCCGTGGCGGATGATGCCGCCCCACTCCTGTGCCGTTCCCGGCAGGAAGCCGGGCACGTCGACGAAGGTGACGAGCGGGACGTTGAACGCGTCGCACGTGCGGACGAAGCGCGCCGCCTTCTCCGACGACGAGATGTCGAGCACGCCGGCGAGCGTGCGCGGCTGGTTGCCGACGACGCCGACCGCGTGCCCGCCGAGGCGCGCGAAGCCGCAGACGATGTTCTCCGCCCAGCGCTCGTGCACCTCGAGGAACTCGCCGTCGTCGATGACGCGCCGGATGACGTCGTGCATGTCGTACGGCTTGTTCGGGTTGTCGGGGACGAGCGTGTCGAGCTCCGCGTCCTCGCGGTCGCGCGGGTCGGTCGGCGTCGTGAACGCCGGCCGCTCGCGGTTGTTCTGCGGCAGGAACGACAGGAGGTAGCGCGCGTCCTCGAGGCACGACTCCTCGTCGGGCGAGGTGAACTGCGCGACGCCCGACTTCGTCGCGTGCGTGGCGGCGCCGCCGAGCTCCTCGAACGTCACCTCCTCGCCGGTGACGGTCTTCACCACGTCAGGCCCGGTGATGAACATGTACGACGAGCCCTCGACCATGAAGATGAAGTCCGTCATCGCGGGCGAGTACACGGCGCCGCCCGCGCACGGCCCCATGACGAGGCTGATCTGCGGGATGACGCCCGACGCCTGCACGTTGCGCCAGAAGATCTCCGCGTAGCCGGCGAGCGAGACGACGCCCTCCTGGATGCGCGCGCCGCCCGAGTCGTTGATGCCGATGAGCGGGCAGCCGTACTTCACCGCCAGGTCCATCACCTTGCAGATCTTCTCGGCGAACACCTCGCTCAGCGAGCCGCCGAAGACGGTGAAGTCCTGCGAGAAGACGAAGACCTTGCGGCCGAAGACGGTGCCGTAGCCGGTGACGACCGCGTCGCCGTACGGCCGCCGCTCCATCATCCCGAAGTTCGACTCACGGTGGCGGACGTAGCGGTCGAGCTCGACGAACGAGCCGGGATCGCACAGCTTCTCCGCCCGCTCGCGCGCAAGCAGCCGGCCCTCGTCGCGCCGCCGCTGCACCGCCTTCTCGCTGCCGGCGTGGAGCGCCTCGGCGCGCAGCTCCGCGAGCCACGCGAGCTTCGCTTCCGTTGTCTCGTGGTCCGCCACGCGAGGAGCCTAACCTGGCCACGTGCGCCGACGGCTTCCTCCCGCGCTCCAGGACCGCGCGTTCGCGTTCCTGTGGACGTCGTCGCTCGCGAACGGCCTCGCCTCGCAGATGGTCGCGGTCGCGATCGGGCTGGCAGGTCTACGCCATCCACCGCAACCCGCTCGACCTCGGCCTCGTCGGTCTCGCCGAGTTCGTGCCGCTTCCGATCCTCGCGCTGCCGGCGGGACAGATCGCCGACCGCGTCTCGCGCCGGACGATCGCCGCGATCTCGCTCGCGCTCTCGCTCGCGACGGTCGGCGTGCTACTCGCGATCACCGTCACCGATGTGCATGCACTGTGGCCGTTCCTGAGCGTCGGCGTCATCGCCGGCGTGGCGTCCGCCGTCGGTAGCCCGGCGACGCGCGCGCTCACGCCGGAGATCGTCCCCGCCGAGCTGCTCGCAGGCGCGATCGCGCT
This sequence comes from uncultured Actinomycetes bacterium, assembly GCA_963697005.1. Classification (GTDB taxonomy): domain Bacteria; phylum Actinomycetota; class Thermoleophilia; order Gaiellales; family Gaiellaceae; genus Palsa-739. The sequence goes on along the minus strand of CAVOMK010000012.1, from coordinate 109,933 downwards.
CCGGAGCGTCGCGTCGCAGATCGGCATCGTCGCAGGCCCGGCGCTCGGCGGCGTCATCTTCGCCGTCGACCCCGTCTCGGTCTACGCCGTCGCCGCAGCGCTGATCGCCGTCGCCCTGGCTGGCGATCGTGGCGTTGCCCTACCGTGCCGCGCCGCTCGCCGACCAGCCGCCGCCGGACTGGGAGAGCCTCGTCGCGGGCGTCCGGTTCATCATCAGCACGCGCATGCTCCTCGGGGCGATCTCGCTCGACCTGATCGCCGTGCTGCTCGGCGACTCGATCGCGCTCGCACCCGTCTTCGCGCGGAGCATCCTCCATATCGGGCCGATCGGCCTCGGCGCCCTTCGTACCGCGCCTGCCCTGGGCGCGCTCGCGGCCGGAATCATGCTTGCGCGCCGGCCGCTCCGCCGGCGAGCAGGCCCGGCGCTGCTCGCGGTGATCGCCACCTTCGGCGCGGCGATGATCGTCTTCGGCCTGTCGAAGTGGCTGCCCCTCTCGCTCGCGGCGCTCGCCGTCGCCGGGTTCGTCGACATGATCAGCGTGAACATCCGCGCGACGACGCTCGCGGTGGTCACGCCGAGGGAGCTCCAGGGCCGCGTCAACGCAGTCGAATGGGTCTTCATCGGCGCATCGAACGAGCTCGGCGCCTTCGAGTCGGGGGTCGTCGCCTCGCTCATCGGCACGGTCGCGGCCGTCGTCGCCGGCGGCGCCGTGATGATCGGCATCGCCGCCTCGTGGACGCGCCTCTTCCCCGAGCTCGCCCACATGGGGCCGTTGGAAGAACTGCAACCGGCGTAAGGTCTTGCGCGATGGAGATCCTCTGGCCGTACGAGAACGGAGAGGTCGGGGAGTTCTTCTACGCGCGCTACGACCACCCCGCGGTCGCCGAGGTCGAGGCGGCGCTCGGGGAGCTCGACGGCGGCACCGCCGTCCTCTTCCCGTCCGGGACGGGCGCAGCGACCGCGCTCGCGCTGTCGCTGCTGCGCACCGGCGACACGATCGCGCTCGCGGCAGGCGCGTACTTCGGCACCGGCCGGCTGTTCGAGGCACTCGAGCCGTGGGGCCTGCACCACGTCGAGTTCGACCAGACGGGGCCGCCGCCGGACGACGTCCAGCTCCTCTGGCTCGAGGCGCCCGCGAACCCGATGCTGACGATGCCCGACCTCCCGGCCGCGGTCGCGCACCCGGCGCCCGTCGTCGTCGACTCGACCGTCGCGACGCCGATCGGCCTGCGGCCGCTCGAGCACGGCGCCGACTACGCGCTCCACAGCGCGACGAAGGCGCTCGGCGGCCACGACGACGTCCTCCTCGGCGTGGTCGTCTGCCGGGACCCGGCCGCGGCCGACGCGCTGCGCCGCTTCCGCGGGCTGACCGGGATCTCGCCGGCGTCCGAGCCGGCCCGGCTCCTGCTCCGCAGCCTCGGAACGCTCGAGGTGCGCGTCCGGCGCCAGGCCGAGACCGCGGCCGTGATCGCGGAGCGGCTCGCCGGCCACCCGAAGGTGGTCCTCGTCCGCTACCCCGGGCTCGGCGGCCTCATCTCGTTCGACGTCGCCGACGCCGGGGCCGCCCGGCGCGTCGAGACGTCGACCCGCCTCGTGACCAACGCCACGTCACTCGGCAGCGTCCGCAGCCTCATGGAGAGCCGCCACCGCTGGGAGGGCGACCGCGTCCCCGGCGGCCTCCTCCGGCTCAGCATCGGGCTCGAGGACCCGGATGCGATCTGGGCCGACCTCGCCCAGGCGCTCGACAACGCATAAGAGGACTCCTTGCAACGGTGGGCCGAACGGCCTAGACAGCCGTACATATAGGGCCTATCCTCAGTCCGCTCAGAAACATCTCATCAGGGGGCAGCTGTGGCCGTCGCGCATGGACGCGCTGGGCGCCCGACGCCCGAGGGGCGGGCGTCGGCGCACCCAGGTACCGGGACCGTCAACGGGGATCACGACGTCACACGGGCGGAGCTGGAGGAGCTCCTCGCGGCGCTTGCCGCCGCCCGCGACGGCGACTTCGCCGTCCGCCTCTCCGTCCGCGGGGGCGGCCTCGGCGCCGACCTCCGGCGCGCCTTCAATGAGGTGGCCGACCGCCGCGAGGCGGTCGCCAAGGAGATCACCCGGGTCGGCCGCGCCATCGGCCGCGAAGGCCGCCTGACCGAGCGCGCCTCGCGCACCGGCCTGGCGGGCTACTGGGCGGAGACGCTGGACGCGTTCAACACCGTCGTCGAGGACCTCGCGCGCCCCACCACCGAGGTGGCGCGCGTCATCGACGCCGTCGCGCAGGGCGACCTCTCCCAGAAGATGAACCTCAAGATCGAGGGCCGCCCGGTCAAGGGCGAGTTCCTCCGCATCGGCCGCACCGTGAACGCGATGGTCGACCAGCTCTCCTCGTTCGCCGACGAGGTGACGCGCGTCGCCCGCGAGGTCGGCACCGACGGCAAGCTCGGTGGGCAGGCAAAGGTGCGCGGCGTCTCGGGCGTGTGGAAGGACCTCACCGACAACGTCAACACGCTCGCCGGCGAACCTCACCACCCAGGTGCGCAACATCGCCGAGGTGACCACAGCCGTTGCCGAAAGGCGACCTCTCGAAGAAGATCACCGTCGACGTCCGCGGCGAGGTCGCTCGAGCTCAAGAACACGATCAACACGATGGTCGATCAGCTCACGTCATTCGCCGACGAGGTCACGCGCGTCGCCCGCGAGGTCGGCGACGGAGGGCAAGCTCGGCGGCCAGGCGACGGTCAGCGGCGTGAGCGGCACGTGGAAGGACCTCACCGAGTCCGTCAACGGGCTGGCGGCGAACCTCACCACGCAGGTACGCAACATCGCCGACGTCACCACCGCGGTCGCGGAACGGCGACCTCTCGCGCAAGATCACCGTCGACGTCAAGGGCGAGATGCTCGAGCTCAAGGAGACCATCAACACGATGGTCGACCAGCTGCAGCGCGTTCGCCGCCGAGGTGACGCGCGTCGCGCGCGAGGTCGGCACCGAGGGCAAGCTCGGCGGCCAGGCGAAGGTCGAAGGCGTCGCCGGCATGTGGAAGGACCTGACCGAGAACGTCAACTCGCATGGCCGGCAACCTCACCGACCAGGTGCGCAACATCGCCGACGTCACGACCGCCGTCGCGACCGGCGACCTCTCGAAGAAGATCACCGTCGACGTCCGCGGCGAGATCCTCGCAGCTCAAGGACACGATCAACACGATGGTCGACCAGCTGCGACGCGTTCGCCGCCGAGGTCACGCGCGTCGCGCGCGAGGTCGGCACCGAGGGCAAGCTCGGCGGCCAGGCGCACGTCGAAGGCGTCAGCGGCGTGTGGAAGGACCTCACCGACAACGTCAACACGCATGGCCGGCAACCTGACCGACGCAGGTGCGCAACATCGCCGCAGGTCACGACCGCCGTCGCGAACGGCGACCTGTCGAAGAAGATCACCGTCGACGTCCAGGGCGAGATCCGCGAGCTCAAGGACACGATCAACACGATGGTCGACCAGCTCAACGTCGTTCGCCTCCGAAGTCACGCGCGTCGCGCGCGAGGTCGGCACCGAGGGCAAGCTCGGCGGCCAGGCCGCAGGTCGAGGGCGTCGGCGGCACGTGGAAGGATCTGACCGACTCGGTGAACTTCATGGCGGCAACCTCACCGACGCAGGTGCGCAACATCGCCGACGTGACGACCGCCGTCGCCAACGGCGACCTGTCGAAGAAGATCACGGTCGACGTGCGCGGCGAGATCGCTCGAGCTCAAGAACACGATCAACACGATGGTCGACCAGCTCATCGTCGTTTGCCGCCGAGGTCACGCGCGTCGCGCGCGAGGTCGGCACCGAGGGCAGGCTCGGCGGCCAGGCCGAGGTCGAGGGCGTGGGCGGCACGTGGAAGGACCTGACCGACTCACGTGAACTGCATGGCGTCGAACCTCACCGACCAGGTGCGCAACATCGCCGAGGTCGACGACCGCCGTCGCGCAGCGGCGACCTCTCGAAGAAGATCACCGTCGACGTCCGCGGCGAGATCCTCGAGCTCAAGAACACGATCAACACGATGGTCGACCAGCTTCGACGCTTCGCGGCCGAGGTCACGCGCGTCGCGCGCGAGGTCGGCACCGAAGGTAAGCTCGGCGGCCAGGCCGAGGTCGAAGGCGTCAGCGGCACGTGGAAGCGACCTGACCGACAACGTGAACTTCATGGCCGACAACCTCACGACTCAGGTGCGCAACATCGCCGAGGTCACGACCGCCGTCGCCAGCGGCGACCTCTCGAAGAAGATCACCGTCGAAGTGCGCGGCGAGATCCTCGAGCTCAAGAACACGATCAACACGATGGTCGACCAGCTCAAGGTCGTTCGCCGACGAGGTCACGCGCGTCGCGCGCGAAGTCGGCTCCGAGGGCAAGCTCGGCGGCCAGGCCCAGGTCGAGGGCGTGTCCGGCACGTGGAAGGACCTCACCGACGTCGGTGAACTTCATGGCGGCAACCTGACGGCGCAGGTGCGCAACATCGCCGAGGTCACGACCGCGGTCGCGAACGGCGACCTCTCGAAGAAGATCACAGTCGACGTGCGCGGCGAGATCCTCGAGCTCAAGAACACGATCAACACGATGGTCGACCAGCTCAACGTCGTTCGCCGCCGAGGTGACGCGCGTCGCGCGCGAGGTCGGCACCGAGGGCAAGCTCGGCGGCCAGGCGGAGGTGCGCGGCGTGGCGGGCACGTGGAAGGACCTCACCGACAACGTGAACTCGCATGGCCGGCAACCTCACCGCCCAGGTGCGCAACATCGCCGACGGTCACGACCGCCGTCGCCAACGGCGACCTGTCGAAGAAGATCACCGTCGACGTGCGCGGCGAGATGCTCGCAGCTCAAGAACACGATCAACACGATGGTCGACCAGCTCAACGGCTTCGCCGCGGAGGTCACGCGCGTCGCGCGCGAGGTCGGCACCGAAGGCAAGCTCGGCGGCCAGGCCCAGGTCGAGGGCGTCAGCGGCACGTGGAAGGACCTGACCGACACCGTCAACCAGATGGCCGGCAACCTGACGAACCAGGTGCGCAACATCGCCGACGTCACGACGGCCGTCGCCAACGGCGACCTCTCGAAGAAGATCACCGTCGACGTCCGCGGCGAGATCCTCGGAGCTCAAGAACACGATCAACACGATGGTCGACCAGCTCAACGCGTTCGCCTCCGAGGTGACGCGCGTCGCGCGCGAGGTCGGTACCGAAGGGAAGCTCGGCGGCCAGGCATAGGTCGAGGGCGTCAGCGGCGTCTGGAAGCGACCTCACCGACAACGTGAACTTCATGGCGTCGAACCTCACCGACGCAGGTGCGCAACATCGCCGCAGGTGACGACCGCCGTCGCGAACGGCGACCTCTCGAAGAAGATCACCGTCGACGTGCAGGGCGAGATCGCTCGAGCTCAAAGACACGATCAACACGATGGTCGACCAGCTCAACGTCGTTCGCCGACGAAGTCACGCGCGTCGCGCGCGAGGTCGGCACCGAAGGGCAAGCTCGGCGGCCAGGCGCAACGTCCCGGGCGTCAGCGGCACGTGGAAGGACCTCACCGACACGCGTCAACTTGCATGGCCGGCAACCTCACCGAGCCAGGTGCGCGGCATCGCCGAGGTCGTCACCGCCGTCGCCAACGGCGACCTCTCGCAAGCAAGCTGACGCTCGACGCCGACGGCGAGATCGCCGCAGCTCGCCGAACACGATCAACGACGATGATCGACACGCTCGTCGTCGTTCGCCGACCAGGTGACGCGCGTCGCGCGCGAAGTCGGCTTCGAGGGCAAGCTCGGCGGTCAGGCGGAGGTGCCAGGGCGCCGCGGGCGTCTGGAAGGACCTCACCGACAACGTCAACCAGCTCGCCGCGCACGCTGACCACGCAGATGCGCGCGATCGGCGACGTCGCGACCGCGGTCACGAAGGGCGACCTGACGCGCTCGATCGAGGTCGAGGCGCAGGGCGAGGTCGGCGAGCTCAAGGACAACGTCAACGAGATGATCCGCAACCTGCGCGACACGACGCGCAGTGCAACACCGAGCAGGACTGGCTCAAGACGAACCTCGCGCGCTTCACCGGGATGCTGCAGGGCCAGCGCGACATGCAAGACGGTCATCGCGCCTGATCATGTCGGAGCTCGCGCCGCTGGTCGTCGCGCAGCACGGCGCCTTCTATCTCATGCGAGCCGACGACGAGGAGCCGCTGCTGCAGGCTGATCGCCAGCTACGGCCTACCGCGAGCGCAAGAGGGCGTCGCAACCGGTTCCGCGCTCGGCGAAGGGCTCGTCGGGCAGTGCGCGCTCGAGAAGCAGCCGGATCGTGGTCGACGACGTGCCGGAGCGACTACCTCGCAGATCGCCTCGGCGCTCGGCGAGGCGTCGCCGCTCGACATCATCGTCCTGCCGGTGCTCTTCGAAGGCGACGTCAAGGCGGTCATCGAGCTCGCGTCGTTCGCACCGCTTCAGCCGAGATCCACCTGCTCGTTCCTCGACCAGCTCACCGAGACGATCGGCGATCGTGCTCAACACGATCGCGGCGAACGATGCGCACCGAGGAGCTGCTCAAGCAGTCGCAGTCGCTCGCCGACGGAGCTGCAGGAGCTCAGCAGCAGGAGGAGCTCCGCGAGACCAACACCGAGCTCGAGCAGCAGGCCGCGACGCTCCAGGCGTCCGAGGAGCTGCTCCAGTCGCAGCAGGAGGAGCTGCAGCAGACCAACGAGGAGCTCGAGAGAAAGCGCGGCTCCTCGCCGAGCAGAAGCGCAGGTCGAGAGCAAGAACCGCGAGATCGAGCTAGCGCGCACGGCGCTCGAGGAGAAAGCCGAGCAGCTCGCGCTGACCTCGAAGTACAAGTCGCGAGTTCCTCGCCAACATGTCGCACGAGCTGCGCACGCCGCTCAACACGCTGCTGATCCTCTCCAAGCTGCTCGTCGAACAACCCCGACGCGGAACCTGTACGCCGAAGCAGGTCGAGTTCGCGCAGACGATCTACGCGCGCGGGCACCGACCTGCTCGCGCTGATCAACGACATCCTCGACCTCTCCAAGATCGAGTCGGGGACGATGGCGATCGACCTCGGCGACGTCGCGTTCGCCGACGTCGCGGGACTACGTCGAGCGGACGTTCGGCCAGCTCGCGCAGAGACAAGGGCCTCGAGCTTCGACGTCGACGCTCGCCGACGAGCGCTGCCCGTGCACGATCGTCACCGACGAGCAGCGGCTGCAGCAGGTGCTCAAGAACCTGCTCTCGAACGCGTTCAAGTTCACCGAGACGGGCAGCGTCGCGCTGCGGCATCGAGCTGGCGCGCGGACGTCGGTACGCGACGCCCGAGCTCGCCGGGCCGACGGCGGTCGTCGCGTTCGCGGTGACGGACACCGGCATCGGCATCCCGCCGGACAAGCTCAGCGTGATCTTCGAGGCGTTCCAGCAAGCCGACGGGAGCGACGAGCCGCAAGTACGGCGGCACCGGCCTCGGGCCTCTCGATCAGCCGCGAGATCGCGCGGCTGCTCGGCGGCGAGATCCGCGTCGAGTCGAGCGCCGGCGAGGGCAGCACGTTCACGCTGCTACCTGCCCGCTGAGCTACGTCCGCCGCCGGCAGCCGCGCGCGACGCGCCGCGAGCGGCTCGTCGCCGAGCGCGCGACTCCGCCGAGACGCCGCCGACGCCGAGCCCGACGCGCGAGTCGCTCGCCCCCAGCCGCCGGCGATCGACGTGGAGGACGACCGCGACGACATCGAGCCGCGGCGACCGCGTGGTGCTGATCGTCGAGGACGACGCCGACGTTCGCCCGCATCTCTGCTCGAGCTGGCGCGCGAGCGCGGCTTCAAGGGCGTCGTCGCCTCGCCGCGGCGACGCGGGCCTCGCGCTCGCGCAGCGAGCTGCCGCCCGACGCGATCACGCTCGACACTCGGCCTGCCCGACTGGACGGCTGGGTGGTGCTCGACCAGCTCAAGCACGACCCCGCGACGCGGCACATCCCGGTCCACGTCATCTCGGGCGACGAGCAGCGGCAGCGGCGCGCTGCAGCGCCGGCGCGTTCGCCTTCCTCGAGAAGCCGGTCGACCGAGGACGCGCTCGACGGAGGCGTTCGACCGCGATCGGCGGCTTCGTCGAGCCGCGCAGGTGAAGACCCTGCTCGTCGTCGAGGACGACGTCGACGGAGCGCGCGGACGATCGTCGAGCTCGATCGGCGAGCGGCGACGTCGCGGTCACGGCGGTCGGCACCGGCGCGGAGGCGCTCGCGCGCGCTTGCGAGCGCGAGCCGTTCGACTGCGTGGTCGCTCGACCTGCGGCTTGCCCGACATGCAGCGGCTTCGAGCTGATCGAGCAGCATCAAGCGACGACGACCGGCTCGCGAACGCTGCCGGTCATCGTCTACACCGGCGCGCGACGCTGACCGGACGAGGAGACGCCGGCTGCGACGCTGACGCCGAGGCGTCATCGTCAAGGACGCGCGGTCGCCCGAGCGGCTGCTCGACGAGACGGCGCTCTTCCTGCACCAGGTCGAGGCGAAGCTGCCCGGACGCAAGCGGCAGCATGCTCGAGCAGCTGCACGCGGCCGACGAGCGTGCTCGCGGCAAGAAGGTGCTGATCGTCGACGACGACGTGCGCAACATCTTCGCGCTGACCAGCGTGCTCGAAGCGGCACGGCATGGACGTCGTCTCCGCCGAGAACGGCCGCGAGGCGATCGACGTGCTCGAGCGAGCACCCGGAGCATCGACATCGTCCTGATGGACATCATGATGCCGGAGATGGACGGCTACGAGACGATGCGCGCGATCCGCGAGATGCCGGAGTTCCGCGACGCTGCCGATCATCGCGCTGACCGCGAAGGCGATGAAGGGCGACCGCGAGAAGTGCATCGAGGCGGGCGCGTCCGACTACATCACCAAGCCGGTCGACACCGACCAGCTGCTGTCGCTGATGCGCGTCTGGTTGTACCGCTAGAGCATCGGAAGGCAGCGTGAGCGACAAGGCGGCGATCCTGCTCGTCGACGACCGCGAGGAGAACCTCCTCGCGCTGGAGGCCGTCCTCGAGCCGCTCGGGCACCATCTCGTGCGCGCCGAGTCGGGGGTCGGAGCGTTACGCGAACTGCTCCGCCACGACTTCGCCTGCATCCTCCTCGACGTCGACATGCCCGAGCTCGACGGCTTCGAGACGGCGAAGCTGATCAAGCAGCGCGGCCGGTCCCAGCACATACCGATCGTCTTCGTCACCGCGCTGCCCGAGGACGACCAACAGGTCTTCGAGGGATACGCGGTCGGCGCGGTCGACTACATCTTCAAGCCGATCGATGCCGGCATCCTCCGCTCGAAGGTCGGCGTGTTCGTCGACCTGTGGGACAAGAACCGACGGCTGCGCGAGCAGGAGCTCCTCGAGCTCGAGCGCGCCAGCGAGACCCGCTACGGACAGCTGGCCGACGCGATGCCGCAGATCGTCTGGCGCGCGGACGTGACCGGAAACGCGACCTACTTCAACCACCGCTGGTTCGAATACACCGGAATGACACCCGCGGAGGCGGCGGCCTCGCCGTGGAGCGTCGTCGTCCACGTCGACGATCTCCCAGGCTGGCTCTCCAAGCTCGGGTCGAACGAGGCGTTCGAGCACGAAGTGCGGCTGCGCGCCGCGGACGGGACGCATCGCTGGCATCTCACGCGAACCGCCCCGATCCGGGACGACCTTGGCCGCGTCGAGTCCTGGGTCGGGACCGCCACGGACATCGACGACCGCAGGCGCGCGGAGGAGCAGTGGACCTTCCTGCTCGAGGCCGGCGACACGCTCTCGACGTCACTCGCCTACCGCGAAACGCTCTCGCAGGTCGCGCGACTCGCGGTCGGAAAGGTCAGCGACTGGTGCACCGTCCACATCGTCGAGCCGGACGGCTCCGTGGCGCAGGTCGCGATCGCCCATCGCGACCCCGACCAGATCGCGTTCGCCCGCGAGCTCCAGGATCGATACCCCCCGGACGCCGACTCCCCGACGGGGCCGGCGGCGGTGATCCGGACGGGCGAGGCGGAGCTCATCCCACAGATCACGGGCGCGATGCTCGACCACGCCGCCGTCGACGAGCTGCACCTCGACCTGCTGCGGCAACTGGAGTTCTGCTCGTACATGTGCGTGCCGCTGCCGGGACGCGACCACGCGCTCGGCGCGATCACGTTCGTGTCCAGCCGTCCCGGCCGCTCCTACGCCGTCGCCGACCTGCGCCTCGCCGAGGAGCTCGCCCGCCGTGCGTCGGCTGCGATCGAGAACGCCCGCCTCTACCGGCAAGCGGAGGAACGTGCGGACGCGGCGCGGGCGCTCGCCACGATCGGCGACGGCGTCGTCTTGCTCGATCACGGCGGGCGCGTGCGACTGTGGAACGCCGCCGCGGAACGCATCACGGGGCTGCGCGAGGAGAACGTGCTGGGACGGCAGGTCACGGCCGCCGTCCCCGGCTGGCAGGAGGTGGCCGCACGGGTGCCGGTGGCCGGCGCGGGCGAAGCGCCGGCGGTCGAGAGCGTCCCGCTCGACCTCGGCGAGCGAGAGGTGTGGCTGTCGCTGACGGCGGTGGGCTTCGACGACGGCATCGTCTACGCGTTCCGAGACCTCACCGAAGAGCGGCGGCTCGAAACGATGCGCCAGGACCTCGTCGCCACGGTTTCGCACGAGCTGCGCACGCCGCTCGCGGCGATCTACGGCAGCGCGTTGACGCTGCGCCGCTCCGACGTCAGCCTCGAGGACGAGATGCGCGACACGCTCCTTCGCGTCATCGCCGAGGAATCGGCCCGGCTCGGCGAGATCGTCAACGACCTGCTGCTCGCGAGCCAGCTCGACTCAGGGAAGCTGCACGTGCAGATCGAGCCGTGCGACCCGCTCGCGATCGTGCGCACGGAGGTCGAGGCGGCGCGCGCGCACGCGCCCGAGACGGCCGCGCTCGAGCTCGACTCGCCCGAGCGCCTACCTGTGGTGGCCGCCGATCCGAGCCAGCTGCGCCAAGTCGTGGCGAACCTCATCGACAACGCCATCAAGTACTCGCCCGATGGCGGTCCGGTGACCGTGTCCCTGAGCCCCGACAACGGCTCCGTCCGTCTGGCCGTGTCCGACTCGGGGATCGGGATCCCGCCTGCCGAGCGGCGCCGGATCTTCGAGAAGTTCTACCGGCTCGATCCGGAGATGACCGGCGGCATCGGTGGCACGGGTCTCGGCCTGTACATCTGCCGCGAGCTCGTGCGCCGCATCGACGGCCGGATCTGGGTCGAGGAGAACGGCGGCGGCGGGTCGACCTTCGTCGTCGAGATCCCGCGCGAAGCGGCCAAGCCGGCCGGGAACGGCCGTCCGGCAACAGCCGAGATCCTCGGCTAGCCTGGCGGCGCTCTTGGGGCCTGGGCACCCGTATCGGATCCTCGTCGCCGAGGACGACGAGGCATTTCTCGACGCACTCGAGGCCGTTCTGCACGCCCACGGCGACTTCGCGGTCGTCGGCCGGGCGCGCAACGGGCGTCGAGGCGGTCGAGCTCGCCGAGAAGCTCCAGCCCGACCTGGTGGTGATGGACGTGGAGATGCCTGTCCTCGACGGCGTCGAGGCGACGCGCATCTTGCACGCGCGCATGCCGGAGCTGCCGGTGCTCGCGATCAGCGGTCACGACTACGAGGAGCGCGTGCTCGAGATCCGCGCCGCCGGCGCCGCCGACTACGTGCGCAAGGCGCGGCTCGAGGACGAGCTGCTCGCCGTCGCCGCCGCGCTCGTGGCGCGTCAGCGTTCGAGGGCGTAGCGCAGGAAGAGGTGCTCGCCGTGGCGGCGGACGCCGGCGAGGCTCGCCGCGATCCGTCGGTCCGGGAGGAACTCGACACCTTCGACGAGCGGGAGCCCGCGCCCCGCGAAGAGCGGCGACACGGTCAGGAAGAGCTCGTCCACGAGACCGGCTTCGAGCACCGATCCGAAGAGCGTCGGGCCTCCCTCGCACAGGATGCGGCGGCAGCCGCGGTCGCGCAGCTCGGCGATCGCGTCGACGACGTCGGATCGCACGTGGAGCCGGTCGCCCAGCGCGGCCGACTCGATCTTCCGCGTGCGCGAGAGCACGACCACGTCGGGACGCTCGGGCAGCTCCAGTCCGGCGGCGCAGCTCCGCGAGCTCCGCCGCGGCCGGTGGAAACGCAGCCTCCGCCGTCCAGACGTTCTTCGGCGACGCGAGCAGCGTGTGCGACCCGACGATCACCGCGTCGGCGCATGCGCGCAGGAGCGCCATCACGAACAGGTCGGCGTCGCTTGCGTCGGCGATCACGCGGTTCGAGCGTCGGAATCCCGGGAAGCGCGACGACGCCGTCGATCGTCTCCACGAAGTTCGCGTACACGCAGTCGGCGGGGAAACCGAGCGTTCCCGGGTAGAGCGCGGCGAGCTCCTGCGCGAGCGGGAACGCGGGCAGCCCCGCGGGCTCGTACAGAAGCTCGAGCGGCTCCACTACGACTTGATCTGCAGCAGGAACTCGCGGCGCAGATCGGCGTCCTCGTTGAACAGCCCGCGCCAGAACGTCGTCACGGTCCGCGAGCCGTCCTCGGCCACGCCGCGCATCTGCGTGCACAGGTGCGCCGCCTCGAGGTGCACGGCGACGCCGCGGGGCCGGACGAGGTCGACGAGCGCGTCTGCGATCTGCTCCCCCATGCGCTCCTGGACGGTGAAGCGGCGCGCGTACAGCCGCACGATGCGCGTCAGCTTCGAGATGCCGATGATCTCCTCGCCGGCGACGTACGCGACGTGGGCCGAGCCGTGGAACGGAAGCGCGTGATGCTCGCAGAGGGCGTGGAACGAGATCGGCCCTTCGAGGATGAGCCCCGACTGCGCGCCTGCATGCTCGGCGGGAAACGAGGTCAGCAGCTTCGGGTCGCCGTCGTAGCCCGCGGTCGCGTCGTAGAGCGCACGCAGGAACCGGGCCGGCGTCTCGCGCGTCCCGGGCGTGTCGAGGTCCATGCCGAAGGCGGCGAGGATCTCGGCCGCGTGGCGCTCGAGCCGCTCCCAGTCGGCGTCGGCGATGCGGCGCTCGGACGTCTCGCGTCCGTGCCACGGCAGGACGACGGCAGGTTCGGTGTTCACGATGGTTGTCTCCCCCGGTCGATGGAGATGAGTGCGGCGAGTACCGCGGTGCATCCAAGAAGAACGACGAGATAGGCCCGCGGATGCCCGACGGCGAGGCACACGCCGAGCACGAGAAGCTGAGGCGAGAGGCCGAAGTTCGAGGCGACGAAGACGGTGGCGCGGCGCGGCCGGCGGATGACCGCCTCGGCGAAGCGATCCTGCGGCCCGTAGACGGCGTCGTAGACGCGCGCGAGGAGCGAGCCGTCGCCGGGGCCGGCAGACCTGCCGCGGTAGATGCGCTCGAGGTTGAAGTTGAGCGAGAGCACCGTCGTCAGCAGGACGAATCCCGCGAGCGCGAGCCACGGGCCGATCCAGACGCCGAGGCCGGCGAAGACCGCCGCGTCGACGAGCAGGTCCGACTCGGAGTCGAGGTAGCGACCGAAGCTCGTGATCTGCCCGGTCCGGCGCGCGAGCTGGCCGTCGGCGTTGTCGAGCAGCGTCTTCAGCTGCAAGAGCAGCGCACCGGCGAGGAACGCGTGCCGGCCCACTTCCACGGCGGCGGCGAAACCGGTCGCGGCGCCCACGAGCACGACGGCGGGCGGCGGGACGCGCAGCGGCGCGAGCGCGCGGGCGACGAGGTGGGCCGGCGGACGGAACACGAGCTCGCAGACGAGGTCGAAGCCCGCGCGCTGCTTCCGGTCCGGCATAGTCAGCTTCATGAGCACGCCGGAAGGCTGGCGCGAGGAGGACGGCGCACTCGTGCGCGAGTTCGAGCTCGAGAGCTTCCCGGCGGCGATCGCGTTCGTCTCCTGCATCGCCGAGCTGGCGGAGCGGGAGAACCACCATCCCGACATCGACATCCGGTACCGGCGCGTGCTCGTCCGCTGGACGACGCACTCGGCCGGCGGCATCACGGAGCGCGACCGCGACATGGCGGCGCGCACCTCAGCCTGCGAGCCCACGTAGCGTCTCCTCGTCGATGGGGCCGGCCGCGCGGATGAGGTCGCGCGCGGCATCGACCTTGCCCCACACGTTCCAGAGGAGAAAGCCGCGCGGGTGCGCGTCGCCGTCGACGTACGCGACGACGCCCTTCTTGTACGGCTCGAGCCACAGCTCGACGGCGTCCTGCCGCGAGTCGAGGTCGCCGACGGCCTCGTAGCCGAGGTCGAAGAGATCGGAGTAGAAGAACGGCAGGTGCTCGTAGCGCTCGTTCGCGCCGCCGGCGTTCGCGCCGACGAGCCGCCCGTGCGTGTTCGCGTGATCCTCGTGCTCGACGCGCCCGCTCTTTCCGAGTGCCGGCATCGGGAAGCGCGCGACGTCGCCCGCGGCGAAGATGTCGTCCTGCCCCTCGACGCGGCCGTAGCACGTCGACGACGATGCCGTCCTCCACCGGGAGGCCCGCGGCCTCGGCGAGCTCGGTGCGCGGGACGATGCCGAGGCCCGGCGACGACCGCGTCGAAGCCCTCGGCCGACTCGAAGGTGGTGCCCGGCCGGAGGTCCACTCCACGCTCGCGGTAGTAGTCGGCGACGAAGCGTGCGAGCCCCGGCGGGAACGTGCGCCACCCGAGCCCCTCCTCCGGGAACACCATGGTCACGTCGCGCCCTTGCGTGCGGAGAGCGGCGGCGATCTCGGAGCCGATGAAGCCTCCGCCGACGACGAGGAAGCGCGCGCCCTCGTCGCTCAGCGCGCGCGTGCGCCGGTAGTCGGCGAGCGTGCGGAAGTAGATGACGTCGTCGCTTGCGCCGTCGAGGCGGCGCGGCGAGCCGCCGGTCGCGAGCACGAGGCGCTCGTAGGCGTACTCGTCGCCGGCGTCGTCGAGGGCCGTGTGTGTTGCGGGGTCGATGGAGACGATGCGGCGGCCGAGCACGAGCTCGGCGCCGTGCTCCTCGACGTTGCGCCAGATCTTCGACTCGTCCCCGTCCTTCCAGAGGCCCTTCGTCAGCGGCGGACGCTTGTACGGCGGAAACGCCTCCTCGCCGACGAGCCCGATCGATCCTTCGGGGTCGGCGTCGTGGATGCCGTTGCAGACGGCGTCGCCGGTCATGCCGGCGCCGATGACGAGATAGCGATAGGCGCGCATTGTCATCTCCTGGATTGGATCAGGACCTGGACGCGGCACGGGGAGGTTGGGTCGAGGCGGGCCTGCAAAGAGAGCCGGAGGTGGGACTCGAACCCACAGCCTTCGCCTTACAAATGCGCTGCTCCGCCAATTGAGCTACTCCGGCAACGCACCTCATGGTAGGCGACCTTCAGGCTGTCCGAAGCGGACACGGCCCAGCCGATGCGTATGCAACGCCTGGCAACGTGGAGCACCCGAAGGACGTCGGCGACCGCTCGACGCTCGCCATCATCTCGGTGCTACGCGAGCTCGGCTACGGCATCTACCTGCCGTTCGGCGAGAACACGCGGTGCGATCTCATGCTCGAACGCGACGGCTTCGTCGACCGCGTCCAGTGCAAGACCGGCCGGCTACGCGAAGGCGCCGTCGTGTTCGCCGTGTGCAGCTCGCTACGCTCATCATCCGAAGCCCGGTCGTCAAGCAACGCACCTACCACGGCGAGATCGACCTCTTCGCGGTCTATTGCCCAGAGACGGCGGCGTCTATCTGGTCCCGATCTCGCACTTGCCTGTTCGCCGACAAGCGTGCGCTGCGCGTTGACCCGCCGAAGAACAACCAGTTCGACCGCATCCGCTTCGCTGCCGACTACGAGGTCGGCCGCGTCGTTATAGAAGGACTTCGCGTGTCTTCTGGTGCGTGACGATCTTGCGCTTCACGCGCTGGAGCGCGTTGTCGATCGTCTTCGTGTCGCACTCGAGCTTCTCCGCCATGTCCTCGTACGAGGCGCCCTCGAGGTAGAGGCGCAGCGCGTCCGCCTCGAGCGACGACAGCCCGGAGCCGAGCGTGAAGACGAGGCTCTGCAGCTCCTCGGTCGAGATGACCATGACCGACGGCTCGCGGACGCCGGGGCCCGGCAGCGCGTCGCCGAGCGTGCACTCGCCGTCGCCCTCCTGGCCGGCCGGCGTGTGGCTGAACGAGACGTACGTGTTCAGCGGCGCGTGCTTGAAGCGGGTGGCCGTCTTGATGGCCGTGATGATCTGGCGGGTGACGCAGAGCTCGGCGAAGCTCCGGAACGACGTCTCCTTGTCGGTGCGGAAGTCCCGGACCGCCTTGTACAGGCCGATCAGGCCCTCCTGGATGAGGTCGTCCGAGTCGCCGCCGGCGAGGAAGTACGAGCTCGCCTTCAGGCGGACGAAGCCGGTGTAGCGGCGGATGAGGGCGTCCATCGCCACGCTGTCCCCGTTGCGGGCACGGAGCACGATCTGGAGATCCTCCAGCTCGCGTTGAGCCTTCTGTGGCGAGTACGCGCGTGCAGTGCTGCGAGCGGCCACGGGCATCTCCCGGTTCGAGGACAGGGCAAACTCTCACCCTTAACTTGAGGAAGAACATAGCAAGGGGTCCAAATTCTTACAAGTCCATTTGCGATGGACCCAATATGATACGAACGTGTGTTCGATCGACTAGACGAGGGCGAGCACAGCGTCCAGCGGCCGCGGCACTGCTTCGAGGTCGAGCGCGTCGACGAGCAGAGCCGCGTAGCGGACCTTCCGGCGTGCCACGCTGCCCATGAACCGCCGCAGCTGGTCCTCGACCGGACGGTCGCGCCACACGGGCTGCTTCTGCAACGTGCGGAAGGAACCGAGGTCGCCGTTGGCCTCGAGGACATCCTCCACCGCAGGCGCGCCGAGCGCGCGGATCAGCTCGGCCTCGAGATCCGGCGACGCAGACGCAGACCGACAGCGGGTCCAGCCCGGCGCGCTCGAACGCGCGGCGGAACTCCTGCTCCTCCCCCGCGTCGCACAGTCCCGCGATCGTGAGGCTCGCGCCTCCGAGGTCGTCGAGGACGCGGCCGACCGCCTGCGCGCCGCCGATCGCGACGATCGAGACGCCCTCCGCTGCAAGGTCGCGTTCCCGCGCGCCGCGCGAGCGTCTCCAGCGCGACCCGGTCGCTCGCCCCCTCGACGAGGACGACCGCGCTCACTTGCCGCGGCGGAGCCGCTCGAGCGCGGCGAGCGTCGCCGGGTCGAGCCGGTCGCGCATGTCGCCGCGAGTGCGGTCGGCGTGCTCCGGCGCGACGAGCTCGGCGAGGAACATGGCTGGAGGAGAGCTTGCGCACCTCGGCGCCGGACGTGTCGCGCACGGCGTCGTCCGAGGACACGACCGCCACCTGCTCCTTCCCCCGGCGCTCGGCGGCGAGCCGTTCGATGAGCGTGTCCGCGTCCTCGGCCCAGCGCACCTCGAGCGGGCCGTGCTGCTCGTCAGGCGCCGTGCCCGTCGAAGACGAGCACGCCGCGCGCGCCCTTGGCCGCCACCCAGCTCGCGAGCAGGTCGCGCAGCTCCTCGGGCGAGCGGAACTCGCCCGCGTGCAGGAGGTTGAAGCCGTCGAAGAGGTAGAGCGTCGGCTCAGCCACCGCGCTGCCTCCGCGCTTCGTACAGGAGGACGGCCGCCGCGACGCTGACGTTCAGGGACTCGACCTGCCCGAGCTGCGGGATCGAGACCTCGAGGTCGCACGTCCGCCGCACGAGCGGGCGCAGCCCCTTCCCCTCCGCCCCGAAGACGAAGGCGAGCGAGCCGGAGAGGTCGGCCTGCCACATCGGCGTTCCCGACTCGCCGGCGGCGCCTGCGACCCAGAGGTCGCCGGTCTTGATCTCCGCGAGGTAGCGCGCGAGGTTGGTGACCACAGCGATCGGCAGGTGCTCGACCGCGCCCGCGGACGCGCGGCACACCGCCGCGGTCACGCGCGCCGACCCGTGCGCCGGCACGACGACGCCTGTCGCGCCCGCGCCCTCCGCGCTGCGGCAGACGGCTCCGAGGTTGCGCGGGTCGCTGACCTGGTCGAGGCACGCAAGCAGCGGCCGCTCGCGTCCCGCGAGCTCGTAGGCGTCCGCGTACTTGTACGGCTCGCACCACGCGAGCACGCCCTGGTGGTCGCGCGTCCCCGCCTCTTCGGAGATGTCGCGGTCGAGCTTCGTCTGGACGCGCGGCCGCTCGAGCTCGCGCAGCCACGACTCGGACTTCACGGCCCGCTCGGTCGCCCACAGCTCCAGCACCTCGCGCTGCCCGCGCAGCGCCTCGCGAACCGGGCGACGCCCGTACACCTGCTCCCGGCTCATCGCGGGCACGAGGTCGAAGCCGCCGGCGTCGTCGCGCACCACCCAGCCGGCATCGGCAATCTCGTCGCGCAGCCGGTCGGCCTCGGCGAAATCGCCGGCGGCACGCGCCGCCTGGCGCCGCTCGGCGAGCGTCGACGAGCGTCGGGCGGCGCGTCCTCCGCCTCCGCGAGCGAGCCGAGCCCGAAGAGCTCGAGCCCGCGGCGCAGCAGCTCGTGGTCGCGCCAGCCGTGCAGGAGCGCGAGCGCCTCCGGCGTGTTGAAGTCGTCGTCGAGCGCCGCCTCGAACGCGGCCCAGTCAGCACCCGGCTCGCTCGGCGAACGGAAGACGTTGCGGAAGCCCTCGACCTGCGCCTTTGCCTGCTCGAGCGTCTCGTCGGTGAAGTCCATCGGCTTGCGCCAGTGCGCGGTCATGAAGAACAGCAGGACGACCTCGCGCCCCCACGTGTCGAGGACGTTGCGCAATCGAGATGTCGTTGCCGAGCGACTTCGACATCTTCTCGCCGCCGAGATCGAGCATCCCGTTCTGCGTCCAGATGCGCGCGAACTCGTGCCCGAGCGCATTCGACTGCGCGAGCTCGTTCTCGTGGTGCGGGAACACCAGGTCGAGCCCGCCGCCGTGGATCTCGAACGCCGGCCCGAACGCGTCCTCGGCCATCGCCGAGCATTCGATGTGCCAGCCGGGCCGGCCGCGCCCCCAGGGCGCGTCCCACGACGTGTCCTCGCCCGGCTTGTTCGCCTTCCAGAGCGCGAAGTCGCGCGGGTCCTCCTTGAGCGGATTCGGCTCCTGCTCCTCGACCTGGTCGGGACGCTGCCCCGACAGGCGCCCGTACTCCGGGGTCGCGCGCGACGCGGAAGTAGACGTCGCCCTCGACCGCGTATGCGAACTCGCCCTCGATGAGGTCCTCGATGAAGCGGACGATGGACGGGATCGACTCGGTCGCCTTCGGCATCGCGTCCGGCATCCCGAGGCCGAGGTCGCCGGTGTCCTCGACGTACCAGGCGGTCGCGCGCTCCGCGAGCGCGGCGCTCTCGTTCGGCGCCGCCTCGTAGATCTTGTCGTTCACGTCCGTGATGTTGTGGACGAGGATCGCCTCGTACCCGCGCTCGCGCAGCCACGCGCGCAGCCACATGCCGAGGACGAACGGGCGCGCGTTGCCGATGTGCGCGCGCTGGTACACGGTCGGGCCGCAGAAGTACATCCGGATCGGCCCGGGCGGCGGCGGCAGCTCCTCCAGCCGCCGCGTCAGCGTGTTGTAGAGCCGCACGCTCCTAGCCTACGGACCGGCGCAGGAGCTCGTCCCGGGGCAGCGCGGCGATCACCGCCGCCAGCTCCGGCCCGCGGTCGCGGCCCGTGAGCGCGAGCCGCAGCGACTTCAGATCGCCGCCGACCGCCTTCAGCTCGCGCACGATCGCGCGCGGCTCGACGCCGGCCTCGACGAGCTCGCGGAAGCGCGCCATCGTCTCTGCGGCGTCGACGTCGACGTGCTCCGGCTCGAGCACGATCTGCGCGTACTCCCTCGCCTCCGCGAGATCGCGCGCGCCGCGCAGGACGGGCGCGAGCGAACGCGTCCACGCCCACGCGCGCGGCCAGCTCGTCGTCCGAGAGCGCGGCGAGAGCGTCGACCGAGAGACGGCGCAGGCGCTTGAGATCGAGATGCACGTCGTGCTTCGGCAGCCCGAGCTCGTCGAGATACGCGCGCACCGCCTCGGCGGGGATGCCCGCGGCGCGGAGGTCGGCGACGGTCGCCGCACCGTGCCGCTTGGAGAGCTTCGTCCCGTCCTCGCCGAGCAGCAGTCCGTGATGGATGAACTCGGGCGGCTCGGCGCCGAGGGCGCGAATCAGTTCGGTCTGCAGCTCGGCGTTCGCGCGGTGGTCGCTGCCGCGAATGACGTGCGTGATCTCGAAGTCGACGTCGTCGACCGCGCTCGCCAGCTGATACGTGGGCGTCCCGTCGGGGCGCAGCAACGTCGTGCGCCCGAAGCGCAGCGCGCCCTCGTCGTCGGGCTCGCCGATCTGGTGCGCCGCCTCGCGATGCCGGACGAAGCGGCTGCTCTGGTGGACGGGCCCCTCGTCCCAGCGCACGCCGAGCCACTCCAGGTCGGCCGCGATCTCCGGTGCACCGCCTTCGACGTTTCGCGCCTGGTCGGTGTCGTCGATCCGCAGCAGCAGCGTGCCGCCGTGCTCGTCGGCGAAGCGGCGGTTCGCGACCGCGCTGAGCGCGTTCCCGAGGTGGAGCGAGCCGGTCGGGCTGGGAGCGAAGCGGACGCGGACCACGGCGCGAGTCTAGTGTGGGACAATCGCGCCGATGAGCGTCGCGACCGAGCGCGAGCGGATGATGTGGCCCGATCTCGGCGACGGCGCCCGCGAGCTGGCGGCGCAGGTCGTCGCCGACGGCTGGGAGCCTGACCTCATCCTCGGCATCGCCCGCGGCGGCCTCCTGACCGCCGGAGCGCTGTCGTACGCGCTCGAGATCAAGAACACGTTCACGATCAACGTCGAGTTCTACACGGGCATCGACGAGCGCCTTCCGGTGCCCATGCTCCTCCCGCCGGTTCCCGACCCGATCGACCTCCACGACCAGCGCGTGCTGATCGCCGACGACGTCGCCGACACGGGACAGACCCTCGCGCTCGTCAAGGAGTTCATCGCCGGCAAGGTGCGCGAGGCGCGCGTCGCCGTCCTGTACGAGAAGCCGCGGTCGATCGTCAACTGCGAGTACGTCTGGCGCCGAACGGACCGCTGGATCGACTTTCCCTGGAGCTCGCCGCCGCTACCGTAGGTCGCGGTGGCGCGCCCTCGTTCCCCTCGTCGCCGCGGCAGCGGTCACCGTTACGCCGGCGTGGAGCTACGTCCCCGCTCCGTTGCGGGCGACGCTCGCGCACGAGTCGGGCGGCACGCTGTACCTGCCGGCCCGAACGCCGCTCTTCTACCGCTACCGGTCGGGCGCAGCGGTCCGCGCGGGCATCCTCACGGTCGTCTTCCGCGACCGCGTGCGCATCCGCGCCGGCGTCTGGAAGTGGACGAACAAGACGTTGGCCTGGCAGGCTCGGCCGCTGGCCGCCGCGGCTGACTGCCGCGCGTGGGGCAACGCCCAGAAGACGCTGCAGATGGGCGGGAACAAGGTGTACTGGTCGCCGAACCAGGCGTGGCGCTGCGTCACCGACAAGCACGGCAAGCGGCACGTCCTCGCCGCTATCGACAGCTCCGGCCGCCTGCCGGACACCGCGCTCGGAGAGGTCGCCGCGAGCGGCCTCGACGTCTCCAAGCGCTGAGCCGCGTCATGATGTCAACGGTGCTCCTCGCCCATCCGAGCCCGGCCCAGTTCCTGCACGTCGAGGCGAAGCAGCGCACCGCCGTCGTCACGCTGTCGCGGGCTACAACGGCGAGAACAACGGCTTCAACTTCGACGGCTACGGCCGCGGCGAGCTGATGGTCAGCGTCCCGCGCGGCTGGCGCGTGCGCGTGACGTGCACGAACCGCGGCGCGCTGACGCACTCCTGCGCGGTCGTGCCCGGCCCGATGACGTCACGCCGTCGTTCCGCGGCGCCGCCACGCCGATTCTCCCGCCGGGATCGACCACGAAGTTCTCCTTCGTCGCGTCTCGGGTGGGCTCGTACCGGTTCGCGTGCCTCGTCCCCGGCCACGAGGAAGCGCGCATGTGGGACGTGCTCGAGGTGACGCGCGGCGGCAAGCCGACGATCACCGCACGACCGGGCCCTAACGAAGCGCGGTAACGGTTCCGGCTAAAGCGTCACGGCTTCAGCACAGAGCGGCGTGTACTTAGAGCAGCGGATCGAGCGCGCTGCGATGAAGAGCAGCGCGAGATACAGCAGCGAGTAGTGGAAGAGCCCGGCCGCGCCCTTGCGCGTTGGTGCGCGGAGCAGCCGCACGCTGAGCGCGAGGAAGAGCCCGCCGAGCAGCAGGGCCGCGACGAGGTAGAGCGCGCCGAAGGTTCCCGGTCGCGACAGGCACGATGGTCGCGCGACGAGCACGACCGTGTAGACGACGATCCGCCGCAGCGTCACCGACTCGCCGCGGACGACCGGGAGCATCGGCACTTCGGCGCGCGCGTAGTGCTCGCGGAGAAGGATCGCCAGCGCCCAGAAGTGCGGCGGCGTCCAGAGGCACACGATCGCGAACAGCCAGATCGCCGGCACGGCGACGCTGCCCGTCGCAGCGGCGTAGCCGACGAGCGGCGGCACGGCGCCTGCGACCCCGCCGAGAACGATGTTCTCCGGCCCGCGCCGCTTCAGATAGCCCGTGTAGACGACGACGTAGAAGAGGTTGCCGACGAGGGCGAGCACCGCCGTCAGCAGGTTCGCCGTCGACGCGAGCAGCGTGAACGACGCAGCGGAGAGGGCAAGGCCGAACTCGAGCGCGCGCGGTGCGGTGATCCGGCCGGACGCGACCGGGCGCGCCGCCGTCCGCGGCCCCATGAGCTTGTCGATGTCGCGGTCGAGCACGTGGTTGAGCGCGGCCGCGCCGCCGCACGCGAGCCCGAGGCCGAAGAACGTGGTCGCCAGCAGCGTCAAAGAGGGGCGGCCGTGCGCGCCGACCGCGGCGCCGCACAGGCCCGTGAGGAGCAGCAGCGTCATGATCCGCGGCTTCGTCAGCGTGACGTAGTCGCGCCACGCTCCGGCGGCGACCGGCTCACCGCGCCACGCGAGCACGGCGAGGACGACGGCGGCGGCGAACGCCGGAATCGCGAGCGCCAGATGCGCCGCGCCGGGGACGACCGCGGTCGCGAGGAGCAGCGCGGCGGTGACGACGGTCGGCGCAAGCAGACGCCGGTGCGCGACGACCGCAGCGACGAGCAGCGCCGCGAGCGGCGGCCCGGCGAGCGCCGCGAGGACGCGATGCACCGGACCCGGAACCGCCGGTGGCGACCGCAAGCGCAGTCGCGGCAGCGACGGCGACGGCGCATGCGCGCAGAAATGCTCCGGGTGCCTCAGCCGTCCTCATCGTGCGAGCGTCCTCAGGTCACCCTCGACGAACGCGGGCGCGAACGGGAACGTGTAGCCGGTGCGCACGTCGCCGCTGCGGTCGACGAGCAGGACGAGCGAGTCTCGTTTCACGACGCGGCGGACCACCGTCGGACGAATCGACGCCGGCAGCCGGTCGACGGCGAAGCGCAGCTCCGCGAGACAGCCTGTGCAGCCGGGAGTGACGAAGACGAGCACCGCGGTTCGTCCGCGCGGCACGGTCGTCGGCGCCAGACGGTGCCCGGCGCCCAGCTCACCTGCCCGTGCAGCTGAGGCAGCGCCGGCGGCGCGCTCCGCCCGAGATACGCGTGCGCGACGGTCGCGCCGACCGCGCCGAGCGCGGCGGCAGCGGCGAGAGCCGCGACCGCTGCCCTCACGCGTCGCCGCCGGACCGCCGCCGCAGGATCGTCCCCCACCAGACGGCCGACCGCAATCAGCAGGCCGACCGGCAGCACCAGGGTGAGAATCGAGCCTGTGAGGAACGACGCGATCAGGTCCATGAGAGCTCCTCTGGTCGGGGCTCGACGCCAGTCGACGGCTCGAGCCAGCGGTAGAAAGCGGCGAAGGCGAAGACGAAGTACATGATGCGAGCCCGGCACCCACATGACGCCGGCGGCGAGCTGCTGGTCGGTCAGCGAGGGTAGGCGCCGTAGACGGGCGCCGATGCGAACGCGAGCACGATGGCGAGGATCCAGCCCGGCACCATCGCGGCCGCGAACCAGATCGCGCGCCGGAGATGATCGATGCGCGCGCGCACGGGCGGCGCGTCGAGCAGCGCGCCCCAGAAGACGAGCGCCGGCGCGACGAAGCACACGTGCTCGAAGACGTGCACCGACTCGCTGTGGACGGCTGCGTCGTACAGCACGGGGATGTGCCAGACCGCGATCGCGGCCGACTGCACGGCGAGCGCGACCGGCGGGCGCATCAGGAAGCTCCCGCCGCGACGGAACGACAGCCGAGCGCGAGAGCGCACCGCCGACCGCGCGCCGCGCCGAGAGCGGGAACGGGAGCCAGAGCCGAGGCCACGGGCGTCCGAGGACGACGAGCGGCGGCACGACGGTCATGAGGACGACGTGCTGCGCCATGTGCGCCGCAAGCCACTTGTCCGCCCAGCCGTCGAACGGCGGCTCGAGCACGACGAACGCCGCCGCGACGCCGCTGTAGAAGGACACCTCGCGCCAGACGCGCGCCTTCCCCCGCCGCCCGAGCGCGTACAGCAGCGCCGCCGCGCCGCACACGACGAGGGGCAGAGGGTCCATTTAGATGAGGTAGAGGACGATCCAGGTCAGCACGGCGATGCCGGCGAGGAACGTCCAGTAGAAGCTGAGCGCACCGAGCGAGGCGCGGTTGAGCTCGACGGGGTTGCGGATGTCGTGCGCCATCCTGCCCCGGATCGCCCGACGCATGGCCGGGCGCGACGACGGCCGCGCCCATCGGATCGTTGCGGTACCGCCACGACGTCGCCAGGACGGTCTCGAGCCAGAACAACGTGCAGAAGACGAACAGGAACAGGAACGCCGTCCAGCCGTAGTAGACGCTCGCGAAGCCGCCGTCGGCGGGGCCGAAGCTCGCCTTGTGCCAGGCGAGCACCTGCAGCACGAGCGCTGCGAGCCCGAGCAGGAGCGCGACGAGCGCCTTGAGGCGGAACGCTTCCCGCCGGCCGGCCGCCTGATCGATCCTGGCGAAGCGGACGACCATCGCGCTACGCGACGATGCAGGCCATGACGATCGTCCCCCACGTCACCGACGCGTCGACGTGCTTCGGCTTCCACAGCCCGGCGTTGTTCACCGAGCGGAGATAGAAGTAGGCGAAGAGGAAGGACGAGGAAGAAGAACGCCGTCGCGCCGGCGAGCAGCTGGCCGGCAGCGAAGAGATTCCGCGCTGAGGACCTCGGGCTCCTCGGTCTCGACGATCGAATAGTCGGCGCCGGGCTGTGCGAGCTCGGTCATCAGTTCATCCCCGCGGGAGCGCCGGCCGGAAGGACGACGGAGCTGCCGCCCTCGCCGTAGCCGTACGGATCGCTGGAGAAGACCGGGATGCGGTCGAAGTTCTGCACGGGCACCGGCGACGGCAGCTGCCACTCGATCGACTTCGAGCCCCACGGGTCGGCCGGCGCCGGAATCCGGTCGAACACGAGCGACTTCACGAAGTTGTAGAGGAACAGGAGCATCGACCCCCCGAGCAGGAACGCGGAGACGGAGACCCAGTCGTTCAGGAACTGGAGGCCGTGCGGATACGTCACGACGCGGCGCGGCATCCCGCCCTGGAACCCGGCGATGAAGAGCGGGAAGAACGTCAGGTTGAAGAAGACGAACATCGTCCAGAAGTGGATCTTCCCGAGCCGCTCGTTCAGCTGGAAGCCCGTCATCTTCGGCACCCAGTAGTAGATGCCGGCGAAGAACGTGAAGACGAGGCCGCCCATGATCGTGTAGTGGAAGTGCGCCATCGAGAAGAAGCTGCCGTGCGTGGTCGTGTCGCTCGGCGTGTCGGAGAGGAAGACGCCCGACAGACCGCCGATGAGGAAGTTGAAGAACCACGCGAGGCAGAAGAGCATCGGCACCGAGTACCGGATCTGTCCCGCGCCAGAGCGTCATCATCCCGCAGAGGAACGTGAGCCCGGTCGGGATCGAGATCAGCTCGGTGCTGAGCATGAAGAACGGTCGCAGGTCGCCGTTGATGCCGCTGAAGAACAGGTGGTGCTGCCACACGAAGAACGAGAGCAGCGTCACGCCGAGCAGGCCACCGACCGCGAGGCGGTAGCCCCACAGCGGCTTGCGCGCGAACACGGGCAGGATCTCGAGCACGATCGCGAAGCCGGGCAGCGCGAGGATGTACACCTCCGGATGCCCGAAGACCCAGAAGAGGTTCTCGTACAGGTACGCACTACCCCCTTGCGCCGCCACGAAGAAGTTCGTCTGCACGACGCGATCCATGAGCGCCATCGACAGCGTCGCGATCAGCACCGGCGCCGCCAGCACCATCAGCGCTGCCGTGGAGACCACGCCCCAGACGAAGATCGGCAGCCGCGTCCACGTCAGCCCCGGCGCGCGCATGGTCACGATGGTCGCGAGCATGTTCAGGCCGAGCAGCGTCATCGAGATGCCGACGAGCGCGAAGAAGAGGTAGTAGCAGTCGATCCCCGGATTGGCCTCCGTGCCGAGCGGCTGGTAGCCCGTCCAGCCCGTGGGGAAGCCGCCGAAGAAGATCGTCGTCTCGAGGATCACGCCCGCGGCCATCAGGAGCCAGAACGTCAGCGCCTCGATGCGCGGGAACGCCATGCGCCGCGCGCCGATCAGGATCGGGATGAGGTAGTTGGCGAACGGGCCGAGGATCCCGCTCGTCATCATCCCCATCATCATCGTGCCGTGGATCCCGACGATCGTCAGGTACGTGCCGGCCGGCCAGACCTGATGGTCGGGCCGGAGCAGCTCCGTGCGGATGAGCATCGCGTTCAGGCCGCCGATGAAGAAGAAGAGCCCGATCCCGACGAGGTACTGGATCCCGACCACCTTGTGGTCGGTGCACAGGGAGAAGTAGCGGCCGATCCCGCCCTGCTCCTTCTCGCGCAGCGACGGCGGATAGCCGCGCAGGCGAGCGAGCGGATAGTTGAAAAAGCCGAGGCCGATGAGGAAGCCGAGGACGCCTCCGATGTAGCCGAGCACGAGCGAGAGCTCGTTGAAGTCGACGTCGGCGAAGTAGTCGAGGCTCGGGCCGACGACCGCATGCGCAGCGAACCAGCCGGCGTACCAGCCGCCGACGCCGAGCACGCACGCGGTGAAGAGGTTGAAGCCGACGAGACGGCGGGCGACGCTCATCCTGCTCTCCTCTGCGGGTCGGGGTAGTAGGTCGTCGAGTACTTGGGCAGGTATTTCGCGATCGGCGCGAAGTCACGCTGCTGCGACTTGACCCACGCCGTGAACTGCGCCTCCGGCACGACGCGGCCGTTGTTGAACATGTAGCCGTGCCAGAGCCCGCACAGCTCGGCGCAGCGGACGTGGAACGTGCGCGGGCCTTTCGTCTTCACGAAGGCGACGTTGTCGACGCCCGGGTTCGCATCCGCCTTGACGCCGAGCTCGATCGCCCAGAAGGAATGGATCGCGTCGAGCGAGGTGACGTGCAGCTCGATGTACGTGTTCGCCGGCAGGACGAGCTGCGGCGTCTCGAGGCCGCCGTATGTCGGATAGCGGTACGTGAACTGCCATTGCTGCGCGATCACCTGCACCGGCAGCTTCGTGCCTGCGGGAACGGCGATCGGGTCCGGCCCCTGTCCCCCGCCGGAGCCGTTCTGCAGCAGCTCGTACGTTCCGAACCCGGCGAGGAAGAGGACGGTCACGGAGGTGACCACGAGCCACCAGACGCGAACGCGGCTGTCGTCGCGCAGCGGCGGCCCGTCGACGAGCGCGCCTCCGCGGTGCCGGAACTGGGAGAGCACGTAGATGAAGAAGACGAGGAGCCCCGCGATGACCGGCGTGACGATCGCGAGCATCACCGTGTTGTCGAGCACCTGCCCGCTCGCCTGCACGCTGCCGTTCCCGGGCGGCAGGAACCGGCCGCCGAGGACCGCCACGAGCACCGTCGCGACGACGCTGAGCACGATCGCGCCGACGATGACGCGCTTGCCGTGCTCGGCGGAAGGCTTGGGGGCAGGCGTCGCCATCAGATGACGTCCAGGAAGCCGTCCATGTACCCGATCGTCTGCATCGGGCCGCCGAAACCGTCGATCCAGCCGGCGGCGCAGGGCACGAAGCACTGCCAGCGGTAGTGCCCCGCCTTGCCGGTGTGGAAGGTGAACTGGATCGTGTGGTGCGCCATCGACAGCGCGCACGGCGCGTAGCCGCACTGGTTCTTCGCGTTGTCGGCGACGCCGGTGAGCGGCACGACCAGCCCGTACGCCGGAACCGCGAACGTGTGCGAGGTGTCGTCCGGGTTGATGAAGTCCGTCGTCTTCCCGTCGAGCAGGAAGGAGTTGCCGTCGATGCCCTGCGGGCGCGCGTAGAGCGGGTTGCGCAGGCCGCTGGCGCCGTCGAAGTTGTAGATGGTCACGTGCACGGTCGCGTTCGCCGGGAGGCGCCAGACGGTGCGGCGCAGCCACTTCCCCTGGGCGTCACGGACGAGGTAGGAGACGTAGTCCGGGTGGGCCGGGCTGAACTGGGGGCCGACGGCGGCGACCGTCTCGATCTGGAGGTCGACGACCTTGTGGCCGCCCTGGGTCTGAACCGGGACGGTGTACGCCTTCGAGCCGTTGTCGGTGGTGAGTTTCGAGACGTAGAGGCCGATGAGCACGGCTGCCACGGCCAAGCCGACGGCAACTCCGAGCGCTTTGAAGCCCGTGGCTCGCATCCCCGGCCGGTTGTCTACCGGACCACGATTAACGGGGCCTGAAAATGACAAAGTTGTCACCGCCGTGTCATTTACACGTCATCTGCAACCCGGTTAGAGTCGCGAGGGGGAACGATGCGGATCCTGCTGATCGAGGACGAGACCCGCATTCAGGCGTTCGTTCGGCGTGGTCTGGAAGCGGAGGGCTACGGCGTCGTCACCGCCGACGACGGCCTCGACGGCCTCTCGCTCGCGCGCTCGGGCGAGTGGGACCTCGTCGTCCTCGACCTCCTCCTGCCGGGGATGAACGGCCTTCGGGTCCTACAGGAGCTCCACCGCGAGCGGCCGCAGCTACCGGTCGTCGTCCTCTCCGCGCGCGGCGACCTGCGCACGAAGCTGAAGGGCTTCGAGCTCGGCGCCACCGACTACGTGTCGAAACCGTTCGCGCTCGACGAGCTGCTCGCCCGCATCCGGGTGCAGCTGCGCCGCACCGTTCCGCCCGGCGACGACGAGCACGTGCTGCATGCCGGGCCTGTGCTGCTCGACCTGGCGCGCCGCCAGGCGCGCGTCGGCGACCTCGTCACCGATCTCTCCGATCGCGAGTTCCGCCTGCTGCACCACCTGCTCCTGCACGTGGGCGAAGTAATCAGCCGCGAGCGGCTGCTCGCGGACGTGTGGGGGTACGACTTCGACCCGGGCTCGAACGTCGTCGACGTCTGCGTGCGCCGCCTGCGGCAGAAGCTCGGTCCCGACGCGCACATCGAAACGATTCGCCATGCGGGCTACAGGCTGGCTGCAGCGTAATGCGATAGAGGTCCTGTGGGGCCTCTTCGCGATCGCGAACTGGCTGGCCATGATCGCGTGGCCGGCCTGGGAGACGGTCCCGTTCCACTTCGTGTGGATCAGCCTGACGATCGTCTACGGGTTCCGCGTCTGGTCGCCCGGCGTCACCGGCCTCATCCTCTCGACGGTCATCCTCGCGACGGGCGCGAGCATCCTCGCCGACGCGTTCGCGGGCATCCAGCTGTGGGGCGAGCTGTTCGAGGTGCCGCTCATGTCGGCGATGTTCCTCGCCATGGTCTGGCACGCGCGCAGGCGGCAGTTGGCGCTGCGCCAGGTGGAGGCAGTCGCGGACATGCGTGCGTCGCTGCTCGAGCGGCAGGAGCGGTTCCTGCACGACGCGTCGCACGAGCTGCGCACGCCCGTGACGATCGCGCGCGGCCATCTCGAGCTGCTGTGCCGCGAGGCGCCGGACTCGCCCGAGCTGACGGTCGCGCTCGACGAGCTCGAGCGGATGGAGCGAATCGTCGACCGGCTCCTGCTCCTCGCGAAGGCCGAGCAGCCGGACTTCGTCGTTCTGCGCGACGTCGAGATCGACCGCTTCCTCGAGGACGTGTTCATGCGCTGGTCGGAGGTGGCGCCGCGCATCGTGGCGGCTCGACCTGGATCTCGCCGGCGTGGCGCGGGTCGATCCCGAGGCGTTGCGGAGCGCGCTCGACGCGCTGCTCGAGAACGCGGTCAAGTACACCGAGCCGCGCGCGGGAATCACGTTGCGCGGGCACGCGGTCGGAGGCGAGATCGTCCTCGAGGTGGCCGACGAGGGAATGGGTGTCCCCGAGGATGCGCTCGGGAGCATCTTCGACCGCTTTGCGCGCGCGGACGATGCGCGCACGCGCGCACAGGGTGGTGTGGGCCTCGGTCTTGCGATCGTCGCTGCGATCGCGAAGGCCCACGGCGGCCGCTGCACGGTCGAGCGTCGTGACGGGCAGACGGTCTTCTCGCTCGCGCTGCCGGTCGGAGCGGAGGTCGAGGCCGAGCCGGTTGCCGTCGAACGGCTCGCGCTCGGCCTCGCCCCGTAACGGTCAGGCAGCGCGCGCGAGCTCGCGCTCTTCCTCGCCCGGAACGTCAGACGTGCGTGCTCGAGCTTCAGCACGCGCCGCTCGATCCGGAAGGGAAGATGGATGAAGCGGGCGAGCGCGGCGACGATGCCGGCCATGAGGATCGCGTTGGCGATGATTGCGGTTGTGAGTGTCATGCCTGCATCATCTGGCGCGCCGCTTGAGAACCCCTGAGACGTTCCTGAGAGGACGCTGAGCGTGACGAGCGAGTATCCTCGGGCGGTGGCGCTCGTGCGCATGCGCGGGGCGATCTTGGGGGTTGCCGTTCTCCTTCTCGCCGGGTGCGGGAGCTCGCCGGCGATGCAGTCCGGCGGCGCGATCATCGGCGGCCCGGCGACGAAGTGGGCCGCCGGCGCAAAGCGCGCACCGGCTTTCTCGCTCAAAGATCAGAACGGGAGGCCGGTCTCACTTGCGGCGTACCACGGGCGAACCGTCGTCGTCACGTTCCTCGATCCGCTGTGCCGGAACTACTGCCCGATCGAGGCGGCGCGACTGGGCGACGTCGTCCGCAGCCTGCCGCCGGCGGCTCGCCCCGCGATCGTCTCGGTCAGCGTCAATGTCTTCGGAAACGCGCGCCGCTACCTGCTGCAGGACATTCAGAAGTGGAAGGTCGGGAGCGAGTTTCGCTGGGCGGTCGGATCGCCGTCGCAGCTCGCCGCCGTCTGGAAGCACTACGACATCGGCGTGCTCGACCAGGCGAAGACGATCGCCGGCGTCGACGGTGCACAACATCGTTCACACGGAAGCCGCGTACGTCGTCGACGCGCAGGGCTACGAGCGCGCGCTCTACCTGTGGCCGTTCACCGCCGCCGACATGAAGTCGACGCTCGTCGGCTTAAGCGGCTGAGTCGCGGTCGTCGACCGGCTCGACGTCGTCCTGCAGCGCTTCGACGCTCTCGCCCGTATCCGGATCCTCGAGCAGGAAGCGACGCGGGCTTGCGCTCATGGGCGAGATACCGCAGACGCGGAACACGCGTCCGCGGTACAGGACGTCGTCACCGACGTGAATGTCAGCCATGAGCCGCAGAGCCATCCTTCGCCATTGCCACCGACCCCGCCCGCAATGCGACGTCGTGATGCACAGGTCATCGGCGCACACCGCGCACGAGTCGATCCCTCAGGGAGGGTGCCTCAAACGGTGTTGACAACGCGCGTGCCGATTGCAGCGATCGCAGCGTCGACGTCGGCGTCCGACACGTCAAGATGCGTGACAGCACGCAGCCATCCGGGGCGAAGCTCACCGAGCGCGACGCCGGCTTGCGCGGCGCGAGCGATGCCGTCACCGTATGGATCCGGTATGGCGACGAAGTTCGTCTCCACCTCGGCGGGATCGATTCCGATCCCTTCCGCAAGGCGGCGAGCGCGCGCGTGATCGTCGGCGAGACGGTCGACGTGATGGTCGAGCGCGTACAGCGCAGCCGCGGCGAGGATGCCCGACTGGCGCAGCGCGCCGCCGAGCAGGTACTTGCTCTCCCATGCGCGCTCGACGAGCGCTGATGAGCCGGCAAGGATCGCGCCGGTCGGACAGCCGAGCCCCTTCGAGAAACAGATCGTCACCGAGTCGGCGATGCGCGCCCAGTCCGACGGCGCTCTGCCCGCCGCGACGGACGCGTTGAAGAGGCGCGCGCCGTCGAGATGCACGGCCGCGCCGCGCTCACGGGCGGCGTCGGCGGTCGCCTCGAACTCGTCCAGCGGCCACACGCGGCCACCCGAGCTGCGGTGCGTGTTCTCGAGCACGACGATCCCACCGGGGCCGAGATCCGGGTCGAGGACCGCGGCGACGTGCTCCGGCGTGACGCGCGCCTGCGTCGGCCGGGACGCCGCGCATGATCAGTCCGGAGTGGATCGCCGGTCCGCCCCACTCGTACACGAGGATGTGCGTCCGCTCCTCGGCAAGCAGCACCGACCCCGGCTTCGTCTGCGCGCGCAGCGCCGCCTGGTTCGCCATCGTCGCGGTCGGCAGGAAGAGCGCGGCCTCGTGGCCGAGCAGCTCCGCCATCCGGCGCTGGAGCTCGTTCGTGGTCGGATCCTCGAGGTACTGCTCGTCGCCGACCTCGGCGGCCGCCATCGCCGCGCGCATGCCGGCTGTTGGCTTCGTCAGCGTGTCGGAACGGAGGTCGATCACCGGCCCCAGCGTAGTCTCCGGCCATGGAGGCGGAGCTCCTCGACTGGTACCGGCGCAACTCCCGTGACCTGCCGTGGCGGAAG
The DNA here is from genome assembly GCA_963697005.1 of uncultured Actinomycetes bacterium. Lineage (GTDB taxonomy): Bacteria > Actinomycetota > Thermoleophilia > Gaiellales > Gaiellaceae > Palsa-739. The sequence continues at coordinate 77,304 of CAVOMK010000012.1, read as the reverse complement.
ACGCGCGACCCGTACGCGATCCTCGTCAGCGAGGTGATGGCGCAGCAAACGCAGGTCGAGCGCGTCGTGCCGCGCTGGGAACGCTGGCTCGCTCGCTGGCCGACCGCCGACGCGCTCGCGGCCGCGTCACCTGCGGATGTCATCACGGAGTGGCAGGGCCTCGGCTACAACCGCCGCGCGCTCAACCTCCATCGCGCCGCACAGCACATCGCTGCGCACGGGTGGCCCGACGACCTCACGGAGCTGCCCGGCATCGGGCGGTACACCGCGGACGCGGTCGGGTGCTTCGCGTTCGGCCGCGACGTCCTGCCCGAGGACGTGAACGTCCGCCGCGTCACCGATCGCACCGGCGTGACGTTCTCACCGGCCGCGGCGCAGGCGCTGATGGATCTCGGCGCCACCGTCTGCCTCGCGCGCATCCCGCGCTGCGGCATCTGCCCGCTCGCGGAGGGATGCCCGTCGCGCGGCCGCCGCTACGAGCCGCTGCGCAAGCAGGGCCCGCTCGAGGGCTCGTTCCGGCAACGGCGGGCGCAGGCGCTCCGAGCGGTCGTGGCCGGCGAGCAGCCGTCGGACGAGGAAGCCGTCACGGCGCTCGCCCGGGACGGGCTCGTGCACGTGCGAGACGGCCTTGTCTCGCTACCATCCGCGCCGTGATCGCATCGATCGTCACGCTCCTGATCCCGCTCTGGATCCTGCTCGGGCTCCTCGTCCTGATGGGCGTCCTGGCCCTGCTCGGCCGCATCCAGAACGGCCGCTACCTGCGCCCGGTCATCACCCTGATCGCGAAGGTGCCGCTGTTCAAGCGCTGGCTGGAGAAGGCGTCCACCGCGGCGCTCGAGCGCTCGAATCCCGAGCTCGCGAGCGCGATGCGCAAGCTGCAGCCGCACGCGAAGCAGATGCACGACCCGCAGCAGGCTCAGAAGGCGATGTCGAGGCTGACGCGCGACGAGCGGCGGGCGCTGATCGAGATGCAGGACCAGCAGGGCGGCGGGGTGGCCGAGGAGGCGACGAACCGGCAGATGCGCCGGCGCCTCGACAAGCAGCGCCGCGACGCACAGCGCCGCGGCCGTATGAGCTACATACGGCTGCGGCTCCTCGATCGGGTGCCGCATCCAGACGTTCGGTTCGACGTACGTCCCGGTGCCGCCCTCGAAGCGCACCGGAGCGAGCGCGCCGGGAACGACGTACTCGCCGTCCTCGGGGAACTGGAGCGACGTCCACTCCTCCCACTCGTCGCGCGTGCCCGCGACCGTCATCGAGCTCGGGGCGGGCGCGAGCAGCTCGGCGCCGAGCCGCTCGTGCGTGCGGAGCCACGGGTCGTAGAGCAGCTCGTCTTCCCGCCGCCAGTCGACGTAGCGCTCGATCGGCGTGAGCGGATAGCGCTCCTTCCACGTCGGGCGCACGGGCGCGATCATGCAGTCGAGCCCGTGCGCGGCCGCGAGCTTCGTCATGCGGCCGAGCACGACCGCGCTGATGCCGTGGCCGCGGTACTGCGGGACGAGCCCCGCGACGATCGCGCACAGCGTCGTCGGCATCCCGCCCGGCCCCTCGGTCACCGCCCAGTCGACGCCGTTGGCCTGCGGGACGCCGTCCCACACCACCGGCAGCGTGCACGCGTACCCGATGAGCCGCCTGCCGTCGAGCACCCACAGCTGGAAGTCGGGATAGACCTCGTACAGCTGCGGCCAGAAGGACGAGACCAGCGCATCGTGGTGCATGAACTCCGGCCAAAGGTCGGGAAGCTTCCCGCGGAGCTCGGGATGCTCCACGTGCGTGACGATGCGGAGCTTCATCGGCGCAGCAGCGCGACGGCCTGCGCGGCGAGCCCTTCGCCGCGGCCCGTGAAGCCGAGACCGTCGGTCGTCGTCGCCCGCACGGCCACTCGTTCCGGCTCGACGCCGAGCGCACCTGCGAGCCGCCCGCGCATCGCGTCGCGGTGCGGCGCAAGCCTTGGCTCCTCGCCGATGAGCACGACGTCGGCGTTGACGAGCTCCCAGCCTGCGTCCTGCACCTGCCGCCACGCCTCGCGCAGGAGCTCGACCGAGTCGGCGCCGGCGTGCGCCGGATCGCCGGACGGGAAGAGCGCGCCGATGTCCTCGAGCCCGGCGGCGCCGAGGATCGCGTCCGTCAGCGCATGCGCGAGCACGTCGCCGTCCGAGTGGCCGGAGAGCCCGCGCGGATGGTCGATCGCGACCCCGCCGAGGACGAGTGGCACGCCCTCGACGAGGGCGTGCGCATCGAAGCCGGTGCCGACGCGGTACTCGCTCACCCGAGCGGCTCCTGTCTCCGCACGCGCCCGTCGAAGACGCTCACCGTGTCGCGGCCGTTCGCCCGCGCGAACGCGACCGCGCCCTCGAAGTCTTCGCCGACGAGCACGGGCTCGTGGGCGTCGGACGCGAACGTCACCGGCGCCGACGAGAGCCGGAGCAGTCGCGCGTCGGGATAGAGCTCGCCCACCGGCTTGCGCAGACCTGCCGTCGAGATCTCGAGCGCGACGCCGGCGTCGTCGACCGCGCCGGCCAGGTCCCGCGTACAGCTCGTCGCTCCCACGCACGCCGTAGATCTTGGCGAGATCCGGGTGCGAGAGCACGTCGAAGTGTCCGCTGCGCGCCGCGGCGAGAGCGTCTCGACGTAGCGCTGACCACACCTCGTCCTCCGAGCAGCTCGGCCCAGATGCCGAGGCCGACGCCGTTGTCGATCGCGTGGTCGCCGACCATGTGCACCGAGCCGAGCAGGAAGTCCCACGGATACGGGGCGAGGACCTCCGCGAGCTCTCCGGCGCGCTCGCCGACCCAGTCCACCTCGAGGCCGAGCTTCACCGGCATACCGCGGCGCTTCGCCTCGAGCACGGCGTCGACGTACGCGTCGAGGTCGAAGTGGCAGCGCTCGAGGTAGTACGGCCACGGCCAGAACGCCCGCGTCTGCTCGAAGTAGTAGACGTGCTCGGTGAAGCCGATCTCGTCCACCCCGCGCTCGCGCGCGCGCTCGACGAACGGCTCCACTGCGCTCGGCGGTGTGGTCGATCCCGCCGCGCTCGTTGCGCAGGTGCATGTGGTAGTCGACGATCACAGCAACGAAGCCACCCGGGCGAGATCCTCGGCGGTCGTCACCTTCAGGAGCAGCGGATCGCCGGGAACGACCTTCACTCGGCCCCCGGCCGCCTCGACGAGGCCGGCGCAGTCGGTCGCGTCCGCGCCGCCGGAGACGGCGCGGCGCAGCGCGTCCACCGGAAAGGCCTGCGGCGTCTGCACCGTCCAGAGCCCGTCGCGCGCGACCGTCTCCTCGATGCCGCCGTCGGCGCCGACGCGCTTCACGGTGTCGGACACCGGGAGCCCGGGGACGACGCCCTCCCAGCCGTCGGCGAGCGGCGCGAGCACGCGCCCGATCACCTCATCCGTGAGCAGCGGCCGCGCCGCGTCGTGCACGAGCACCGCAGCGGCGTCGTCCGGAACCTCGGCGAGGCCGGCGCGCACCGAGTCGGCCCGCGTCTCCCCGCCGGCGACGCACGCGCGCACCTTGGCGCAGCCGAGCTCCTCGGCCAGCAGGATCGCCGGCTCCTCCCACCCCGGCGGGGCGACGACGACGATCGCGTCCACCCACTCGCTGTCGTCGAGACGGCGCAGCGGCTCCGCCAGCAGCGGTAGCTCGCCCAGCTTCACGAAGGCCTTGGGCTGGTCCGAGCCGAGTCGCTCCCCGCGGCCCGCAGCCACGAGGATCGCCCAGACGGACATGCGCGGGACGCCGGCTAGACGGCGGCGGCGACGGGCTTCTTCTTCGCCGTCGCCTTCTTCTTGCCGTTGCCGCCGACACCGGTGAGCACGCCTTCGAGCCACTCGGCGCACTCCTCTTCGTCCATGCCCTTGGCGTACATCAGCTCGGAGGCGAGGATCTTCTTCGCCTTCACGAACATCTGCTTCTCGCCGGTGGAGAGGCCCTTCTCGTTGTCGCGCAGCGAGAGGTTGCGGACGACCTCGGCGAGCTCGAGGATGTCGCCGGTCTTCATCTTGTCGCGGTTGTGCTTGAAGCGACGGTTCCAGTTCTTCGGCATCTCGGTCGAGCCGCCGGTGAGGGCCTTGAGGACGACCCCGACCTCTTTCTCGCCGATGACGCGCCTGAGACCGACCTGGTCGGCGTTTTCGCACGGGACCTGCACGGTCATGTCGTTATGCAGGATCTTGATCGTCAGGTACTCGCGCTTCTGACCGAGCACCTCGCGGGACTCCTTCTTGACGACCGTCCCGGCACCGTGGTGCGGATACACCACCTTGTCGCCGACCTTGTACAACGCCGACCTCCCCTTCTCGATGCGCGTTTCGCCAAAAGAGCCGGCGCGTTGTGGGCGCCGGCCCGATGAACCCAAGGTTAGCAGAAATGGCTGGAAAAGGCACATTTCCGGGGTTTCCTGGGGTTTTTACAGTCCGGTGCCAGGCCCCAGCCGTTCACCCCACGGCCAATCACCGACGCCGGGGGCCTGGCTCCGGCGTACCTAAACTGCAGGTAGCGGTCTACGAGGTTGTGCTCCTGGAGCCGCCGGAGCCCGGCCCTGATCTCTCGTGCCCGCACAGCGCCGACCCCCTCCACGCCCTCGAGGTCGCGCTGGGACGCCTTGACGACGGTGTCGAGGGAGCCGAAGTCGTCGACGATCCGGTGGACGATCGCGTCGGGCAGCCGCGGGATGTGCGAGAGCACGCGGTAGCCCCGCGGGGAGACGCTGAAGTCGAGCGGATTGACCGTCCGGTCGTAGCCGAGCAGGTCGACGAGGCGGTCGAACTCGAGCAGCTCGCGATACGAGAAGCGGCGCAGCCGTTCGAGCGCCGCGGTCGCTTCGGGCGCGGATCCGCCTGCGTGGTAGTCGCGCACGATCGCGTCGCGCTCCGCCGGGACGTCGCCGACGAGCTCGTCGAGCTGCAGCCGGATCAGGCGGCCTTCCGCACCGAGCTCGACGCAGTCGCGGCTGATTCGATCGGCGATGCGCGCGGTCATCTCCGCGCGCTGGAGGACGACGAGCACGTCGTCGAGCACGACCGCGTTCTGGAACTCGAGCGAGGTCAGCCGGGTCAGCACCTGCTCCAGGCGCGCCTTGTACGTCTCGAGCGTGCCCAGCGCCTGGTTCGTCTTCGCGAGGACGTCCGCGACCGGGTCGAGCTGGTACCGCGCGGGGCCGACGAAGATCGTCACCGTCTCGCGCTGCTGCGACACCGAGATGACGAGCGCGCCCGTCTGCTTGGCGACGCGCTCGGCGGTGCGGTGGCGCGTTCCCGTCTCGTCGGACGGGATGGTCGGGTCGGGCATGAGCTGGACGTTCGCCCAGGCGAGGCGCTTGAGCGCGGTGTCGACGATGATCGCGCCGTCCATCTTCGCCAGCTCGTACAGGAGCTGAGGACGGAAGGGCGCGTCGAGGCGGATCCCGCCCGAGTAGAGGAATGCGAGCTCGCTCGGGTCGCCGATGACGATGAGCGCCCCCTCGTGCGAGCGAATGACATCGTCGACCGCCTGCCGGAACGGCGTCCCGGGCGCGATCTTCTCGATCGCCGCCAGCAGCGCCGCGTCGCGGCGCGGGTCGTCCTCCGAGGGCGTGCGTGTGAACCCGAGCTCGCCCAGCCGCTCGGCCCTACGTTCGCTCGTCTCCTTCGTCGGCTCTGTGGTCATCGAGTCCCGCCCGGATCGCCTGACGCAGCGTCTCGGCCTGCGCCACCTGGAGTGTGCCATGGGCGGGCGTGCCCGCCGGGACGACGACGAGCCGGAGGCCCAGCTTCGCGCACTCCTCCAGCCTGCGCTCGGCCTGCGCCGCCGGCCGGAGGCGGCCGGTGAGGCCGATCTCGCCGAACGTCGCCATGGCGGCGCGCACCGGTGTGCGCTTGGCGGCGGAGGCGATGGCGAGCGCGACGGCGAGGTCGGCGCCGGGCTCGTCGACCCGGACGCCGCCGGCGACGTTGACGAAGACGTCGGCCTGCCCGAGCCCGATGCCGGCGTGGCGCGCGAGCACGGCGACGATCATCGCGAGCCGCTTCGGATCGATGCCGGTCGCCACGCGGCGCGGCATCGCCAGCTCGCTCTGCGAGACGAGCGCCTGGATCTCGAGCAGGATCGGCCTCGTCCCCTCCAGTGCGCACGCGACTGCGGCGCCCGGCTCGCCCTCGACGGTGTGACCGAAGAGCGCCGACGCGTCGGGGACGCCGACGAGGCCGGCGCCGGTCATCTCGAAGACCCCGAGCTCGTTCGTCGAGCCGAACCGGTTCTTCGCCGCGCGCAGGATGCGATGGGCGTGGTAGCGGTCGCCCTCGAACTGGAGGACGCAGTCGACCAGGTGCTCGAGCACGCGCGGGCCTGCGACCGTCCCGTCCTTCGTCACGTGGCCGACGAGGATGGTGGCGACGCCGGCTTCCTTCGCGACGCGCAGCAGGCGGGCGGCAGCCTCGCGCACCTGCGCCACCGATCCGGGCGCCGACGCGAGCTCCGACGAGTACAGGGTCTGGATCGAGTCGATGACGCACACGTCGGGGCGCTCGGCCTGCAGCGTCTCGCAGACCACGTCGAGGTCGGTCTCGGCCAGAACCTCGACGTTCGCAGCCCCGCCCAGCCTTTCCGCGCGGAGCTTCACCTGCGCGATCGACTCCTCGCCGGTGATGAGGAGCGTCCGGTGCGTTGCGCTCATGGCCTGGAGGGCCGTGAGCAGCAGCGTCGACTTGCCGACCCCGGGCTCGCCGCCGACGAGGACGAGCGAGGCGGGCACGAGCCCGCCGCCGAGGACGCGGTCGAGCTCCGGCACGCCGGTGGAGATCCGCTCGGCCTCCTCGGCGGAGACGTCCACGAGCCTGAGGAGCGGCTTCGGAGGCGCCTTGGCCCCCGTGACCTGGCCGACGACTTCCTCGACAAGCGTGCCGAACGTCGCGCAGCCGGGGCATTTCCCGAACCAGCGCCCGGAGGCGTAGCCGCACTCCGTGCAGGCGTACTGGACCGCAGGCTTCGCCATGCTGACGATTTCCACCCTACGGAGCGAAGCGGACGAGTTCGTCACGCCTTTCCGCCAAAGAAAAAGCGGCCCCCGCCGCAGGGAGCCGCTTTCGTATCGCCCGAGGAGAGCCGAGCCCCCGCCGCATCGGGGCCCCGTTCCTGTTGACGTGATCCTCCGCTCGCGGGGGCGCTTGACTCTTCCCCCTATGGGTGGTTCAGCGGGCTGCTTCACCCGCAGAGGCGATGGGGGAAAGCCGCAGGCGAGGTTCCGCGTCAGCCCTGCTGGCGGCGGGAGGTGCGCCGAGCACGATGACCTCATCTCAGCAAGCAAGACTCAGGAGGAGTCGTCATGAAAAGGTTTCTCGAGATCGGTGGAGTCGTTGCCGCAGTCGTCCTCGATAGCGTTCGGCGTCGCGGCGATCGCTCTCGGAGCAAGGGCAAGAACACCGTGGTCAGCTCGAGCTGAAGCAGCAGCAGATCACCGGCACCTCGGACATGACCCCGGCGGGATCGCGGCGGAGGCGAAGGCGGCAGGACTGAAGAACGTGAGCCTTCCGACCTGCAGCGTTGCCGGCCAGGCCGTCAACTCGGGCGCCCGCGCCCGCTGCTTCGCCGAGTACATGCAGATCCACGCGCTCGAGGCGACAGGCGGATTCGTCTACGCGCAGATGGGCCAGTACGAGGCCAAGCCAGGCGCGCCGAAGGCTCAGCTCACGCCTGACGGAGCGACGAACAACACGCCAGTACGCCGCACTCGATCCGAAGACGCATCAGCCGATCGCGAACGGCGCCCGCAACGTGTGGGTGACCGAGACGGCGCTGACGACCGCGCTGAACACGTCGTACATGGCGGACGCAGCTCGGCAACTTCGGCATCGTCGTCGGGATCGCCCTGCTGCTCTCCGGCATCGGCTTCCTCGATCCTCGCCGCTCGGCGGGATCCGCGACCGAGGGCTGGCTCGCAGTCTGGTTCGCCGAGCGCCGCAGCGCCAAGAAGGCCGGGAAGCACACGCCGGTCGTCAGCGCGTAGCGCAGACTGAACGAACGATCGAAAGGCCCCGGCATGCCGGGGCCCTTCGTCGTTCTACGTCCGAGTCTTCGGCCTCCGCTGCAGGCTCGTCCGGCGGGACGGTGACCTTCTCCGGGGTCATCTCGCCGGGGATGATGGTGATGTCCACCTCGTCCCCGTCGCACCCTCTTCGCACCGGCCTTGCGGCTGACGAGGATGGTCGAGCCGGGCTCGAGCTGCCGGCCGAGCACGTGGTCGGCGAGCGGATCCTCGATGTAGCGCTGGATCGCGCGGCGCAGCGGCCGGGCGCCCATCGCCGCGTCGTAGCCCTTGTCGACGAGCAGGTCCTTCGCCTCGTCGGTCAGCTCCACCGTGACCTCGTGCGTCGCCATTTGCTCGCGCAGACGCTTCAACAGCAGGTCGACGATCGTCTTGATCTCTTCCTTGTCCAGCTTGTGGAAGACGATGATCTCGTCGATGCGGTTGAGCAGCTCGGGGCGGAAGACCTTCTTCAGCTCGCCCATGACGCGGGACTTCATCTCGTCGTACGAGAGGCCGCTCTCGTCGCCGACCGAGAAGCCGAACGACTGGTTCTTCGAGATCGAAGCGGCGCCGATGTTCGAAGTCATGATCACGATCGTGTTCCGGAAGTCGACGCGGCGCCCCTGGGCGTCGGTCAGCTTTCCCTCCTCCAGGATCTGGAGCAGGATGTTGAACACGTCCGGGTGCGCCTTCTCGATCTCGTCCATGAGGACGACCGAGTACGGCTTGCGGCGCACGGCCTCGGTGAGCTGGCCGCCTTCGTCGTATCCGATGTAGCCCGGCGGCGAGCCGACGAGCCGCGACACGGAGTGCTTCTCCATGTACTCCGACATGTCGACCTGGATGAGCGCGTCCTCGTCGCCGAAGAGGAACTCGGCGAGCGTGCGCGCGAGCTCGGTCTTGCCGACGCCGGACGGGCCGAGGAAGATGAACGAGCCGGTCGGCCGCTTCGGGATCCTTGATGCCGGCGCGGGCGCGGCGGATCGACTTGGAGACGGCGACGATCGCCTCCTCCTGGCCGACGACGCGCTTGTGCAGCTCCTCCTCCATGCGGATGAGCCGCTGCGACTCCGCCTCGGTGAGCTTGAAGACCGGGATGCCCGTCCACATGGAGACGATGTCGGCGATCTCCTCCTCGCCCACTTCCGGCTGCTCCTCGAGATTCTCGGCGCTCCGCCACTGCTCCTCGAGCTCACGCTTCTTCTGCGTCAGCTTGCGCTCCTTGTCGCGCAGCGAGGCGGCCTTCTCGAACTCCTGGGCCTCGATCGAGGCTTCCTTCTCCTTGCGGACGCGGTCGATCTCCTCTTCCAGCTCGCGGTAGCGCGGCGGCGCGCTCATGGAGCGGATGCGGATCCGCGACGCGGCCTCGTCGATGAGGTCGATCGCCTTGTCGGGGAGATGCCGGTCCTGGATGTAGCGGTCGGCGAGCTCCGCGGACGCGTGCAGCGCCTCGTCGGTGATCTTGACGCGGTGGTGCGCCTCGTAGCGGTCGCGCAGGCCGCGCAGGATCTGCACGGTGTCGTCCACCGTCGGCTCCTCGACGCGCACCTGCTGGAAGCGGCGCTCGAGGGCGGCGTCGCGCTCGAGGTACTTGCGGTACTCGTCGAGCGTCGTCGCGCCGATCGTCTGCAATTCGCCGCGGGCAAGAGCCGGCTTGAGGATCGAGGCCGCGTCGATCGCGCCCTCCGCAGCACCGGCGCCGACGAGATTGTGCAGCTCGTCGATGAAAAGAATGATGTCGCCCCGCTGCATGATCTCCTTCATGACCTTCTTCAGGCGCTCCTCGAACTCGCCGCGGTACTTCGAGCCGGCGACGAGCGCAGCGAGGTCGAGCGTGTAGATCTGCTTGTTCTTCAGTAGCTCCGGCACCTGGTTCGTGGCGATGCGCGCGGCGAGACCCTCGACGACGGCGGTCTTGCCGACGCCGGGCTCGCCGATCAGCACGGGGTTGTTCTTCGTGCGGCGCGACAGGATCTGCATGAGCCGCTCGATCTCGGTCTGGCGCCCGACGACCGGGTCGAGCTTGCCCTCGGCCGACTGCTTCGTCAGGTTGCGGCCGAACTGGTCGAGCAGCTTCGAGCTCTTCGACTTCTCGCCCGCAGGGCCGGTCGCGCCCGGGCCCTGGCGGCGTCCGGGGCCTGAGAGCATGCGGATGATCTCGTTGCGGATCTTCTCCGCGTCGGCGTCGAAGTCGAGCAGGATGCGCGCGGCGACGCCTTCGTTCTCGCGCACGAGGCCGAGCAGGATGTGCTCGGTGCCGATGTAGTTGTGGCCGAGGGACAGCGCTTCGCGCAGCGCGAGCTCCAGCACCTTCTTCGCGCGCGGCGTGAACGGAATCTGGCCGGTCGTGACCTCATCGCCCTGGCCGACGATGCGCGCGACCTGCGCGCGCACTTCCTCGACCGTGATGTCGAGCGACTCGAGCACGCGCGCGGCAAGACCTTCCTCTTCGCGGAGGAGGCCGAGCAGGATGTGCTCGGTGCCGATGTAGTTGTGCTTGAGCGCGCGTGCCTCGTCCTGGGCGAGGACGACAACCTGACGAGCCCGTTCAGTGAAGCGTTCGAACACTCTGTGTAACCCCTTTCCCTAAGAGAAGCCATCGTAGCCGACCCCCATGACTCCGACCGAGCCGCCCAAACCGTTTCCATACGCGTCGGATGTCCCCTCAAATGAGGTCTCCGAACGTCTCCTGAATGAGCGAGTCGAAGCTCGCCGGAAGGCTCCCGTCCGGCGCCGCGTAGGCGCGGAGCGAATAGAGATAGGACGTCCATTCCTCCACGCGGTCGGGGAATTCGCTGCCGCGCTGCTCGACGAGGCGGTCGAGGGCGAGGACGTTCCAGCGGCCGGGCGCGTCGGCCGCGGCAGCGGCGGGCGGTTCCGGTTCTGCAGTACGGCTCGGGCTCGGGCGGAGGCACGGTGCGGGCTCGGGCGGAGGCGCGGGCCGGGTTCGGGCGGAGGCAGCGGCGCGGGTTCGGGCGGAGGCAGCGGCGCGGGTTCCGGCGGACGCGGCTCGGGAGTGGGTGGAAACGTCGGCAGCGTGACAGGCGGAGGCATCGGTGGAGGCTCCGGCGGCGGCGGGACCGGCTGGCGCTCGCGGACGGCTAGCTCGGCGGCGCGGCGGGCGAGCTCCAGCTCGCGCTGCGCGACGCCGGCGAGACGAGCGTCGAGATCCGCGCTCGCGCTCCTCCAGCTCGGCAGTCGCCCGCGGATCCAGAGACGGGGGCGGCGGCGGAAGCGGCGCGGCGTCTGGCGCTCGCGCGCGATCGCGGCCTCGCGCGAGGCGAGGTCGGCCGCCTGTTTCGCGATCTCGAGCTCGCGCGCGCTGTACGCCTCCTGACTGGCTGCCTCGCGCTCGACGATGTCCGCCTCCCGCGCGGCGAGGGCCTGCTCCCATTCGGCGAGGCGCGCGATCCGGTCTTCGGCGGTGCGCTCGAACTCGCTTTCGCCCGCGGCAAGCGACGCCTGCCGTTCGTCGAGGCGTCGTTCCTCCGCCCTGAGCCGTTCGAAGGTGGGGCTGAGCTGCTGCTCGACGTCACGCGGCGGCGACGCCGCGGGCCTTCTTCTCCTTCTTCTTGCGCACCTTCGGCTCCTTCGGCTCTCCGCCGCCGTCCGCCGCCTTGCCTCTCCGGAGCAAGAGCAGCAGCAGGAGCAACAGGAGGAGAAGGATCACCACAGCCGCGATCGGGATCGCGTGGTGGCGCTCGCTCACCCAGTGCGGCGTCGCGAATACCAGGGTCTGCGCCGTCATGCCCCCATTATCGCCGCCGGGGTGGCTACCATCGCCGTGCCTTGGGCAGCGCACTCGATCACAGGCGGCGCCGGCTTCATCGGCTCCCACCTCGCCGAGCTGCTGCTGGCCGACGATTGGGAGGTCTGGGCGCTCGACGATCTCTCCACCGGCGAGAACCGAACGTCAACGGCCTGCGCGACCATCCGCGCTTCCACCTCGTCGTCGACTCCATCCTGTCGCAGCTCGGTCGTCAGCGAGCTCGTGCACCGCGTCGACGTCGTCTACCACCTGGCCGCCGCCGTCGGCGTGCGCCTCATCGTCGAGCAGCCGGTGCACACGATGGTGACGAACGTGCAGGGCACGGAGAACGTCCTGCGAGTACTGCACGAAGTTCGGCAAGCGCGTCCTCATTGCGTCGAGCTCGGAGGTCTATGGCGACCACCGCGAGGAGAGGCCGCTCGCACGAAGACGACCGGCGCATGTACGGGCCGGTCACCGAGCGGCGCTGGCTGTACGCCGACTCGAAGGCGCATGGACGAGTTCCTCGCGCTCGGCTTCCACGACGAGCGCGACCTCGACTGCGTCATCGCCCGCTTCTTCAACACGGTCGGCCCGCGGCAGCAGGGCCAATACGGCATGGTCATCCCGCGCTTCGTCGGTCGCGCGCTTGCCGACGAGCCGCTCGAGGTGCACGGCGACGGCCTGCAAACGCGCTCCTTCTGCCACGTGCAGGACACGATCCGCGCCGTCTACGGGCTGATGAGCGCCGCGCACATCTCCGGCGAGATCTTCAACGTCGGATCCGCCGAGCGCGTGCGCATCATCGACCTCGCACAGCGCGTGCTCGACCTCACTGGGTCGCGGTCCGACCTCACGTTCATTCCGCACGACCAGGTCTACGGCCTGGGAATCGAGGACGTCCTCCACCGGGAGCCGTCCATCGAGAAGATCAACAGCGCGATCGGCTGGCAGCCCACGCGCACGCTCGACGAAATCCTGCGCGACGTCGTCGAGCACGCGCGCGCGGCTGTCGTCGCCTAATCCTTCTCGCGCAGCGCCGGGAAGAGGATGACGTCCCGGATGCTGTCCTTGCCGAGCAGCACCATCGCCAGCCGGTCGATGCCGATGCCGATGCCGCTGTTCGGCGCCATGGCGTACGACATCGCCTCGACGTAGTCGGGGTCGCCGGGCTCCGCCTCGGCGTCGCCTGCCTCGCGCTCGTCTGCCTGCGCCGCGAAACGCTGCGCCTGCTCCTCGCTGTCGTTCAGCTCGCTGAACGCGTTGGCGAACTCCATGCCGGCCACGACGACCTCGAAGCGCTCGACGATGGACTCGTCGTCATCCGTCGTCCGCGCAAACGGCGACAGCTCGATCGGCCAGTCGTAGACGATCGTCGGCTGGATCAGCTCTGGCTCGACGAAGTGCGCGTACGCGTGGTCGACGAGCTGTGACCAGGTCTTGTCGCGCGCGACGTCGACGCGGGCCGCGGTGAGCTTCGCCCGCAGCTCGGCCTCGTCGCGCGTCCAGACGCCGTGCGCGTCCAGCGCGTCCACGAACTTGACCCGCGCCCACGGCTTGGCGAGCTCGAGCCCGTGCCCGCGGAAGGTCGTCTTCGTGCCGCCGACGGTCGCGCGCGCCGCCTGCTCGACGAGCGTCTCGCAGCGCTCCATCGTGTCGGTGTAGTCCGCGTACGCCTCGTACCACTCCACCTGCGTGAACTCGGGCGAGTGCTTGTACGAGTAGCTCTCGTTGCGGAAGTCCTTGGACAGCTCGTAGACCTTCTCCAGGCCGCCGACGATGAGTCGCTTGAGATACAGCTCGTCGGCGATGCGCAGGTAGAGATCCTGGTCGAGCAGGTTCGAGTGCGTGACGAACGGCTCGGCGAAACCGCCGCCGTAGCGCGGCTGGAGGATCGGCGTCTCCACCTCGATGAAGCCCTCGGCGTCGAGGTACGCGCGGATCGCGGTGACCATGCGGGCGCGGAGGATGGCGTCGCGCCGCGACTCCTCGTTCATCAGCAGGTCGAGGTAGCGGCGGCGGTACCGCGCCTCGACGTCGGTGACGCCGTGGAACGTGTCGGGCAGCGGCGTACGGATGCGCGCGAGGATCTCGAGCGAGTCCACGTCGAGGGACGGCTCGCCGCGTTTGGATTTCGAGGGCGAGCCGGTGACGCCGACGATGTCGCCCAGGTGGACGTCGATGTCGCCCGTGCGCTCGACGTGGCAGAGGAGCTGGATGCGGCCGGAGCGGTCGACGAGGTCGAGGAAGACGAGCTTCCCCATGTCGCGCCGCGCGAGCACGCGGCCGGCGAGCCGCCGCTTCGTCTCGGCAGCGGCGCCGTTTTCGAGCGGGTCCGCTTCGCACGGACCGTCGCGATCTCGTCACGGTCGCGGAAATGTTTCGGCGCGGTCATCCGCGCGAGTCTAGAGCCGCGACCGCTCTAGGCTGCTTTGATGTCCATGATCTTGAACTTCATCTTCCCGCGCGGCGCGGCGACCTCGACGATCTCGCCCTTCTTGCGGCCCATGATCGCCTTGCCGACCGGCGACTCGTTCGAGAGCTTGTTCGCGGACGGATCCGCCTCGGCGGAGCCGACGATGTGGTACTCGACCGTCTTGTTCGCCTTCACGTCGCGGAGGCGGACCTTGGTCCCGATCGAGACCTCGCCCGACTTGATCTCCTTCTTCGTGACGACGCGCGCGTTCTTCAGGCGCTCCTCGAGCATCGCAATGCGCGCTTCGAGGTGGGCCTGCTCGTTCTTGGCCGCGTCGTATTCGGCGTTCTCGGCAATGTCGCCGAACTCGCGGGCAGTGCGGATCCGGTCCGCGATGTCGCGGCGCCTGTCGACCGACAGGTACTCGATCTCGTCCTTGAGCTTCTCGAAGCCCTCGGGCGTGAGAATGACTTCCTTCAACTGTTCCTCCTGAAAAAAGACCCCGCGGCAGCTGCAAAAGGGCCGGTGACTGGGCCTCCGGCGGGGGCGGATGGTACCTCCGGTCGACAGGGTCGTCAACGGGGGTCGGGCTACCATCCCCGCGTGGCCGTGGAACTGCGCGAATCCTGGCGGATCGGCCCGGTCGAGATGGAGACCCGGGTCGTCCTCGCCCCCATGGCCGGCGTGAGCGTCCAGGCCTTCCGCCGGCAGGGGCGGCGCTACGGCGCCGGGCTCGTCTGCTCGGAGATGGTCTCGTGCGCCGGGATCGAGCACCGGAACGAGCGCACGCTCGACTATCTCCGCGTCGGCGCCGACGAGCACCCGCTCGCGATCCAGATCTTCGGCTCCGAGCCCGCCGGCGATGGCCGAGGCGGCCCGGATGGTGGAGGCGGCGGGCGCCGACATCGTGGACATGAATTTCGGCTGCCCCGTCCGCAAGGTGACGAAGACGGGCGCGGGCGCCTGTCTGCTCGAGGACGCCGACCTCGCCTGTCGGATCACAGAGGCGGTCTCGTCCGCGGTATCCGTGCCGGTCACCGTGAAGATGCGGCGGGGCGTCGAGGACGGCTCGCGCGCGTGCCTCGAGCTCGGCCCGCGGCTGGTGACGCGGGCGCGGCCGCGCTGACGCTGCATCCCCGCTCGGCGAAGCAGATGTACACCGGCTACGCGGATCACACGCTGACCGCCGAGCTCGTCGAGCTCGTCGATGTGCCGGTGATCGCCTCCGGCGACATCGTCTCCCATGCGAAGGCGCAGGCGGTGCTCGCGTCCACCGGCGCGGCCGCGGTCATGGTCGGCCGCGGCGCCCAGGGCAATCCGTGGGCGATCCGCGAGATCGTGCTGGGCGACGGTGTCGAACCGACGCGCGAAGAAGTGGCCGCGGAGCTGATCGTGTTCGTCCACGAAACGGTGCGCGAGCTGGGTGAGCGGCGCGCGTCCGGCTTCCTGAAGAAGTTCTACGGCTGGTACCTCGGCCACGGGCGCTTCCCGAAGCCGTTCAAGAACGAGCTCGTGCAGCTCGCGTCGACGGAGGAGGTCGTCGTGCGTCTGCTTCGCGGCCGCCCCCGGCGCGGCCGAGATCGTCGAGCGCCTCGAGGCGGCGCTGCCCGATCCCGAGGACGACTTCCTCCTGGAGGGCATGCCGATCTCGATCTACGGCGGCGGTTGAGCGCGCCGCACATGCCTTCGCGGCGGGCGTCAGCGGCCCGTCCCTCTGCACGCGCCTCGGTCGCACGACAGTTTCCGCAGTGGGCCGGCCGGCTCGTTGAGCCAGTGAGCCCGCGAGGCATCTCGCCAACGCGAGCTACCGGCTAGGCGACAGCCTGACTCGATGCGACTGCCGTCGACTCGGGGTGAACATTCGACCACTCGCGAGGTCCGAGCGGATGCCACGCGCTCTCGCCGCAGCTGCCGGTTGCCGTTCCACAGCCTCTTCGATCGATGCGAGGACCTGCCGAGGGCTTCGGAACCGATCCCTGGGCCGTCTTCACGTGGGTCGAAGGCGCGAACGCGGCCGTCGATCGACGTCGACTCGGCCGCGACCGCTGACGCGATAGGCGCAGTCGTCGCCGCGTTCCGGCGGATCGACGCCGAGCAGGCCGATCGACGGGTCGGCGGGGAACGCTTCGCTGCGCAGGACGTGACTCGTGCGATCGCGGCTTGCCCGGCCGCTCACGGACAAATGCACTGCTCGCGTCTGCCGATGAGGCGCTGCACGCAGCCGGCGTTCGACGGATCGCCGACGTGGTGTGACGTGCGACTTCACCTCCGTAATCGTGCATCTTCGTGTCCGGGAGCCACGCGGCCTTGTAGACTTCGGCTCGACGGCGCTCGATGATCCTGCGAGCGCGTGCAGCTCGTTCAGGTCCTCCCGGCGCACGCCCGCGACTCTTCGCAGCCGCCGGCGCGACGACGCGTCGATCACACGCTCGCGCGTCTGGACGATCTTCCAGTGCGCCATGGCACTTCCCTACTACGCACCGAGATCAACCCGCGCTCTTCTTCGAGGCCGAGCGGTGGCTCGGCGACGGCTCTAGCGGTTCCGTTCCCAGACGATCCGCAGCCCCTCGAGCGTGAGGAACGGATCGACCTTCGAGATCGTGCGCGAGTGTGGCGCGATCAGCTCGGCCAGCCCGCCGGTCGCGATCGCGGATGCGTCCGCGCCCAGCTCGCCGCGGATCGCGTCCACGATGCCGTCCACCTGGCCGGCGAAGCCGTAGCACGAGCCCCGAGCTGCAGCGCGCTCTCCGTCGTCTTGCCGATCACCGACGGCGGCTCCACGTAGTCCACCTTCACGAGGCGCGCGGCGCGCGCGAAGAGCGCGTCCATGGAGATCTCGATGCCGGGCGCGAGCACGCCGCCGACGTAGTCGCCGGCCGCCGAGACGACGTCGAAGTTCGTCGACGTGCCGAAGTCGACGACGATCGCCGGCGCGCCGTAGCGCTCCTTCGCCGCGACTGCGTTCATGATCCGGTCGGGCCCGACCTCGCGCGGGTCGTCGTAATGGATCTGGATTCCCGTCTTGACCCCGGGGCCGATGACGAGCAGCGGCGTATGCGCCCAGCGCTCGGCGACGTGCTCGTACTCGCGGATGAGCCGCGGCACGGTGCACGACAGGCAGATGCCGTCGAGGTCGCTCAGCTGGAGGAAGTCGCCGAGGAGCGCGCCGAGCTCGTCCCCCGTGCGGTGCGCCTCGGTGGCGATGCGCCAGCGCTCGCCGAGGACGTCTCCGTCGTAGAGCCCGAAGACGGTCTGCGTGTTTCCGACGTCGACCGCGAGCAGCATCGCGAAATACTTCTGACACCGCGAGCGGTGTCTGACATGCCAGTTTAGAAGTCTTCCTCGTGCGGCTGCGTCTCGCCGATGCGCTCGGCGAGCGCCTCGGGAGTCAGCGTCGGCTCGTCGCCCTCGCCGCGCAGTTCCTCGATCGTCACGTCCCCGGACGTGAAGATCTCGGTGCGCGGGATGATCCGCGTCGGCCGGTTCTTGTCCCAGACCCAGACGTCCTCGAGCTTCAGGTGGAAGAACGGGTACGTCTGCTGCGGGACGTACGTGCGGTCGAGCTTGTTGCACAGGTACGTCGCGTCCTGTGTGAGCACGCAATAGCGGAAGAGGCTGAAGACGGCCTGGTACTCCCGCTTCAGCTGGAGCTCGAGATCCGCCTCGTACTCGTCGAGATCGTCCAGATGCGACATCCCGTGGTCAGTGTAGCCGTGCAAGGAGAGTCTGGACCCGGCCCTTTCCAGGGACTTCCAGGTCGGGAGCGAGCTCCGCGAGCGGACCGAGGACGAACGCGCGCTCGTGGAGGCGCGGGTGCGGAACGCGCAGACCGGGCTCGTCGATCTCCGCGTCACCGTAGAGCAGCAGGTCGAGGTCGAGCGTCCTCGGCCCCTGCGGCACGGAGGCGTCGCGTCGACGTCCGAACCGCTGCTCCACATCCAGCAAGACGGCGAGCAGGTCGCGCGCCGAGAGCTCGCTGTCGAGCGCGGCGACGCCGTTGAGGAAGCGCGGCTGATCGACAACTCCGACCGGCTCCGTGTCGATCAGCGCCGAGACGGCGGCCACGGCGATGCCCGGCTCGGCGCCGAGAGCCTCGACCGCGGCTCGGATGGTGGCCTCCCGGTCGCCGAGATTCGATCCGAGGCCGATGTAGGCGCGCGGCACGCGCGGGAAGGTAGCGCTACGCTCAGGCTGCGTGCACCGCCGGCTGTCGATCGTCGTCGTCGCGGCGCTATGCGCCCTGGCGATGGCCGCGGCCGCAGCGGGCGACACGCCGCCCGAGTGGTGGCTGCACTCGATCGGCGCCGATCAGGTAACGGCACCCGGGCCGGGCGTCCCCATCGTCGTCATCGACGGCGCCGTCGACGCGACGCAGCCCGCATTCACCGGACGGGCGAACACGACGTATCTCGACAACCCCAGGCTCTCGCCGGCCCGGACGACTACCACGCGACCGCCGTCGCCTCGCTCGCGGCGGCGCCCGACTCGGGCGGCTTCACCGGCGTGTACCCGCAGGCGGTGCTCGAGCTCTGGGACGCGGGACGCGGAGAGGACGGGATCGACGCCGGCTCCGCCGCGCAGGGCATCGTCACCGCGGCGAAGCACTGCCCGGCGGTGATCAACCTCAGCTTCGGCGGGACCGAGCCGAATCCGGACGTGCAGAGTGCGATCCTCCACGCCGTGCGCGCGGGCTGCCTCATCGTCGCGGCCGCAGGCAACAGCGGTCTGGACGGAGATCCTCAGACGTACCCGGCCTCGTACGCGCACGTTCTCGCCGTCGGCGCGACCGACGAGCAGAACGCTCCGGCGCCCTTCTCGAGCTCGGGCGACTGGGTCGACCTCGCTGCGCCCGGCACCGACATGAGCGCCGACGTCCCGCTCTCGCACGACTCGAGCGGGGTCTCGACCGGTCTCGCGGGAACGAGCTTCGCCGCACCGCTCGTCAGCGCGGCGGCCGCGTGGATCTGGACGGTTCGCCCCAACCTCAGCGCGAGCCAGGTGGCGGCGCTCCTCCGCGAGAGTGCGCAGCCGGTCGGATCGCAACGCTTCGACCCGAAGACGGGGTACGGCGTCATCGACATCGCCGCGGCGCTCGCGCTGCCGGCGCCGGTCAACGACCCGAGCGAGCCGAACGACGACATCCCCCAGGTGAAGCCCGGCCTGTTCTTCTCCAACGGGCAACCGCCGATCACGACAGCCGCCCGGCCGTCCATCCGGATCTCGGGGACGCTGCAGCAGGCGGAGGACCCGCTCGACCTCTACCGCATCTGGGTGCCTGCGCACAAGACCGTGCGGGTGTCCCTCCACTCCAACGGCTCGGCCGTTGCTCACATCTGGGGGCCGCGGACGTACACCGTGGCTGAGCCGCTCGTGCTGCGGAAGCGCGACTTCAAGGGCACGTCGATCACGGGCGGAGCGGTCGGCGCGTACGCCTACGCAGAGGTCGCGTTGACGGGGCGAACAGCGAGCCTCACCTACGTGTTGGGGGTCAAGGCCTCGACGCGGTGACCGACGCCGCGCCCTCGAGGCCGGCCGGCATCACCGAAGGCTTCGTCACCCGCACGGTCGCGCGGTCGACGCCGAAGCGTGCGCGCAGCTCGTCCGCGACCGCGATCGCCAGCGCCTCGAGCAGCGAGAACGCGTGCGCATCCGAGATCTCGCGCACCGTGCGCGCGACCGCGCTGTAGTCGACGGCGTCCTCGATCCGGTCGGACGAGCCGCGCTCCCCCACCTCGAGCTCGACGTCGAAGAGGAAGTCCTGGCCGCGCTCGCGCTCCTCCTCGTAGACGCCGTGGTGGCCGAACACGCGGAGGCGCGCGTAGCTCGACCGTGATCATGCGAACGCCTTGGCGACGTTGAGCGCGTCGACGTGCGCAGCGACGTCGTGCGCGCGAATGATCGTGGCTCCCCGCTCGTATGCGGCAACCGCGGCGCCGACGCTCGCGCTCACGAGGTCGCTCGCGCCAAGACGTGCGAGCGTGCTCTTGCGCGAGATGCCGATCACGATCGGGCGGCCGAGCGCGAGCAGCACGTCGAGCCGGCGGATCAGCTCGAGGTTGTGGTCGACCGTCTTGCCGAAGCCGATGCCCGGGTCGAGGCAGATCGCTTCCTCCGCGATGCCCTGCGCGATTGCGTAGGCCATCCGCTGCTCGAGGAACGCGGCCACCTCGGAGGCGACGTCGTCGTAGCGCGGGTCGACCTGCATCGTGCGCGGCTCGCCCTGCATGTGCATGAGGCACAGATAGACGCCGGTGTCGGCGACGACGCCGGCGAGCTCGGGGTCGGCGCGCAGCGCGGTGACGTCGTTGACCATCTCGGCGCCGAGCTCGATCGCGCGGCGCGCGACGTCCGCTTTCGCCGTGTCGATGGAGATCGGGACGTTGCGGTCGAGGCGCTCGAGGACGGGAACGATGCGGTGCAACTCCTGTTCCGCGGAGACGCCGTCGGAGCCGGGACGCGTCGACTCCCCGCCGACGTCGACGATCGCCGCGCCCTCCTCGATCATGCGGCGCGCAGCCGCGGCCGCGACGTCGGGGTCGAGGTGCACGCCGCCGTCCGAGAACGAGTCCGGCGTGACGTTCACAACGCCCATGACGGACGGCCGCGGGAAACGTTGTTCAATTGGAATCACGTAGGGATGGTTGCACGAACGCAGGCCCGCTCCATGCCATACTCAGCCCAGTTGACGGCTGGTTGCTCGAGGCCCGCTCAGGCGGGGCGACGGGGCAACGGGTGTTCTCTGATCCAGGGGGCGGTCGCTCGATCAAGGGCCGGAGCTCTGATGCCGATAAGGCCTCTGTCGTGGACATCGAATTCGAGACGGTCGGCCCTCCCGGGAATACCAACCCACTGATGCGGACGCTCGCGGCCGCCGGCGTGGCCTCCGAGGAGGAACTGCAGCAGGGCTCCGAGAGCGAGGGAGCCGTTGCCAAGGGCTCGCTCGCGGGGATGGAACGGGAGCTGGACTCGGCGATGGCGCAGCTGGCCGCGGTTCGCGAGCGTGTCGGACAGCTGCGGGAACACGAGGACCGCCGCGAGCGTGAGCTCCTCTTAGCGCGCGACCAGAACGCGAAACTCCGCGAGGCACGTCTCGGCGACGCCGTCAGGATCCAGGCGCTCGAGACCGAGCTCGCCGAACGGAACCAGCGGGCCGCAGCGATCGCCGCCACTCTCGCCGAGGCAGCGCGCGCACTCGGCGCCTCCTAGGCCGCGTCGACGCGCCGGCCGCAGAGCTCACACACGACTGCGTAGCGCTTGACACCGGCCGCCGTTACGGCGATCTGACGGCGGACGAGCCTGTGCTTGCACGCATGGATCTCCGGCAGGCGCTGCGGCAGCGGCGGCAGGTCGGGAATGTGCCGCACTGCGCCGCCGACCGCGGGACATCCGGCCACGTGCTCCGCCCACACATGATGGGCCGGCTGGTTCGTGAGGGCGAGCCAGCCGCACGCCTCACACGAGATCTCGATCACTAAGCGCCGCTAGGACTTCGCGGGATCCGGCGGCGGCTGCATGGTCGCTCCCGGGATCGGGAACGGCCGCGGCCGCGGCTTGCGCTCGCGCTTCGGTTCCTCCGCGGCTGCGGAGCCTCAGCGGGCGCCGCCTCCTCCGGGAAGACCGAGCTCTCGTCCTCGCCGGCGAGCAACCGTTCGAACTGATCCCGGTCGATCGTCTCGCGCTCGATGAGGATCTGCGAGACACGATGCAGCTCCTCCATGTGCTCGCGCAGCACCTGGAGAGCGAGCTCGTGGCCCTCCTCGATGACGCGGCGGATCTCGTCGTCGATCTCGCGCGCGATCTCCTCGGAGTAGTCGGCCTCGGCGCCGTAGTCGCGGCCGAGGAACGGCATGTCGTGGCTGCGGCCGAGCACGCGCGGGCCGAGCTTCTCGCTCATGCCGAAGCGCATGATCATCGACTTCGCCGTCGACGTGACCTTCTCGAGGTCGTTCGCAGCGCCGGTCGTCACCTCGTGGAAGACGATCTCCTCCGCGGCGCGCCCGCCGAGCGTCATGCCCATCTGGTGCATGAGCGCGGTGCGCGTCGTCAGGTAGCGATCCTCGGTCGGGAGCGAGATGGTCAGGCCGAGCGCCTGGCCGCGCGACACGATCGTGATCTTGTGGATCGGATCGGTGTGCTCGAGGTAGTGCCCGACGAGCGCGTGGCCCATCTCGTGGTACGCGGTGATCTTGCGCTCGTGCTCGGAGAGGAGGCGCGCCTTCTTCTCGGGGCCGGCTATGACGCGCATGATTCCTTCCTCGAGCTCGTCCTGCTCGATGATCTTCTTGCCGCGGCGCGCTGCGAGCAGCGCCGCCTCGTTCACGAGGTTCGCGAGGTCGGCGCCGGTGAAGCCCGGCGTCCCGGACGCGAGCGTGTCGAGATCGATCTCCGGCGCCAGCGGCTTGCCCTTCGTGTGCACCTCGAGGATCTTGCGGCGGCCGATGCGATCGGGCCGATCGACGACGATCTGCCGGTCGAAGCGGCCCGGGCGCAGCAGCGCCGGGTCGAGGATGTCGGGGCGGTTCGTCGCGGCGATGAGGATGATGTTGTCCTTCATCTCGAAGCCGTCCATCTCGACGAGAAGCTGGTTCAGCGTCTGCTCGCGCTCGTCATGGCCGCCGCCGAGCCCCGCGCCGCGGTGACGGCCGACGGCGTCGATCTCGTCCATGAACACGATGCACGGCGAAGCCTGCTTCGCCTGCTCGAACAGGTCGCGGACACGGGAGGCGCCGACGCCGACGAACATCTCGACGAAGTCGGAGCCGGAGATGGAGAAGAACGGCACGCCCGCCTCGCCGGCGACCGCGCGCGCAAGCAGCGTCTTGCCGGTTCCGGGAGGCCCGTACAGCAGCACGCCCTTCGGGATGCGCGCGCCGAGCGCCTGGAACTTCTTCGGGTTCTCGAGGAACTCCTTGATCTCCTGCAGCTCCTCGACGGCCTCGTCGACGCCCGCGACGTCCTTGAAGCCGATCTTCGGCGAGTCCGGCGTCATCCGCTTGGCGCGCGACTTGCCGAAGCTCATCACCTTCGAGCCGCCACCCTGCACCTGGTTCATCAGGAAGATCCAGAAGCCGAACAGGAGCACGAACGGCAGCAGGCTCGTGAGGATCGACCACCACGGCGACCCGCCGATGCCCTTCGAGTTGAACTTGACGCCGTGCGCGAGCATCGTCTGCTCGAACTGCGCCTCGGACTGCGGCGTGGCGTAGTGGACGCTGTACTTCTGGCCGCTCGTCGTGGTCAGCGTCAGCGACTGCTTGTTCGGGTCGATCGTCACCGGGCCGGAGATCTCTCCCGGGTGCGTTCCGGACGAGGTTGTAGACCGTGTAGGTGGTCGCCTGAGTCGTCTTCGTCCCGTGGCTGCCCAGCGTCTGCAAGGCCAGCCAGACGAGCGCTGCGATGATGATCAGCGGGAAAAGAGCGCTGCGGAAGAAGCGATTCAAGGGAGAGGCCTCCCGGTCAGGGTACCAGCGTCCAGGTAGTTATCGGCGTTTCGCGCTGGAGGGTTACGGCCCTGCTGGGAGCTGTGCGGGATCGAGGACGCCGACGTACGGGAGGTTGCGGTACCGCTCGGCGAAATCGAGCCCGTAGCCGATGACGAACCGGTTCGGGATCTCGAAGCCGACGTAGCGCACCGGCACGTCGATCTCCCGCCGCTCCGGCTTCGTCATGAGCGCGCAGATCTCGAGGCTCGCCGGCTCGCGCGCCTCGAGGTTCCGGATGAGATACGAGAGCGTGAGGCCCGAGTCGATGATGTCCTCGACGACGAGCACGTGGCGGCCCTCGATGTTGATGTCGAGGTCCTTCAGGATCCGCACGACGCCCGAGGAGTCGGTCGAGTCGCCGTAGCTCGAGATCGCCATGAAGTCGATCTCGCACGGGATGGTCAAGTGGCGCATGAGGTCGGCCATGAAGAAGACCGCGCCCTTGAGGACGCCGACGAGCAGCAGATCGCGGCCGGCGTAGTCGCCGGAGATCTCCTCGCCGAGCTCGGCTACCCGGTGCTGCAGCGCCTCCGGCTCGATCAGGACTTCAACGACGGCGCGTTCCAGCTCAGTCGCGCTCATATTCCACATCCGGATGATCGACGATGCCGGGAACGGCGACGACCTCGTCCCCGCGCACGACCAGTGGCCAGGCCTCGCGCTCTGAGCGGGGAATCTTGGCGTCCACGAATACGTCCTGAATCTTCTTGCTGCGGCCCGCGAGCCGGTCGCCGGCCCGCCAGCCTCGTACTTTAAGGCCTTCCGCGCGCGAGCGAATGCGCCATGCGCCCCAGCGCACCTCGCCCTTCAGGTCGATCGGGCCCTGCTCGAGCCAGAGCCGGTCGTACTCGCGCACGGCCATGAGGCCGCCGCCGAGGTCGACTCTCCTCGAGCCGGCGGGCGAGGTCAGCAGCTCCGCGAGCGGAGGCGGCAAGCGTCTCGCGCATATCGAGTGCGCGCAGGATGTTCGCGTCCGCCTGTGGATGCAGCCGGCGGAGGAGCGGAAGGATCTCGTCGCGAATGAGCCCGCGCTTCGTGTCGGCATTCGACGAGTCGACGCGAAACGGGAGCCCCTCGGCCTCGCAGTAGGCCTTCGTCTCCTTTCGCCACAAGTCGAGAAGCGGATGCACGACGCCGTCCGGCCGCGACGGTGCCATGCCCGTTGCCGACCCCCGGGACACGAGCCGGAACAGGATCGTCTCCACCTGATCCGACGCGGTGTGGCCCGTTGCCCGTAACTGGTCTCGCGCGACCGAGTACCGCTGCTCGCGCAGTTCCGCCTCGGTGAGCCCCCGGCCGTCGAGCTCGACCACCTCGGCGCCGAGAATGTCAGCGCAGAAGCGCGCGTCCTCATCCGACTCCACGCCGCGCAGCTTGTGGTTCACGTGCACGGCGCTGACGCGATAGCCGAGCGCGCCGAGCGCGTGCCAGAGGCAGGTCGAGTCCGCGCCGCCGGAGACGAGGCAGCAGACCTCGCCGCCGGGATCGATCAGGTCGTGCGCGCGGATGAACGCTTCGATTCGCTCGAGCATCAGAAGATGAGCGAACGGTACGAGATCGTCCGCAGCATCCCGACTCGCTCGTACACGTGGATGGCGACGTCGTTCTCGGGCCGGACGAACAGGCAGACGGACGGGACGCGCTCGAGCAGGAGCCTGCACAGATCGCGCATCCCGCGCTGCGCGTACCCGCTGGTTCCGCGCCTGCGGGTCGACCCAGACCTGCTGCAGCTGCACCGCGGCCGGCGTCCACGCAGACGCCTCCGCCTTGAACCGGATGACGCCGTCCTCGAGCCAGAGCCACGAGCGCCCGTCCTCGATCTGCATGCGCGTTCGCCAGCGGAAGCCGTCCGGGTCGCGGCGCATCGGGTCGATCCCGATCTCCTCCCGATGCGCGGCCGCGCACGCGGGAACGAGCAGGTCGAGGTCGGCGAGCGTCGCCTTGCGCAGTCCCGAGTCTCCCGGCAACGGCGGCGCGTCGAGGACGTACACGGGCTGGCCGGGACGGTCGTCGCGCGGCCGGGGCATTCCCTGCTCCGCCTCGGACCAGAGCGCGTCCACCGCGCCCTCCTCCCCGATGATCATGCGCGGCTGCCCGCGCACGACTGCGGGTGCGAACGCGCTGCACCCTGCGCCCGTCGGCACGACGTTCGCGCCGACGTGGCAGAGCGCCGTCAGCCGGCCGCCGGCGGCGAGCGCCGAGAACCGTCCGAGCCCGCGACGCGCGATGTCCTCGAGGAAGACGCGCTCGATCGGCTCTTCCGCGCAGAAGGCGAGGATCTCGTCGAGCGTCGGGTCGACGGCAACCACGACCCCGATCATTCCACTCCTGGTGACGGGTTAGGGTTGGCGTCATGCCAATTCACCTTCGTGCAGAGCCCGGCGACTACGCCGAAGCCGTCCTCGTTCCCGGCGACCCGCTGCGCGCCAAGTACATCGCGGAGACCTACTTCGACGACGTCGTTCAGGTCAACTCGGAGCGGGGGATGCTCGGCTTTCGCGGAACGTGGGAGGGCAAGCCGGTCTCGGTGCAGGCCACCGGCATGGGCTGCCCCTCCGCCGCGATCGTGATCGAGGAGCTCGTCATGCTCGGGGTGCAAGAAGATCGTCCGCGTCGGCACGTGCGGCGGCCTGCAGCCGCACCACGCGCTCGGCGACATGATCGTCGCGCTCACCGCGGTGCCACAGGACGGGACGACGCACACCTACGTCCACGAGCCGCATTGCCCCACGGCGAGCTTCGAGCTCGTACACGCTGCCGTGCACGCGGCGAAGGAGCTCGGCCAGCCGATCCACGTCGGCCCCGTGGTCTCGAGCGACGTCTTCTACAACCCGGACGCCGGCCAGTACCAGCGCTGGTCCGACCGCGGCATCCTCGGCGTGGAGATGGAAGCGGCGATCCTCTTCACGCTCGGTGCGCTGCGCCGCGTGCAGGCCGGGTGCCTGCTCACCGTGAGCGACATCGTCGTCGAGGGCGAGTTCACGCGCATCAGCGACGACGACCTGCGGGCCGCCGTCGACCGGATGACGCGCGTCGGGCTCGCGACGGTCACCGCTGACTAGCACCGTCTTTCTCGTCAACCCGGCGTCGGGCAACGGCGCCACCGGCAGGCGCTGGCCGGAGCTCGCGCACCGTGCGGCGACACTAGGCCTGCAGGGCGAGACGCTCCTGTCGGAGCGCCCCGGCCAGCTGATCGAGCTCGCCGAGCGCGCAGCCCGAGAGGGCGCCGAACTCGTCGTCGCGGTCGGCGGCGACGGCACGCTGAACGAGGCCGTCAACGGGCTCGTGCGCGGCGGAGGCGGCCCCGAGTTGGCGACGATCCCGCTCGGCACCGGCATGGACTTCGTCCGCACGTACGGCATTCCCCACCGCTTCGATGACGCCGTTCGGACCGCCGTCGAGGGACGCCCCCGCACAATCGATGTGGGCCGCGTGACGTACCGGACGTGGGCGGGAGACGAGGCGGAGCGGTACCTCGCCAACGTCGGCAGCGTGGGCATGAGCGCGGCGGTCGCGCAGCGCGCGAACGGCATGTCCAAGGCGCTGGGCGGCAAGGCGACGTTCTTCTATGCGCTCGTGCGCGTCTTCCTCGCGTGGCAGAACAGCATCGTCGACGTCACCCTCGACGGCGAGCGGCGTTCCGGCCGCATGCACGACGTGATCGTCGCGAACGGGCAGTACCACGGCGGCGCCATGTGGCTCGCGCCGGAAGCGCGCCCGGACGACGGGCTCTTCGACGTGCTCCTGATCGGCGACATCAACAAGCTCGACTTCGCGACCACCGCTCCGAAGCTCTACAAGGGAAAGCACCTCTCCCACCCCAAGGTCGACCTCGTCCGTGCGCGTGTCGTCGCGGTGGATGCGGCGGAGACGCTGCCGATCGAGCTCGACGGAGAGCAGGTCGGAACGACGCCCGCGCGCTTCGAGATCGTGCCGGGCGCGCTGCGGGTGCGTGTCCCGGCCTAGAGCCGCGGCCGCGGCGGTCGCCGCAGGCGCGTTCGCCGTCCTCGCCGTGCTCGTCGCCCATGGGGACCTGACGTCGATCGACCAGTGGGCCGTCGGCCACGCGATGCCCGGCGCCGACTTCAGCGGCACGTCCACCCTCGCGAGCGCGCTCATCCCGCTGTGGGACGTGCACTGGCACGGCGCGTTGCACATCGTCGCAGAGCTCGTCACCGTGCCCGCGTCGTTCACGCCGGCAACGGTGATCGTCGCCGCCGCGTGCCTTCGGCTGCGCGGCCGCGCGGGCGCGACGCTGGCAGCGGCCTACGCCGCCGGGAACGCGGTCGAGGTGCTCGTGAAGGCGACCCTCACGCGACCGCCGCTCCATGTCCACGGCGTCCATCTCGCGGGCTTCGACTCCTCGTATCCGAGCGGCCACACGATCCGCGCGGTGCTCGTCGCATTCGCCGTCGCCTGGGCGTGGCCGCGCCTCGCACGGTGGGCGATCGCGTGGGCCGTCTGCGCTCTGGTGCTGATCGAGCTCGGCGGCCAGCACGTCCCCTCCGACATCGCCGGCGGGCTGCTGGTCGCGGCGGCGCTTCTCGTTACGACTTGGTCTTCGTCTCCTCCTTCGACAGCTTGTCGACCTTCCGCTCGAGCGCGGTGAGGCGCGCCTCGAGCTCGTCGATCCCGCGCACGCGCCGCTGAAGCTCGTCGAGCCGGTCCTTCATCGCGTTCATCGTGCCGACCACGCGATCGCCGCCCGGCGCATCCTGCAGCCGGTGGATTGCCTCTTCGCTCAGCTCGGCGAGCTTGCCGAGCAGGTCGTTGCGCTTCTCTTCGGCCACGGCGCACAGTCTACGAGAGCCCGGGCCGTTACGCTGCCAACTCGATGCGCCGGCTGCTGATCGCGCTCGTGCTCGTGTTCGCCGCTCCGGCCGCGGCGGCCACGATCCATGCGCCGAAGCACGGCGGAACCATCCTCGGCACGGCCGCGCCCGACCACCTGGTCGGCGGCCCGGGCAACGACTTCGTGCAGGCGGCCTGGGGCGGCATCGACCGCGTCGATTGCGGAGGCGGCTTCAACGTCGTCGCCGCCGATCTCGGCGACAAGGTGGCCGCGAACTGCCAGGTCGTCTCCCGCCGCCTGTCGGTCGACACGTCGACGAACCCGGCCGGGCAGCACGAGACAGCGGTCGAGCCCGCCGACTTCGCCTGGGGAACGACGGTCGTCGCGGCGTACCAGGTTGGGAGGTTCGCCAACGGCGGCGCCTCGAACATCGGGTTCGCAGTCTCGAACGACTCCGGCCGGACGTGGACGCGCGGCCTGCTCCCCGGCGTCACCGTCGAGTCGACCCCGGCCGGTCCGGAGCGTGCGGCGTCGGACCCGAGCGTCGCGTACGACGTCGCCCACGGCGTCTGGCTCATCTCGACGCTGACGATCGAGCAGGGCGGAACGCGCGTCATGGTCGCGCACTCGAGCGACGGCCTGCACTGGTCGGCGCCGGTCACCGCGGCCGCCGGACCGGCGCTCGACAAGGACTGGGTCGCATGCGACAACGGCGCGTCGAGCCCGTTCCGCGGACGGTGCTACGCCCTCTACACCGACGACAACAAGAACATCACCGTCAGCCAGTCGAGCGACGACGGAGGCGTGACGTGGTCGACGCCCGTTCGCGCGACCGGCGTTCTCGTCGGCACGCAGCCTGCCGTCCTCCCCGACGGCACGCTCGTCACGATCGCCGGGAACTACCTGAGCGAGCAGGCGCTGACGGGGACGATCGAGAGCCTCCGTTCGACCGACGGCGGCGCGACGTTCACGCGCGTCGACGCTCGCGACGCTGAACTCGGCGAACAACGACCCCATGCGCGCGATCTCGCTTCCGTCCCTTGCGATCGACTCCGCGGGCACCCTGTTCGCGTCGTGGGCGGACTGCCGCTTCCGCGCGTCGTGCAGCGCGAACGACATCGTCATCTCGAGCTCGACGGACGGCGTGACCTGGAGCGCGCCGTTGCGCGTGCCCGTCGCTCCCACGTCGTCGACGCTCGACGCGATGATTCCCGGGCTCGGCGCCGACCCGAGCCGGCCCGGCCATCTCGCACTCGTGTACGCGTACTTCACGCCCGGCTCGTGCGCGAAAGGCGCATGCGCGCTCGGCATCGCCTTCGTGCAGTCCCCCGACGGCGGCGCGACCTGGACGAAGCCGCTCCGGCTCGACGCTGAGCCGATGCAGATGCCATGGCTGGCCGAAGCGGAAGGCCGGATGGTCGGCGACTACTTCGCGACGGCGTTCGTGGGCGACCGCGTCGTGCCGGTGTTCGCACTCGCGATCGCACCGACGGGCGGCCGCTTGCACGAGGCGATCTTTGCTACGTCACTCAAGCCGTTGGCATAGCGCCGCGAGCGTCTCGCCGGCGCCGGCGTCGATGCAGACGTCTGCACGTCCGTCGAACTGCGTCCCGCCGCGGTTGACGATCGCGAGCCTCCCGCCGGCCGCCAGCGTTTCGAGGGGCAGGCCGGCGACGGGATACACCTCGAGCGACGAGCCGACGACGAGCAGGAGCCCGGCTTCGGCGGCGAGACGGACGGCGCGGTCCATCGCCGCCTGCGGAAGCAACTCGCCGAACATGACGACATCCGGCTTGAGGACGCGCCCGCACGTCGGGCACGCCGGAACCGGGAGCCGGGCGAGCGCGTCGGCGAACGGCACGGTGGTGCCGCATTCGAGGCAGCTGGACGTCCGGATCGATCCGTGCACCTCGACGACCGTCTGCGAGCCGGCGCGTGCGTGCAGGCCGTCGACGTTCTGCGTGACGATCGCGTCGACCCAGCCCCGCCGCTCGAGGTCGGCGAGCGCGCGATGGCCGTCGTTCGGCTCCACGTCCGCAAGCGACGCAAGCCGCTTCCCGTAGAAGTCCCACACCTTCTCGGGGTCGGCGAGGAAGGCGTCGATGGTCGCGTACTCCATCGGGTCGTACCTCCGCCAGATGCCCGTCGGCGAGCGGAAGTCCGGGATGCCCGACTCCGTGCTGATGCCTGCGCCGGTGAGCACGACACACGGCTGGTGCCCGCGCATCAGCTCGGCGAGACGCTCGACCGACATGCGCTCATCGTAGAGTTGCTCCGTGGAAGGGTTCTCGTTCTCGACGCGGGTCCGCGTGCGCTTCGCGGACACCGACGCGCAGGGGATCGCGCACAACGCCGCCTACCCGGTGTGGTTCGAGGTCGCACGCGTCGAATACCTGCGTGCGTACGCCGGCGGCTACCAAACGCTGCGAGATCATGGGATCGAGGCGCTCGTGCTCGAGTCGTACTGCCGCTACCGCGTCCCGGCGCGTTTCGACGACGAGCTTGACGTGTACACGCGCTGCGTCGGCCTACGCGGAGCGCGGTTCCGCTACGACTACGAGATCGTCCGCGCCGACGGCATGCCGATGGCGGACGGCTGGACCGCGCACGCCTGCGTGGACGCGAAGACGTTCCGCCCCACACGCATCCCCGACTGGCTGGCCGACGCTATCCGGACGGCGGAGGCGTAGCCGGCGCCGTCGGCTTCGCCTTCTTCTTCTTCGGGCCGACGCGCAGAAGCTCGGGCGCGGCACGGTACGACGAGTACCAGACGTCGTGGTAGAGGAGCTTCCCATTGGCGGCGTAGACGTCGCGCGTCACGCTCGTCGTCAGCGCCGGCTCGCCGGGATCGTCGATCACCTGTTCACCCGGCTTCAACGTCGGATCGACGGTCTTCTTCACCTTGATCTTCCCGTGCGCGACGAGCGGCGCAGTCGTGCTCTCGACCTTCCGTCCCGTCGGCGTGCCGTACAGGCTCACCGTCAGCGACGACGGACCGACGAACGTGCGAAGCAGGAGCCAGTGCCCGGTGTCGTTCACGAAGCGCAGGTCGACGTCGGGGTAGTTGACGGTCGCGTCGCGGCCTTGCGGATAGTGGCTGATGTAGAGCGCGTGATTCGTCCGGTCGGTGATCTTCACGCCGGCCTCGAAAGCGGCGTTGAAGACGGTCGTCGAGACCTGGCAGACGCCGCCGCCGAGCCCGGTGGTGACCTCGCCGTTGACGATCACCGGCGCGACGAGGAATCCCTTGGCCGCTGTGCGCTCGCCGGTCGTCTTGTTGAAAGAGAACTCCACGCTCGGGCGCGATCAGCTTGTCGTCGACGAGTCGCGCGACCAGCTGCACGTTGTGGATGCGGTTCGGCACGCCGCCGTACTCGGTCGTGTACGTGGAGACGAGGCCGTCGATCCCCATCGCTCGCGCGGCGGCTGTGGTCAGCTTCGCCGGAGCGGTCTCGACGGGCAGTTGCGCGACGCGGCGCGCGGGCGTGCGCCGCAGAGCCGCGGCGAGGACGGCGTCCGCAGCCCGCACCGCGTCGAGGCGGACGCCGGGCCGGTCGGGGACGAGGCTGACCTTCGGCCCGTCGACGGCGAAGGTCGCATCCGACGGGCTTCTTCTGGATGTGCGCGCCGAGCTTGCGCAGCCACGCGTCCGCGGCGGGGCCGCCGATCCGCAAGCCGGACGTTCCGCCGGACGGAAGCGCGAGGAGCGGCGCGAGCTGCACGGGCGTCAGGAGGAACCGCCTCGGCCCGACAACGAGGCTCACCGGCGCCGACAGAGCGATGCGCGCCTGCCGGGCGGCGCGCCGAAGCGCGACCGCGCGCACGTGCGGCTGCGTCATGCGCATCGGGAGCGAGACCGGGCCTGACGTGCGATCGAGAGTGGCGAGCTCGCGGACGAGCTCGGTCGCGGCGGCCGAGCGGTCGAGCGTCTGGCCCGTCCGCGCCGGGACGACGGCGACGCGTGTCCCGTGCAGGGCGAGCGACGCGTCGCGCGGCGGCCGGTTCACGACGTTCGCGATGCGATCGAGCTCGTACTCGAGCGACCCGTTGAGGACGCTCGTCGGCGGGGTGACGTCCGCGCCGAAGACGTCCACGCCGAGGCGCTTGAAGCCGCGCAGAGGGGCGAAGCCCGAGCCCTGACGCTGCGCGTCGTCGACGGCTGCGCGCCAGTCCGACTGGACGCCCAGCTCCAAGGGCCGGATGCCGAACCGCCGTCCGCCCGCCGTGAAGACGACGCGGCCGGGAGGAGAGCGCGGCGGCCTTCCCCTCGAGGAGCTCGCGCGCCTGCGTGGCGCTGAGACCGCCGACGTCCACGCCGTCCACGTGGACACCGTCGGCGATCGTCGTCGGAGAGCCCGCGAAGACGAGACCCAGGACGACTCCCGCCGCCACGACGACCAGCAGCAAGAACGCGACCTTCCGGCGCATCCGGCGATGGTATCGGGCGTTTGCGCGAACCGATACGAACCCGTGACAGACACGCGACGGGTCGGAAAATACGATCGATGGTGGCGGGTAGGAGGGAGGGGTCGGGTCCCGGATTACCCGCGCGAGTGCCTGGGAATGCGCGCCCAGCTGCCCGGCCGCCGCCGGTCAGAAGACGAAGAGCTCGACCCCGCCGCTGACGTTCAGCTCGACCCCGGTGACGTAGGCCGCCAGGTCGGAGCAGAGGAACGCGACGACGTTCGCGATCTCCTGCGGGTCGCCCGGCCGCCGCAGCGCCGTCCGCCTGACGATGCGCTCGTTCATCGCCGCATTGGCCATCTCGAACGCCTCGGTCCCGATCACGCCGGGGACGATTGCGTTGCATGTGATCCCGTGCCGGCCGCCCTCCAGCGCGAGCGTCTTCGTGAGGCCGAGCAGGCCCGCCTTCGTCGTCGAGTAGCTCGCCTGCCCGAAGCCGCCGAGCGTGCCGGCGACCGAGGCCATGTTCACGATCCGGCCCCAGCCGCGCTCCTTCATGTGCGGCCATGCAGCCTGCGCGCAGTTGAACGCGCCCGTGAGATTGACGCGCAGGTCGCGCTCCCACAGATCGATCGACTGCTCGTGGAACTGGGCGACGTGGTCGAGCGTGCCGGCGTTGTTGACGAGGATGTCGATCGAGCCGAGCTTCTCGACCGTGCGTGCGACGGCGGCGTCGACCTGCGTCACGGTCGGTGACGTCGCAGCGAACGGCGAGCGCCCTCCGCCCCATCGCCTCGATGTCGCGCACGGTCTCCTCCGTGTGGACGAGGCCTTGCTGGCGCGCCACCGTCGCGAGCGACCCGTACCGGTCGGTCTCCTCCGAGAGCTGCGACTCGACGAGCAGGTCCGCGACGACGACGTCGGCGCCCGCACGCGCGAGCGTCAGCGCGTCGGCCCGGCCGAGGCCGCGCGAGCCTCCGGTGACGAACGCGACGCGACCGGAGAGATCGATCTCAATCGGCACGCGGCAAGAATATTTCCTTTGCGATCACGAGCCGCTGGATCTGCGAGGTGCCCTCGTAGATCTGGAACAGCTTCGCGTCGCGCATGAGCTTCTCGACCGGGTACTCCTTGATGTAGCCGTAGCCGCCGAACACCTGCACGGCGTCGGTGGCGACCTTCATCGCCGTGTCGGCGGCAAAGCGTTTTGCGAAGGACGAGTACAGCGTCGCCTTGCGGCCGAACCCCTGATCGAGCATCCATGCCGCCTGCCAGCAGAGCAGGCGCGCCGCCTCGATCTCGGTCGCCATGTCGGCGATCATGAAGCTGACGGCCTGGTGCATCGCGATCGGCACATCGAAGGTGACGCGCTCCTTCGCATAGGCGACCGAGTGCTCGTAGGCCGCCTGCGCGACGCCGACCGCGCCGATCGCGGTCCCGGGACGCGTGAAGTCGAGCGTCGCCATCGCGATCTTGAACCCGTCGCCTTCCTCGCCGATGCGGTTCTCGACCGGGACGCGCACGTCCTGGAGCGCGAATGCGGACGTGTCGGTGGCGCGCTGGCCCATCTTTTCCAGGTGCTGCTCGATGGTCACGCCGGGCGCGTCCATCGGGACGATGAACGCCGACATCCCCTTCGCTCCGCCCTTGGCGTCCGTCTTCGCGAAGACGACCGTCCACGCTGCGTAGCCGGCGTTCGTGATGAACGTCTTCGATCCGTTGAGGACGTACTCGTCGCCGTCGCGGACGGCGGTCGTCTTCAAGGACGCGACGTCCGAGCCGGCGCCGGGCTCGGAGAGCCCGAACGAGCAGAGGATCGGCGAGTCGATGAGCGGCGGGAGCCACTGCGCCTTCTGCTGCTCGCTGCCGTACAGGATCACGGGGCCGGCGCCGAGGCCGTTGGCGGTGAGCGACGTGCCGATGCCGGAGCAGCCCCAGTACAGCTCCTCGCCGACGAGCATGCCGTCGAACGCGGACAGCGCGGGGCCGCCGTACTCCTCGGGCACGTGCAGGTTCATGAGACCGAGCTCGTGCGCCTTCGCGATCACGTCGACCGGATGCCGCATGTGCTCGTCGCATTCGTGCTCGTGGGGCCGGATCTCGTTCGCGGCGAAGCCGCGCGCCAGCTCCCGCAAGCGCCTTCTGTTCGTCCGTGAGCCCGAACGAGACGCCCGTGCTCTGCTCGATGGTGACCATCCTCGACTCCCGCGTCGATTGACTAGTCAGTCAATGGTACCGGCTCGAGCGCGTCCTGCTCCCGGGGCGCGGCGGCTGAGGAAGACGCCGCCGGCGAGGACGAGCGCGAAGGCGGCGACGCGGAGACCCCCGCGCACTCCGCCGGGGAGCGCCTCCGAGAAGAGGACCATCCCGGCCACGATCGGCAGCGAGTTCGTCCAGAGGACGGCCAGACCGGCGGACGCGAGGCGGCTGCCGCGCTGGAACGCGAGCTGGAGACAGACGAACGCGACGCCGTGGCACGCGAGGAGGACGGGTGACGAACGCCAACCGGGCGCCGCCGACGACCGCTGCCTTCGTGGCGACGTCGCCGGCCGCGTACAAGCACGCCCGCGGCCGTGCCGAGCGCCGCGGCTGACGATCTCCACCGCCCGCGAGAGCGCCGGCGGCACGCACCGGAGACGGCGACCCAGACCGCGACGGCGGCGACGGCGCCGTGCGCCGGTCGGCGGGTGCGACCCGACGGAGAACGCGAGCAGCACGAGACCGCCGAGTGCCGCTCCGACGCCGATTCGCTCGGACACGGCGCAGCCGCCCGCCGCCGAGCGCGAGCACGCCGATGCCGCCGGCCGACGCCGCCTGAACGAGCGAGAGCGGCGCGAGGCGCAACGCGACGACGTACAGCACCCAGCCGGCGATGCCCGCCGAAGAAGCCCAACGTCCACCGGCCACTGCGGAAGAGCAGGGCGCAGCGAGTACATCGGCCGGCGAAGTATGAGCGGCGGAAGCTGCGATGCGGACGAGTGCTGGAGTGCGTAGCCCCCGCCGATCGCGATAGCAGAGCCGAGCGCCAGCGCGAGGCCGGCCGCGATCACTGAAACGGGAGGTACGCCTCGACGGCGAGCGCCGCGATTCCCACGCGCGGCAGATCGCGCCGCCGCTCGTACACGACGAAGCGCCGCTGCCATGAGGGGAAGAACTTCCGGTTGAAGAGCAGCAGGTTGTCGAGCTGGAACCAGGGCTTCATCCGGCGAAGTGTCGCAGCCTGGAGGCGTTGCCCGACGCTCAGCTCGGCGTCGGGCGACAGCAGGGCTGCGAACGGCGAGAAATTGAGCGATACGCGCGCAAACCCCTGCGCTCGCGCCCAGTCGATCGAGGAGCAGATGAGCCACTCGGTGAATCCATTCGGGACGCCCGCCGCCCGCGGCATCGACGACAGTGACAGCGCCGACCCGGCACGGCACACGGCAAAGTGCAGGAACCCCTGCGCGTGCCCCGTCCCGTCGACTCCCACGACGAAGACGGCGTCATCCTCGTCCGTTCGAAAGAGCGCGTCGAATGCCATGGCGAAGCCGCGTTCCGGCGCGTTTCCGCGCCAGGCCCGCGCGATCTCCTCGAGCTCCTCGCGCAACGCGCCGCCGATCTCGCTCGGACGGAGCACGCGCGCCGCGAAGCCCGCCTTCTCCAACCGGTGCACCGACTGGCGCACCTTGCGAATCGCCCTGCCGTCGAGCGAGAACGCCGCCGTCTCGACGACCGCCTCGTCGCCGTGGTAGAGCGCGCGGAGACCGACCGAGCGATAGAGATCGAGATCCCGCTCCGATGCCCCGAGCACGGCCACCCGCCAGCCGCGATCGTGCGCGAACTCGAGGAACGACCGCACGAGCTCCTCGCGTGCGCCGGCGCGACCGACCGGATCGCCCGCGACAACGGCCACCCCGTTGACGACGCGGTACGCGAGGAACGCCGATTCGTCGCGCGCACAGAAGTACGACTTGTCCGAGCGAAGCGCGAACGGCGCCAACGTGTCCACGCCGAAGATCGCCACCAGACGCCGGACGACGTTCAGCTCGTGCACGCCGCACGTGCGGCGATAGCGCCACGGCCCGAGCCACTCGAGCAGCACGACGACGGCGCCGCCGACACCGAGCAGGAAGACGGAGAGCGGGAACCAGTCGGCGACCGGGCCTGTCAGGTGATGCGCGCCGTGGAAGCTCAGACCTACGAGCGCGCGACCGGTGACGCGGAGCGCAAACCCGACCGTGTACGGCTGGTCGGCCATGAGGCGGTTCACCCACAACGTGACGAGCCCGTAGAGACCGACGGCGCTCGCGAGGACGGCTGCATGCAGTGCGAGGCGCGGCTTGGAGGACGGATCGCCTCGCAGCCGGAAGTCGCCGCGCCGGGCGAGCAGGGCGACGACGGCCAGGCCGGTGACGATCGCGCCGTCGTCGAATCCGCGCTCGACGTGCAACACGAGCAGCACGGTGAGCAGCGCGACCGCGAGCTGCCAGGCGCGGCGGCTTCCGCGCACGAGGCTGCGCGCCGTCACCATCAGCCCGAGCGCGAGCGGAACGACGAGCGCCTTCGAGAGCCCGTGCACGTGGGCGGCGTCCAGCGCCGCGACGAGGGACCGGCGATGCTCCGGGAACGTCCCGTCCAGGGCGGCAAGCAGTCCCACGCCGGCGACGAACCACGAGAGGACGACACGCGCCCTCGGCGTGTCCACCGTCCGCGCCCGACCGAGAAGCGCACCGGCCATCCCTGCGAGAACGGCGGGAATCACTACCGCCTGCTCCGCCGCAGCGGCGTGGAACGCCTCGTGCGCCGGGATCTGCCGCACGACGAGGATCGACACGCCGTTGGCGGCGTAGAGCCAGGCCGCGACCGCCGGGCCGAGGAGCATCCCGGCCGTGAGCCGTTCCGCGCGCGCCCAGCGGGCGAGGAGGCCGAGCAGGAACGCGGCCGCTCCCCAGACCAGCAGGTAAAGCCAGATGGAGACGCTCCCGTGCTGCGACAGCTCGTCGAGCGCCAGCGCGTCGTGCACGACCGGTCCCGGCACGGAGACGGCCGGGCGCGCAACGTAGAGCCACCCCGTCGCAGCGAGGAGGACGCCGACGGCGAGCAAGCTCGCGGCAGCGCTGCGCACGGCGCTACGCACGACCAAGCCTCTCCGCAGCAACGAGATAGGCGGCCCGCGCGTTGTCCCGCCAGAGCGCCCAGTTGTGACCGCCGAACACCTGGAAGTAGCGGTGAGCGATTCGCGCTCTCGCAAGCTCGCGCGAGAACGCAGCGTTCTGCTTGTGCAACGGATCCGTCGAGCCCGAGTAGAACCAGAAGTACGTACCGAGCTTCCGCAGCGTCGGCGCAACCCGCGGAAGCAGGAGACGAGGATCGTTCGCGGCGAGCGTCCGCAGGTTCGGCCCGAAGATCGATCGGATCCTGTCGGGCCGCTGGTACCCCGACCACGATTCGACGACGGAGAACTCGTGCGGATGGTGGAGCGCAATATTGATCGCGCCGTAGCCGCCCTCGGACAAACCGGCGATCGCGCGGCCGCGAGGCGACGCGATCGTGCGATAGCGCGAGTCCACCGTGCGCACGAGGTCGCGGGCGACGAACGTCGCCCATCCGTTCCCGACGCGAACGCCGTCGACCCACTCCTCGTCGCTGAACGTGCTGGTGGAGCCGAACGGCATCACGAGGATAAGCGGCTGCGCTCGATGTCTCGCCGTGATGGCGTCGTCGACGATGCCCATCTGCACCGTCTCGAGGAACGCAAGCGGACGGCCCGGAAAGCCGTGCAGCAGGTACATGACCGGATACCGCCGCGCGCGGTGTTGCGCATAGCCGGAAGGCAGATAGACGTATGCCTCCTGCTTCCGGCCGCCGAGCGCCGGGCTCGAGATCAGGAGCCGTTCGGTGGTCCCCGGCGAGGTGACGAACGCCGGCTCGCGCGGCGGTGCGAATCCTCGGTACTGGAGGTAGTTGTCCACGTACCCGCGCACGCCAAGGAGCCCGACGGCGAGAAATGCCGCCAAGGCGGCCGCTCCGGCCGCATAGGCAGCCGGAATCGGAGGTTTGACGCGTGCGGCCCACACGCATCTGTGTGTAGCTTGGTGACGTTAAGCGCGCGTTGCGCGTCGATTGTGCCTCCACGATGAAAACCGCTCTCCTCGCCCTGGCAGGCGCAGCAGCGGTGGCCCTTCTCGGCCCGCACGCGGCATCCGCGTCCCAGCGGCGAGTGGACAGCGCCTTTGCGTCCGCAGCGATCGGTGCGCGCCTCCACTTCGAGGTGTACCTCCCGCAGGGGTATGACGCAGGCTCGCAGCGCTATCCCGTGCTCTACGTGCTGCACGGGCTGCCGTCCACCGCGTCCGCCTACACGTCGCTCGGATTCGTCGAGCGCGCGCTCGACTCGGTCGGCCGTCCCGCGATCGTCGTCGATCCCGCAGGGGGCGCGCGCCGGCGAGAGCGATCCGGAATACGTCGACCGCGGCCCCGGCGACCGGTGGGCGACGGCGATCGCGACCGAGCTGCCGCGCGTCGTCGACGCACGCTTCCGGACGATCCGTTCACGCGCAGGCCGCGCGCTGATCGGCATCTCCGCCGGCGGCTACGGAGCGATGCAGCTCGCGCTCAACCACCTGGACGAGTTCTCCGTCGTCGAATCGTGGAGCGGCTACTTCCACCCCACCGACCCGACCGGCACGAAGCCGCTCGATCTCGGCTCGGCCGCCCGCAACGCGAAGGCCGACGTCCACCGCGTGCTGCCGACCGTCCGTCGACCAACTCCGCGCGACTCGGACGTTCATCGCTTTCTACGTGGGGCGCAGCGACTGGCGCTTCTATGCCGAGAACGAGACGCTGAACCAGGAGCTGTCGGAGGAGGGCGTTCGCGCACGTCTTCCGGGCGTATCCGGGGGGCCACGATCAGGCCCTCTGGCAGCGGTACGCAGCGCCCTGGCTGGAGCTCGCGCTCGTTCACCTCGCGCCGGCGCACTAGGATCTCGGCGTGGCGACGACGGCGAAGCCCACCGCGCTCGACCCGCGCGACTTCCTCGCCATCGACGCGCTGCTGGACGACGAGGAGCGCGCGATCCGGGACACCGTGCGCAAGTTCGTCCGCGACCGCGTGCTCCCGGACATCGGCGACTGGTTCGAGCGCGCCGTCCTGCCGCGGGAGCTCGTGAAGGAGCTGGCCCAGCTCGGGCTGTTCGGCATGCACCTCGAGGGATACGGCCTTCCGGGCGCGAGCTCCGTCGCCTATGGGCTCACCTGCATGGAGCTCGAGGCCGGGGACGCCGGCATCCGCAGCCTCGTCTCGGTCCAGGGCTCACTCGCGATGTACGCCATCTGGCGCTGGGGGACCGAGGAGCAGAAGCAACGCTGGCTCCCGCAGATGCACGAGGGCGACGCGATCGGCTGCTTCGGCCTGACCGAGCCCGACGCCGGCTCCGACCCGGGTGCGATGCGCACGCACGCGCGCCGCGACGGCTCGGACTGGATCCTGAACGGATCGAAGATGTGGATCACGAACGGATCGATCGCCGACGTCGCCGTCGTGTGGGCGCGCACCGAGGAGGGGCAGATCAACGGCTTCCTCGTCGAGCGCGGCATGCCCGGATTCGAGGCGCCCGAGATGCACCGCAAGATGTCGCTGCGCGCGTCCGTCACCTCCGAGCTCGTGTTCCACGACGTGCGCGTCCCGGAGGAGAACCGCTTCCCCGAGGTCTCGACGCTGCGCGGCCCGCTCGCCTGCCTGAGCGAGGCGCGCTACGGGATCGTCTGGGGCTCGGTGGGATCTGCGCGCGCGTGTTTCGAGTCCGCGCTCGAGTACGCGAAGGAGCGCATCGTCTTCGGCAAGCCGATCGCCGGCTACCAGCTCACGCAGCAGAAGCTCGCGGAGATGGCGCTCGAAGTGAACCGCGGCACGCTCGTAGCGCTGCACCTCGGCCGGAAGAAGGACGAGGGGACGCTGCGGCCGGAGCACGTGAGCATGGGCAAGATGGGCAACGTCCGCGGCGCGCTCGAAGTCGCACGCAGCGCGCGAACGGTCCTCGGCGGCAACGGGATCACGCTCGAGTATCCGGTCATCCGGCACATGAACAACCTCGAGTCCGTCCTCACGTACGAAGGCACCCACGAAGTGCACACGCTCGTCGTCGGCCAGGCGCTCACCGGCGAGAACGCGTTCCGCTAAGTCTTTACTCGCCGTCCCAGTAGTCGACGGCGTCCCGCATGCGGAAATACCTTCCGTTCGCACCGACCTTGTCGCTGTCGGGATAGACCGGATACGCCGACGGTCGCAACGTCGAGAAGATCGCGACGCGCACGTCCTCGCCGCTGCGGTTGGAGAGATCGTGCGCGCCCGCCTCGTCCAGCGGGAACGCGACGATGTCGCCGACAGCAAGCTCCCGCTCGCCTTCCGGTGTGCGGAGCGTCGGCCGTGCCGGCGACGACGAGTACCCACTCCTCGTTGCCCGCGGTGGAAGTGGTACGGCCAGTTCCGCGCTCCGGGCGGGATGGTGTAGCAGGGAACAGCCGAGGAGCTCAGCCCCGAGCAGCGGGCCGAGCGGCATGTCGAAGTGGCGGAAGCCGTCGCACTCGGCGCGCTCTTCGCCGCGCTCCCCGTCCAGCAGGTTGAAGATCTCCGTCACGGTTCGACGACCCAGCCCCGCAACGGCGTCGCCGCGCGTCCAGCCCGCGATGACGCCGGCCCGGCCCTCGTCCGGATACACGCAGACCTCCGGGATCGGAGACCGTCGAGAAGAACACCGCGCGCACGGGCTGATCCGTGTCGTTGCGCAGCTGATGCGCGCCCGCCTCGCCGCGCGGGAAGACTGCGCGTATCCCACGGCCGCAGCACGCGCTCGCCACCCGGCGTCCGCAGCGTCGGCGCGCCCTCGAGGACGACGAGCCATTCCTCCTCGCCGTACATGCCAGTGGTACGGGCTCTGCTCCTCCCGGCGCGAGCACGTACACCGTCGCGCCCCACATCGTCG
The DNA here is from genome assembly GCA_963697005.1 of uncultured Actinomycetes bacterium. Taxonomy (GTDB): domain Bacteria; phylum Actinomycetota; class Thermoleophilia; order Gaiellales; family Gaiellaceae; genus Palsa-739. The sequence goes on along the minus strand of CAVOMK010000012.1, from coordinate 35,497 downwards.
CGCCGAGCGCGTCACCGACACGGCCGACTTCGGTCGAAGAGATTCAAAACCCGATCCCTTCCGGAGCCGCGAGCGGGCTGCGTGGAAGCTGCGGACTCGGTCCGCCCTCGTTGTACTCGGACGGCGCGACGTCGTTCGGGCCGTCGGCGTAGAACACGCTCGCCAGCCGCTGGATCTGCAGGCGGCCGTGGCCCAGCTCGAACTGGCCGCCGCCGTACATGCTGACGCCGCGTGCCTCGCACGCCTCGATGCACTCGACGAGCTTGCGCACAGTGCCGAAGCGCGACGGCTTGACGTTCAACCACCGCGCCTCGATCGGCAAGCCGTCGAGGTCCGCGAGCGAGTGCACCGGCGCGTCGAAGCTCAGCCGCCCCTCCGCCCCGCTCAACGCCTCCAAGCAGCCGTCCTCGAGCCATGCGTCCTCGATCACCACGTCGGGGAACGCGTCAGCCACCGCTCGATAGAAGACGGGGTCGGGCTCGAGGTCGACGACCGTCCCGCGGTAGTACGCCTTCAGGTCGACGACCCGGACGCGGTCGAGCGCGGCGAGGCGGCGCATGAGCTCCTCGTCCCACTCCTTCGTCGCGTCGAGCTTGAACTCGAGCTCGGGGTCGTTCTCGAGCCACGGAGCGACGTCGCTGCGCGTGGACGCCACGAAGCGGAGCGGCTGATACGGCCGTCCGACGACGTCGGCCAGCGATCGGCCAGCTTGGCGCAACGCGAGGTCGAGCGCGGCGCTCTCGAAGGCCCAACGCCGGTAGTCCGGAAGCTCGAAGTCGTCGAGGCGACGCGAGAGGTCGTCGAGCGACCAGGTGCCGGCGAGCATCAGCTCTGCGGGAAACGTGTCGTGCTCCGCCGCCTCGTAGGTGACGTCCTCCCCCTCGCCGGCTTCGCCGTCCCCGTCGAGGACGACCGTCGTCGTCACGCGCGTCCAACTGTCGCGCGCGAGCTCGTGCCGCTGGAGCGTGTACCCGTCGACGCGGACTTCGAGGCCGGCCAGCTCGTCCCAGAGGGGCATACTCCCAACCTTATGAGGACCGCGCTCGCGCTCGCTGCAACGGTCGCCGCGACGGGATCGCTGCCCCACAACGGCGTCCTCGTTCCGGGACGCTCCCTCGGTGGTGTGCAGCTGGCCGAGAGCGACGGCCGAGGTCCGTTCCCAGCTCGGCACCTTCTACGGCGCCTGCGACGGCTGCGAGCGGCCGACCTGGTACTTCACGTACAAGGAGTTCACGCACCCGGGTCTGGCGGTAGAGCTGCAAGGCGGGCGCGTCTCGGCCGTGTACACCGTCTGGCGGCCGCACGGCTGGCGAACGACTACCGGCCTTCAGCTCGGCGCCGTCGAAGCGCAGGTGACGAAGCTCGCGTCGCCGGTGACGCCGCTGCAGTGCCCCGCGTACACCGCATTGGTGCACGACGAGCACGGCGTGCGCACGGTCTACTACATCCTCGACGGCAAGCTGTGGGGATTCGGATTGATGCACACGCGAGCGAGCCCGTGCCGGTGATCTCCCTCGACGACGTCCGCGCCGCGGCCGCACGGCTGGACGGCGTCGCGAACCGAACACCGGTATTCACGTCGCGCACGCTCGACGATCGCGTCAGCGCGTCGGTCCACGTAAAGGCGGAGTGCTTTCAGCGCGGCGGCGCGTTCAAGTTCCGCGGCGCGTACAACAAGATCGCGTCGCTGTCGCCCGACGTGCGCGGCCGCGGCGTCCTCGCGTACTCGTCGGGCAACCATGCGCAAGCCGTTGCGATCGCCGCGCGGCTGCTCGGCACGAGCGCCACGATCGTCATGCCCGAGGACGCGCCTTCGGCGAAGCTCGAGGCGACGCGCGGCTACGGCGCGGAGGTCGTGAGCTACGACCGCTGGAACGAGGACCGGGAGGAGATCGGACGGCGGCTCGCGGAGGAGCGCGGAGTCGAGCTCGTACGCCCGTACGACGACCCGCTCGTGATGGCGGGCCAGGGGACGACGGCGCTCGAGCTGCTCGACGACGTCCCCGACCTCGACGTGATCGTGGTCCCGGTGGGAGGCGGCGGGTTGATCGCCGGCTGCGCGACCGCAGCGAAGGCGCTGCGGCCCGACATCCGCATCGTCGGCGTCGAGCCGGAAGCAGGCGACGACACGCGGCAGTCGCTGGCCTTGGGTGAACGCGTGCACATCGACGTTCCCGCGGACGATCGCGGACGGGCTGCAGGCCGCGGAGCCCGGCGAGCTCACCTTCGAGGTGAATCGCCTTCTCCTCGACGAGGTCGTGACGGTCTCCGACGACGAGATCCTCGAGGCGATGGCCTTCCTCTTCGACCGGATGAAGCTCGTCGTCGAGCCGAGCGGCGCGGTCGGCATCGCGGCCCTGCTGACGGGCCGCGTCGAGGCGCCTGGCAGAAACGCCGGCGTCGTGATCTCAGGTGGAAACGTCGGCGTGATGCGCTTTGCGGAGCTGCTCGGCCGAAGCTGACAGTCCCGCCCCGAGCACCTCGACGATGTGGTGCTCGGAGTTCGCCACGTCGTCCTCGTCACCGGGAAGGCGTCCGAGCACCCAGCCGGTGATCAGCTCGTCGATCGCGCCGTAGACGATGACGGCCGCGGTGTCCGCGTCGAGGTCGCGGCGGAACTCGCCGTCGGCCTGGCCGCGCTCGAAGATCCGTCGGATCGCGCCGATCGGCTTCACCAGCTCGCCCACCCGCTGACTCACTTCCGCGCTCCGCGCAATCTCACGGATGACGACACGCACGACGTCCGGCTCGGACCGCCAGCCGTGGAACATCGCCCGGACGATGCCGCGGAGCTGTTCGATCGGAGGATCCCCGGAAGACTCGACCGCGTGAATCCGCTCGAGCAGCGCGGTCCAGTGCTCGCGGAAGATCGTCTCCAGCACCTCGTCCTTCGACGAGAAGTAGTGATAGAGCAATCCATGCGCGACGCCGGCCTCCTCGGCGATGTCGCCCACGCGCGACGCGTGGAATCCCTTGCGAGCGAACACGCGCACGGCGGCGTCGAGGATGACCCTCCGTTTCTCCTCCGCTGCGGTCGACCGTTCGTTCAACGTCGCCGAAGGCTAGTGCTAGGTTCGCCGCCAATGCAACGTCCGCTCGCGGGGATCCTGGTCGTCGACTTCACCCGGTACACGCCCGGGGCCTTTGCGGGAGCCGAGCTCCTCCGGCTCGGAGCCCGCGTCGTCCGCGTGGAGCGGCCGCCAGGCGATCCGATGCGGGTGACGTCCCTCGAGTGGTACGACCGGCTCCACGAGGGCAAGGAATGGGCCGACTGGGAAGCCGGCCCGGACCTGATCGCCGAGGCGGACGTCGTCCTCGAATCGTTCCGTCCCGGCGTCGCCGCGCAGCTCGGCATCGGCCCCGATGCCGCGCCGGAGACGACCGTCTACTGCTCGATCACCGGCTTCGGTGTCGGCGGCCCGCACGAGCACCGTGCAGGTCACGACCTCAACTACCAAGGGTGGGCTGGCGTACTCGAGCCGACCGCGCCCGGGCTGCCGCCGGTGCAAGTCGCCGACTTCGCCGCCGGCGCGCTCAGCGCGGTCACCGAGATCCTTGCCGCGCTGCTCGAGCGGACGCGCACCGGCAAGGGCGCTCGCATCGTCGTGTCGATGACGCACAACGTGCACAAGCTCGCGTCGCGCGCGCCCGTGCTAACCCGGGGGTTCGCCTGCTACCGGATGTACGAGACGTCCGACGCCCGCCATCTGACGGTGGGCGCGCTCGAGCCGAAGTTCTTCGGGCGCCTGTGCGAGCTGCTCGAACGCCCCGAGCTCGCCGAGCGCCAGTACGACGAAGACCAGGCGGCGCTCGTCGCCGAGCTCGCGGAGATCTTCGCGCGACGGCCGCTCGGCGACTGGCTCGCGCTCTTCGACGGCGAGGACGTCTGCGTCGGCCCGGTCGCGACACTCGCGGAGGCCGACGCAGCGCTCTAGAGGCTCTCACATAATGACGTTCGTCGATCCGGGCGCAATCGCGCCGCCGAGTGTGACCGGGCGACACAACCTTCATTGTGTGAGAGCCTCTAAGCGTCCTTGTCCTCCTCGCGGCCGATGCGGCCGAGCGCGCGCTGGAACTCGGCGGGGACGATCCACACCTTGTTCGACTCGCCCGCTGCGATCTGCGGGAGCGCCTGCACGTACTGGTACGCGAGCAGCTGCGGATCGGGATTCCCGTCGTGGATCGCCTTGAAGACGGTGCCGATCGCCTGCGCCTGGCCCTCTGCTTCGAGGATCGTCGCCTGCTTGTTGCCCTGCGCGCGCAGCACCGCGGCCTGCTGCTCGCCCTCGGCGGTGAGGATCGCGGACTGCTTCTGCCCCTCCGCCTGGAGGATGGTCGCGCGCTTCTCACGGTCGGCGCGCATCTGCTTCTCCATCGAGTCCTTGATCGAGGCGGGCGGATCGATCGCCTTCAGCTCGACGCGGTTCACGCGAATCCCCCACTTCCCCGTCGCCTCGTCGAGCACGCCGCGCAGCTGACCGTTGATCTCGTCGCGCGAGGTGAGGGTGCTCTCGAGCGCCAGGCCGCCGATCACGTTGCGGAGCGTCGTCACCGTCAGCTGCTCGATCGCCTGGATGTAGTTCGCGATCTCGTACGTCGCCGACTTCGGATCGTTCACCTGGAAGTAGATGACCGTGTCGATGTTGACGACGAGGTTGTCCTCGGTGATCACCGGCTGCGGCGGGAACGACACGACCTGCTCCCGCAGGTCGATCAGCGGTCGTAGCCGGTCGACGAACGGGACGACGATCGCCAGACCCGGGTTCAGCGTGCGGTGGTACCGGCCGAGCCGCTCGATGACGCCGGCGCGCGCCTGCGGGACGATGCGAATCGTGCGCGCGAGCACGATCAACACGAGCACTGCGACGACGGCGATGACGATCAACGCGACCATTCGACTCCCTCTTTGGATGTTCGCCGAAGCCAGGCCCCGGCGTCCGAAGCAGTGTTGGCAAGGGGTGAAAGTCTGGAGCCTGGCACCGGACTACTCGTACACGAGAGCGGTGGCACCTTCAATCTTCATGACTTCGACCTGCGATCCAGGTTCGATCACCTGGTCGGGCATGTACGCGCGCGCAGACCACTCGTCGCCGCCGATGCGTACGCGTCCGCCTTCACGATCGACCCGCTGCAAGACGACCGCGTGCGCACCTTCGAGCGCCGCAGCGCCGGTGCGGATTGCCACCGGCATGTGCAGATGCGCCCGCGCAATCGGCCGCAGCAGCCCGAGCGACGCGACCGAGCCCGCGATGAAGACGACGAGCTGCAGCCACACCGCCCCGCCGATCGAAGCCGCGACCGCGCTTGCGATGGCTGCGAGGGCAACCGGTCCGAGGAAGAACAACCCCGGCGTGAAGATCTCGCCCGCGGCGAGCAACACCGCGGCGATCGACCAGGCAAGCCAAGCCGCCACTACTCAGAGAGTAGTACGCCGAGCACTTCCGGCAGCGCGCGGAGGTCCTCGATCCTCGGCTCGTACTCGGGATGCTGGTCGAGCCGGTCGACGAGAACCGCCTGCATTCCGAGCGCCAGCGCGCCCTCGATGTCGGCTTCGATCGTGTCGCCGACCATCGCGGCCTCCGCCGGCGACACCTCGAGCAGGTCGAGGACGGCGCGGAAGATCGAGGCATGCGGCTTCGTCTTGCCGTGATGGAACGAGCTGATGCCGGCGTCGATCTCGAGCGCGTGGTGGCGCGCGAAGGCATGGACGTCGCGCGCCGAGTTCGAGACGAGCCCGATCTTCAGACCGGCACGACGCAGCTCGTCGAGCACGGGCATCACGTCCTCGTACAGCTCGAAGTTCTCGTGCCGTTCCCAGCCACGTGTGATCTCGACGGCGCAGTCATGCGACGCCGGCGGGCTGCCTCCCATGCCGCGCACGATCCGCTCCGTGAACGTGAACCAGATCTCGTCATCGTGCTCGAGCTCGGGGTGGCGCTCGAGCGCGGCCAGCGCCGCTTGCCGTCCCACTTCGTAGCGTGACGGGTCGAGCGTGAGCCCATGTCGCGCCCCGGCGCGCACGTATCCCTCCGGCCCGAGCTCCGGCCCGGGACGGGCGAGGGTGAAGTCGACGTCGAAGAGGACCGCGCGCAGAGCCACGCAGCTACCCTAGGGGCCGCACATCGGGGTGTGGCGCAGCCTGGTAGCGCGCTCCGTTCGGGTCGGAGAGGTCCCCAGGTTCGAATCTGGGCACCCCGATTGCGTCTACCGCTAACCAAAGCCGTAGAGACCCGGGAAGCGCTCGGCGAGGAGCCTCACGAGCGCCGCCGCCGGAAGGCCGACGACGTTGAGGTAGTCGCCCTCGATGCGCTCCACGAGCGCCGCGCCTTGCCCCTGGATCGCGTACGCGCCCGCGCGGCCTTCCCACTCGTGCGCGGAGAGATACCAGGCAAGGTCGCGCGGCGTCAGCGCGCGGAAGGTGACGAAGGTCGTCTCCGTGCGCAGCTCCTCCCACGCCGGCGTGCGCAGGCACAGGCCGGAGACGACCTCGTGCCGCTTGCCCGAGAGGAGCTCGAGCATCTCCTCCGCCTCGCCTTCGTGCAACGGCTTGCCGAGCACACGGTCACCGCAGCGCACGACGGTGTCGACGCCGACGACCGGGCGCTCGCCGCCTTCCACGGAGCGCGCCTTGCCGGCTGCGTGCTCGAGCGGGTCGTCGCCGATCTCCTCGTAGCGCGGAGCGACCACCTCGAACGGAACGCCGAGCTGCTCGAGAATCGCTCGCCGCTGCGGCGACGTCGACGCAAGCAGGAGTGGCGGCGCGGGCGAAGCACTCATTGCTTCCGCGCTACCCAGATCTCCTCGGCGGGCCAGTTTCGAGCCCAATCGACGGTGACGTAGTCGTAATACACGGGGTCCTGCGCGTCCTCGGGCGCCTGCAACTCGTGCAGCGCCTCGATCTCGAAGCCGTTCGCGCGCAGCAGCCGGACCCACTCGCCGTGCGGCAGGTGGAACTCCACGCCTTCCTCGCCGGGCCACTCCATGCGATGCATGCCGAAGAGCGGGCGGAGGAGGGTCGTTCCGAGCTTGCCCTCGTCCGGCGCGCACAGCTGCGAGATGTTCGAGTTCGTGAGGAAGATCAGCCTGCCGCCCGGCCGCAGCAGCCGTGCCGCTTCGGGAATCCACTCGTACGGGTCGGCCCACAGGCATGCGCCGTACTCGCTGATCGCGAGGTCGAACGACGCGTCGGGCAGCGGTACCGACTCGCCCGGAGCCTGAACGAGCGGGAACTCGATCCCCGTTTCGCGCATCATCCTGCGCGCGGTCTCGAGCTGAGCAGGCGTCGGATCGACTCCGACCGGCCGCGCGCCGCGCTTCGCGAGCCAGGCGGAGATGTACGCGGTGCCGCAGCCGAGCTCCACGACGTCGAGGCCCTCCACCTCGCCGATGCTGCCGACGCTCGACTCGGGAACGCCGAAGACGCCCCATGAGATCTCGTCGCGACTCCACTGCCGCGGCGCCGCGCCGTCGGTGTGCTCTGCGTTCGCCTTCGTCCAGGCGACGACGTTCCGGTCGACGCTAGGCGAGCTCATCGCCGGAGAACCAGAGCGCGACCTCGCGCTCGGCCGACTCCGGCGAGTCGGAGCCGTGCACGAGATTGTCGGGCATCGACATCGCGAGGTCGCCGCGGATCGTGCCCGGCTCCGCATTCGCGGGATTCGTCGCGCCAATCGTCTTGCGCAGGGTCGCGATCGCGCCCTCGCCCTCGACGACGAGCGCCCACGTCGGCCCCGAGGTGATGAACTCGACGAGGTCGCCGAAGAACGGCTTCCCCCGGTGCTCGGCGTAGTGCGTCTCACCGAGCGTGCGGTCGGCGGTGACGAGCTTGCCGGCCCGGACGACGAAGCCTCGCCCCTCGATGCGCGAAAGGATGTCGCCGGCGAGACGTCGCCGAACCGCGTCCGGCTTGATCAGGATCAGTGTCCGCTCAACGCTCACGGCGCGGGACTATAGTCGCCGTCGCCGAAGGCTCGATCGGGGTCTCGCAGTAGGGACACACCTGCCACAACGCCTCGAGCGGTGCGCGGCACTTGACGCATGCTTGCCGGAGCTTCGTCGTGCAGATCGGGCAGACGAGGAAACTCGAGTCGACATCGGAGCGGCACACCGGGCACACGAGGCCGCGCCGCGACAGCCTGTCCTCCATCGCCTTGATCTCGAGCTCCCGCTCGCGCACGTCTTCGAGGTACTCGGGCGGCCGGAAGAGCATGTAGACGAGCGGGCCGACGTAGGGCACGAGCCCCAGCAGCGTCGCCATCGCGACGAGCCACGGGTCGTCGATCCGGCGGGATGCGTCCTTGTACGTCCAGTACACGGACGCGAGCCAGAACAGCGCCGCGAAGGCGATGACGATCTCGGCGACCGTCCGCGTCGTCACAGCAGGGTCCTGCCGATCAGCCAGCCGGCCGCGAACGCCCCGCCGACGATGATCACGAGGACGAGGATCGCGAAGGCGAAGATCCCGAGCTTCTCGCCCGTCGTATGTCTGCTAACCGTGGCCATGGAGCTCGGTCAGAAGATAGAGGGACCCGGTGACGAGCACAGCGCCGCCGTCTCCGGCGGCGTCCAGGGCGAGGCTCCGGGCCGCCCCTGGATGCGGCTCGACCTCGACGCGGGCGAAGAAGCGCCGCGCGAGGTCAGCGAGCTCCGCAGCCGGGAGCGAGCGGGCGTTGGCCGACTCCGTCGCGACCAGCGTGTCGCCCAGAACGGACAGCGCTTCGAGCATGAGCTCGGGCCGTTTGTCGCGCAGGATCGACGCCACGATCACGAACTGCCGGTCCGGCAAGCGGGGCAGGAGGTACCCGATCCCGGCGAGGTTGTGCGCGCCGTCCCAGATCTCCAGCGGCTGCTCGCTGCGATGCTCGAGTCGCCCGGGCAGCTGGACGCCGGCGGCGGCCGACGCCTCGACGGGCCGTCCGAGGAACGCCTCGGCGGCGGTGACGGCGAGCGCGAGGTTGCTGCGCGCCGTGAGCTCGACGCGGACGGCGCCGTTCTCGGTGGCGAGCTCCTGCCACTCCGGCTCGGCCAGCACGACGACGACACCCGGGCCGACGACGGCGAGCTTCTCGGCCGCGATCGCCTCGCGTGTGTCGCCGAGGACATCCATGTGCTCGAGGGCGACGTTGGTGAGGACGACGACGCGCGTTTCGAGGACGTTCGTCGCGTCGTGCCTCCCGCCGAGGCCCGCCTCGACGACGGCGACGTCGACCTCAGCCTCCGCGAACGCGGTGAGCGCGGCCGCGGTCAGCACCTCGAACTGCGTCGCCCCGAGACGCTCCGCAGGCGTGCGAACGGCGGCGACGGCGCGCTCGAAGTCGGTCTCGTCGCCGCGGATGCGGATGCGCTCGCTCCAGCCGCGGATGTGCGGCGAGAGGTATGCACCGACCGCGAGCCCCGCGTCGTCGAGCAGGGCCTCCGTCAGACGCGTCGTCGTCGACTTGCCGTTCGTACCGACGACGTGGATGGCCGGATAGCGTCGCTGCGGATCCCCGAGATCGGCGAGCAGCACACGCATGCGGTCGAGCCCGAAGCCGTCCGCCGGCCACGGGCTGAGCGACTCAACCCAGTGCGTCGCGCTCGGCAAGGTACTGCGCCAGCTTCTCGCGCTCAACAGCCACCGCCTCGGGCGCCGCGTTCGCCACGAACTTCTCATTCGCGAGCATCCGCTCGGACCGTTCGATCTCCTTGCGGACGCGCTCGCGCTCGGCCTCGAAGTCTCCCTGTCCGTCTTCCGTCGGGCGAACAACCGCCTCGAAGATGCGGGATGCGTCACCCGTCAGCTTGATGCGAACGCGGCTGCGCCGATAGATCCGTGCAGCGGTTTGCGCGCTCTCCATCGGCCGAAAATCACCGTCGTACCTCTCGGCTTCGAGCCACGGCGACACGATCAGCCGCGTGTCGTGGAACTGCGACCAGATCTCCTCCGTCACGTGCGGCATCACGAGGTGGAGAAGCGTGAGCAGACGCTCGAGCGCAGCCAACGCCGTCGCCTTCGCGTCCGCTTCGCCGAGGCGCGGCTTGATCGCTTCGAGATACCAGTCGCAGAAGTCGTCGAACGTGAGGTGGTACAGCCGGTCGACCGCGTGCGCGAAGTCGAAGCGCTCGAGGTCGACCTCGACCTCCGCACGCGTCGCGTCGATGCGGGCAAGGATCCAACGCTCCTCCACCGACGACGGCTCGAGCTTGGCGCGCCCGTCGCCCGACATGAGCAGAAGGCGGCTCGCGTTCCAAAGCTTGTTCGCGAGCTTGCGACCTTCCTCGATCGGCTGGGTGGAGAAACGCACGTCCTGGGTCGACGACATCTTCAGCAGGCCGTAGCGCGTCGCATCGGCGCCGTACTGCCCGATGAGCTCGACCGGATCGATCCCGGTGCCGAGGCTCTTCGACATGCGCCGGCCGTCCGGCGCGAGGATCGTCGAATGGATGATGACGTCGCTGAACGGGATGTCCCCGATGAGCTCGAGTCCTGCCATCACCATCCGCGCCTCCCAGAGGAAGATGATCTCGCGCGCGGTCGAGTTGACGTCGCCAGGGTAGTAACGGCGCAGGTCCGGCGTGTCGTCCGGCCAGCCGAGCGTCGCGAACGGCCAGAGCGCCGACGAGAACCACGTGTCGAGCACATCGGGGTCGCGGACGAGCTCTCCCGAGCCGCACTCGACGCATGCGTCCGGCTCCGTCTCGGCGCACGTCACGTGCCCGTCGGGGCAGTACCAGATCGGCAGTTGGTGGCCCCACCAGAGCTGCCGCGACACATTCCACGGCCGGATGTTCTTCAGCCAGTCGAGTGCGACCCGGTTCTGCACGGGCGGATGGAAGGTGACGCGGCCGGACTCGATCGCGTCGACGGCGGCGGCCGCCATCGGCCCCATGTCGACCCACCACTGCAGCGAGGCAAGTGGCTGGATGCGCGTGCCGCTCCGCTCGCAATGCCCGACGGAGTGGCGGTAGCTCTCGCGCTTCTCGAGGAGCCCCTCCTGGCGCAACCAGTCGACGACGTAGTCAGCCGCCTCCTCCTCGGTCAGCCCGATGAGGAGATCGGGGATGTCGCCGGTCATACGGCCGTCGAGCCCGATCACCGCAGGCGCGGGCAGGTCGTGGTCGCGGCCGATCTCGAAGTCGATCGGATCGTGCCCCGGCGTGACTTTCAGCGCGCCCGTGCCGAAGTCGCGCTCGACGCGCTCGTCTGCGATCACCGGCACATGACGGCCAACGACCGGCACGATCACCTGCTTGCCAATGAAATCCCGGTATCGCTCGTCATCCGGATTCACCGCGACGGCAACGTCGGCGAGGATCGTCGCGGGCCGTACGGTGGCGACGGTGATGGCGCCGCTGCCGTCCACGAGCGGATATCTCGCATAGGTGAGCGCATCGTCGACCTCGATGTGCTCGACCTCGAGGTCCGAGATCGAGGTGCGGCAGTCGCTGCACCAGTTGACGATGCGGTTGTCGCGGAACAGCCAGCCGCGGTCGTATAGGTGCACGAAGAAACGCATCACGGCACGGATGTAGGCGTCGTCCATCGTGAAGCGCTCCCGCTCGTAATCGAGCGAGCAGCCGAGACGACGGAACTGACCCATGATCACGCCGCCGTACTCGTGCAGCCATTCCCACACGCGCTCGACGAAGGCCTCGCGGCCGATCTCGAGCCGCGACGTGCCCTCTTTGCGCAATTCCCGCTCCACGACCGCCTGTGTGGCGATGCCGGCGTGGTCGAACCCGGGCTGCCACAGCGTGTTGAAGCCGCGCATGCGGTGCCAGCGGATCAGCGCGTCCTGAATCGAGCCGTTGAGCGCGTGGCCCATGTGCAGCGCGCCCGTCACGTTCGGCGGCGGCACCGCGATCACGTACGCGTCGCCAGGACGGTCGGCTTCGGCGCGGTACAGCCCTTCGTCCTCCCAGGTGCGCTGCCAGCGCTCCTCGACGCCCTCGTGCCTGTACAGCGGCTCCATCATGCGGAGCCGATCGTAGTCATGCGACAGGTGAGGTCAGGCAGCGACTATGCAGAAATCGTAGCTCAGCGCCGCGCTGCGCGTCCAGCTCGCCAGTCCCGCGGCTGCGCGCCGACCTGCTCGAGGATCGTCTCCAGCAGGTGGAACGACGACAGGACGTGCTCGCGCGCGAGTGCCCGCGCCCCGGCGGCGCTGCCTGCCGCGATCGCCTGCTTGATCGCGCGGTGCTGCTCCGCGTTCTTCGCGTACAGGCCGTCGATGGAGTGGTCGCCCGGCGCCCAGACCGCGGGCCCGGAGAACGTGCGCCGCGCGCTCTTGGCGAGCTGCTCGACGAGCGGGAGGGCCGCGACCCCATAGATCACGTCGTGGAACGCGTGGTTCGCCCGCACCCAGTCGCCCATGATCGAGCGGCGGTCGTCTCCCGGCTCGAGGGCGCGCAGCTCCTGGGAGATGCCGGCGAAGCGCCGCTCAGCGGCGTCGAGCTCGGCGAGATCCTCGGGAGCGAACTTCGTCGCCGCCACCTCGGTGGCGAGCCCTTCGAGCTCCGCGCGCACCATGAAGGCCTCGTGCAGCTCGTCCCGGGAGATCGTGCGGACGCGCACACCGCGGTTGGGCACGAACGAGACGAGCCCGAGCGCGGCCAGGCGGCGCAGCGCCTCGCGGACCGGCGTGCGCGAGACGTTGAACTGCTCCGAGAGCTGCTCCTGCCGGAGGACGGTCCCGGGCGCGAGCTCTCCCGAGACGATCGCCTCCTCGATCACGAGCGCGATGTCGTCTGCCTTGGTGCTGTCGAGCGTCACTCCAGATGAGTGTACGCCGGGACCGTCAGAAATTCGACGAGCTCCGGCTGCAACGCCACCTCCAGGAAAAGCCCTTTCGCCTCCTCGCCCGCCTCGACCTCAGCGACCTCACGGCGCACGCGCGCCTCGTCGAAGCGGCCGGCGCGCACCCACTGCCACACCTGCGAGCGCGAGATCTCCGCCGTCGCGGCGTCCTCCATGAGGTTGTCGATCGCCGCCGCCCCGACGCCGTGCAGCCAGGCGTCCAGGTAGCGCACGCCGACGGACACGTTCGTGCGCAGCCCCGCGTCGGTGACCGCTCCCGGTGTGGCCGGGATCGAGAGCAACGCGGCCGCGTCGGCGAAAACGTCGTCGCGGAGGCGGTCGACCTGATTCGGCCGGTCGCCGAGCACGGCGTCGAACGCGTCCGTCGCCACCGGCACGAGGTCGGGGTGCGCGACCCAGGTGCCGTCGAACCCCTGCCCTGCTTCGCGATCCTTGTCCTCGCGCACCTTGCCGAGCGCGACGCGGTTCACCTCCGGATCCTTCCGCGACGGGATGAACGCCGCCATGCCCCCGATCGCGTGCGCGCCGCGCTTGTGGCACGTCGCGACGAGCAGCTCGGTGTACGCGCGCATGAACGGCACGGTCATCGTCACCTGGATGCGGTCGGGCAGCACCCAGTCGCGCGACCGGAACTTCTTGATCACGCTGAAGATGTAGTCCCACCGTCCCGCGTTGAGCGAGCAGCCGTAGTCGCGCAGCGCGTACAGGATCTCGTCCATCTCGAAGGCGGCGAGGATCGTCTCGATCAGCACCGTGCAGCGGATCGAGCCGTGCGGTACGCCGAGCTGCTCTTCCGCGAGCGCGAACGCGGAGGCCCATAGCTCCGCCTCCTCCCGCGACTCGAGCTTCGGAAGGTAGAAGTACGGCACCTTGACCGCGGCGTTGTGGAACATGACGAGGCCGAAGTCGAAGAGCGACGCGGACACCGGCTCGCCGTCCACTTCGAAGTGCCGCTCGACGAGGTGCCAGCCGCGCGGCCGGATCATCAGCGTCGCGATCTCGTCGTTCAGCCGGTAGCTCTTCTCCTCCGTGTCGAGCGCGATCTCGCGCCGCACCGCGCCGCGGACATTGGCCTGGCCCTGGACGACGTTCTCCCACGTGGGCGAGTTGGCGTCCTCGAAGTCGGCCATGAAGACCCGCGCGCCGGAGTTGAGCGCGTTGATCATCATCTTGCGCTCCACCGGCCCGGTGATCTCGCACCGACGGTCGAGGAGGTCCTCGGGCGCCGGCGCGACGCGCCAGTCGCCCTCGCGAATCGCGCGCGTGTCGGCGCGAAAGTCCGGGAGCGCGCCGCGGTCGAGCTCGAGCTGCCGTTCGTGCCGCCGGTCGAGCAGCTCGAGCCGCCGCGGGTTCAGCTCACGATGGAGCCGTTCGACGAACGCCACCGCCTGCGGGGAGAGGATCTCCTCCGAGGCGGCAACGCTCACGCCACAGCTTCCTGCTCGAACTGCGCCTCTTCCGTGGAGCCTTTGAGCGCGAGCGTCGAGCTCTCCGGCGATACCGCCTGCGCGACGAGATCGAAGTAGCCGGCGCCGACCTCACGCTGGTGGCGCGTGGCCGTGTAGCCGAACTCCTCCAGCTCGAACTCGCGCGACTGGAGCTTCACGTAGGCCGTCATGTCATCGGACGCATATCCACGGGCGAGCTCGAACATACCCGCGTTGAGGGCGTGGAAGCCGGCGAGCGTGATGAACTGGAAGCGGTAGCCCATCTCGGCGAGCCTGCGCTGGAAGCCGGCGATCTGTTCCGCGTCGAGGTGCTTGCTCCAGTTGAAGGACGGCGAGCAGTTGTACGCGAGCAGCTTCCCGGGGAACTTCTGGTGCACCGCGTCGGCGAACTCGCGTGCCTCGCCGATGTCCGGCGTCGACGTCTCGCACCACAGCACGTCGGCGTAGGGCGCGTACGCGAGCGCGCGGGAGATGGCCTGGTCGAGGCCTTCACGCACGCGATAGAAACCCTCGGACGTCCGCTCGCCGGTGACGAAGTCGCGGTCGTACTCGTCGACGTCGCTCGTGATCAGCGCGGCCGCGAGCGCGTCCGTGCGTGCGAACAGGAGCGTCGGGACGTCGAGCACGTCCGCGGCGAGCCGCGCCGCGTTGAGCGTGCGCACGAACTGCGAGGTGGGGACGAGCACCTTGCCGCCCAGGTGGCCGCATTTCTTCTCCGACGCCAGCTGATCCTCGTAGTGGACGCCGGCCGCGCCCGCCTCGACCATCGAGCGCATGAGCTCGTAGGCGTTGAGCGGGCCGCCGAAGCCGGCCTCGGCGTCGGCGAGGATCGGCGCGAGCCAGTGCGTGCCGTTCTTGCCCTCGGCCCAGTCGATCTGGTCGGCGCGGAGCAGCGCGCTGTTCAGGCGCTTGACCAGCTGGGGCGCGCTGTTCGCCGGATAGAGGCTCTGGTCCGGGTACGTGTGCCCGGAGAGGTTGGCGTCGGCCGCAACCTGCCAGCCCGAGAGATAGACAGCCTTCAGCCCCGCCTTCACCATCTGCACCGCCTGGCCGCCGCTCAGGGCGCCGAGCGCGCGCACCGGCTCGTCCTCGTGGAGGAGCTGCCACAGCCGCTCGGCGCCGAGGCGCGCGAGCGTGTGCTCGGGGACGACCGAGCCCCGGAGGCGAACGACCTCCGCAGCCGTATACGTCCGCTCGATGCCGGCCCAGCGGTCCTGCTGCCACCGGGCTTGGAGGTCTTTCGTCTGCCTCTGGATCCGAATCTCGGGCTGCATGGGGGCTCCTCGACGGGGTGGACGGTGTTTCGGATCCTAAATCCCCGTCCGGACGGCGAGCAAACCGTGTTTTCCGGTTTCTGGGACCCGAAGTGGCTACCGCGCGGTCCAGCCGAGGTCGAGCACGAAGGGCGTGCCCGTCACCGCCCGGCCGTCCGGCCCGAGCAGCCAGGAGGCGGCTGCCGCGACCTCGGACGGCTCGAGGAACCGCTTGACCGCCTGCGGCGCGAGCAGGTCGTCGATGGATCGTTCCTCGAGCTGGCGCTCGACGATCTCGGTGCGCACGTACGCGGGACAGAGCGCCGAGGCGGAGATGCCGACCTCGGCGCCTTCGAGCGCGAGCACCTTCACGAGCCCGACGACGCCGTGCTTCGCGGCGACGTATCCCGCCTTGAACGGCGAGCCGACGAGACCGTGCACGGACGCGACTACGAGGAAGCGCCCGTCGCCGGAGGCGGCCAGCGCATCCCACGCGTATTTCGCGAGCAGGAACGGGCTCGTGAGTAGGAGCGCGACGAGCGCGTCCCACTGGTCCTCTGGGAAGTCCGCGACCGGAGCGACGTGCTGGAAGCCGGCGTTCGCAACGACAGCGTCGAGTCGCCCGTCGAACCGCGCGAGCGCCGCGTCCACCACCGCGCGATTGCCCTCGCGCGTCGTGAGGTCGCCGTCCTCGACGTCGACCGCATGCACGTTCCAGCCGTCTGCCGTGAGCCGCTCGGCGATCGCCGCGCCGATGCCGCGCGCGGCGCCCGTGACCAGCACGTTCAGATTGTTCACCGGTACCAGGTACCGGTCTTTCGCGCGATGGAAGCAAGGGCTGAACGTCTGGAACCTGGTACCGGCGTCATTTGTAATAACGAAACACGAGCTCGGCCACGCAGACGGGCTTCTCGCCGCCGTCGCGCTCGATCGTCGCGGCCATCGTCGCCTGGAAGCCCCACTCGGCCTCGTCGACGGCCTCCACCCGGAAGGTGCCGCGCACGCGCGATCCCGACGGGACCGGCGCCGGGAACCGAACCTTGTTGAGACCGTAGTTCACGGCCATGCCTCCGTCCTGCCGCGGCACGACCTCGTACGACATCACCGGCAGGAGCGAGAGCGTCAGGTAGCCGTGGCCGATCGTCCCGCCGAACGGGCCATCCTTCGCACGCGCCGCGTCGACGTGAATCCACTGGTGGTCGCCGGTCGCGTCGGCGAACGCGTCGATCCGGTCCTGTCCGACCTCGATCCAGGACGAAGGCCCGTACTCGCTACCGACCTCGAGCATCGCCCCACCGTACGACACTCGCGGCCCACGTGTAGCCGGTGCCCGCAGCGAGGAGCAGGACGAGCTCGCCGTCCTGCAGCTCGCCCCTGCGCGCGGCACGGTCGAGCGCGAACAACGGGTCGACGCCGCTCATATGACCGGTGTCGTCGAGGTACGCCGCGCGCGACTCGTCGATACCGAGCTCGGCGAGGAGCGCCCGGTGCATCGACGGCTTCATGTGGATGCCGCACAGGTACCCGACGTCCTCGAGCGTCGCGCCGCTTCGCTCGAGCGCGCCGCGCGCAGCCGCGACGAAGTTCTGCAGGCTCACGCGGTCGAGCGTGTCCTTCATCACGGCCGGGTCGGCAACGTCGAGATACCGGTAGCCGCCGTTCGGCGAGACGCTCCCACCGGAAGGCACCTTCACCTGCAGCGACAGCGACCCGTCGGTGATGCCGTGGCAGCCGAGGAGCTCGTTGCGATCTCCGTCCTTCACGAGCAGGCCGGCGACCGCTCCGTCGCCGAAGTTGAACATGAAGCGCGAGCGTTCGTTCCCGTAGTCGAGGAGGTACGACTCGCGGCAGGCGGCGACGACGAGCACGGTCTGCAGCTCGTCCTCGGCAAGGAGCATGTCGCGCGCGATGCGCAGCGCCACCGGCGTCCCGCACGAGACGTTGTCGTACTCGACCGCGTACGCGCGGGTGGCTCCGATCCGGTGGGCGATCCACGGTGCCGCCTGCCAGACGGCGTAGTCCTTCCACATCGAGCCGAAGTACATGACGACGTCGAGCGCCTCCGGATCCACGCCGGCCTCACCCAGCAGCCGCTCGGCGGCGCACACGGAGAGGTCGCTCGCGTGCTCGTCCTCGGCGGCTATGTGCTTGCCACGCAGGCCGAACTTCTCGACGATCACCTGCTCGGGGATGGCGCTCCGTTCGCCCACCTCCGCCGCGGTCATCCATCGCTCCGGCAGGTACGAGGCCATCGCGGCGATACCGATGCGATTCACGACGGCGGGTCCAGGACGCGGCGGATGATCCTGCCGAGCTCTTCGAGGACGTTCTGCGGCACGTCGCCGTCGCCCCAGACGATCCACCGCATGCCGACCATCTCGCCGATCGCCATCAGCGCCCACGCAGTGACGTCAGGGTCGATCGCCCCCGCCTCGCCGGCGGCAACGGCGTCGCGCAGGGCGCGCGCGTATCCGGCCCAGATGCGCTCGTAGTGATAGAGGAACGTCTCCGGCGAGACGAACGCCGACTGACGGATGATGCTGTACAGGTCCGGGTGAGCCGCCGTGAACTCGAAGTAGCCGCGGAAGCCCAGCAGCTCCGCCTCGATCCTGTCCTTGCCCTTCGACGACTCCACCTTCATGGCGTGGCGGATGCGGCTGTTCAGGTCGCGGACGAGCTCGTCGAAGATCTCCTTTTTCGACGAGAAATAGAGGTAGAACGTGCCCTGGCCGACGCCGGCCGCCTCGGTGATCTTGACGATCGACGCGTCGTAGAACCCGAGCTCGCCGAACACGCGCTCGGCGGCGTCGAGCAGGCGCTGCCGCGTCTCCATGCCTTTCGGCGAGAGTGCGCGGCCACCGACACCGGTGATGACGTCGCTCATCGTGCGAGCTCCCGCTCGCCAAGCTCCTGCTTCTGGGCCTTCCCCATGCTGTTCCGCGGGATCTCGCCGACGAAGTGGATCGACTTCGGCACCTTGAAGCGCGCGAGCCTCGACTCGCACCACGCGAGGAGCTCGTCGGCGGAGACACCGTCGGCGACGACGTACGCGGCGCCGACCTCGCCCCAGCGGTCGTCGGGCACTCCGACGACGGCGGCGTCCAACACGTGCGGGTGCTCGTGCAGTGCCGCCTCCACTTCGGCCGGGTAGACGTTCTCGCCGCCCGAGATGTACATCTCCTTGAGGCGGCCTTTGATGCGATAGAAGCCCTCGTCGTCGCACTCGGCGACGTCGCCGGTGCGGAGCCGTCCGTCGTCGGTGAACGCGGCCGCCGTAGCCTCCGGGTTGCGCCAGTAGCCGGGGAAGACGTTCGGTCCGCGGACGAGCAGCTCGCCGTCGGCGGACAGCCCGACGTCGACGAAGGGATACGGCTTGCCGGCGAAGCCGATCTTCCGTGCAGCGTCCTCGGGCGGCAGACAGAGGACGTTCGGCGCCGCCTCGGTCAGCCCGTAGCCCTGGACGACGGTGATCCCCCGTTCGGCCCAGGTCTCGAGCAACGACTCCGGCATCGGCGCCCCGCCGACGACCGCGCGCCGCAAGCTGGACAGATCGGCGTCGGCGAAGCGTGGATGCTGCGCGAGGAAGAGGTAGATCGCGGGGACGCCCATGACCGTCGTGACCCGTTTCCGTTCGATCAGCTCGAGCACGCGCCCCGCGTCGAAACCGCGCTCGAGCACGACCCGCGCGCCTTTCCACCAGGCGAGAAGCGGTTGCACGTTCCAGCCCCCGCAGTGGAACTGGGGCAGCACTTGCAAGACGACGTCGTCCTCCGCCATCGGCGTCGTCAAATCCAGGCTGAGGTTGGTCCAGAAGCAATTGGCGTGTGTTAGCAGAGCGCCCTTCGGCTTCCCCGTTGTACCGCTCGTGTAGATGAGCAGGAGACCGTCATCGTCGTACACGTCAACATCGGGTACCTGGTTCGGCGAAGCCGTACCAGGTACCGGTCGTTCAAAGCGCCACGACGTCTGCAGTGCGAGGTCGGCATACGGATCTTCGACGAGAAACAGCGAGGGCTCGGAATCGGCGAGCTGGTACTGCAATTCGGGGGCAGTCAAACGCCACGACAACGGAACCAAGATCAGTCCTGCCTTCGCGCACGCGAAGAAGACCTGTACGTGCTCAGGCGTGTTCCCCGTCAGCGTCGCAACGCGGTCGCCCCGACGGAGGCCGGCCCCGTGAAAGCGCGCCGCGAGCGCGTCGGACCCGGCGTCGAGCTCGCCGTACGTGACGAGCCGATCCTCGTAGTCGACAGCGACACGTCCGGGCGTCGCGCGCGCGCGGTCGCGGATCCAACGTCCCACCGTATGCTCGCCTGCTTCGGTCACGACCGGAGGAACTCTCGCACGATGGGCGCGAGCATCTCCCCCTCCTGCCAGATGACGAGGTGGCCGCGCTCCGGGACGAGCACCAGCCGCGCGTCCGGGATCCGTTCCACGAGTAGCTCCGCATTGCGGGGCTCGATCACGGTGTCGCCACCTCCCTGAATGACGAGTGTGGGCGCCGCGATGCCGGGGATCCGCTCGTACGCATCGAAGGTCGCGCCCGCGTACGCCTGCGCCTGCCAGCCCGCAAGTGTCGGAGCGCGGTCGAGCCGGTAGCGGTAGATCTCCTCCACGAGCTCCGGCCGTTCACGGACGCCGTGATCGCCGAGCGAGTTTTCGACCATGAGCCGCAGGCCCGCCTCGCGCTCCATCGTCGGGAAGCGTGAAAACGCGTCGACGCCGCGCTGCGGCATGGGATACGACGGAGGAACGCTGCCGGCCGCGGTCGAGCAGAGAACGAGCTTGCGCACGCGCTCCGGGTGCGCGAGCGCCAGCTCCTGCGCGATGAATCCGCCGAGGCTCACGCCGAGGACGTGCGCCGTCTCGACGCCGGCCGCATCGAGGACGGCGATCGCGTCGGTTGCGAGCTGCGTCACCGAGTACGGCCCCTCCGGTACGTCGCTGTCACCGACGCCGCGATTGTCGAAGACGATGACGCGGAAGTCGTCCGCGAGCAGCCCCGGCAGCGGGCCGAAGCCGTTGCGGTCGTAGCCGAGCCCCTGCACGAAGAGCAGGGGCTCACCGTCGCCGCGCTCCTCGTAGGCGAGACGGACTCCGTCACTCGTTGCGAACGTGCTCATGCATCCTCCTGTGGCGCGGTCAGCGAGGGCTCCGGGCGGATGGTCTCCTGCAGCCGGCGCAGCCCGCTCGGCCGTCCGCGCGTGGCGATGACCGGCGAGGCCGCCGGGCAGGAAGAAGACGATGAGGATGAAGATGACGCCGAGGAGGAAGAGCGGCTGCGACAGCGGCGTGCGCAGCGCATGCGGCAGGCCTTCCACCGTCGAGGAGCTGCCGACCGAGACGAGACGGTCGTTCAGGTACGTGTAGAGGATCCCGCCGAGCACGGCGCCCCAGCGCGAGCCGGCGCCGCCGATCACGACCATGAGCAGGAGCGTCAGTGTGAAGTTCGGAGCGGTGACCGCGAGCGTCGACCCGTTGTACAACAGCATGTAGACGATGCCGCCGCCGGCCGCGAGCGTCGACGACAGGACGAACGCCTGCAGCTTGTACAGGTGCGGCCGCATTCCCAGCACTTCGACGCGCAGCTCGTTCTCCCTGATCGCCTGCCAGACGCGACCCGGTGACGACTCGACCGCCCAGCGAACCGTGAAGAAGACGACGACGAGAAAGGCGAGCGCCAGCCAGTACAGGTTCTTCGTGTTGAAGATGCCGACGAACACGTGCGGCAGCCTCGTGTAGTCCGCGCCGAGGCCCTCCTCCCCGTGCGTCCAGTGGTGGGGGTCCTTGAGCGCGAGCACCGCGCCCGCCTGCGCGAACGCGAGCGTCACCATCGCGAATGCGATGCCGCCGACGCGGAGGCTGACGAAGCCCAGGACGTTCGCGAGCACGAACGCGGCGCCCATCGTGAAGAGGATGGCAACCCAGAAGTTCCAGTGCCAGTCGGTGATCGCGATGTTCGACAGGTAGACGCCGACCGCGATGTAGAGCGCGTGGCCAAACGAGAGGAGACCGGTGTATCCGAACTGGATGTCGTACGTCAGCGCGAGCCCGCCGAAGAGCACGCACGCCGCGAGGAGCTGCAACGTTCCCGGGCTCGAGATCGGCTGGTCGAACAATTTCGGGATCGAGAAGTGCAGCTCCGGGACGATCGCGAGCACAGCGAACACGGCGAGCGGCACGAGCCAGTCGGAGAGGAGCTGCCTGCGCTTCACGCGCGCGCTCCGACGACGGCGCCCGCGAGGCCGCGCGGCCGCGCGAGCAGGACGAGCCCGAGCAGGAGCACGACGACCATGTCGCCGACACCCGCCGACGCGTAGTAGTTCGTGTACTGCTGCGTCAGAGCGACGACGACCGCCGCCGCGGCGGAGCCGCCGATCGAGCCGAGGCCGCCGATGACGACCACGATGAACGCGAAGATCAGGAGGCTCGTCCCCTGGTCGGGACCGACGACGTTGAAGTACACGCCGCTGAGCACGCCGGCGATGGCGGCCGCGATGCCGCCGATCGCGAACACGAGCGTGAACGCCTTGCGCACGTCGATGCCGAGCGCCTGCACCATCGCACGGTTCTCGACGCCCGCGCGGATGATGAGCCCGTAGCGCGTTCGCCGGAGGAAGAGCTGCAGGAGGCCGAGCACCGCGGCCGCGGTGCCGATCTCGATCCAGCGGTCGTTCGGGATGTGCGCGCCCGCGATCGTCGTCGTCTCGTGCAGCCACGGCGGGACCGCGAAGGCCTGCGGGTCCGGCCCCCAGATGCCCTGCACGAGCGCGACGAAGGCGATCGACAGGCCGACGGTCACGAGCACCTGCTCGATGTGACGGTTGTAGAGCGGCCTGATGAGGATGAGCTCGACGAGCGCCGCGAACACACCGCCGACGAGCAGCCCCATGACACGCCGCGAGGAGGAAGCGCAGCGTGATCGAGTGCACGCCGGAGAAGAGGTGTGCCTCCGTCCACCATGACGCGTAGGCGCCGACGGTGATGAACGCGCCGTGCGCGAAGTTGAGGACGCCCATCAGCCCGTAGATGAGCGACAGGCCCGAGGCGATGAGGAAATACATCGCGCCGAGGCCGAGGCCGGTGATCGTGAGCAGGAGCCACGTGCTCATGCATGGCTCCCGACGCTCAGCAGGCGCCTGACGAGGTCCGGCTGTTCGAGCAGCTCCTTGGCGTCGCTCGTGTGCACGACCCGGCCCTGGTCGAGCACGATCGCGTCGCGGGCGATCCGCCGCACGACGCCGAGGTTCTGCTCGACGAGCAGCACCGTCGTCAGCTCTGCGAGCCGCTCGAGCACGTGCGCGACGTCGGCGACGAGCGCGGGCGCGAGCCCCTTCGTCGGCTCGTCGACGAGCAGGACGCGGTTGTCGTTCAGCAGCGCGCGCGCGATCGAGAGCATCTGCTGCTGGCCGCCCGAGAGCGTGCCCGCGCGCTGCGCACCGCGCGCCTCCAGGTCGGGGAAGAGGTCGTAGACGAGGTCGTAGCGCGGGTCGCCGTCCGCGCTCCGCGAGCCGGAGGTTCTCGGCCACGGTCAGCCCGGAGAACACGTCGCGGTCCTCGGGGACGTAGCCGACCCTGCGCTGCACGATGCGATGCGTCGGCAGCGACGTCAGCTCCTCCCCGTCGAGCTGGACCGAGCCGCGCCGGCCGACCAGCCCGAGGATGGCGCGCAGCGTCGTCGTCTTGCCGACGCCGTTGCGGCCGAGCAGCGCGGTCACGCCGCCTTCCGGCACGTCGAACGACACGCCCTGGAGGACGTGCGACTGCCCGAGATACACGTGCAGGTCATTCACCGACAGCAGCGTCCTCGTCGCAACCGCGCTCACAGCGCTTCTCCGAGGTACGCCGACTGGACGGTCGGGTTCGCCATGACGGCGGCCGGCGTGTCGCACGCGAGGAGCGCGCCGTGGTGCATGACTGCGATCCGCTGCGCGATGCCGGTGACCACCTCCATGTGATGCTCGACCATGAGCACGGTCTTGTGCTCCTCGGTGTGCACGGAGCGGATGAGCTCGACGAGCTGCGGCACGTGCTCCGCGGACAGGCCGGCCATCGGCTCGTCGAGGAGCAGCACCGGCTTGTTCGCGGCGAGAAGCATCGCGATCTCCAGCCGCCGCTTGTCGCCGTGGGAGAGTCCGCCGGCCGGCTGCGCCGCCCGCGCTTCGAGCCCGACGCGTGCGAGTGCTGCCCGGGCTCCGTCCACGGCCTTCTTCACGCCGGACGCCCGCTGCCAGAGCCGGAGCGTGCCGCCGAGCGCCGACTGCGCGGCGAGGCGGACATTCTCGAACGTCGTCAACAGCGGGAAGACGCTCGACACCTGGAACGTGCGGCCGATTCCTTCGCGCGTCCGCAGGAACGTCGGCTGGTGCGTGATGTCGACACCGTTCAGATGGATCGACCCCGACGTCGGCCGGTAGAGGCCGGAGAAGAGGTTGAACAGCGACGTCTTGCCCGCGCCGTTCGGCCCGATGATCCCGAGGAGCTCGCCCTCGCTCACCTCGAGGCTGACATCGGCGACGATGGTCGCGCCGCCGATGTCGAGCCCGAGGTTTCGCGTGGCGAGGATCGGAGGGTTCACCTTGATCCGCCGGTCGCCGCTCCTACTTGAACGGCGTGACCGGAGGCTGGACGTTGCCGGGCGAGATCGTCTTCACGACCTTCGCGACGAAGTGGCCGCCGTTCCCGGGCACGAGCTGCACCTGGAACATCGGCTGGATCATCGCGTGATCCGCCGCCCGGATGTACTGCTTGCCCTTCGGCGCGAGGAACTGCCAGCCCTCGAGGGCGCTGATCTGCTTGCCCGTGTCCGTGCCGCCCTTGGCAAGCGCGTGGCAGACCATCTGCGCGGTGACGAACCCGTCCGGATCGAACAGGTCCGGCACCTGATGGCGGTTCTTCGCCATCCACTTGATGAGGTATGTGTTCGCAGCGTTGTGCGGCGCCGTGTAGACGTAGTGCGAGATCAGGGTGACGCCCGGGACGAGCGGCCCGATCGCGTCGTAGCTCGCGCGGTTCGCGAGCCCGTGATGAGCGTCAGCTTCTTCGCCACGCCCTGCTGCTGCAGCGACTGCCACATCGCTGCGGCGTTCGTCGTGTTCGCCCAGGCGACGAACGCGGCGTCGGCGCCCGAGTTGGCCAGCTGCTGCGCGTACGGCGTCAGGTCGGCCGTGCCGAACGGCGACAGGATCGACGAGACCGTCTGGCCCCTGCCGCCGAAGATGAGCTTCACCGCGGCGACGTTGCCTGCGCCGAACGCCGTGTCCTCGGCGAAGACGACGACCTTCTTGCCCGTCGTCTTCGGCGGGAAGACGTTGGCCGCGTCGAGGACGTCCTGCAGCGTCTGCCGACCGGCCCGGAACGTGTTCCGGTTGAGCCCGGTGATTGCGTCGGCCGCCGCCGCGCCCGAGATGTACAGCACGTTGTTCTGCGCGGCGAGCGGCCCGAGCTGCAGCGCGATGCCCGACGAGCCCGTGCCGGTGATGATCTTGACGCCCTGGCCGACCTCGTTCTTGAACGCCGCGATCGCGGTCGCCGGATCGGTTGCGTCGTCGATGTAGGTCGGGTTGATCGTGTAGCCGCCGCACTTGCCGTTGACGTAGGCAAGCCCGGCCTGGAACCCGTCGAGCTCCTCCTGGCCGAAGGCGGCGAGACCGCCGGTCTTCGGATAGATGAAGGCGACGTTGACGCTTTTCCCGGCGCGCGTCCCCGCGCCGGCGGTGGCCGCGAATGCGGCGCAGAGCAGGGCAGCCGCGCCGAGCGGCAAAGCCCGCTTCCAGCCTCGTGCCATGGTGACCCTCCGCTTCGGAGGACTGATCCGCAAATATGAGACCCGATTCAGGTGTCTTATTTCACTCGGATCCGAGCTGTCAAGAGCATCCGCGAAAGCGGCGGCCACGCTACGGGTCGTCGGAGCCGAGAGCGCTACGGCGGACTTCTCGACGGGCTCGTCGGGATCGTCGTCGGCGCCGTGGCGCTCGTGACGAGCGTCGGGCGGATGCCCTGCGCGATGCACTCCTTCGTGATCACGCACTTGGTCACGTCGCGGCGCGAGGGCAGCTCGAACATCACGTCGAGGAGCGCGCCCTCGATGATCGAGCGCAGGCCGCGCGCGCCGGTCTCGCGGTCGAGCGCCTTGTCGGCGATCTCCCACAGCGCGTCCTCGGTGAAGACGAGCTCGATGTTGTCGTAGCCGAAGAAGCGCTGGTACTGCTTGACGAGCGCGTTCTTCGGCTCGGTGAGGATCTGGACGAGATCCTCCTTGCGCAGCTGGTGCACGGCCGAGACGACCGGCAGGCGGCCGATGAACTCGGGGATGAGGCCGAAGTTGAGGAGATCCTCCGGCATCACGTCGACGAGCAGCTCGGACGACTCGAACGAGTGCTTCGAGC
This sequence comes from uncultured Actinomycetes bacterium, assembly GCA_963697005.1. Lineage (GTDB taxonomy): Bacteria > Actinomycetota > Thermoleophilia > Gaiellales > Gaiellaceae > Palsa-739. The sequence goes on along the minus strand of CAVOMK010000012.1, from coordinate 9,612 downwards.
GGACGTCCGCGCCGAAGCCGACGGCGTTCTTGCCGATCCGGCGCGCGATGATCTTGTCGAGGCCCGCGAACGCGCCGCCGCAGATGAAGAGGATGTTCGTCGTGTCGATCGAGAGGAACTCCTGGTGCGGGTGCTTGCGCCCGCCCTGCGGCGGCACCGACGCGACCGTCCCCTCGAGGATCTTCAGCAGCGCCTGCTGGACGCCCTCGCCGGAGACGTCGCGCGTGATCGACGGGTTGTCCGCCTTGCGCGCGATCTTGTCGACCTCGTCGATGTAGATGATCCCGGTCTCCGCCTTCTTGATGTCGAAGTCGGCGGCCTGGATGAGCTTCAGCAGGATGTTCTCGACGTCCTCGCCGACGTAGCCGGCCTCGGTGAGCGCGGTCGCGTCGGCGATCGCGAACGGCACGTTGAGGATGCGCGCCAGCGTCTGCGCCAGCAGCGTCTTCCCGCAGCCGGTCGGGCCGAGCAGGAGGATGTTCGACTTCTGCAGCTCGACCTCGTCCTCGGTCGGTGCCCATCTGGACGCGCTTGTAGTGGTTGTAGACCGCGACCGAGAGCGTGCGCTTCGCCTCTTCCTGCGAGACGACGTAGTCGTTCAGCACCGCGTAGATGTCCCGCGGGCGCGGCAGGTTGTCGAGATCGAGCTGAGTCGGAGTCGGTCAGCTCCTCGTCGATGATCTCGTTGCAGAGATCGATGCACTCGTCGCAGATGTAGACGCCGGGGCCGGCGATCAGCTTCTTGACCTGCCGCTGGCTCTTCCCGCAGAAGCTGCAGAGGAGCTGCTCGTTTCCGTCGCTAGCCCTGGCCACCTGTCTCCTTGTACCTCGGATCGGCCTTTTCGTCTACCGGTGGGCGATCGACGTTGTCGACGATCCCGTACTCGCTGGGCCTCGTCTGGCGGTCATGTAGTAGTCCCGCTCCATGTCCTTCGAGACCTTTTCGACCGGCTGATTCGTGTGCTGGGCGATGATCTCCTCCAGGCGCCGCTTGAGGTTGATCGTCTCGCGGGCCTGGATCTCGATGTCGGTGCCCTGGCCCTGGAAGCCGCCGGACACCTGGTGGATGAGGATCTTGGCAGTTCGGCAGCGCCGAGCGCTTTCCCTCCGTCCCGGCCGCGAGAAGCAGCGCGCCCATCGACATCGCGATGCCGACGCAGGTCGTCGCGACGTCGCGGCTTGATGAACTGCATCGTGTCGTAGATCGCGAGGCCCGGAGTACACCGACCCGCCGGGCGAGTTGATGTAGAGCTGGATGTCCTTGTCCGGGTCCTCGGACTCGAGATGGATCATCTGGGCGACGATCAGGTTCGCGACCATGTCGTCGATCGGCGTCCCGAGGAAGATGATGCGCTCGTTCAGGAGCCGCGAGTAGATGTCGAAGAAGCGCTCTCCGCGCGAGGTCTGCTCGATGACGGACGGGATGACGAGATTCGACGGGTATTCATGACGCTCCTCCACTACCGGGGGTCCACAGTTTCGTCTCAGTCGTAGGCTTTTCCTTGTCCGGCGTCCAGATTGCCTCGCGCGCCGCAGCGAGCTCGCGCGGGATCCGCTTGACCTCCGACGCGATCCGGTCGAGCGCGTTGCGCAGCCGGAGGTCGTCGCGGAGCGTCTCGAGGCGGCCGCTCTCGCGCAGCCGCGACATCGTCTCGTCGACGTCGTCGTCGTGCGCGTCCGCCTGCTCGCGGACGAGCGCCTCGATCTCCTCGTCGGGCACCGTCGAGCTCGAGCTGGTCGGCAGCCGCCTCGAGCACGAGCTCGCGCGCGACGGAGCGCGTCGCCTCCTCGCGCAGCCGCTCGAGCAGCTCGTCGGGCGGACTGCCCGGTCATCGTCAGATACGTGTCGAGCTGGACGCCGCGCGCCTCGACCTGGCGGGCGAGGCCGCGCAGCAGCTCGCGCGTGCGCGCCTCGACGAGCGGGCCGCTGGCGTCGACCTTCGAGGCGGCGACGAGCGCGTCCGCGACGTCGGCGCGGAACTGGGCCTCGGTCTCCTCCGCGAGCTGCGCGCAGCAGGCGCGACTCGATGTCGGCGCGCAGCTCGTCGATCGTCTCGAACTCGGTCGCGGCGCGCGCCAGCTCGTCGTCGAGCGGCGGCAGCACCTTCTCCTTGATCTCCTTCACGGTCACCGTGACCGCCTGCTTCGTCGCCGTCGCCGAGCTCGAACTCGATCTCCTTCGTCTCGCCGGCGTTCAGGCCGACGACGCCCTGCTCGATCTCCTCGACGACGGCGCCGCGCCCGAGCTCGACGACGTAGTCGCGCCTCGTCTCGCCCTTGGGCGCGACGAGGTCGACGACGACCGTGTCGTCGGGCGCGACCGGCCGGCCCTCGACGGGCACGAGCTCGGCGACGGTCGCCTGGAGCGCCTCGAGCTCGCGCTCGACGAGCTCCGCCGGCACCTCCGGCTCGTACGCGCCCACCTCGAGCTTCGTCCAGTCCGCGAGCTCCGGCTTCGCCTGGACGGCCACCGTCGCGGTGAACTGCCAGTCCTCGCTGTCGGACGTCGGGCAGCTCGAAGTCGTACTCGGGCTGCTCGACCGGGCGCACGCGCGTCTGCGCGGCGGCGTTCCAGAACCAGCCGGAGATGTGGCTCTCGACCGCCTCCGCTCATCAGCCGCTCGCGGCCGAAGCGCTGGACGAGGACCTGGCGCGGCACCTTGCCCTTGCGGAAGCCGGGGATCTTGGCGGTCGCGGCGAGGTCGGAGGCGGCGTGCTCGACGGCGTGGTGCACGTCGTGCGACGGCACCTGCACCGTGAGCCGGACCCGGTTCTCGGGCAGCTCCTCGACCTCGTGTCTGCACCCGGCCATTCAAGCAGAGCCCAAGCGGCCTCGGTCGCGTAGGCTCGGCCGGTTGCGCCTGTTCGTGCTCACCCGCCACGCCCGTTCGACGCTCAACGTCGAGGGTCGGGTGAACGGCGACCCGAGCGTACCGGTGCCGCTCACGGCCGACGGCCGCGCGGAGGCGGCGCGGCTCGGCCGCCAGCTCGCGCAGCTGCCGCTCGAGCTCTGCGTGCACACGCGCTTCGAGCGGACGAGGGAGACGGCCGACGCGATCCTCGCCGGCCGGGACGTGCCCCGTTCCTCGAGGAGCCGCTGCTCGACGACATCGACGTCGGCGAGCTCGAGGGCGAGACGCTCGACGCGTACCGCGGCTGGAAGCACGCGCACACGCGCGCCGACGCCGTTCCCCGGCGGCGAGAGCCTCGACGACGCGGCGCGCCGCTACGCGCCGCGCGTTCCGGCGGCTGCTCGACCGGCCCGAGACCGGCGATCCTCGTCGTCTGCCACGAGATCCCCGTGCGGTATGCGCTCAACGCCGCCGCCGGCTCGGCCGACCTCGACGCGCCGGAGCACGCGATCCCGAACGCGACGCCGTATCTCTTCGACGACGCCGCGCTGCGCCGCGCCGCCGAGCACATCGAGCGTGTCGTCCGGTAGGAGGACGCAGGATTTCTCCGGCGAATGGATCCAACCGAACGATGAACGCGTTGTCCTGGCTCCTCGTCGGCGTCGTCACGCTCCTCTGGGCGGCGATGGCCGGCGCGGTCGCATGGCGCGCGCGACTCGTCACTAGGCGGTGATCCACCTCCTCCACGAGCTTTGGCGCGCGCTGAGCTTCGCGTTCGGCATGACGTGGGAGATCCTCTGGGCGCTCGTCCTCGGCTTCGCGCTCTCGGCGGCGGTGCAGGCCGTGGTGTCGAAGCGGGAGATGCGCAAGCTGCTGCCGGACGCTTCGCCGCGAACGCTCGTCGTCGCGTCGGCGCTCGGCGCAGCGTCGTCGTCCTGCTCGTACGCGTCGGTGGCGCTCGCGCGGTCGCTCTTCCGCAAGGGCGCCGACTTCACCGCGGCGATGGCGTTCGAGATCGCGTCGACGAACCTCGTGATCGAGCTCGGGATCGTCATGGCGCTCGCTGCTCGGCTGGCAGTTCGTCGTCGGCGAGTTCGTCGGCGGCCCGCTCATGATCGTGCTCGTCGCCCTGCTCTTCCGCGTCTTCCTCACGCCGCAGCTCGTCGACGAGGCGCGCGCCGAGGCGGAGAAGGGCCGGCTCGGCTCGATGGAGGGCCACGCCGAGATGGACATGTCGATCGGCGCCGGGCGGCTGGTGGCAGCGGCTGCGCTCGCCGGCGGGGCTTCACGGCGACCGCCGACTACTTCGTCATGGACTGGGCGGCGGTCGGGCGCGACATCTTCGGCGGGCTGCTCATCGCCGGCGCGCTCGCCGCATGGGTGCCCGACTCGTTCTGGCAGGGCCTCTTCCTCGAGCACCACGGCACGCTCGGCGAAGCTCTGGGGGCCGCTGATCGGGCCGGCGGTCGCGATGCTCAGCTTCGTCTGCTCGATCGGGAACGTCCCGCTCGCCGCCGTGCTGTGGAACGGCGGCATCAGCTTCGGCGGCGTGATCGCGTTCGTCTTCGCCGACCTGATCATCCTGCCGATCCTCGACATCTACCGCCGCTACTACGGCAGGCGGATGGCCGTGTTCATCTTCGTCACCTTCTACGCCGCGATGGCCGCCGCGGGCCTCGTGGTCGAGTTCCTCTTCCAGGGGCTCGGCATCGAGCGCACGGCGCGCAACGCGAAGGTCGTGACCGCGTCGGTGACGCTGGAACTACACGACGTACCTCAACATCGTCTTCCTGCTCGTCGCCGCCGCCCTCGTCTGGCGCTACTTCCGCCGCGGCGGCGGCATGGCGATGCTGAAGATGATGGACACGCCCATGGACGAGCACGCACACCACCACCACGAGCACGCCCTATTGAGCGTGGCTGACCTTCCCGTAGTCGAGGCTCATTCGCTCACCAAGAGCTACGGCTTGCACCGCGGTATCGACGATCTCGATTTCACGGTCGAGCCGGGCGAGGTGTTCGGCCTCCTTGGCCCGAACGGAGCCGGGAAGACGACAACGATCCGTCTGCTCCTCGACCTGATCCGTCCGACGAGCGGCAGCGTGCGGGTGCTTGGCGCCAGCCCCCGCAGTGGCTCCGCCCTGCGTCGTCGTATCGGCTATCTGCCCGGCGATCTACGCCTGTACGACCGGCTCACGGGACGCGCGCAGCTCACCTACTTCGCCGGGCTCCGTGGCCTGGACGGCCTCGGTCGAGCCGAGGAGCTCGCAGAGCGGCTCGATGTCGAGCTCGACCGGCCGTTGAAGACGCTCTCGAAGGGGAACCGGCAGAAGGTCGGGATCGTGCTGGCGTTCATGCACGACCCGGAGCTGCTGATCCTGGACGAGCCCACCTCCGGCCTCGATCCGCTCGTTCAGCAGCTCGTGTACGGGCTGCTCGACGAAACGAGGAAGGCCGGCCGGACGGTGCTGATCTCCTCGCACGTGCTTCCCGAGGTCCAGCGGGTCGCCGACCGAGTCGCACTCCTGCGCGACGGACGCCTCGTGCTCGAAGACACCGTCGAGGCGCTACGCGCGCACGCGCTCGTGCGGGTCACGGTGACTCTCGCCGAACCGGCCACCCCGGATGCGTTCGCGAGCATCCCTGGTGTGCGCGAGCTCGACCGGCGCGACCGGACGATCGTCTTCGGGTTGCAGGGCGAGCCAGACGCGCTCGTGAAAGCGCTCGCCACCCATCACATCGTCGGACTGGAGAGCCGTGAGGCCGATCTCGAGGACGTCTTCCTTGCCCTCTACCAGGAACCGGTTGATGCCGCGTAGTGTCGTGACCAGGACCCTGCGCGACGGCTTCCGCAGCTTCGTCGGCTTTGCCGCCTACATCATCCTCATGGTGGCGGCAATCGTCGCCATCTACCCATCGATCGGGCACAACCCCAGCTCTGAACAAACTGGTCAAGAGCTACCCCGGCACGCTGAAAGCTTTCCTCGGCTTCGGCGGCGGCGTCGACTACAGCACCGCCACCGGCTATCTCGGCATCGAGCTGTTTTCACTCGTGCTTCCCGCGTTGATGATCGCAGCGGCGGTCGCTGCCGGAGCACGTGCGATCGCGGGAGAAGAAGAACAGCAGACCCTCGACCTGCTGCTTGCCAACCCGATCTCACGGAGGCGGGTTGTGCTGGAGAAAGCAGCCGCTGTCGCTGCCCTCGTGACGCTCCTCGCCATCGTCGCTTTCGCCTCGCTCGCGATCTCGACCGCAGCCGCAGGACTCAACATCAACGCCGGCCACCTCGCAGCCGCCGCCGCAGCGACCGGACTGCTCGGACTCCTGTACGGGTCGATCGCGCTCGCCATCGGCGCCGCCAGCGGGCGGCGCGGGCTCGCGCTCGCGGTCGCCGGGGCCGCTGCCGGCGCCGCGTACATCGCCAACGCGCTCGGCTCACTGGTCAGCGCGCTGAAACCACTGCGAGACGCATCGCCCTTCTACCAGTACGGAACGGTCGACCCGCTCCGTCACGGCCTCACCTTCGCGCACGCCACACCCCTCGCTGTCGGCACGATCGTGTTCATCGCGGCCGCGGTCACCGCATTCACCAGACGCGATCTCACGTAGCGCAACCGCGCGAAGGCCCGAGTGCGGGCGGAGGGACTTGAACCCCCACGGGCTTTCGCCCACCGGCTCCTAAGGCCGGCGCGTCTACCGTTCCGCCACGCCCGCGCGCGCGACTAACGGTACTCGGCCCGGATCGTGCCGAGCAGCGTCCCGCCGTGGGCGCGCGTCCCATCGCGATGGAGCACGTCCACCTCGAAGCCGGGGTAGCGCCGCCGGAAGCGTCCCTCGCGCCACGCCTTCACGTTCGCCGAGTCCGCCATCGCACGGCGGAACTGGTACGTCGGCATGTGCGTCCGGTCGCCGCGGACGTTCCGCCCATCCAGGTGGCGCACCGCGACGCGGAACCCCTCCACCTACCGGACCTCCGTTCCACCGCCTCGACCGTCGCCATGCGCCAATCGTCTCATGGCAACGGCCTCCGATCTATAGTCCCGCCTCGTGGCCGGAATGCGACCCGAGGACGTCTACGAGCTCACGGGCGTCGCCGATCCCCGCATCTCACCGGACGGGACGCGCGTCGCGTACCAGGTCTGGTCGATCGACAAGGACAAGAACGACTACCGCGGCGCGATCTGGATCGCCCGGCTCGACGGATCCGAGGAGCCGGAGCAGTTCACCTCCGGCGACCGCCGCGACGGACTGCCGCGCTGGTCGCCCGACGGCCGGTGGCTCTCGTTCGTGTCCAACCGCGGCGAGGACAAGACGCCGGCGAGCCTCTACCTCATCCCGGCCGAGGGCGGCGAAGCGCGCAAGCTCACCGACCTGAAGGAGAGCGTCGAGAGCGCGGAGTGGTCGCCCGACTCGACACGCATCGTCTTCACCGCGCGCGACCGCGACGAGGCCTACGACCGAAGAGGACGAACGGAAGCGCACGCCGCGCCGGTTCCGGCGTGTCTTCCACAAGCTCGACAGCGTCGGGTGGACCGGCGACCGCCGCAAGCACCTCTGGATCGTCGACCTCGACGGCGGACACGCGCCAGCTCACGACGGCGACTTCGAGGACGACACTCCGGCGTGGTCGCCGGACGGGAAGCGCGTCCTCATCGACGGCCTGCGCGACGAGCGCATGGGACGTCGAGCTGATCAACGGATCTACGTGCTCGAGGCCGACGGCAGCGGCGAGCCCAAGCGCTGACCGGCGACGACGCCTCGTATGGGCCTGGACGCTTCTCGGCCGACGGCCGCCGCATCGCCTACCGGTGGACACCGGAGGACGGCACGGATCCCCACCACACCCAGCTCGGCGTGCTGAACGCCGACGGGAGCGACCGGAAGCTCCTGACCACCTCGCTCGACCGGCAGTGCGGCCCGTATCCCGACATGCGCGAGCCGCTCTGGGACGGCGACCGGATCGTCTTCGGCGTCGAGGACGGCGGCAACGTGCACGTGTACGGCGTTGCGGCCGATGGGTCATCTGCGCCGGAGCTCATCGTCGGCGGCGAGCAGGTGATCAGCGGCTACGACGTCCGGGACGGGAAGCTCGCGTATGCGGCCTCGACCTCGACGACGATGGGCGAGGTCTACATCGGGACCGAAGCGCGGCGCGTGACGAACGTCGGCGACGCATTCGGCGCGCGCGTGAGCTCGCCGAGCCGGAACGCTTCACCGCGGTGTCTGCGGACGGCTACGAGGTGGACGCGTGGATCGTGCGGCCTCCCGGCTTCAAGCCGGGCGCGCGCTACCCCGCGGTGTTGACGATTCACGGCGGCCCGTTCGCCCAGTACGGGACGGGCTTCTTCGACGAGGTTCAGGTCTACGCCGGCGCTGGCTACGTCGTCCTCTACTCGAACCCCCGGGGCGGCTCCGGGTACTCGGAGGAGCACGGCCGCGCGATTCGCGGCCCTCTCAACGGCGCCGGGCCCGGCTGGGGCACGCGCGACTACGAGGACGTGACCGCGGTCGTCGACACGGCACTCGAGAAGTTCGACTTCATCGACCCGGAACGTCTCGGCGTGATCGGCGGCTCGTACGGCGGCTTCATGACGTCGTGGATCATCGGACACACGAACCGTTTCAAGGCGGCAGTCTCCGAGCGCGCCGTCAACAACCTTGTGAGCATGTTCGGGTCGAGCGACCTCTTCTGGGTGTTCGAGCGCCAGTTCGGCGGTCCGATGTGGGAGAACGTCGACGCGTATCTCGAGCGATCGCCGTCCACGTACGCGCAGCAGATCGAGACGCCCGTGCTCATCTTGCACTCGGAGCAGGATCTACGCTGCAACATCGAGCAGGGTGAGCATCTGTTCACGCAGCTGCGCCTGCTCGGCAAAGAGGTCGAGCTCTTGCGGTTCCCGGCGGAGAGCCACGAGCTCTCGCGCTCCGGTTCGCCTCTGCACCGCGTGCTGCGGTTCGACGCGATCCTCGAGTACTTCGGGCGTTACCTCTCGCCCGGCAGCTGAGCGGCTACCACTGCTCCCAGTGGATCATCGTGTCGAGCGGCTTCCGCTTGCCCGGCTTGAAGTCGGTTCCGATCGTGTAGGCGACGGGGATGAGCGCGACCTGCGTCACCTCGTCGTAGGGAATGCCGAGCAGCTTCGGCCGCCTCCTCCTCGTGCATGAGGTGGAACGTCGTCCACACCGTGCCGAGGCCGCGTGACCGCGCAGCGAGCATGAACGACCACGCCGCAGGCATGATCGAGCCGAACATCGACGCCGCGGCCCGTTCGACTTGCCTTCGTAGCGGCCCGCATGCACGGGATCACGAAGACCGGTACTTCGTGGATGTGCTCTGCGAGGTGACCACGCGCGTCGCTGATCGGGGCATCTGCCCTTCCCGGGCGCCTGCCGCCCACGCTGCAGGTAGGGATAGGCGAGCTTGCGCTAGAACTCGCCGAGCGCAGCCCGCTTCTCGGGTCGGTGACGACGACGAAGTGCCAGCTCTGCGAGTTGCCGCCCGTGGGCGCCTGCTGGGCGAGCCGAAGGCACTCCTCGAGCACCTCCCGCTCCACCGGCCGCGTGAGGTCGAGCCGCTTGCGGACCGCACGGGTCGTCGACAGCAATTCGTCAGGCGTCAGCTCGAGCACGTGCCCAAACTACTCCCTTTGCAGGAGGGCACGCCGCGATAGATCCCAGGTGAAAGTCCGGTTTCGGACGGATTCCGCTCGGTGCCGATCGCACACATCATGAGAGCGTGACCGGAAAGCCGATTCTCTG